>JANWUR010000027.1 GCA_024958655.1 Cyanobium sp. FGCU6 | reverse complement strand
TGGTAGTTGCCTATGCTTAATTTCTTGAAATCTGCCGCGTAGCGGCTTGGTCCAATATTGAGCTCAACCGCACCTCCGCTCTTCGAGCGTCGGGCGGTTAGCGTTTGGTGGGTGTCGGTTGCAGCGGGTGTTGCTTTGCCGTGCAGAGATTCTAAGCACCCCCAACAACCGTAGAATCACGGTCAAAGCAACGCTGCCCCTGAGTGGCAGGCTGGGAGCTTGAGGTGCTACATCGGACATGCGGTGGAGGCCTGTCCACTCAAGGGGCCGGTTAGGCATCAACTAGCGGTGCCTTAGGCTGGTTCAAATCATACTCAAACCAATCAGGAAGTTCTCGTCGTCGGAGAACTGCGACAATTACCGCACCACAAACTTTAATCGCTTCGCTAGTGACTTCTTCAGACGTAATCTTCCCCTTCCCTGAGACCGTAATGTTGGGCGGTGCTTCTCCGTTATGGACTAGTGCACTCCGAAGGTCATATGTTGCTTTTACGATACCTCTTGCCTCAACTCCGAGCTCAGTAAGAAGAGCGGCACGCAATGAGACCTTATATGAGTGCTCTGCTCGGCCATCTGCAAGTATGGCCTCAAGAGCAATGCATAAGTCCAGTGCTCGATCCCCAACACTCTGGCGTCGAATGGCCATGTTGAGCCGGTCCAACGCGATACTAAGTTTCTTTCGCAGTTTGTATTCAACTTGATAGAAGCAGTGCACGAGATCAGCAGCCTGTTTACAATCGAAATCGCCGAAAGTCTCAATACGCATAGGCATTGCTTCATGGTTGCGAAACATCCTTGCAGCGCCGAGTAAGGCATCATCTAAATCACGATCGTCAAACTGAAACCAACTCACAGCTTGAATTGGGGCGCAGGGCCCCACAGCAGTCAATACATTTCGGATCTCATCAAGGAGCTGGTAGTCACTTAGTGGTTCTTTCTTTCTAGGCGACTGGTCATCTGTGGCGACTGTGATAAAGGGGTCAATAATCACTTGTCGGACTAGGGCGGCCTTTGGGGTGCCTAATAGAATCGGTCTTGACAAACCGGTCGGCAAATAATGATTTTGATCTTCGGTTAACCAATCTAGATTTGAAGACGAGGGTATGTCGCTCAACGGGACTAAGCTGACTCCCTGGACGAGCTCAGCTGCCGCAATTGAAGGAACTCCCCAAAGTGCGGTCACAACCTTTCCGGCTGCCTTCGTAGTCTGAAGAACTTTGTCCAGCCATCCAACTGCAGCATCCGGTGATCTAAGTCTTGCTCGCTCGACGATTTTCGCCGCAACCTGATCGGCATGAAAACCAAACGCCCCAGACGGAACGCGTATGAAGAATCCATGATCAAACCCATGCTCTTTTCTTAGCAGGTCTGCTACTTCCCTACTGAGTAAATAGTTCAGATACTGTTCTCTGCTGTCTTCTGGCAAGACTTCAGACTTCAGTGCTGAATTCTTAAACAACTCACCCGAAGGGTCGATAGCCTCTGCAAGAACAGCGCGAAGCCGAGGTGTGTCCATGAGTCTGTGGATGAATGCCTAACGTGGGCATCACCGGCGGCTGAAAGCCGTCCGGTGGATGCCATTGTTAGGCGTGCCCCTTAGGAGCTGCTGGCTTCCTAAGTGTGGCAGATACCTGTGTGGACCACCGCTGACTCTGGGGTAAGAACGTGTCAGCAATGAAGAAGCAAATGCCGAGAGTGAAACGGAGAACCAGTAAGTGCTGCAGCAGATGTGCGATCAACCCACAGTACGAGTTCGTGTAATCCACGTCCAAGATTTCAAAATCCGCGAATAGCTTCTCACATTCGTAAGAGGAGAACCGATGGTAATCCTGCGGTTCCATGTGAGCTTCGAACATCCAGGGTACCGAAATGAACGCAATCCCGCCTGGGCGCAAGCAACGGAGTGTTTCCGAAACGATTTGTGACGGGTTCCGAGTGTGTTCTAACACTGAGACACACATGATTCCTCCGAGAGATTCAGTGGCAATTCCACGCATATCCTCGGCATCTCCAACAAGGTCAATTTGCGGCCCATCAACTATATCGAAGTTGAGATAAGAACCAGATCTATAGGATTTCTTGAAGTAGTCATCGTATCCACCTATCTCTACGATATCTCCCTTCATTTGGGCAACCAACTTAGGCTTTATACGGTTAATGCTTTGGCGTGCTAGTGTCACTCCAACCAAGTAATCTTTGGCGCGTCGAAAGAATTTTATGAATCGGGTCTCGTCTGCAAGGACATAACTGCCCGCGTTGTAAATCCTAAGCATTTCTAATCTCTACGGATGCTGGGTTGATTGTTGGGGTCCGTGTCGCCGAGCCTTATCCCGGCATGCAGACCAGAAACAGCGGTTCTAAGAGCTCCTAAATGGTACGTCACTGATCTAGCCTAACATAGTACTGTTCAGACTTGCTTCTTTCAGTCTAATATTGAGCTCAACCGCACCTCCGCTCTTCGAGCGTCGGGCGGTTAGCGTTTGGTGGGTGTCGGTTGCAGCGGGTGTTGCTTTGCCGTGCAGAGATTCTAAGCACCCCCAACAACCGTAGAATCACGGTCAAAGCAACTACTCTTTGGGCGGATCCGCCTAAGACGCACCGATTGCCTTGGCTGTCCGCCTAAGACGCAGCTCTCGCACGGCTTGCAGCCATCAGAAGACTTGCGGCACAACGGATCTCATGCCTCAAAGGGGGGGCGTCGCCGCATCTTATGCGGATCCGCCTAAGATGTGTTCACTGTGTTACATAGCGTTGGGTGGGGCCGTCCAAGCCTGATTTAACGAATTCTTCTATGTTTGATCTTTCCTGCTAAGCAAGCCCACAATTTGTAAAGAGGAGATCGCTAAGATATTTATTTCAAGACCACTAATCTAATGGTAAACATTCTTGCCCTGTTTTTACGATCCTTCGAGCTCTGAATGGACGGTTCCGCCTAAAACTTGATTTTGGCTCCTTTTGCAGCCTATCACCAAGAAATCCAGCCGGCACCATGGCCAGACTCCTTTTGTGGCAATGGTTTCTGGAATCCCGGTGCAAGATCCTGTCGTCTTAAACGGGTTCGCCTATACGCGTTCATTGAGGAGGCCTGGCTGCCCTCCACCGCGGCGACGTGCGTGATCGCTTCGTGCCCGACGGGCCGGCCTGAGCCCCGGCTCAGCCCCGCACCAGCACCGGCACCCGCTTGAAGGCCGGCGTGCCGCTGCGGGGATCGCAGACGGCCCGCATCAGCACGTTGGCTTCAGGGTAGAACATCAGCGCCGCTCCGGCGCGGATCTCGCCGGGGATGATCTCGACGCCCTCAAGAACACCCGCCTCGCCCTGCACGTCCACGCGCTGATGGGCGCGCCAGCCGGCCCGGGCCAGGTCGTCGCGGTTCATCAGGATCGTGTGGCGGTGGGGCATGCCCCGATAGCTGTCGCCCTCCTTGTAGACGACGGTGTTGTGCTGGCCGTAGCTGCGGGCGGTGATCAGGCTCAGCACCAGGCCACGCTCGCCAGCGGCCAGGCCGCCGAAATGCTCCGGCGGCGGCAGCGTCAGCTCCGGCAGCGACGTGGCCGCCAGCCGGGCCCGGCCGCTGGGCGTGGCGAAGCGGGGCTCGCTCAGCACCCGGCCCTGCACCTCGAACTCCCGCCGGCTGGCGTCGATGCCGGCCATCGGGCCGTAGCCCGGCACGGTGCGGGCGATCAGCTCGCGCACGTAGGCGCTGTCGTGCAGACGGCTCCAGGCGATCGGCGTGTCGCCCAGCAGGCGGTGGGCCAGCTCCACCAGGATGTGCACCTCGCTGCGGAGCTGGTCGCTGCGCAGGTGGCTGCGGCCCGGGTCGTTCAGGCGCACCCAGTTGTTGCCCGACTCCACCGTGGTGCGGTGGGGGGTCTCGAACCGGTTGAACACCGGCAGCAGCAGGGTCTGGCGGGCGCCGAGGCCGTGGAAGTGGCCGGTGTTGGGCTTGGTGGCCAGGTACGCCACCGTGTCGATGCGGCCGAGGGCGCGGGCGGCCTGGGTGCTGTCGGGGTTGGCGCCGAACAGGTTGCCGCCCAGACAGAACAGGGTGTCGACGCTGCCGGCATCGGCGGCCTCGATCAGGGCGCGGGTGTCGTAGCCCTGGCGCGGGCTCAGGGGCTGGCCGAGCAGCTGTTCCAGGGCCTGGCGCAGCTCCGGGCCGAGGTGCACCGTCACCCCCATCGATCCGAAGCCCTGCACGTTCGAATGGCCCCGGATCGGCATCGTGCCGGCGCCCGGACGGCCGATGTGGCCGCTGAGCACAGCGGTGTTGACGATCGCCTGCACGTTGTCGACGCCGTTGGCGTGGTGGGTGATGCCCATCGCCCAGGCGAACACGGCGGCGCGGCTGGCGCGCAGGCGGGCCGCGCAGAGTTCCAGCTCCTCGCGGCTCAGGCCGCAGCAGGCGGTGATCGCCTCCCAGGGCGTGGCCTCGAGCTGGGCGATCAACCCCTCCCAGCCCTCGCTGCAGCCTTTCACCAGCTCCCAGGCGATGCCGCCCTGCTCCAGCAGCGCCTTCTGGATGCCCAGGAACACCGCCGTATCCGAGCCGGGGATCGGCTGCAGGCAGATCGAGGCGATCTCCGAGCCCTGCAGCAGCGAGCGGATCGGGAAGGCGGGCGAGCCGAAGCGCTGCAGCCCCACCTCCAGCACCGGGTTGATCACGATCACCGTGCCGCCGCGCTCGCGCAGCCGGATCAGCTCGTTCATCAGCCGCGGATGGTTGGCCGGGGCATTGGAGCCCACCAGCACCACGCAGTCGGCCTGGTGCAGGCCCTCCAGGTTCACGTTCGAGGTGCCGCTGCCGAGGGCCTGGCGCAGGCCGATCGAGGAGGGGGCGTGGCAGAGGTCGGAGCAGTCGGCCAGGTTGTTGGAACCCAGGGCGCGCAGCATCAGCTGCAGCAGGTAGGCGGCCTCGTTGGACGAGCGGCCGGAGCTGTAGGAGGCCAGGCGCTCCGGCGGGCAGCGGAACGCCGCCTCCAGCAGGCTGAACACCTCCTCCCAGCCGATCGGTTCGTAGTGACCCTTGCCCTCGCGCCGGATCAGGGGCCGATCCAGCCGCCCGAGCCGATCGCAGGCGGCGGAGCTGAGCTGCTGCAGCTCGTGCAGGCTGCGGCCGGCGAACACGTTGGGGTCCACCGCCGGTTGCAGTTCCGCGGCGATCGCCTCCACGCTCTTGAGGCAGCGCTGCAGCGGTTCGCCCAGTTCATCGCGGAAGCCGCCGTTCTGGCCGCCGGTGCCCCAGGCGCAGGAGAGGCAGGCGCTCTTGTGGTTCAGCGTCTGCCACAGGCGGGGGCCATTCGGGGAGAGGGTGGCGCGGGCCCAGCCGTCGATCAGCGGCCAGCCGCCGCCGGAGGAAGGCAGGTCGGGATCAGCCATGGCTGCCTCGTTCGCCGCTGGCGCGGAAGGTTGTCAAGCCTAAGAAGCCCGGTCGGTTTCTAGCCTGCCCTCCATGGCCGACCCCCATCCCAGCGACCGGCACGGCCGCCCCCTGGGGGTGCTTCGCCTCTCGCTCACGGCCCGCTGCAACCTGGCCTGCCCCTACTGCCTCCCCGATGGCCAGGACCCCCCGGGGCTGCTCACCCTCGAGCAGCGGCGGGCCGTGGTGGCGGCGGCGGTGGCGCTGGGGGCCCGGAGCCTGCGCCTCACCGGCGGCGAACCGCTGCTCCATCCGGATCTGGAGGCGCTGATCGAGTCGGTACAGCCCCTGCGCCAAGGCGGCCTGCGCGAGCTGGCGCTCACCAGCAACGGTCTGCTGCTCACGGCGGAACGGGCGCGGGCGCTGCGGCAGGCCGGGCTCGACCGGCTCACCCTCAGCCTCGATGGCACCACCGGCGCCAGCGTGGCGCGCATGGCCGGCCTGGCGGATGCCACCGCCGGCACGCGGGCGCTGGAGCGGGTGCTGGCGGCGATCGAGCACGCCCGGGCCGCCGGCTTCGATCCGGCGCAGGGAGCCCTGAAGCTCAATGCCGTGATCCAGCGCGGCGCCAACGCCGACGAACTGCTGCCCCTGGCGGGCCTGGCCCGCGAGCGGGGCGTGGAACTGCGCCTGATCGAATTCATGGACGTGGGCAACCGCAACGGCTGGCGGCCTGAGGCCGTGCTGCCGGCCGCCGAGATGGTGGCCCGCATCGGCGAGCGCTGGCCGCTGGAGCCCCTCGGCCGCGGCCGCCACGGCACCGCCAGCCGCTGGCGCTACCGCGATGGCGGTGGCGTGCTGGCCACGGTGGCCTCGATCAGCGCCCCCTTCTGCGGCGACTGCAACCGCCTGCGCGTCACCGCCGATGGCTTCGCCTACACCTGTCTGTTCGCCCCACCGGGCAGCGGCCTCGATCTGCGGCCCTGGCTGGCGCCTGGCTGCCCGGCCGCGGCCCTGCGGGAAGCGATCGCCTCCCTGTGGCGGCAACGCGCCGATCGCGCCAGCGAGGAACGGGGCGAAGCCCCGCTGCCGCGTCCGATGCCCCATGTGGAGATGGCCCGTCTGGGGGGCTGAGCGGCAGGGTCAACCCAGCCTCAGTCCCAGCAGCTTCAGGCCCGCGAGCACCAGCACGCCGGCCAGGCAGCGCCGGATCCAGGTCAGCGGCCAGTGACGGCTTCCGAGCCGTGAGCCCAGGGCCCCGGCCGGCAGCACCACCGCCACCCACACCAGCAGGCCGGGCTGCAGCACGGCCGCCACCTGGGCCGGACGGGCCAGCAGCAGTCCGGCCAGTCCCGCCACGGAGTTCAGCAGGATGAACAGCACCGAGACCGCCGCCGCCTGACGGGTGGTGCACCAGCGGCAGAGCAGCAGCAGCGGCGTGAGGAATACGCCACCGCCGGTGCCGGTGAGCCCCGCCAGCAGACCGAGCCCGCCACCGGTGGCCGCCAGCAGCACGGCGCTGGTGGGGCGCAGGCTCGCCGGATCCTGTGTTCGGCGCCCCAGCCGCCAGGCGGAGGCGAGCAGCACCAGGCCGACGAGCCGCTGCAGCCAGGGTCCCGGCACCGCCCAGCCCCCACCGAGGAAGGCGGCCGGCACCGCCAGCGCATACACGGGCCAGAACCGCTGCCCCGGCCAGTGGCCGGCCCGCAGGAAGTTCCAGCAACCCACGGCGGCCACCAGGGTGTTGAGCAGCAGGGCCAGGGGCTTGATCGCCGCCACCGGCCAGCCGGCCAGGGCCAGCACGGCGATGTAGCCCGAAGCGCCGGCATGCCCCACCGAGGCATAAAAGAAGGCCACCAGGGCCAGCGCGGCCGTGAGGGCCATGGTCAGGCGGGAGGCTCCCGCAGCCGCGGCAGCAGCTGCACCAGGTTGCAGGGACGGGTGGCGGCGTCGAGCTGGGCGGCGATCAGCCGGTCCCAGGCGGTCTGCACCGCATCGAGGGAGCCTGGCAGCACGAAGATCACGGTGCCGTTGGCCACCCCGGCCAGGCAGCGGCTCTGCAGGCTGCTGGTGCCGATCGTTTCGAACGAGAGCACGCGGAACAGCTCGCCGAAGCCGTCGATCGTCTTATCCAGCAGGGGCGCCACCGCCTCCGGCGTGCCGTCCCGGCCGGTGAGGCCGGTACCGCCGCTGCTGATCACCACCTGAACCCCTTCCTCGGCGATCCAGTGGCTGACCACGGCGCGGATGGCGTAGCGGTTGTCGGCTACCAATGCGCGCTCCACCAGGTGGTGGCCGGCCCCTTCCAGGCGCCGCTGCAGGGCGTCGCCGCTCGGGTCGTCCGCCAGGGTGCGCGTGTCCGACACCGTGAGCAGGGCGATGGCGAGGCTCACGGTGCGGATCAGGCAGGCTGCGCCCATTGTCGGGGAGGCCGGGGGCCGCCTGGCTGCCGTCGCCATGCCGGACGCCTCCGCCGCGATGAGCGCCGTAGTGTTCCCCGCATCCACCCTCCACAGCTGCGTTGATGGCGTCCCCACGGCTGCTCCGCCCCCTGCCCGTGCTGCTGCTCACCGGGCTGCTGAGCGCTGCGCTGCCCGGTCCCGCCAGCGCCGGGCCTCTGGTCCGCCGCGCCCAGGAACGGCGGGCCTGCCAGGAGTTCGCCGGCAAGCTGCAGCAGGCCAGCGGCAATCCAGCCATGGCCCAGCAGGTGTATCAGCAGGGCGTGCTGCAGCTGGTGCAGCGCTTCGGCGAAAATCCCTGCGGCGACATCCCGGCCCCAACCGCCAGCGGCACCCCCGGTGCTCCGGCCTCTACGACGGCAGCTCCAGCGGCCACGGCGACGCCGGCGGCGGCCAGCGCTGAGCAACAGCAGGCCTGCCAGCAGTTCGCCGGCAAGCTGCAGTCGGCAGCGGCCAGCGGTGGTGCGGCGGCGGCCCAGCAGACCTATGCCATGGGCGTGCAGAAACTGACCGGGATGTACGGCGCCAACCCCTGCCCTGGCGTCACCCCTCCCCGCTAGTCGCTCGCGATGGGCGGCGCTGGGGTCGAGCTGCTCGTAGTCGGGATCGCGTCGCCAGTTGGGAGTCGACAAAAACCGTCGCCACCGAGGCAGCGATGCAGGGGATGCCCCATGGCGGCCTGAGGGCGATGCTGCGGCCGGCGAGGTCGATAACGCGGGAGGCTGGTCGTCACCGCTCCCCGCCAGCCATGCCCATTCAGGTGAAACTGTTCGCCTCGCTGCGCGAGCGGGCCGGCTGGAGTGAGCGGCTGGTGGCCGCCGATGAGCTGCCCGCGACACCCCGCTCGCTCTGGCGGCAGCTGCGGCTGTCCGATGGCGTCGAGGCTGAGACGGCCCGCGCTGGCCAGGCCGACGCCCTCCCCCAGGGCATCCGCGTGGCGATCAATCAGGCCTTCGCCGCGCCCGATGCGCCCCTGGCCGACGGCGACGAGCTGGCCTTCCTGCCACCGATCAGCGGCGGCTGACCGTCTGGCCGCCGTCCCCGAACCTTCGCCACCGACCCAGTCCATGACCAACCCCTGCACGATCCAGCTGTGCGACCAGCCGTTCGAGCCCCTGGAGGCCCTGGCCGGCTGGCAGCGGCAGCTGGAGGGCGAGGCCCTGGGCCCAGCGGCCGCCGAAGCCCATTTCATCGGCCGGGTGCGCGCCACGTCGGCCTCGGGCGCGCCGCTTGAGGCGCTGGAGCTGGAGCACTACCCCGGCATGACCGAGATGCAGCTGGCCCAGCTGAGCCAGGCGTGCGCCGAACGCCATGGTGCCGAGGCGGTGCTGGTGATCCACCGGGTGGGCCGCATCCGGCCGGGTGAAGCGATCGTGCTGGTGGCGGTGACTGCCGACCGCCGCGGACCGGCGCAGCGCTGCGGCCAGGAGCTGCTGGAGCGGCTCAAGCATGAGGCGCCGTTCTGGAAACGCGAATGGAGCGGCGGTGTGGGGACGTGGGTGGAGGGGAATACGGCGTGGTGAGTGGGGTAGGGCGGTTTCGACGGGCGCAACTCAACAACTGGGCCAGGTACCGCATCAAAGTCCCCCACGATTGCGATTCAGCCAGGCCCTGAGCTCACTGACCAGATGCCCCAGCGAATCACTGCTTCGACAAGCCTTTGCCATATCCATTTTTGGGAGCAGATCAAGACAGATCTCCATCGGGTCCGTCAGCACCAGAACTCCAGCCTGATCCAAGACATCCGCCAGCCATTGCTTATAAACGAGACGCCCTGAACGCGTTGGTGCCTGTGGCACAGGAACGCTGAACAAGGCCTGAAATGCCTCTGGATCTGCCGTGCACCACACTTCGACGTGCGGATCTGGGCAACCGATCAGCACCGTGGGGTAGAGAGATGCATCGACCGCTTCCTGAACCTGCCGCAGCATCGGCCGCCATCCTGTGCTGTTGGCATCGATCAGAACCAACAAGGCATCTCCTCGTGGCTGACGTCCCGTTCGCAGTGCCCGCTGCCAAGCTTTCAGCGATGCGATCGCTCGTCCGTGCCCGCCACGAGCGCAATGGGTTCTCAACTCTGGCGTCGAAATGCCTGTCGAATGAGAGATCACCTTGATCAGATGGCGGATGAATGTTTCATGGCCACTATCCTCGCAAAAGACATCGACGACGAGTCGATTAGCCATCCAGCCATCCTCCGATGGTCATGGCCTGCAGTACCTGGGCTTCTTCACTGGAGCCAAGTCCTTCCATGATGGCTTCCTCATCAAAAAGCGGCCCCATCGGATCGAAAGGCTGGTAGGTGGAACCGTCGGCCGAGGTCGCGCAGCGAATCAGGCGGACATGGCCTGCTTTCAGCTCGCCTTCCCGAATCATGCGCACGATGTCGACCACCACCTGAGGTGAATGAGTGGTGACAATCACCTGCTGGCTGCGTGAGGCGCGAGCCAGGAGGCGTGTCACCACTTCAATGCGGCGTGGATGGACACCGTTCTCGGGTTCTTCGAATGCCACGAGGCCTTTTTGAAATGGATTGGCTGCCATGGCGCAGAGCGCCAACAGGCGCAGGGTGCCCTCAGATACCACGCGTGAAGGCAACCAAAGGCCATCCATCTGCACACTGAGTTCCAGCTCGCCGCGTTTCTCGTTGAGATCCGTCTGCAGGTCGGTGATTGCCGGAATCGCCATCGCGATAACCCTGCGAACCGCGGCGAATGCCTGCGGCTGCTGATGCTTGAGCCGATGTAGATAGGGGACCAACCACTCACCACGGCTGCCGATGTCATTAACATCCCGCGGAGGCTGCGGATCACGCATCGACTTGATAGGATCCAGATAGAGGATGCGCCAGGAGCCGATTTCCTGGTGTAGCTGATCGAAAAGCGGATACCGCTCAGCGCCCGTGAACTGCCGATTCGATACGATGGTGTGGGAAAGCCCGACGCCTTCCTCAAAGGGATGACTGGGTGAACCATGGCGCCTGATCGCAAGCACATCCGTTATGCTTCCGTCCCGGTCCCGAGGAACTTTTTCCAGACAGGGATTGCGATGGCGCGGCTTGCGATTCGGCGTGAGGTCCTCAAGTCTTTCATCCTGAACCGATAGTCTCCCCGACTGGGGATCAATCGCGACTTCCACCTGATACGACAGAATGCCTTGCCGCCGTCTGCCAGGCGGCGGCTCCATGCTCATTTCAGCCTCTAGCCGCAGACAAGGGCTGGGACCATGGAGCAACTGTTCCAGGCCACCCTCTGCGAGCGTGAAGGCTTCCAGCGGATAGCCCCGGATTCCTTCGGCAAAGGCTTCGCTGAGGGTGCGCTCTCCCACAAGGCGCGAGAGCAGCAGCAATGCTTCCAGCAGATTGCTCTTGCCGGCGGCATTCGGTCCGAACAACACCACCAGCGGCGCCAACTCCACCGTGGCGTCGCGAAGCGACTTAAATCCCTGGACGCGAATACGTTCGAGCATGATCAGCTACTCTCCACGGAAGCTAAGGCCTCCTCCGGCTTCGCCAGTGCCTCCGCCAACAGCGACTCCAGCAACCGCTGGCGCTGTTGATCGGCCTGGCTGAGCTGCTGCTCCAGCTGGTCGCAGAGGGCCATTAATGAGTCCACCTTGGCGACGATGCGGTGTTGTTCGGCGAGGGGTGGGAGGGGGATGGGCATATGTTTTAAAATTCCATGATTGAGATTCGTCATGGTTGAACCAACGGCACTGTCTAATAGATATTCTCTTGCCAGTCCTGCTGAAAGGAACAGAAGCACATATTCTCGTGGGATCTCTGGGATAAATCGGACGATAAAACTGCCAGTACCACAAAGCCAGCCCTCCTCCTCACTACTCACATGTGCAGCGCGTCCAACTTCGCCCCTTCTCGCCATCACTACATCTCCAGCCCTGAGCTTATATGTGGCGAGTTTATCGGCAATAGCAGATGGGACCGTGACCTTAGGGTCGGGGTGGATTCGCCCGCCAATCATGTGCGAGGGATTAACTACGGGGACTCCATCACTGATGTAGTCTGACTGATGAAGCATCGATCCAAAAGGGCCTGTTGACACATCAAGGGCATACTCCTCTAGCGTGGTCCACACCCATCCCATGCGCACTGGGAAGAGATTGATTTCATCAGACTCGACAGTCATAGGTTTAATGCTTTTCCCACCCTGATTCGGGCGCTGCATCATTTTTTCCAGAGCAACCGCAGTCAACAACTCCTGCGCCGGCTCATCCTCCGGATCCTGCTGCACCAGCTTCCCCCGCACCGCCAGGTTGAGGATGCATTGGCGCAGCTGCTTGATCTGGGCCGGGGTGGTGGTGAGGGAGGGCAGCGTCTGCAGGGCGAACTGAGCGTGTTGGCGGAAGCTGGCGGGGTCTTCGGCGGGTTGGTTGAGGCGCTGCAGGCTGGCGGCCACCAGGCGCTCGCGGGTCTGCTCCCGCTGCTGCCGGGCAGCCTCCAGCTGGTCGCAAAGGGCCATCAGTTCGTCCACCTTGGCGACGATGCGGTGTTGTTCGGCGAGGGGTGGTACAGGAACAACAATCTGGTTAAGTGCAGCCTGGTTAATCTTTGGCATTGCAACTCGATTGTCACCAGCAGTTGCCTGCTCGACAAAAGAGGTTGATATCATGTACTTCAGAAGATAATCTCTATCCAGCAGGGGCTCAATCGGATACATATCAGCGCTGCACAAACCGTCAAAATCAACCTTGATCGCCTTCGCAAGATTCGGTCGGATCTTGGAATACAAGATGACTCCCGGCTGAAACAGGTGCTTCGGACTGGTCACGCCTGATTCGGCTATGGTTTGAAAAGGTAGTAGCCTGGCCGTCCAGCTCTCAATGCTGTCCGGCGCAATATGCGGTTTATCTGGATGATTGCCTGGATTGACCAGGTTGGAACGAATGAGTGCAACTTCACCAAAAAAAGCGTGACACCATCCATTCGGCAGGTTGGAAGGGTTGGTTTTGTCAGAATGCGACAATCTACTCCTGCTGCTGCGGCTTTCTTTGCCCTTATGTACTGAGAGGATATTCAGCCAGGCTTCCGCCGGCTCATCCTCCGGATCCTGCTCCACCAGCTTACCTCGCACCGCTAGATCGAGGATGAAGCGGCGCAGCCGAGCAATCGCATCCGGCGCCTCACTGATCTGCTCGAAATGGGCCAGCAAGCGCTCAGCGTTCATTTCGACTCCTGGGTGTTTGCAACGATGCCGATGCCATCAACGTCGATCGATCGCTGGCACATGACTGCCCTTGCGTGGCAGGAAAGCTGTCCAAACGAGAAATCTGCTCGCAGGCCTTTTTAATCAGATATGATTTAGCGCTAACACGTTGGTTTCCCACAAGACTGCTCTCATTAAGACCAGCTTCTTGGACATCAATGAACAAAGAAATTGCTTCCTTGATCCGCTCCATCAGCTCGCCAGGCGAGCGCGCCTGTGTGTGACAGCCAGAGAGAGCGGGCACGCTGGCGACGAAGAACCCCTCTGAGTCCCTCTCCACAACGACGTCAAACTGCCTTGCCATGGAAGCCCCCTGGTTCACAACACACCAACTCCGATTGGACCTGCATCGGCCGACATCCATGGGCACGTCAAACGAGCGAACGGATTGTCAGTCATCGATGTCTACCTCCACCTGGGCCACCCCCTTGGCTCGGGCGATATCCCCCAAGGCTCGGGCAATTCCGGAGGCATCATCTGGAGCCTCCTGGAGCCAGGCATCGAGATAGGCCGCCATTTCTGCCGGGTTTCTCAGATGCTCGGCGACGTCGTAGGGCGAATACCCAGATGGATGGGTTGGGAGATCAGGTTGGGTCTTGGTCATCGCAACAACGCCTCCGCCAGGATCACCTTGAGCTGATCGCGCAGGTCAGCCGCCTGGCGCTCTGCCGCCTGCAGGCTGGCCAGCAGCTCCTCGGGGTCGCCGTGGTCTGCGGCGACGGTGTGGGGATTCTTGAGATCGAGGTTGTAGTTGCGCTCCTGGATCGTGGCGATCGGCACCCGCCAGGCCTGCTCGGTTTCCACGCGTCCCTCGCGGCCTGGGCCGCCCCACCAGGCCACGCAACCTTCGAAATGCTCCTGCTTGATCGGGCGGGTCATCGAATAGGCCTTCTGGCCCTCGGGTACGCGCTGCTCGTAGTACCAGATCTCCTCGGTGGGCCTCCCCTTCTCGAAGAACAGCAGATTGGTGCCGATGCTGGCGTAGGGGCGGAACACGGAATTGGGCAGCCGCACGATCGTGTGCAGGTTGCATTCGGCCAGCAATTTTTCCTTCAGCCGCGTTTTCACGCCCTCGCCAAACAACGAGCCATCGGGCAACACGATGCCCGCCCGGCCGCCGGGCTTGAGCAGGCGGATGAACAGGGCCAGGAACAGATCCGCCGTTTCGCGGGTGCGGAACTGGCTGGGGAAGTTGTCCTGAATGCCGTCTTCCTCCTCGCCGCCGAAGGGGGAATTGGTGAGGATGATGGCCACCTGATCGGATGTGCCCCAGCTGCTGTAGGGGCGGGCCAGGGTGTTGTCGTGCTTCACGAAGCTGGGATCCTCGATCCCATGCAGCAGCATGTTCGTCACACACAGCATGTGCGGCAGCGGCTTTTTCTCGATCACCCGCAAGGCCGCCTGCATCGCCTGCTCATCGGCCACGGTTTTCACATAGCGCTCGCGCATGTGCCGCAGGGCGCAGGTGATGAAGCCGCCGGTGCCGCCGCTGGTATCCAGCAGCAGCTCACCGGGCTTCGGGTCGATGCGATCGACCATGAAACCAGTCACCCCCCTCGGCGTGTAATACTCGCCGGCATTGCCGGCACTCTGGAGATCATTGAGCAGCTGCTCATACACATCGCCGAAATGCTTGCGATCGGAAAGGCTGTTGAAATCGATCCCATTGATCTTGTTGATCACCTGGCGTAGTAATGTGCCCGATTTCATGTAGTTGTATGCCCCGGCGAACACATCTCGCACCACCTGGGCCCGGTTGGGATGGGAGCCCTTGAGCGGCATCTCCTTGAGGTAGGGAAACAGCTCTTCGTTGATGAACTCCAGCAGGGCCTCTCCGGTGATGCCCTCCTCATTTTTGGCCCAGCTGCGCCATTGCAGATGCGCGGGGACCGGTGAGCGATAGCCGTCTTCTGTGCTCTCCAGCAGCTCATCCTGATCATCGATGATCTTGAGGAAAAAGAGCCAGCACAGCTGCGACAGGCGCTGGGCATCGCCATCGACGCCCACGTCCTTGCGCATGATGTCCTGAATCGCCTTCACGGCCGTGCGGGCCGACATCTCAGGCGGCCTCCGCATAGAGCGCGGTCTGCAGCTCGTGCACCGCCCGTTCGAAATCGGCCTTGCCGCCGAAGCCGCGCAGCAATTCCAACGGCGTGCCCATGGTGTTGAACGGCGGGATCTGCAGGATCCTCACATTGTCGAGCTCCGCCACCACGCCCTCGTCTTGATACTTGGCCAGCAGCGCCTCCAGCACCGCCCGCGCCTGGGGCGCGTAGCGGCTGAACACATCCCGCTTCTGCACCTGGGCCACCCGCTCGCGGCGGCTGAGGGGCGGCTGGTCGTAGGCGATGTGGCAGATCAGATCGAAGGGATCGAGCTCCAGCCCCACCTCCTCCTGCAGCGGCTCCAGCAGCAGCCCCTCCTCGGCCAGCTCCTCGATGATCGCCGCCTTGCGCGCCTCGCCTCGCCAGCGGCGCAGGAAGGCATCGAGGCTGGCGTACTGCTCGCGCACCGTGCGGCGGCTGTAGTCGCGCAGCGATTCGATCACCAGCTTGCCGTTGTCATCGAGGTATTCAATCCGCTCGGTAAGCACCTTCACCGGCCGGCCCTTGATGTAGTACTTCTGGCGCGGTTCGCTGGGAGGCAGAGGGCCGGGGGGCAGGGGGTCGGGCGGATCGTTGCCCTCGCCATCCTGGCCATCGCCCAGCTGCGGGCCATCGTCAGCCTCCCCGTCTTCTTCCTGGGGCCCGAGATCGTCCACCGGAGGCAGCGGTGGATCCCCCTCGCCGGGTTCATAGATCTGCACCGGATCGCCATCAAACTCCGGATCGGCGAAGTGCTTGCTGGCCTTGCGGAAATCCACCAGGGTGAAGAACAGCTTCTGGCTGTCGGCATGCACGCGGGTGCCGCGGCCCACGATTTGTTTGAATTCCGTCATCGAACCCACCTCCCGATCCAGCACGATCAAGCGGCAGGTCTGCGCATCCACCCCCGTGCTCAACAGCCGTGAGGTGGTGACGATCACCGGATGGGGCTCCAGCGGATCGATGAAGTTGTCGAGCTGCTCCATACCTTCGGTGTCGTTGCCGGTGATGCGCATCACGTAGTGGCGGTTGGCCTGCACCAGATCCTGGTTTTCGTTGATCAGCGCCTGGCGCATCAGCTCGGCGTGCTCGGTATCCACGCAGAACACGATCGTTTTCTGCATGCGATCGCCGCTGGCCTTGAGATACTCCGTGATCCAGCGAGCCACCCGTCTGGTGCGCGCATCGATCACCAGCACCCGATCGAAATCCTTCTGGTTGTAGAGGCGATCCTCGATCTCCCTGCCGCGATCATCCAGCTGGCCCGCTCGGGGCCGGTAGCCTTCGGTATCGAGATCCAGATGCACCCGGATCACCTTGTAGGGGGCCAGGAAGCCATCGGCGATGCCCTGCTTGAGCGAATAGGTATACACCGGTTCGCCGAAGTAATGGATATTCGACACATACTTGGTTTCCTTCGGCGTGGCGGTGAGGCCGATCTGGGTGGCGCCACTGAAGTACGTCAGGATCTCCCGCCAGGCCGAATCCTCCGCCGCGCTGCCGCGGTGGCATTCATCCACCACGATCAGATCAAAGAAATCAGGCGAAAACTCCTTGTAGAGCTTCTGGCGCTCCTCCGGGCCGGTGAGCGCCTGATACAGGCCCAGGTAGATCTCATGGGATTTGTTGATGCGGCGCTGCTTGTTCAGGGCCAGGGCAATCGTCTCCAGGGTGCCATCGGAGCGCTCAATCGTTTTGGCGGCCGTGCTCAACTTGGCCATGGCGCCACCGAAGGGCCGGAAATCGTTCACCATCGTCTGGTTCACCAGCACGTTGCGATCGGCGAGAAACAGAATCCGCTTTTTCGCCCCCGCCTTCCACAGCCGCCAGATGATCTGAAACGCCGTGAATGTTTTGCCCGTGCCCGTGGCCATCACCAGCAGGATGCGCTGCTGCCCCCTGGCGATCGCCTCCACCGTGGCCTGGATGGCATTCACCTGGTAGTAGCGCGGCTCCTTGCGGCTGCCGCCGTCGTAATAGGGCTGCAGCGCCACCTTTTCCTGCTCGGCCGTGAAGCCGCGCCAGCGGCAATAGCGCTGCCACAGCTCTTCGGGGCGCGGGAAATGCTCCAGCGCCAGCACCGATTCCACCGTGTCGGCCTGGCCGGTGCGGTCGTGAAACAGGAAGCCATCGCCGTTGCTGCTGAACACAAACGGCAGATGGGGCACCCCCAGCGCGTCGGAATAGGCCAGGGCCTGCTGCATGCCGGCGCCGAGGGCCTGGCTGTTGTCTTTCGCTTCGATCACCGCCAGCGGCACCCCCTCATGAACCAGCAGGTAATCGGCCCGCCGGCGCTTGCCGCGGCTCACCAACCGGCCGCGCACGATGATGCGGCCATCGGTGAACGAATGCTCGCGCAGGATCCGCTCCTGCAGCCAGCCCGCCTGGCGCAGGGCCGGCGTGATGAAGCGGTCGCAGATGTCGGTTTCGCTGAGGGAGCGCTTGTGCATCGCCGTTATGGGCTTGATGGCCTCGGATTCCGGTAGCGGTGGGCCGCAGTCCCGGGCTGATTCTGTAGCCGATCGTCTGCCCCCGGCCACCGGATGGCATGGCTGGAAGGACCCAGGTGCTCCATCATTTCGTTCTGCCAGCCGCCCTCAGAGGATCGCCAGCCGCAGCAGCTGCGCCCACAGCTCCGTGCCCGCCGCCAGCGCCCCCAGCTCCGCCGGGATCTCCAGCAGCAGATCCGCCCCCTGCAGCGAGCCGATGCGCGAGGAGGCCTGGCTCCCTTCCACCCGCGCCAGCAGCGTTCCGTCAGCCGCCACCGCCAGCTGGGCGCGGGCCAGCTCTGGCCGGCCGGAGCTGCGCCTGAGCGCGTGGGCCAGCCGCACCTTCAGCCGCGGCAGCAGCTGCAGCTCCGCCCCCTCCAGCCGCTGCAGGGCCGGCCAGAGCAGCTGCAGGGCCGTGATCGCCGCGGCGACCGGATTGCCTGGCAGCCCGAAGAACGGGGTGCCCGCCACCTGGCCCCAGGCGAACGGGCGCCCCGGGCGCAGGAACAGCTTCCAGAAGTGCACCTCTCCCAGTTCCGCCACCAGCGGACGGATCCAGTCGCTGTCGCCGGCGGACACGCCGCCGGTGCTGACCACCACATCGCAGCGCTCCGCCAGCTCCCGCAGGGCCGCTCGCAGCGCTTCCGGCTGGTCCACCACCACCTGCTGTTCGTTCACCGCGTAGCCCAGGCGCGCCAGCAGGGCCGTGAGCAGGGCCGAATTGCTCTCCCAGATCTGCCCGGGCCCCCGGGGCGCACCGGCCGGCAGCAGTTCATCGCCGCTGATCAGCAGCCCGATCCGCGGTCGTGCCCTCACGCTCAGCCGCTGCACGCCGCAGCTCGCCAGCCGTCCCAGCTCGGCCACCCCCAGCCGCCGGCCCGCCGCCACCAGCTCGTCCCCCGGGCTGGCCTCCTCCTGGGGCTGCCGGATCCAGGGGTTGGCGCCGCAGGGCTGGATCAGCTCGATCACCGCTTCCGCGCTCTCCTGGCGGGCTTGCACCAGCTCCTGGGCCAGCACCCGGCCGCTGCCCTCGGGCACCACGGAGCCGGTGAGGATGCGCACCGCTTCGCCGGCCCTCAAGCTGCCGGCATACGGAACTCCCGCCACCGAGCGTCCCACCACGCGCCAGTGGCTGCCCTCCGTCGGCTCCTCCGAGCCGGCGATGGCGTAGCCGTCGAGGATCGAAGCCCGGAATCCCGGCACCGCCGCCGCTGCCCGCACCGGCTCGGCGCAGGTGCGGCCCAGGCCGGCGGCCAGGGGCAGCTCCTCCCGGAGCCCCAGCGGCTGCAGGCCCGCCAGGATCCGGGTGCGCGCCTCCTCCAGGGGCAGGCCCTCCGGGCCCCACGGCTCGGCGCTGGGCAGCGGGTCAGCCATCGTGCACCTCCTGGGTTCGCTGCCAGTCGCCGCTGTGGCCGCCGCGTTTGTGCAGCAGCTGCACCGGGCCGATGGTCATGGCGCGGTCGGCGGATTTGAGCATGTCGTAGAGGGTGAGCAGGCCCACCTGCACGGCTGTGAGGGCCTCCATCTCCACGCCGGTGGGGGCGGTGGTGCGCACGGTGGCCTCGATCCGCAGGCCCATGACGCCGGCTGCGGGCAGCGGCGCCTCGCCGATCTCCACCTCCAGGCCGCTGATCGGCAGGGGATGGCAGAGGGGAATCAGCTCGGCGGTGCGCTTGGCCGCCTGGATCGCCGCCACCCGGGCCACCGCCAGCACGTCGCCCTTGCCGGCCCGGCCCTCCCGCACCAGGGCCAGGGCTGCCGGATCCAGGCGCAGATAGCCCTCGGCCACCGCCTCGCGTGCGGTGGTGGCCTTGCCGCCCACATCCACCATGTGCACCTCACCCCGGGGATTGAGATGGCTGAGGCTGGGGTCCATGGCAGGTGGGCCGTCGCTGCCCGCCGAACTTAGGCAGCCGTGACGCTATCTCCCGGGACGGGGGGCATGGAGGCGTCGCCGCAGGCGGCGGCTCCATCCCAGGGCCGCCATGGCGCCGGCCAGGGGCAGGGGGCCGGGAGCCGGTATCGGTGCCACCGGCGGCGTGTAGCCACCGAGATCCTGGACGCTCGCGCGGAAACCGATCAGCACCCCGGGAATCAGTTCGTAGGAGTCGGGCAGATCGCCCACGTTGCCGGGGTTGGAACTCACCGCACCGGTGGTCGAGATGCTGGTGCAGTGCACCTGGGTGCCGAGGTCGCACTGCACGCGCGAGCCATCGGCGGGGTTGTAATACACATCAAACTGGGTGCCGGTGCCGTTCTGGGTCACCGAGTAATCGTTGTCGGTGCCGGCCAGCAGCAGAAACGACCCGTCACTGAGCTGCGGGCCCACGGTCAATCCCTCCCACTTCTCGGCGCCCCTCCCCCCCAACGCTGCCAGGGAGGCGTCGTTCAGGATGCTGGAAGCCACGAGATCGGCCAGGGCCGGGGTGCTCTTGCTCGCGAGCACGGTGCCGTTGGGCAGGCTGCCCGAAAGCGCGATGGCGCTGACATCCGTGGCCATGCTGATGTCGATGATGTAGATCTTCTTGTCTGGATTGCTGAGGTTGGATTCGACGCCCACGCCGCGGTTGTTGCGCTCCAGCACCATGAAGCGATTGGCATCGAGGGCAACGATCGCTGAGATGCCGCGCCCCTGCGATGGTGATGGGCCATTGCCATCGAGCTGGTAGGCGTACTGTCCCAGCACATTGCCCGTGCTGGTGTCGTATTTGATGATGCGGGTGTACATGCTGCGGTTGAACGAGCCATTGGCCTGGAAGCCATCGGTGATCGTGCCGTTCTGCAGCATCGCGAAGGCATAGCGACCGTCGGGGCTCACGGCGAGGCCTTCGAGACCGCGATTGTTCTCGCGGCCGGCCGTAAGAGTGCTGGAGGTGGCGTTGTAATCAACGTTGCTGCCGACCATCGGGATCAGGTTGGCGGGCACCTCGTAGCGACGCACGAGCTGGCCGTTGCGGTCGAATTCAATCACGGAGGGTCCGTATTCATCCGAGACCAGGATGTTGCCGCTACCCGGCAGGATCACCATGCCTTCCGGATCGAAGGCGTTGCCCAGGACGTTGGAGGGGCTGGGAGCCAACCCGTTGAAGGCCTGCGCTCCATCGCGGAACAGGATGGTCTGCTGTACAGCGAAATTGCTGATTTCCCCGGTGAGGGGATTGACATCCAGGCTGAAGCGATTCAGCCGGGTATTATAGCTGATCGTGCCGCCGCCAGGGCCACGATCGGAAAGGCCCCACCATTCATTGCGGTGGGGATCGTAATAGAGATCGGAGAAAAATCCGAGCCGGCCATCGTTCACCGTCGTTCCGCCGGATCGATCCAGCTCGGCTCCACCGATGGTCAGACCGTTCGTGAACTGGGGTGCCGCCTGGGCGGGCAGCAGCGAGAGAAGTGCCGCCAGGGCAGCCGCGAAGGTAGGGGTGCGCATGAATGAGGGGGAGAACGTAAGCAGAGGCGCAAGCCCGTGGGGACGGATGCGAGGCCGACGACGTCCAGATGAGTTCGCATCATCAAGTCCTGGTCAGGGGGCCAGCTTGTGGGGGGGTAAAGAAATCCATGGGCTGGGGTTAAGTCGCCCCAGGGGATGGTTCGCCTCGCCGCAGCCGCCCGCATAGGCTGGAAACCCTGGCCAGTTCAAGCACCTACGCCGCATGATCCCCACCTCCAACCTCCACGTGGTGGAAACCCGGCCGCTGGTGCCGCCGGCTCTGCTGCACCGGGAACTGCCGATCAGCGAGGCGGCCTCCCGCACCGTGCAGCAGGCGAGGGAACGGATCAAGGCCATCCTGCATGCCGGCGATCAGCGCCTGCTGGTGATCGTGGGTCCCTGCTCGGTGCACGACGTGCAGGCGGCGAAGGAGTACGCCGACGCCCTGGTGCAGGCCCAGCGCCGCCATCACGACGAACTCGAGGTGGTGATGCGCGTGTACTTCGAGAAGCCGCGCACCACCGTTGGTTGGAAGGGACTGATCAACGATCCCCACCTCGACGGCAGCTACGACATCAACACCGGTCTGCGGCGGGCCCGTTCCCTGCTGCTGCACCTGGCGGAGATGGGCCTGCCGGCCGCCACCGAGCTGCTCGATCCCGTGGTGCCCCAGTACATCGCCGACCTGATCAGCTGGACGGCGATCGGGGCCCGCACCACCGAGAGCCAGACCCATCGGGAGATGGCCTCGGGCCTCTCGATGCCGATCGGCTTCAAGAACGGCACCGACGGCAGCGTCACCACCGCGATCAACGCCATGGAGGCCGCCGCCCGGCCCCACCATTTCCTGGGCATCAACGAGAACGGCCACGCCGCGATCGTGACCACCACCGGCAACCCCGACGGCCACCTGGTGCTGCGCGGCGGCAAGGGCGGGCCCAACTACCAGGCCGAGGCGGTGGAACAGGCGTCCGCCCAGCTGGCGAAGGATGGGCTGCCGGCGCGGCTGATGGTCGACTGCAGCCACGGCAACTCCAACAAGGACTATCGCCTCCAGGGCTCGGTGCTGCAGGCCCTGGCGGAGCAGGTGCGGGGCGGTTCGGTCCACGTGATGGGGGTGATGCTGGAGAGCCACCTGGTGGCCGGCAACCAGAAGATCCCTTCCGACCTCTCCCAGCTCACCTACGGCCAGAGCATCACCGACGCCTGCATCGATTTGCCCACCACCCTGGAGCTGCTCGAAGAGCTGGCGGGTGCGGTGCGCGCAGCCCGTGAACACCATCTGGCCGCCGTCTGAGACGGGATTGCTGCATCTGGCACTCGCGAAGTTCGACTGCCAAGTTATCAGCGTTGCAACGGAATGTTCACTGGGAACTTCCTTGTGGGCCCAGCTGTCTAGCTTCCGTTTCTCTCTGAGGATTCGGGAGCGCTGCCATGACCTACCTGCTCCAGTTCTGTGGCCTTTCTGATCCGCTGCAGCTCTTCTATCTCGAGCAGCGCAGCGGCACCAACCCCGCCGCCGGTCCGGTGTTTGCCGGGTTTCGTCCCTTCCAGCTCGACGACCTGCTCGGCTGGGCCGTGGAAGCGGCTCGCTGTCGCCGCTGGGACGGCGAGGCGATTCAGCGCACCGTGCTCGATGCCTGGATGGACCGGGCCGATCTGATCCGCCAGTGGCAGCTGCGCCTGCGCCACGAGCCGGCCGACCGCCTGCTGGTGGCCGGTCTGGGCACTCCCCGCGACTGGGAGCGGCGCTGCGAGGCGCTGCTGCAGAGCTGAAGACGGGATGGTGGTCGGGCGTGCAGCTGGGCCAGGCCGATCAGCAGGCGTTGCCGCCGGGCCCAGGCAGGCTCAGGCCAGCACCGTCCACAGCCAGGCCGCGGCCAGGGGCACGGTGAGATTGTCGATCCCGAACAGCGCAAACTGTTCGAGGGCCGTGGCCGCTGCCGCGATCAGCAGGAGCGCCGCGGAAGGCGGCGGCTGGCTGCCCGGCAGCAGGGCGATGACGCCAAGGGCGACCAGACCCGCCAGGGCCATCGCGGCGGTGCCCGCCAGGGAGCGACGTTCACCGAGAACGCTCCAGCTCGGTGAGGCCACCATCGGACCCAGCAGCCCGGCCAGGCCATCGCCGATCGCCATCACCAGCACCCCTGCCGCCACCGCATCCGGCCGTGCCGGCCACCACAGCCAGAGCAGCAGAGTGAATGAGGCGCCGTAGGCCACGGTGCCGTAGCTGTGGCGGTCGATATCCTCCACCGCCGGCAGCAGGCGAAAGCGGTGGTTGAGGGCGGCGATCACGGTGACCGTGGCGGCGGCGGGAAGGGCGATCGCGCGGTCGATGCCCAGCCACCAGGCGATCAGCACCACCGGCCCGGCGCCGATGTGCACCAGCTTGCGGCTCCACTCGCGGTGGTGGGGCCAGCGGTCCCGCACCCACAGGGCCAGCAGGCTCAGGCCCGCCAGCCAGACCCCCACCGCTGCCACAGCGAACAACTGGTGGGTCCAGCCGGCAGGATCGGGGCTCACGAGCAGGGGGCAGCGACAGCGATCAGGCGGCCTGCTGAAGGTTGCTCATCAGCCGCAGCTTCAGGATCGCTTTCGCTTCGAGCTGCCGCACACGCTCGCGCGACACGTTGATCTGGCGGCCGATCTCGGCGAGGGTCAGCGGTTCGCTGCCCTCCAGGCCGAAGCGCAGCCGCAGGATCTTCTGCTCGCGCTCGTTCAGCTGGGACATCCAGGTGCCGAGGTGTTCCTTCTGCAGATGGCGGTCCATCGCATCGAAGTGCTCGTTGCTGGCCGGATCGGCGATCAGTTCACCCAGGGTGCTGCGATCCTCCTCGCCGCGCGCATGGGCGTCGAGGGAGGCGCAGGGGGCGCTCTGGGACATCAGCTCCTCCAGTTCCTCCAGCCGCATGTCCATCGCGTGGGACAGCTCCAGGCGGTTCGGCTGGCGGCCGAGGCGATGGGAAAGCTCGCGGCTGATGCGCCGCATCTTGGAGAGCTTCTCGCTGATGTGAATCGGCAGCCGGATCGTACGGGCGCTGTTGTCGATCGCCCGGGTCATGCCCTGGCGGATCCACCAGTAGGCGTAGGTGCTGAACTTGTAGCCCATGGCGGGGTCGAATTTGTCGACAGCCCGCTCCAGCCCGATCGCCCCTTCCTGCACCAGATCCAGCAACTCGAGCCCCTGGTTCTGATACTTCTTGGCCACACTCACCACCAGTCGCAGATTGGCGGCCATCATGCGGTCGCGGGCCCGCTGGCCCATGCGGATGCGGCGGTTGTTCTGGGGTGTGCGCTCCGAGGCAGGCAGCTCCAGCAGTTGCTTGGCCTTCTGCACGTGGTGAGCCAGTTCGATCTCCTCAGCGGGTGTCAGCAGGGGCACACGCCCGATGCTGCTCAGATACCAGCCGATCGTGTCCGCACTGAGCCGGCCGGTTTGCCGCTGCGAGCCAATGGCCACAGCGGAACGCCGACCGGAACGTTCGCCGCTCACCGGGCTGTCGGCATGGCCGGGCAGCACCGTGAGGGCGGAATGCAGAGGTGTCCCCATCACCCCAGGCCTCCGAATGAATTTGGGCGGAATGTAGCACCGTGGACCAGGGCGCACTGCCTTGAAACGGAAGAATTCCTGTACGAATGGGGCCCGGTCCCGCGATTTGGTTGCGCCGGCTACCCAGCCGGTCGTTCTGCTGCGAATCCGCCCCGCCAGCGCTCCATCAAGGTGGCCTGAACGAGCTGCTGTTCTCCTTCCGGTTGTTGCTGGATGAAACGGCCGTCGCTCTGCATATGCCAGGCGGCGGTATCGGCTAGGTACAGCTCGATCAGCGTCTCCAGTTGCTGGCGCATCACGGGGTCTTCCACCGGGGCCACCGCTTCGACCCGGCGGTCGAGGTTGCGCGGCATCCAATCGGCACTGCCGATCAGCAGTTCGGGCTCACCACCGTTGGCGAACCAGAAGAGTCGGGAGTGCTCGAGGAAGCGGCCGATCACACTCAGCACGCGGATGTTGTCGCTCACCCCTTCAACCCCGGGCCGCAGGGAGCACATGCCGCGAATCACCAGTTCGATCTTCACCCCCGCCTGGGAGGCCGCGTAGAGGAGGCCGATGATCGCCGGATCGACCAGCGCGTTCATCTTGGCCCGGATGTGGCCCCCTCGGCCTTCCTGGGCATGGAGGATCTCGCGGCGGATCCGGTCCTCCATGCCCTTGCGCAGCGTGACCGGAGCCACCAGCAGTTTGCGGAAACTCTGCTGCTTGGAGAAACCTGTGAGGTAGTTGAACAGTTCCACCAGGTCCTGACCGAATTCCTCACGGGCGGTGAGCAGGCCCAGATCGGTGTAGAGGCTGGAGGTGCGTGAGTTGTAATTGCCGGTACCGATGTGCACGTAGCTGCGCAGTTTCGTTTTTTCGCGTCGCACCACAAGAGCGACTTTGGTGTGGGTCTTGAGGCCCAGAACGCCATACACCACGTGCACACCCGAGCGCTCCAGCTGGCGGGCCCACTGGATGTTGTTGTCTTCGTCGAATCGTGCCTTCAGTTCCACCAGGGCCATCACCTGCTTGCCGTTCTCGGCGGCGCGGATCAGGGCCGCCACCACCGGCGAATCCTTGGAGGTGCGATAGAGGGTCATCTTGATCGCCAGCACCGACGGGTCGTCGGCGGCCTGGCTGAGGAATTCCTCCACCGAGGTGGCGAACAGGTCGTAGGGATGGTGCATCAGCACGTCGCCGCGGCGGATCACCCGGAAGATGCTCTCGAAGTCCTCGGCCTTGATCGAGCCGTCTTCGAGCTGGCTGCGCTGGGCCCGCAGCAGGGCCGGCACGGTGCGTCCCTTGTGCGGAGCGTCCTTGAGAAGGGGCAGGGGGATCGCCAGCAGGTTCATCAGATCGTCGAGGCCGAGAGGGCCGTTGATGCGGTACAGGTCTTCCGCCTCCACGCCGCAGCCCTCCATCAGCACCTGCACCACCTCGTCGGGCATTTCGTCGGCCACCTCCAGCCGCACCACCTCCCCGCCCATCCGCCGTTTGCGCAGCCCCTCCTGCAGGGCTTCCATCAGATCGTCAGCCTCCAGGTCGCGCAGTTCCAGGTCGGCATCGCGGGTGATGCGGAAGAAGTAGTGCCCCTCGATCGTCATGCCCGGGAACAGCAACTGCAGGTTGAAGGCCACCACCTGCTCCAGAGGAACCGCCGAATAGACCGGCGTGGCACCCCGGCCCCCCAGCTCCGTGGGGATCGGCACGAAGCGCGGCAGGATCTTCTGTGGCACCTTCACCCGGGCGAACTGCTGCTGACCGGTATCGGGATCGCGCACCAGCACGGCCACGTTCAGGCTGAGGTTGCTCATGAACGGGAAGGGATGGGCCGGATCCACCGCCAGGGGCGTGAGCACCGGGAACACGGCAGTGCGGAAGTAGTCGTCAACCCACTGCTTCTGCTGCCGGTTCAGCCGCACATAGTCGTAGAGGTGAACGCCGTATTCACTGAGATTGCGCTTGAGCGAATGGCGATAGTGCTGCTGCTGCAGATCCAGGAGGGGCCTCAGTTCCCTCTGAATCGCCTCGAGCTGCTCCTGGGGTGTGCGCCCATCATCGCTGCGGGTGGTGACGCCCGCTTCCTGCTGTGACTTGAGGGAGGCCACCCTCACCATGAAGAATTCGTCGAGATTGTTGCTGAAGATCGCGCTGAACTTCGCTTGCTCCAACAACGGAGTGTGCTCATCGAGGGCCTGGGCCAGGACCCGGCGATTGAACGCAATCCAGCTCAACTCGCGGTTGATGTACAGCTCGGGTGCAACGGCCGGGGCGCCATGAATCGCACTCATCAATCTCTCGGCCGCAGGATGATTTGCCGCTGCGCTTCAGTGAGGCTGTAGCAGCATCAGCAATTATTTATCTTAGCAGGCAGATCCGGGCAGGTTGTGTGTGGATGCCTTCGTCTCGGGGTCGGCTGGATCACGGTGCGATCGCCACGGCTTTCGTAGGGGAGGAGGGGTCGCTGTTGAGGATGGAGGTGAGTTCTATCCCTGCAGGGTTTCAGGTTCCCGATCCATGGCGGGGCGGCCCGGCAGGCCGCCGGCCACCAGCGCCGCCACGCCCGCCATCAGGCCGATGCCGAGCCAGAAGGGGCTGTGGCGTCCTGCCGTTTCGTAGGCCAGGCCCGCGAGCGGCGGGCCGAGGAAGCTGCCCGCGCTCTGGAGGCCCTGCAGGCTGCCCAGCGCCGCGCCCTGGCCCGAATCGCCCAGCCGGCGCGACACCAGGCTGCGCAGGCAGGGGGTGGTCAGCCCCGTGCCCAGGGCCAGAAGCGAAACGGCGATGAACACCATCGGGATGGCCGTGGCGGCGGTGGCCAGGGGAATCAGCAGGCAACCGGCGATCACGCTGCCCACGCCCGCCAGACTCAGCCGCCATTCCCCGAGCCGTTGCACCAGGGGTCCGATCAGGCCGCCCTGCACCACGGTGGCCACCACACCCACCACCAGGAAGGCCAGGGCGGCCAGGTCGGGCCCCCAGCCGAAGGCCTGGCGGAAGTAGAGCACCAGCATGGCCGTGAAGCCGTTGAACGCCAGGAAGAAGAGGAAGAAGGCGCCGCACAGCCTCCGCACCTGAGGGTTGCGGAAGACAGCCGCCAGCTGGCTGAAGGGCTGCAGCTCCCGGCGCCTCGGCAGCGGGATCCGCGCCTCGGGGGGATGGGTTTCCGGCAGCAGGGTGAGCACCGCCACCAGGTTCACGGCGGCGAACCCCACCGCCACGAGCACCGGCAGGGTCACCGACTGGCGGGCCAGCAGACCGCCGAGGGCCGGGCCGAGGATGAAGCCCAGGCCGAAGGCCACCCCGATCAGGCCGAAGGCCCGCGCCCGTTCCTCCGGAGGGGAGATGTCGGCCAGCACGGCCCCTGCGGTGGCGGCGGTGCCGCCGCTGAAGCCATCGATCAGCCGGGCGGCGAACAGCAGGGCCAGAGGAACGCCGGCCGCCCTGGCGGCGGGCCAGTGGCTGGCCCAGGGGAAGGCGATCGTGGCGGCGAACAGCCCCAGGCCCAGCACCGTGCCGCCGACGCAGCAGGCCATCACCGGCCTGCGGCCATACCGGTCGCTGAGGGCGCCGATCATGGGGGTGGCCAGGAACTGGGCCACCGCGTAGCTGCCGGTGAGCAGCCCCAGGGTGCGGCCATCGCTGGTGGTGCTCGCCAGCAGGAAGGGCAGCAGTGGGAACACGATGCTTTCTCCCAGCCTGTCGTTCAGCAGGGTGAGAAAGGCGCTCAGCACGGTGGCGCGTCGGGAACGGCGCAAGGGCCAGGGGCGGATCGGGTCCCTTCCTACCCCCAGGCCTGCCGATGCGGGAGCATGGAGTCATGACCGCGTCCGATCGCCCGTCATCCGCGTCCACCCAGGCCCTGGCAGCGGGGCCGGCTGTGGGGGTGGCGGTCTCCGGGCTGGTGCTGGTGCTGTTCCTGCTGGTGCATCTGGCGGGGTTGGTGCCGGCGCTGGTGAATCCGGCCGGTTTCGAGCGCTATGCGGCCCTGCTCCACCGCCAGCCCTGGCTGCCGGTGGTGGAAGCGGCCCTGCTGGCGGCCCTGCTGCTCCATCCGGCCCTGGCGCTGCGGCGCGCCTTACGGCTCGCCCGGGCCCGCGGCACGGCACCGGCCCTGCGCCGCAGCCGGCGCGAGGGTGCGGGGGACGGTCTGGCCGCCCTGGCGGCGGCCCAGGCCCCCTGGATCGGCGCCCTGCTGCTGGCGTTCCTGGCGGTGCATCTGCTGCAGCTGCGCTGGCACCGTCCGGCCGCGGGCCAGGAGCTGGCCGCCCTCCAGGCCGTGCTGCGCTCGCCGGCTTCCCTGGCGCTCTACGGCGCCGGCAGCCTGGCGGCCGGGCTGCATCTGTTCCATGGCCATGAGGCGGCCCAGCGCAGCCTCGGACTGCTGGATCCGGCGAACGGGACCCGCATCCGTCTGCTCGGCCGTCTGCTGGCTCTGCTGCTGGGCGGCGGTTTCGCCCTCCTGGCTCTCCTCCTGAGGGTCTCACCGGCATGAGCGGAGCGTCGGCGCGGCTGGATCCCCACCTGCCCGGCGGGCCCGTGGCCACCGCCTGGCAGCGCTGCCGCGACGGCCTGCCGCTGGTGGCGCCGGGCAACCGGCGCCGCTTCACGATCCTGGTGGTGGGCAGCGGCCTGGCGGGCGCCTCGGCCGCCGCCACCCTCGCCGAGCAGGGCTACCGCGTGCGGCTGGTCACGTACCACGACAGTCCGCGGCGGGCCCACTCGGTGGCGGCCCAGGGGGGCATCAACGCCGCCCGCAACGATGCCAACGACGGCGACAGCATCGAGCGCCTGTTCCGCGACACCGTGAAGGGGGGCGACTTCCGGGCCCGCGAGGCGGGCTGCCATCGCCTGGCCGAACTCAGCCTGGCGATCATCGATCACTGCGTGGCCCAGGGGGTGCCCTTCGCCCGCGAGTACGGCGGCACCCTGGCCAACCGCAGCTTCGGCGGCACCCAGGTGAGCCGCACCTTCTACGCCCGCGGCCAGACCGGCCAGCAGCTGCTCTACGGCGCCACCGGCGCGCTGCTGCGGCAGGTGGAGGCCGGCCGCGTGGAGCTGCTCACCCGCCGCGACATGCTCGAGCTGATCGTGGTGGATGGCGTCGCCCGCGGCGTGGTGGTGCGCGACCAGCGCACGGGTGCCCTGCAGACGTTCACGGCCCACGCCGTGCTGCTGGCGAGCGGTGGCTATTCGAACGTTTACCACCTCTCCACCAATGCGCTCAGGAGCAACGCCACGGCGATCTGGCGGGCCCATCTCCAGGGCGCGCTGTTCGCCAATCCCTGCTTCACCCAGATCCATCCCACCTGCATCCCCCCCGGCGACGCCTTCCAGAGCAAGCTCACGCTGATGAGCGAGAGCCTGCGCAACGACGGGCGGGTGTGGCTGCCGGCGCGGGTGGACGACGATCGCCCGCCGGAGCGCATTCCCGAGCACGAGCGCGACTACTTCCTGGAGCGCCGGTACCCGAGCTTCGGCAACATGGTCCCCCGTGACGTGGCCTCGCGCCGGGCCCGGGAGCTCTGCCTCGAGGGAAGGGGCGTGGGCCCCCGCGGGCGCAGCGGCGGCCAGGGGGTCTATCTCGATCTGGCCGAGGCGATCGCCCGCGAGGGCCGGGGCGCGATCGTGGCCCGCTACGGCAACCTGCTGGAGATGTACGAGCGCATCACCGGCGACGATCCGCTCACCACGCCGCTGCGCATCTATCCCGCCCCCCACTACACGATGGGTGGGCTGTGGGTGGACTACCGGCTGATGAGCACCATCCCCGGTCTGTTCGTGCTGGGGGAGGCGAACTTCTCCGAGCACGGCGCCAACCGCCTGGGCGCCAGTGCCCTGATGCAGGGCCTCGCCGACGGCACCTTCATCGCCCCGGCCACGGTCCCGGCCTGGCTGGCCTCCCAGCCCCTGCCCCCCGTCGCCGACGACCATCCCGCCTGCCGGGCAGCGATGGCGGCGGTGGCCGAGCGGATCTCGGCCCTGCGGGCGGTGGGCGGCAGCCGGCCGGTGGATGACTTTCACCGGGCCCTCGGCCAGTTGATGATCGACGCCTGCGGCATCAGCCGCACCGGTCCGAGGCTGGGCCGGGCCCTGGTGGAACTGGCGGAGCTGCGGGCCGCCTTCGCCGCGGAGCTGGCCCTGCCCGATCACGGCACGGCGATCGACCCGGAACTGGAGAAGGCCCTGCGGGTGGAGGATCTGTTCGGCCTGGCCGAGCTGATGCTGCGCGATGCCCTCGCCCGGGAGGAGTCGTGCGGGGCCCATTTCCGCGAGGAGCACCGCACCGACGACGGTGAGGCCCTGCGCGACGACGCGCGCTTCTGCCACATCGCCGCCTGGGAGCATCGCGAGGGCGCCGAGCCCGTACGCCACCAGGAGCCCCTCGCCTTCACCAGCGTCACGCCTGCTCGGCGCGACTATCGCTGACCTCCGCATCCGCCCAGCCCAGGGACTCGAACACGTCCGGTCCCGGCCGGCCGAAGCGCCAGCCCTGGCCCAGACCGCAGCCCAGTGCGCGCATCCGCCGCTCCTGCGCTTCGGTCTCGATCCCTTCTGCCACCACCTCCAGCCCCAGGTCCTGCGCCAGATGGACCATCGCCTCCAGCACCCGGGCCTTGCGCGGATCACGGTTCTCCTCGGCGATGAAGCTGCGATCGATCTTCAAGGCGTCGATCGGCAGGCGGGCCAGCCACGACATGCTCGAGTAGCCGACCCCGAAGTCGTCGAGGTGCACCTGCACGCCGGCATCCCGCAGCAGTTGCAGTTCGCGGCTGGTGCGCTCCGGCCTCTCGATCAGCATGCTTTCGGTGACTTCGATCACCAGGCGTTCCGCCGCGACGCCCCGGCGCCGGATCCGTTCGAGGATCCCGGCGGCGAATCCCTCCCTTCGCAGCTCCAGCGGGCTCATGTTGATGGCCACCCGGCAGCCGGCGACCCGCGGTCCGTGGCGCTGAAGATCGCCCAGCACCCGCTCCAGCACCCACTGCCCCAGGCTGAAGATCAGCCCCGTGCGCTCGGCGAGCGGGATGAAGTCGCCGGGCGGAATCAGGGTGTCATCGGGGCCGGGGAGCCGCACCAGGGCCTCCAGGCATGCCGTGTGACCATCGCGGAGATCAACGATCCGCTGGTAATGCAGCGCCAGTTCGTCCTGCTCGATCGCCTGCTCCAGCCGTCGTCGCAGCAGGATCGACCGGCGCACGCTCTGGTCGATCGCCTCGTTGTAGCAGGCCACCCCACGCCCACGGCGCGTCTTGGCTTCATACATCGCCAGATCGGCCCGGCGCACCAGTTCCTCCACCGACAGCAGGGGATCGTCGCTGCTGGCGATCCCCACGCTCATCGTGGGATGAACCACGGCCTCCTGAACCGTCCACGGTTCACCGAGCCGTCGCTGCAGCCGCTCCGCCAGCAGGAACGCCTCTCCCTCCGGCTCCGCTCCCGCCGTGGTCAGCACCACGAATTCGTCTCCGCCGAGCCGCGCCAGCACTTCGTCTGCCCCCAGCCCCCCCTGGAGACGGCGGGCGATCTCGATCAGCAGCTCATCGCCCACCTGGTGGCCGTAGAGGTCGTTGATCTCCTTGAATCCGTTCAGATCGCAGAACAGGAGCGTCACCGCCCCGGGGCTGTTGCGCAGCCTGCGCAGCGATCGGGCGATCTGGCTGTGCAGGGCGCGACGGTTGGGCAGCCCCGTGACCGGGCACTCCACCACCTGGGCAGCCAGGCGCACCTGCCGTTCCCGCAGTTGCTGGTGCGCCATCTCCACCTGCAGCCGCCGGCGTTCGCTGCGCTCCACCTCCTCCTTCAGCGTGGCCTGCGTGAGGCGGGAGCTGATGTCGCGCAGGCAGAGGACCAGGGGGCGGGAGGGGTCGCCCCTCACCGTTTCACATTCGATTTCGAGGGCGTGCAGGGGGTCGCGGCTGAGGAAGGCGGTGAACCGTTCGCCGGCGAGCGGTTCCTGGCCCTTCCAGAGCGGTGGCAGCAGGGGACTGCCGTCGTCCTGAGGTGGGAGCAGAGTCTCCAGCGGGCGCCCGAGCACCAGCAGCCGCGGCAGGCTCACCAGCTGCTCGAAGGAGGTATTGCACCACTGCACAGCCCCCTCCCTGGTGGTGATCACCAGGGCGTCATCGATCGTGGAGAGCGCCGCCTCCAGCCGCCCGAGGGTGCTGCGCAGCTCCCTGACCAGGACTTCGTCGTCCGCTGGGGTTGCGCCTTCGCTCATGTCATCGGGGACTCCTCGTCCAGCGGCGTGAGGGTGGCGCCGAACACCCACTCGCCCTCCCATTGCTCGGCCACGATGTAATGCTCCGACACGATTGTGCTGCCGTCGCTGCAGATCGTGGCCAGCCGCAGGGGGTGGGCCAGAATCTTGGAATGCCCGGTGGACTGGAACCGGGAGAAGCCCAGCTGATGGGCCATCTGAAACGCCTCCGGCAGGATGAGGCTGAGCGGTTGGCCACCCAGGGAAGCGATGGTCCAGCCGAAAGCGCGCTCGAAGGCAGGGTTGATGCGCAGCACCCGCCCCATGGCATCGGCCAGCACGAAGGGGCGATCCCCCTGCTCCAGGCTGTCGATGCTGGGGATTGCAGGGATCTCGGACACGGTCGTGGAGATCGCCGCGGGTGTGTTGTTCCATCATGAATCCGTACCCAGCTGACCGCGCCGCAGGAATCCATGCCTGGTTCCCTCTCGCTCACCCTGCGGATCTGGCGCCAGGCGGACCCGGACAGTCCCGGCGCCTTCGAGGACCACCGGCTGGAAGGTCTCTCCCCTGATCTCTCCCTGCTCGAGGCCCTCGACCTGCTGAACGGGCGGCTGGTGGGCGAAGGCCGGCGGCCGGTGGGCTTCGAGCACGACTGCCGCGAGGGCATCTGCGGCTCCTGCGGCTTCCTGGTGAACGGCCAGGCCCACGGCCCCCGGGCCCGCACCAGCGTCTGTCAGCTCTACCTGCGCCACTTCGCCGACGGCGCCACCCTGGTGCTGGAGCCGTTCCGGGCCCGCGCCTTCCCCGTGCTGCAGGACCTGGGGGTGGATCGCTCGGCCTTCGACCGGATCCTGGCGGCGGGCGGCTACTGCTCGGTGAATGCGGGTCAGGCTCCCGATGCCAATGCCCTGCTGATCGGCCGCGACCAGGCCGCCTCCGCCTTCGACACCGCCACCTGCATCGGCTGCGGCGCCTGCGTGGCCAGCTGCCGTAATGCCTCCGCCAGCCTGTTCGTGGCGGCCAAGCTCGCCCACCTGGGCCAGCTGCCCCAGGGGCAGCCGGAGCGGGCGCGGCGGGCGGTGGCGCTGCAGCAGCGGATGGGTGCTGAGGGTTTCGGCGGCTGCAGCAGCCACCTGGAGTGCGAGGCGGCCTGCCCGAAGGGGATCTCCGCCGACTGGATCAGCTGGATGCACCGCGAGGGTCGCCGCTGAGCGCCCCCCCGGACCCGATCGCCCCAACCGGACTCAGACCGGCGCCTCGGTGCCCTGGGCCCGGTGCCGGATTTCCCCACCGAGCCCGAAGGCGTCGTGCACCGCCTGCAGGGCCCGCACCCCTTCCGCCTCAGCCACCACGCAGCTGGTGCGGATCTCGCTGGTGGCGATCAGCTCGATGTTGATGCCGGCATCGGCCAGGCAGCGGAACATCCGCGCCGCCGTCCCGGCGGTGCAGGCCATGCCCGCCCCCACCGCGCTCACCCGGGCGATCGCCGGGCCCTCCTCGAAGCGGGCGCCGGGCCAGCCCGCCAGCACCAGCGCCAGGGCGCGCTCGGCCCCCGGACGGTCGTCGCGCCTGAGGGTGAAGCTCATGTCCCGGCAGAGGTTGTCGGGCTCGCCATGGGTGCGCTCCGACTGCACGATCGCGTCGAGGCTGATGCCGGCATCGGCCAGGGCGCGGCAGATGGCGGCCGCCGCTCCGGGGCGGTCGGGCACGCCCCGCACCACCACCTGCACCTGGTCCCGGTCGAGGGCCACGCCCCGCACGGCCGGATCCTCCGGGCGGCAGGGGATCGGCCCGTCGCGGAGCTGGCTCTCGTTGAGTTCGAAGGCATCGGCCGCCGCCCGCAGGGCCTTGGCACCCTGGCTGCCGTCCACCAGGCAGCTCACCTTCACCTCGCTGGTGCCGATCAGCCGCAGGTTGATGCCCAGGCGGGCAAGGGTGTCGAACAGGCGGGCGGCCACCCCGGGCCGGCCCATGATTCCCGCCCCGGCGATGCTGAGCTTGGCCATGCCGGTCTCGGCGATCAGGCGGGCCCCCTCGGCCCCCATGGCGTCGAGCACCGAGCGGCACACGGCCTCGGCCCGGGGGCCGTCGGCGGCGGGCAGGGTGAAGGCGATGTCGTTGCTGGCGCCCTGGTGGGTGGCCTGCACGATCAGGTCGATGTTCAGACCGGCGGCCCCGAGGGCTTCGAACAGGGTGGCCGCCACCCCGGGCCGGTCGGGCACGTGGGAGAGCGCCAGCACCGCCTGGGCGGTCTCCAGCTCCGCGCCGTCGACGGGCTTGCCCAGCTCCAGCCCTTCGCTGCCGATCGGGCGGGCGCAGCCACTGGTGAGCAGGGTGCCGGGATCCTCGCTCCAGCTGGAGCGCACCCGCAGCGGCACGCCGTAGTTGCGGGCGATCTCCACGGCCCGCGGATGCAGCACCGCCGCCCCCAGGCTGGCGAGCTCCAGCATCTCGTCGCAGCTCACCGTGGCCATCAGCTGGGCGTCGGGCACCTTGCGCGGATCGGTGGTGAGCACCCCCGGCACATCGGTGTAGATCTCACAGGCGTCGGCCCCCAGGGCCGCCGCCAGGGCCACCGCCGACGTGTCGGAGCCGCCCCGGCCCAGGGTGGTGATCTCAGGGGTGCCGGCGGTGCCGCTGCTGGTGCCCTGGAAGCCCGCCACCACCACCACCTGGCCGTCGTCGAGCAGGCGGCGCAGGCGCTCGGTGCGCACTTCGAGGATGCGGGCCCGCCCGTGCGACGACTCGGTGACGATCCCGGCCTGGGTGCCGGTCATCGACACCGCCGGCACCCCCTGGGCGTGCAGGGCCATCGACAGCAGGGCGATCGACACCTGCTCGCCGGTGGCCAGGAGCATGTCCATCTCCCGCTTGGGCGGATCGGCGGTGATCGCCCGGGCAAGCCCGGTGAGTTCGTCGGTGGTATGGCCCATGGCCGACACCACGATGACCAGCTCGTGCCCCTCCTCCCGGCAGGCGGCGATCCGGCGGGCCACCGTTTGGATGCGCTCCACATCGGCCACCGAGGTGCCCCCGAACTTCTGAACCAGCAGGGCCATTCCCGGCGTCGATGCGGCAGTGGGCGCGATTATCGGTGGCCGTCGGCACCGAGCAGGAAGCCGTCGCGGAAGGCATCGGCCGGAGCTGTGCCGCGCTTGAGGGCCGCCTCCACCTCCAGCACCTGTGCCAGCAGCCGCAGCAGCTGGGCGGCGGGCCGCCCCTGGATCTGGCGGCGCAGCACGTAGATCCGCTTCGGGTTGCCGATGCCGGCGGCCTTGGCGATCACGGCCACATCGCGCTCGCCGCTGGCCTCCAGCAGCGACACCCACAACCAGCCGCGGATCTGGCCGCTGAGGGCCGCCACGATCCGCAGGGCCGGTTCATTGGCGGTCAGCAGGGCATCCACCAGGGCGATCGCATCGGCAGGCCGCCTGGCCAGCAGGGCGTCCCCCACCGCCAGGGCGCTGGTGGCCCGTCCCCCCACCAGCGCCTCCACGGCTTCCATGCCGATCGGAGCGCCGCCGCCGAACAGGGCGAGCTTCTCCAGTTCGCTGGCCAGGCGTGCGCTGTCGCTGCCGATCGCCTCGCTCAGGGCCTCGGCCGCTGCCGGTTCCAGGCGGACCCCCAGCTCGCCGGCGGTGCGCCGCACCAGCTCCAGCAGGCCCTCGCCGTCCCACACCGCCGGCAGCACGAAGCTCCTCTCCTCGGCCACGGCCCGCAGCGCCTTGGTGGTGCGCAGGCGGGCGTCGGGCTTGCCGGGACTCACCAGCACCAGATGCCCGTCGGGCGGAATCAGGCCCAGGCTGGCCTCCAGCCGGCTCGCCAGCTCTGCCGGGCAGACCGCACAGAAAGGGCTCCGCTGCAGCAGCACCACCCGCGCCCCGGCGCCCAGCGGGGGCGTGCGCGCCTCCTCGAGGGCCTGGGCCGCCTGGCCGGTGTCGCCGCCGTCGAGGCGGCTGAGGTTGACCTGGGCCCAGGCCGGATCCACCAGCCGCTCCACCAGGGCCTCCACCGCCCGGGTGCGGGCGGCCTCGTCGTCTCCCCAGTAGAGATGGACCGGCATCAGGGCAGGGGGCGCGTGGGCGACTTCGACCATCCGATCTTCACGGAAAGCGTGCGGCGCATCCGCGGCTGGCTCGGCCCCACCCGCCTGGAGGGGGTGGAACAGGAGCTGCTGGAGCGGCTGGTGCACAGCAGCGGCGACCTCACGATCGCCGGTGATCTGGTCTGTTCCCCGGGGGCCTGCGCGGCCGGGATGGCGGCCCTGGCCGGTGGTTCAACGATCCTCACCGACACGGCGATGGCGGCGGCAGCGGTGGCGCCGATGGCCCGGCGCACCTTCGCCACTCCGGTGCATGCCGTGCTGGCCTGGGCTCCCGAGCGGGCCCCCGCCGGCGGCACACGCAGCGCCGAGGGAATGGAGCGTGCCCTGGCGGCCCATCCCGGGGCGGTGGTGCTGGTGGGCAGCGCTCCCACGGCCCTCGATCGGCTGCTGGAGCTCGTGGCGGCCGGGGCCGTTCCTCCCGCCCTGGTGATCGGCATGCCCGTGGGGTTCGTGGGGGTGGCGGAGAGCAAGCGGCGGCTGGAGGCGAGTGGCCTGCCCCAGATCCGCCTCGACGGCAGCAGGGGCGGGGCCGGCCTGGTGGCCGCGGCGGTCAATGCCCTGCTGCGCCGGGCCTGGCTGGATCAGGCCGCCTGAAGGCCCACGGCCACGTGGCTGTTGGCTTCGATCCGCCCCAGCACCTGCCGCGCCCGCAGCACCACCGAGGCCGGCACGCCCGCCAACCGGGCAGCCTCGATGCCGTAGCTGCGGCTCGCCCCGCCGCGCACCACCCGGTGCAGGAACACCAGATCGTCGCCCGTCTCCTCCACCAGCACCTGGGCCGCGCCGACGTTGGTCAGCAGCTCGGCAAGTTCGCTGAGCTCGTGGTAGTGGGTGGCGAAGATGGTGCGGGCACCGATCGCGGTGGCCAGGTGCTCCGCCACCGCCCAGGCGATCGAGAGGCCATCAAAGGTGGCGGTGCCGCGGCCGATCTCATCGAGCAGCACCAGCGAGCGCCCCGTCGCGTGGTGAAGGATGTTGGCCGTTTCGGCCATCTCCACCATGAAGGTGGACTGGCCGCTGGCCAGGTCGTCGACGGCGCCGACGCGGGTGAAGATGCGATCGGCGATGCCCAGCCGCGCCCGGCGGGCCGGCACCCAGCTGCCGATCTGGGCCAGCAGCTGCAGCAGGCCGCTCTGGCGCAGATAGCAGCTCTTGCCGCTGGCGTTGGGGCCGGTGAGCACCAGCAGGTCCGGGGCGTCGCCGTCTCCGGCCCCCAGGCGCAGGTCGTTGGCGGTGAAGGCCTCCTCCACCAGCAGTTGCTCCACCACCGGGTGGCGCCCCGCCTCGATCGTCAGCTCCCGGCCGTCGGTGAGTTCCGGCCGGCACCAGCCCCCCGTGGCCGCAACCTCCGCCAGGGAGGCGAGGGCGTCGAGTTCGGCCACCCGCCGGGCTGCTTCCCTGATCGGTGCCGCCAGTGCGCCCACCTCGCTGCGCAGGCCGCAGAACAGTTCGTACTCCCTCTGGGCGGCCCGGGCCCGCAGCTGCAGGATGCGCCCCTCCCGCGCCTTGAGGTCGGGGGTGACGAAGCGTTCCTCGTTGGCCAGGGTCTGGCGGCGGATCCAGTGCTCGGGCACCGCGCCGGCCTTCGCCCGGGTCACGGAGAGGAAATAGCCGAAGGTGCGGTGGTACTGCAGGCGCAGGTTGGGGTTGCCGCTGGCCCGCCGTTCCAGGGCCTCCTGCTCGGCCAGCCAGCGGTCCTGGTCGTCGAGCCGGTTGCGCAGGCCATCGAGCACCGGATCGACGCCATCGTGGATGAGCCCGCCCTCCGTGAGAGCGAGCGGCGGGGTCTCCACCAGGCGCTCGCGCAGACGGGTGGCCAGGGCGGCCAGTTCCGGCTGGGGGTCCCGCAGCGCCCGCAGGGGGGCGCTGGCGCATCCCTCCAGCAGGGCCGCCAGGCGGGGCAACCGCTCCAGGCCATCCGCCAGGGCCACCAGGTCGCGGGCGGAGGCCGTGCCGGCGCCGGCCCGGCCCGCCAGCCGCTCGAGATCGCCCATCGGCCGCAGCAGGCGTCGCAGATTCCGCCGCAGCGGCCGCCCCTCCACCAGCTCGCCGACGGCGTCCTGGCGCCGCTGAATGGCGGCCCGCTCCACCAGCGGGGCCTCGATCCAGCGGCGCAGGCAGCGGCCGCCCATGGCGGTGGCGGTCCGGTCCACGGCCCAGAGCAGGGAGCCGTGCAGCTGACCCCCCATCTGGGTGCGGGTGAGCTCGAGATTGCGGCGGGTCTGGGCATCGAGCACCAGCTGGTCGCCGGCGTGCCAGACCCGCGGCGGATCCAGCGGCACCAGGCTGATGTCCTCCCCGGGCTTGGAGTCCGCCCGCTGGGTGCTGTCGAGGTAGGCCACCAGGCCGCCGGCGGCGCGCAGGGCCAGGGGCACCTCGCCCAGGCCCAGGCCGTCGAGGCAGGCCAGGCGGAAGCGGCGCCGCAGGCTGGCGGTCGCCTCGGGTGCCTCAAACGGGGTGCGCGCCAGCAGGGTGACGTGCATCCCATCGGGACACCAGAGCGGCCGTCCGCCGTCCTCGCCGCCGCCGTTGTCCCCCCCGGGACGGGGGCTCACCACCTCGGCGGCTTCGAGCTGCAACAGCTCCTGGTGCAGGCCGCCGCTGCCCTCCCGCTCGGTCACCCGGAACTCGCCCGTGCTCACGTCGGCCACCGCCAGCCCCCAGCGCCCTCCTTCCAGCACCGCTGCGCACAGCCAGTTGTTGCGACGGGCCGCCAGCATCCCCTCCTCCAGCACCGTGCCGGGGGTGAGCACCCGGGTGATGTCCCGGCGCAGCAGGGCGCCCTTGGCGGGGGTGGCCTCCAGCTGGTCGCACAGGGCCACGCTCAGGCCCCGGCGCACCAGTTCGGCGCAATAGCGCTCGGCGGCGTGGTGGGGAATGCCCGCCATCGGAATCCGGCCCACGGCCTTGCCCCCCTCCTTGCCGGTGAGGGTGAGCTCCAGCAGGCGCGACAGGGTGATCGCGTCCTCGAAGAAGCACTCGAAGAAGTCGCCCAGCCGGTAGAGGAGCACCCGCTCCGGGTGGGCCGCCTTGAGCTCCACGTAGTGGCGCAGCATCGGCGTCAGGGCAGCCGGATCCACCAGGCCGTGGTGATGCCAGCGGGGTTGGTCGTCGTCTGTGGAGGCTCCCTCGTCCGACGGGGCCTGGGCGCCCTGGGCATCCGCCGGCATTGGGGCTTCGCCTGGGGCCGGGGCCGGGGACTGCCGTCGCCGAGGCCGGGCCCGGGCTTCGGCGGCCAGCCCGTCCACATCTTCTTCCGCCCCATCCGCCGGCGGCGGGATCGGCTGCCCATCCCGACCCGGGGCCTCGGGCTCGCCGCAGAGACCAAGGGCGGCCACCAGCGAGAGCTGCTGCTCGGCCTTCGCCGGGGTCGCGGCCGCCATGGCACTGGGCGTGGGGTTCACGATCTTACGTGCCACCACAGGTGGTGTCAGTCCCCGTCGCTCGCCGCGGCGGCTCCCTGGGGCCAGCGGCCGATCGGTCGGGTGCCTCCCGACAACTTGTGAAGGTTGCCGCCCGCCCCGCTCCGGGGCCCGGCAGCCGCGTGTGAGAATCCGCCCACTGCCTGATTTCCGGCCCGCCGGCAGCCCTCGCCATGCAGATTCTCAACACCCTCACCGTTCTGGCCTTGGTGGTGATGTCTTTCGCCCTGGTCGTCGCGGTGCCGGTGCTCTATGCCAGCAGCGAGGACAGCGGCCGCTCCAACCGGCTGATCCTGATCGGCGGGCTGGCCTGGGTGGGCCTGGTTCTGCTCAACTGGGGCGTGAGCTACTTCGTGGTCTGAGCCGTTGACGGTCTTCGAGGGTCGTTTCACCGACGTCGGCGCTCTGCGCATCGCTGTCGTTGTGGCCCGTTTCAATGATCTGGTCACCTCCCGCCTGCTGAGCGGCTGCCTCGACTGCCTTTCCCGCCACGGCATCGACACCGGCGAAGCCAGTGGCCAGCTGGATGTGGCCTGGGTGCCCGGCAGCTTCGAGATCCCCCTGGTGGCTCAGCGTCTGGCGACCAGTGGGCGCTACCAGGTGGTGGTCACCCTTGGCGCCGTGATCCGCGGCGACACGCCCCACTTCGACGTGGTGGTGGCCGAAGTGAGCAAGGGGGTCGCGAGTGTGGCCCGCGACACCGGTGTTCCGGTGATCTTCGGCGTGCTCACCACCGACACCTTGCAGCAGGCGCTCGAACGAGCGGGCATCAAGAGCAACCTGGGGTGGAGCTACGGCCTGCAGGCCCTGGAGATGGGCTCGCTGATGGCGGGGCTGCCGCGTTGAGCTGGCCGACGGCCCGAGGGTCCCTCCGGACAGCTTCTGCCCTTTCCGTTCATGGACATCCTCTAATGGTCATCATCACGACGGAACGCGCGTGTTCTGGCTGAGGCCTCGCCAGGTTCTGCTGCTGTGCGCCGGTCTCGATCTTCTGGGAGTGGCGGTCCTGGCCTTCCTGGTGGATCACATCTTCCGCACCGATCTGCTGCTGCATCCCGAATGGTTGCTGCCGTTCGGTCTCACCTACATCGCCTTCAGCTGGCTGTTCGGGAGCTACACGCTGCTGCGCTGGCCCAGGCTGGATCCTGGTCAGCTGTTCGTGCGTCTGACGGTGACCGCCCTGGCCACCGCGCTGATGGTGGTGCTGGCCTATTGGGTGTTCAACCTGCCCGTGACCTTCACCCTTGGACATCGACGCATCCAGCTCCTGCTGTTGAGCGGTCTCAGCGTCTGGGCTCTTGCCGTGCGTCTGCAATTGCGGCGGCTGGGGCGGTCGGGGCAGGCTGGGGCCCTCACGGTGCTCGAGCAGGCGGAGCGACACCAGGAACGCCTGCTGCCGGCCCATCTGCCTGAGGAGGCCCTGTGCCTGGAGGATCTGCCCTGGAACGATCCCCTCAGCGTGCAGCGCCAGCTGAAGCGGTCGGCCGATCTCACCCTGGCGCTGCTGCTCCTGCTGGCCACGCTGCCATTGATGCTGGTGGCGGGTCTGCTGATCTGGCTGGAAGACCGGGGGCCGGTGTTCTACGTGCAGGAGCGTAGTGGCCTTCTGGGGCGCAGCTTCCGCCTCTACAAGCTGCGCACGATGCGGCAGGCCGATCCTGATGCCCCTGCCACCTGGACCACCCGCGGGGACTCCAGGATCACCCGGATCGGCTCCCTGCTGCGCCGCGTGCGGCTCGACGAGCTGCCCCAGCTGATCAATGTGCTCCGGGGCGACATGAGCCTGATCGGTCCGCGGCCGGAGCGACCCGAGCTGGAGCATGAGCTCGAGGAGCGCATTCCCCATTACCGCAAACGCCACTGGATGCCCCCCGGGCTGAGCGGCTGGGCCCAGGTCTGCGCCCCCTATGCCGCCAGTGTCCAGGAGGCCGAACTCAAGCTCAGCTACGACCTGTACTACCTGCGCCACTGGGGCACGGCCCTGGATCTGCTGATCCTGCTCAAGACCGTGAAGACCGTTCTCAAGGCCCGAGGCCGTTGAGTCCTCCGCCTGAGGGAGGGAAGCAACCCTCAGGATGGCGAATCTCCCAGGAACTCAAGGATTTCGCGGTCTCGAAGATTCTGGGAACGGCCGCCACACGGTTCGCGCAGGGGGCGTCCCTCCGCCACCTCACGCAGGCAGCCCTGCAGCCGCGTGATCTCGCCTTCGAGGATGTCGATGCGCTCCATCAGGTTGCGGATCACCCGGGCTTCCGCATCCGGGAGGGCGGAGTGGGCCAGAGGATCGATCCGCACACCGCTCTGGTGAACCACCCGGCCGGGGATCCCCACCACCGTGCTGTCCGGGGCCACGTCCCTGAGCACCACCGAACCTGCACCGATGCGCGTGTTGGCGCCCACGGTGATGGCGCCCAGAACCTTGGCGCCGGCGCCCACCACCACGTTGTCCATCAGCGTGGGGTGGCGTTTGCCGTGCTGCTTGCCGGTGCCGCCCAGGGTCACGCCCTGGTACAGCAGGCACTGATCGCCGATCACACTCGTTTCCCCGATCACCACGCCCATGCCGTGGTCGATGAAGACGCCCCGGCCGATGCGGGCGCCCGGATGGATCTCCACGCCGGTGAGCAGCCTGCCCAGCTGGCTGAGCACCCGGGGCAGCAGGGGCAGCCCGAGGGTCCAGAGCCGATGGCTGACGCGATGCAGGGAAAGCGCGTGCAGCCCCGGATAGCAGAGCAGGATCTCCAGGGTCCCCCGAGCCGCCGGGTCGCGTTCCCGGATGATCGCGAGATCGGCGTGAAGGGCCTTCAGCATGGACCTGACGGGTCAGGATCCAGTATCGCCAACCGGGTTGCCGCTGTCGGTGCGGAGATCAGGCCGCCTGCAGCCCGATCTCCTTGCGCAGCTGGTCGATGGTGGCACTCCCCAGATAGCTCTGGGCGCAGTGCACCACCGGCAGGCGCATCAACTGGGCCCGGTTCTGGCGCAGGGTCTGTTCCACCAGCGGCAGGCTGGGGCGATCGCACAGCACGTGACTGGCAGCCCGCAGCAGGGCCAGCAGGCGGCTGCCGACATCGGGGTTCGCCGTCATCACCAGCAGCTCATTGCCCCGCATGCTGTGCAGGATCACCTCGGCGGCCCGCAGGATGCCGGGGCTGATGCTCACCAGGCCCACGCAGCTGCCGGCGCGCAGTTCCTTGAGCAGATCGAGTTCATGCCGGAAGTCGTTGAGGTCGACCGCCACGGCGCGCACGCCGTGCAGCTTGGCGATCTCCTCCACCGGCTGCAGGAAGTAGCGGCTGGTGACCACCGTGCCCTTGCTGGAGCTCTCCAGCACCGCTTCAAGCTCCTCCATGGGCACCACCTCCACGGGCACTTCGAGGTTGGGGGTGAGCTCCTCGGCGATCAGCATCGAGGCGCCGATGTCTTCGCGGGGGGTGCTCACCAGGACACGGGCGCCGCAGCGCAGACGCCAGTCGATCTCACGGGTGAGCAGTTCGCGGGCCTGCTGCAGGGTGCAGCCGGCGTTGAGCAGGCCGTCGACGCTCTGACGCACCTCCCGATCGATGTCGGGCATGGCCTTGCTGCGCAGCCCCGGCGGCGGCTTGATCTCGCGGGGCTTCTGCTGGTCGCGCACATAGATGCCCGAACCTGCCATCGCTTCCACCACGCCGTCGGTTTCCAGCTGGCGGTAGACCTTGCTGATCGTGTTGCGATGCAGACCCGTCTGCATGGCCAGCTGGCGGGTGCTGGGCAACCGGTGGCCGGGCGGGTAGTGGCGTGCCGCGATCGCAAAGCAGATCTGGTTGTAGAGCTGGGTGGACGCCGGAATGTCGCTTTCCTGCTGGATATGGAATCGCACGCCGGGGGCCAGATGGGCTGCCGGCCACCATAAGGAGCTTTCGGCGCGGTGACAATTCCCCCCCTGTCATAGGAGCGTGTGCCGGTTGACCCCTGGACAATGGGGCCAGCCCTGCTGTTTCCGGCCCTTTGAGCCCCTCCGTCCCCGACTGGCCCACACCCGCGGCTCCCGTAAAGGCCGAATGGCGCATCATCCCGCCGCGGCAGGAGGCCCAGGCTCCGCTGCGCTGCTGGTGGGCCAGGCCCGCCGCCTCCACCCCCAGGGGCGGGGTGCTGGTGCTGCCTGAGGTGTTCGGCGTCAATGCCTGGGTGCGCAGCGTGGCCGAGCGGCTTGCTGCGCACGGTTACGCCGCTCTGGCGATGCCCCTGTTCAGCCGCACCGCGCCGGATCTGGAGCTGCCTTACGACGAAGCCGCCCTGCTGGAAGGGCGCTCCCACAAGGACCGCACCACCACGCCGCAGCTGCTCGACGATCTGGCCCTCGCGGCCGACTGGCTGCGGCAAGCGCTGGATCGGCCCGGGGCGGGCCTGGGCTGCGTGGGCTTCTGCTTCGGCGGCCATGTGGCGATGCTGGCGGCCACGCTGCCCGCAATCACCGCCACGGTGAGCTTCTACGGGGCCGGGGTGGCCAGCGGCAGGCCCGGCGGTGGCCCGCCCACCCTGGATCTGGTGCCCTCGATCCCGGGCCGCCTGCTGTGCCTCCTTGGCCGTGAGGATCCCCTGATCCCCGCCTCCGACCGGGAAGCGATCGCGGCGGCCCTGGCGGAGGCCAACCGCGGCCGGCCTTCCGGCACCCAGCACCGCCTGCGGGTGCTGGCAGGGGGGCACGGCTTCCTGTGTGAGGCCCGGGCCGACCATCATCAGGCTTCGGCGCAGGAAGGATGGGCCGAGCTTCTGGGGTGGTTGGAGGGCGGGCTCTGAGACGCTGCCTCAGGTTCTAGTCGGCAGCCTGTGCAGCCGAAGCCTTGGCCGCCGCAGGCGCCTTGCCGACGGCCTGCTTGCGGGGGCTCAGGAACATGATCATGTTGCGGCCCTCGCGTTTGGGATGCTGCTGGATCTCGGCGTTTTCCTCGAGATCCTTGGCCATGCGCAGCAGCAGCACTTCGGCCAGAGCGGTGTGCTGAATCTCGCGGCCGCGGAAGATCACCGTGCACTTCACCTTGTCGCCGGCCTTGAGGAAGCGGACCGCCTGACCGATGCGCACCTGATAGTCGTGGGAATCGATCTTGTAACGCATCTTGACTTCCTTGACCTCGGTTTGGTGCGACTTCTTCTTGGCCTCCTTGGCCTTTTTCTCCTGCTCGAACTTGTACTTGCCGTAATCCATGATCCGGCATACCGGCGGATCAGCCTTCTCGCTGACCAGCACCAGGTCGAGCTCGCGTTCACGGGCCACGTCCAGGGCGGCTTCGCGGCTGATCACACCGAGTTGACTGCCGTCGGCGTCGACCACCCGCAGGTTCGGGTAAGCGATGCGGTCGTTGATGTTCGGCAGCTCCCGCACGGGAGCACGGCGGTCAAAACGGGGACGGGGAGGCATTCAGGGCGGCAGATTGACTCTTACCTTAGACCTCCCTCGGCCGCAAGCACAGCCTGGTGCAGAGGATCGCGCGCGGGCAGCCAGAGGGGCCGATGCTGTCGCCGGAACCAGGTGCGCTGACGCTTCGCATACTGCCGGGTGCGCCGTTCGGTGAGGGCCATGGCAGCGTCCTCCTTCAACCTCCCGGCAAGCAGGTCCCGGGCCTCGCCGTAGCCGATGGTGCCGAGCAGGGGGCACTGGCTGCCGTGGCGGGCCATCAGGGCCTCGGTTTCGGCCACCAGCCCGTCGCGGTAGAGGGCAAGCGTGCGCTGCCGGATGCGCTCGGCCAGATCCGGTGGGTCGAGGCCCAGTTCGAGCACCCGCCAGGGGGGAGGGTTGCGTCGCTGCTGGCGCTCGAGGGGGCGGCCCGTGGCATAGAGCACCTCCAGGGCCCGCTGCGTGCGGACGGCGTCGGCCGGCGCGATGCGGGTTGCGGCCTGGGCATCGGCGGCCTGCAGGAGCCTGTGGCAGAGCGGCTGGCCGAGCGCCTTGAACTGGGCGCGCAGGGCATGCTGGGGTGGCACGGCGGGTGGCTGCATGCCCTCGAGCAGCGCCTTGAGGTAGAGGCCGGTCCCCCCCACCAGCAGGGCGATACCCCGGCGGCGGTGTTCCGCAGCGATCTGCATGAGGGCCAGGCCGCAGAACTCCTGCAGATTGATCGGGTCGTCGGGATCGCGGAGATCGAGGAGCTCATGCCGCACTCTGGAGCGCTGCTCCGGCGTGGGCTTGGCGGTGCCCACGTCCATCCCGCGGTAGAGCTGGCGTGAGTCCACCGAAAGCACGGCCAGGTCGAGCGCTTCGGCCAGTTCGATGGCCAGGGCCGTCTTGCCGCTGGCTGTGGGCCCCATCAGGGCGATCACCAGGGGCGCGGTGGCGTTGCCGGCGTGGACCAGGGCGGGACGGGCGGGACAGGTCGTCTCCACTCTGCCGGGCGGGCTGGGGCGAGTCGCCGGTGGTAGATTCCCTCCCTGGGGGAAGCCCCTGCCGCCCTGGCTCAGTCACCCAGACTCAGACGCCCTGGCGGTCGCTTCCGCCCAGCCCTTCTCGCCCCGGGAGTCCCCGTTGTTGCGCACCTCCCGGGGACTTCCGACCGCATGAGCGAAGCCAGCAAGGTCCAGTCTGCCTACGGCGCCGAACAGATCCAGGTGCTGGAGGGCCTGGAGCCCGTGCGCAAGCGCCCCGGCATGTACATCGGCACCACGGGGCCGCGGGGTCTCCATCACCTCGTCTACGAGGTGGTCGACAACTCTGTCGACGAAGCTCTGGCCGGTCACTGCGACAGCATCGTGGTGGTGCTGCACGACGACGGCTCCGCCAGCGTCACCGACAACGGCCGCGGCATCCCCACCGACATCCACCCCCGCACCGGCCGCAGTGCCCTGGAGACGGTTCTCACCGTGCTGCATGCCGGCGGCAAGTTCGGTGCCGGTGGTTACAAGGTGTCCGGCGGTCTCCACGGTGTGGGGGTGTCGGTGGTCAACGCCCTCAGTGAATGGGTGGAGGTCGTCGTTCACCGCCAGGGCCAGGAGCACCAGCAGCGTTTCGAGCGTGGTGCCCCGATCGGAACCCTTGCCTCGAAGCCGGCGGCCGATCCCGAGCGCACCGGCACCTCGGTGAGGTTCCTGCCGGATGTTGAGATCTTCAGCGGCGGCATCGAGTTCGACTATCACACCCTCTCCGCCCGGCTGCGCGAACTCGCCTATCTCAACGGCGGCGTGAAGATCGTCTTCCGCGATGAGCGGGTGGCGGCCCTCTCCGCCGAGGGCGATGCCCATGAGGATGTGTATCACTATGTGGGCGGTATCAAGGAGTATGTCGCCTACATGAATGCGGAGAAGGATCCGCTGCATGCCGACATCATCTATGTGAATGCCGAGAAGGACGGCGTGCAGGTGGAGGCGGCCCTGCAGTGGTGCGTCGACGCCTATTCCGACAGCATCCTCGGCTTCGCCAACAACATCCGCACCGTCGACGGTGGCACCCACATCGAAGGGCTCAAAACGGTGCTCACCCGCACCCTCAACGCTTTCGCCAAGAAGCGGGGCAAGCGCAAAGACAGTGATGGCAACCTTGCCGGCGAGAACATCCGCGAGGGTCTGACCGCCGTGCTCTCGGTGAAGGTTCCGGATCCGGAGTTCGAGGGCCAGACCAAGACCAAGCTGGGCAACACCGAGGTGCGCGGCATCGTCGACAGCCTGGTGGGAGAGGCTCTGAGCGAATACCTGGAGTTCAATCCCTCCGTGATCGATCTGATCCTGGAGAAGGCGATCCAGGCGTTCAACGCGGCCGAGGCGGCCCGCCGAGCCCGCGAGCTGGTGCGCCGCAAGTCGGTGCTGGAGAGTTCCACACTGCCGGGCAAGCTGGCCGACTGCAGCTCCCGTGATCCCGGTGAATCTGAGATCTACATCGTGGAGGGTGATTCAGCCGGTGGCTCCGCCAAGCAGGGGCGCGATCGTCGTTTCCAGGCAATTCTGCCCCTGCGGGGCAAGATCCTCAACATCGAGAAAACCGACGACGCCAAGATTTATAAGAATACGGAGATTCAGGCCCTGATCACGGCCCTCGGGCTGGGCATCAAGGGCGAGGAGTTCGACGAGAAGAATCTGCGTTATCACCGCATCGTGATCATGACCGACGCGGACGTCGACGGTGCCCACATCCGCACCCTCCTGCTCACCTTCTTCTACCGCTATCAGAAGGCCCTGGTGGAAGGCGGTTACATCTACATCGCCTGCCCGCCCCTCTACAAGGTTGAACGCGGCAAGAACCATGCTTATTGCTATAACGAATCCGAGCTTAGGAAAACGATCGAAGGTTATGGCGAGAAGGCCAATTACACGATCCAGCGCTTCAAGGGTCTGGGTGAGATGATGCCCAAGCAGTTGTGGGAAACCACTATGGATCCCTCCACGCGGATGATGAAGCGGGTGGAGATTGAGGATGCGGCCGAGGCTGATCGCATCTTCACGATCCTGATGGGCGACAAGGTGGCCCCGCGACGCGAGTTCATCGAAACCCACAGCGCCGAACTCGATTTCGCCCAGCTCGACATCTGAATGCTTGCCGTCGCTTCCTCCGCAGCTCCTGCCTCGAATCACCGCCTGGGCTGGGCCTCCCTGCGATTTGCTGCCCTGCTCGGCTTCGCCATGCTGGCACCTGCGGCACTCCCCGCAGGTGGTGCTGATCGTCGTGTACCGGAAGTGCGTCGCCGCGAGAGCTTCTGCGATCCACTCCTCAGTGTGGGCTGCGAGTTGCTGCGCTGTGCTCCCTGCCAGGAGGCACCGGCATTGATCACCCTGCGGCCAGGCGTTCCGCTGCGTGTGCTGCGCTCCTGGGGAGCCGCCCGCAGTGGTCGCTGGCTTCAGGTGGAGGCGGTGATGGCTGCGGGAGAACCGGCCAGGGGCTGGCTTTCCATCTGAAAGCCCGCTGGTTCTCCCTCGGTCTTCCCGGCCTTCAGGCGGCCAGGGCCGCCTCGATGGCGCTCTTCAGTTCGGCCGAATCCGGCTCCACGTTGCTCTTGAAGCGGGCCAGCACGGTGCCGTCCCTGCCGATCAGGAACTTCTCGAAGTTCCAGGCCACATCACCGGCGGGTTCAGCCCTGGTGAGGGTGGTGTAAGGCTCGGTGGTGGTGCCGCTGGCGTGGACCTTGTCAAACAGTTCGAAGCTGGCGCCGTAGGTGAGGGAGCAGAACTCCCTGATCTCAGGCAGGGTGCCGGGTTCCTGGGCGCCGAAGTCGTTGCAGGGGAAGCCCAGCACGGCCAACCCCCGGGGTCCGTAGGTGTCCTGCAGGGTCTGCAGGCCGGCGTACTGGCGGGTGAAGCCGCAGCGGCTGGCCACGTTCACGATCAGCAGCACCTGGCCGTTCCAGTCGCCCAGCCGGCGCTCCTGCCCGGCGGCATCGCGGATCTGCACGTCGGTCACGTTCACGGACATCGCCTGTTCCCAGGGGTTTCTGCTGCCGGACCTTAACCGCCTGCCCCATACACTCGACGTTGCCACCGGACCGGAGCCATGGGCGAGGCCTCCGCTATTGCCGACATGGTGGCCCAGCAACTGCAGAGCCTGCTGCAGGCGGGCCTCTACGACGGCGCCAAGCTGCTGCTCCAGCCGGTGCAGCCGGTGGATGCTGCCGAGGCGATCGGGACCCTGCCGCGCACGCTTCAGGCCCTGGCCTTCCGGCTGCTGCCGAAGGACCAGGCGATCGAGGTGTACGAATACCTCGATCCGGATGTGCAGCAGAGCCTGCTCGAACGCCTGCGCTCCGGCGAGGTGCTGGAGCTGGTGGAGGAGATGTCGCCCGACGATCGGGTGAGACTGTTCGATGAGCTGCCGGCCAAGGTGGTGCGCGGCCTGCTCTCGGAGCTGAGCCCGGCCGAGCGGCGGGTCACGGCCCAGATGCTGGGCTACGAGCCCGAAACGGCCGGTCGTCTGATGACGACCGAGTTCATCGACCTCAAGGAGTTCCACAGCGCCGCCCAGGCCCTGGAGATCGTGCGCCGCCGCGCCCGCGACACCGAGACGATTTACAGCCTCTACATCACTGATGCCTCCCGCCACCTCACCGGCATGCTGTCGCTGCGGGATCTGGTGACGGCCGAGCCGGAGGATCGGCTGGGAGATGTGATGACCCGGGAGGTGGTCAACGTGACCACCGACACCGATCAGGAGGAGGTGGCACGGGTGATCCAGCGCTACGACTTCCTGGCGGTGCCGGTGGTGGACCGCGAGCAGCGGCTGGTGGGGATCGTCACCGTGGATGACGTCATCGACGTGATCCAGCAGGAGGCCACCCGTGACCTCTACGCGGCCGGTGCGGTGCAGGCCGGCGATGAAGACGACTACTTCCGCAGCAATCTGTTCACCGTCGCCCGGCGGCGGGTGGTGTGGCTGCTGGTGCTGCTGCTGGCCAACAGTGGCACTGCCGCGGTGATCGCCTCCCAGGATGCGGTTCTCAAGAGGGTGGTGGTGCTGGCGGCCTTCATCCCGCTGCTGATCGGCACCGGCGGCAATGTCGGCGCCCAGAGCTCCACCGTGGTGATCCGGGGTCTGAGCACCCAGCGCCTGCAGGCGCTCGGGCCGGCGCGGGCGATCGGCAGGGAGAGTGTGGCCGGGGCGCTGCTGGGCATCCTGATGATGCTGGTGGTGGTGCCCTGGTCGGCGTACGTGTCCCAGAACTGGGTGGTGGCGGGGGCCGCGGGCATCAGCCTGGTGGCGATCACCACCCTGGCCGCCACGGCCGGGGCGGCGCTGCCACTGCTGTTCGATCGCTTCGGCCTCGATCCGGCCCTGATGTCGGCGCCGTTCATCGCCACCGCCACCGACGTGGCCGGGGTGTTCATCTATCTGCAGACGGCCTCCTGGCTGCTGGTGCGCCTGGGCGGGGCCTGAGCCGCCAGCACCCGCTTCGGCAGGGCTTCCGGCGCCGGATCAGCCCCGGATGAGAGAAATTCACACTTCTTCAGGTTAGGCTTTACACATCTTCAGATCTCAGGCCCGTGGTCGTCGCCCTCTCCCTCGATCCGGTCACCGATTCCGCTGCCCCCGAGGCCGCCCCTGAACCTGCTGCCCTTCCCGCCGTCGGCAGGCTGATGCCGGCGGTGGACGGTGACCTGGTGCGCTCCTACCTGCGTGACATCGGCCGGGTGCCGCTGCTCAGCCACGAGCAGGAGA
>JANWUR010000026.1 GCA_024958655.1 Cyanobium sp. FGCU6 | reverse complement strand
GGATCCGCCTAAGATGTGTTCACTGTGTTACAAATCAGCGCGTGGGGCCGTCCAAGCCCGATTTAAGGAAATCCTGTATGTTTGATCTTTTCTATTAAGCAGGCTCACAATTTGCGCGGATTAGATCGCCAATAAGAAAAATTTAAGACCACTAATCCTACAGTAATTATTATTGCCCTGGTTTTACGATCCTTCGAACGCTTATTGAATGGTTTCCGTGAACCACGGCACCGACCCTGCTACTTGCCGTGAACCACCTTCGTGCCGAGGCTGTAATCCCAGAAGTTGCAGGCAGTTTCACTGGAATATGTTCGTCAGGAACAGTGGTTATCGGACCCGATAGCCACGTGTAGCGAATCCTACAAGAAGCTTGGCGCGTTGGTGGCGGGCAGTTGCGCAGGCTGGTTTCGGTAGCGGCCGCGAACGCAATCTTGCGGCGGGCGCATAAGGAGTATTCGTGCTACTCCTCATGCAAAGACGAAACGAAGGCCCGAGTTTTCTTGATATCTGCAATCATCTTAGTGCCGCTCCTCTTGTGAGCTGGTTCCGGTTGCGTCGTCGAGTATCCCACGACCTCGCCCATAGAATCCTGTCGTTTATCTGCTAATAGGGTGTAAAGCTGTTGTTCCAGGTGTGGGCTGCCGCGGCTTGCTGGTAGATCCTTCGAACAAGCACGTATGGGGTTGATCATCCATTCCGGTTCAGCCCCCTTGTGGGCCAGAAAGCCAGGGGTCCAGGCGTTCACGCATGGTGCCCGCATCGCTCACGATCACCACATTGCGGCCCTCCTGCCGAAAGCTCGCGTAGCCGGGATCCTCCCCCCGGGGCTCGCCATGGCTGAGCCGGGGCCTGCCATCCACCGTCCAGCCGGTCTCGAACCAACTGGCCTCGAACCAGCGGGCAGGCGCCGCCGGGCTGTGACCCGTGACATCCAGGCCAGGGCCATGCTGATCAGCCCGAATCCAACAGGGCCGTCCTGGCGCTCTCCCGGGCCAGCGGACCGTGGCTGGGTGAGGCGATCACGGCCCGCAGGGCAGGCACGGCAGCGGGCGGCAGGGGCCGGATCCGCCCCAGCTCCCAGGCGGCGGCGGACGCCAGCCAGGGCTCCCGCAGGGCGGAAACGATCGGGGGCAGACAGGTTGCGCAGCGGATCGCCGCCAGGGCCCGCAGGGCGGCTTCCGCCACCGGGTCGCGGCACACGCCCTCACGCTGTTTGAGGTAGTCAGGCGAGCGGCGGTCGAGGGTGCGCAGGGCGGCTGCCACGTCCGCGTCCTGGAACACGTGCCGGGTGCGTTCGGGGTGCTGCCGCTCCAGACGTTGCACCACCGCCTCCCTCGCCAGTCGCTCGTCCAGGGCCAGCACAGCCCGGCGGCAGGCCTGGGCGCGCCCCGCCCGGTCGGCGATGCGCGCCTCCAGCACGGCGGTGATCAGCCCGGCCTGGCCGCTGGCCTGCGGCCCCAGCGCCTGCAGCGCCTCCAGGCTGACCCGGGCATGGGCCGGCTGGGTGGCCAGCACCTCGGCCAGGGGCCCCAGGGCCCGCCCGTCGCCGATGCGCCCGAGGGCCTCGATCACCGCGCTCCGCACCGAGATGATGCCGACCCCCGCATAGCCATGGCCGGTGTCGCGATCCCCGGGCGCGGAGTCGAGAGCCCGCAGCAGAGCCGGCACGGCGGGGCGGGCGGCCGGACCCAGCTGGCCGAGACAGCGGGCCGCATCCGCCCGGCTGGTGAGGTCGTCGCCGCCCTCCATCAGCCAGCTCACGAGGCTGGCGGGAAAGGCCGCCTCCCGGCGCAGGCTGCAGCGATCCCCCTCAGCGCGGAACCGGAAAGGTCCCCCCTCGAGCTGCCCCACCAGCCCCTGCACCGTGGGCAGCTCGGGCGCGCGCTGGGAGGCCAGCAGGCCGATCAGCACGGCGGGGATCGCCAGCCATGCCCGCAAGCCGATCACCGCTCTGCCCATGGTGTCCTCCGGAGGTGGGCGTGCTGTGGACGACCACCTGGGAGAAGCTGCTGAGGAGCAGCCTCAGGCGACGGCGGCGAAGGCGTCGCGGAAGGCGGCCAGGGTGGCGTCGATGTCGGCATCGCTGTGGGCCAGCGAGGTGAAGCCGGCCTCGAAGGAGCTGGGCGCCAGGTAGATGCCCCGTTCGAGCATCGCCCGATGCAGGCGGCCGAAGCGCTCGCTGTCGGTGGCCTTGGCCTGCTCGAAATTGCGCACCGGCCCCTCGCAGAGGAAGAAGCCGAACATGGCGCTGATCGATCCGCCGCTGTAGGGCAGCCCGGCGGCGCGGGCGGCTTCGCCGATGCCGTCGCTCAGACGCCTGGTGATCGCCTCCAGCCGCTCGTAGGTGCCGGGCTGTCTGAGCAGCTCCAGCGTGCGGATGCCGGCGGTCATCGCCAGCGGGTTGCCGCTGAGGGTGCCCGCCTGATACATCGGGCCCGCCGGCGCCACCATCTCCATGATGTCGGCCCGGCCGCCGTAGGCGCCCACCGGCAGGCCGCCGCCGATCACCTTGCCCATCGTGGTGAGATCGGGGGTGATGCCGAAGCGGGCCTGGGCACCGCCATAGCTGATGCGGAAGCCGGTCATCACCTCGTCGAACACCAGCAGGGCGCCGTGCTCACGGGTGATCTCCCGCAGGCCCTCGAGGAAGCCGGGCTCGGGGGTGATGAAGCCGGCGTTGCCCACCACCGGCTCGAGGATCACGCCGGCGATCTCACCGGGGTTGTCGGCGAACAGCTTCTTGACCGACTCCAGGCAGTTGTAGGGAGCGGTGAGGGTGGAGGCGGTGGTGGCGCGGGGCACGCCAGGGGAATCGGGCAGGCCGAGGGTGGCGACGCCGGAGCCGGCCTTCACCAGGAACATGTCGGCGTGGCCGTGGTAGCAGCCCTCGAACTTGATCAGCTTCTCGCGGCCGGTGAAGGCCCGCATCAGGCGCAGCACCGCCATGCAGGCCTCGGTGCCGGAGTTCACGAAGCGCACCATCTCCACCGAGGGCACGGCCTCGATCACCATCTCGGCCAGCTGGTTCTCCAGCTCGCAGGGGGCACCGAAGCTGGTGCCCTTCTCCAGGGCGGCGCGCAGGGCGGCGATCACCTCGGGATGGCTGTGGCCGCAGATGGCGGGTCCCCAGCTGCCCACGTAATCGATGTAGCGGTTGCCGTCCACGTCCCAGGCGTAGGCGCCCTTGACCCGCTCGAAGACGATCGGCTGGCCGCCGACCGACTTGAAGGCCCGCACCGGCGAACTGACGCCACCGGGCATCAGCTTCTGGGCGGCGGTGAAGATCTCCTGGGAGCGGGTGGTGTCAAGCACAGGAGCCGAGACAGGCGCTGAGGGGGAGGCCGAACTCAAGGCGGGATCCGCGTACGGACAAAGGGACCGCCCCCCATCCTGACCCACGCCCGTCCGGATCGGCGCCCTCTCGGTAGGTTCTTGGTGCATCGCCGGCTCAGCCGGCTTCCCTGCGGCACCGTGACGCAGCCCGCCCCGCCCGTGTCCCCGCTCGTCTCCACGCCCGCCGCCCGGATCGACTGGGACCTCCTGGCCCGTCGCTGCCGCCGCCTGCTGCCCGCCCGCGCGGTGGTGGCCGCCCGGCAGGAGCTGCTGGCCTACGACAGCGACGGCCTCACCCTGCACCGCCACCAACCGCCGCTGGTGGTGCTGCCGGAGACCACCGCAGAGGTGGCGGCGGTGCTGCGCCTCTGCCACGAGCTGGGGGTGCCGTTCGTGGCCCGGGGCAGCGGCACCGGCCTCTCCGGCGGCGCCGTGGCCGAAACCGAGGCCCTGGTGATCGCCACCAGCCGCATGCGCGCGATCCTCTCGGTCGACCTGCCCAACCGGCGGGTGACGGTGCAGCCCGGCGTGATCAACAGCTGGGTCACCCGGGCGGTGAGCGGCGAAGGCTTCTACTACGCCCCCGATCCCTCCAGCCAGGTGGTGTGCTCGATCGGCGGCAACGTGGCCGAGAACTCCGGCGGCGTGCACTGCCTCAAGTACGGCGTCACCAGCAACCACGTGCTGGCGATGGAGGTGGTGCTCCCCGACGGCACGGTCACCACCCTGGGCAGCGGCCTGCCGGAAACCCCGGAACTCGACCTGCGCGGCGTGTTCATCGGCAGCGAGGGCACGCTCGGCATCGCCACGGCGATCACGCTGCGGCTGCTGCGGGCGCCCCAGAGCGTGGCGGTGCTGCTGGCCGACTTCGCCACCATGGAGGCCGCGGGCGAGGCGGTGCGGCTGGTGACGGCAGCGGGTGTGCTGCCGGCGGGCATGGAGATCATGGACAACTTCACGATCAACGCCGTCGACGACCTGTTCGGCCGCGACGAATACCCGCGCGAAGCGGCGGCGGTGCTGCTGATCGAGCTCGACGGCCAGGAGCGGGAGGTGGGCGCGGCGGTGGAGATCGCCTCGGAGCTCTGCCGCCAGGCGGGCGCCGGCACCGTGCGCCGGGCCAGCGAGGAAGCCGACCGGGCCCTGCTGTGGAAAGGCCGCAAGTCGGCGTTCGCAGCCGTGGGCCGCATCACCCCCACCTACTACGTGCAGGACGGCGTGGTGCCGCGCAGCGCCCTGCCTGCGGTGCTGGCGGCGATCGAGCAGCTGTCGCGTCGCTATGAGCTGCCGGTGGCCAACGTGTTCCACGCCGGCGACGGCAACCTCCATCCCCTGATCCTCTACCGGGCCGATGAGCCGGGGGTGACCGAGCGGGTGCAGGCGCTGGGGGCGGAGATCCTGCGCCTGTGCATCGAGGCCGGCGGCAGCATCACCGGGGAGCATGGGGTGGGCAACGACAAGCGCTGCTACCTCGACTGGATGTTCAGTGGCGACGATCTGGCCACGATGCAGCGGGTGCGCCAGGCCTTCGATCCCGCCGGCCTCGCCAACCCCGGCAAGATCTTCCCCACCCCCCGCAGCTGCGGCGAATCGTCCCGGCGCGCCGTCACCCTGCCCGGGGGCGACGGCCTCGAGGTGTTCTGACGGCGTCGCCGGCGTTCCTTTCCTTTGCCGGGGCTGGGGGCGCGCTTGATCTCCTCTTCACCCGCCTCCACGACCCTGAGGTCATCGGCCCGCCCCTGCCATGACCGCACGCTTCTCCCCCGTTGCCGGCTCCCCCCTCCAGGGGATCCCCGAGCCTGCCAGCTACGGCGATCCCCAGCGCAACGGCCTCAGCAGCGACGATCTGTTCGACGGCATCACCGAGCACCTCTTCTTCACCCTCGGCCGGCGGGCCAGCGGCGCCAGTCGCCACGACCTCTACATGGCCCTCAGCCACGCCGTGCGCGACCGGCTGATGACCCGCCACCTCGCCTACAAGGATGCCCTGCGGGCCCACCGGCCCAAGGCGGTGGCCTATCTCTCGGCCGAGTTCCTCATCGGTCCCCAGCTGGGCAACAACCTGCTGATGCTGGGCATCCAGCGCCAGGCCGCCGAGGCCCTCGCCCGCTTCGGCATCACCGACATCGAGGAGATCCTCGACGTGGAGGAGGAGCCGGGCCTGGGCAACGGCGGCCTCGGCCGGCTGGCGGCCTGCTTCCTGGAATCCCTCGCCAGCCTCGAGATCCCCGCCACCGGCTACGGCATCCGCTACGAGTTCGGCATCTTCGATCAGCTGATCCAGAACGGCTGGCAGGTGGAGATCACCGACAAGTGGCTCAAAGGCGGCTGGCCCTGGGAGCTGGTCCATCCCGACAAGAGCTGCCGGGTGGGTTTCGGCGGACACACCGAGAGCTTCCACGACGATGGCGGCCATTACCGCGTGCGCTGGGTTCCCGCCGTCCACGCCATCGGCATCCCCCACGACGTGCCGGTGCTCGGCTACCGGGTCAACACCTGCGACCGCCTGCGCCTCTGGCGGGCCGAGGCGGCCGAGGCCTTCGACTTCCAGACTTTCAACACCGGCGACTTCTACGGCGCGGTGGAGGAGAAGGTGGGCAGCGAAACCCTCTCCAAGGTGCTTTATCCCAACGACGGCACCGACGCCGGCCGCCGGTTGCGGCTGCAGCAGCAGTACTTCTTCGTGAGCTGCTCCCTGCAGGACATGCTGCGCAACCTGCACCAGCGCGGCATCGCCGTGCAGGAGTTTCCCCAGCACTGGGCGGTGCAGCTGAACGACACCCATCCGGCCATCGCCGTGGCCGAACTGATGCGCCTGTTCCTCGATGAGCACCACCTGGGCTGGGACCTGGCCTGGGACCTGACGACGCGCTCGATCGCCTACACCAACCACACCCTGCTGCCGGAGGCCCTGGAAACGTGGGATCTGGCGCTGTTCGCCTCCCTGCTGCCGCGGCACCTGGAGCTGATCTACGAGATCAACGCCCGCTTCCTGCAGCGGGTGCGGATGGCCTTTGCCAACGAACCCGCCATGCTCTCGCGGGTGTCGATCATCGACGAGCGCGGAGGCAAGGCCGTTCGGATGGCCAACCTGGCCACCGTGGCGGCCCATCACGTCAATGGGGTCGCCGCCCTGCACAGCGCGCTGGTGGAGAAGGATCTCCTGCCCGACTTCGCCCGGCTCCATCCGGAGCGATTCACCAACGTCACCAACGGCGTCACACCTCGCCGCTGGATGGCCCTGGCCAACCCGCCCCTCAACGATCTCCTGATCGAGACGCTCGGGGAAGACTGGCCGGCACGTCCCGATGCGCTGCTGGGCCTCGAACCCCTGCAGAACGATTCCGGTTTCCTGGAGCGCTGGGCGGCCTGCAAGCTCGCCTGCAAGCGCAGGCTTGCCGCCCTGATCGATCGCCAGTCCCGCCTGCTGGTGGATCCCACCAGCCTGTTCGACGTCCAGGTCAAACGGATCCATGAATACAAGCGCCAGCACCTCAATGCCCTTCAGGTGGTGGTCCAGTACCTGCGCATCAAGCAGGGCATCACCGACGGACTGGTGCCGCGCACGGTGATCTTCGGAGGCAAGGCGGCACCGGGTTACTTCATGGCCAAGCTGATCATCCGCTTCATCAACGGCATCGCCGAGGTGATCAACAACGACCCCGAGACCCGCGGCCTGCTCAAGGTGGTCTTCCTGGCGGATTACAACGTGAAGCTGGGAGAGAAGGTCTATCCCGCCGCCGATCTCTCCGAGCAGATCTCCACCGCGGGTCTGGAGGCCTCCGGCACGGGAAATATGAAGTTCACCATGAATGGAGCCCTCACCATCGGCACCCTCGATGGTGCCAACGTGGAGATCCGCGAGCAGGTGGGAGCTGACAACTTCTTCCTCTTCGGGCACAGCACCGACGAGATCGCCAGCCTGCGGGCCGGCTACCGGCCCTGGGAGATGCTCTCCACCATGCCCTTGCTGGCGGAGGCTTTCGCCCTGATCGAACAGGGACACTTCAGCAACGGGGACCGCGAGATCTTCCGCCCCCTCGTCGATAACCTTCGCGGTCTTGATCCCTATTTCGTGCTCGCCGATTTCCAGGATTACCTGCGGGCCCAGGAGTCGGTGAGCAACACCTGGGTCGATCGCGGCCGCTGGAACACCATGTCGCTGCTGAACACCGCCCGCAGCGGTTTCTTCTCCTCTGATCGCTCCATCCGCGAGTACGCGGAGAAAATCTGGAACGTCCAGCCCCTGCTGATCGCCATGACCGATGGCCGTTGAGCGGAGACCCGGCCGAACCCCACCCCCCGATCCCCTCTTCTGGTCTCTTCGATGGACCCATCCGAGCACCGCACCGTGGAGGTGCACCTCATCCGCCATGGCGAGACGGAGTGGAGCCTCTCGGGCCAGCACACCGGCTCCACCGACCTGCCCCTGACCGCGACCGGACGCCAGGCCGCCCGGCTTCTGCGGCCGGTGCTGGAGCCCATCGACTTCAGCCTGGTGCTCTGCAGCCCGATGCAGCGGGCCCGCGAGACGTGCGAGCTGGCCGGTCTCGCCGATCGGATGCAGATCGAGCCCGATCTGTCGGAGTGGAACTACGGCGACTACGAAGGGCAGACCACGGCCGCCATCCACGCCGAGGCCCCCGGCTGGCTGCTGTTCCGCGACGGAGCACCGGGCGGTGAGAGCCCCGAGGCGATCGCCGGGCGGGTCGACCGGCTGATCGCCCGGCTCCGCCGCACCGAGGGGCGCGTGGCGCTCTTCGCCCACGGGCATGTGTTCCGGATGCTGGCCGCCCGCTGGATCGATCTGCCGCCTCTGGCCGGCAGCCGCTTCCTGCTGGACACCGCCACGCTCTCGATCCTGTCCCACTACCGCGGCATCCCCGCGATCCGCTCCTGGAACGCCCCACTGGTGTGGCCAACGTGAAATCGTGAAGGGGTGTCCTCCGCAAGGGGTGTTCTTCACCTTTCCTGGCTAGTCCAGAGACGCACACGCCCTGGCGATCCGGCCGGATCTCCGCAAGCGCTACCAGGAGTGGCTTCAACCATGACCTCCCTTGCCTCTTCGCCCGTGACCTCAAGCTTCCCGATCGATCTGGGGGCCTACCAGCCGCTGACGCTGGATCCGGCCCGGCCCGCGCTCACGGCCGAGGAGAAGCGGATCCTGGAGGCCAACCTCCAGCTCTGCCGCGACGTGATCGTGTTCTTCACCGCCACCGGGGCCGCCCGCGGCGTGGGCGGTCACACCGGCGGCCCCTACGACACGGTGCCCGAGGTGATGATCCTCGACGGACTGTTCCGCGGCGCCCCCGACCGCTTCGTGCCGATCTTCTTCGATGAGGCCGGCCACCGGGTAGCCACCCAGTACCTGATGGCGGTGCTGCGGGGGCACCTTCCCGCCGAAGCCCTGCTCCGCTACCGGGAGGCCCACGCGAAGCTGCCCGGCCACCCCGAGCTGGGCCTGACCCCGGGGGTGCAGTTCAGCTCCGGGCGGCTGGGGCACCTCTGGCCGTTCATCAACGGGGTCGCGCTCGCCCACCCGGAGCGGATCGTCTTCTGTCTCGGCTCCGACGGCGCCCAGCAGGAGGGCGATGATGCCGAGGCGGCGCGTTTCGCGGTGGCCCACCGCCTCAACGTGAAACTGCTGATCGACGACAACGACGTCACGATCGCGGGCCATCCCTCCAGCTACCAGCCGGGCTTCGACCTCGCCCGCACCCTCGGCGGCCAGGGGCTCGCCACCTTCGCCGGCGACGGCGAGGATCTCGATGCCCTCTATCGCCGCATCCAGCAGGCGGTCACCACCGACGGACCGGTGGCGGTGATCAATCGGCGCCGCATGTGCGTGGGCATCGAGGGGCTGGAGGGCTCCACCCATGGCCACGATGTGATTCCGGTGGAGAAGGCGATCGCCTACCTGGAGGGTCGCGGCCAGGACGCCGCCGTCCGCTGCCTGAAGGCGATCGTCAAGCCTGAGAACCCCACCACCTCAAGGGGATCGGGCTCCACCTGGAGCGCCAACCGCAACGTGTTCGGCGACAAGGCGGTGCAGATCCTCGGGCGGATGGACCCGACGGAGCGCAAGCGGAGCGTCCTGGTGGTGGACAGCGATCTGGAGGGATCATGCGGTCTGGCCCAGATCCGCAAGGCGTTCCCGGAGATCTTCGTGAGCGGCGGCATCATGGAGCGGGCCAACTTCTCGGCCGCCGCCGGCTTCGGCATGGAGCCGGGCCGCCAGGGTGTCTTCGCCACCTTCAGCGCCTTCCTGGAGATGTGCATCTCCGAGATCACCATGGCGCGGCTGAACGGGGCCAACGTGCTGGCCCACTTCTCCCATGCCGGCATCGACGACATGGCGGACAACACCTGCCACTTCGGCCTCAACAACTTCTTCGCCGACAACGGTCTCGAGGAGGACGAGCACCCCACGCGCCTCTACTTCCCAGCCGATGCCGGCCAGATGCAGGCCTGCCTGGAGGCGGTGTTCGACGATCCGGGCCTGCGCTTCCTCTTCTCCACCCGCAGCAAGGTCCCCAACCTGCTGGCGGCGGATGGCAGCGACCTGTACGGCGAGGGCTACGTCTTCCGCCCCGGCCGCGACGAGGTGGTGCGGGAGGGCAGCGCCGGCACGATCGTGAGCTTCGGCGACGGCCTCTACCGGGCGCTCGATGCCGTGGAGCAGCTCCGTGAGGACGGCATCGAGGTGGCGCTGATCAACAAGTCCACGCTCAACGTCGTCGATGAGGAGATGATGGCCCGCATCGGCGCCTCGCCCTTCGTGCTGGTGGTGGAAGCCTTCAACCGCCGCACCGGCCTCGGCAGCCGCTTCGGCACCTGGTTGCTGGAGCGTGGCCACCGGCCGGCCTACGCCCGGCTCGGCACCGTGCGCGAGGGCTGCGGAGGGTTGTGGGAGCAGTTCCCCCACCAGGGCATCGATGCGGCCGGCATCATCAGCCATGTCCGCTCCCTGTTGGTGGAGGGGGTCAGGCCAGCCGATCCCAGTCGAGATCCAGCTTGACGGAGCCGGAGGCCGGCAGCAGGAAGGTGCGGCAGATCAGGTTCTCCCGCACCGGTTCGTCTCCGGGGCGAAGCACCACGAAGCGGAAACGGATCGGCTTGCCGGCCGAGGCAGCAAAGCCCACCTCGGCGAACCAGGCGTCGCCGTTGATGTACTCCAGGTGAGGGGCTCTGCCTGGATCCCAGCCGCCGAGCTCGGGCACATCACCACTCACGGCCATCGTCTCCCCCGGATGGGTGACATAGCCGTTGATCTGGAACTTCACCACCGTGGTGGCCCGCAGCGGCGCCCCCTCCACCGCCAGAACGAAGGCCCCCTTGGCGGGGACCTCCAGGCCGCGCAGGCTTCCCTGAGTCACGGCAAGGAGCCGGTCGGTGAGCAGGCAGCGGTGCTGGCCCTCGGCCAGATCGATGGAGCCGATGTCGACACAGGTATCCCCTCCCTTGTTCACGATCACGACCACGCGGTTGTCGCGGTAGCTGCGGGTGTAGGCGTAGAGATCCTCACTCACGTAGTTCTGATTGTGACGCCCATAGCTGAGGGCGCGGTTGCTGCGCCGCAGATCCGCCAGCCTGCGGATGAGGTTTGCCATCCGGGTGCCCAGATCCCAGGACGCCATCATCGGACGGTTGTAGGGATCATCGCCACCGCAGGTGTCACAGGCCAGGTACTGCTCGGTTCCGTAGAACAGGCAGGGAACGCCCCGCAGTGTCAGCAGCAGGACCGTCGCCAGTTCCAGGTCGGCGCGGCAGGGGCAGATGGAGAGGAATCTCGGCATGTCGTGGTTTTCGATGAAGGTCACCAGTTCGGTGGAGCGGCGGTAGACCGGATCCATCGCCAGCACGGTCTCGATGCGATGAAAGCCCCCCGGTTCCTGCCCGCTGAAGGCCGAGCGGATCGCGCCGCTGAGGCCGAAGTCGAGGATGGAGATACCGGTGTCGTTGGCATAGCGCACACAGCGTGGATCCCAGGGAGAGCCAAAGCCGTATTCGCCGAACAGGAACGTGCTGGGTTGATGGGCCTGGATGTCGGTCACGAACTCCTGCCAGAACCACACCGGCATGTGCTTGAGCGTATCGATGCGAAGGGCATCGAATCCCAGGTCCAGCCAGGCCATGATGGCCGACTTGATATAGTTCCGGAAATCGATATTGCCTTCGTTGAACGTGGCAAGTCCCAGCATCTCGTGGCGGAGCAGCTGGAATTCGTCTTCCCAGTCGGTGATCGGCGGATAATGGTGATAGAAATGGTTGCAGTCGTAGTGAAAATTCGCCAGCGGGGCACCGTCGTCGGTTACCACCCCCTTGCTTCCATTCAGTTCGGGGGAGCTGTGATTGCAGACGATGTCCAGCACGATCTTCAGGCCCCGCTCGTGCAGGGTGTCGATCATGCGGCGGAGGGTTTCGCAGGCATGGAGAGAGGTGGCTTCACCCAGCCGGACGAAGTGGGGATTCACGCGCTTGAAATCCTTCGTCCAGTAGCCGTGCATCGGCCCATACCCATGTTCGATGTCGTCAACCTGCTCGAACAGGGGTGACAGCCACACGGCTGTGATGCCGAGATCCCTGAGGTAGTCGGCCCTGGCGATGATCCCTTCAAGATCGCCGCCCCAGTAGTGCCCCCATTGGCTGTGGCTCGGATCGTAGAGGCCCTTCTTGCCGATGCCGTCGTTGTCGGTATTGCCGTTGCAGAAGCGATCGACAACCAGGAAATAGATCGTCTCCTTGCGGAATTCGGCTTCCTGCTCGAACAGTCGCTGCAAGCGAGCGCTGTGGGCCTGGATGGGGAGAGGCGCGCACTCCGGCGCCGGCTGATTCGTGCCCGTCGACGACATGGCTCAGGATCGGCAAAGGGTCGTGATCCGAGCATGCGCAGAGCAACGCGCCGATGGGTTAAGGAACGGGAGACCTTTGTTCGTATCCTGCGCCACATGCGCGGTCCACCGATCGATAGGAAGCCCTGATCCGGCACCCTCTGGACAAGGGCCGCCGGTCATGGCGCCATGGGGTCCTGAGTGGTTTCCTCCCATGCCCCTGTTCCTGCTGCGTGACGGCTCCATCCGCCGTTGCTCCGTCGTCCCCGACGACCTGGTGCTGATCCCGTACCTTGACCGCCACCGTCGCCGCGTCCACGCCGTTGGCGATGCCAACAGCGAACGGCTGCTGCTGGAGTCGCAGCCGCCCCGCCGCTCTTCCCGCCCGGGCCGGGCGCGCAGGATGCCGCCTCCGGAGGAGGGGATCGCCGCCTGAGGGCGGGGTTCCCTGATTGGCCCTCTCCCAGGCTTCAGCCAAGCGGTCAGAGACCATCGATCACGGCTGCCGCCACCGGCGGCAGGGGGCTGAGGCCACGGGCAGGGCTGAGCCGACGAGGGTGGTGGCGAGCAGAAAAGACAGGAAGGGAAGGTGAATCTTCAAGGGAAGCCAACCCCGCGTGGGCGGGGAAAAACGGAGACTCCTCAGCAGTGGACCTGACCTGACAGGCCATCTCTATGCACGAGCTGCATAGCCTCGAGCCAATGGCTGGGCTTTCCGCGCTGAGAACCCGCGGCACCGCCGTGAAGATCAGAACGACGACCACCACCCGCTCCCACCAACAGAAGGGGCACGTGTCATCTGATCAGCAATTGACAGGTCATAGACCAATTCACTGATGGTGCCGATCAGGTCGATTTACACTGAACGCGCCGGAGGATCAACAGGCCACGCAACCGATTCCACAAGGTGAGCAATCCACTCCCTATCAGAAACCCTTCAAAGGATTGGAGCCAGCGTCCTTGGCCCGCTTTCCTGTCAGCCACCAGTTGCTAGGCCGGGGGCAAGGGTAGCGGGGACCATGGCCTACCCTCTCGATCTGACAGCAGCCAGGCTGATGTGCTGCCATCGCTGCAGCGATGTGGCTGAGAATGCATGGCAGCCGATCCTGATCCCGCAGGCTGAACCCGGGTAAGTTCACGCACTCCATCCGTCGCAGGCGTCGCGGCGGATGGAGTTTTTTCTGTGGGGGTTCCTGCGGGCCAGCATCAGGAGGCCTTTTCCGCAGATTCGGCTGGCAATGTGCCTGGAACTACACGCCGATGTCATCGCAGAGCGGAACGCTCATGTGCCTGAGATTACAAGGGAGATCCTGTCAATGACCCTTTGTGAAGTTGCGGTTCGGAGTGATCTGTCAGGCCTGAAGAATGAGCAGGCGCGATGCGGCGGGTTCACGCACATCGCCCCCACACCCTGCGGATGATCAGCCCACATTCGCTCTGCGCATTCGGAGTGCACCCTCACGGGGTGGCTCTGCAATGTGCCTGCAAGCTGCAGATTTTCCCTGCAGTTTCTCTCCGCAGATTCCCCTACAGGAGTTCACTCCCATGACCTTCGACGCCTTCACCAAGGTGGTGGCCCAGGCCGACACCGTCGGCGAGTTCCTCAATGCCGGCCAGCTCGATGCCCTGGCGGCCCTGGTGGCCGACAGCAACAAGCGGCTCGACGCCGTGAACCGCATCACCTCCAACGCCTCGCGCCTGGTCACCGATGCGGCCCGCGCCCTGTTCGAGCGGCAGCCGGCCCTGATCGCCCCCGGCGGCAACGCCTACACCCACCGCCGGATCGCCGCCTGCCTGCGCGACCTCGACATCATCCTGCGCTACGTCACCTACGCCACCTTCCTGGGCGATGCCTCGGTGCTCGAAGACCGCTGCCTCAATGGCCTGCGCGAAACGTATCTGGCCCTCGGCGTTCCCGGCGCCTCCGTGGCCGAAGGTATCCGCCTGATCAAGGAAGCGGCCCTGGCCCTGGTGCTCGACCGCAACGGCATCACCCAGGGTGATTGCACCGGGCTGGCCTCCGAGATCGGCACCTACTTCGACCGCGCCGCTGCGGCCGTGAGCTGACGCCCCGAGCGCAAGCCCAGGCCTCAGGGTTCACCGTTTCGCCTTCTCTCCTCCCACGTTTCTCCGTTCCTCACCATGTCCAAAACTCCCCTCACCGAGGCCGTCGCCGCCGCCGATTCCCAGGGTCGCTACCTCAGCAACACCGAGCTCAATGCGGCCTTCGGGCGCTTCGAGCGCGCCACGAACGCCCTCGAGGCGGCCCGTCAGCTCACCGCCCGCGCCGACGAGCTGGTGAACGGAGCAGCCCAGGCCGTTTACAACAAGTTCCCCTACACCACCCAGCAGCAGGGTGCCAACTTCGCCTCCGATGCCCGCGGCAAGGCCAAGTGCAGCCGTGACATCGGTTACTACCTCCGCCACATCACCTACTCGCTGGTGGCGGGTGGCACCGGCCCCCTCGATGAGTACCTGATCGCCGGCCTCACCGAGATCAATCGCGCCTTCGAACTCTCCCCCTCGTGGTACGTGGAGGCGCTCAACTACATCAAGGCCAACCACGGCATCCAGGGTGATCCCGGCGTGATCGCCAACAATTACATCGACTACGCCATCAACGCCCTGCTCTGAATCCGGCGAGCCCCACGGATCTCAGCCCGGCCCTCCGCCCAGCGGGGGGCCTTTTCCCTGGCGTCCCGGGCTCGACGATGATCCGGCGATGGTGAGCCCTGCCGGCTACGGCGTCGTTGCCCTCGCGGCCCTGGCCGCCGGGCTGGTGAATGCCCTTGCCGGCGGGGGATCGCTGATCAGCTTTCCGGCCCTCACCGCCGTCGGGCTGCCGGCGGTGGTGGCCAACGTCACCAACACCCTCGCCCTCTCGCCGGGCTACCTCGGAGCCACCCTGGCCCAGCGCCATCAGCTCAGGGGACAGCGCCGGCGCCTGCTGCTGCTGCTGCCCGCCGCAGCCCTCGGGGGCCTGAGCGGGGGCCTGCTGCTCCTGGCCAGCGACGAAGCCCTGTTCCGCCGTCTGGTGCCCTGGCTGATCCTGGCCGGCTCGCTGCTGCTGGCGGCCCAGGAACCGCTGCGGGCCCTCCTGCTGCGGCGACAGCGCGCCCAGGTCCCCCGGCTGCCGGAGGCCAGCTCGATCGTGCCCGTCTTCCTGGCATCGGTGTACGGCGGCTACTTCGGCGCCGGCCTGAGCGTGATCGTGCTGGCGGTGCTGGCCCTCACGCTCGACGACAACCTCACGCGCCTCAACGGCCTGAAACAGGCCATCGCCCTGGTGGTGAACCTGGCGGCCTCCGGCCTGTTCCTGCTGGCCGGCCCGGTGCAGGCCCCGGCGGCGGCGGTGATGGCGGTGGGGGCCACCATCGGCGGCGCCCTCGGCGGCAGGATCGCCTCCAGGGTCGACCCCGCGGCCCTCCGCACCCTGGTGGTGACCATCGGTGTGATCGTGTCCGTGATCCTCTTCGCCCTCTGATCGGTCCCCTGGGGCGACGCGTCGATGTGGCTGCGGCAACGGAGCGGCCCTGCGGTGAGGCCTAGGACTCTGCAAGGGTTTTCCCCACCCCATGCAGGCTCCTCTCCCTGGATCGCCCCCGCTGGAGGCGGTTCCCCCGATTCCCAACAACCTCGGCCCCACGCTGCTGGTGGCGATCGGCGTGCCGTTGCTGCCGCTGCTGATCGGAGCCCCCCTCACCCTGCTCGGACTGTCGCGGCTGCGGGCCGCCGATGGCGCCCTGGTGCTGCCCCAGCTCGATCGGGCCAAGCGATGGATCCGCCTCCACGCCCTGAGCCGCCTGGGCGTCGGACGGCCCCAGGAAACAACCACGGAATAAACAACTTAAGGCCGATGGGGATTACGTGCTAGCTTCGCTGCCATGAGTGCAGCGTCGATCGCCTTGCCGGGTCCTGTCCCCGGTTCACCCCCTTCCGTCCCCGAGGCGACCCCATGACTGCCGGTGGAGGTGCACGCCCCATCCGCCTGGCCATGCAGGCCAACGACGTTCTTCCCGATGGGCTGAGCTGGTCGATCCTCGATGGCTACGTGCGCACTGCCGCCTGGGACGAAGGCGGTGAATCGATCACCCTCGGCGTCTGGGGGCCGGGCGAGTGGGTGACCAACACCTTTTCCACCCTGCGACCGGTGGAGATGCAGTGTCTCTCGGCGGTGAGGGTGGAGCAGTTCGATCCATCCCAGGTGGACATCCTCGAATTCCTGCAACTGCAGATCCGCAACACCGAGCAGATCTTCGAGATCAACCGCATCCGCAGCGCCGAGGATCGCCTGCTCTCGCTGCTGCGCTGGATCAGCCAGCGGTTCGGCCAGGTGAACAGCGTGGGCTATCGCCTTTCGCTCAAGGACATGAACCTCACCCACCGCAATCTCGCTGACATCTGCGGCCTCACCCGCGTCACCGTGACCAAGAACCTCAACCGCTACAAGGCCCTTGGCTGGCTGCAGGAGGCCGGTGACGCCGATCTGATCATTCCGCTCTCAACCTTCCAGCGCCTGCCGTGATCACGGCACCCCCTCTTCCGTGGGCCGGCGCGGCGGCGGTCGCCCCGTGGCTCACCCTGGCGGCCTGCCTGGTGGGAGTCGTGGCGCTGCTCCATCGGCGCCTGCCGCTGGAGCTGCTGATCCTCGCCCTGGTGATCGCCGCGGTGCCGGCGGGCCTGCTCACCCCCAGCGAAGCCCTGGCCGGTTTCGGCAACCCGGCGGTGATCACCGTGGTGGCGATGTTCGTCGTGAGTGCCGCCCTGGTCCGCAGCGGCGCCCTGGCTCCGGTGGAGCGCTGGCTGGGGCGCTTCGACGACGCCTCCCTGCCCGTGCAGATCCTGCTGCTGGGGCTGGTGGTGGGCCCCCTTTCGGCGGTGATCAGCAACACCGCCGTGGTGGCGATGTTCATCCCGGTGGTCGAGCGCTGGTGCCGGCGCCTGGCCATCTCCCCCTCCCGCCTGCTGATGCCCCTGTCCTTCCTCACCGTGCTCGCCGGGGTCGGCACAGTGCTGGGCACCTCCACCAACCTGGTGGCCAGCAGCCTGTCGCTGCAGCTGGGCTACGGCAGTTTCGCCCTGCTGCAGTTCACCCCCATGGCCCTGGTCACCTATGCCGCAGGCCTGGTGGTTCTGGCGCTGCTGGCCCCGCGGGTGCTGCCCTCCCATCCCTGCCTGCCCAGGGCCCGGGCCCTGGCCAGCGGTTACGACATCCGCCCCTACCTCAGCGAACTGGTCGTCACCCCCAGCTCCCCGCTGATCGGCTCCAGTCTGGATGCCTCCCTGCTGCAGCACACCTTCGACGTGCGGGTGCTGGCCCTGATCCGAGGCGGCCAGCGCCACAGCCTTCCCCTGGGGGAGGAGCGCCTGAGGCCCGCCGACGTGCTGCTGGTGAAGGCCCGTCCGGAAGGTCTGCTGGCCCTGCGGGAGGAGGAGGGCCTGGCCCTGGTGCCCGACGTCACGATCCAGCTGGTGGAGCCGGAGGTGGCCGCGGACGATCAGGACCTCAGCGTGGTGGAGGCGCTGGTACCGGTCGGCTCCCGGCTGATCGGCCAGAGCCTGCGGGAGGTGCGCTTCGCCCAGCGGTTCAACGCCGCGGTGCTGGCGATCCGCCGCGGCGAAGACCTCCTGCGCGATCGGCTGGGGAGGGTCGATCTCCGCCTGGGGGATTCCCTGCTGCTGCAGATGCCCCGTTCGGCGATCAAGGGCATGCAGGGGAGCGAAGACCTGCTGCTGGCCGACGAAGCCCTTCCTGCCGACCGACGGGATCGGCTCCCCTGGGCCCTGGCCTTCACCGCCGCCCTGCTCGTGCTCGGACTTTGGCGCAGCGATGCCCTGGCGATCTGGGCCCTGCTGGCGGCGGTGGGCCTGGTGGCCACGCGGGTGCTCACGCCGCAGGAGCTCTATGCCGCCGTGCGCTGGGAGGTGGTGGTGTTGCTGGCGGCGCTGCTGCCGCTGGCCCACCTGATGGGCCAGCTCGGGGCTGATCGCTGGCTGGTGGAGCACCTCACCGCCGCGGTGGGCACCTGGCCCCCCTACGGCCTGCTGCTGGCGTTGTATCTCGTCACCGCCCTGGTCACCGAGGTGGTTTCCAATCAGGCGGCCGTGACCCTGATGCTGCCCCTCGGCCTTGGCCTCACCGCCCAGGCGGGCGTGAATGCCTGGGCGGCGATGGGGGTGATGACCTTCGCCGCCTCCCACAGCTTCCTGACGCCGATCGGCTATCAGACCAACACGATGGTGTATTCCCTGGGGAATTATTCCTTTCTCGATTTCCTGCGCCTCGGCCTGCCGCTCACCCTGGTTCTGGCCCTGCTCACCCCCGCCCTGGCCCTTGGGCTGGTGTCGTGAGGGTCAGCCGGAGAAGGGCCAGAGCAGAGCGATGGCCCCGGTGTCGTGGAGGATGCGCACACCGAGCCACATCAGGATGAAGGGGAACACGCGGCGGGCATAGCGGTGCAACACCACCGCGATGGCGGGGAAGCGGGTGAGATGGAAGGAGAGAAACAGCCAGAGGGCGATGAAGCCGTAGAACACCGGAATCAGCACGGCGATCTTGCCCAGGGTGAGGCTGGCGAACAGGGGGATGTAGATGGTGAGGTTGTTGCTGCCGTTGGACACCGTCACCAGGCTGACGGAGTAGGTGCGTCGATCCCGCAGGACATCGATGAGGGAAGGCCGGCGCGAGACGAATCCCCTGGGGGAATCAGCGACCGGGTGCATGGTGGGCTGCAGCGCACTGGTGTCCTGGCGACCGCGCCACAGCGCAATCAGGCTCGAGAGTCCGATCAGGATCGGCAGCACGCCCAGCAGGCCGATCGCCCGCCGCGGAATCGCGAGCCCCAGGGCAAACCCCAGCAGGCTGATGCACAACAGCAGGGTGAACCCCAGCAGCTCCCCCACCACCACATGCCGGGGCCGGAAGCTGCGATCCACCTCACTGAAGAAGCCTGTGAGGTAGATCGTGTCGTCGAACGTGGTGGCCAGCCCTGCGCCGAACGCGATCTGCAGGGTTGTCCAGAGCCACTCCATCCCCGACCCAGACCCAGCAGCTCCCAGGGGCCGCAAACTACGGATCGGCGCCACCATGGCGAGGTGGTTGAGATGACAATCGCCGGCGGGGACGCCGCCTGGTTTCTGCTTAAGCTCCTGCAGTGAATCTCCCGGGAGCTCCCTGGGCCAGGCCGTCGCGATGGCCCGTTTTCCCTTCCGCCGCACCGGCCGCTCCGGATTCGTTGCCATCGCCATCGGCTCCCTGCTGGTGGCCCTGTCCCTGCCGATCCGGGGCCAGACCGTCTCCCCGGCGCCAGCCCCCCAACGCCAGCTGGCCTATCCGCCGGGCACCACTGCCGGTCTTCTCGAGATCGCCCTCGTTCTGTTCGGAGGACTGCTGCTCTTGTCCCTGCTCGATCGCGTGCTCAACCGCCGGGCGGACCGGGCCGGCGACGCCTCCCTCGCCCAGGAGGCCCGAGCCCTGCGCCAGCTGCGTATCGGCTACCCCGAAGGCATGACCTTTCTCGAGCAGCTGCGCGAGCAGCGGTTGCTCGAGCAGCGCTTCGGCCCCCTGGGCCTTTCGGTGAGCTGGTTTCCCTACCCATCCGCCTCCTCCCTGCTGTCCGACCTGGCCAGCGGTCGGATCGATTTCTGCGGCGGCGGTGGCACCGCCAGCCTGTTCTCCCAGGCGGCCGGGCATCTGTTCGTGCGGGTGGCGCGCGAGAAGTATCCCGATCTCCAGGGCGAGGCGATCCTGGTGCCCGAGGGATCGCCGATCCGCAGCCTCCCCGATCTCAGAGGCCGTCGCGTGGCCTTCGACGAAGGCTCCAGTGCCCACTACGTGCTGATCCGCGCCCTGCAGATCGTTGGGCTCGATTACGACGACGTGGAGCCGGTGCTGCTGCCCCAGAGCGAAGCCCTGCCGCTGTTCGAGCGGGGGGAGCTGGATGCATGGGTGGTCTGGATGCCCTACGCCCCCACCGGCTTCCGGCGGCGCTACCCCGGCCGCTCGATCGCCGATCTCAACGGCATCCTCGGCGATGCCGCCGGCCAGGAGGTTCCCACCCTCTACTACGCCACACCGGAACTGGTGCGCGACAACCCGCGGGTGCTGAAGGCGATTCTCGAGGAGGTGAACGAGGCGGGGGTGGCCTACAACGTGCGCCAGCTCGAGCGGGCCGAGAGCCTCGCCACCGGTGGCGACGACGAGGACGGAATCGATCCGGAGACCATGGAGGCCCTGCGCCAGCGGGTGCTGGAGCGGGCGATCCTGCCGATCGACGAACCCACGCTGCGCAGCCTGCAGCACCAGGTGCAGGTGCTGCACGACCGCCGGCTGATCCCCAGCCGCGTCAATGTGTTCGACGGCAGTTTCAGCCTGCGCACCCGCCAGAACTGGACCTACTGAAAGAAGGCGCTACGGAAGAAGCCCGGCCGCCAGCAGGCCCGCCCGCAGCACCCCCACCAGGGCCGCGGCCCCGATCAGCTGCAGCACGCTCCAGCCCCGGCCCAGCAGCAGGACCAGGGCAGCCAGCAGCAGGGCGAGGGCACCGGGGTCGATCTGTCCCTGGGGCAGCAGAACGGGGCCGGCGAAGAACAGGGCCAGGCTCACGATCACACCCACCACCACCGCGGTGATGGCCGTCAGCGGTCCGTCGAGCCGCAGGTCTTCCCGGCTGGCCTCCACCAGCGGCGCCCCCGCCAGGATGAACACGAAGGAGGGCAGGAAGGTGAACCACACCACCACCAGCCCGGCGGTCAGCGCCCGCACCAGGTCGCCGGCCTCATGCCAGCCGCCCATGAAGCCCACGAAGGCCACCACCATGATCAGCGGCCCCGGGGTGGTCTCGCCGAGGGCGAGACCATCCACCATCTGGGCGGCACTCAGCCAGCCGAACTCCTCCACCGCCCAGCGGGCCACATAGGGCAGCACCGCGTAGGCGCCACCGAAGCTGAGCAGGGCCACCCGCGTGAAGAAGCGGGCCATCGTGGCCAGCAGCCCGTGCCAGCCATCCGCCAGCGCCAGCGCCGCCAGGGGCAGCCCCAGGGCCAGCCCGCCGGCCAGCAGGGCGAGGGCCAGCCCGCGGCGCGAGAAGCGGGCATGGGGAGGGGCAGGGGTCAGGTCGTCGTGCAGGGCGGGGGACTGGGGAGCGGCGATCGCCGCAGCCTTCGCTCCATGGGCCCCGGCCGCCCGGATCCAGTGGGGGCGGAACCGGGCCGCCAGGGCTCCGAGCAGGGCGGCGCCGGCCAGCAGCAGCGGGTAGGGGAGCTGGAGCAGGGCGAGCCCGAGCAGGGCCGCCAGGGCGATGGCCACCAGCAGGGGGGTGTGCAGGGTGCGCCGGCCCAGGCGCCAGGCCGCCTGCAGCACGATCGCCAGCACGGCGGGCTTGAGGGCCCAGAACAGGGCCGTGAGCACGGGCAGCTGACCCCAGAGGGCGTAGATGCTGGCCAGGCTCAGCAGCACCAGCACCGAGGGGAGCAGGAACAGGCCCCCGGCCACCAGGCCGCCCGGCACCCCGTGCATCAGCCAGCCCAGGTAGCTGGCCAGCTGGGTGGCCTCCGGTCCGGGCAGGACCATGCAGTAGTTGAGGGCATGGAGGAAGCGCCGCTCCGAAAGCCAGCGGCGCCGCTGCACCAGTTCGCTGTGCAGCAGAGCGATCTGGCCGGCCGGACCGCCGAAGCTCACCCAGCCCAGTCGGGCCCAGAAGCGGGCTGCCTCGCGCAGCGTGATCGAACCAGGCGGGCGCTCCGTGGTCACGCGCGCAGGAAGAGAGGACGTCAGGGTACGGGGCGCGAGGGGGTGGGGCGTGGCGTCAACCGAGCGACTGACGCAGGATCGGATCGAGCTGGCGTTGTTCCAGCAGGAAGCCGTCATGGCCGAGGTCGGTCTCGATCGTCGACCAGGTGACGCCGCTGCCGATCCCCCGCGCCAGCTCGAGCTGGCGATGGGGCGGAAAGAGGCGATCCGAGCTCACGGCCACCACCCGGGTGCGGGCGGTGATCCGCCCCAGGGCCTCCCTCACGCCCCCCCGTCCCCGGCCCAGATCGTGGCCGCTCATGGCCCGGGTCAGCACCCGGTAGCTGTTCGGATCGAAACGCTCCACCAGCTCGCCGGCCTCGGCATCGAGGAAGGCCGCCACGGCAGGCTCGGCCGCCTGGGCGAAGCGCTGCTCCAGCTCCCGCTCGCAGCCATAGGTGAGCCGGGCGATCGAACGGGCCAGCGCCAGCCCCTGGCGCGGCCCCGCCGCCGGGTCGTCGTAGTAATCCCCACCACGGAAGCGGGGATCGGCCTCGATCGCCCGCATCTGGCAGAGGTGGTAGGCGATGTTCTCGGCCGTGCAGCGGGCGGGAGCGGCCAGCACCACCAGCCGGGCCACCCGCTCCGGCTGGCTCACGGCCCACTCCAGGGCCCGCATGCCGCCCATCGATCCGCCGATCACGGCATGCCAGCGCCGTACCCCGAGCGCATCGGCCAGGACCGCTTCGGCGGCCACCAGATCGCGGATCGTGAGCTCCGGGAAGCGGCTCCCCCACGGGCGGCCGTCCGGCGCCGCACTGGCCGGACCGGTGCTGCCGCTGCAGCCCCCCAGCACGTTCGGACAGATCACGTGGTAGCGGTCGGTATCGATGGCGCGGCCCGGCCCGATCAGACCCTCCCACCAGCCCCCGGGACCGGCGGCATGGCTGTCGCCGCTGAAGCCATGCAACAGCAGCACGGCGTTGGCATGGTCGGCAGCGGGCCGGCCCCAGCTCTCATAGGCCAGCTTGATCGGACCGAGGCTGCGCCCGGACTCCAGCAGCAGCGGACGCCCGCCCTGCAGCAGCAGCGTGCGGCGCCCTGCATCGGTGCGGACCGGGGGAGGCATCAGCATCGTCATGGCGGTGCTGATCAGGCCCGCGCCCGGGCCTGGACCCAGGGTCCGAAGAGCAGCACCAGGCCGAGGGCCAGCAACCCCAGCGACTGGGTGAAGGCCGCAGCGGCCATCAGCAGGCCGCCGCACACCATCTCGATCAGGGCACGACCGACCGGTTCCGGCCGGATCAACGGCAGTCCGGCCGCCTCCCAGGCGGGGACGCCGCCGTCGAGGTGGCGAAGCCGCCGGTGGTAGCCCGCCTCGCGCAGGGCCTCCGCGGCGGAGGTGGCCTGGGCGCTGCTGTCGGCCACCAGGATCAGATCGCCCTCGGGGGCCTCACCGCTGACCAGCAGACCGGAGGGCAGCGAATGGCTGCCGGGGATGCAGCCGCGACGCTGATGGCGGCGGCTGCGCAGATCGAGGATCAGGGCCGGGCCGCCGCGAGCTTCCTCGGGCAGGCGGGCGGCGGGCAGGGTCGCCAGTTCACGGGGGGAGATGGCGCTGCTGGACATGGCAAACAGCTGCAGGTGGGCGAATCCTGGCGGCGCCAGGGGCAATCCCCGGTAGTCCGAGTGACAAATGGTTGTAAAGGGCCTCAGGCCTCCGCCGATCTGCTGGCGGGGCTACGCCTGCACCGCCTCCCGCTCCGGCAGGGCATGCTCCACCCGTTCGCCATGGTCGTAGAGAACCGCCTCGCCCACGGCCAGGGGCTGCCACACCTCATCGCAGGTGAGCGGTTCGGTGCTGATCAGGGTCACCACGTCGTCGTGGCCGGCCAGCTCAGCGAAATCCACGCTGAGGTCGGCGTCCGCCAGGGTGGCCTGGGCGAACGGAGCCCTGCGGGTGAGGCAGTGCAGGCGGGTGCCGGCGTAGGCGAACAGCCAGCGGCCCTCGGCGATCAGGCAGTTGAAGATGCCCTGCCGGGCCAGCTGCTCCGAGGCGCGCACCAGGGCCTGGAACAGGGCCCGGCGATCCGAGGGATCGACGCCGTCGCGCTCCAGGCCCTCGAGGATCCAGCAGAAGGCCGCTTCGCTGTCGGTGGTGCCTTCGGGTCGGAAGCGGCCCTCCAGGGGGATCTCCCCTTCGAGGTGCCCGTTGTGGGCGAACACCCATTCGCGCCCGCCCCAGCGCCGATGGAACGGATGGCAGTTCTCCAGCGCCACGATGCCGCGGGTGGCCTTGCGGATGTGGGCGATCGAGCAGTGGGCCCGCAGATCCAGCGACTCCACCTGGGCCGCGATCGGCGAGAAGGCGGCGGGGGCGTCCTCCCGGTAGAGGTCCACCCCGTCGCCATCGGGGTCGAAGCTGGCCAGGCCCCAGCCATCCCCGTGGTCGCCGGTGGCTCCGCCCCGCCGGCGCAGGCCGTGGAACGAAAAGCGCATGTCGGTGGGGGTGTTGGCGCTCAGGGCCAGCAGTTCGCACATGGGGGCAGACCGGATCAGCGGCTCGTGCGGAACAGTTCGTCCCAGAGACCGCCGCTCTTGCCGAAGAAGGTTGTGTCGATTTTGCTCCAACCGCCGAAATCCGCCGCGCTGAAGAGGGTCTTCACGGTGGCGAAGCGATCCTTCACCCGGGCCCACACCCCGGCATTCACCGGGCGGAAGCCCTCCTCGGCGAAGATTTCCTGGGCCGGCTCGCTGCTCAGGTAGGCGGCGAGGGCCTCGGCGGCCTTGCGGGTGCCCTTCCTGTCCACGTTCCTGTCCACCACCGCCACGGGGCCCTCGATGCGCACGTTCACCTCGGGAACGAGGAAGGGGGCTTTCAGCTCGCCCATCGTCTTCGCCAGGATCGCCTCGTTCTCGTAGTTCAGCAGCACATCACCCTGAGCCCGCTTGAGGAAGGTGTCGGTGGCTTCACGGGCATCCTTGGGCAGGTTTTCCACGTTGCGGTATACGGCCGTCACGAACTCCCTGGCCTGCTGCTCCGTGCCGCCGGTCTGGGTCACCGAGCCCCACAGCCCCAGGAAGTTCCAGCGGGCGCCGCCGGAGGTCTTGGGGTTGGCGGTGATCACCGTCACATCGGGGCGGGCGAGATCCTTCCAGCTCTTCACCCCCTTGGGGTTGCCGTCGCGGGTGAGGAAGGCCACCACGGAGTTGGTGATGATCGAATCGTTGGGGAATTCCTTCTCCCAGCCGGGTTCGATCAGGCCGGCCTTCTGCAGCTTGTCCACATCACCGGCCAGGGCAAGGGTGGCCACATCGGCCTCGAGTCCGTCGATGATCGCCCGGGTCTGGCTGCCGGAGCCGCCGTAGCTGGTGCGGATGTTGAGGGTCTCGCCCGTCTTGGCTTTCCATTCGGCCTGGAACTTCGGCAGGATCCGGTCGTAGGCGCTCTTGGTGACGGCATAGCTCACCAGCAACAGTTCCTTGCCCGCCGCCCCCTCGCCGGTGGTGGTGGAGCCACCGCCGCAGCCCCCCAGCAGGCTGGCGCTGCCCACCAGGGCCAGGGCGAGCAGGGCCCGGCGGCGCGGCAGCGCGCCGAAGGCGGGGCGAGCAGGGAAGAAAGAAACCACGGTAAAGCGATGGGAAACGTGGATTGAGTTTACACGCTTCCTCGGCGGGGAACTCGCCTTTACTGCTGCAGCCGCCACGGGAAAGCCCCGATCGCCAGGGCGACCGGGGCTGGGGGGAAGCTGGGAAGATGCGCCCAGCGGCGCTCTCGCATCACTTGGTCGCGGCGAAGATCTGATCCCATACGGCGCCCTTGCCGAAGAACTTCTTGTCGACGGCAGCCCAACCACCGAAGTCGCCCACCCGGAAGAACTGAACCGTGGGGAAGCGACCGCCGGCGTGGGCCTTGCCTTCCGGGGTGACCGGTCGGATGCCGTTGTCGGCGAAGGCCTTCTGGGCGGGGGCGGTGAACAGGAACTTGGCGAAGGCGGTGGCCGCCTTGCGGGTGCCCTTCTTATCCACGTTCCTGTCGACGATGGCGATCGGCTGCTCGGTGAGCACGTTGGGGCTGAACGTCTTCACCGGGGTGGTCCACTCGCCGTTGCGCCTGGCCAGGATCGCCTCGCTCTCCCAGTTCAGCAGCACGTCGCCCTGCTTGCGCTTCACGAACGTGTCGGTGGCTTCGCGAGCGTCCTTCGGCAGCACCTCGGCGTTCTTGTACACGCCGGTGATGAAGCTCCTGGCCTGGGCCTCGGTGCCGCCTCCGCGGGTGATCGCTCCCCAGAGGGCGAGGAAGTTCCAGCGGGCGCCGCCGGAGGTCTTGGGATTGGCCAGCACCGACTCGACGTTCTTGTTGTCGAGATCACGCCAGCCGTTGATCTTCCTGGGATTGCCGGGGCGGATGAAGGCCACCACGGTGGAGTTGGTGGCGATCGAGTTGTTGGGCAGCTCCTTCTCCCAGCCCGGGTTGATCAGACCCTTCTCCTGGATCTTGAGCACGTCGGCGGTCATCGCCAGGCCCACCACGTCCGCCTCGAGGCCGTCGATCACGGCGCGGGTCTGGCTGCCGGAGCCGCCGTAGCTGGTCTTGACCTCCACATCCTGGCCGGTCTTCTTCTTGTAGTCGGCCACGAACAGGGGAATGATCTTGTCGTAGGACGCCTTGGTGACGGCGTAGCTCACCAGCAGGATCGTCTGCTTCTTGCCAGGCTGCTGGGCCTGCGCACTCGACTGCAGAAGCGCCTGGGTGCCGACCACGGCGATCGGGGCGGCCAGACCCGCCAGGGCCAGGCCGACGCCGGCCCGGCGACCCAGCCAGGAGGGGGTGTAAACCACGGTTGTCCGATTGGGGAACTAAATCAACGTACGCAGCCTGCCGACCGGGCCGACGTAACCCGGGTTACATCGCCAGGGGTGCCGGAGAGCCCCTTCCCCGGGGCCCGGCGGCTGGCACAATCCCCACCATTGCGCCGTGGATCTCCATGGGTTTCAGCGCCAAGACCGAGTACGGACTGGTGGCCCTGCTCGAGCTGGCCGGCATCCACGGCCAGGGGGGCGTGCTGCAGGTGGCGGAGATCGCCCTGCGCCAGGGCATCCCCGACCGCTACCTGGAGCAGATGCTCACCAGCCTGCGCCGCGGTCAGATCCTGCGCAGCATCCGCGGCCCGCGGGGCGGCTATCAGCTGGCCCGCCCGCCGGCCGAGATCCGGGTGGCCGAGGTGGTGCAGTGCCTCGAGGGGGAAACCACCGGCCGGGGCTCGGGGCAGCGCGACACCCCGGAATCCGAAGTGCTCACCGCCCTGGAGGGACGCCTCGACGACGCCCGCCGCTCGATCCTCGAAGGCACCACCCTGCTGGATCTGCTCGAGGAGCGCGACAGGCTGGTGCAGGCCCAGGCCATGTACTTCATCTAGAGCCAGAGCGCCGAGCTCCCGAGCGCCGCACCCGCTCCTGGGCCGCCCCCCCGGCCCCCGCTGCCTCGGCAAAGGGGGGAGGCCTGGGTGGCCTTCGTCTGCGTTCAGGAATAAAGCCCGCATGACCGATGGGTTTTATGTGCTAATTTGCTCTCACCTGATCGCGGCCCATGTGCTGTTGTCGCCGAATGCCCTCCGCCGGCTCCCTGCCGGCCCCTCCGTTGCACTCCATGACCGCCCCACCCCTGCACCTCCATGACCGCTTCACTCACTCGCCCGGCTCTCCGCCTCACCCTTCTGCCCGGTGACGTGCTCCCCGAAGGCCTGAACTGGCGCATCCAGGACGGCTACATCCGCACCGCCGCCTGGGACGAAGAGGGCGAATCGATCACCCTCGGCCTCTGGGGCCCCGGTGACTGGGTCACGAACGTCTATTCCGCCCTCCAGCCCGTGGAGGTGCAATGCCTCTCCACCGTCGTCGTGGAACAGCTGAATCCCAGCGACGACGAGATCCTCAGCTTCCTGAAGCACCAGATCCGCAACACCGAGGAGATCTTCGAGATCAACCGCATCCGCAGCGCCGAGCAGCGCCTGCTCTCGCTGCTGCGCTGGATCGGCGGCCGCTTCGGGCAGGTGAGCAGCCGCGGCACGCGCCTGTCGCTCAAGGACATGAACCTCACGCACCGGGGCCTGGCCGACATCTGCGGCCTCACCCGCGTCACCGTGACCAAGAACCTCAACCGTCTCAAGACCCTCGGGCTGCTCGAGAAGGTGAGCGAGTCTGATCTGCTCCTTCCAGCCACCCCCGCACTGGCGCTGATCTGACCGAGTGGCTTCGATGGCGGCGTCGTTCGAGACGTCGCCCGTTTCCTTCCCTCTCCTCCATCGCGATCGTTCCCATGGCTGCCCAGCATCTGCGCGCGCGTGCCTCCAGACCCGAGTTGCAGCGCTACACGCTCGAGTTCCGCAACGGCGAACTGCTCCGCCACCAGGATCCCCTGGCCCTGGCCCAGTACCGCTCCGACGCCCGGCTGGCCCGGGTGCACCCGGAACAGCCTCTCCAGCTGGCGTCCTGACCCCGTCCACCACCCAGCAGCCCCGGGGATGGCGTCAGCCGTCTCCGGGTTTCGTGGTGGTCGCGAGGGCCTGATCCCAGCGGCAGACGTCGGCCAGGGTGGTGGCCCCCAGATCCGTGGCCCAGCGGTCGGCCATCTCCTGCAGCCAGCCCTGGGCGCCGCCGAGGCGCACACCTCCTTCAGGCGGCAGGCCAGAGGTCTCCTGCTCGCCCGAGGCTCCCGCCAGGGAGCGATAGAGATGCAGCAGGTTGATCTCCTCGGCCGGACGCAGCAGCCGATAGCCGCCGCGGTTGCCCTTCTGGCTGTCGATCAGCCCCTGCCGGCGCAGATCGCGCAGCACCACCGCCAGGTAATGAACAGAGAGGCCATGGCGGCGAGCGATGCTGCCGGCCTGCAGGGTTTGCTCACCTGCGGCGAGCTCCAGCAGGCTGATCAGGGCATAGCGGAAGGTGGTGGAGAACACGCGCAGGAGCCCAGGCCGCGCCTGAACTCTGAACAGCGGGCAGCCGCCCTTCCTGTTGCCCCGCTTACACGCCGCTGTGGGTGAAGATCAGATGGCGTAGTCGGGCTCGAAGCTGCGGGCCTGACGGCTGGCCACGTGCAGGGTGTCGCCGGGCCGCAGCGAACCGTGGTCGATCCCTTCGCGCGAGACCTGGGCCAGCACGGTTTCACCGTTGTCGAGCACCAGCTCGGCCTGCAGATCGCGGCCCATGTGGGTGAGGCGCCGCAGCCGGGCGGGCACGGTGCCGGGCAGGGGCTCGGCGTGCACCTCCACGTGGTGCGGGCGGATGAACAGCTGACCCTCCTCGCCAGCCGGCAGGACCGGCTCCCGGCCCACCGGCAGCGCGCCCCTGGGCAGCACGTTCACGGCGCCCACAAAGCCCATCACGAACGGGGAGGCGGGGTGGTCGTAGATCTCGGCCGGGCTGCCGATCTGCTCGATGCGGCCCTCGTTCATCACCACGATCCGATCGGCCACCTCCATGGCCTCCTCCTGGTCGTGGGTCACGATCACGGTGGTGACGTGCATCTCGTCGTGGAGGTTGCGCAGCCAGGCGCGCAGCTCCTTGCGCACCTTGGCATCGAGGGCGCTGAAGGGTTCATCGAGCAGCAGCACGCGGGGCTGCACCGCCAGGGCGCGGGCCAGGGCCACCCGCTGCCGCTGGCCGCCCGAGAGCTGGGAGGGATAGCGGTGGCCGTATCCCTTCAGCTGCACCAGATCGAGCAGCTCATCCACCCGGCGGCGGATCGCCTCCTTCTTCCAGCCGCGCAGCTCGAGGCCGAAGGCCACGTTGCGACGCACGCTGCGGTGCTTGAACAGGGCGAAGTGCTGGAACACGAAGCCCACCTGGCGGGCCTGCACGGAGCGGCCGGTGGCCTCCTCGCCGGTGATCCAGATGCGGCCGGAATCCACGTCCTCGAGGCCGGCGATCAGGCGCAGCAGGGTGCTCTTGCCGGAGCCGGAGGGGCCGAGCAGGGCCACCAGCGAGCCGCTGTCGATGTCGAGCGTCACGTCGTCGACGGCGCGGAAGTCGCCGAACTGTTTGCAGACGTTGGCGACGCGGATGCCCATGGCCGAGGATGCGCAGGAAGAAACGCTTAAGTCGAGTTTAGCATCGGAGAACCGTCCATTCCCTCGACCGTCCGGTGCCTGCGAGAAGCTGATCTCACGGCCGGCTTAGCGTTGTTCCCTGCCATGCTGCGCGGGAGCGTCGGGCTCTCAGCACCACCTTGCGCCGTTCGTTCACGCCGCCCAGATCTCCGCAAGCTCCAGCACCAACCCCGGAGACACCTCCCGCCCTGCAGCCGCGTGGCGTTCGCCAGGCGCTGCGGTTGCGGTGGCGAACCGGCATCGGGGCGAGCGTGCCAGATCTCCACTCGGACGTGACGCAACCGGGACAACTCCATAGGTTGACGGGGCACAATCCAAGGGGGACCGATCGGCCCCCGATCCTCCATGGCAGATCCCCTGATCCTGAGCGACCATCGCCGGCCGCCGCAGACCCTGCAGGCGCAGGCCGACAGCCTCGACGGCGCTCAATCTGCCCTCTGCCGCGCCCTGCTGTTGCGCGCCCTGGAGCCACTGGAAGCCAGCGATCTGGAGGTGGCGTGATGGAAGCCCCGAAGATCCAGCAGGTTTATCGGGTTGAGAACGCGTATTTCGACAGCGAGACCGAGGCTCACGAGTACGCCCTGATGGAGCAGCGCAAGCGACAGGCTGTGGCGATCGCCGAACAGACGCACGAGGCCTTGGCCGCCCTCCTCGCCGCCGGGACCCCTCCGACAGTTTCGGAGCGGATCACCAGCGTTCTTGAGGCCCTGAAGCAGCTTGAGGGTGCACCTGATCCCTCCGGCGCGCCCGATGATTTGCTGGGGCAGCTCGGCCCCGAATGGCGTTACGCCGGCAGCGTGACGGTGGATTCCGGAGGACTGCTGGTGATCGATCCCTTTTATAACCAGCCCGAACCCTGGGCTATCGATCAGGCCCGGGAACGCGGCAGCTATGGCCCTGTGCTTCTCTCGTCCACGCCCCTGCGCACGGCCGTTCATTGCCTGTCCGGCCTGGGCGATGGCTGCTATCCGGTAGTGGTGCGGGTGGTGGATCTGCCCAACAAAGGCGAACGGGTGGCCGAACTGCGCATCGTGTTCATCGTTCCCGAGGATCTGCCCGCGGCCTGACCCCATCACCGGCAAACGGGGAGAAAGCCCCTCCCCGCTGAGCGGAGCCGTCACCGCCGCCGCCGCTCGAACGGAATCGGCAGCAGCAGGGCGGTGAGCATGTAAAGCAGCACCGTGCCGAGCACCGTGGGCTGGTGCTGCGGCACCGCGGCAGAGGCCAACACCAGCGCCACCGCCGGATGGCGCGACACCGTGGCGGAGGCCAGCGGCCGGCTGAAGGCGGGGTCCGGGCCGCCCATGACGTGGCCGAGCAGCAGGCCTGCCCCCACCAGCAGGACGATCAGGGCGACGGTGCCCTGGCCGATCGCCCCCAGGATCGTCGGGGCCTGCAGCGCCAGCAGCAGCAGCACCCCGGCCAGCAGCAGCCCACCGCCCAGCCGCTCGGCCAGGGCCGCCAGCCGCGGCGCCCGCTGCGGCGTCAGCCGCGCCAGCCCCAGGCCCACCGCCAGCGGCAGCAGCACCGTGGCCAGCAGCACCTTCTCCACCGCCCACGGGGCCAGCACCGTCTCCACCCCGAACCAGCGCGCGCCAACGGCGATCATCACGGGCTCTGCCAGCAGCGCCACGACACACGAGAGCAGCTGCAGCCCGATCACGTAGTCGGCGTTGCCGCCGAGGGCGGCGCCCTTCTTCGCCCACGGCGGCAGCACCGGCGACACCGTCAGCCCCAGCAGCGCCGCCCCCACCCCCGGCCGGTGCGGCAGCAGCGTCACCAGCAGCAGCGCCAGCAGCGGCATCGCCACATACATCGCCAGCACGGCGCGCAGGGCCAGCTGCGGCCGGCGCAGGATCAGCAGCGGCCGGCGCAGCCGCGCCCGCAGGCCGATGGCGATCACCACCAGCACCACCCCGGCCAGGATCAGCAGCTTCAGCAGGGTCTGGGGAGTCACGGGATCTGTCGGTGCTCAGGGCAGGATCGCGCCACCAGTCTTCCGCAGCCGTGACGGTCCACTCCACCGTGAGCTGGGCCCGGATGACGCGGCCACTCTCCACTGATACGATCGGGAAACCGTTCTTCTGGGCTGATGACCGCTGTTCCGTCTCTGCCCCTGCGCGCGGGTTCCCGTCGTGGCCTTCGCTTTCCCGGCCTGCCCTCCTGGCCCTGGCGCATCACCTGGACCTACCTGACCCTGATCCTGTTCCTGCCCCTGTCCGGCATGCTGCTCAAGGCTGCGGGCGTGGGTCCGGCGGGGTTCTGGGAGGCCGCCACAAGCCCCGAAGCCATCGCCTCCTACAAGGTGAGCTTCGGCGTCGCTGCCCTGGCCAGTCTGATCAACGGGGTGTTCGGCCTGGTGGTGGCCTGGGCGCTGGTCCGCTGCCGCTTCCCCGGGCAACGCCTGCTCGATTCCCTGATCGACCTGCCCTTCGCCCTGCCCACCGCCGTGGCCGGCCTGGCGCTGTCGTATGTGTACAGCACGGAGGGCTGGCTGGGGCGGCCCCTGATGGAACTGTTCGGCCTCAGGGTCTCCTTCACCGTCGTGGGTGTGGGGGTGGCGATGGTGTTCATCTCGCTGCCCTTCGTGGTGCGCACCGTCGAGCCGGTGCTGCGCTCCCTGGAAAAGGAACAGGAGGAGGCCGCCTGGTCGCTGGGGGCCAATGAACCCCAGACCTTCTTCAAGGTGGTGCTGCCCCAGCTGATGCCGGCGATCCTGGGCGGCGTGGCCCAGGGCTACAGCCGGGCGGTGGGCGAGTACGGCTCGGTGGTGATGATCGCCAGCAACGTTCCCTTCAAAGACCTGATCACCCCCACCCTGATCATCCAGAAACTCGAGGAGTACGACTTCAACTCCGCCACCGTGATCGGCACCGTCATGCTCCTGTTCGCGCTCGTGAGCCTGTTGGTGATCAACGCCCTGCAGGTGTGGGGTCATCGCTACCAGAACGGCTGATCCGCGCCTTCCCCTCCATCCCCGCTCTTCACCTCCCTCATGGCCTTCACCATCCCCCCCCTCGAGGACGTCCAGCCACCCGCATGGGTCAAACCCAGCTTGGGCGCCCGGGCCCGCTCGGCCGCCCCCGCCCTGATCGTGGCGGTGGCCTCCCTCTACGTGGTGGTGGTGATCCTGCTGCCGGCGCTGGCGGTGGTGGTGCAGGCCTTTGCCAAGGGGTTGGGCCCCTTCCTGGAGAATCTCACCAACCCCGATCTGCTCTCAGCCCTGCGGCTCTCCCTTCTGGCCACGGGCATCGCCGTGCCCTGCAACGTGATCTTCGGCCTGGCGGCCGCCACGGCCATCGCCCGGCGCAGCTTCCCGGGCAAGGCCCTGCTGCTGAGCGTGATCGATCTTCCCTTCTCGATCTCACCGGTGGTGGTGGGTCTGATGCTGGTGCTGCTCTACAGCCCCAACCACGGCCTGTTCGCCTCGGTGGTACAGAGCACCGGCTTCCAGATCATCTTCTCCTGGCCCGGGATCGTGCTGGCCACGATCATCGTCACCTTCCCCTTCATGGCCCGTGAGGTGATCCCCCTGCTGGAGGAGGAGGGCTGGGAGCAGGAGGAGGCGGCCCGCACCCTGGGAGCCAGCAGCTGGCAGGTGTTCTGGAAGGTCACCCTGCCCTCGGTGCGCTGGGCGGCGCTTTACGGGCTGATCCTCACCACCGCGCGCGCCCTGGGTGAATTCGGGGCGGTGGCGGTGGTGAGCGGCAACATCGCCAGCCAGACCCAGACCCTGCCCCTGTTCGTGGAAGATGCCTACAAGCAGTACCACACCGAGCTTGCCTTCGGTGCCGCCATGGTGCTCGGGGGCGTGGCGATCGTTTCGCTGCTGCTCAAGATCCTGGTGGAGCAGCTACTCGAGGGCGACCGCAGGGCCGGCCGTCTCGAGGCTGAAGGCGACAACAGCTGACTGTCTTCAGGCCCATGCGCCTGTGTGAATGCCGCCACATCGATCAACAGTTGATCACCATATTTTGATCAGGTACGCTTACTTCTTCAGCCATGGCATCCGATCAGTTCTATCTGTTCGCCGCACTGGCCTCGTTCAGCTCCGATCTGCAGGAGCAGCTCCGCAAGGTTGAAACACCTGAAGCGATCATTTCCCTCGCAGCGGAGCATGGCTACACGATCACCCTGGAGCAGTTGAGCTATTTTGCCCACCGCCTCAACGGCGACCACTGGGTCTGGGTGCACAAGGGCGATGACTGGCGCCAGCAGTTCTTCGCCCCGGAGCGCCAGCTCGATCTGCAGGCGGCCTGAGCAACCCGCAAGCCTGCTCAGATGCCGCCGCCTTCACCAAATGTCTCAGAGATCGCCTTGGCCTGCGTGATGGTTGTTTCCGGATCAACGCTGGAGGTCAGCCAGACATTGCCACCGATCCGTGCGCCCCTGCCGATCGTCACCCGACCGAGGATCGTGGCACCGGCGTAGATCACCACATCGTCTTCCACGATCGGATGGCGCGGTTGTCCCTTCACCAGATAGCCCTGTTCATCCTGCGGGAAGGACTTGGCCCCCAGGGTGACGGCCTGATAAAGACGCACACGAGCACCGATCACGGCCGTGCCTCCGATCACCACCCCGGTGCCATGGTCGATGAAGAAACTATCGCCGATCACCGCTCCCGGGTGGATATCCACACCCGTGGCGGAATGCGAAATCTCGGCGATGATGCGCGCCACCAGCGGCGCCCCCAGGCTGTGCAGAGCATGGGCGAAACGATGGGATGTGATCGCCTTCACGCCCGGATAGCACGCCAGCACTTCGTCCAGGCTGAGGGCGGCAGGATCACCCCGAAAGGCCGCCTCCAGATCGGAATCCAGCAACGTGCGGATCTTCGGAAGCTGCAGGGCGAACTCTCGCGTGATCGCATGGGCGCTGCGCTCCACCAGATCGCCAGGGGGGCGATCGGCGCCGGGATCGTTCTCACGCTGCAGCACGGCGAGTTCGATCTGGATCTGGTCGCGCAGGCTGCGCAGGCAGGCATCGAGAGTGTGGCCCACGTAGTAGTCGGTGCTGTCCTGCGGCAGGGCCCGGCCCGCCTGGCGTGATTCCGGCAGCGCCAGTCGCTGGGGGAAGAGGGCGGCCGCCAGATCGTCGACCACCGTGCTGAGCACCTGCCGGGAGGGCAGCGGCACCGGCTGCAGCATGGAACTGCCCGACGGCGGCAGGCCCTCCCTGATCTGCCGCAGCTGGCTCACCACCGCCGCGAGATCCCATCCCTCCACGCTCATGGCGCCAGGCCCTGGTCGTTGAAGACCCCCTCGAACAGCACCGTGCTGAGGTAGCGCTCACCGGAATCCGGCAGGACCACCACGATCGTCTTGCCGGCGAAGGCCTCCTCCCGGGCAAGCCGTGCCGCAACGGCAACGGCGGCACCGCTGGAGATCCCGGCCAGGATGCCCTCCTGGCGGATCAGGCGGCGGGCGACGTCGATGGCTTCCGCGCTGCTTACCTGCTCGACGCGATCCACGAGGTTGAGGTCGAGGTTGGCCGGCACAAAACCGGCGCCGATGCCCTGGATCTTGTGGGGTCCGGGCTTGACGGTCTCGCCGCGGAGCGTCTGGCTGATCACCGGGCTCTCGAGCGGCTCCACCGCCACGGACACCAGCGGCTGTCCCAGGGTGCGTTTCACATAGCGGCTGACGCCGGTGATCGTGCCTCCGGTGCCGACCCCGGCCACCAGCACATCGAAGCGACCCTCGGTGGACGTCCAGATCTCGGGGCCGGTGGTGTCGTGATGGATGCGGGGGTTGGCCGGATTGGCGAACTGCTGCAGCAGCACGTAGCGCTGGGCATCGGAGGCGGCGATCTCCTGGGCCCGGGCGATCGCCCCCGGCATGCCCCTGGCCCCCTCGGTGAGCTCCAGGCGCGCTCCATAGGCGGCCAGGAGCTTGCGCCGCTCGAGGCTCATCGTCTCCGGCATCGTGAGGGTGACGGGGATGCCGAGGGCTGCGGCTACGAAGGCCAGGGCGATGCCGGTGTTGCCGCTGGTGGGTTCGATGATCTCCTGGCCGGGCCCCAGCAGCCCATCCTTCTGTGCCTGCCAGATCATCGCGGCGCCGATGCGGCACTTCACCGAATAGGCGGGATTGCGGCCCTCGACCTTGGCGAGAACGGTGGCGCGGGCCTCAGGCCCCAGCACCCGGTTGAGCCGCACCAACGGAGTGTGTCCGATCGAGAGGCTGTTGTCGTCGAAGACGGGCAGCTGGCTCTGCGGATCAAGCGCGGTGCGGAAGTCGGTGGCAACGGTCACGACGGCTGAGCTGCGGCATCTTTCCCTGATAGATCCCATGACCGGAAGCCGGTGTGGTCCGGACCACATCCTGCTTCCGTGCCCAGACTGTCCGTGAGCCAGAGCGCCGCGGCCGAGGTGAGGCCCTTCACCTGCTGATCGGGTTCGCTGCCCCCGCCCCGCTGAAAGATCAGACCTGCGCCGATGAAGCCCACGCCGGTGGTCATCCCCTGGACGGTGCGGCTGAGTGCATTCGTGGCATTGAAATCAACCCCTGCTTGCAACGTGAGCATCACGAACAGGGCGGAACCGAAACCCACCGTCATGTAGGTGCGCAGCCCTGCCGGCTGTTTGATCCGATCGCGATTCAGACCGACGACCCCACCTGCGAATGCGGCCAGGGCAAGCCGCGTGGAGATGGTCAGCCAGTCATCGGGTGAGAAGAAGAGATGGGCCGCGTTGCTGTTCAAGTTCTCATGGCGGCATGAAACAAGCCTGGTACATGCCAGGCACTTCCCCTAAGTGAGGATCTCGACCACCTGGAGTACCCGCAGATACAGCTGCCTGTCATTGAGCAGCTCAGGTCTGTGGTTGTGGAGACTTCAGGCTCGTAAGAGCTGAGTTCCGCCTTCCCGATGAGTGAACGCAACGCCATCCTGGAGGCGAACCAGCGGTACAGCCAGTCCTTCGGCAGAAAGGGGGAGCTGCCGCTGCCGCCGGCACGCAGGATCGCCATCCTCACCTGCATGGACGCACGCCTGGATCCTGCCGCCTACGCCGGCCTGCAGGAGGGCGACGCCCATGTGATCCGCAACGCCGGTGGCCGCGCCAGTGATGACGCCATCCGCTCGCTGGTGATCTCGTACAAGCTTCTCGGCACGCAGGAGTGGTATGTGATCCATCACACCAACTGCGGCATGGAGTTCTTCACCGATGACACCATGCGCTCCCTTCTGGCCAGCAGCCTGGAGACGGCGGTGCTGGGGGCCGATGGTTTCGAGGACGTGGGCAAGGGACCGGGATCGAAAGCCGGCGCGTTCGTCAACTGGCTCACGATCAGCGACCTGCGCCAGAGCGTGATCGACGACGTGCGTCGCATCCGCGAGCATCCTCTGGTTCCTGCGCGCATCCCGATTCACGGGTTCATCTACGAGGTGGAAACCGGAAAGCTGCTGGAGATCGAGGAGGCCAGCATCATCGGTGCCGCCCGGGAGGGCGCTGGCTCCGACTGAGCCCTACCCCCTTCCCCAGCCCGGCAGCCTCAGCCTGGTGGGGAAGGGGGCGGTGAAACCGCGGACAGCCCCTCGAGGCCGCCGGCGAGCGATCGAACATTGATGTAGCCAAGATCGAGAAGATCAGCTGCTGCGAGGGAACTACGGTTACCCCCCCTGCAGAGGCACACGATCGCTGCGCTGGGATCGGGAATAACGGCAGTGATGTGCTGCGGCAGCGCATCCAGGGGAATGTTCAGCGAACCTGGGATCGAGCCCTGGGCCAGCTCCGCCGGCTCGCGGACATCGATCAGGATGGCCCCATCCTCCAGAGCCCCCTCCAGATCATGGGGCTGGAGTTGCTCAACTCTTGCCTTCGCCTCAGCAGCCCGCTGCAGAAACTCAGGATCGTGAATCACCATCCACAGAATCATTCAGGGGCCTTTAATAATCTGAAGTTGACCCAGAGGGTGTGCATACGGATACATCCTGAAGTCATCAAGACGCCAAAGCGTTGATGGGATCCCCCATCAGATCTCAACCCATTCATGATCACCTGGGGAACCTCGGGCTCGGATCACCAGACGTGATTGGCGTTGTCGTCTCAGCCAACCCTTCAACCGCGTCCCGCAAGCACAATCAGCGAGCGAAAGGCAGGTGTCTGACCTCGCCGCACGGGGTGGTGATCCTCCCCCTGTTTCCCCTCGGCCAGGCCGGCCCCTTCCCCAGCGATGGCACCTCCCGATTCCCCGCCGGTGATCGCCATCGTCGGCGCGGGCTTCAGCGGCACCCTGCTCGCCAGCCAGTTGTTGCGCCACAGCCGGCAGCCCCTGCGCCTGCTCCTGATCGACCGTTCCGGCCGGTTCGGTACGGGTCTGGCCTACGGCACCGCGGATCCGGCCCACCTTCTCAACGTCTCGGCCGGGGCCATGAGCGCCTGGGCCGATGATCCCAGCCATCTGCTGCGGTGGATCGATCTCAACCGTGAGGCCCTCGCCGACCTGCTCCCCTCCGGAGCGGACGCCAGCAGCTTCGTGCCGCGTCAGCTCTACGGGCTCTACCTGCAGTCGGTCTTGGGCGACGCGGAATGCCTTGCCCGGGGCGAGATCTCCCTGCAGCGGATCAGCGACGAACTTGTCGATCTCGAGCCCCTGCCGCCGGATCCGGCCGCCCCTGTGGCGCGCGCACGCCATCGGCTGCACCTGAAGGGGCAGCCGCCGATCGAGGCCCACCACGTGGTGCTCGCCTGGGGCAACAGCGCCATCCCACCTCCGCCCGAGCCCGGACCGGGAGTCCGTCACGGCTGGACGGCGCAGGCCACCGCCGATCTTGATCCCGAGGCATCGGTGGCTCTGCTGGGCACCGGCCTGACCATGGTGGACATGGTGGTGAGCCTGCACCGACAGGGGCATCGCGGGCCGATCGTGGCCCTCTCCCGCCGCGGCCACCGTCCCAACGCCCACCGCAGCGTGCCGCCACTGGGCGACTGGATCGATGCCGACCGGGCCCCGGCCACCGTGCTCGGCCTGTGGCGCCTGATCCGGGCCCGGGCCGATCAGGCCGCCCGTGAAGGCCACGACTGGCGGGCCGTGATCGATGGACTCCGTCCCAGGACCCAGGCCCTCTGGCAGCGTCTCGATGCTGGCGAACGCCGTCGCTTCCTGCGCCATGCGGCGGTGGTCTGGGATGTGCACCGGCATCGCATCGCACCGGAGCTGAAGGCCCTCCTGGAGCAACTGGAAGCCTCCGGGCAGCTGCGCCACCTGGCGGCCCGGCTGCTCGCCAACGACGACGCGCCCCAGGGCTCCGGGAGGCTGTTGCGGATCCGTCGTCGCGGCCAGGCCTCGACCGAGGTGCTGCGGGTGGATCGGTTGATCCTCTGCACCGGCATCCCCCTGGCCTACGGCAGCAGCGAAGAGCCGCTGCTGGTTCGGCTCCAGGAGCGCGGTCTGCTGAGCCCGGATCCCCTGGACCTGGGCAGCCGCTGCGATGCCCATGGCGCCCTGCTCGATGCCGTTGGCGCGGTCCAGCCTGGCCTCCACACCCTGGGCAGCCCGCGCAAGGGGCAGCTGTGGGAGAGCATCGCAGTACCGGAACTGCGCCTCCAGGCCCGCGATCTGGCCCAGCGTCTGCTCGCCTCCCTGCCTCGCCAGCTTCAGGGGCTCCCACCGTTCGAGGCCGTCCCCGCCAGGGCTCCCGTCATGCCGTCCCTGCTGCTGCGGCAGCTGTTCGATGCGGACACCAACGCCTACACCTATCTGATTGCCGATGCAAAGAGCGGCGATGCCGCCCTGGTGGATCCGGTGCTCGAGCAGCTCGATCGCGACCTGAACCTGCTGCAGGAGCTGAACCTCCAGCTGCGCTTCTGCCTCGAGACCCGTCTCCACACCGACCACATCACCGGCGCCGGCCAGCTCAGGCGGCGGACGGGCTGCCTGCTGCTGGTTCCCGCGGCGCCGGGGATCCGCAACGCCGACCGGTTGCTCACGGGCGGCGAGCGGCTGGAGCTGGGCTCCCTGTCGATCGAGGTGATCGCCACGCCCGGCCACACCCCGGAACATGTGGCCTATCGCATCGGCGACAGCCATCTGTTCAGCGGCGATGCGCTGCTGATCCGTGGCTGTGGGCGGACCGACATCGCGGACGGCGACGCTGGCCAGCTCTATGACTCGCTGCAACGGCTGCTGGCGCTCCCCGAAACCATGCTGGTGTTCCCCAGCCACGACGACAGCGGGCGCAGCCACAGCAGCATCGGCGAGGAGCGCCGTCACAATCCCAAACTCGCCGGTCGAAACCGGGAGGACTTCGTCCGGCTGATGAACCAGGAGTCGCTGGCGCCCCCAGAATGGCTGCGTGAGGCTCTGCCGGCCAACCGGCATCTGGGTGATCTGCAGCCATCCGACCCGTACGACCAGGAGCGGCGCCAGCTGGCGATCGCCAGCCGCCAGGCTCAGGCCACCGAGGAGGCGAACAAGGAGATCTACAACGCGTTCCTGGGCATGTTCATCTGACCCTGACCCCACGGCGGGGAAGTTTGGGCCATGGTGGAGCGCCATCTGCCCCTCGCCTGAGCGTCCATGACTCACCCACCCGCTCGCCTCGCGGAGCGTCTGCGCCAGGGCCTGGCCACCGCCGTGCTCTCCGCCGCCGCCCTCACCGTTCCAGCGGCCGAAGCCGGCGCGGAGCGCGAGTTACGGCTGGCCCAGAACGCTGGCGCTGCGACCAGCCCCACCCCCCGCGGCAAGGGCTCATCGGCCGGCAAGAAGGCGCCGACCACCCCTCCCGCCAAGGGGCAGGCGCCCGCGGGAAACCAGCAGCACAGCGGAGGCTGCGGCGCCCATGAGGGCGGCTGCGGCCCCTCCCGCTGAAGCCGCCGGTGGCGATCGGGCGCTGCCGATCGGCCCGCCGGGCCCTGCAGCACTGGCTGCGCCTCACCGAGCGCCACGGCTCGCTGGTGCGTGCCTTCACCGGCGGCGCCGCCCTGATCGAGCAGCAGCACTATCCGCCGGCGGATCTGCGCGATCCCGCCAGCGGCACCCAGTGCTATTACCACTGCCACCGGGGCGATGGCGAGCATGGCCACCTGCATCTGTTCCGCCGCAGCCGCCCGGATCGGCCCTTCACCCATCTGATCGGCATCAGCCTCGACGGCCGCGGCCTGCCCCTTGGGCTGTTCAGCGTCAATCGCTGGGTGACGGGCGACCACTGGCTGCCGGCCGCCGCCACCCTGCGCCTGCTGGAAGGCGTGTCGCTGGCAGGCGCCGGCACCGATCCCCACCTCAGCGGCTGGCTGAGCCACTTCCTCCGCTTCTACGGGCCCACGCTGGAGATCGTGATGCTCGAGCGCGACCGCCGCCTGGCCACCTCCGGGCTCCCGGGCGCGCTCGCCCTCGAGAACAGGGAACTGGAGATCCCCAGCCAGCGGGCGATCGACTGGGCCGCGGATCTGGAGGCGGCGGAGGAGTGGCGCCCCTCAGCGCGGCAGGCCGAAGCGCGGCCGCAGCCGCACCCCCAGGGCCGTGCCCAGAAGGGCGAACACGATCCACAGCCAGCCGTGGAGGCTCGTGGAGGCGATGCCCGCGAGGTAGGCGCCCACGTTGCAGCCGAACGAGAGCCAGGCCCCGTAGCCCATCAGCAACCCACCCAGGAGGGCGGCGCCTGCGGCCCTGCGGGAGGGGGGGCGCCGCAGGCTCAACCGCCCGGCGGCGGCGGCGGCGGCGGCGGCCCCCAGCACGATGCCCACATTCATCACCGAAGTGGTGTCTTCGAGCAGCCCGGCCTGCAGGGCGGAGGCGAAGCGCTCCTGCTGCCACAGGGCGCTGCCGGCGGGATCCCAGCCAGCCCACTGGGCCAGCTTCGCGGCCCAGAGCGTGAAGCCCCAGGTGACTCCCCAGGGCCTGCCCGCCAGCAGAAGCGTGAGAACGCTGAGCAGGGCCAGGGCCAGCACCCCGCTGACGGTGGACCAGGGACCTGAGAGGAGAGCAGCCCACCGTCCCTCGGGCCAGAAGCCCTGGCGACCCTCGAGCTTCGGCCGCTGCCACCACCACAACGCCAGGGCCAGACCCACCAGCACCAGCAGCTGCAGCAGCGCCCCCGGCCAGCCCCAGCGCTCCAGCAGCGAGACGGGCTCCAGCCGCGGAAGCCCCCGCCAGAATCCCGGGGTGAGGGTGCCCAGAAACGAACCAGCGCTGAAGCTCACCAGGGTGAACAGCATCATGCCGCTGCCGCCTCCGATCGCATAGAGCGTGCCGCAGGCGCAGCCGCTGCCCAGCTGCATGCCCACCCCGAAGAGGGTGGCCCCCACGGCGGCCTGCAGGGCCAGTGGGGCCACCGATCCCCGCGCCGCCCCGCTGAGCAGCACCGGAGCAAAGAGCAGGGTGAGCAGCACGAGCAGGCACAGCTGGGCCAGCACGCCGCGGCCGTCGCCATGCACCAGCAGGCGGCGATAGCCGGAGGCGAAGCCGAAGCTGGCGTGATACAGCGAAGCACCGAGCAGCACGCCCACCAGGGCCAGGCCGCCCTGGCGCCAGCCGTGGGCGGAGGCGGCCAGGGCCAGCCCACTCACCAGCGCGGCGATCACCAGCAGGGGGAGGCGCTGGGGTCGGGCCAGGGCGGGGAGCGTGGTCATCTCCGATAAGCGAACGGGGCGATTCTGGGGCAGAGCAGACAAGCGTTCGCCCAGAGACACAGGGCAACGTGCCTGCAGCCACATCGGAGCCACAGCTCCGCAGGCGAAAACCTACGTTTCTAGGGTTTGCCTGTTCGGTGTTGGGGAGATTGTGGCAAGCAGCCCCACCTCCAGCGCCCGATCATGGCTCCCTCCGATCCACCTCCCACCGACCAACCTCTCGCCGATCCCCCCGGCCACACATGAAACTCCTCCCTCTCTCCCGCCAGCATCTCCTCGGGGCCGGCACCGGGCTGGCCCTTGCCGTTCTCCTGCCCGTCGCCTCCGCCTTCCAGGCGGCCAGGGCCGGACAGATCCAGCTGATCAGCCCTGAGCAGGCTGCGGCTGGAGCGAGCAGCGGCCAATGGAAGGTGCTGGACGTCCGCCCTGTGCCCCCCCTCGATTACGTCAGCGGTCACCTGCCCAACGCGGTGCACCTCTCGGAGCAGGCCTTCCGCGGCCCCAACGGCACGCTGCCGTTCCAGATCTGGGGAGCCGGGGATCTGGCCAGGCTGCTGAGCAAGGCGGGAATCTCCAACAACGACAAGGTGCTGGTGTACTCCGATGGCACCAACGTGCTCGGAGCCTCGCTGGTGGCCTACATCCTCGAGAAGAGCGGAGTGCCCAGGGTGGGCATCGTCGATGGCGGCCTCTCCGGCTATAAGAGCCAGGGCCAGCCGCTCACCAAGGCCTTCACCAGCTTCCGGCCCGGCGCGTTCAACCCGAAGACCGTTCCTGGCCTTGCCATCTCACTCAACGAACTGCTGCCTCTGATCGGCAAGCCCGATGTGGTGATCGTCGACCCGCGCCCCAAGGCCTCCTTCGAAGGCACCGAGCAGACGTTCATCCGCAATGGCCATATCCCCGGGGCCCTCAACATCACCTGGCAGTCGGTCACCGAAGCCAACAATCAGGATGAAGCGCTCAAGAATCCCCACAAGATCAAATCGCTCGATGCCCTGCGCGAGCTGTTCGTGAGCCGTGGCGTCACCCCCGACAAGACGGTGATCATCTCCTGCAGCACCGGCCGCGAAGCCAGCCTGCAGTACGTGGTGCTCAAGCATCTGCTGGGCTATCCGAATGTGCGGGTCTACGAGGGTTCCTGGACCGAGTACAGCGCCACCAACCACCCGATCCAGACCGGCCCTGAGACAGCGCTCAAGAAGTGAGGGTGCGGGGGATCACCCCCGCGCCACGGCGACCGGCGGCTCAGGCCGCCGGCTTTTTCGTGCATGGGGCACGTCCCTCGCCCAGGGCCTCCGCCACGATCGCGGCCAACTGGTCCGCCTCCACCAGGAAGCCGTCGTGGCCGTGCAGGCTGCGGATCACCCGCACAGCTCCCGCACCTGGAGCCAGGCGGGCGATCTGCTCCTGCTGCTCCAGCGGAAACAGACGATCGCTGTCGACCCCCACCACGGTGAGGGGCTGGCGGATTCCTCCAAGCGCCTGCTCGAAGCCACCGCGGCCGCGGCCGAGATCGAACAGGCTCATCGCCTGGGTGAGGGCGATGTAGCTGTTGGCGTCGAATCGGCGCACCAGTTTGTCAGCCTGGTGATCCAGGTAGGAGGCAATGGCGAAACGTCCTCCCCCCTGGCCGCCCCTCCAGGCGTAGGGATCCTCCGGGTGCTGGGGGTTCCTGCCGAAGCGAACCTCCAGTTCCCGGCGACTGCGATAGCTCAGGTGCGCAATCCGTCGGGCGACGCCCAGCCCTCGGTGGGGGCCCTCTCCTGCGGGGGCGCTGTAGTAGTCGCCGCCGCGGAAGCGCTCGTCGGCGCGGATCGCGGCGATCTGGGCCTCATGGCTGCCGATCTGGTCGGCTCCCACAGCCGCGGTGGCGCCGATCACCAGACCGGACGCCAGCCGATCGGGATTGGCCACCAACCACTCCAGAACCCGCATCCCCCCCAGCGACGGACCGAGCATGCAGGCCCAGCGTCCGATGCCCAGCGCATCGCTGAGGCGGCGTTCCACCTCCACCATGTCGGCCACGGTGATCACGGGGAAGCGGCTGCCCCATGGCCGGCCGTCGGGCGCTGGCGTGGCCGGCCCGGTGGTGCCCTGGCAGCCCCCCAGCACGTTGGCGCAGACCACGTGCCACTGTCGGGTGTCGACGGCGCGGCCCGGACCGATCAGGCCGTTCCACCACCCGGCATGGCGGTGCCCCGGCCCGGCCTCCCCGCACGCATGCGAATCGCCCGTGAGGGCATGGGCCACGAAAAGAGCATTCGAGCGGTCGGGATGGAGCGGCCCCCAGCTCTGGTAGGCCACCCGCAGGTCGGGGAACAGGAACCCCGACTGGGTGCGGAAGGCGCCGAGCGAGAGGAACGTGCGCTGGCCGGGGGGATCACCTTCACGCCAGGCGCCGGTGGCGGGCGGGGGTGAGGGCTCCGGCGGCATCGCTCAGTGGGGCAGCGCCGCGAAGCCGAGCTCCAGATCGCTGAGGATGTCCTGCAGGGTCTCCAGACCCACCGACAGACGCACCAGACCCGGCGTGACGCCGGAAGCGAGCTGCTCGTCCGGCGAAAGCTGGGAATGGGTGGTGGAGGCCGGGTGGATCACCAGGCTGCGCACATCGCCGATGTTGGCCACATGGCTGTGGAGCCTGAGGGCTTCCACGAAGCGCTTGCCGGCCTCCACCCCGCCCTGGATCTCGAAGGCCAGGATGCCGGAGGTTCCCAGGGGCGCATAGCGGCGGCCCCGCTCATACCAGGGGCTGCTCTCGAGGCCCGCATAGTTCACCGAAAGCACCTCCGGGCGAGCCTCAAGCCAGCGGGCGATCGCCAGGGCATTGGCGGTGTGGCGCTCGATCCGCAGCGACAGGGTCTCCAGGCCCAGGGCCACCAGCCAGGCGTTGAAGGGGGCGATCGAGGAGCCGAGGTCGCGCAGCAGCTGCACCCGGGCCTTGAGGATGAAGGCGAGGTTGGCGCCGAGCGCCCCATTCACCCCCAGGTCACGGGCATAGACCAGGCCGTGATAGCTGGGGTCGGGCTGGTTGTAGTTGGGAAAGCGCTCGGGATGGGCGGCGTAGTCGAAGCGGCCGCTGTCGACGATCACGCCGCCGATGGCGGTGCCGTGGCCGCCGATGTACTTGGTCACGGAGTGCACCACGATGTCGGCACCCCATTCGATCGGCCGGATCAGATAGGGCGTGGCCACCGTGTTGTCCACGATCAGCGGAACGCCCACCTCATGGGCCACGGCCGCCACCGCTTCGATGTCGAGGATGTCGCTCTTGGGGTTGGCGATCGACTCACCGAAGAAGGCTTTGGTGTTGGGTTGTGCCGCCTCGCGCCACGCCTGGGGATCATCGGGATCGGCCACGAAACTCACCTGGATTCCAAGCTTGGGCAGCGTGTAGTGGAAGAGGTTGTAGGTGCCTCCATAGAGCGAAGGACTGGAAACGATGTGATCACCGGTCTCGGCCAGATTCAGGATCGCGATCGTTTCGGCAGCCTGGCCACTGGCCAGCAGCAGGGCGCCCACGCCACCCTCGAGGGAGGCGATGCGCTCTTCGACCGCCGCCTGGGTGGGGTTCATGATCCGGGTATAGATATTGCCCAGCTCCTTGAGGCCGAACAGATTGGCCGCGTGGGTGGTGTCGTTGAAGGTGTAGGAGGTGGTCTGATACAGCGGCAGGGCGCGGGCGTTCGTGGTGGGATCGGCAACCTGGCCCGCGTGGATCTGCTTCGTCTCAAACGACCAGGTGGACGTCACAGGGCAGCACTTCCAAGAACAGCGGCAAAGCTATGGCCGGGGGAATGCACAGCCGTGTGGCTGGACTCACAGGGCCCGGTGCACCGCCACACGCCTGTTCAGCAGGCCGGTGGATCGGTGGCGGGGAAACGGTGCCGGAGTTGCGGCGACTCCTCCGGGTTGTGCCTGCGTGCACGAACGCACCCTTGGCGTGCCAGCACCATGAAGGACCATCCGCAGGGCGGCATGATGGCATCCTGGACTCCTTGGCCCACCGGTCCCAACACCGGTTCCACCCAAGGATCGAGAAAAGGATGCTGCATGGATGCACCCGATGCGACCATCATCACCTGCTTGCAGTGGGATCGTGACGGGGTCTTGAATCAGCAGGATCGGGACTGGGTCTTGCGGGAACTGGCCGCTAAAGATCCCCTGGGTGTGATCCTGATTCCGTGGGGCTCTCCGGGCTCACCGTGAGCGCAGCCAGCTGACGCCCAGACAGGTGGCCGCCAGGGCCACCAGCAGCTGGGGCGTGTAGCCGATCCATCCACCGATGCAGAGCCCTGCGAGCATCACCAACCAGGGGGATAATGCAGGCCACGGTGCCAGCCATGGTGAGAGCCGTCGATCGTCGGCGCCCTGGCGGTTGGCTCCCGGCTTCGCCATGCTTCGCTGCTCCTGGGTCTCTGGAATGGGGTTATGGGCCCTTGCGGTTCAATCCGCCAGCAGCCGGTCCACCTTGAGCAGGGATTTGAGATTGAGCCCCCGCAGGCTGTCGCGACTCATCACCAGCGGCAGATGGCCATTCCACCGCTCGATCGCCTGGTGCTCCAGCACCTCCGGCGTCAGTCCCTCCTGCAGCAGCTTCTGCGCCCTGGCCTCGCCTTCAGCCTGGAACACGCGGGCTGCAGCAAGCCGCCGCGCCTTCTCCGCCTCGTACTCCGCCCGCCGCGCATCCTGCTCGGCCACCTGCTTGGATTCCACCGCCAGACGGAACGGCTCGGAGAACTGCACCTGAAGCAGGTCGATGCCGTCGAGCACCAGATCGTGACCGGCCAGGCGTTCCTGCATGCGATCGGCGAGGGACTGCTTCACCGCCGCCCGCTCGGTGATCAGCTGCTCGGCGGTGAACACCGCCACCACCGCCTTGAGGGTGTCCTCCAGCGCCGGCTCGATCACGGTGGATTCGATGGCGCGGCCGTCGCCGAGGCGCTGATAGGCCAGGGCTGCCCGCTCGGGGATCAGGTGCCAGCTCACAGCCAGGTCGAAGTCCACGTCCTGGAGATCGCGGGAGGCGGCCTCGCTGTGGAGGGTGCGCGATTGCACCCGCACGCTCATCGGCTTCACCCGGTCGCGCAGCGGCAGGAGGGGATGGAGACCTTCCGCCAGCACCACCGGCTGCACCGCGCCGAACCGCAGCAGCACGCCCCGTTCGCCCGCGGGGACGATCACGAAGAACTTGCTGATCAGAGCCAGCGCCAGAAGCAGGGCGACCAGACGCACGGCCGTGAGGGCGTTGCGGGCCCCAGCCGGCCGTCGCGAAGGCACCCCGCCGGCCAGCGCGCGGGCAGCCCCCTCGACGGCTGGGTCAGAAACTGGCGCAAAGGCATCCATGCAGGCGAATTCAGCGCAGGCGTGCGCAGCGATCACAGATAAGCCGACCTTAGGAACGGATTCAGATCCCCAGTCGAACTGCGGAACCACCCAGGATCAGTGTTGGTGATCGTTTGAACAAGCGATCGTGTTTGTTCTGATTGTCAGCTCCTACATAGGCTTCCAGCATGTTGATGCACAGGTCATGGTTGTCGATCAGGTGATAACGGCCGCCAGTGCCTTCTCCGCTACCAATGTCGATGACTTCGTCATCCTGTTGCTGTTCCTCTCCCGCACCGATCGCGGGCCGAGCACGAAGCAGGTGGTGATCGGCCAGGTCGTGGGTCTGGGGCTGCTGGTGGCCCTGAGCCTGCTCGGCTTCTTCGGCCGCGTGCTGGTGCCCGAAGCCTGGCTGGGGCTGCTCGGTCTTCTGCCGATCAGCCTCGGCGTCTCCAGGCTGATCGAGTGGCTCGAGGATCCCGGACCCGATGCCGGCCAGGTGGCCTTTCACCCCCTGGCCGGGACCCTCAGCGTGGCGGCGGTCACGATCGCCAACGGCAGCGACAACGTCGGCGTCTACATGCCGCTGTTCGCCCACACCTCCCGCTCCGGGCTGCTGGTCACCCTGGTGGTCTTCGCTCTGGGGGTGGCGCTGTGGTGCTGGCTCGCCTGGCGCCTGGCCCGCACACCGGGCGTGACCGAAACGCTCACCCGCTTCGGCGGGCCCCTGATCCCCCTCGTGCTGATCGGCCTGGGCGCACTGATCCTGATCGACAGCCACACCCTCGATCACCGCGGCCAGGCCGTGATCGCCCTCACCTGTCTGGTGGTGCTGGTGCTCTCGCTGGCCCGCCAGCTCCAGCCGCTGCTGGAGGAGGGCCGTCCGCTCCTGTTGCCCCCCCTGTCGTCGGTCTCCCCCCTCGGGCATCGCGACCCGCTCCGCCCCTGACTCGCTTCCGAATCTCTTCCTGCCATGACCCGTATCTTCCGCCTCCTTTCCCTTGGGTTCGCCCTGGCCGTGCTGCTGGGGGTCCTGCTGCTGCCGCTCGCCCCCGCCCGCGCCGATGCAGGGCGCTGGCTGGACAGCCCCTCCTATGCCGAGCTCAGCGGTGCGATCGCCTCCCTGCGGCCCACGGCCGGTGCCCCGGGCAAGAGCCTCAGCCCCGATCAGCAGAAGCGCTACGACGATCTGCTGGCCCTGCAGGCGGCGATCGCCCGCTCGGATGACCGTTCCCAGGTGGACAATCGCAGCAGCCACAGCATCGGCGTCTACACCCGCTACAAGAAAGCCCCGGCCAACAGCCCCGCTGAGTTCGTCGTGCTGGCCCCCGGCCATGAAACCGACGACGACTTCGACCTGATCGGCCTGTATCTGCCCGCAGGTGTTGCCCTGGAGTGGGGCGAAGATCACGGGGTGGGTGCCGCCGGGGCCCCGCGCGTTGCCCGCGTGCTCGAAGGCCAGCGTCTGCGTGTGAGCGATCCGGCTCCGGTCGAGCCCGCGGCTGAAGCGACCCCGGCCCCGGCCTATCGCCTCGACCTGCCCAGCTTCGCGGTGGTGGGCAGCAGCGACCAGGTGGCCGAACTCCCTGCCCTGAGCCAGGACGAACTCGACGCCCACCCCGAAACGGCCCCGGTCGACTGAGCACCCCCCGATGAGCGGCGAAGCGATCAAGCCCCCGACACCGCGGCGCAATCCCAACCGGATCCGCGACCACCTGGCCAATGAACGCACCTACCTGGCCTGGATGCGCAGTGGCATCGCCCTGCTGGGTTTCGGGGTTCTGATCGTGCGCATCCGTGTGCTGCGGCCGCCCCTGGCGCCGCAGCCTCCCGGCAACGGCTGGAAGCTCGGGCTGGCCTTTGCCCTGGTGGGGTTGCTGATGGTGCCCCTGTCCACCTGGCACTACTTCGGCGTGCGCAACGACATCGAGGAGGACACCTATGAGCCTCCCGATCGCTGGGTGCTGCTCTCCAGCCTGGTGGTGCTGCTGCTCGGGGCCTGCGTGGTGCTTTACGTGGCCCAGGTTCCCTTCGATGCCGCAGCCGCGGCCCTGCTGGTCGATTGAATCCCCCACGGTGGTGGGTCGGAGAGGGGCGGCCTGCGATTCAGCCGGCAGCCGCCGCTTCCGGCATCAGCCCAGCGAGAGGCCCCTCGAGGACTCCGAGCTTCACCAGCAGCACCACCGCCAGGGTGTAGAGGCTGGAGGTGGCCAACCCCATCAGCAGCTCGCGACGCCTGTCGTGCCTGGGGGCTGCTGCGGCCAGCTCGCCCTCGGCAGCGCCTCCCTCGTCGTCGGTGCCCGCGGAGTCGGTGAGGATCTGCAGGGCGCCGCTCTGCATCAGCAGGATCCCCACCACGTTGCTCAGCCAGTAGCCCACCACCAGGCCGGCGGCGAAGGCGTCGGGTCGCCAGTGCTGCACCAGCCTGGCGAAGCCGTAGGCCAGGGGCAGGTTGATCACCAGATCGTTCCACCAGCAGAGGGGCGAGAGCAGCCAGCCCACGCCGATCAACACCACCGCCCGCAGGCGCACCAGCGGGTGAGCGCCGCGCAGCTGCCGCCCAAGGGCCTGCAGACGCTCATGGAACGAGGGTGGGACCATCCGGGGCCTTCAAGGTGAAGAGGTATTCACCGTAAGCCCGACCGGGTTTGCGACTTGTTGAGCGGCTGCCGTGTGGTTCGGATCACATGGCCGATCGCGCGGAGGCGATAGGCATGGAGGCCCGGGCCGAGCGCCCACTTCCGAACGCCATGCCCACGGCTGTGTACATCCTCAGCGCCCATACACCGCTCGAACGGGAGCGCGCCGAGGCCGTCGTGCTCCAGTGGCTGGAGGAGAGCGGCCTGGATGTCGAATACGGCGAAAGCGACCGCTGGATCGCCTGGGTCGATGAGGCCCTGCCCTCCCTGCCGGAGGCGACAGCCCTCACGGTGGAGGTGCAGTTCTATGCCCTTGCCGATGCGGGCAGCCAGGTGCGCTGGCAGTTCCGCTCGATCGAGCCCGGCGGGCCGCTGGTGAAGGCCCTGGCCCAGGGTCTGCACGAGAGGCTCCTTGACGATGCCGAGTGGGTGGTCGATCTCTGGAGCGACGGAGGGGCCGAGGGCGAGGCGGAAGGCGAGGCGGCTGTGACCTGATGAACCTCGATCAGCTCAGGGTCTTTCTCTCGGTGGCCCGTCATCTGCACTTCAGCCGCGCGGCCGACGAGCTCTACATCACCCAGCCGGCGGTCAGCGCCTCGGTGGCCAAGCTCGAATCCCAGTACGGGGTGAAGCTGTTCCACCGCATCGGTCGGCGGGTGGAACTCACCGATGCCGGCCGCTGGCTGGCGCAGGAGGGGGAGCATCTCCTGAGCCGGGCGGATCTGCTCGAACGCGGTCTGCTCGACTTCAACGCCCTGCGCCGCGGCGTGCTCAACCTCGGGGCCAGCCTCACGGTGGGCAACTACTGGCTGCCGCTGCGGCTGAAGGCCTTCTGCGAGCGCCATGGCGCGATCGAACTGCACTGCAACCTGGGCAATGCGGGGCAGGTTCTCGAAGACACGGCCCGGGGCCGGTTCGACCTCGGCTTCCTCACGGGGCCCAGGCCGGTGGAGCTGGAGCACGGCCTCGACGCCGAGCCGGTGGGTCTCGAGCGCCTGGTACTGGTGGTGGGCAGGGACCACCCCTGGTTCGAACGAGAGAGCGTAGCGGCCACAGATCTGCCCGGCAGCCACTGGATCCTGCGGGAACGGGGCTCGGGAGCGCAGCAGCTCTTCGAGGATCTGCTGGCCGCCGCCGGCCTGGACGTGAGCCAGCTGGCGGTGGATCTGGTGCTCACCAGCAGCGAGATGGTGAAGGAGGTGGTGCAGGGCGGGGGAGCGGCAGCGGCGGCGCTGCCCCTGTCGATGGTGCGACAGGAACTGGAGCTGGGAGTCCTGCGGGCGGTAGCGATCGAAGGATGTCCCGCCCTCAACCAGCCGGTGTGGATGGTGCGGCATTCCCAGCGACACCGCTCGAAACTGATGATCGCCTTTGAGGAGGTGATCCGCTCCCTGGCGGATGGGCTGCCGGATCCCGCCGTAGCGGCTGACCCCAGGCGGCACCGACCTAGTTCGCGCCCGTGAGTTCGGTGTCGAAGCGGCGGATGCTGTGGGCCAGCACGTGCAGCCGCTGGCCGGCATCGATGGCGCCGTTGGCGCTCTGGTAGCGCTCGCGCGGCAGCTGGGCGTTGATCAGCTGGCCATCCTCGAGCAGCAGTTCGGCATACACCTCCTTGCCGAGGTGGATCAGCCGCTTCACCTGCACCGGGATCGTGCTGTCGTGGGGTTCGTGCAGCAGTTCCAGGTCGTGGGGCCTCACGAAGCCGCTGTCGAGCACATTCACCTCACCCACGAAGCGCATCACGAACGGGCTGGCGGGATGGTCGTAGATCTCAGCCGGGCTGCCGATCTGCTCGATGCGGCCCTCGTTCATCACCACGATCGTGTCGGCCACCTCCATCGCCTCCTCCTGGTCGTGGGTCACGATCACGGTGGTGACACCCGTCTGGTCCTGGAGGTTGCGCAGCCAGTGCCGCAGTTCCTTGCGCACCTTGGCATCGAGGGCGCTGAAGGGTTCATCGAGCAGCAGCACATCCGGCTTCACGGCCAGGGCGCGGGCGAGGGAGACGCGCTGGCGCTGGCCGCCGGAGAGCTGGGAGGGATAGCGATGGCCATAGCCCTGGAGCTGCACCAGATCGAGCAGCTCCTCCACCCGCTGGCGCACCTGGTCCTTCGACCAGCCGCGGAGTTCCAGGCCGAAGGCGATGTTGCGCCGCACGCTGCGGTGCTTGAACAGGGCGAAGTGCTGGAACACAAAGCCCACCTGACGCTCCTGCACCGACAGGCGGGTGGCATCGCGGCCGTTGATCACCACCCGGCCGCGATCGATGACCTCAAGGCCGGCGATCATGCGCAGAAGCGTGCTCTTGCCGCAGCCGGAAGGCCCCAGGAGGGCCACCAGCGAACCGGTGGGTACCTCGAGGCTGATGTCGTCGATCGCCAGGAAGGAGTCGAAGCTCTTGCTGACGTTGCTGACCTGAATACCCATGGTGTCGGTGTCAGCGGTTGGGCTGCGGGGTGAGGCGCAGGTAGGGCCGGATCTCGGTGACACCCTTGGGGAACTTGGCGCGGGCCTCT
>JANWUR010000003.1 GCA_024958655.1 Cyanobium sp. FGCU6 | reverse complement strand
CCACCCGCAGGGGTGGCTTTTTTGTTGGCCGGCCCGACGCGGGCGGGGCGCTGGTCTCGGTTGGGCCAGGCCGTAAGCTCCCAGCCCCAAGATGCTTTCAGGAGCGATGCACGTGAACCTGCAGCCATTGGGATTCAATCCGTTGCCACACTCTGGTTTCACAACATCGAGACGTCTGTGGCGTTCCGTCGTGCCAATGCTGTGTGAGCCTTGTATAGCTCACCACCACGGCATCGTCGCCTAGCCAGCGTAGATGTGGGCGGGCCATCGTGACCTGGCTTGTTGGTGCGTTCGTTGAATCTTCTGACCCGGTGGGCTGATGCTGGAAGTAGAAGCGGTGGAAGCCAAGACCCTCGGCCAGCACGCCTTCGGTTTCAGCCTCGAAGCAGCTCAGGTCAGCATGACAGAAGTTGGCGTAGGCACTCCAGTCTCCCTGCACGACGCTCTCCAGCATGGCCTGATTGCGCTCGATGATCTCGAGATCACGCGAGGTCTTGCTCATGGGATGGCCTTCAGTTGGGTGTACGATCGAATCACCTTAAATGGGCCAGGGTCGCGCTCTGGATTGCCTTCACGGTCGCTGAACAGCACCTTCATCCCTGCGGCATCGGCGGCCTTCAACTCGGCCATGGCATCGCTGATGAACAGGATGCGACCAGGCTGGCAGCACAATTGTTTGGCAATCCTTGTATAGCTGCTGCTTTCTTTCTTGCCCCCAATGCGGGTGTCGAACCAGTGACTGAACAGATGGCGTAGATCACCGGAAGGGGTATGGGTGTAGAGCATCTGCTGGGCGGCCACAGAGCCTGAAGAGTAGACAGCCAGGCCGAATCCGCTTGCCTGCCAACGCTCGAGCGCCCCGTGCACATCTGGGTAGAGGGGAGCGAGCAGGTCTCCCCGCTCATACCCCCGTTCCCACACCAGCCCCTGCAGTTCCTTAAGCGGCGCGAGTTTGCGATCTTGAAGAATCAGCCATTGCAGATAGGGGAGCGATTCCAGCGCTGCACCGACAGGCTGCCTCTGCTTCAGCAGGGCGGCGGCGGCAGGATCAGGATCCGCCTCCCAGGCAGCGATCACCTCCTGCAGCAGGGCCTGCACATCGGGCCGCTCTGCCGATTCCTCCAGAAAGCCCGCCAGGTTCTCGCTGGCATAGGGGAACAGGGTGCCAGCCACGAATGACACCGGGCAGGTGGTGCCTTCGATGTCAAGAAGCAGCCAGTCGAGCCCATAGAGGGCGATCAGCTCGGTGTCTGGGGCACCCGAACCGGCCGGGGTGGGGGGGCTTGGGGGCTGATGGGAGGTCAGGGCGCCTGGGTCGTTCATCGATCGCCACCCGTGAGCGCCTTGAGCAGCATCCGCCGCCACTGCTGCTCCAGAAGGAACTCGAGGATCTCGAGATGGCGCATCGCCACGGCCAGATCCCGGCCCCAGGCGTAGAGGCCATGGCCGGCGATCAGCAGTCCGTGGGGTGCTGATGGCAGATGCGGCCTGGCTCGTTCGCTCAGGGCTTCAAGGTTCTGGTCGTTGGCCAGGATCGGCAGTTCCACACGCGTGGCATGGGTGCTGATCCCTTCCAGTCCCTTGAGCATTTCGAGATCGTTGAACACCAGTTGGCCGGCCTGAGCGGGCTCTCCTCCGGACATGCCGCCCGGGGGGGCGTGGTGCGCCGAGAGCAGGGTGCCGCTCTGGGAGTGGGTGTGCAGCACGGCCCCGGCCTGGGTGGTTTCCACGATGGCCAGGTGAAGCAACGTCTCGGCGCTGGCGCGCCCCTGCCCGCGGACCACGGCGCCCTGGCCATCCACCTCGATCAGCGCATCCGGGGTCACCTGACCCTTGTCCACGCCGCTGGGGGCCATCAGCAACCGCACCGGGGTGTGGGATAGCACGCAACTGAAGTTGCCACCGGTGCCGTCGCACCAGCCTCGGCGGTGAATCTCGGCCATGCAGGCGGTGAGCTGGTGGGCGGGGTCGCTGGCGCTGCCACCGCTGCCGGCGCCTTTGGTAACGGGGAACGGGGTTGGATTCACGGCTGGCAGTTGGGACACCAGTGGGTGCTGCGGCCTCCCACTCTCTCGCGCCGGATCGCTGTGCCGCAGCGACGGCAGGGCTGACCTGTGCGCCGATAGACCCAGGCCATCCCCCCGTAGTTGCCATTGGTTCCACGCAGATCGCGGAAGTCGCTGAAGGTGGTTCCGCCCGCGCCGATGCTCATCTCCAGAACCTGGACCAGGGCATCGCGGATCCTGGCCAGCTGCACCTCGTTGAGATCGCCGGCCGGGGTCAGGGGGTGGATGCCGGCTGCAAACAGCGATTCATCGGCATAGATGTTGCCCACGCCGGCTACCAGCGACTGATCCAGCAGGGCTGACTTGATCGACCGCTTTGTGCCCTGCAGCCCACGTGCCAGATGGAAGGTGTCGAAACCTGCCTCCAGTGGCTCGGGCCCCAGACGGGTCAGGCCGCTGATCACCTCCTGGTCGGCGACCCCAGGCGGAACCCACCACATCTGCCCGAAGCTGCGGGTGTCGACAAAGCGCAGTTCCGGCCCTTGCGTGGTGTGAAGCCGCACCCGCGTATGGCGGCAGGGGGGCGTGGGCGCTTCGAGCCAGAGAAACTGACCGGTCATGCGCAGATGAACCCCCCAGCGGCCGGCGGCACTGCCGTCGTCGTGCCGAAGGGTGGCGAGCAGATACTTGCCCCGGCGCTCCCAGGTCCCAACCTCACAGCCCTCCAGGGCGAAGCGGAACAGCTCGGGATCGGCGGGCGAGGCGATCGCCCTCTCCCGCAGAACCTGCACCTTTTCAAGACGAACGCCGCGAACCTGCTGATCCAGGCCGCGGCGTACGGTTTCGACTTCAGGCAGTTCGGGCACGCGCCTCGTGCTGCGGGACTCAGGCCTTGTCGAGCTCGCTTTCAGCGAAGTTGTTGGTGTTGATGCCGCCCTCAGAGCCGCTGAAGCCGTTGTAGTTCACCTTGTCGAAGCGGACCACCACCGGATAGCGGATGCCGGAGGTGTCGATCGAGGCCACCGTGCCGACCTCGTTGTACCAGTAGGACTCGGGGCGCTTGATGCGCACTTTGTCGCCGCGGGAGATGGCCATCGCTGCGCAGAGGGATCGGGTGGCTTTCAGGGATGACGTTACCCGTGATGCGGCGGCGCCCGGAGACGGGCGTCACGATTCGTCGTCGGGTCGCGTGGCAGCATCCACTCCCTGCTGCAGTCCTGCCGATGGCTGTTCCCGAGCCGCCCGTGCTCAGCCTGGATCTGCCCGATCCGGAGAGGGAGGACATCAGCACGATGGAGTTCCTTGCCCGCCTCGAGGAGGCCTGGGCGGTCTGTGACCGCTTCGACCTCCAGACGGAGATCTGGCGAGGCCGCATCCTCTGTGCCGTGAGGGACCGGGAGAAGCGCGGGGGGGAGGGACGCGGGACCGGCTTCCTGCAATGGCTGCGCGAACGGGAGATCAGCAAGACCCGCGCCTACACCCTGATCCAGCTGGCGGAGTCGGCCGACACGCTCGTGGGGGAGGGGCTGCTGGAGCAGCAGAGCGTGAACAACTTCTCGAAGCGGGCCTTCCTCGAGACCGCCCATGCGGATCCTGAGGTGCAGCAGATGATCAGCGAGGCCGCCAACGAGGGGCAGCAGATCACCCGCAAACAGGTGAAGCGACTGGCCGACGAGTTCACCGCCGCCAGCAGTCCGCTGCTGCCGGAGGAGATCCGCCAGCGCACCGCCGACAACCTGCTGCCTCCGCGTGTCGTGGCGCCGTTGGTGCGGGAGCTGGCCCGGCTGCCCGAGGCCCAGCAGGAGGACCTGCGGCAGGTGCTGCGTGAGGAGCCGGAACTCGACCGGGTCCGCGACGTGACCCTCACGGCCCGCTGGCTGAGCAAGGCCTCCGAGGCCGGCGTGTCGGTGCGGGCCTTCCAGCAAGGCGATCTCGACCTGGAGAAGGCGATCCACGAGGCCCAGCGGCTCGACGCCCTGGGGATCCTGTCCGATGCCGTGTATCAGGCCCAGCAGGTGGAGAGTGCCGTGCTCAAGCTCCACACCAGCTGGCGGCGACTGGGGGGACTGCAGGAGCGGTTGTGGGTGGAGAGCGGCAGCAGCACCCCCCATCTGCGGGAGCTGATCACCGCGCTGCAGACGCTGAGCGGCACCACGTTGCGGGTGTCCCTCGGCGAGCTGGCCGGCGGCAAGCGGGTGCGGCTGCAGTTGGTGGAGGAATCCCCGGAGCAGCTCGACGCACCGGTGCTGCCCTGAACCGGGGCATGGTCCCGGGCCGGGCGGTGTCCGCCACATCTGGTGGGCGGTAGGGTCGGAGGACGCCAGTGCTGGGGTGAGGGAGGTGGACGATCCGCTGCGGCAGGCGCTGGGTCGCCACTTCGGCTGGGACGACTTCCGGCCCGGCCAGCGGCCCGTGGTGGAGGCCCTGCTGGCCGGTCGCGACTGCCTGGCGGTGCTCCCCACCGGGGCCGGGAAATCGCTCTGCTTCCAGCTCCCGGCCCTGGTGCGCGAGGGGCTGGTGCTGGTGATCTCGCCCCTGGTGGCCCTGATGCAGGATCAGGTGCACCAGCTCCAGCGCCGGGGGATTCCGGCCGGCTGTCTGCACCGGGGCCTGGATCCCCTTGAGCGCGCCCAGCTGCAGCGCCGGCTCCGGGACGATCGCCTGAGGCTTCTCTACCTGGCTCCCGAGCGATTGCAGGCGGAAGCCACCCGACGTCTGCTGGAGGAGGTGCTCGACTCGGGCCGCCTGGTGGCCGTGGCGGTGGATGAGGCCCACTGCATCAGCGCCTGGGGGCACGATTTCCGTCCGGACTACCGACGACTCGGCCAGCTGCGCGCTCTTTGCCCCGGAGTGCCGCTCGTGGCTCTGAGCGCCACCGCGGCTCCCCAGGTGCGGGCTGACATCATCCGCCTTCTGCAGCTGCGCCGACCACTCCTGCAGGTGCGCTCCGCCCGCCGCGCCAACCTCACCTACGCCATGCGCCGCCGGCCGGAGGATCCCCTGCCGATGGTGCTCGAGGCCGTGGCCGAGGCCCGGGGGGCGGTGCTGATCTATGCCCGCACCCGCCGCTCGGTGGAGAGCTGGGCGGCCCGGCTCTCCGCCGCCGGTGTGGAAGCGATCGCGTATCACGCCGGCATGGATCCGGCCAGCCGTCAGCTGGCCCTCGCTCATTTCCAAGAGCACCCTTCGCCTGTGCTGGTGGCCACCGTGGCCTTCGGCATGGGGGTGGATCGGCCGGACGTTGGGCTGGTGCTGCACCTCGACCTGCCGGCCAGCGCCGAGGGGTATCTGCAGGAATCGGGTCGGGCGGGCCGCGACGGACTGCCGGGGTGCTGCCTGGTGTTGTTCGACCCTGCGGACCGGGTGAGCCTGGGCTGGGCGATCCGATCGGCGGTGGTGCCGGTCGCGGAGGCTGAGCGCCAGCGGGAGCAGGCGCGCAGGGAGCAGGCGCAGCGCCAGCTGCGGCGGATCGAGGCAGTGGCCGAGGGCGAGGACTGCCGGGAGCAGGCCCTGCTTCTGGCGGTGGGTGAGCTGGTGCCTCCGTGCGGGCGCTGCGACAACTGCCTTGCGGCCCCGGAGCGGCGCGACTGGTCGGGGCAGGCGGCACGGCTGCTCGAAGCGCTGGAGGAGCGCAGCGGCCGGGATCTGCGCAGCCTGGCGGAGGAGCTGCGCAGTCGCCATGGCAGCGAGGAGGATCGCTGGAGCTGGCTCGCGCGTCGTCTGGTCCAGGAGGAGCTGGTGAGCGAGAGCGACGACGGAGCCCAGAGGCTCTGGCTGCGCTCCAGCGGACGCCACTACCTGCGATCCCCCTGGCCGCTGCACTGGGCGGCCTGAGCAGGGTTCAGCTGCGGCTCTTGCAGAGATCCGTCACCAGCTGGCGCTCGAAGTCGAGCTTGGGGTCGTCCCAGGTGCTCCACTGACCCTCCTGGGAGGTGGCGTTCAGCTTGCGGGCACTGCAGTTGATCGCCAGGTAGAGCGACTGTCCCTTGCTGTTGAGCGAGGGAGCCACGAGGCTGCCGCCCATCGGCTGCCAGTTCGCCCAGTCGACCTGGAGGGGGCCGTAGCTGCGCCAGTCGGTGCGGGCGGCTGTGGCCGTGGCGGTCGTGGCGGCGGGCTTGGTGGCGGCTGCGGGTGTGGCCGTGGCCCTCGGCGCAGGCGTGCGGGCAGGCTCCGGCTGAGTCGTCGCTCCGGTGGCGGGCCTGGCCGGGCTGCTGGCCCGGGCGACGGCGGGGGAGACGGTGGCCCGTGGGGTTGGGGTCGGGTTGGTGGCCGGGCTGCTGGTGGCTGTCGCGGCCGGCCGCGGCTCGGGCCGCGGCGTCGCAGCGCTGGCGGGGCTGCCCTGCAGCTTCAGCCGCATGCCGGCTTCCACGTGGTTGGGGTCGCTGAGGGCGTTGATGGCCACCAGCTTGCTGACGGGCACGCCGTAGCCATCGGCGATGCCCGAGAGGCTCTCGCCCGGGCGCACCACGTGCACGCTCGCCGCCCGGTCGTAGCGGAAGGGGCTGGAGCCGCTGCTGGAGCTCCCCTTCGAAGCTCCGGAGAGCCTGAGGCTCTGGCCCACCTCCACGTGGTCGGGGTCACTGAGGCCGTTGATCTTCATCAGGGTGGCCAGGCTGATGCCGTTGCGCTCGGCGATCTCGGAGAGGGTTTCCCCTTCGCGCACCTTCACCGTGCCCGAGGCCGCGCCACCGCCACCGCCACTGCCACTGCCTCCGCCGGGCACCGTGAGCCGCATGCCGGCCTCCACGTGATCGGCGTTCTTGAGGCCGTTGAGCTGCATCAGCCTCGACACGCTGATGCCGTGCCGGTCGGCGATCTCAGAGAGGGTATCGCCGGGGCGGATGGTGACCTGGCCCGCCAGCGCCGGCCATGGCAGCACCACGGCCAGGGCGATTGTGACGAGGGTGCGGCGCATGGGGGTGTGGGATGAAGGGTTGGCGGCACGTTAAGGAGCCGATCCGCTCCCGCCCAGCCCCCCCGCCGGCTTTATCCCATCAGCCGTTGCAACCAGCCAAGGCGGCCCGCGTAGGGCGGATAGCGCAGGGGCAGATCGAGCCAGGTGGGATGGTTCAGCACGCTGCGCACCTGGGAGAAGGTGCGGAAGCCTGTTTCGCCGTGGGTGCCTCCCATGCCACTCTCCCCCACCCCACCGAAGGGGAGCCCGGGTGCCGCCGCCTGGAGGATCACGTCGCCGAAGACGACGCTGCCCGAACGGCTGCCCTCGAGCAGGCGCCGCCGTTCGGATGACCCGCCACCGAAGAGGTAGAGGGCCAGGGGGCTGGGCCGCCGGCGCACCTGGGCCAGAGCCTCGTCAAGGTCCGTCACCTCGATCACCGGCAGCAGGGGGCCGAACAGTTCCTCCTGCATCAGCGGATCCTCATCGGGTCGGTCGACCCGGATCAGAGTGGGTTCGATGCGCCGCCCGGCAGCATCACTTCGGCCCCCCATCAGAATGCGGTTCTCCAGCCGTGGCGTCTGGAGCAGGGCCTCCAGACGCTCGAACTGCCGCGCGTCGACGATGCGAGCAAGGTCCGGCGAGGCCAGGGGATCGTCGCCGTAGAGGCGCTGGCCTTCCCGGGCCATCGCTTCCAGCAGGCGCCCACGGATGCCTGGCTGCACAAGCAGGTGGTCCGGGGCCAGGCAGGTCTGGCCGGCATTCATGCCCTTTCCCCAAACCAGCCGCCGGGCGGTGGGCACGACGTCGGCGTCGTCGAGCACGACCGCCGGACTCTTGCCCCCCAGTTCGAGGGTCACCGGCGTGAGCTGGCGGGCTGCGGCTGCCATCACCAGTCTGCCCACCCGCGTGGAGCCGGTGAAGAAGATGTGATCGAACCGCTCTTCCAGCAGCCGCGCGCCAACGTCTGCATCGCCCGTCACCACCTGAACGATCTCCGGGGGAAAGTGGCGCGGCACCAGGCTGGCGATGGTCTCCGCCGTGCGCGGGGCGTACTCGGAGGGTTTGATCACGGCGGTGTTGCCGGCCGCCAGGGCGCTCACCAGCGGCCGCAGGCACAGCTGGAAGGGATAGTTCCAGGGCCCAACGATCAGCACGCAGCCGAGGGGCTCAAGGTGCACCGCCCCCTGTCCCGGCAGCAGCCACAGGGGCAGCGCCACCGATCGGGGCCTGGCCCAGTGGGCCAGATGGCGGCGGGTGTGTCGCAGTTCGTGCCGGACGCTCACCCCTTCCATCCAGGCTTCGACCGCCGGCTTGCCCAGGTCGTCAGCCAGGGCCTGCGGCAGCACCGTCTCGGCATCGGCCAGCAGAGCCTCCAGCCGCGCGAGCTGGGCCCGCCGCCAGGCCAGGGGCCTGGTGGTTCCCTCCTCCACAGGAGCGCGCATCCTCGTCACCGGCACCGCCAGGAGAGAGGGGCTGGAGGCAGGACTGGCGGGAGCGGCCGGGGAGGACATGGGTTGGGCCCTTTTGGCCCAGGCTGGCAAATCCCGCCCCACCGCAGGGCCACCACCGCGAAGGGCTTGGGGCTGAAGGCGTTCCCGAACCCCGAAACGGGACGCTGATGGAAGGGCCGGCAAGGAGGCAGCTCAAGCCATGACAGGACAGTGCCGGCGTGAGCAGGAGCGTGGAACACGCTCGCGTGCGTTTCGCCTTCATCGGTCCTGCATGGCAACGGAATCGGCGCGGGCCTTGAGGCCTCTTCAACTGGAAAGGTTGAAGGCGAGCTCGTTGGTGAGGATCAGCCGCTCGCCCAACCGCCGGGAGACGATTTTGTGCAACAGGATCGCGGCGGCAGGATCCTGGTCTTCCAGTCTGGCAAGGTCGGCGTCGTCCAGGGAGAGGGCACAGACCCTGGTCTGGGCGATCACGGACGCGGTGGTTTCCCTCCGGAGATAAAAACTGATCTCGCCGATGCAGGTGCCTGGATCCATCGTGCGCAGGCGGACGGGTTGTTCGTCCGGCCGGTTTCTGCGCTCAACGCTCACCCGGCCTGTAAGGATGAAATGAAGGCCTACAGGTGGTGATCCCTGCTGGATGATGATCGATCCTGGTGGCCATTCCTGGTGCTTGAGATAGCGGAGCAGTCGATCTCGCGCTGCCTGCTCCGCCGGTGTGAAGGCTTCGAGAAGTGAATCGATCCCATGATGCTCCTGGGGCAATGTGCTGGCATGAAAGGCCAGTAATTCGTTTTCGCAATACTCAAGGCCATGGTCGAGATCCTCAAACCAGTCGATCCCTTCGTGGATGCCTCCGAGCACATTGGCTTTTCTCAGGGCGTGGAGGATCTGTTGGCTGGGCGCTGTGAGAATCAGCTCCACACTGTAGGAATCGCAGAGTTGCCTGATGCGGCTCAGGGTGTTGATGGCTGAGGCGTCAATGCCGCTGCCCCGCTTCATGTCGATCAGGACCCAGTGGGGATTTCTATGGTCCCGGGATTGCAGGTGTTGGCCAATGGTCCGCAGCAGGCCGTGGGCGGTGCCGAAAAATAGATGCCCCTGCAGACAGAGGATGAGGATCGCGTCGCCATAGCGCTCAAGAACCTTGGTTTTGGCATCATCGCGATCAACATTGCTGCGTCTGGTGCGTCCCGTGAGGATCAATCGGATGGCGGAAATGCGGCTGTAGTCGAAGGTGAACAGGGCCACCGCCAGAATGAGCCCGAAAATGATCGCCGCCATCCATCCGGCCGCCAGCATCACCAGCAGGATGGCCAGGAGGATGGAGTACTCCGTTGCCGAGAGAAAGACTCTCTGGTCAACCAGCCAGTTCCCGAGAAGGGAGAGCCCCAGGAACAGCAGCAGCCCCCCGGTGATCGCATAGGGAATCTGATTCACCAGTCCCTGTCCGCCCAGCAGGGCCACCAGGCAGAGCAGGGCTGAGATCAACCCGGCGGAACGGCCCCGCACCCCCATGTGCTGGGGCAGCGCCGTGGCGCTCAGGGAGTGGAAGCCCGCCGGACTGCCCACGCAGGCGGCCAGCAGGTTCGCCAGACCCACGGCCTTGAGATCGCGGTTGAAGTCGAGTTCCCTGCCGATCGTCGCCTCGATGGCACTGGCATTCATCAGGGTGCCGAGGCTGGCGATGAAGGCCACCGACAGCATGTCGGGCATCATCCGGCCCAGGCTGCCCCAGCCGATTCGGTGGAAGTCGGGCCATCGTGCTGCCAGATCCGCGGGGGACAGGGGCAGCTCCTGGGCGGGGAGGAGGCCGGCCTCCCGCGCCTGAGTCAGCTCCGTGCCGGAGAGGGCCAGCGCGCCGTGGAAGACCACCAGGCCCAGGACCAGAAAGGCCGGGATGGTCAGCCAGGAGCGCCAGAGCCGGGTGGCCAGAAACATCGCCAGACCGAAGGCCACCCCCGGCAGCCAGAGGGGCAGGGAGGCGGCCTGCAGCAGCATGGGCAGATTCCAGGCCACTCCCTCGCTGGAGAGCATCACGGTGAGTCCGCCCTTGGCGAGCAGCATGCCACTGCCCGCCACGAATCCGCCCAGCACTGGATAAGGCAGAAAGCGGAACAGGTTGCCAGCCCGTCCCATCCCCATCAGCAGGGAGAGGAGGCCGAACAGGAACGTGGTGCCGGCGATCATCACCAGCACGGTGGTGAACGGATCGGCCTGGGAATGGGTGGCCGGCAGCTGGCGGACCAGTCGGGTGCCGAGCAGGGCCAGGATCACGATCGGCAGTTCATGGGGCCGGCCCACGGTTCCTGGATGCGATCCCGCCAGGGTGAGGACGAGTCCGATCACCACGGCCCCGGACAGGATCATCAGGAATCCGAGGCCCATCCAGGGCGCCAGGGGCCCGGTGTAGAGCAGCGTGGCGAAGGAGGCCTGGGTAAGGATCGTGAGGATCCCGACGGTCAATCCAGCGGAGAGGGACGCAGCGAGCCGATGCGCTCGGGGCGGCATGCGTGTTCAAAGTCTCCGAGAGCGCTCGAACCCTACCGACGGGCCGTTGTCGCCCAGAATGCACAGAAAGTGTTCAGCAGAAACATTCTTGTCGGTAGCAGGCCGATGGAGGCTTCCTGGCGCGCGTTTGGTCAGGTCAGCGGATGCCGCCCGCAGATGGGGACACCGCCAGCAGCGGTGAGGCTTCGGCGGGGACGACGGGTGGCGTTCACGGTCCTGGGGAGGGGGCGGTTTCCAGACGGGCAGGACCGGGTGTCCCGCAGCCCTGCTGAAATGCCGTGCGGCGGAGGCCGTTGAGGCTGGGGGTGCTCGGGCCCTCGGCGGCGAACAGCAAGGCGGCGGCCAGGTCCTCGTCGCCCCGTTCCAGGGCCTGCTCCACCGCCCTCAACCACCGCTCCCCGTCGTTGCCGAGACCGGCGCGCAGAGATTCGTTGCGCGTCAGCACCGCGGCCGGAGCCGCTTCCAGCTCAATGGTGGCCAGGTTGCCCTCGGGCTCCCCCACGGGTCGTAGCCGCAGAAGCATCCGCTCGCCCGGGCGCAGGGGAGGCAGGGGCCAGGGCAGTGGGCCCTGGATCGGCTCCAGCAGCGGCGCCCGACGCTGCCACAGCTGTCGACCGCCCTGCTCGAGACGCACGTCCGCCAGAGGATCGGCAACGAAGATCGTGGGCCGGGCCAGGGGCACAAGGGCCTGCACCCGGCCGTCTGCCAGCGGCTCCCCATGGGGTGCCAGCAGACAGAGGTTGGGGTCGTCTGCTCCGGAGCCAGATCCCTGGGATGCCGCCAGGAGCAGCGGCATCACTGTGGTAATCAGCAGCGCACGGGAACGGTTCGGCACCATGGACGCTTCACCGGGATCAAGGAGACGAAAACCCCGGGACGGGAGTGCCAGGAGCAGCGGTACGAAAGCCCTTGACGAGACTTGAACTCGTGACCTCTCCCTTACCAAGGGAGTGCTCTACCGCTGAGCTACAAGGGCATGTGGAAGGTGGGCCGGGTTGGATTTGAACCAACGTAGGCAGAGCCAGCGGATTTACAGTCCGCCCCCATTAACCACTCGGGCACCGACCCGAACCACACCCCAAGAACTTACCAGCAGGCCGGTCCCCTGCCCCACCTGGAACCCGCCTGGCCGGCTCCGTAGCATGGCCCCACCGGAGTCCGGTTTCCCGGGCGGCTTCCATCCATGCGCGTCCTGCTGCTCAACGGGCCGAATCTCAACCTGCTGGGTCTGCGCGAGCCCGGTCTGTATGGCGCTGCCACGCTCACCGACATCGAGACGGAGCTCCACGCCGAGGCGGCATGTCTCGGTGTGGAGCTGGACTGTTTCCAGAGCAACCACGAAGGTGGCCTGGTGGATCGCATCCACGCCGCCCGCGGCGAGACGGACGGCATCCTGATCAACGCCGGGGCCTACACCCACACCTCGATCGCCCTGCGCGATGCCTTGCTGGCGGTGGCGATCCCCTTCGTGGAGCTCCACCTGAGCAACGTGCATTCCCGTGAACCCTTCCGGCATCAGTCGTTTCTGGCCGACAGGGCCGTCGGCGTGCTCTGCGGCTTCGGCCCCGCCAGCTACAGCCTGGCCCTGAGGGGCCTGGTCGGGCATCTGCGGGTCGCGATGGTCGGGCGATGAGCGCGGTACCCGGGACTGCTGCCCCGGCGGCGCCGGACAGCTCCATCGCCCGGGTGAAATGGCTGGCCTGCCCCAGCAGCGCCCAATGGCTGGAGCAGGCGATCGCCAGGCCTGATCTGGTGCTGATCGACCATGCCCACTGCGAGCGCAAAGCCGCCGGCGTGGCGCTGCAGCTGATGTTCCGCTATCCAGGCGATGCTGCTCTGGCGGCCGTGCTCAGCCCGATCGCCCGCGAGGAGCTCGAGCACTTCGAGCAGGTGGTGGCCCTGATGGAGCGCCGCAACCTGGCGCTGCGCCCCCTGCCTCCTCCCTCCTACGGAGCCTCACTGACGGCTCAGGTGCGACGCGGTGAGCCCGGCCGCATGCTCGACAGTTTTCTTGTGGCTGGTCTGATCGAAGCCCGCAGCCACGAGCGCATGGCCCTGCTGGCCGCCCACAGCCCTGCTCCTGACCTGCGCGACCTCTACGCCGCCCTACTGGCCAGTGAGGCGCGCCATTTCGGGGCCTACTGGCTGCTGGCCGAGCAGCGCTGCGGGCGGCCGGCCACCGTGCAGCGCCTGCATCAGCTGGCGACGCTGGAAGCCCAGGCGCTGGCCGGGGAACCGGCCGGAGCCGAGCAGGTGCGGATGCACTCCGTCGGCGTGACGGTGGCCGCCCTCGCCACCTGCGGACCACCGCTTTTCGATCCTGGAGAACCATGGAGAGGAGGTCTGGACCCGGGTGAGGCAGCGGGCTGAGCTCCAGGTCGACACCTTCGAGAGCATGGAGCCCTATCCCGACGACCTCACCCACCGGTTGGTGAAGGCGGCCAGCGTCGAGCTCTCCACTCCTCCTCATGCGCTGCTTCGGGCCATGGGCGAGTTCTGGGTGAAGTGCACCGCCGCGGCGGGCTATGGGCCCCTCATGGAGATGGCCGGCTCCAGCCTGCCGGAGTTTCTGCACAACCTCGACGACCTGCACGCCAGGGTGGGCGTGAATTTCCCCGCGCTGTTGCCCCCCAGCTTCGACGCCGAGGACCGGGACGAGGGCAAGATGCATCTTCACTACCATTCGAAACGTCAGGGCCTGGCGCCGATGGTGGTCGGCCTGTTGGAAGGCCTGGGGGATCGTTTCGAGACTCCGGTGGATGTTGAGCAGCTCGCCTGCCGGAGCGAAGGCGCCGACCACGACGTGTTCGAGGTGCGCTATGTGTCGCCGCCGCCCCCGACAGAAGCCGGTTCCGATCTGCCATGAGCCTGGCCCCATCGGCGGAACGTTTCCCGGAGCTGTTCCCCTTTCATAGGGTGCTGGACGCGAACCTGGTGATCCGCCAGCTGGGCCCGGCGCTCGCCCGCCTGCTGGGACCTGGGGTCTGCGGGGCCCCGCTGATGGAGCATGCGCGCTTCCGGCGGCCTGTGCTGGCGGAATGCAGCCTGGCCGGCCTGGCCCGGCTCAGTCGCAAGCTCTTCGTGCTGGAGTTGCTGATGTTGCCCCTGCAGCTCAAGGGCCAGTTGCTGGTGGAGGAGCCCTATGCCTTTCTGCTCGGCACTCCCGTGTTGCACAGCCTCGACCAGCTCAGTGCTCTCGGGATCCGCCTCAGTGACATCGCCCGTCACGATGCGCTCGCCGATGCCATGGTGATGCTGCAGACCAAGGACATCACCATCAGCGACCGTGTGCTGAGGCGTACCAGTGATCTGGAACAGCTGGCCACCCGGGATGCGCTCACCGGACTGGGTAACCGACTGTTGTTCAACCGGGAGCTGGATGCCGTGCTGGAGGACCATCACAGCCATGGCCAGCCCCTGGCGCTGCTGCTGTTGGATGTGGATCACTTCAAGCACTTCAACGACGAACACGGCCATGTGACAGGCGATGCCTGCCTGCGGGCCGTCGCCCAGCGACTGGTGCAGCTGGTGGGGCGGGGTGGTCGGCGGGTCTATCGCTATGGCGGCGAGGAGTTCGCGGTGCTGCTCCCTGGCGCGGATGTTGCTGCGGCTACGCAACTGGCCGAGAGGGTCGTGGCCGGGTTTGCCACCGCGGCGCTGCAACTCGAGATCAACGGCGAAGCCATCCCGCTGAGTCCCCGGATCACGATCAGTGCGGGCCTGGCCTGTTCCGATCGCCGTGCCGGTATCGGCGCGATGGCGGATCAGGAGCGGCCGCTGGAGGCGACAGCCCTGATCTCCAGAGCGGATGAGGCCCTCTATGAGGCCAAGAACGCCGGTCGGAGCCGGCTCGTCTGTGTGCGCTGAGGGCAGCGGTCCTCGATCGCCGCGCTCAGCCGGTAACAGCCGTGCGCTCACCATCCAGCAACGGATAGCGCTGGGCGATCGCATCGCCTGTGAACCGGGCCACCCAGCCCTCGGGATTGTCGAAGAAGCGGATCGCGGTGAACTGCGGCCTGGGACCCATGTCGAACCAGTGCTTCGTGCCGGCTGGCACCCGGATCCAATCGTCGGCCTCGCAGAGAACCTGCAGCACCTCGGCGCCGAGGTGCAGGCAGAACAGGCCCCTGCCCTCGACGAAGAAGCGCACCTCGTCTTCGCTGTGGGTGTGTTCGGCGAGAAACTTCTCGCGCAGGGCCACGCGATCCGGATGCTCCGGTGTCAGGCGGATGGCATCCACTGTGGGATAGCGGCCCAGGCCTTGCACCCGCTCGATTTCCGGGGCGTACGCCGCAAGGACCTGCTCCGTGGTCGCGTCAGCGGCCAGGCCCACCCGCGCCGGCCAGCGCTCGAAGCCGATGCCGCGCTGGCCCAGCTCCGCCGCGATCAGGGCCGGATCGTTGCTGGACAGCGAGGGGAGGGGACGGCCAGGGGCCTCCACAGGAAAGATCTGTAACTGGCTCACCGCTGTGCCATAGCCCTGAAGGAGGTTATTCCCCTAGGGGGGCGAGCCGCGGCTGGGACAGTCACTGGCAGGCTGCCGAGGGCTGTGACGCAGCGAGGACGTGATGGTGCTGGATCGGGATCTCCGGACCGCGGCGGCAGTGGCTGCTCCCGGTCTGACGCTGGTGGGGGTAGGCCCTGGCGATCCGGATCTGCTCACCGTGGCGGCGGTGCGGGCGATCGCTGCGGCGTCGCTGGTGGCCTACCCCGTCGCCGAACCCGGAGCCGAGGGCATGGCGGCCCGCATCGCCGCTCCCTGGATCGCGCCTGGGCAGAGCCATCGGCCGTTGCTGTTTCCGATGGTGGAGGAGGCGGAGCCCCGCCGCCGTGCCTGGCATGCCGCCGCCGATGCCCTGGCCGCCGAGGTGGCCGCCGGCGCAGCGGTGGTGCTGCTGTGCGAGGGGGATGCCTCGCTGTATGCCAGCTGCTCCTATGTGCTGCTGGCCCTGGCGGAGCGCCATCCGCACTGCCCGGTGCGGGTGGTGCCGGGGGTGCCGGCCGTGGCGGCGGCGGCAGCGATGGCCTCCACTCTGGGCATGCCCTGGCCGCTGGCGCTGCAGCAGGAAGGCCTGCTCATCCGTCCCACGCCGGATCGCCAGGAGGAGCTCGAGGCCGTGCTCGACCAGGCGGCCGCCAACGGCACGGTGCTGGCCCTGCTCAAGCTGGGACGCCGCTGGCGCTGGGTCCAGCCGCTTCTGGCGAATCGGGGCCTGCTCGCGGGTGCCCTGTTCGCTCGCCGGGTGGGTTGGAGCGATCAGCTGCTCGTCGTCGCCGATCAGGTGCCGGCGGAGGCGCAGCCTTACTTTTCCCTGTTGCTGATCCGCCAGGGCTCGCCGGAGGTGTTGCCATGACCGTCATCCATTGGCTGGGGCTGTTGCATCCGGTGCTGGTGATCCTGTTCGTGTATCCGGTTGTGGGCGCCACGATCAGGCTTGGGATCCTGGTGCGGGAGAAGCGCCTGGGGATCACCCGGCAGCCCGATCTGGTGCCGGTGGAGCATGCCGCCCATGGCGCCTGGGTGACGGCTGGCGTGGTGGTGGCGGTGCTGATCGCGATGGTCTTCTCGCTGCTCGCCAACGGCTGGCCCTCAGGCGGCGTGCCTCGCCTGCTGCTGCTGGGGCTGGTGAGCGGCGGCACCCTTGTGGCCCTGCTGCAGGTGCGGCGAGCCGCGCTGCGGGCCTGTTTCGCGCTGCTCTGCTGGGCCGGCCTGCTCGCTCTCGGCAGCCAGCCGGAGATCTGGCGCCTGTCGGATAACCCCTTCAGCGCCGGCTTCTGGAGCTCCCATTACTGGAGCGGCGTGCTGCTCAGCGGTCTGCTTCTGTTCACCACGGCGGCCCGGCCGGAGATCACCCGCCAGCCGCGCTTCCGCCGGCTGCACCTGACGCTCAACCTCCTGGTGATGGTGCTGCTGGCCGTTCAGGCGATCACCGGCACCCGCGATCTCCTGCGGATGCCCTGAGCCGGAGGACCCCTGCGTCAGGGATGACGGCCTCAGATGTGGTCGGTGCGCGTCTCCGACCTCGCATCCAGCTGCTCCCCGGCCCGCTGCAGCAGATCCAGCGCTTCCGCCGACGTGGGGACCCGCATCAGGGCGTGGCGCAGGCGGGCGGCACCCTCGAATCCCTGACAGGTCCAGCCCATGTGCTTGCGGGCGATCAGCAGCCCGTGATCGCCCTTCGCCGCCACCAGGGCCCGCAGCTGCTCGGCCGCCAGGGCGATCCGCTCGGCCGCCGGCGGCTCGGGCGGAATCGGCCGGCCGCTGAGGGCCGCGTCGATCCGGCCCACCAGCCAGGGGTGGCCCATCGTGCCGCGCCCCACCATCACCCCCTCGGCCCCGGTCACCCCCAGTGCCCGCAGGGCGTCCTCGGGCGTGTGGATGTCGCCGTTGGCGATCACCGGGATCGTGAGGGCCTGCCGCACCCTGGCGATCGCAGCCCAGTCGGCCCGGCCGCTGAAGCCCTGCTCGCGGGTGCGCCCGTGCAGGGTGAGCATCCGGGCGCCGGCATCCTGGAGGGTGCGGGCGAAGCCGATCGCATCGGCGGAGTCGTGGCACCAGCCCAGGCGCGTCTTCACCGTGACCGGCACCCGCACCGCCGCGGCCACCGTCGCCACGATGCGGGCTGCCAGATCGGGATCGCGCAGCAGGCCGCTGCCGCCACCCTTGCGGGCGATCTTGCGCACCGGGCAGCCCATGTTGATGTCGATCAGGAAGGCTCCCTCGGCCTCGGCGCGGCGGGCCGCCTCCGCCATCGCCGCCGGCCGGTGATCGAACAGCTGCACGCCGATCGGTCCGCTCTCCTGCCCCAGCTCCTCCACCTTCCCCCGACCGAAGCCCAGCTCCAGGCTGGTGGCGTTGACCATCTCGGTGAACAGCAGCGCATCCGGCGCCCAGCGCCGCACCAGGCCGCGGAAGATGCGGTCGCTCACCCCCGCCAGCGGCGACTGGAGCACGCGGCAGCGCAGCCGGCGGGCCACCCCGTTGCCTTCGAGGGCCAGGGGCGTGAGCAGGCGGGCGGGCGGGAGAGTGCTGATCATGGAGAGGTCATTGTCGGATCCGAGGGCTCCCTCCCCCGTGTCGCCTGTCCCAGCCCCTTCCCCCTTTCCCCTCAGCCGCGCCCTGCTGGAGGCGGTGCTGGCCGATCGGCTCAGCGATCGCTTCGTGGCCGAACTCATCTGGTGCCGGCTGGGCTACGGCCCCGATCCCGGGGGCGAAGGCTGGCTGGCTGGCCCAGCCACGCCCCCCGAATGGCGGGACGCCTTCCCACGGGCTCCCCAGGTGATCGCCGAGCGACCCGCCAGCGTCGCCCTCACCCGCTCCATTCCCAAGGCTTCTAAACAATTGCTCAAGGAGCAGTTGGGCTTCGCCGGCTATCGCATCGGTGAGCTCTTCCCGCGGCGCACCCGTCGGGCCACCGCGGTGAACTGGCTGCTGGCCCAGCTGGCGGCGCGGGGGGAGAGCCTGCCCGATGCCGGTCCGCTGCCGGAGCTGCTGCCGGTGCCCGCCGATCCGGTGAAGGGCCATCCCGGTGATCCGCCGGTGGGCTGAAGCTGGCTGGAAGCGCGCGCGGTAGGGTCGAAACAGGAACCGCCGTGAAAGGAATAAGGCCTCTTGGCTCTGCCCGTCGTCGCCGTGATCGGCCGCCCCAATGTGGGCAAATCCACCCTTGTCAATCGTCTGTGCGGCAGCCGTGAGGCGATCGTGCACGATGAACCCGGCGTCACCCGCGACCGCACCTATCAGGAGGGGTTCTGGGGTGATCGCCAGTTCCGCGTGGTGGACACCGGCGGGCTGGTGTTCGATGACGACAGCGAATTCCTGCCTGAGATCCGCGAGCAGGCCAACCTGGCCCTGGCGGAGGCCGCCGTGGCCGTCGTGATCGTCGACGGCCAGCAGGGCCTCACCGCCGCCGACGAGTCGATCGCCGAGTGGCTGCGCTTCCAGACCGTGCCGGTGCTGCTGGCGGTGAACAAGTGTGAGTCGCCGGAGCAGGGGCTGGCGATGGCGGCGGAGTTCTGGAGCCTCGGCCTGGGCGAGCCCTTCGCGATCTCGGCGATCCACGGGGCCGGCACCGGCGACCTGCTCGACAAGGTGGTGAGCTTCCTGCCGGCCACGCTGGAGGAGGAGGGCGAGCCGCCGATCCAGCTGGCGATCATCGGCCGCCCCAACGTGGGCAAATCGAGCCTGCTCAATGCCATCTGCGGCGAGAACCGGGCGATCGTGAGCCCGATCCGCGGCACCACCCGCGACACGATTGACACGACGATCGAGCGCGAGGGCCACACCTGGAAGCTGCTTGACACCGCCGGCATCCGCCGGCGTCGCAGCGTGGATTACGGACCGGAATTCTTCGGCATCAACCGCAGCTTCAAGGCGATCGAGCGCAGCGATGTGTGCGTGCTGGTGATCGATGCCCTCGATGGCGTCACCGAGCAGGATCAGCGGCTGGCGGGGCGGATCGAGGAGGCCGGCCGCGCCTGTGTGGTGGTGGTCAACAAGTGGGATGCGATCGAGAAGGACAGCCACACGATGCCGGCGATGGAGAAGGAGCTGCGCGCCAAGCTCTACTTTCTCGACTGGGCGCCGATGCTGTTCACCTCCGCCCTCAGCGGTCAGCGGGTGAGCGCGATCTTCCCGCTGGCGAAGCTGGCGGTGGAACAGCACCGCCGGCGGGTCAGCACCTCGGTGGTGAACGAGGTGCTGCAGGAGGCCCTGCGCTGGCGAACTCCTCCCACCACCCGCGGCGGGCGGCAGGGGCGGCTGTACTACGGCACCCAGGTGGCGAGCGGGCCGCCCAGCTTCACCCTGTTTGTGAACGATCCCAAGCTGTTCGGCGACACCTACCGCCGCTACGTGGAACGCCAGATCCGGGAGGGACTGGGCTTCGAGGGCACGCCGATCCGGCTGTTCTGGCGCGGCAAGCAGCAGCGCGACGCCGAGCGGGATCTGGCTCGCCAGCAGACGCGCGGTCGCTGAGCGGCATGGACTGGCTGAGGCAGCTGCCCATCGGGCAGTACGTGGATGAGGGGGAGGGGGAACGCGGCAGCTGGCTGCGGCGTCTCGATCCCCGGCTCAAGTTCGCCTGGACCCTGGCCTTCCTGATGACCCCGGTGCTGGCCGGCCCGATCTGGCGCCTGTCGCTGGTGGGCCTGTTGCTGCTGATCACCCTGGTCAGCGGCCTGCCGCTGCGGTTGTGGAGGCGGGGGGTGCCGCTGCTGCTGGCCCTGGCCCTGGCGGTGGGGCTGCTGGCGGCCCTGCTGCCGGCCGGTGGGGGTGCGCCCGGAACGCAGCAGCGCCCGCCGGAGGAGCTGCGGCTTGAGCCCGGTCCCGCCGGAACGCCGCCGCCGCCGCGGGCTGGGCTCCCCTGGGAGCTGCTGAACGTCGGGCCCCTCTCCCTCGGGCCGGTGAGCCTGGGGCCGCTGGTGGTGACCCGCAAGTCGGCCGAGCTGGGGCTCAACGGCGCCACCCTTCTGTTCACCCTCATCCACAGCGCCAACCTGCTGCTGCTCACCACCACGCCGGAGGAACTGGTGTGGGCGATCGGCTGGTTCCTGAGGCCCCTGAAGGTTCTGGGCTGGCCGGTCGACCGCATCGGCTTCACCCTGCTGCTGTCGCTGCGGTTTCTCCCGCTGGTGCAGGAGGAGCTCCAGAACCTGCTGCGTTCGGTGGCCACCCGCTCGCTGAACCTGAAGGCCCTGGGCTGGAAGGCCTCGCTCGCCCTGGTGCTGGCCCTGGGGGAGCGGTTGCTGGCCAACGTTCTATTGAGGGCTGAGCAGGGGGCTGAAGCGCTGATCGCCCGCGGCGGACGCTGGCTGCCGCCGGACCGGTTGCCCCGGCCCTCCGCTGGGGCGGGGGGCGCCGGGATGGTGGCGGGAGGGTTTCTGGTCCTGCTGCTGGCCCTGCGCTGGCGAGTCGGTGCTCTTTAATGGCCGCAGCCCATCAGGCCACGTGAGCGCAGAGCGTTACCTCAATCACCCCACGTTCGGCCTGCTCTACCGGGTGGCCCCTGTCGCTGACAGCAGGGATCTCTATGCCACGCTCTATGCCCAGCGCATCTTTTTTCTGGTCACCCTCCAGACGCGCGGCGCCACGTTTGAGGTGATTCCGCAGATGGATGCCCGCCATTACGCCGAGCAGAACCTCGCCCGCACCCGCCGCGAGGGGCCTGAGGTGCATGCCCGCTGGCGGCAACTGTTCGATCAGACCTTCCTCTGAAACCAGTCGGATGATGCCGTCCGGAGCGGACGATCCCCTCGCCACCCGATTGGCTGGGTTCCGCCGCCGGCTTCCCCCCCGGGCCCGGCTGCTGGCGGTGAGCAAGGGGCAGCCGGCCAGCGTGATCCGGCGCGCGGCGGCTCTGGGCCAGCTCAGTTTCGGCGAGAGCCGGCTGCAGGAGGCGGTGGCCAAACAGGCCGACCTGGCCGACATCGCCCCTCTCGACTGGCATTTCATCGGCCGTCTGCAGGCCAACAAGGCGCGCGGCGTGCTGCGCCATTTCGGCACGATCCATTCGGTGGACAGCCTGGAGCTGGCTCAGCGGCTGGCGCGGATCGCCTCCGAGGAAGGCCTCCGGCCCAACCTGCTGCTGCAGGTGAAGCTGCGCCCCGATCCGGCCAAGGCAGGCTTCAGCCCCGAGGCGCTGCGGGCGGCCTGGCCGCAGCTGCGTGGGCTGCCCGCGGTGCGCCTCACGGGCCTGATGACGATCGCCCCTCTGGGGCTGACGGCCGGCGAGCGGGAGTTGCTCTTCCGGGAAGGCGCGGAGCTGGCCGCCGAACTGGGGTTGCAGGACCTGTCGATGGGGATGAGCGGCGACTGGCCCGAGGCGGTGGCGGCCGGCAGCACCTGGGTGCGCCTCGGCACCGCCCTGTTCGGTGAGCGGCCCGCCCCTGCGCCGGGGACGGACGAGCCGACGGCCCCGGCCTGAAAGGTTGCACCCCCTTGCGTGAGACGCTATTCAAGTGCAAAGCATCCATCCTGAGGCTGTCCCTGTGTCGTTGTTCTCCCGCCTGCGTGCTGTCGTCTCAGGAGATGACTATCTCGACGGCGAGTACGACGACGAACTGGAGTACGACACCGGCGAGATCGGCGAGACCGCAGCGGTGAACCAGGCCTCCACCTCCCGCACCTCCCCTTCCCCTCTGGCGCTGGGCAGCGACTTCACGGCAGACGATCCCTTCGCGGGCACCAACGTGATCGGCCTGCCCGGTCTCTCCAGCTCCGTGGCTGAGGTGTATCTGATGGAGCCGCGCAGCTTCGATGAGATGCCCCGCGCGATCCAGGCGCTGCGTGAGCGCAAGACCGTGATCCTCAATCTCACGATGATGGAGCCGGATCAGGCCCAGCGCGCCGTGGATTTTGTGGCCGGCGGCACCTTCGCCATCGATGGCCATCAGGAGCGGGTGGGTGAGAGCATCTTCCTGTTTGCCCCCAGCTGTGTCACGGTCACCACCGCCGGCGGCGAGGAGGCCGCCTCTCCCACCGTTGTGTCCTCCAGCCGCGGTGGTGGCCTGGTGAGCGAGGATCAGGAGGCGGCCCCGAGTCCGGCCTGGGGCCGTACGGATGCCCTGGTCTGAGGCGGCCGGGCCCGAGAGGCTCGGCGTGGTGGGCCTGGGCCGAATGGCTCGTGCCCTTCTGTTTCCGCTTCTCGACGAAGGGCTGATCGAACCCCAGAGCGTGCGGGCCTGCGTGGCCAGCGAGCCAACGGTGCGTGAGCTGGCTGCCGAGCGGCCCGAGCTCGTGGTAAGCACCGATCCCGGCGAGGCCTGGGCCGCACCGGTGGTGATTCTCGCAGTCAAGCCCCAGCAGCTCGAGGCCGTGGCCGCCGCTGCCGTGCCGGCTCCGGCCGATGGCCTGCTGATCTCAGTTCTGGCGGGAGTGGGTCTGGAGCGGCTGCAGCGTCTTTTCCCAGACAGGGCCTGCGTGCGGGCGGTGCCGAACACGCCCTGTCTGGTGCGCGCCGGCCTCACGGGGCTGGCGTGGGGAAAAGGGGTGGCTGCCGGCCCGCGCGAATGGGTCAGTCGGCTGTTCGCCCGCATGGGCGAGGTACGGGTGCTGCCTGAATCCCAGCTGGATGCATTCCTGGCCCTCACCTCCTCCGGCCCGGCGTTCGTGGCGCTCGTGGCCGAAGCGATGGCTGACGGTGCGGTGGCCGCCGGCCTGCCCCGTGCGATGGCCCACCACCTGGCCCATCGCACCCTGGCCGGCACGGCGGCGCTGCTGCAGGAGCAGGAGCTCCATCCGGGCCAGCTGAAGGACATGGTGAGCAGCCCGGCCGGCACCACGATCGCAGGCCTGCGCCAGCTGGAGCGGGCGGGGCTGCGCTCCGCGCTGCTGGAGGCGGTGCTGGCGGCGGCGGAACGCAGCCGGGAGCTGGCCTGAGGCTCAGTCAGGCCGGTTCGCGCTTCTCGCCCAGGCGGGGCTCGGTGCCGGCCAGCAGACGCTGCATGTTGCTGCGATGGCGCCAGACCACGAGCACGGTGGTGAGCACGGCCAGGGCCAGATAGGCGGGCCGCAGCCCCCCGTTGCCGAACCAGCCCAGCATCAGCAGCGGCAGGGAAAGCGCCGCCACCACGCTGGAGAGCGAGACGATGCGGCTGAGGGTCAGCACGGTGAGGAAGATGCCGAAGCAGGCCAGCCCCACCGGCCAGGCCAGCCCCAACAGCATGCCCAGGCCGGTGGCCACGGCCTTGCCCCCCTTCCAGCCGAGCCACACCGGCCAGATGTGACCGGCCAGGGCGGCGAGGCCCGCGGCCACCACCCAGCCGTCCACCCCCCAGTCGGGTCCCGGGGCTCCGGCCGGCGTGAGCAGCCAGCGGGCCAGCACCACCGCCGCGGTTCCCTTGAGCACATCCACCAGGAACACCGCCAGGGCCGGCCCCTTGCCCACCACCCGCAGCACGTTGGTGGCGCCGGTGGAGCCTGAGCCCTGGGTGCGGATGTCGATGCCGGCGAGCCAGCGGCCCGCCAGCCAGCCGCTGGGGATCGAGCCCAGCAGGTAGCCGGTGAGCAGCAGCAGCGGAGGGAGCAGCAGGGTCATGTCAGAGGAGGTCGTCGTCGAGGGCGAGTTCGTCGGGGCCCGCCGCGAAGGCCAGCCAGAGGGGGAACTGGAGTACGGGGATATCGATCGCCCGCTCAGCGGCATCGACCACGATGAAGGGGAGCTCTCCCCGCTCCTCGAGCCGGTCGGCCCGTTCGATCAGGGCATCGGGCCGCTCGAACAGCACGATGCCGCTGCTGGGGCCGAAGTCGTCGCGGCTGAGGCCGAGGCAGTCCTGCAGGCCGCGGCGCCACTCGCCCAGCCGCTCCGGTTCGCCCGCCAGCACGAGGGTCTGGAAACTCTCGCCGTAGAGCTCACCCAGGATCGCGATCGCCGCCGCTGTCACCAGCGCGTTGCGGGAGCGGCTGCCGCCGCTGGGTTGGGCGCCCCGTCCGCCCTGCCCCAGGAACCAGTCGTCGAGCAGGGCCGCCCCGGCGGCCTCCAGGGTGCGGCGCAGCTGCCAGGGGTCGGCCTGGAAGTCGGGCTGGCCCTGGAAGCGCTTCAGACGGGCGCGGATCAGCTCTTCATCGGCGCTGAACAGGCCCGCTGCGGCGGGCGGCGCCGCCGCAGCGGCACTCTCGCCGGCGGCGGTGCGATCGAGCGGCGAGGGCTGCACCACCACCGGCTGCGCCACCAGCTCCATCTGCTCGGCCGAGGCGGCCAGATCCTGCAGCGCGCCCACCAGGTACTCCTGGAAGCCGCGCACCCGGCGGGCAATGGCGTCCGACTGGCCGGCGAAGCCGGCGGTGAGCTCCCCTTCCAGCTGGGCCCGCCGCTGCTCCAGCTCGACGATCTCCTGGCGCAGCTGCTCGCGCCGGCTCCTGAGCTCCGTCAGGGCCAGGTTCAGCAGCTCCTGCTGGGGGGCGGACCCGGCGGCGGAGTTGGAGGACGGCGCCTCAGGGGGTTGAGGAACATCGGCAGGCGCGTCGACGGCCTGGTCGACGGCATCGTCGGTGGTGGCGTCGAGGGGGGGAGGGGTCTCGGTCATTGCGGCGCGGCGGGGGCCTGGGAGGGGATGCGCTGCTCGAGCTGACGCTTGAGCTCGGCGGCGTCGAAGAGCATCGGCAGCAGGTGGGGGGTGCGCTGCTCCCGGAAATAGAACAGCACCGGCAGCGACGGCCAGAACAGGCGCCAGCCGATCCATTCGGCGTAGGGGAAGCGGCGGATCTCCTGGTTGGAGCGCAGCACCACCAGGGCCTCGGCCTCGAAGCGCAGCCGCAGCAGGGCCGTCTGCAGCAGCAGGAAGCCGCCGAACAGCACCAGGGCCAGGATCAGCCAGCGGCTGCCCCCCCAAACCCCCTGCAGGGGGATCAGCAGGGGGCCCAGCAGCGTCACGCCCAGGGGCACGCCGTAGCGCGGGTCGAGGGTCACCACCCCCGGGGCTTCAGCGGGGCTGGTGTCGGCAGCGGGGGAGGGAAGGGGTTCAGGGAGGGACATCAACCGAACAGGATCTGGGTGAGCACCACGTCCACCAGGGCGACGGTGACCAGAATCATGACCACGGCGCCGGTGGTGCTGGTGCCCACCTCCTTGGGGCCGCCCCGGGTGGTGAGGCCCCAGCCGCAGGCCAGCACGGCGATCTGCAGCCCGAACACCAGCGCCTTGATCAGCATCGAGGGCAGGTCGTCGGGTTCCATCCAGGTGCGCACCGAGTTCCAGAACACCGCCGGCGGAATCCCGTAGAGCAGGGTGCTGCTGGTCTGCCCCGACCAGAGGGCGACCCAGAAGAACAGCAGGCACTGCACCGGAGCCATCACCACCATCGCCAGCACCCGCGGCACCACCAGGTATTCCACCGGGTCGGTGCGCAGCATCGTGATCGCATCGATCTGCTCGGTGACCTTCATGCTGCCCAGCTGGGCGGCATAGGCCGTGGCCACCTTGCCGGTGAGCAGGGTGGCGGTGAGCAGGGGGGCGATCTCGCGCGAGAGCCCGAGGGCCAGCAGGCCGCCCACGGCGGCGTTCGCGCCCTGGCGCGAGAGCTCCGCCGCCACCTGGATGTTGAACACCGTGCCGGCGGCCAGGCCGGTGATCAGCACGATCAGGAAGCTGCCGGGTCCGGCCTCGAGCAGTTCCTGCATCAGATCGTTGGGGCTGATCCGGCCCCGGGCGATGGCGCTCACCGACTGCCCGCCGATCATCAGGCTGCTGCCGAGGCGCCTGAGCCAGCGGGGGGCTTGCAGCTTCATCGCAGGGGCCTCCTCACACCGGCGCAGGGGGCGGGAGCCTGCGCTCCGGCCAGCGGCGGATCACGATCAAGCCCAGCACCACCAGCACAGCGGGGATCAGCCCCATGCACAGGCGGATCGCCAGCAGGGCCGATTCAGGCTGATCGATGCCGCGGGCGGCCTGGTACCCGCTGAAGCTCATCAGGTTGCCGAAGAAGAACAGAGCGAAGCTGATGCAGATCTTCTGGGTGAACACCATCCAGGCGCTGTACTGACCGGCCGGCTTCTCCGGATCGGCGTCGATGGCATCGGGCAGCAGCGACCAGGGGATCAGATAGGCGGTGGAGGCCCCCAGCCCCACGATCAGGATCGCCAGCACCAGCAGGCCGAGGCGCAGGCCGTTGGTGAAGGAACCGAAGGGGGCCAGGGCGGCATCCAGGGGCGGCAGCAGCATGGCCATCAGACAGGCGCCGATCCACAGCCAGGTGCCCCAGTGGAGCGCCCGCACCCGGCCCCGCAGGTGAGAGACCCGGTTCCAGATCTGCAGCCCCACCAGCGTGCTGATCTGGAAGGGCAGCAGGATCCAGTTGCTCCAGCCTTCGGGCACGCGCATCACCACCGGCAGGTAGATCAGGGCGGCCGTCTGCATGATCTGCAGGGCGCACCAGAGCAGCAGGTAGAGCCCCAGCACCATCAGGAAGCGGCCGTTGCCGGCCACGCGCCCGAGCAGGCGCCGGGTGGTGCCCGTGCTCGCCACCGGCTGCTGGCAGTGGCGGGCGGTGGGGGCGATCCCCCAGGCGCAGAGCAGGGTGGAGGTGGTGATGATCGCCCCGGAGAGCAGGCCCACCTTGAGGTAGCTGCCGGCATCGCTGTGGTCGCGCAGCAGCAGCCCCCCGAGCACGATGCCGATCAGGCCCGCCACGATCGAGCCGGTGAAGCGGGCCGTGTTCAGCCGGGTGCGCATCGACACGTCGGTGGTGAGCTCGGCCGCCAGGGCGGAGTAGGGGAGATTGACGCAGGTGTAGAGGCTGTTGGCCACCACCGAGATCGCCAGGAACACGGCGAACTTCACCCAGGTGCTGCCCGGTGGCAGCCACCACATCAGGGCCATCGCCACGCCAAGGGGCAGGGCGCTCCAGAGGATCCAGGGCAGGCGCGGCCCCCAGGGGCTGCGGGTCTTGTCGCTGAGCCAGCCCACCAGGGGATCGTTGATCGCGTCCCAGAGGCGGGCCAGCATCAGCACCAGGCCCGCCATCCAGGCCGGCAGGCCGGCGGCCGAGGTGTAGAAGAGGAAGAGGTAGAAGCCGATCAGCGAGGCCGCCATGCCCGTGCCGGCATCCCCCAGTCCGTAGCCCACCAGCAGCCGGCGCTGGCGTCCGGCTGACTGAAAGGCCGGATCGAGGGAGCCATCCCCGTCGGCCTGCGGCCCGGTGCCGTTGGAGGGAAGGGTGGTGGGGTGGGTGGTCAAGCCCTGGCAGTCCCGGCGGAAGCCATAATGCTGCAGCTGTGCCTGTTCGACTTCGCGCAGGCTCGCCAGTTGGTACATGTGTACTGCTGCGGGCGTAGTTTAGTGGTAAAACCTCAGCCTTCCAAGCTGATGATGCGGGTTCGATTCCCGCCGCCCGCTTCCTTTTCTCAATAAGGGTTTTCGGCTCAAAGCCCTTGTTGCGACTGGCGTTAGGGCTTCCAGTCTCTGCCAGCGCCTGATTGCCCGTGCCAGGCTGTGAGACGAAACATCTCACCAAACGTCTCACATGCCGGCGGCCCGTGACTGGGAGGACACGATCAGGGCGGTGGTGTCTCACGCCCTGTCTCAGAAGGGCTGCCGTCGTGGCTGGACGGTGCTCAATCACCGTGGTCATGCGCGCCTGAACATCGCTGCTGGGGCTGGACGGGGCAGGCGCCGGCAGGTGCTTCTTCCCATTCCGTGGGAGTGCGACCAGATCGACCACATCCGCGATGCGGTGGTTCAGGTCTATGAGCAGTTTCAGCAGGGCATCGAGCCCGATGCGTGTGTTGCACGTATGACCCGTGCCGATGGATCGAGGGGAGCAAAGGGGGAGGCCGCTGCAGGCCGCAGTCCGCAGACAGGCCACCCCGGCAGGCCAAGGCACAGGGGAATGGCGGCGGTGCTTGCCCCGGGGGACTGGGAAGAGCTGATCGCTGCATTCCGGGAGCACAAGTTGATCAGTGGCGAGATCAAGCCATCGACCTGGCATCGGGTCTACAGGCACCACATGAACCACGTGCTCGGTTCCGTGGCTGTGGCGGCTCCACCGCAGAACGCCAAGCAGCTGCTGGAGACCTTGGCCCGGATCTGGGCGGACAAGCCGGGCGGACGCACCCGCCAGATCCAGATTCAATCGACCGCCGCCCTGCTTCGTTGGGCCGTGGCGGAGCGGCGGCTGGGCGAGGACTGGAAGCCGCCTCAGGATCTGTCGGTGTTCGTGGGGCGATCGCGTGCGGCGAAAGCGATCACGACGCCCTTGGAGGTGGAGCACATCCTTGCGTTGGTGCGGGCCATCCCGGATGCCCGCTGGCGCTTTGCCTTTCAGCTGATGGCTGCCTACGGACTGCGCCCGGAGGAGCTACAACATCTGCAGATCCGCCAGGGTCGGCTCTGGTGCATGTATGAGAAGGTCGCCTCCCGCGGCAAGACCCGGCCAAGGGTGTTGCGGCCACTGCCCTGTGATGACTGGGCAGACGGCTGGCGCCTCGAGGAACGCTTCCCAACTCAGGAGCTGCCGCCGATGCAGCCTGGTCTGGGTGGGGGCTACGTGGGTCATTACCTGATGAATCGACCGCTCTGGAAGGAGCTACGGCGTGAGTACGAGGCCAAGGGCGAGAAGCTGGTGCCCTACTCCTGCCGCCACGGCTACGCCCACCGGGCCCACGTGATCTGCGACCTGCCGCCCAAGGTGGTGGCCGCGGCGATGGGCCACAGCGTGCAGACCCACCTGGCGGCCTACAGCCGCTGGTGCGGGGATGACGTGGTCGATGACGCCTTCGCCAAGGCGGAGCAACGACTAGGAGAGGTGCTTCACTCTTAGAGCTTAGCGGTGCGATACGGAGAGGCGGACGGGGCCTATACTGCGGAACCTCTTGTCTAGATCCAGCCGCGCTATCAGGAGCAGTCGCAAAACATCTGTTTGATCGGCAGCGTGCTGTGTGGTGCGCCCAGCTGGGAGCGGCGTTGCTTTCATAGCTCTGCAGTGTGCTGATGTCTCACTTCAGTGCCGGACATGGGCCCAGGGCCCTGTCGGCTTTCTACAAACGACCATCGAAGCCGCCCACTGGGTGCAACGGCTAAGGAGCGTCACCATGTGCTGATCAAACTCTACCGATCACATCTCAAGCCCAACTACACTTTAGCGGACAGCTTGCTGCGATAATGCATGAAAAAAAACAAAAAGACTAACGGGACCCGGCTAAGATCTCTTATCGATTATGTATCAAGCAATTCACCAAAGAAACTATTTTCCGATTTACAGCGGAATATCCGAGCGCTGTCCTTCAGTCTTGGCGAAGCCATACGACTTGAAGGAGCAATCATAATTAGAGGCATTAGAAGCGCGTGGCTTCTAATTGGCGCCATCCTTTTAGAGCTGGTTGTTTCGATTAAATGGATATTTCGACGGGTTTGGAGGGCAGTCATAAATACCTTCAAGTTATTTCAGCTTATGCTTATATCTTATACCTGCGAGATTAACCCATATTGGTCTACGTGTGCTAAGCGTGCAGACGAAGTCTTCATAAGACAGTCTGAGCTCAATTCCTTGTTTGAAAAATACATCTTGCACCTGTCTGACAGGATTCTAACTCATTCAGGACAACAGAATAACCACAAAATAAAAAGAAGAGAAATAGCCTTATCCATCTTAAGCATAATTCTTGGAGGTGTTAGATTACTCTTGGCCACGGCCAAGGCAATAATTATGTCGATCCTATATATTGTTGTAATATTCGTGCCAATATATTCTTACCTTGGCCGCGGCCATTCTCTACATGAAGATTTCAAGGCTGAGCCAGTTCCAACCAAGTCAGATCTAAATCCTGAAGAAGGCTATGTTAAAGAGTACGTCGAGATTGAATCTTTCCTTGACAGTAGCAATCAGCAAGATGATAAGCAGGATAAATGTGCATATGTCATCCGACGAGGATTTATACCCAGAAGAAAATCCATGCCAATAGACGCAACGGGCTTGAGAGAAACACAGTTTCTTATATTAAGTTATGAGTGGAGATGTGCAAGCAAAACACCAACACATGGAACCTCCTACTACTTCATGTGCATGAGAGACACAGAGAAAGGATGGCATCGATCACTGTCAAATTCTTTTACATCAGCAAAAAGCGCGATTGAGAAATGCGAATCTATATTCAAGGGCATAATCTGGGTACTTAAACGGGAGTAGCTCTCGCCACACAACATCTTTTGAGTGGAACGGACAAGTACATGCTCTGCCTTATTCATGGAATGCGTTTGTTGGCAACCATGTCAAGATGCTTGGCGCTGGCTATGGGATCAATTATTGGCATCCCATCACTCCTAACAGAAGGCGTCATCACACCCAGGCGTAGTACTATATTTTTCAGCAGCTCGACAGCAGGCTAAGACCATTGTAGGCGAGGGAGGCCTTCTCAATGCCGTCTGGGAGCCACTGCTCGAGATCTCTAAAGGACGCTTGGACCGCCTGTAGCTTAATCTCATAGCTCCCTAGTTTGAAGGCCAGGGCGCTATGAGACCCGATGATCAGCCAGTCGCTGCTGATCAGGGGTTCGCGAGATTGAGCAAACCAGTCGAGCGCTTGGGCACTGCGTTCTTCCGGGGTCAGCAGAGCCACCACCACGCTGGTGTAGAGATAGATCATCGACGGGTCAGCGTCACCAGCGTTCAGCGCCGCGGCATTCCTCGATCACCGAAGGGGTGAGAGGCAGGGTGGCCTGCAGCTGGCGCAGATCCGTGGCCAGGGCAGAGCGATCCAGCTTGCGCAGAGGCTCCAGGCTCAGGCGGCCATCAGGTCCGACAACGATGTCGATCTGATCGCCTTCCTGCAGTCCCGCCTGACGCAGGCAATCGGCCGGGAGCCTGACCGCCAGGCTGTTCCCCCAGCGGCGGATCGCCTGCGGGAAGTGCTGGCTGGCGTCAGCGGAGCGATCTTGAGGCCTGGACTGCGTCACGGAACGTCTTCGGCCGTTCACGAGCCACACGTAGAGAGATGACCATACTTGTGGCTCGTGGCTTTCAGTGCTGCAGATGCCGCCTGCTCCACCCCGTGATCGTGGACTCCACGTTCTCCAGGTGCCACTGGAGCGGCCCACGGCCCTGGGTGCAGCCCCAGCGGCGGTAGTGCTTGCCCGGGGTGAGCACCCCCCGCAGCCGCAGTTGGCGGAGGGTTTCGCGGCTCATCCCCAGAGTTGCGCAGGCTTCTGCCGTCGTGATCCAAACCCGCTGGCGGGATGCTGTTGACGGTGTGTCCATCAGCCTCCGGCCAGCTGCGCGCGGAAGCGCTTGAGGGTGTCGATCAACCAGGACCGGCGGTAGCTCTTCACCTGGCGCGGGGCGCCATCGACGTATTGCTGGCGCAGCGGTGGCTCCTGGCCGAAGTCCTCGCGGTAGGCCCTGGCCACGAGTTTGCCGGCTGCGCAGAACTGGTTACGCGGCAGCGCTTGCTGGAACACCTCCAGCCAGGCATCCCCCAACGTGAGCTCCTCGTCAGTCGGGGCGCCGGGTAGCAGTCCCGAGCTTGCGGTGAGCACGTTGCTGCGCACGATGTCCTTGAACAGGAGCTGATCGCGTTGATCCAGACCGCCGAGCCGCTCGAACAGGCCGATGCTGCGTTCCACCAGGGCGATCACCTCGGCTTCCCGGAGCCGGGGCGCAGCAGTCGTCTCCACAGGTGTCGGCTGCGCCTGCTGAACGCTCTCCAGGAACCAGCCGTCCATCCAGACCGCGAACGGTGCGCTGATCCAGCGGGCCAGATCCACCGCCACCTGCGGATGAACCCAGGTGCCGCCGCCGCCGGCGCCGCCTGATCGGGATTCAACGAGGGCGTGGACGGAAATTCCGGCCACGCTTTCCAGGGCGTCCAGATACAGCTGGCACCGGTCGGACTCGCGATAGTCCTTCCACCGCTTGCCATTGGCTTTGCACATGGCCGTCGCATTCACGTAGCCATCGCTGGTGCGCCGAGAAATTGGCGTGCCGTTCCAGGAACGGGAGACCAGAGCGGGGTGATTCATCGTGCCGACAGGTGCAGCGAGAGGGGATGACGTGTCTGTGTTGTTCATCGGTCTGAAAGCGATGTAATGGGAGGGACCTCACCGTCATCCGTGCCGGAATCGGGGCGGAAGATCGTGCTGGTGCTGCTCACTGGCCGCTGCGGCACGGGCCCGGCGAGCACGAGCAGGAGGGTGCTGAGCTGAAACGCCAGCCCCAGCAGCACCAGGCCGCGCAGGCAAGCCAGGCTGGAGGCCGTGACCATGACGGTGGGCCTGCGGCTGCGGCAGAACGCAGGTAGCTGAGGGCTGGGCCGGTGCGGGGGCCTGCCGCTCCAGGCCCCGGAGCTGATGCCCTGACGATCGAGCGGCATCAGAACAACTCCTCGCCGTCGTCGGCAGCGCTCCAATCACCGGCACTACTGCCGGTGGTGGTGTAGCCCTCGACCTCCTCAAAACCATCGGTGGGATCGACCTGCTCGTAGGGCACGAAGTCGACCACTTGAACGGCGCGGGGCTGGAAGGTCATGCCGCAGCCGTTCTCCCCGTCCCAGTCGTAGATGTCAAAGGCAACGACCACCTTGGAGCCGTTACCGATGGCAGCTCCATCCCAGGGCTGCTTCTTGGCATCGACGATGCGGGGCCCATCAGAAAGAGAGCCGTCACGCCGCTGGAACTGCGGCACCTTGAAGCGCACCACGGTGATCTCGCTCGGCTTCTCCTTGTCGGGCTTCCAGGGGAAGCCTTTTTCGGCACGGCGCTTCCGACTGCCGTGGAGGGCGATGAACTGGTCCTCCATCGCCAACAGGAAGGACTGGGCTTTCTCGTCGCTGTTGGGAAGCAGTAGATCGGCAGTCCAGGCCTTGGGTTTGCTCTTGTCGAGCTGGTGCCTTGGGGTGATCAGATGGGCCCAGCGCACTTCGGCGAGGGGCGTGCGGAAGATGTCCTTAGCCATGGGATGAATCGGTGGACGTTTGTTGTTGATCGAACGGGGGAAGGGGCGGCAGACCAAAGCGTTCGCGCAGCAGGTGATGCACCGCTCCGCTCGCCGAGAGGTTGCGGGCCTCCATCAGCTCGCGCACCCGCAGGTAGACGTCGGTGCGCACCTGGGTCTGGATGAAATGGCGGCCAGCCAGAGAACGGGGCTGCTCGCCGTATCGGCGTGGCGGCCGGGGGCGATGGCTCTCGCTCATGGGCCTGGCTCCGCAGCAGGCTCGGGCTGCACCTGACCCTGCGCTTCTTCGAGGAAGAGCGCGATGAAGTCGCTGTGCTGGCGCTGGGTTATGCGATCACCGATGGAGCGGGCATTGCGCGGCACCTGGAAGTGCTCGCGGAAGGCCTTGGTCAGCTCCTGGCGAGCGGCCTGGGACAGGTCGAGCACACGGCGGTGGACCTCGCTGACCTCCTCAGGGGTGAGGGGAGCCAGTGCTGGATCACCGTCTGCAGAAATGCCCTCGTCGCTGGTGTCAGCCAGGGGGACTGGCTCCTCAGCAGACGGACCTTCGACCAGCTGATCGGGGCAAGTCTGTTGCGGAGGATCCACAGCAGACTCTTCAGCTGCCTGCTGCTCTGGATCTGCATTGGGCTGTACAGCCCGAGCCTGCGCGGAGACAGGAATGCCCAGCAGCATGGCCAACATCAGGCCTGTGGTTTCGGCCAGATCGCTTGCCTCATCAGCCCAGGACTCGCTGCAGAGCTCGGCCCCGGCGACATGCATCACCGTGACCTGCAGCCTGGAGCGGCCTTGCTGCTCACTCAGGTGGGCGGACCAGCCGATCCCACGGCGGAAGGCGGGGCGGGCTGAGTGCACCACCTCCGCCAGATCGGCGGCGGCGATGGGGGGCACCTCGGCCTGAAAGCTGGCCAGGGCATGGGTGAGCTGTTGCTCGGGAGTGGCGTCGGCCGGGACGGCCGGCGGCGCCTCAATGACAGCCTCAGGAGGCCTGCGGGGTGGAGCCATGACGGATCGGATCGGGCGGTTGCCCGCTGGTCCGGATCTTAGGGCTCTTTGCTGGAAGCCGCACTCACAGCGGCTGTTAATTCCTAGCCATCAGGCCGTGACTGGCTTCTTGCCTTTGCGGCCGCTGGGCTTGGTGCCCTTCCTGTTGGCGGCCTCCCACTGGTCCAGCCAGCGCTTGGGCAGGTAGAGATCGCCCTCGATCCATAGCGGCGCCAGTTCTTCCGGCTTGTAGTCGCCGAAGCCTGTGAGCACGGCAAAGAAGCGCTTGCGGTGCTCTTCGCTGGCTTCGACGGCCAGGGAGTTAAGAGCGTCGCTGGGCTCAAGGCCGCATTCATCGACAACCCGACGCATCTGGTTGCGCCACTTGGCCGAGAGTTCCGTGGCCTTGCGCTGGCCAACGGTCGGTGCGGGAGTGGTGCGGAACTTTTCCGGCACTTCCCTCAGGCCGCAGTAGCAGGCCCAGAGCTCCAGGGGCGTCCAGGCCGGGCCTTCTTCGTCAGCCAACGGGATGGCGTTCTCGAGCTTGTCCTTGATCGCCTGGCTCTTGACTGGGCCCCAGTCCTTCTCGGCGATGCGGCGGTTCAGCTCACCCAGCTGCCAGAAGGCCTTCTGGCGCAGCTCGCCAGCCTTGCCCTGCTCGATCACCGAGAGGTTGCCGTAAGAGATCGCATCGAAGCCGGCCTCTTCCGCCCAGCTGCAGGCGGTGTATTGGGTCCAGCCGTTGGTTCTTCGCCAGTTCAGCAGCATCCGACCGAACGCTGCGCGGTTCTCCTCCTGGCGCTCCAGCAGCTCCTTGTAGGTGATGGCCACGTTCAGGATCCTGAATGGGATGTCCCGAACCATACGCCAAACTTGGCACTCCTAGTCACGTCCTGACACGTCCTGGCATATCAGGTCTGATCCTGTCCGAGCCTCTGCAGGATCTGCTTGGCAAGCTGCCCAGTGATCACCTTCCCTGTCTCTGACTGCAATCTCAGGGCAAGGGTGTAGGGGTGCTCGCCTGGGTGGGCCTTTGCGAGACGCCTCAGCCGCTGCCGCAGTTCTGCCGGATCCATCAGTGTCCCAGCAGCACTTGCCTCGGGGTGTCAAGCAGCTGCTCGGCTTCCTCCACGGAGCGGCAGACCGCCGCCATGCCACCGAGCTGCTGTACCAGCTGCAGGAAAGCGCGCTGCTCGGGGCTGACGACTCCATTGGCGGCCTTGACCTCCAGAGCGACGAACTGGGCGAGCCGCTGGCCGACCAGCTCTGGCGTGATCTCCAGCGAGCGCAGGCCAATCAGGTCACTGCTGCCCTTGCACAAGCCGAAGCGCACGAAGCGCCCCTGCTGGTCGACCAAAGCGCCGGTGTTGTTGCGCCAGAGCCGCACCGCGCCGCGGCCGCAGGCCAGGCGGATGCGCTGCTGGATCTCGTGCTCGCTCGGGGAGGAGGCCATGCCTCCTGTTGCCGGGCAGGACTACTCGTAGTGGCTCCAGAGCCGCAGCACCTTCACGATCTGCACCTCCTCCAGCACCTGGTACACGAGGCGGTGCTGGATGTTGATGCGGCGTGAGCACCCCCCTCCCAGGTCGCCGACCAGGGCCTCGTAGGGAGGGGGCTGCTGATAGGGGTCGACGGCCAGGATGTCCAGCAGGATCTGAGCTTTCTGCTTGAGGGCAGGGGATGCGGAAGCGAGTTTGCGGGCGTCCTTCTGGGCCTGCTTGGTGAAAAGGACCGTCCAGCTCACCAGCCCGGTTCGCTGCTCAGTTCGCTCACCTCAGTGGCCATGCCTTCCAGGATGGATTCGCGCATACCCGGGATCGAGACCAGGTGCAGGGTCTCCTGGATGGCACGCCAGTCGTCCTGGGACAGCAGCACAGCGTTGCTGCGCTTGCCGGTGATCTGCACCGGCTCGTGGGACTGCCCCACCTCGTCGATCAGGGCGTAGAGCCGCTTGCGTGCTTCTGTGGCGGACACGGTGGTCATGACATGGCCTTCACCCGTACGTCAAAGCGTACTGCTCGTTGCCTTGTGTTGCCTTGCAGCCCACACGTGTCTGGCCCAGCCGGGTTTGTAGCCGCGCTCCTGCTCGCGCACCAGCAGCTGCTCGAAGGTCCGGCAGCCAGCTGCCGGGTGCGTGCGCCGGGGCCTCTGCTGCTGGTTGGGTTTGGGCCGGTGGCGGGCTGCGCCCGTGACTTCAACCAGTTCGCCCTCCAGTTGCTGGATCCCGCGCCGCTGCTCATCGCGTTCCTCGGCGAGGAACAGGTGGCCGCAATCAGGGCACACCTGCGCAGCACTGGGGCAGCTGCAGAAGCAGGCCGGGCAGTCCTTGATCGGAATCGAGACGCCTTCCCGCCGGCGCCGACCTGCCAGGTTCCATTCGCGCTCATCGGTGGGCAGGCCGTGGCGATGGGCGTTGCTCACGTGATCGAGGATCACTGCCTCCTGCTTCCCCGGGGCCGGCCGCAAGGCCCGCCCAACCATCTGCAGGTAGAGCGTGAGGCTGGCGGTGGGGCGCATCAGGATCGCGCCGCCCACCGAGGGGATGTCGGTGCCCTCGGAAATGATCATGCAGCTGCTGAGCACCTCTACCTCGCCGGTGCCAAGCCCGGCGATCAGGCGTTTGCGCTCCTCGGCTGGGGTGGCGCCGCTCACCGCTGCAGCCCGGATTCCTGCAGCGCGGAAGGCCGCGGCCATCTGCTCGGCGTGCTCGATCGTGCAGCAGAAGCAGATGGCCGTGCCCGGGTGTAGCCGGCGGCGGTAGTGCGAGACGGCATCGCCAATCGCGGCCCGGTCCCCGTAGGCGCGTGCCGCCTGCTCCAGGCCGTATTCGCCCATGCGGCGGCGCAGTTTGCTGTTCTTGGCCCCTGGCCAGGAGAAGACCCGGGGCCTGGCCAGCCAGCCTTGCTCCACCAGCCAGGCCGCTGAGGGCCCCAGCACCAGGGCCTCGAAATAGCCGCCGGCTTCCACGCCCAGCCCCTTGCCATCGAGGCGTTCGGGGGTGGCGGTCTTGCCGATCAGATGGGCGCCTGGCCAGGCCTCGATGATCCGGCCCCAGACATTGCCGGCGACTAGGTGGTGGGCCTCGTCCTGAATGATCAGATCAGGCGGTGGCAGCTGCTCCAGCCGCCGGACCACGGTCTGCACCGAGCCCACGGCGACCTGCTGGCCCTGCAGCCTGTGGCCAGGAGCGATCACATCGGGCTCCAGCCCCCACGCCCGCACGGTGCCGGTGAGCTGCTCGATCAGCTCAGCCCGGTGTGCCAGCACCAGCACCCGCCGGCCCTTGCCGGTCGCGCCCTGAACGATCGCGCCGATGGTCTGGCCCTTGCCCGCACCAGTGGGCATGACCGCACAGACCCGGCGGTGGGCCTTGAGGGCGGCGCGGAGATCGGCCAGCAGCTGCTGCTGGTAGTCGCGCAGGACGATCGGGGCCATGGACATGACGACAGGCTTGGCGCCGAGCCGAGGGGGCTCAGCAATGTTCAGCTTATCAAGCCTTGCCGGATACGCTTAGGCTCTGCTCAGAACTTCAGGCATTCATGGCTTCCTTTGCGCCGCCCCTGAGCGTCTCCATCACCGAGGCGCAGCTGGCTTGGCTTGATCAGCGCCGCCTGCATGGCACCCTCAGTCGCTCGGCGGTGCTGCGCCAGGTGATCGATGCCGCGATCGCGGCAGAGCGGGCCGGCCTGGCCATGCCAGGACCCGTGTTGGCGGCAGCTGCTGATCGTCGTTGAGCCGCGGCGACACCCATGGCAACCGACGTGATGACAGCGGCCTCAGGCCGCTGGAGGGACATCCTCGAGGTGCTGGCTGGGCTGCACGCCGAGGAGCTCAGCAATCGCCACCAGCCCTGCCCCGCCTGCGGCGGCAGGGATCGCTACCGCTTTGACGACCGGGACGGCAGTGGTTCCTGGTTCTGCAACCAGTGCGGCGGCAAGGACCACCTGGGTGGCGGCGGAACCGGGATGGACCTGCTGATGCGGGTGCGCCGCTGGAGCTTCCGCCAGGCCTGCGAAGAAGTGGAGCGCTACCTGGGCATGGATCCAGCTGGGACCGAACGGCATCGGCCCCAGCCGGTGAGCACCGGCAACGGTTTCGGCGGCAAGCTCCCTGCCCCACCGGCCACCCCTACCGCCACTGGCCTACCGGGCCATGGCAGCCGGCCCTGGCGCCAACCCGAGCAGCCTCCTGCCGATGCACCACCGCCCGCTTTGGAGCAGGGCGCCATCGCCCAGTGGTGCTACCGCGATGCGGCGGGGAACCCGCTGTTCTGGATCCAGCGCCTCTGCCTGGGCGGCAAGGGCCGCAAGGCCTTTCTGCATCGGGTGTGGCTTGATGGTGGCTGGCACCGGCCCAGCCGCCGTGATCCCTTCTCCTGCGAGTGGCCGGCACCCCGGCCCCTCTACTGCCTGCCGGGCCTGAGCCAACGCCCAGAAGCTCCGGTGCTGGTGGTTGAGGGGGAGAGCACGGCCGATGCGGCAGGGGTGCTGTTTCCTGAGCACGTGGTTATCAGCTGGGCCAACGGCACCAACGCCATCGCCAAGGCCGACTGGCAGCCGTTGGTGGGGCGGGCGGTGACGCTCTGGCCCGATGCCGACGCGCCCGGTCGCAAGGCCATGGCGCGGCTGGCCGCCCTCTTGAGAGACCAGGGCTGCCGAGTGCAGCTGGTGGACCCGCCGGCCGAACTGCCGCAGGGCTGGGATCTGGCCAATGCCGAGTGGAGCCCAGCGGAAGCGGCCGAGCACCTGCAGCAGTGGATGCAGCCCCTGCCAGCTGAGAGCGCAAGACCGGCAGGGGCGTCAGATCCGGAAGAGCAGGAGCCCGCTTCCGGTGACCCCCCTGCTGGTGGCGGTGGTGGCGCGCCATTTCAGTGCCTCGGCTACGACGGCGAGGCCAGCTACTACCGCTCCGGCCGCACTGGGCAGGTGCTGCGCCTGGCCCGCTCTGCCCACACCGCCACCCACCTGATTGCCCTGGCGCCGCTGGCCCACTGGGAAACCCTCTACCCGAGCCGCACCGGCGTGAACTGGTCGGCGGTGGCCAGTGGCCTCTATGAGCGCTCGATCGCCGCCGGGCTTTTCACGCCAGATCGCATCCGCGGCCGCGGGGCCTGGTGGGATGACGGCCGGCCGCTGCTGCACCTGGGCGATCGGCTCGTCACACCCGAGGGGGAGCACCTGATCACCACGCCCTTTCGCTCGCGCTATGTCTACCAGCGCATGGCGCGGCTGGATGGGCCTGGCGATGTGGAGCCCCTCTCAGTGCAGGAGGCGGCGGTGATCGTGAGCATCGCCAACCGCTTCCACTGGGACGTGCCCGCCTCCGGCACCCTGCTGGTGGGCTGGGTGGTGCTCAGCCCGATCTGCGGTTCGCTGCGCTGGCGGCCCCATGTCTGGCTGACGGGCGGTGCTGGCTCGGGGAAGAGCGCGATCCTCGATCGCTACATCACCCCCCTGCTGGGGGACTTCGCCCTGCTGGTGAGCGGCTCGACCACAGAAGCCGCCCTGCGCCAGTCGATCTGCTCCGACGCGGTGCCGGTGGTGTTCGACGAGGCCGAAAGCAACGAGCGGCCGGATCAGCAGCGGATGCAGGGGATCCTGTCGCTCGCGCGGGTGGCCAGCAGCGAGAGCGGGGCCTCCTTGCTGAAGGGTTCCCCGAGCGGTGAGGTGAGCCGCTACCGGGTGCGCTCGATGTTTCTTCTCAGCTCGATCGCCACTGCCCTCAAGCAGGGAGCCGACCGCAGCCGCTTTGCCCAGCTCACCCTGCGCAACCCCGCCGAGCTGGCCAAGGCGGAACGGGAGCTGCACTGGGCCTCGCTGGATCGGGACCTCGATCGCCACATCTCCAGCGAGCTGGGCCGGCGGCTGATCGCCCGCACCGTGGGCCTGATCCCGATGATCCGCCAGGCGGAAGGGGTGTTCACCCGGGCGGCGGCGCGGCACTTCGACTCCCAGCGCCTGGGGGATCAGTACGGCACCTTGATGGCCGGGGCCTGGTCGCTGCTCAGCGATGTTGTCCCCACCCAGGAGGAGGCCGAGCAGTGCATCGCCTGCCACGACTGGGAGAGCTACAGCCAGAGCACCGAGCTCAGTGATGAGCAGCGCTGTATCCAGACGATCCTGCAGCACCCGTTGCGGGTGGAATGCCCCGATCGCACCGTCACCCGCACGATCGGTGAGCTGGTGGAGCTCGCCGCCCACCAGGCCCACGACCTAGAGATCAGCGCAGAGCTGGCGGCGCAGGTCCTGGCGCGCCAGGGATTGCGGCTGGAGCCGCCCCATCTGTTGGTGAGCAACACGGCCGAGCCGGTTGCTCAGATCCTGCGAGACACGGCCTGGGCCCATGGCTGGGCGGTGGTGTTGTTGCGGCTTGCCGGTGCCCAGCGCCGCGGGCCGGTGCGCTTCTGCGGTGCCGGCATGGTCACGCGGGCGGTGGCGATTCCACTGTCCGTTCTCTGAGCCGGAGCGTCACAGCCATGACACCCCGCAATACCCCACCGTTATGCCCAGATCGGCTGCGGCGCAGCCGATCACAGCGGCTGTAACGCTGTGACGCTTTTCGGCGGGGATAGACACCCTCACACACACATAGACACTCATGCACACCTGCGTAAAGACACACTGCTGCTTGCTAGTGCTTCTATTTATAGAAAGAGAGTTACAACGTCACGGGGGTTGCCCAACCCCAGCTCTGGAGCGGGATTTCGGCTGTGACGCTCACCGTCACGGGCTGTTGCAGGGGAAACGGCCATGCTGACCGCCACCTGGCTTGAGCCCATCCCCGGCCTCTGGCGGGATGAGGAAGCCCACCGCTACTGGCTGGGGGATCATCTGTTCCCGGTGTCGATCACCGGCGTGCTGGCCCATGGCCTGAGCGAGACCGCCAAACGGGCGATTGAGGCCAAGCGGCCGATCTGGGAGCCGCGCGGCACCACCGTTCACGCGGCTCTTGAGCAGTACAGCCAGGCCCGCTTCCTGGTGGGCAAAAGCGCCAGCGAAGCCCTGCTGGAAGCCGAGACCTTGCCAGGTCATCACCAGTACCGGGACTGGATCCTGCCGCTGCTGCAGCTGCCGCTCTGGGAGGAGGTGCAGGTGATCGCCAGCGAGCGGCTCACCTGCTGCCTCACCCGCAACGTGGCCGGGGCTTTCGATGGGGCGTATGTCTCACCGGCACTGAGCGAGCGGCGGGGACGCGAGGTGCGGGTGCTCTACGACCTCAAGACCCTCTCGGCCCACGGCCGGCCCTACTCCACCGCTGCCCAGCTGGGGGGCTACATGGTGCTGGAGGCCGCCCAGGGGAACCACTACGAGCTGGGCCAGACGATCTGGAGCAAGCCCGGCGAGGCGTTTACCAGCACCTTCTACAGCCGTGATCAGTGCCTGGCGGCCTGGGCCGCCGCATGGAGCCGCTACTGCCTCGCGCACAGGCCCTTCTGAGCACAGAGGGAAGTCTGGTTAGGAATTAACAGCTCCTGTGATTGCGGCTCTTAGTACAGAGCCTATACAGTGAAGCCCTGGTGGGCTCTGGTCTGCTGGCCTCCGAACGCCGTGCTCATGGTGATGGCTGCTGCCCCTGTTAACATTGCCTCTGCGCCATCAGGCGCACCAAGCGGAGCGACGGATGGGGCGGACGCCATCGATGCGCTGCTCGATGCGATCACAGCCCTCAAGGCCCAGCAGAAGCAGCTGGAGCAGCAGCTCGAGCCGCTGCTGGAGGCCCTCAGCGAGGCCATGGCGGACGGCCAGCTGGATCCCTCCTTCTCCCACAACGACTGGGCTTTTGCCCACAGCACCGGCCGGCTGAGCTACGCGTTCCCCCCGGCGGTGCAGCAGATTGAGCAGCAGCTCAAGGCAGCCAAGGAGAGCGCCATCCAGCAGGGGAGTGCGACAGAGAAGCGTGGCAAGCCCTTCTGGACCATCCGCCCCCCGAAGGCCCAGGACCAACCGTTCTGAGCTGATGCCGCCGCGTACCCACGATCTGCCTCCCGCCGATCCGGTGGAGGGGCTGCGCGCTGCGGCCAGCGCAGAGGACGACAACGGCCAGCCGCTGTACCAGCCCACCGATCCGGCCCGGCCGATCGGCCATGCCAATCCACCGCGTCGCCCCAAGGGTGTGGCAGTTCAACTGACCCCCAGGCCCTCGCGGCTGGAGGTGGAACGGCGCATTGCTCAGGCACAGCTCTGGGTGGCCCAGCGCCTACCGCTGGTGCAGATCATTGAAAATGCTCGTGAGAACTGGGGAATCCACAACACCCAGACGGTCAACCGCTACCTCAATCTTGCGCGTGAGCGCATGGTTCAGGAGCTGATCTCTGATCGCCGCCGACACCAGGCCGAGCAGATCTTTGCCCTCAATGACTGCGCCCGCCGGTCAATGGATGCGGGCCAGTTCAATGCTGCCGTCGGCGCCTTCCGGGTGATCGCTGAGATCGGCGGGCTGCTGCGGGCACCGATCAAGCCGCCGGAGCCACGGGCATGACGGCGAGCACCACAACCACCGCGATGCCAGCACCGGTGCTCCAGCCTGCCGCCCCCACCGCAGGCGGATTGCTGCTCCCGGAGCTCGACCCCTGGGGCGACGGCGGCCTGCTGCACCTCCCCACAACCACCACAGCCGAGCCTTCGGAACCCCAGACCCTGCGCAGCTTCATCGCCGAGGCCTACCCCCGCTATGGCTTCCACCGCTGGGCTCAGGTTCTGATCGACCTGCTCCAGCAGGTGGCGGATGGCCAGCTCAGCCGGCTGATCGTCACCTGTCCACCCCGACTGGGGAAGAGCCTCCTGGTCTCGAAACTCTTCCCTGCCTACTTCCTGCAGCGCTACCCGCAGCTCTTCTCGGCGATTGCCTCGTACTCGGCCGAGCTGGCCTACGCCCACTCCCGCGAGGCGCGTCACTTCTACCGAGTGACCGGTCACCTGCTGGCCCGGGACTCAGCGGCGGTGGGCAACTGGCTCACCCGCCAGCGGGGCGGCTGTATCGCTGCCGGTGTGGATGGCCCGTTCACCGGCAAGGGCTACAGCCTGGGAATCATCGACGACCCCTACAAGGGCCCCGGTGATGCCGCTTCACCGGCGCTGCGGCAGAAGCTGATCGACTGGCTGCGCTCGGTGTGGCTCACCCGCGCCGAGCCTGCGTCGGTGCTGGGGCCAGACGGCAGGGAGCAACCCAATCTCTCGGCCCAGGTGGTGGTGCTGACCCGCTGGGACCACCAGGACGTGATCGGCTGGCTGCTGGAGCAGGAGCTGGGCGAGGCACCGCAGCACTGGACCTTGCTCGACCTGCCGGCCATCGCCGAGGACCCAGCCGAACGGCCCCATCTGCCACCCACCTGCACCCTGATCCCCGACTGGCGACAGGTGGGCGAAGCCCTCTGCCCGGAGCGGTTCCCCCTGCCGGAACTGCTCAAGATCAGGGCCCGCCTTGGTGCCTACTGGTGGGCAGCGCTGTACCAGCAGCGGCCCAGCCCGGCATCGGGCTCAATCTTCCTGAGCCAGTGGATCCGGCCTCCCTTCCCCCGCGAGCAGGGCAGCCAGCGCCACTACGCCCTGCTGGCCCTCTCGTGTGATCTGAGTTTCAAGGGGGAGGCGGAGAGCGACTACTGCGGCTTCTGCCTGGCTGGCCTGCTGGCACCGCCGGCTCGCGCTGCCATCCCCCGATCGGGTGAATCTCAGGGCCCATCGGGGCCAAAGGAGCTGGAGATTGAGGTGCTCTGGGCCGCCCGACACCGCTTTGGCCTGCCGGAGGTGATCCGCTTCCTGCTGGGCTGCCTGCAGGCGCTGGAGCAGCAGGGCCTCAGGCCGAATGCCGTGCTGATCGAGGACGCCGCCAATGGCCCGGCGGTGCTGCAGACGCTGCGGCGCAGGGTGCCGGGGATGCTGCCGATCACCGCCCGCGGCAGCAAGGAAACCCGCGCCCATGCCGTCGCCCCCCTGGTGGAGGCCGGGCAGATCCGCTTCCACCACCGCGCCCAGCCGCTGGTGGAGGAATCGATCCGCTTCCCCAAGGGCAGCAAGGACCTGGTGGATGCCTTCTGCCATGGCGCGCTGTGGCTGGAAGGTCGCTACTGGAAGGCCCAGGGCATCCAGCCGGTGGTGACGCCGCTGCTGGTGAGCCGGTGAGGGCGCCGATGGTGTCAGCGCGAGCAAGACCGGCAGCCGGGGCGGTGCAGCTCAGCCAGCCGCTGATGGTGGTGCTGGTCGGAACCCCTTCTGGTGCGGCGCGGATGCTGCGGCAACGGCGCTACCGCCGGCCGGCGTGCCATGCACGGGCAGAGCAGCTGGTGATCAACCTGCAGGAACCGGAGCGTCACCACCCCAGAGCCCAGGGTCAGCAGCCCACGCGTTGCAGGCCCCGGCGGCAGCGGCCAGTGCGGCCCCACGCCGCTGCCGATGCCCTGGCGTTGCAGCATCGGGACTTGGCGGAGAAGATTGCCGGCAACTTCGCTCGCCGCACCATTCACCCCAAGGAAGATCTGCTGCAGTTGGCAATGATCGGGCTGATCAAGGCAGCGCGGCGGTATGACCCCTCACGTGGCCCATTCCGTCCTTATGGGCGCACCTATGCCAATGGAGAGATCACCCACTTCCTGCGGGACAACGGCTTCCTGCTCAAGGTGCCGCCCACCTGGCGGGAGATTCATGCGCGGGGGCAGCGGTTGCTGTCCTCAGGAGTAGGTGTGGAGGAGATGCTGGAGCGAATAGGAATGAGCCGCGCACAGTGGATTCAGATCGTTGATGCATGCTCAGTACGGGTGGTTGCTTTTCTTCTTGAGTGAAACGCAGACATCACTTGGCCACAATGAGGCTTTGTGGCGAAAGAAAGCTCTCGGCGGCTGCTCAGGTGAATGGCGATGACGCAACTGAGAATGTTAGGGGGCCTGTGCGCTCCAAGGGCTTGTTCGAAGCACGCATAATCTCCAAGCAACCGCCGAACTGCCCTGGCATGGCTCGCAGGCTCAAGCTTATGTAGATAGTTCTTCTGTTCTTCTAAAGATTCGCAACGACGCTTCCCCTTTGCGCCGGCTCTGCGTAATATTATCCTGCTCAATCCTCGATGTGTCAATGTCCGAACTAACTAAAATCACTTCTGAAAACTTCAATCCAAACAATAAGCCCCTGAAGTTTGTTGCTGACGCGTTCCGTATTGAAGAAACCGACGATGCCATAATCATAACAGCAATCCAAGCCGAGGATCTTGGTGTCCTTGCAGGCACCTGCGGCTCTGTTAGATTTGAGCTCGGCCTTCCAGTTTGTGACACCGATGGCACATCATGCGGATCTTCGGGAGAGGTCTGTTTTCCTGCTAGAGATAGAAATGGAAATCTTTATTGCGCATGTACAGGCTAAGATTTAAACTGCTCACCTTGTGAAGTTCTGGACAACCCAGGTATTCGAAGGCGCTGAGGCGCGCGACTCATGTCCCTGACTTGCGACCATTTTTCTCTCAGGGCAATTGTCCAGACCTTCCCTTGTCTCGTCAGCCCAAATTCTACATATAAGCTTGAGCAGCATCTATTCTTCACAGTGGGTCAATATCACTATTGCTCTACTGCCAACGTGCTGATAGCCCCGTGAGGGCTTGGTTCCAATTTCCTGCTTGATTAGGGATCAAGCTACAACGGCCTCAGCAGCAGCCTTGGCCGTGCATTGGAGTGGGAAACCGGATGCAAGACTCGCGAAATCATCGCTGCCACATCGAATACTAAATGGGCCGACCCTCACTAAGAAACAGCCTGGCTCTTCGTGCTCCGCATAAGAACCCGACGTCATTACGAGTTGAAGCCTAGACCCCCAGGGTGACAGTAAATCCCAGACAGGGAGCCCATCACGCCTGGTTCTTCAGCGGACCTATATAAGCACCCAGGCCTTGCGGTCTGGGCGTCCTGCTTGCCCTGATGCTCTGACCGAAACCATGCAGATCCTGCATGGCCCTTCTTGCAGTCCATTGCTGCCACTGGCAAGAGCAGTGACCACAAGCAACAGCCAGTGCCCACCACCCGCCGCCGCAGGACAACCACCCCCAGCAACCCCTCCTCCCCACCAGCGCCGCAGGGGCAGCCCCCCTGGCTGGAGCACCCCACCCTCTCCGGCCTGAGGGACCGCCTGCAGCTGGTCTACGACTGCTGGACCCTGCTGGAGCTCCCTGATGGCACCAGCCGCCGGCCGGTCTACTTGCCCCGCGGCATAGAAGAACCTGAGACCTGTTACGTCAAGCGACTGGAAGCGGCCCGGCCCGCCGGCTTCTACCGCGATGCCCTGCGCACCTACGCCGGGATGCTGTCGCGGCTGGCCTGGCAGGAGCGGCCTGACTCCCTGACTCGAGTGGCCACCGATGTGGATGGCCAGGGCACCGACCTGGGGGTGTTCCTGTTCCTGGCTGACCTGCTCACCCTGCGGGATGGTGGCTGCCTGATCCTGCAGCTGCCGCCCCAGCACCGCTGGCCCTCAGAAGGGGACCGGCTGGAGGCCCTCGCCAAGGGGGACCGGCTCTCCCTGCCGCGGCTGCAGCTGGTGCCCCGGGGGGATCTGCTCAACTGGCGCCTACCCACCGATACCGCCAGTGCGGCTACGGCGTCGGCCCCGGTGGAGATCGTCTGGCGGGAACCGCGCCGTCTGGCCCTGCCGCCCCGTTTTGCCAGTGGCAATGCAGCCGTGCCCACTGTGGTGATCGACGCCCACGGCGGCCTGGTACCGGATCCACAGGCCTGGATCTACCGCAGCCTCTCGGTCAGCGATGACGGCCTGATGCTGCGCAGCTGGCAGGCCAACACTAACCCCGGCGCCGTCGATGGCTACGACGTGGTGCCGGTGGGTGAGCCGGAGCGGATGCCGCAGCGCTTTGACCTACCGGCCCTCTGGTACTCAGTGGATGGCACCGCCTTTGGCGAGGGCGATCTGCCCCATCTGGGCTTGGCCCACCTGTACCTCAACCACTACCGCTGTCGCAGCGAATACGAGGATCTTTTGTCACGCACGGCCCTGCCGGTGGGTGTGCGCACGGGCCTGGTGGATGCCTACGGCTTTCGCCGCAGCGATGGCGCCCTCGGCTCTGGTTGTTCTACCGGTGGCGCAGATGGCCAGCGCCCGCAACGCCTGGTGCTCTCCACCTCCTCCTTCATGGACCTGCCCGAGGGGGCCACGTTCCAGTGGGTCGAAATCGAGGCCCGCTCTCTGGCGGAGCACCGGGCCTATCTGCTGCAGCTGGAGGAGGCGATGCGCCGCGATGCCCTGATCCCGGCCGGCGGCCATGGGCCCGCCCGCACCGAGCTGGAGATTTCGCTTACCGCCGGCCAGAGCTTTGCGGTGCTGCAGTCGCTGGCTGGTCAGAAGCGCTCAATGCTCAGCACCCTTCTGCTGCAGTGGACCCGGCTCACTGGCGAGAAGCTTTCCGATGAACCGGGCTGCACGGTGGAGATCTGCCCGCTGGTGCCGCCGCAGCCACCGCGCAAACCCGAGCCGTCGGTGCAGGAATGGCTGGTGCTGCATGAACGCGGAGTGATCGACGCGACCGAGCTGCGGCAGCAGCTGGGGCTGGGTGAGCCCAATGGAGGCAGCGGCAGCTGAGCTGGCAAGGGAGGGCATGACCATCTCCTCCACCAAGACCTGCACCTGGCGCGCCGGCGATGCCGAGGCCCTGCGCATCGCCCTCTCCATCCCCGTCACCCCTGCTGCTCTGGCGGCCCTGAACAGGGAGATGGCTCAGCTGCAGACCCACTACTCCACCGGGGTGTGCACGGCCCAGGGCCATCTCGATGCCATCGCGGCGCTGAATGAGCAGCTGGCCGCACTGACGCCGGCGGAGGTGAACAGCCCGGTGCGCAGCCGGCGCAAGGGCGTGGCCGGTGGCGTTGTGCCTAACCCGCTGCCGCTGAGCAAGTTGGCGGTGGTGGAGTACGCCACCGAGCTGCTGCTCGAGGAAACCGAGAGCGAGTGGGACCCCGCAGGCCCCTCACCAGCGGTGGTGCTGGGGAAACAGCGCAGCCAGCACATCGGCCAGCTGGCGCTGTTGCTGCCGCGGCTGCAGAACTGGCGCCAGTGCAACCCCGACTCCTTCCGGGGATCGCTGGTGCGGAGCTGAGTGATGGAGCAGCCCCTCTCACCGCTGAACCAGGGCCTCAACCCCCTGCGGGGTGCGCCGCTGTGGGGTCAGCTGGTGTCTCTGCCTGCAGCCGCCCCGGCGATCGACAGCCGGGTGGCCCAGCCCGTTGCTGCGCCCCATGGGGCTCTGCCCATGGGGCTGGCGTTGCAGCCCTACGCCAATGCCCGCCTCTGCCTGTTTGAGGTGGACCGGCCTGAGAGCCGCAACCCCATGCCGATTCGCCGCCACGTGATCGACTGCTTCCTGGAGCAGAGCGGCATCGTCAGCGGCTACAACGACACCGCTCTCACTGACCCGGGAGATGTGCTGCTGCGCGGCTACCTCTGTCGCGCGGCGATCCTGCCGGTGAGCACCAGCAACACCTTCGATTGGCTGGCCGCCGAGCTGGACTGGGCCACCCCCGGCTTCCGCGACGAGGCGCCGCTGCCGTGGGATCCGGCGCTGCTGGGCACGGTGCAGGCCCCCTGCCAGGGGGTGATGTGGCTTGGGGATCTGGCGCTGCTTCAGCCGCAGGGGGGCCTGCCATCCGGCGGCCGGGCCCAGTTCGCGGGCTGTCTGGTGCAGCACTTCGGGGCTGACTACGGACCTGGAGGCATCGGTCTGCTGGTGCAGCCGCTGCTGGGGGAAGCCATCCAGCTGGTGCTCAGGCCCCACAGCGTACTGGTGCTCAGAGGCGGCGACACCTTGAACCTGATCGCCGAGCGCTACGGCACCACCGTGGCCACCTTGCGGCGGATCAACCCCCAGCTGGAGAGCACCCAGACCATCACCTCCGCCGATGGCGATTCCCTGGCGGTGCTTGCCGGCCGGCACGGCACCACCGAAAGCAAGCTGCGCAGCCTCAACCCTGTGTTGCAGCAGAGCGAGACTTACAACACCTCCGAAGGCGACACGCTCAGCAGCGTGGCGACCGAGCAGAACCTCACCCTCTCCCTGCTCTGCCAGTTCAACCCAGAACTGAGCAGCTGGCCCAGCGAGGAACCGCTGCCGACTGGGACCACCCTGCTGCTGCCCGTGTATCGCTCCACCACGCCCATCCCTCCGGGTACGCGGCTGCTGGTGCCGGGCTATCTACCCTCAACGCCACTGCCGGCGGGGGAGTGGATCTACCTGCCGGCCCGGCGCTCTGCTCCCGTGTTGGATGAGCTGCAGGATCTGGCGGACTGATGGATGTCAGCCGACAATGAAGTTGACCGCCCTCAACCAGATTGACGTCGGCTACAAGGCCCGCTGCGGAGCGAGCTGTGTAATCAAGAAAGCAAATGCACCATTAAAAAGTTGGTACCTCATTCTTAATGCGGAGATGCCGGAATTGAACTCTATTGCCTTTGAAGTGGGTTTGCAGAGCTATGAGACCTTCTGGATAGGCATTATTCATATCCACATAATCTCCGCCCTCCAAGACCTCTATCCCATTTAGAATGACGCGAATGCGATTGCCTCCAACCAAGATTTCCATATCATTCCATTCTTCTAGTTTACGGGAGGGCACAGACTGAATTACGGGTCTACCATTGGGACTTGGCAAAGGAGAAATTTCACCTGTTGGGTCGTCTACAGGGTAAATTGCCCCCGTCATATGATTTTTGTTAAAGAATTCTCGAGGCAGTTTCACACCTGCAAACGTAACATCCTCACGATCTCCAGTGGCATCAATCTGGATCTCATAGCCTGTCTTAATAGCTTTATTAATATTATTCTTATCCCTGAGCTGGAATACACCATCTACAAGTACGGCAGGAAGGCGAATGTAAACTCCAGAGTTGTTCTGGATTGTCAGTGATCGCCATTGTAGACGCAATGTAAAGTCTTTGAATCCCTCGGCTTCATAGTAAAGAAGCCCAATACCTTCATTATTTGTCTCAAGAACATCTCCAAATCGGTTGAATTGTCCAGGTCCGAGATGTTTCCATCCCTGAGGCAAAAGTGAGGAGTCACTTTGAAACTTAAATAAAGGCTCAAAACCAGGATCGTCAGGCGGCAATTCAGTTATTTTCTCAGCAGCAAAGCGGGCAATAGTGAGTCCAACCGGAACAGGGTTTACTGAACCACATCTTGGAAAAACTGCTTGATCTACACACCATGCATTTTGAACTTGATGAAACTGACCATAAGGATTGGTAACAGACGTGTTTGGATTATCCCCCATCCAGAGGGTTCCTGATTCATGCCAAGTTGTGCCCAGTCCATCACGGATACCATTCTCCCCTTGTTCTTTGGCAAGCTTTCCAAACCGGGGTTCCCCGAAAGCAAATGGATTGGTGGATTGCCATATACCATCCACCCAGTATTGAATATTTCCGTCAGTTTTGTCGCCATTGTCTTTGTCTTTCGCCAATTCCAAGGAGATATTAAAAATCGCCTGATCCATTTCATCAAATACACTTTTGTCATCTGGCTCCTGAAAGAAATTCACCTGTCCACGAGGGCGACCTAGATCAAAGAATTCGTTACTAGGCTCAATATAGCTTGCGCCATTAGCACCCCGAGGTTGATCTAGTCCTGGAAGGCCAAGCATCTCTCCACAACCTCTAAATGTTAGCGCAACCCAATCAGGATCTTGATTATTTAATAGGCCTTGTAAAACATCTGTATCCGTGACCATGCTGTAAAGATAATTTTCTCCATCTTTGCCTGGTGTAGATGAGGCGTACAATTGAATATGATATCTGCCCCCCGTACTTGCCTTGCATGTAATATGAAATGCTGTGACCTGGAGCTGATCATCAGGTTCTAATCCCAATACAGATCTCTTGATTCTAACCGTAAAGTTATTCCGTATATGAGCCATCAGATTACGACCCATAAGGTTGTTAAGCGGGGCAATGCCCCCAAAGGAATTTAAAGATAATGCTGTTGATTCAATCGAGCTGAGGGCTAAGATTACCTGACATTTAGCATTGACAGGAATTGACGGACGATCATTGAGGATGACTTCACTGACACGATTCCCTGCTCCCTCGGCAACAGTTCTTAGCTCTAGCACCCTTACATTGGGAATAATAAATAATCTGCGCCGCTGGTCAGAATTCAAAGAAAGTGCAGCGTCTTCTCGCTGAGACTGTATAAGTAGAGGCAAGCTACTGAATTTATCAAAACTAAATAACCCAGATCCAGGTGCATTTGCTTGAACCGCAATCGGAGCTGGCTCAAACCCATCTACCGAAGTGTTAAACCTAGATCCTGGAGTATCCGAATGAAAGACTGAAAATGTTGTCCCATCTATTTTGGCCTTGGCTTTTTCCCTTATTTTCTTATTTAGAATATTGGATTCACTACTAAAGAAGTCAGTGTATATTTCAGCTATCGATGGGTTGCCGCCAGGCTGTGGCAACAACTCAGACACTCCAATCTGAAGGGCTGTTTTGTCGTATCCTTCAGGCGATCTATAATAGTCGACAAATAACTTTGGCCATGGTAAGCCCCCAGGTTTGAGGGGGCCATCAAGTTCATCGTCTTTAAATTTGGGTGCCCAGCCACCCCAAAACAGCGATTTACCACCTACACAATAAGCTAAACGACGAAAAATCTGATTTCCTCGCCAAGGTTGTCCCCATACTAAATTTGTTGTTTGGTTTAGCGCATTCTCGTCGTCTGGAAATGCAAGCCCCCCATCTCCAAAAGCCCGAATACTTAAGTTCTGGTAATGTTCGCTGATCAGAAATGGTCCGGCCTCCAAAACAAGGACTTTCGCACCTCGCCGATATAGTTGTTGAGCAGCATAAGCTCCATACATCCCTGAACCAATTACAATTGCGTCAAAGTCAGAAACAAAGTTTGATGCAGCATTGCTTGCAAGGTCGGTTGGCATCCCTGGTTTCGAGGGATCAAGAGCTTCTTCAAGACGATTGCAAACGAAACGGCCCAAAGCATCTAAAGACAGCGTCGTTCGCTGAACAGCAATGCGATTACTTTGGCTCTCATCAAGATTAGGTAACTGATCTGGGGTAGGCATTGTTCTATTCCTTGAATTGTTTTGAAGTGGGCAGACAACATAAAGGCGAAAACTGCAACCTTAATCTTTCAAAAAATATCGACTCTGCTGAACCTTTTGAAGATATGGGTTAGGTAGTCTCGACTGGAACTACATCTTCACTAGGCACTGTCGGCTCTTCTTGAACTGTAAAAGTCAAGCTTGGTAAATTTCTCAAGAATGTAATTGAAGGGGAAAAGAAATACTCACCACCTTTAAGAGTTACAAATTGGCCAAACTGATTGTCTGGCTTAATGGGTGGCTTAGTTGTTGCTTTCCCCCATTCTTGAGGCCAATTTTGAGGTGATTGCGGAGCTTCGCCAATAACTGGATCTTTTTCTTCGCCTTGCTTCTGCCCAATCACAGCATCAAGCCCGGTTTTATCATAGTTAGGGTTGGAGTTTCTTGATTGTCCTGGCTCAAGGAAATTGGGGTTGTTGCACCAGAACCGTTGAATGAATTCGAATTGCTCCCAGATATCAGACTGGTAACACATAAAAAGCAACCCAACACCTTTTTCGGGTAGATCGTCCAAATCATCAGCTGCACTAAGCGGCCCACCATATGTGATTCCTCTTCGGGCAATGCGATGGCCGAGTTCTTCTGCTTCAGTTCTTGCAAAGGGGCCATCGGGATTCACTGACTCAAGTCGCGGATTGCTCTTTCGAACATGTGCATGGAAAGGACATTTAAGTCCATCAGGATCGCCATTATAGTTAAAATCATTGGGAATCGTTGGTGTGTGCGATTCTGCCCAGCCGCCATCACCGGGCTGTAAAACGAGTGGAGTACCATCTTCATAGCGACCTACGGCCATTGCCCCTCCCAACTCCTTGGGGAGACCAAGGGATTCAGAAAGCTTAGCTTCTGCTGTCTTAAACCCTCTTACATTCTGCTCAAGCTTCCGAAAGACAAGAAAACTCCCAAAGCTGACATTCTTGCTGCCATTAGGATCGTCAATCAGGACGAGATTGAGGGGAGCACCAGGATGTTTCCAATAGTTGCTGGTAGCTCCTTCAAGCTGTTTTTTTAGAAAGGCTGGCTGACTGACGCCATCAGCATAGCCAAAGTGTTCAACAACGTTGCCAAATTCTTTTTGTACCTCTGTTCCACCTACTGTCGTCTGAAACTTTCGCCTTAGAGTTAGCCCAGTCTCAACATTTATGATCAAGGCACTATCCTTTAGTTGCTGACGAACCTCTAGTTCAGCAGCTGCAAGATCGGCAGGGTTGTCTGAGGCGAGGATTATCAATGCATCAATACGGTCTTGGAATCCGTCATCCCAGGTAGCCACAGGTGGATCTAGGAGGACCAACTGACGACTTTTCAGTCCCTCCTGAAAACTATCAGCATAAAATGGAGCTGAGTTGCCTGAGCTATCAGGTACGCTCACATCTCGATTTCTAGGATTGAGCCCATGCGGTTGCTTGTCCCTTGGAATACCAAGATAATCGTAGCCACTTGCAGTGATAGCAAAATGGCCAAATATGCCAGCATCTTCCTTCGTCTTCTTATAGTGCTCTGAGGCATCAAGCTGGCTCTTGGCAGATGTGATTCTTGTATCTGCCATATTAGAAATCCAAGTCTTGACCTCGTTCACCTTCCCTGGTGAAAACTGAAGAAAAAAATGAACGGCATTGTCGCGGCCATGCCCATTCAAAATGTTACCTTGTAAGTCCGCAAGAAAGTCTTGGTAAACTGCATCGTTTTGATCGATAGGCCCAAAGTTGCTGGCAAGTGCTAGCGGCATGACTTTCTCGGCATTGTTAAAGGAAAGGGCATTGGGGTACCGATAAAAAAATCTTTATCAAGATTCAACGATGTCGGCTTGCAGTGATTCTGCGGTTTGCATAAGCTGCCGCCTGTTCCCGGCTTTTTGTTGCATACGCTACCGGTCGTTACTTCTCCCCCAAACGCAATCTCATGCATAGCTAAAGCCTCCCCGGCCTGGCCAGGTGCTTCATGGATTGTTACGAGGTCCGCGGAAGATCCACCCCTCCCTCAGAAGAGGTCTGCGGGCCTTGCACCCCAGATGCCCTTCTGGTCAGCACATGGGTATAGGCATGGTGGTTTTCACATCGCTGTGGCCGAGCAGGTCCTGAATCGTGCGGATGTTGGCACCCTGCTCCAGTATGTGTATGGCAAATGAATGGCGGAAGGTGTGTCAGGTGGCTGGTTTGCTCATCCCCACTGCACATGGCTGGGATTCAGATCGTGCCTTCCCTCAATGTTCTTCCGTTGATCCCGCCAGCTGCGGGCTTGGGAAAACAGCCATTGCCAGCCCCATTCACTGACTGCATTCCGGTATTTCCTCTACAGGGCACGGGGGAGCTCCACCGCGCCCCAGTCTGATGCGAGTTCTGCCTTAAGCCTTCGGCTTATGCGCAGCGGTTTCACACCCCTTCGCCCTGTGTGTACCGATTCAGTGCCTTGACCGGGCTGGAAGACAGCACTGTGCGCCGGTCCTTGTCTCCCTTGCGGCAGAGCGTCGTGATGCAGCCCTGCTCCAGGTCCACATCCTTGATCCGCAGGCGCAACGCCTCCATAAGTCGCAGGCCCCCGCCATACAGCAGCTGGGCCACCAGGGCCTCTGCTCCTCAGAGATAGCGCAGTACGGCTCTTACTTCCTCCACCGTGAGCACCACGGGGAGGTGCTTCCCCCCTCGGGCCCGGATCACCCCCCCCAGGTTCCCCACATCACTGCCCAGTACCCGGCGGTAGAGATACAACAGAGTCGCCACGACCTCGTTCTGGGTGGAGGCGCTCACCCCCTCCTCTGTCGCCAGCGGAGGACCAAAAGCGGATGACGCTTGACAGCGAACCCATCGAGCCCTGTGTTGACCTCACAGCCCCAGGTGGGTCAGCTCGTCACGCCCATGGTCTGCAGCTGCTGCGCCGGATCCGGGTTGGACGTGACCGTGATGCCGGAGGCCATGGCTGTCTGCTTGAGAACCAGGGGCCATTGTCTGATCACCGCCTGGCAACAGGTAAAGCGAGCGCGGCCCTGACGGGGCGCCCGCAGCACCACAGCCGTCATGGGTGATGCCCTCCTCCTTCTTCTCCTCTGATTCCAGCAGCGCCAACAGCGGCACTGCTCCAGCCCCCCTGGCCCTGGCTGCTCCGTGGCGGAGCTACAGCCAGCACCAGCAACAGCCCAACCAGGGCTCTGCTGGCTCTGTCCAACCTGCCGCCGACCCCGACCTGCTCGACAGCGACGGCGCTGCTGACGCGGGTCTGGATGCTGACGACGGCGACGACACCCTCGATCTCTCCCTGCCACAGGACTCCAGCCCCAGCGACAACGACGACCCCCCTGCCGCTGCTCCCAGCAGTGCTGATCCCCTGCGGGCCGAGCGCCGCCGCAGCAACCAGCTCGAAAAAGAACTGCGCAAGGCCCGCGCCCAGCTGTCGCGCTTCTCGGAGATCAACCCGGACGAGTACGCCCGCCTGCAGGACGCCGAGCGCAAGCGCGAGGAGTTCGAACGCCAGGTGGGCGAGCGCGAACGCCAGCTCAATGAGGCCAACCTGCGCCGCGTGCGCAGCGTCGAAAAGGAACGGGACGAGGCCCGCTCCCAGGTGCAGAACCTGCGCAAGGAGCGCTTGATGGAGCGCCTGTTCTCCGAGGCTGAGGGCCGCGTCGGTGGCGATGAGCGGGGCACCTTCTTTGACACCTTCGTGACGCTGTGCGGCGGCCACTTCCAGCTGGGGGAGGTGGATGGCCGCGAGCGGCTGCTGCCGGTGGACGGCAAGGGCCAGCCCCTCACCGCTGATGGCGTGGCCCTGAGCGATGGCGACTACGTGGAGGAGCTGCGGCGCCATCCGGTGTACAGCTTCCTGTTCCAGCAGCGCAGCGGTCTCTATTCCGCTGCGGTGCCTGAAACGGGCCTCGAGCACGGGGGAGCGGTGAACCTGCAGACCCTGAGCACCGCCGAGCTCTACCTGGAAGCGGTCAAGGGAACCACGCCCAGAGCAGCTGCACCGCGGCGCTGACACCCCGCCGGGAGAACGAGATGGCCTGGTATCTGGTGTTCTGGCGCAACCGCTCCACCGCGACGGTGGTGCCGGCCGCCAGCGCCAGCCAGGCCCGCTCCCGTGCCCAGAGCCGACAAAAGAAGGGCTATGGGGCGATCGTGGCCGCCCGCCGTGCCAATCCCCAAGACGCCCGCCTGATCAGGAAAGGAACCTGGGTGCGGCGCCGCCGCGATGGCTCCAGCCCCCAGTTCGGCAGTGCTCGCTCCAAGGCCCGGGCCCGGCTGCAGCGCAGCAGCTACCGGCACTGGTTGTGAGCGAGCTTCAGCGGCCGCGCCTGATGGCCTGCACGGCCTGCAACGCCTTCATCTCCTCGGCGGCCATGGTGGCGGCCCGCTTGAGCCGGCCGGGATCACGGCGGATCTCTTCTGCCTGCCGCAGGGTGCGCAGATCACTTTCGGCCCGCCAGCGGGCTTCTTCCTGGGCCAGCTTGCGCCGCTCGGCCGCACTGATGCCAGGCAGCGTGGGAGCAGCCACTGGTGCGCTGCTGCCTCGTGAGCTGCGCCGCGGCTTGCTGCTGGTCTTGCCGGTGCCGGTGCCGGTTTTGCGGGTGCGGGTGGCCATGGCCTCGATGGGCTGATACCGCCATTTGCCAGGACCGCTGCTCAAAGCCCGGCCACCAACCGGCAGCCGGGCCAGAGCCCGAGGGGCTCAGCAGACCGAGACGGTGCAGCCGGGGGTGCCCTGCAGCTTGCGGGCAAAGGCGAATGCCTTCTCGGCAGGGATCAGCCGCATCTTCTTGACGGGCTTGCCGCGGCGGCCAAAGAACTCGACCTGCCGCGGGGCAGTGCCGAGCTTCTGGACGCCGGGCTGATAGCGGTGAACCACAAGCAGGCGGACTTCACAGACGGGGCCTTGGGGAATGGCCATGGCTGGGGTGGAGCGGAGAACACCGACCAGACGCCCCGCAGGTGAGCACTGGCCAGGGGCGAGCCCAGCGAGCCTTGCGACAGCCCTGGCCAGTGCGAGCCGCAGGGGCATGCTGCGGAGGGGTTTCGCTCTGCCCCGCCAGCCACGTCCCACTGGCCCTGCTGCTGATCCGTGCTGAGCTCTCACCGCGCCCGAGGCCAGAATTGCTCCTCACGCCCAATGGCATCGAGGAGTGCCCAGCGGCACCGTCAGAACTGATGCGGCCTGCCGCGCAGCGGCATCCGGGCTGCCCGCTCTGCAGCACCCTTGCCAGCGTTTGTCTGTGGCCTGGGTCATTGGTCCCGTTCTGGCTGGTGGCAGGGCCGTCCCTGGTGGCTATCACCTACTGGCGCTGTGGCCACCCTTGGCCGGAGCCGCGGATCCCGAGCAGGCGCGACAGGGGGAACGGCGTAGGCCGAGAGGGGGCCAAGGCCCCCCGCGGCATCAGATGACCGGCAGGCACCCACTGCATTGCAGCCCGCCACGCCGTAACGCCGCCTCGGCCTCCACCTGCTGGCGGTAGCTCAGCTGGGCCTCTGCCTCCAGAGCGCTATCGATCTCATCGACCCGCGCCAGGCATTGCTGGATCGCCGGCAGCACCTCTTCCTCAAGCCGGGAGATCTCCTCTTCTCCATAGGGCCGATCAATCCAGGTGCGGCGCAGCGGCCGGCCGGCATGGCCCCGCAGGATTGATTCGATCGCCTTGCCGCAGGACTCCAGCAGCAGGAACGGATCCTCTTCCGGCCTGCAGAACGGAGAAGCCGCAGATGAGAGCGTGGCCATGGGAATCGGCGCCGAGAGCGGCGCAGCGACGGGACCGATCCCAGCGGAGGCCCGACGTCAGGCGGGCCTCAGACTGGAGAGGCCCGGAGCAAGCCCTCGTCAAACTGCAGCAGACTGGAGCGATCAGTCTTCAGGGCCCAAGCCATGGCGTAGCAGGATGCAGACTTGGAGCTGCTCGGCGCCCTGCTCGATGGGCCGTTCCTCGCCTGCGGGATGACAACCACATCGATCCCCACCGCATCCTGGTGTGGGACCGGCAGCGGCAGCCCGCCATCCAGGCGGTGCCGTTCCTCGAGTTGCTCAGCCGCTACCCCTGTGGAGAGGAGGTCGGCACACAGTGGTGCGGGCAGGACCTGGTGGAAATCCTGCAGGAGAAGCACGAGCTGCTGCGCCGCAGCCTGGTGGCCCAGAAGATCGCCGCGGAGCGGGAGGAGGCCCAGCCGGCGTGCGGCACGGTGGTGCTGACCATCAATCCAGATCCAGACCTGCCGCACAGCTGGGCGGTGGTGCAGGCCTGCATTACCCCCCGGCAGGGCGGCCAGCCTTGAGCTGCTCCTGCTATCGCCGATCCACGTAACCTGCGGCCCACTGCTCGGGGGTGCTGCCCGCTGGCACCTTGGAGAGGAAAGCCTCGCTGTGCAGGATCTCCCGCACCGACTCGCCCAGCAGCACCACCGAGCGGCTGTTCTCCAGCCGCCGGCTGAAGATGTTGTGCAGGCTCTGCAGATACCAGGCGGAGCCCTCCAGTCCGGCGTTGAACTTGCCCCACATCGTTGGGTCGCGGCGGGCGTCGAGCACCATGTCGCGGGCGTTGTGGGCCTTGTCGGCAGCGCTCACCAGCAGTGAGTCGATCGGGGCGCTCTGCAGGTGCTGGATGTAGCGCTTCTTGCGCGTCAACCAGTCTTCCTTGATGCCGCCTGCGGCCACCGCGCCGTTGGTGTCGGTGCAGTCGGCCACGACGGCGGCCACCGGCTCTCCAAAGCGCGCGGCGATCTGCTCCTCGCTCACGCCGCAGTCCTCGATGGCGTCGTGGAGCAGGGCGGCGATGGCCAGATCTTCCGCGCGTTCAGGATTCACCGGGTCACTCTGGCCACAGTCCTCCCAGACCATGGCGCTGACGGCGATCAGGTGGGAGATGTAAGGCACGTCCTTGCCCTTGCGCTGCTGATGCCGATGCAGCTCAGCCGCCCAGCCGAGGGCATCGATGTAGCGCTGGCTGTGGGCTGGGAGTGCGTTTGCGTTGGGCTGGCTCATCAGGACCTCCGGGGGTGGAAACAGCCCCCGGCGAGTGCCTGGAGATTCATGATCTCTCGCCACTGCGCCAGCGGGGCATTCAGCTGGCCCGGCCTCAGCAGAGGTCCCATGCTGCAGAGAACCATCTGCATTCGCTGTATTCTAGTTCTAATCCAGCCAGTATCCGCCCTTCAGCATCCGCCCTGATACCGGTGAAGACGGCATGCTCTGGCTGCACGATCAGCAGTGCTGTGATGCGCGGCCTTGGTGGCAGCGGCATGGGTTGAGGACGCCAGACTGGGACGATCGCGTCAGCCGTTGATCAGAATGCCCACCAACACGCAGATGGAGCGCTGCATCGCGCAGGAACGCGGTGCGCTGGTGTTCTGGTCGCCGGAGGAGGAACAGCGGGGCCCCGGCGCCCGGGTGCAGATCATTGATGTCTTTGCGCTGGAGGTGGCCAGTGGCTTCGGGGGCGACGCGCAGGGAGGCCTACGGCTGGAGGCGCAGCCGTCGATGGCGGCGGGGCGCAGCTGGACCCTGGCCCGGGCGGCGCAGCTGATCCGCAACGATGCCCAGCCCCATCGCTGGGTGGCGCTGCAGCTCGATCGCCGCGCCTGGGGGCTGTTCTGGGCCGGTGGCGGTCTGCAGGAATGCCGTCAGCGACTGGCCGATGGGAGCCGGGAGGCGCAGAAGGATCCACAGCGTCCCTTGCTGCCGGTGGCGAGGAACGAGCCGTGGCGCCTGGTGGCCTGGACATCGCTGATCTGGGCTGCGGTCCTCGGCCTCACCATCGGGATCTTCCTCGGACTGCTGCAACGGCAGGAGCGGCAGCTGGAGCAACTGCGGCAACGTAACGCGCCGGCTCAGCAGGCGCGATGAACCATCACACGGCGGTATGCGTCCCGTTGGAGCGTAGCGCCAGGATGCAGAGTAGGCTTCGCGCTGTAGATCGCCAGCGCTGATGTCAGGCTCCTTCACCCTGCTGCCCGGCGAGGAGATCTACCTCCAGAGCCCGAAGGTGCCATTGCTGCTCACCAATTTCCGGGTCTGTCATCACTATAAGGTTTATCCTGACCAGCAGTTCGACAGCATCACGCTGGAGGCGATCGGCTCGATGGGTCTGCGCACGGTTTCGTGGCCCAGGCTGCTGATCATCGCGGCGGTGCTGTTCCTGATCTCTATCGCGGTTGCCCAGCAGCCCTACGGTGCGGGCAACAATGCCGCCGGTTTTCTGGCCCTGATAGGGGTGCTGCTGGTGCTGATCTATTTCCTCACCCGCAAGCGCAAGATCGTGATCGAATCGAATGGGGGCTGGAAGATGCACGTACCGGCCAATAAACTGAGCCTGGATGAGTGTTACTTCATGATCCATGCGGTGGATCGCGCCAAGTTGGAGTTTCTGCACAAGGTGCCGGAGCAGCCATGACCTTCAGCAACGGTGGCGGCCCGGGTGAGCACTTCCGGGGGAAATATTCGCCGTCGAAGCCGCCAGTGGCAGATGCGGCGCAGGAGCCGGAGCCCGAACGCCCCCCGGTGCGTGCCATCCCCGCGGAGCAGCCGCTCCCCCAGGCACAACCCCGGCTGGTACCTCCCGCCGCTCGCCAGAGCGAAGCACTGGCTGCTCCGGTTCCCTCTCCACCGAAGAACGCTCTGATCGCCGGCATCGCGGTGGCCGGCGGCATGGCGATCCTGGCGGCGGTGATCAGCAACCGGCCGGCGGCGCAGGCGCCGCTTTCCTGGCAATCCAGCTGCGGCTCGCCACCGGTGAGCGGCAGCAGCTGGTGGCCGGTGCTCGGTCCGGCGGAAGCGGTGGAAACGGTGCGCAGCCGCTACTGCGGTGATGCCTACGTAACGGCCGATGGGGCGGTGCAGGTGGCCAGTTTCTCCAGCCAAGCGGACGCGACGGCGTTTGCGCAGCGTCTGGCGGCTGCCAGCGGCTACAGCTTCCGGGTGGGGCAACCGCGCACCCCCTGAACCAAACCCCTTCTCGCAACGATCTCTCCCCCTTCCCAACGATGACCACTTATCTGATGAACACCACGATCGTGCCCTGTCCGGGGATGTGGCAGGTGACGCTGGTGGACAGCGACCGTCGCCGGGCCCTCGAGCAGGTGGTGGAGGAAGACCTCTATCAAGCCGCGGTGGCAGGGGAGGAGCGGCGCCTGCGGCCTGAGGTGGTATCAGCCATCGGCCATGCCGACACCACAAGCCTGATCAACCGGCTGCTGGAGGACCTGCCGGGGATGGCCGGCGGCTTTGAGCCGGTGATCACCAACCGGATGGTGGTGGAGCCGGTGGCGGGGGACCGCTTCGTGTGCATCAAGCTGCGCGGGCGAATCCCGGAGGGTGTGCTGCTCACCGAGGAGCAGATCGAGCAGATCGGCTACGAGTGGATGCGGATGGAGCTGCTCAGCACCCCGGAGGCCTGAGCGGTCACCGCGCAGGCGGCTCGGCCACCATGGCCGCCTGCTGCGGACTGGCGGGGCCACTGCGCTGCAGTGCCGCCATCAGGCCGGCGCCGCCGAGGCCACCGACGCTGAAGGTGAGCGCGGCCGTGACCACCAGCCGGCGGCCGAGTTGGCGGCGCTGCAGCAGGCGCTGCTCCTGGCTGTCGGCGAGCTGCTGCTCCAGCTGCCCGCAGGTGGCCTGCCCCTGCTGCAGCTCCTGCTCCAGCCCCAGCTTCTGCTCCAGCAAGGAGGCGTAATGCAGGGAGAGCTGCTCCTTCTCCTGCAGTGCCTCGCTCAGGTGGGTGTCGCGCTGGGCCAGGGCCTTCTCCAGCGTGACGAGGTCATGGCGATAGCCCTGGCGGCGGCGCAGCACCACCACCGAGCGGGGCGTGCTGGCGAAGCCCACAACCTGCCGGCGGGGATTGCCGAGGTGATGCTGGTGGGGATCGTGGCGCCCCTTGGTGGCCTGCTGCACCTTGGCGGTGAACAGCACGGTGTCACCCACACGAATGCCGGCCTGGGTCCAGACCTCGCGGAGCTGGAACCACCAGTGATTCGGCTCCAGCGGCTGGCCGTTGTCGGCCTGGCGCAGGTTGCGCAGGCAGACGGTCTGGGCCTGATCATGCTTGGTGGGGCAGCTGCCGAAGCGATCGACCACACCGGAGAAGCGATGCACCTCAGTGCGCAGGCTGGCGAGGGGAACAGGACGGGTCATGGCGGTCGCACCGAGCGGAACACCCACATGCTCTGGCCGCTGTGAGGTTGACGGTGAAGCGCCCGTGGGACTGACCAAACGTCAGCGCCTGCAGGGCCTGATGACGCTCAAGCAGAGCGGCGTAGTGGCCGGCGAGCTGCTGGTGTTCGCGGATGGTTTCGCTGAGGTGGCGCTGGCACTGGGCCAGGGCCGTTTCCAGGGCGGCGAGCTGCTGGCGGTCGTCGTCGAGCCGCCGCACCACCACCACGGAGCGGGGTGTGGCCGAGAAGCCCATCACCTGCCGGCGGGGATTGGCACTGCAGGTGCTGCGGGGATCCTGCCAACCCTTGGTGCAGCGCTGCACCTTGGCGGTGAACAGCACGGTGTCGCCGCTGCGGATGCCCGCCTGCGACCAGATCTCACGGTGGGGGAACCACCAGTGGCCGGGATCGAGGGGCTGCTGGGAGGAGGCGAGGCGCAGGTCACGCAGGCAGAGGGTGCGGATGGTGGCGCCGTTCTGGAGGAAGGAGCCGAAGCGATCGATCACCCCGGTGAAGCGGTGCACCACATCGCGAAGGGTGGCGAGCGGTTGGGAGCGGGTCATGACACCAGACGCGAAGAGCCCCATGGTTGATCCACTCAAGGCTCTGCGGCAAAACGCTCGTGGGACTGACCAAAGGCCTTCAACAGACGCAATCCCAAGTTTCAGACCTGAATCTACGGTTGGTTGATTTTCTTGTAAACGAACTCCGGGCCTGCTTCCTGCATCAGGCTGATCTGAATTAGGAGCGATTTCAGCTTGTTGAGCTGATCAAGAAGCCGAGTGAGGTGAATCCCGGTGCGAAGGCTTCCAATCCATCTTCCAATCAATAGGTGTCACCAACGAGTGGTGACTAAGGACACATGACCCGAATTCAGAAACTTCAGCGATTTATGGGTTTCCAATCAATAGGTGTCACCAACGAGTGGTAACTTTATCGCTTTATCATCATGTTTACCCTGCAAGACCTTAAGTTTCCAATCAATAGGTGTCACCAACGAGTGGTGACATGATCGCTCGACTGCGACGCCTACTGGCCCCCTTGTCAGGTTTCCAATCAATAGGGGTCACCAACGAGTGGTGACCCGCATCAACGCAGAACTAAATACTGTTCAAAGTCAATCTGTTTCCAATCAATAGGTGTCACCAACGAGTGGTGACTTCATTTCTGTTCTCTGTAAATCTCCCAGTCTTAGCTGGTTTCCAATCAATAGGTGTTACCAACGAGTGGTGACGAATATCTACTGACAAAAAATAATTTTTAAAAACACCCGTTTCCAATCAATAGGTGTCACCAACGAGTGGTGACGGGATTTCTTGAACACCTTGCCTCTCGGGTGATTCATCGCTTGTTTCCAATCAATAGGTGTCACCAACGAGTGGTGACAAATGGGAGAACTCAAAAGATGCCCACCAAAATCAAGAGTTTCCAATCAATAGGTGTCACCAACGAGTGGTGACAATCGACAAGACTCAGGTTCAGTCCAAATACGCCAAGTGCGGTTTCCAATCAATAGGTGTCACCAACGAGTGGTGACGTGATGGGGAAATTGTACCTTAGAACGATGAAAGTTTTGTTGTTTCCAATCAATAGGTGTCACCAACGAGTGGTGACGTGTGGGTACTTGGTATTGAGGATATTTCTGAAGGAGAGTTTCCAATCAATAGGTGTCACCAACGAGTGGTGACTGATAGCGGAGCGGACGTAACGGACATTAGCGGCAATACGTTTCCAATCAATAGGTGTCACCAACGAGTGGTGACAGTATGTAGATGTAAAGGTATGTGTTGGCGGTAAGACAGTTTCCAATCAATAGGTGTCACCAACGAGTGGTGACAGTTATGCCATTTGTAGTAACTCGCTTTACGAATAGGCGTGAGTTTCCAATCAATAGGTGTCACCAACGAGTGGTGACAGAGGGAACATTGCATACCCCTGAGGTGCAGGTACACGGTTTCCAATCAATAGGTGTCACCAACGAGTGGTGACGGTGGCCCCCGAGAGGGCCTGCGCGGCAAGCGATCCGAAGGCCGTTTGCGCACCTCCCTACCTTGGCAGCGCCGGCTCGGCTCGTCAACTCTGTGGAAAACGCTGAGATCCGTTGCGCTGCAAAGCCGCGCGCCGATCGACGCAAACACTGGGGTTCTGGGCGATCGGCGGGGGGGTGCGCGGAACCGAAAAAGGGCAGGAAGCCAGCCACAGCAAGGAATGGGCATCAGCGCCCAAATCGCGCACCCCCCGAGCCGGCCGGCAAGCCAGCCGGGGGCTGCCCTCTGCCTCATCCCTGGGGCTTGCAGGAGTGGGAGGGCTGATCAGCAAGCAGTGCCCTCAGAAGGCAACGCCGCACACACGCTGGCTGACCCGGTCTATCCGCTGGCGTGCGCCTCTGGTGCCGGCGTCGGAGTGGACGCCAGAGAGGAAAGGAGACCTTTGCCTTGAAAATACTGCGCTTACTGCAGGGATTTCAAGCAGGCTCGCTAACGTGACGCCATGCTCCCGCGTCCATCCCGCCTGGCGGCCCTTGAGGCGGCCCTCGCCCGTTCGCCCGTGGTGGCGGTGCTGGGGCCGCGCCAATGCGGCAAAACCACCCTGGCCCGCCAGCTGGTGCCGGCGGCGAGCGCCAATTACTTCGACCTGGAAGATCCGATCAGCCTGGCCCGGCTCGATCAGCCGCTCACCGCCCTGGGCGAGCTGCGCGGCACGGTGGTGATCGATGAGGTGCAGCGGCGGCCGGAGCTGTTCCCGCTGTTGCGGGTGCTGGCAGACCGGGCTGATCAGCCGGCCCGTTTCCTGATCCTCGGCTCGGCGTCGCCGGCGTTGCTGCGGCAGTCGTCGGAATCGCTGGCGGGGCGGCTGGAGATCGTGGAGATGGAAGGTTTTGCGCTGGCCGAAGTGGGCCTGGAGCAGGCCTCCACGCTCTGGCTGCGGGGCGGGTTTCCCCGCTCCTTTCTCGCCTCGAACGACGCGGACAGCCTGATCTGGCGCCGCGACTTCATCCGCGCGCTGCTGGAGAGCGATCTGCCGCAGCTTGGCGTGCGGGTGCCCGCAGCAACGCTGCAGCGGTTCTGGGCCATGCTTGCCCATTTCCACGGCCAGTTATGGAACGGCGCCGAACTGGGCCGCTCCCTCGGCGTCAACCAGACCACCTGCCGCCGCTATCTCGATCTGTTTGCCGGCGTGTTCATGGTGCGGCTGCTGCAGCCCTGGCACGTCAATTCCCTGAAACGCCAGGTGAAGGCGCCCAAGATCTACTTGCGCGACACAGGTTTGCTGCACCAACTGCTGCAGATCCCCAGCCACGATGCGCTGCTGCAGCACCCTCGATTGGGGGCCTCCTGGGAGGGTTTCGTGATCGAGCAGTTGCTGGCCAGCTGGCGACCGGAAGGAGCCTGGTTCTGGGCCACCCATGGCGGCGCCGAGCTGGATCTGCTGGTGAACCACGGCGGCCGGCGCCTCGGCGTGGAGATCAAGCGAGCCGACGCCCCGCGCCTGAGCGCCTCGATGCGGCAGGCACTGGCGGATCTGGAGCTCGATGAGCTGCTCGTGATCACGCCGGGGGAGCGCAGCTACCGGCTCCATGAACGGGCGCGGGTGGTGACGCTGGCGGAGGCGATCGCGGCAGGGGCCTGACTCAGATCACCTTGTCGGCCCAGGGCGTGGGCTCCACCGGCCGCCCAGCTGCTCAGCCGCCGGGGCCCGCGGCGGCACGGACCAGATCCGCACGCTGTCGTCGGCGGTGGCAATGCGTGCCAACAGTTGCCGCAGCCGCGCCACCTGATGGGGCTGCAGCCGGCATTCGAAAACGCTCCACTGCAGCCGCTCGCCGTAGCCCTCGAGCAGTTTGGCCAGCTTGCGGCGGCGCTTGTTGCTGGGGCTGTCGTAGGCGATCACCCACAGCCGCTCCTGGCTCATCGGCGCAGGGGCACGCTGATGGTGCGATCGGGATCATCCACCGCGGCAGCGAAGCTTTTCACCAGCTCATCGAGCACCTCCCAGCGGGGGCCGCTGCTGGCCTCCCCGATCTGAATCGGTTCGGCCATGAAGGCCGACCAGGCCCGCAGCCACAGCCGCCGCCCGCCGTCGTTGAGGTACACCCCACCGCCATGGGGCTGGAAATGCTCCGCGGCCGAGAGCTGGCCGGCGCGGATCAGCTGGCCGTGGAAGGGATCCACCAGGAAGGTGCGCAGCGGCTCGATCAGATCCGACACCAGCGCCGCATGGCGGGGGGATCCCACATGCAGCACCCCGTTGTAGGGATCGAGCCCGCGCAGCTCGGCCCGCAGCAGCAAAGCATTCCAGAGCACGCCATAGCCGAAGCCGCAGAGCGCATCAAACGGGGTAAGCGGTGGCCGCCGGCTGCGCACCGCGAAACCGAAGCCATCGTCCTCCAGCAAGCCGCCGAGGCTGCGGAAATAGAGCGACGCCGCCGAGCCCTCCAGACCGCGAAGGTGATTGGAGCAGGGGGCACGGCCGGTGAGGGTCTGCAGCTGCCCCAACCGCCGCAGGCAGCTCTCCACCGCAGGCCGTCCGCTGCGCCGCGTGAAGCGCTGCAGCACCACGCGGCTATTGGCGATCTTGCCGCTCACCAGGGCGCGGGCGAGCGCCAGCCGGCGTTCCTGCGGCAGTTCGGCCTGGCGGCGGGCCCGGTGGCGATAGCCACCCTCAAGCGGCTGCAGCCGCCCGAGGCAATGGCCACTGCTGCTGAGGTAGACGATCGGGATGCCGCGCCGCAGGCAGGCGCGGATCAGCTGGGTGGTGAGCTGCATCTGACCCACCACCAGGATCTGATCGAGGAGGGGCAGCCCCATCCGGTCAAGCTCCTCCTCCCCGCTGCGCACCACCAGCTGCTCGCCTTCGATGCCGGCGGTGCCGTGGGGGCGCAGGAGATAGAGCGTGCGCATGGGTGGAGGCCGGAGGCCTCCTCAGGGTTCCCACGGAGTGGCTGCTTGGGACTGGCCCAGCTGATGGTGGTTGGGTTGGTCGTTCGCACAGAGTTGTTGAAGGGCTGTCGACGCCATCGATACCTTGAGGACAAGCCACCGAGGCAACCGTGCCGTGACAACCCATGGGAATCGATATCTGGGGCTACCGCCGCATCCGCAAGCTGGAGGAGAAGCCCGGGGAGGAAACTCCCTTCTTCTATGCCCCCTATCTGGCGGAGGCCCGAGCGGAGTATGTCGCCGGGCTGGAGTCCGGAGCCTGCTACGCGTATGTCGAGAAACACTGGTTCTATGGCGGAAAAAGCGAGGGCTTCTACGAGTGGATGAGGGAAGTACTCGGCGTTGTGGCTGGACACGATCTGGCCTGGGAGCGATGGGCGGCCTTCCATAACAACTGGCGCAACCTGCCCATCGAGGAGGCCCGGCGCCTGTGGGTGGAGACCAGAGATACCCTCCCGTTCCATGAATTCCGTTACTTCCACCACGGGAGCACCACGGTGCTGAATGCGGCGGTCTGCCGCAACCTCGCGGCTGATTTCGCCGAACTGGAAGGGAAAGCCATGGAGATGCTGGGGGCTTCCTCCTGGTTCGGCCGGCTCTACACCGACATGCGCCGCGCCGTGGAGTTCGCCGCCGATGATGGAGCCCTCGTGCTGGGGTGACGTGGGCACAGCTACCTCAGGAGAGGGCCGGCCAGACCACCTACGCCTCAAGCATGCAACCGAACCCTGTTGATCGGAGCTGCCTGTCCCGGGCCGCGACCATAATGCTCGCCGTTGCCCGACACACGATTCCCATGAGAAGGCGGGGCATGGCTTCCGGAAGCCCTGGCCTGGAATATGCTGTGCATCGGGGTGGGTAGGCATCTAGCTGGTTGTTCGCACCAGAACCATGGCCCTGCTGGGGAACAGCCAGAAGGCTTGTCATTCATCCCTGCTGCATCTGAGCATCCATGACCGATCCCTTACCCTGCCATCTGCTGATTGGTCCACCCTGCAGCTTCCGGCGACCGATCGGTGAAGCTCTACGGGAGAAGCTGTGGGACAGGGGGCACGAAAAGGTGTGGCTGCTGCAGTTTGAGGAGTGGGCATACTATCGGCCAGAAACCAAAACCTTGAGCACGGAGAACTATCTGGCTCTGGAGGAGATTTTCTTCGAGAATTATATCGATGATCTGATCCGGACCGCGGCAGACAACTTCCCTGTCATTATCGATGCCACAGCGGCCACCAGGGCGCTGCGCCTGAACTACCTTCAGCGTCTCGACTGGCCGCGGCCGGTCGAATGGTTCGGCTGGTGGGTGCAGACTCCTTTGGAGATATGTCACGACAACAACAGGAGGAGTGTCGCCCTGTTTTCATGGGCAGGCAAATTGATCGAGGGCATTCACGGTGCGATCAACGACCCACGTGCCCTGCCGTCGGCAGAGGAAGGCTTCAGAGATCTTCTGAAGATTGAGCCAGCAGAGCATGCCAGTGTGTCGACTTATGGATCCGTGCGTTACGACTGGGTTTCGATGGTGGACCAGGGTTTTGCCACCATCGACAGCCGCCGGGCTGACTTGGGCGGTGAGCAGGAAGCCTTGCAGCTGCACGCTTACTCCCGCCCCCTCGACTTCGAGTGGCTGATGAAAGATCTGATCGAAATGATCTGGAGTGGCCATCTGGATCGCATCAAGTTCCCCAGTCTTGGCTATCCTGACCATGATGAAGAGCGGCAATGGCTGCGGCGAGAAGATAGGCAGTGGATTCAGACCCGCATTCTGCGCCGTCTGAATCCACCTGTACCGATCACTGTGCGGCCGCCCAGGGAAAGCACCAAGCGTCACCATGGAAGCTGGCATCAATTCTCCGATGCCCGGGTCTTCATCAAGCTGATGGAGGACTTCAGGCTGTACCTGCACTCGGAGTCGGTCGGCCATCCGCTTGGCCCTGAGCTCCAGGCCTTGATCGATCGGTATGAGCTCCCGCTTGTCCAACCTGTTGTTCTGTCGGAGGCAACGGCGAACTCACCATGACCAGCACCGATCTCACCCCGCTACAGGTGTATCACCAGGTGAGCCAGGCGGGCAGCTTCGCCAGCCGGGCCGACCGGGGCACGATGCCGCTGGTGCGAGAGCTCGTCGACGGAGTGGTGCAGAAATCCGACCGCCGCGATGAGATACCGCTGGTGGCACGGGAGTTCATCCTCACCGAACACCTGCGCGGCACCGGTGTGGTGCCCCTGATCGATGTTGATGAGGGGCTCTATGGCTATCCCTTGAGCTTCCAGATGGAAAAGATCAACAACGGCGGCACCCTGCAGGACTGGCTGGAGTTTCACAGCCGCACGCCCATCCCCAGGGAAGTGTGGGCGGAGATCTTCCAAGGCGTCAGCCACGGCATCCGGGCCGTGTGGGCGGCGGGAGTGTTGCAGGGAGACCTGCACGTGCGCAATGTGGTGATCGGCATCGATCAGAGCGGCCTCCGCCTCAAGCCTCACATTATCGATTTCGGCGTTGCGGTGATGGATGAAGAACCCTTCGAGGCCCTGGCCCATGGCCTCGGGCTACCGGATGTGTTGGCTGAATCGCAGCGGTGGTTCGAGCGCCAGATCCGCCCCCGCTACAACGACCCCAGCGATGAGAAGGCGTTTCTGATCAGCGACATCCAGGAGTGGATCAACACCTTGAACATCCAGGATCTCGATGGCCTGCTGGCTGACTTCCGCCGGGAGCTGCGCACCTGAGCGTGGAACGTGGCCATCAACAGCAAATCATCAGCGAAAAACGATCACCTGGTCGCCGCCAATGTGGTCGTGCCAGGCGGAACGACCCATGTAGCGGTTGTTCACCATGTCGCCCGCGTAGGGGGCGGTGGGGTTGATCCAGTAATCGCCGCCGATCGACACCAGCACACCGGGGCTGAGGCGCACCTCCGCCGTGATCTCGCATTGGCTTGCACCGCTGATCGAGGGTCGCCGGGTGAGCCACCAGTGGCTGACCCGTTCCGGGCTGACGGGAAGACGAACGGCGCCGTTGATGGTCTGAATGGGGTAGCGGGCCTGCAGGTCGCCCTGATACCAAGGGTTGAGTCGGTAGTAGCCACCACCGATGTCCGCCAGGCCATCGCTCACGGTTCTGCGCTGGCCGTCCACCAGGCAGGTGGTGCGCCAGGCCTTCAGCTCAACGAAGCCCTCGCTCCCGGCCGTGGTGATGGCCTCGCCCCAGGGTGTGAGCGAGCTCCAGCCGGCGGGTTGCTGCCGCAGGAAGCTCACCGCGAATCGGGCATGGGATGGCACGATGACGGGCACCTGGGCAGGATCCAGCGGTGCGGCGTGCAGTGACAGAGGGCCAGCCACTGCCGAAGCGATCAACAGAAAAGTGAATGCAAGCTGATGTGGAGGCGGAACGTACACGGATGGGCCTGGTTGCGGCTGTTCACGGAATGGCCACACAGCAATCGTTCAATCATCCAACTCACACCTTACAGAGGTGAGTTGGTGATCGATGCCCAGAATGGAAAGATTTGCACAAGTCCGATCATTCAGGGCTGATTGGCTGCGTCTGGTAAGAATGCTGCCAAGCCGCCAACCTTGCTCTGGAGAAGGGAGCCGCCGCTACCGGGCAACGGCTCCTGGTTTCCATCGTGTGGTGAGACGACCCGTCGCTTTTGGAATCATGAAAACTCTCAGGATTCCATTCAGGTGGTGCCACCACTGAGTAGTAACGGCAAGACGGTGCGTGACAAGACTTGTGGAGTGTAGTTTCCAATCAAGTGGTGTCACCAGCGAGTGGTGACGGGGGAACTTTCTCTCACAGCTTCAAAAATTTGCGTGTTTCCAATCAAGTGGTGTCACCAGCGAGTGGTGACCAGAATCTATGGGGAACAAGTCTATGACTCCAGGGGGAAGTTTCCAATCAAGTGGTGTCACCAGCGAGTGGTGACAGGTAAATCTCTTCGCCTTCCGTAGGGGGCAGAGGGCGTTTCCAATCAATAGGTGTCACCAACGAGTGGTGACTCCCCTCAGCGGGGAATCTCCTGGAAACTTCACATCACAATGGTTTCCAATCAATAGGTGTCACCAACGAGTGGTGACGGAGACTCAAATGTCTGTATTTCACTCCAAGAAGTCATGTTTCCAATCAATAGGTGTTACCAACGAGTGGTGACAGGATAGGAACTTGTTTATTCGTATTCCTTGCTGAGTAGTTTCCAATCAATAGGTGTCACCAACGAGTGGTGACGTACCCAAAATCAATGTGTTGTGAATATACTTGGGGTGGGTTGTTTCCAATCAATAGATGTCACCAACGAGTGGTGACCTCGTCCCTCGGACTGGGCTCCGAGCCAGAACCGACTGAGTTTCCAATCAATAGATGTCACCAACGAGTGGTGACGGCGGCCCCCGAGAGGGCCTGCGCGGCAAAGATCCGAAGACCGGATGCGCACCCCTCCACTATGGGCACCCGTTCGCGGGGCGTCAACCCTGGGGAAATCGCCGGGATCCCTTGCGCCGCAGGGCAGCGCGCAGGATCAAGCCAACACTGGGGTTTCGGCCGATCGCCGGGGGGTGCGCGGCGGATCGAAACGGCCCAGGGCTGTGCTGCCAATGGATCGTCCCCCTCGGGCATCCGCGCACCCCCCGAATGATCCGATCCCTCATGGGGATCCCAGCTCAGATCACCCTGTCCTGCCAGACGGGCCGCTCCACCTCCTTGCCCAGTTGCACTGGCTCAGCGGCCCGTGCGGGCAGCGCCCAGAGCCTGATGCTGTCGGCCGGTTCGGCGATGCGCTCCAGCCCCTGCCGCAGCCGGCGCAGCTTGTGGGGCCGCAGCCGGCATTCGAACACGCTCCACTGCAGGCGCTCGCCATAGCCCTCCAGCAGCTTGGCCAGCTTGCGGCGGCGCTTGTTGCTGGGGCTGTCGTAGGCGATCACCCAGAACTGCTCCTGGTTCATCGGCGCAGCGGAACCAGCAGGGGCCGATCAGGGTCGTCCACCCAGCGGGCGAAGCTCTGCACCAGCTGATCGAGCAGTTCCCAGCGCGGCCCGCTCTGTTGCCATCGCAGAGAGTGATCGGCTCGGCCATGAAGGCCGACCAGGCCTGCAGCCACAGGCGTCGGCCGCTCTCAGAGAGATACACACCGCCGGCGTTGGGTTCGAAATGCTCCTCGGCACGCAACTGGCCGCTGCGGATCAGCTGTCCGTGGAAAGGATCCACCAGGTAGGTGCGCAGCGGTTCGATCAGATCCGACACCAGCGCCGCATGACGGGCCGAACCCACATGCAGCACACCGGTGTAGGGATCGAGCCCGCGCAACTCCACCCGTAGCAGCAGGGCATTCCACAGCACTCCATAGCCGAAGCCGCAGAGGGCATCGAACGGTGTGCGCGGTGGCCGCCGGTTGCGCACCGCAAACCCGAAGCCATCGACCTCCAGCAGATTGCCGAGGCTGCGGAAGTAGAGACCTGCCGCCGCCCCCTCCAGCCCGCGCAGGTGGTTGGAGCAGGGAGCCTTCGCCGTGAGCGCCTGCAACTGGGCCAGCCTCCGCAAGTTGGTTTCCACCGCAGGCCGGCCACCCCGGCGCGTGAACCGCTGCAGCACCACCCGGCCATTGGCAATTTTGCTTGCCACCAGCGTGCGGGCCACCACCAACCGCTGCGCTTCCGTCAGTTCCGCCTGCCGGCGGGCCCGAGGTCGGTAGCCGCCCTCCAGCGGCTGCAAGCGGCCCAGGCACTGGCCACCGCTGGTGAGGTAGGCGATCGGGATGCCGCGCCGCAGGCAGGCGCGGATCAGCTGGGTGGTGAGCTGCAGGTGGCCCATCACCAGGATCTGATCCAACAGCGGAAGAGCCATGCGATCGAGCTCCTGATCGCCGCTGCTCACCACCAGCTGCTCGCCGTCGAGGCCGGCGGTGCCGTGGGGGCGCAGCAGATAGAGGGAACGCATCAGGTGGCTGGGCGGGCTACGTCTGATGGTTCCCAGGGGCGGACAAGGACTGCGATCCACTGCAGAGGTTGGCAGAAAAAAAGGGGGGTCACTCTCCGCGAATGGGGATAGTGACCCGGAGGGTTGATGGAATCGGTGTGCATCAACAAGGAGTGGCGACTTCCTTGTGAGCCCACTCAGCAGTACGCAAGCCCTGGTTTCCAATCAACAGGTGTCAACAACGAGTGGTGACCATGTTGGAGTTGCTGTTCTGTACATTGAAATGACTTTCATAGTTTCCAATCAATAGGTGTCACCAACGAGTGGTGACGAGATCGCGAACATCTACGGCGCGGTCGCTTGTTACGGCTTCCAATCAATAGGTGTCACCAACGAATGGTGACTAAGACCATTTACAACATTGCCAGACCCTAATAGCTACATCAGTTTCCAATCAATAGGTGTCACCAACGAGTGGTGACACAAGAGGGATGAAGTCGGAGGAGCCTCAGGCTACTCGTTTCCAATCAAAAGGTGTCACCAACGAGTGGTGACTTGGTTCCAGGAAACTGTGAATCATGACGCGGAGCTTGCGGCGTTTCCAATCAATAGGTGTCACCAACGAGTGGTGACTGGGGAAATGCGGATGAGAGCCTTAAGAAGGCCTGGCACGGTTTCCAATCAATTAAGTGTCACCAACGAGTGGTGACACCGTCGCCATCATGGCGATGGCGATCCTAGCACTGCTGGGTGTGTTTCCAATCAATAGGTGTCACCAACGAGTGGTGACCATCGGGTCTCATTGATAAGTAGTGCCGGTGTACTGCTGGTTTCCAATCAATAGGTGTCACCAACGAGTGGTGACAACAAAATCAGTTCAGGAATATAGATTCCAAAAGTTGGGTTTCCAATCAATAGGTGTCACCAACGAGTGGTGACATCGCCCGCATCCTGCTGGCTTCCACGGCCCTCACCCTCACCACGTTTCCAATCAATAGGTGTCACCAACGAGTGGTGACCCTCCCGGCGGTCTCTCAGCCAGCTCCTGAGGTGTAGTTTCCAATCAATAGGTGTCACCAACGAGTGGTGACTTGATTATTCCATCAGCTCCAGTTTTTGCCAGCGATGGTGTTTCCAATCAATAGGTGTCACCAACGAGTAGTGACACGGCTGCTAAGCGAGCACAGACAAAAGAAGAGCTTGTTTCCAATCAATAGGTGTCACCAACGAGTGGTGACTCGAATCTTCACCCCCTCCCCAACTTACGCTCGAACCGTTTCCAATCAATAGGTGTCACCAACGAGTGGTGACAAGTTGTTGTACCCACATAGGATGGTTATCATGCCTCAAACAGTTTCCAATCAATAGGTGTCACCAACGAGTGGTGACTTTCACAGCCTTTTTGCAATATAGATTATAAGCAGTGGGCGTTTCCAATCAATAGGTGTCACCAACGAGTGGTGACTCCTGATTCTGTTATTCAAGAGGCTACTGAGGTCTTAAAGTTTCCAATCAATAGGTGTCACCAACGAGTGGTGACACTTCCCTCCACACCAACTCAGGTGTCTGGAGACATCGTTTCCAATCAATAGGTGTCACCAACGAGTGGTGACGGTGGCCCCCGAGAGGGCCTGCGCGGCAAGCGATCCGAAGGCCGTTTGCTCACACCCCTACCTTGGCAGCGCCGGCACGCGGCGTCAACCCTGTGGAAAACGCTGAGATCCGTTGCGCTGCAGGGCCGCGCGCCGATCGACGCAAACACTGGGGTTCTGGGCGATCGGCGGGGGGTGCGCGGAACCGGAAAAGGGCAGGCCAGCCGATCGCCTGAAGCCGCATCGCAGACCAGGCAGCCACCCTGCATCCAGGGGCGCCGTGCTGCAGATTGGTCAGTCCCACGGGAGCTGCCGCCACAGAGCCAGGGGTTGCTCAGGATGGGCATGTTCCAGCCATGAAACACGTTCCATGAGCTCGCCGCAGCGTTTTCACCTGGTGTTCGGGCCGCCCAGCAGCGGCAAGAGCGCCGTGGCCGCGTGCCTGGTGGAGCGGCTCCAGCAGCGGGGGCAGCGCGCGCAGCTGATCACGCCGGTGTTTGATCTGCTGTTCGATCACGATGATCGCACCGCGGCCAACGTGCTGCGCCGAGAAGACGAGTGGGTGTTTCATCTTGATGCCCTGGTGGCGGCCGCGAGCCGTGATCTGGAGCAACCGGAGCAGCTCTCATGGGTGTTCGAGGCCACTGCCTGCACGCCCCAGCTCAGGATGCAATACCCGCTGCAGTTGCAGCAGACAGGACCGATCGAGTGGATCGGCTGGTGGCTGCATACTCCCGTGGCCACCTGCCGGCTGTGGAATGCTGGCCGGCCGCTGCCGATGCGTTGGCAGGAAGGGGTGATCACGGAACTGGCCGCACTGCTCGGCAATGCCGATCTGAGGCCCTCGATCGAGGACGGCTTCGCCTGCATTGTGGACCTCACGCGCTCCCAGATCAGCGGCGGCGCCGGCAGCAAGACACTGCGAAGAGCCATCGATGCGGCACTCAACCGGCTCGATGGCCGCTGCGCCGAGCTGGCCGGCAAGCGGGATGAGCTGCAGCTGCACGCCTACTCCTGTCCGGCCGACTTTGAGCGGTTGATGTATGGCCTGGTGCAGGCCATCTGGGACCGGCCCCACACCGATGGCAACCAATGGCTGCTGCCGATCGATGCTTCGGGCTTTGCCCTCGCTGCAGACCGCGAATTCTGCCGCGAGGGTGGGCTCTGGCCTGCCCATCACGACCAGGATGGAAGCGAGCCAGCGCCGATCCTGGCTCCGCCACCAAGGCAGAGCAGCGTGAACCATCGCGGTGGCTGGCATCCCCTCGCGGATACCCAGGTGTTTCAGGCGGTGATGGAGGAACTGCGCCAGTTTCTGCATGGCGGCACGATCCCGGCACAGCACAGTGAGGAGCTGGAGGACATCCTCGATCGCTACGGGCTCGAGCGTGTCGTGCAGCCGCTCACGATTCAAGGAAAAGCGCTGCAGGATCTCAAGGCACTGATCCGCAGCCGTGCGATCGAGACGTGCAATCAGGCCGCACTGGGCGAGGGCCCGACTGATCTGCATCTGATCTTCAATCCCTATGGCGAGGCGATCCGGATCCGAACCGCCGAGGGGAGGGAGCTGGAAGCCAACCGCAGCTGCTACCTGGCGCTGGCTGCTCGTTCGGCCCCGAAGGATGAGAGCACGCCGATTCTGATCTTCCCGAAGGATCCCCGGAGTCCCCAGATCCCGATGCCCAACAAACAACAGTTCCAGGCCGCCCTGGAGGAATCTATTTGTGCCAAGAGCGCTGCAGACGAAAAGACGACAGGCTTTGCGGCGGCTCGAGATGAGGGGATCAGCCATTGATCGATCAGCATGTCGCGCGTGTTGCGGGTCTCGACGGCGGCGCAGACCAGCAGCGAATCCGAATGAGAAGGCAAGCGCGATAATGGATAAAACGGCACGAAGGAGCAATGAACGATAACGGTAAAACTACTAACAGATCCTCGATCTTCAAGAGCGAAAGATTCCTGCAAGCAATCAACATAGACGACAAACAAAAGAGCCAAGAGAGCGATGTGGGAAAATGGCGACAGTAAAGTGTACTGGCAGGCCTGCATTCCTGGCTAAGGTGTCTGCAGAGACAGTCCGAGGATCGATGGCCACAAGATCGGAGCCCTATCAGTTCATCTCACGGCGCTCAGGTGCGCGATCCTTGCGAGGCATGGTTATTTCATGTGATCCGTTGGCAACACAGGCTGCCATCACGATCCTTCGCAATGGCGGCAATGCTGCCGATGCAGCGATTGCCTGCAATGCCGTACTGGCGGTAACGCAGTTTGCCTCCAGCGGCCTTGGTGGAGACCTTTTCCTGTTGTATTACGACGCCAAAAGACAGGCCGTCTCATCGCTCAATGCAAGTGGACCTGCACCCGCTGCATTAACGCTGGATGCGCTGCAAGCGCTGACAACACGCGAGTGCCCTGAGCCATGCTTTGTCGCAGAGACACCGCATGCACGGCATCCGCTGTGCATCACCGTTCCCGGGGCCGTGGACGGCTGGCGTCAACTGCATGAGCGCCACGGTTCTGCTGGTTGGGAAAGCCTCTTCTCGGATGCAATCCATTACGCCTGCAATGGATTCGCGGTGCAGCCCGTTTTCCTGGCGAAGTGGAAGAAATATATGCCTGCTCTCTCGCAATGGCGTGCGTCCGAATATGTAGATGGCCTTATGGGAAATATAGGATATCTACCGGCGCTGGGCCGAATTCTGGCTGGGATTGCCAGCCATGGAGCCCGCTGGTTTTATGAAGGAGACTGTGCGGAGCGAATTGTTGCCGATGTCGTGCAGTCCGGTGGCTTGTTGACGCTGGGCGATCTGGCTCACTACAAAGCTGAGTGGTGTACTCCCATCGCTCACCCATACCGCGATGCGATGGTGTGGGAATGTCCACCCAATGGGCAAGGACTCGTGGCACTGCACGCACTGGCGATTCTGGAGTCATTCGACCTGAAGCAGTTCGCCTGGAACAGCCCACAGAGGTTGCATCTCCAGGTGGAAGCATTGCGCATAGCACTTGCGACAGCACGACAGCATTTAGGCGATGAACGGCCCAACCATGAGGAGATCAAGGCACTGTTTGCCCCAGCCAATCTACACAGACTGGCAGGCCTGATCAACCCACAGCAAGCCCGGCAACCGCCGGGCTGGGGTGTTCCCTTTAGTCCCACCAATACAGTGCACCACACCGTGGTTGATTGCGAAGGAAATGCCTGTTCGCTGATGAGCAGTCTGTTTATGTCCTTTGGCACAGGCATCGCAACAAACGGCATCCTGATGCAGAATCGAGGCGCCTGTTTTTCCTTGCAGACTGGGCATCCCAATGCAGCTGCCGGTGGCAAACGGCCCTATCACACGATCATTCCGTGCATTCTTACGCGTGGTGATCAACTCCTGGCAACAGTTGGCGTCACGGGTGGCTACATGCAGCCTCAGGGTCATGTTCAATTCATCTGTGGACTGGTGGACGACGAGGCTTCACCACAGGAGTTGGTAGAGCGGCCACGCTTTTGCCTGGACAATGAAAATCAGGGCTGCAGCTTGCTGCTCGAGGACGGTTTGCCGATAGGTTGCGGAGATGTACTTGCCCATCTCGGTCACCACACCGCCTGGCTGACGGGCTCGTCACGAACAACGTTCGGAGACGGTCATCTGATCGTGCGTGATCCAGACAGCGGTTGCTTGCTGGGTGGCACCGACCCACGCAAAGATGGAGCAGCAGGCTGCTTCTGAGCATCCACCCTATCGTTTATTCAACCAGGTAACATGTATTCCACGCTGCTCAGGATGCAGACGGCTGAAGTATCCATCTGATCTGAAGCAGGCCAGATGTCGCAAAGATTAGCAAGCAGGGGTGCACTCAAATGGGGAAGGGCGACTGGCCCCACCGGGCCAAGATCTCAGCGCCCTCGTGGGTTGTACTGCCCCGCGTGCGGCACTACGACTGAGCGGCACTGACCAAGATGATGGCGATCAGGATCCAAACCCAGAAGGTCACCAGAAACGAGATCACCACAGCCGCCAGAGCAACCCAGCCCAGGATCTTCAGCGCTTGGATCAGGTTCCTGCGGCGCATCAGGTTTTCCAGCCAGGTGGCGGGGATGGGCTGGGGAGCAGGGCGTGGCTGAACGCCAGGCTGAGGCGCTGCCGGGCGACTTGAGCGGATGAATTCTCCCTTGTGGTTGAAGGGCATGGCGGTGTTCACTCACTCCAGCGGCAGGGAGGACGGTGGGGGCCGTAGCTCACCGCAACTGAGGTGGTGACCTGCAACGGATGGGAGAAGATCTCAGCCCGCTCACCACCGAGCCGGGGGTCGTTGCTGTTGCACACCAGCGTGAACTGGCTGAGGTGCCCCAGCAGCCGCGGCACATGCTGGGGGTTGGAGAGGTTGAGCAGGTCGATGGCGAGCTTGAGGCCGATCTGGGTCACGAAGCTGATGTCGATCGCGATGCCGGGCTGGAAGTTGAGTTTCTCCAGCTCCGTTTCGTTGCTGTAGAAACGCGCCGGTTCGGGCCTGGCGGTCAGCCCCTCGCTCAGGCCGTCAAAGGCACAGCCGTAGCAGGGCATCGGCGTGCCGGGATGGCTGTAGAAGATCTCCCCGGCGAAGGCCCGCTCCCACAGCCCGATCGCAAGGAAGGGCAGGTGCAGCGCCGCCGCCAGCCTGGCGGCATGGCGATCGGCGCGGCGGCTGTCGGCGCAGGCGAGCATCAGCGTGTGGCCCCCCGCAAAGCTGGCCACCACTGCAGGATCGAGCTGCTCCAGCGGCAGGGCATGGCTCTGCACCTGGGCGCGGGGATTGATCTGGCGGATGCGATCGGCCACTGCCGCCACCTTGCGCCGACCCACATCCGCCAGGCCGCACTGGTGACGGCAGAGGTTCTCGATGGCGAGCAGGTCGGGATCGATCAGCAGGAACCGGCCCACGCCGCTGCGGGCCAGATCGAGGGCAGCCAGGCTGCCCACCGATCCGCAGCCGCAGACGATCACACTGCAATCCTGCAGCAGGCTGCTCTCCAACAGGCCGGCATGGCGGGAGAAGAGATCGGCCTCCAGGCTGTAGGCCTCGCCCCGGCAGGGCTGTCCCTGCATCGAGAACCGCAGCTCAGCACCGGCGCGTTGCACCAGCAGGCTGGCCGTGGGGGTGGCGTGGTGGCTGTCTGCCGGCTCCAGCCAGCCGAGCAATGCCATCGCCGGCTGCTGGCCATCCTGTTTTTCGGTGCCTGTCACCACCACCTGGGCGGTGTCGGGATGGTGGTAGCCGTAGAGGGGACTGCCATCGGCCCGCTGCCCCAGATCGCTTGGGTACCAGATGGTGGTGGTGGTGGGCTCAGTCATGGTCCGCTCCCCCCAGCCAGCGGCGCAGCTGCTCGGCGTGAAACGGCATCGGCTGATGCCCGTCATCGGCCTGGATCACCACCGCGCCGCCTTCAGCAAGCTCCAGCTGCAGCCGCCGCTGGCGGCGCCCGCCACGCTCCACCAGGGCGGCGATCAGCCGCGGACACTGCACCCGCAGGCCGTAGGCGTAGCGCTGCTGGTCGTCCAGCAGGGCCAGCAGCTCAGGCATCAGTGCGGCCAGCTCGGGCGGCAGCGGTTCTGCCGGCGGGTCGCCCGCGCCGGGGTGGAGCAGGGCACGGAGCAGATGCTGCTGGCGGCGATCCTCCAGGGCATCAGGATGCAGGCAGCTGCTGTGGCGCAGTTCGCGCAGGGCGGGGGGAATGGAGCCGTCGCCACGGTGCAGACGCAGCCGGCGATAGCGCAGATCAGGCGGCACGTGATAGGCGGTGATGCGGAAGTGGGGATCGAGATTCACCAGGCAGGAGATCGCCCCATCGGGGCACTGCTCGGCATAGCGGCGGTTGGTGATGTCGTCTTCTGGGGAGAAGCGGTCGTAGCTGCCGGGATGGCGATGCCACAGGCCGATCAGCGCCAGTGGCCGCTGGTAGCGGGCGGCCATCTTGCGGGCCAGGTGATTCACATAGGGCGTGTCGTATTCGAAGGTGGTTGCCGAGAAGCGGGCGGCAGGGCCGGGATCGATCGCCTCGATCACATGCCAGAGGCCGTTGATGCGGTGGCCCAGCAGGATGCCACCGGTTTCATTGGGATGCTGCTCGAGCGTTTCGGCCACGATCGCGGCATGGGCCCGCTTGGACACGATCACCTCCGGTGCAGTGGTTTGGGGCAGGAACGGAATGCGCATGGGATCAGATGCGATGGCCGGCAAAGTCGCTGGTGCTGAGTTCACCCAGCATCCAGAGCTCGAAGGCAGCGATCCACTTGGCCGCCCAGGCCAGGCTGCTGGCGGCCGTACTGGAGTGGTCGCGGCCATGGCGAAAGGCCTGTTTCTCCACGGTGCAGATGCTCAGCGCACCGCTGCCGTCCTGGTGGAGGGTGTGGGGGATCGGTTCACCCAGCTGCTGCTGGATGGCCATGAGATCGGGTTCCACCGGAAATACATGGATCGAACCGCCCCAGCTGTTGTTGTGGGGATGGTCGTGGTCATAGACCACCTGGAGATGCCAGATGCGGCTGCTGCCCGGCACGCCGCTGGCCAGCGAACCCAGCCACGACATGCGCCCGTCGGCGAGGCGATCGGCACGAAAGCCAGGAAAGAAGTGCTGCATCGCCTCCTGTTCCGCCTGGAACAGCTCGGCATCGCGCTCATACCAGTAGAGGGAGGGAGCGGCGAGCTTGCCCTCGGGCACGGTGATCGCCACCTCGTTGTTGGTATGCGCGCTGGCTGGCTGGATGGCACCCTGCTGGGTGACCATCACCGGCTCACCACGCAGCAACTGGGCGGCAAGCTCTTGGCGCCGCACCGCGGCGGCATCCTTGGGGGGGAGAGTCATCGGGTGTCCTCGTCGGCAACCTCCAGACTGCCGGCGGTGCGGCGATCGCCAAGGCGCTCTCGTGGGAACGACCAAACCGCAGCTGTGGCCATGGGCTGTGGCTGCTGCCCGGCCGTGCTGGTGATGGGTGGTGTGAATGGAACCACGGCTTGGAGGGCGGCACTCAAAGTCGCTGAGAGTTGAGGTCTGCAGCGATCCTGGCTGCAAGCGCTGACGGCACTGGGGCCTGACATGCCGGTGGGCTGGCGGACAAGAAAAGCCCCTCAGTGGAGGGGCTTGCAATCAATCGGGGCCAACAATGAGTGGTGATACGAGCTCGTCCATGACGCCTACATAGCCACTGGCTGAAGTTGCTAATCGATATGTGTCACCAACGAGTGGTGACAAACAGTCTCACTTCCACGCGAGTAGAGACTTTCCAGTTTCCAATCAATAGGTTTCACCAACGAGTGGTGACTTAAGGGATCGCTAGTCAGTAAAGACGGCACTTGCATGTGGTTTCCAATCAATAGGTGTCACCAACGAGTGGTGACAGCTGGAGCGGGTACCGTGGGGCTCACCTTGGTAAGCTCGTTTCCAATCAATAGGTGTCACCAACGAGTGGTGACAAACAAGAAGGTGGTTCTTGCCGGTCCTCCTCGTTCGGGGTTTCCAATCAATAGGTGTCACCAACGAGTGGTGACGGCTGGTATCCTGCCGTCTTTGACTCCGCCAATACACTCAGCTGTTTCCAATCAATAGGTGTCACCACTCGTTGGTGACACCTCCAAACTATACGGACAACTCTCCAGCAGCCAAAGCTGGTTTCCAATCAATAGGTGTCACCAACGAGTGGTGACATCGAGGGAACTCCATTCACCTCCACCTGGGATGAGGTGATCGCGTTTCCAATCAATAGGTGTCACCAACGAGTGGTGACTTCGTCGGGAATCTTATCCCTACAACCGCCAACGAGGCGTTTCCAATCAATAGGTGTCACCAACGAGTGGTGACTCTCTCATCGGCGCTTTGGGCGGGTAGAGCAACTGCGTTTCCAATCAATAGGTGTCACCAACGAGTGGTGACCCTCTATAGGTACTAATCCCTAAAAAACCTATAGGCAGTTTCCAATCAATAGGAGTCACCAACGAGTGGTGACCCTCTCTTTTGATGAAGCAAAAGCCCTTGCACGAGAGTGCAGTTTCCAATCAATAGGTGTCACCAGCGAGTGGTGACTAGTGTGACAGTAGATTCACCTGAATATATTAGGGCATAGTTGCCAATCAATAGGTGTCACCAACGAGTGGTGACTAAAAGCAAAAAGCCTCACCACAAAAATCCCCACACGGGTGTTTCCAATCAATAGGTGTCACCAACGAGTGGTGACACATCTGGAGCATGAGCTCCAGATGATCCTCTCCAACTCCTCTCCGCGAGGGTTTCCAATCAATAGGTGTCACCAGCGAGTGGTGACAGGCCCTCCTGCCTTTTGTCACGGGATACCGTTTCACGTTTCCAATCAATAGGTGTCACCAACGAGTGGTGACCCCCTCGATGGACGAGCTTCAAAACGGCAAAACACAGCTGGTTTCCAATCAAAAGGTGTCACCAACGAGTGGTGACCAAAGCAGCTTCTGAGGACATTCGACCAGTGGATGCGCTGGGTTTCCAATCAATAGGTGTCACCAACGAGTGGTGACGGTGATATATCACCCTGAACAGAAGGCAATGAACGATCGTAATTGTTTCCAATCAATAGGTGTCACCAACGAGTGGTGACGGTGGCCCCCGAGAGGGCCTGCGCGGCAAGCGATCCGAAGGCCGTTTGCGCACCCCCCTACCTTGGCAGCGCCAGCCGGGTCTGTCAAGCCTGTGGAAAACGCTGAGATCCGTTGCGCTGCAAGGCCGCGCGCCGATCGACGCAAACACTGGGGTTCTGGGCGATCGGCAGGGGGGTGCGCGGAAACGGCAAAGGGCAAGTGGAAAGGCACTGCAACACCAGCCCTTCCTAGCGGTGGCCGCGCAGGGGTGCTGGGACTGCTGATGTAGTGGTGATCAGCCGCCGAGAATGGCCCGGGCCTGCTCGCCCAGATCGGCAATGGTGCGGCACACATGGCCGTTGCGGCCCAGGTTGCCCTGGATGTCGTTCCGTGCCTGTTCCGCCGGTGGCTTGCTGCCGAACACCTTGGGCACAAAGGCCAACAACTTGGCGGTCGGACCCAGCATGGATGTGACGTGGGCTGCCTTCTTCGACAGATCGGCTCCTGCTCCCGTGGTGACCGTCTTGGCTTCCACCACCAGGATGCGGGTGCCGCGTGTGGCCACCAGATCAAATTCAACGTTGCCGGCATCCACTCCGCGCACGGTGGCACCGAGAGCCAGGCGCACACCCGGCAGCTTCTTCACGGCATCGGCCACTTCCAGCAGTGCCAGCTCCTCCAGCCAGACATTGTGCTGAAGATGTTCCAGCGGCACCTCAATGGTTCCGTTCTCCAGGGCCAGGAATCCCTCTGGCAGAGAGGCCAGCATGACCCAGGGAATGAATCGACGCTGCGGACGAGTAACGTTAGGCCGCCACCGGCCTGCTGTCAACGCTTTGGCCAGCTGCTGCCACACCCGCCGTCGCCGACGCGCTGCTTCCCCCACCTCATCAGGGGTTCCACTCCAGTTGGTGGTGACCTGCGCGGCAGGCCGGTTCCAGCGGATCACCTCCTCAGGAGCGATGGCAACATTGTCGGCTACGGCTACAGGCTGCCCGCTTTCGGCCTGCAATAACGCACCTTCGCGGGTGAGATACACGGTCGTGCGCCGGAGATCTCCATGGTCACTGAGCAGGCCGCGGGTACCCTCCCATAGCCCGATCGACATGGCCTTCGTCCCGCCGGTGATGTCCACGATCAGATGGGTGATCTCCTGCAGTGACTCGAGGGCCTCAGCCACGGCCACGCTGATGGCCTCCAACCGGTTGGCGTCCACGCACAGGACCCTGACATCACCCCCCAGCTGCTCCTGAACGATGCGGGCGATGGTTTCGGTGACCTCGCTGTGGACGAGCAGGATGCGTTGCGGCTGAAACGCCCGTGCGCTGAGAACGATGCTGGCCGGAGCCATGCCCACCATTCCGACGAGAAGGCTGGTCATCAGGTACTCGAAAACATCATGGAAATGGCATGCACGAATCAGCTGGCATTACTTGCAGCTGCCTCTGCAGCACGGAGATGCTCAGCCAGTTCCTGCTCGAGAGCTTCCACATTGCTCTGATCGATGCCCTGCAGGCTTGGGATAGGTCGCTCGAGATCCATTGATGAGAAGATGCCTGAAATCGTGGGTCGGCAGGCCAACGAGTGAGGGATCAGATGGCTAGTTAGTGGTGACTTGAACCTAGCGAGAGCATCAAGGAATGGCTTTGGTAACTGTCGATACCTGAGTGCTGACCAGGCATGCAGCCAGCGCATAGCGGAGGGCCGACCACTTCTTCATTGTTTCTTAATCTGGTTCTCTGTTGGTGCCCTGCCCTGGCTGGCGCTAGACAGAAGAGATGACCACCTACACAGCCGTCACCTTCGCGCCGGTGCAGGGCTTCATCATGGCCTCCCGCAAGCTGCGGGACCTGTACGGCAGCTCCCTGTTGATCTCTCACCTCGCCTGCGCTCAGAAGCTGGATGCCGAGTCTCTGAGCCTGGAGATCGTGAGTCCAGCGAATGTGAAGGGATCGCGGGGCGTGCCCAACGTGCTCGTGATCAAGGGCGACTACAGCAGACAGCGCGCAGAGGCGGCGCTGCTTCGTTGCTGGGGAAAGGTGCTCAAGGAGTGCCGCACCTGGATTGAGAAATATTTCTCATCACAGCCTGAGCTGAAGACCATTGTCTTCGACTGGCACAGCAGCTGGAAGGCCTGCGAGCTCCATTCCTGGGAGATGTTCCACGGCCAGGGCGCCACGATTCAGGAGGCGCGCAAGGTGCTGGCGATCACCAAGCAGCAGCGCAACTGGACGATCCCCAACTGGACCGGCGAAAGCTCCACCCTCTCTTCCGTAGAAGCGGTGGTTCGCCCCACGATGGGAGCCAAGCAGGATCCGCGGACCCTGCCTCCCGGATTGATCCAGAAGGAGGCTCGGGACTTTCTGCGGTCGTTGCGTGGAAGCCAGCATCTAGGCGACCCCTTTGCTGGCGATAACGAAGAAATCTCCCTGACCGAACTGGTGAAGCGCTTGATCACTTATCCAGAAGTGATGAAATGGGCTCTCGCCCCTGGCGACAAGCCTTATACAATATATGAATTGAAAGATAGAAATCTCTTGCCGGAGCGATTTCAACGACTCAGAAACAGGGGCGATGATGCAATTGACTTGGATGACTTTCTGGACATCCAAACAGCTGATTATCCTGATGATGACTCTGATCACGACCTAGATTTAGGGTTCTGGTTCCATAGTGATGCCCCTGAATCTATTATCTGGTTCATGGCTGACGGGGATGGCATTGGTGGTCATCTCGAATCTCTGGCCAAGCTGAGCAGCGAAGAGGAGGCCCTGCGTCAGTTCACCGGACCAATGCTGGACTGGGCAAAAGGTCTTTACAGAGCTGTACCCCTAGCAATGCCGAAACATGCCACGGTGGTCTATGCCGGCGGCGATGATCTGTTCGGTGCTCTGCATGAATCCGAGCCCGGCCTGGAGGATCTCACCGCCGACCATCTCTGGAGCTGGATCGAGATCTATCAGAAGCTCTGGGCCAAGGCTTCCCAACCGGACTCGAGCGGCAACCCACAGCTCACTGTTTCGATGGGGCTGGCCTGGTCTGACACCAGTGTGCCCCAGCGGGAAGCGCTGCAGCATGCCCGCGAAGCAGAAGCCAGCGCCAAGGGCCGCGGCAAGAACCGCTTCGCTCTTCGGCTGGTGTACGCCAATGGCAATTATTTGGAGTGGACCTGCCCCTGGAGCTGGCTTGAGCCGATCCGCAGCCATTACACCGATCGCGAAGGTCGTTCACGGAAGGCATCCCGCGATGGCAAACCCCCCAACTGGCGTCATCTGGTGGAAGATCTGCAGTGGCTGCAGAGTCGCCAGGCACTCGCTTATCTGCCTGACGACCCAGCAGCCAGGGCAGCGGCTGAGCAGTCCTGCCTCCGCACGGCCCGCACACTCTGGAGCGCCTACTTCCCCGGCTGCCAGCTTCCGGATGAACCGGAGAAACCAGGCCAGGCCGCCACAACCGCTGGCGCACAGCAGGAAGCTCCTGCAGCACGGCCCACCTATCGCGCCAGCTTCGCTACGCCGGAGAAGGGACGTCGATTCGACCAGTGGCTCTGGGATCTGGGGCGGGTGATGGCGGGCCTGGAGAAGCAACGCTCCGCGTTCTCGCTGGGAGTGCAGCCATGACAGCCGTCCCTACCCACTTTCACCATCTGATCCTGCTGGAGCCGCTCGGGCTGCTCTATGGCGCAAGTGGCCGCCTGCTCTCGCCCGCCGCGCTCACCGGCCGCGCCTCCGAGCACTTCCCGCCGGATTCTCCGGCCCTGGCCGGACTGTTGAACAGCGTGCTCGACCCCGAGGAAGTGAGGTCTGCCGATGGGTTCAGCCTGCTCAACACCGCCGGGCCGTTCTGGCTCGATCCGGAGCAGGGCCTGATGCTGCCGGCGCCCTTCACTCTCCTGCAGGAACAGGAGGACGGTGGCCCGCGTGTCAGTCGGCGGCGGCTGGTTTGGACCGAGGGCAACGGCGAGTACGTCCCGGATGGCTGGCAACCCGCCGATCAAGATGAACCCCCGCGCAAGGCGCCAAGCGGCGGCTGGATCGCCCTCAGCGACTGGGCCAAGGTGGGAAAGGAGGAGGAGATCGCCATCCACGACAACCCCTGGCGAGCCGTCTCCCATCTGCACCCCCGGCTGAAAGACGATGAACGGGTCAGTGCCGGCGATGGGGCCCTTTTTCTGGAGTACGGAATCGCTCTGAAGCCAGGGGTCTGCCTCGCCTACCTCAGCAGCCACTCCGTTGCCGATGGCGTGTATCGCTTCGGGGGGGAGGGCCATCTGGTGCAGCTGCGCATCAAGGAGATCCCCCCACTACTGAAACACCTGCTCAACCAGCCGCTTACGGCACCGTTCGCCCTGATCACACCGGGCCTCTGGGGCGGGCCCAGGCTCTCGCGACGCGAACCGATCACCACCGGGCAGAACGGCGGGATGTTTCCCTGGCACCACAACGGCCAACCTCCCGGCATCCTCACCGAGAAGGCCCGGCCTTGGCGCCATCGGCTCGGGGCTGGTCGCGCCGATGCCGCGCCCAACGGCATCGCAAAAAAACGACGGCTCTCCCGCGGCCGTTGGGCCGTGCCCGCCGGCACGTGCTACCAGGTCGCTGGTGATCCCCTTGAGCCCTGGAGCCAGTGGATTGAGGACTGGTTCCCAAAGGAGGGCTTCTCCTTCAAGCACCTGGGCACGGCCCTCGCCCTGCCCCTTCACTCGCCACCCTGACGCTCCCCGGCCCCCTTCGAGGCCAGCTCTGCGGCCAGACCATACCCACCCACGCCCCAACCAGCCGATGTACGAACGCCGATACGGCCTGATCCGCACCCTCGCCCCGCTGCATGTGGGCGCCTCCGCCGGCGAGGAAGCCGGCAATCTCAACTTGATTTTCCGCGATGCCTACACCCAGACCGGCATCATCCCCGGCAGCTCGATCCGCGGTCGCTTCCGAGCGGAGATGCGCCGTATTGCATCAAATAAATGCAACCACTGGTATGGCAGCGAAGCCGGTGCCGGAACCGATGACATCAGCGAAGGCAGGGTGAAGTTCGAATATGCCTCTCTCGTCTGGCTGCCGGTGTTCTGCCCTGGACAACCTGTGGTGTGGGTGAGTTGTCCGCGGCTGCTGCGGCGATATGCGGCGATCGTGGATCCAGACAGCCTTAGCCGTGCTATCCCGAAGCCCTACACCTGCAGCTCCAAACTCAAGGGGCGTAAGGGGGAGAAGGGCATCACCCTGTTCTTCAATCTTGGTTTTCTTGAGGTGAAACCCAGCGATGACCTGCAGGACTGGATCCCTGAGGCCCTGGAGGATGAAATCCCTGCGGATCGGTTGGTGGTGGTCGATGACGCTGACATCGGGCTGATCCACGACATGGCTCTCTATCGCCAGAGCCGGGTGAAACTCGATGATCAGGAGAAGAAGGTGGATGGTGGCGCCTTCTTCAACGTGGAAGCCCTGCCGGAGGGCAGTGTGCTGGTGTTCCCCCTGGCGCTGAAGCCGGAGAAGGCCAGCGATTGGAAGCCATTAGGCAGCAAGGATGCTGAAGAGCTCTATTTCGGAGGATTGGAAAGCGTCGGCTTCGGTCGCTGCGAAGTCACCCTTGCCGCCCCTGTGGGCCAGGAGGTGCGCTGATGGCTTGGCGACCCTACGACCTTGATCAGCTCGCTCAGGAGATTGTGCTTAAGGCACGTCAGCGAGATCCCGACAGCCTCAACCAGGCCCACAAAATGCGTGCTACCTGTGCTTATGGGCTGGAGCGCTTCTGGGGAGAGCATCTTCGACTCGCGGGCAAGGAGCAGGCCAAGGCAGCCTTTGTGGCCGATGTCTGGCACGCCCTGGCTGCTGTTCTTCAGAAGGCCGGCCTGTCTTTGCCTGCCACGATGCGCAGCAACAGCGATGACGAACGTCAGATCCAGTCGGTGGCGGAACATCTCTGGAATCTGCCAGCCCAGGACCAGCAGGCAGCCCTGGCGGTTCTTACCAACCTGTGCGATGCCGTGGTGTGGTGGACCCAGCGGCTCAAAACCTCCAAGGGAGCCGGCGGCTGATGGGAAAGAACAAGCGCAAGAAGCAGTTCCCGAAGGGACCTGCTCCCCAGCCAGTCTCCTCTTCTCCTGCTGCTTCCGTGGGATCGAATCGCGCTCTGCCCACGCCACCCCCCAGTGCGCGGGGGTCTCTGTTTGATTCCCTGCCGCAGCCCGTCATGCCTGAAGTGATACCGGTTGATACGGCCAGGCGTGTACCGATGGAATTCCGGGCGCAGACGCCAGGGCGCTGCCAACGCCAATACATCAACAAGCCGAAGGATCCGCCACCTGGATGGCGCTCCGACATTCAGGCCTGGATCGACGAATGGGTGGAGCGAGTGGATGGACGCATGCCTTTCGGCACCCATGGCCTGAAGATCATTGAGGCACCGATCGACTGGCGGCTGATCAGCAACAGTGGGGTGGATGAAGGTGTGATTCGCCCGGTGATCGGTGCCGGAGGCTGGCCGATGATTCCAGGCAGCGGCATCAAGGGGCTGTTTCGTCGTGCCTGCCCGCAGGAGTCGCTGCAGCGTTGGTGTGGCAGTGACTGTGGCGATAAAAATCTAAGACCAGGAATCCTTCGTTTCCATGGGGCCTGGCCCGCTGACGCTGGCTGGACGGCAGGCCTGCTGGATCTGGCCCATCCTCAGCAGGAGTGGCAGGTGGGCATCGGCAGAGGCAAGAGCGGTGGCGCTTTCGGAGTGGTGAGCCTGCACAAGCCACGGTTGATGATCGGCCTGAGCAGCACCGATCCCTCTATCTCTGAGAGTGAGTGGCAGGAGATTGAAACGACCCTGAAAACCGCCCTCCGTCAGGGAATCGGCGGCCGCACCTGCGTGGGTTACGGCAGCAGTGGTAGGCTCAGCGGTGATGTGATCTTCGAGTGTGCGCTGGAAGGGCAGGGTCCTGCCGCCAAGTTGCTTGATCTCACGCCGGAATTCAGACCCACGATGTTCAGGGCTGCCATCCGCGGCATGGCGCTGCGCCTCTTTGGAGCCCTCGCCGATGAAAGAGTTGCGCGGGAAGCTGTAGGGCGCCTGTTTGGCTCTCTCAGCCGCGAGGAAGGTCAGAATGTGGGCCTGCTCGCCACCGCCTACACAGATACCCATTCGGAGCTGGGCTCCTCTGGTCGCGGTAGCTGGGAGCAACCGATCTATGCCACCTCAGGCCGCCTGCAGTGGCGCTGCATGCGGCGTTGTCGCAAGGGCGAGGATGAAGCGTTGGCAGCGGAATTGCTGGCAGCCCTCCATGGAATCACCATGTCGCTGGGCGGCTTTGGCAAGAGCTGGCGACGCCCGGATCACCGGATCTTTCTGCCCGATTACGGCAAAACCCCGATCGGTTGCCACTGGCAGTGGCGGGAGCCGGAGAACCTGCCGGGTTGGATTGATGTGCAGTCTTCGGCTGATCTGATTCAGTTGCTGCAGAAGTCACGCAATGTGGCAGGCCGATGGTTGGCGGCCACTGGGCAAAGATCCGGTGGCTCCGCCCGCTGGCGTGAGCTGATTGATCCAGGCCAGATGAGCATCTGGATTCGCAGAGCCAAAGATCCGAGCGATGCGGAAGCGGTTCATTGGTTTCACGAGCCCAGAGAAGGGGAGCCCAGGCGGGATGCCAGGGATCTGCGCAAGAGCGAACTGGCAGGCAAGGTGAATCAGGTGGGCCTGATCTGGAATCGACTGCTTCCTCTGCGGGAGCAAGGTGGCAGGCAGTCAACTTCACCTGTTTCCCGCCCTGCTTCACCGATGTCCAGGCCGGGTGGTGCCACATCTCGGCCGGCCAATCCCACGTCCAGGCCCGCTGGCGGTGCCATGTCGCGCCCCTCACCAGCCCGGCAGGCTTCCAGCGCTCCCCGTGGGGATGTGTCGATTGCAGCTCATGCGGGCGCTTATCTCGAATCCCTGGTGCTGCATGGCTGCTCGCTGAATGCCAATACCCAGCTTCGCGAGCAACATAAGCAGCTCGTGGCATTGCTGGATCGGGGTGGGGGCGCTGGTTTCACAAGACTGGTTTGGTCGCAGCCATGACCCACATCCTCCTCGTCACCGTGGGGGGCAGCCCCGATCCCATTATTTTTGCCGTCCAGGCTCTGCGGCGCGAACAGCCCGAGCAGCCCCTGGAGGTGGTGTTCATCTGCTCGGTAGCGCCCTGCCCGAAACCGAGTGTGGAGCAGGTAACCGGTGAAGGCTTTCCCTGCTTGCACTACCTGCCAGACGGGCGGCAGGAGGTGGGTGCCAACCTGCTGGTGCAACTGGGCATCAGCGACTTCAACCCCCAACGGCATCTGATCGGCATCCCCGATCCCGATGACCTCGCCGATGCCTTCCAGCGCATCCGTGACCACATCCTGCAGTTGCGCAGCAACCGCTTTCAGGAGCGAATCCGCGGCGATTACACAGGCGGCACCAAGAGCATGAGTGCCGCCTTGGCCATGGCCTGTGTGCAGCTCGGCCTCGATGTGGGTGTGGTGAGCGGGCCGCGCACCAACCTCGAGAAGATCGATCAGAGCGAGTCCACCCGGTTGATGGAGATTGCTCCGCTTCACGCCACCTCCCAGCTGCATGCCCAGTTGTTGCCGGTGCTCAGCCTGCAGAACTATGGCGAGGCAGCTCAGTTGGTGCAGCGGTTCCTCCAGGCCCAGGCCCAGCGCATCTCCGTCGAAACAGCAGACCAAGCCAAGTTGCTGCAGGCGATCTGCGAAACCCTGGAGCGCTGGGATCAGTTCCAGTGGGAAGAGGCCCTCGCCGCAGCTGAGGCGTTGCCCCCTGAGGCGCTGCCGCCCGATCTGCTGGCCTGGTGGCAGAGGGTGGTGCAGGCCCGGGGCTGCATGGATGGGGTGCCGCCGGAAGATGGCATCACGGGTTACGAGCTGGTGCAGGATCTGCTGCTCAGCGCCGAGCGCCGCGGCAGACGTGGTCGTTATGACGATGCCGTCTCCCGGCTGTACCGGGCGCTGGAACTGCTCGCCCAGACCTACGTGAGCCTGGAACTCAAGCTCTCACCCGAGAGCCGATGGGAACGGGATCACTGCTTTCTCCTCGACGGCACCCAGGTCACTGCCGCCGGTGACGGCGTCACCGCCCTCTACAACTGGCTGGAGCGCCGCGGCGATGCGGGTCTTGGAGGCATCTTCAAACGACGCAAAGGCCAGTTCTTCCGCCTGCTGAAGGCACGCAACCGATCCCTGCTGGCCCATGGCTTCAATCCGCTGACGGAAGCGGAGTGGACTGCGCTGCAGCGCGACATCAGCTACTTCGTGAATGAAATCCTCGACCAACCTGGCTTCCAGCAGGGACCACCGCCCCACCAACTGCCCGGGCGCAAGCTGCTGGCCCTGCCTGTATGCCAACAGCTATTTGGATCCGAGACCCAGCCAGTGCTGACGCGCATTGGGGCTCCCTCAGTGGCAGGCCCGTAAGCCAATCACCATTTGTAACACCACGAACTGTCTGGTCGCTCTCACGGGCTGAGGGGAGAGATCGGGGATCCTTCGGCATGGTTGGTGCATCGTCAATCCAGCCCTCCGATGACCAACCTCCACTCCGGCAACACCAACGGCACGAACGGCTTCAACGGCTTCCGCCCGCAGGCCCCGCTGAACGATCCTGCTGCACCTGCGGCGCAGGACAAGCACGTGAATCACGATACGATCCGGCCGATTCGCAGCATTCAGCAGTTGGATGGCCGCTGGGTGGTCACCGACCGCGTGGCCAGGGGCTTTGCTCCCACTCCTGCCACCAGGGTCGAGACGGCAAGGGCGCCCCAGCAGCGCCACACCCCGCCGGTGATCCGCCGCACTGTTGGTGAACGGCCCGCTGCTGTTGGCACCTCGGGCCAGCCTGGCACCGCCCTCGCCCTGGTGCGTTTCCTGGAAACCAGCGGCACCAGCCAGGACCTGGTGGCCCAGGCTGGTCAGCACCTGTTTGACCAGTCGACCACCCCCAGGCAGTCGAAGCGCTGGCTGCGGCGCATCATCGGCGCCAGTGGGCTCTTGACTCTCGGCGAGAGCCTGCACGGCAATCAGGCCGTGACCAAGGAAGTGCGCGACCAGGCTCACCTGCCGGCTCAGATGCTGTCGATTAGCACCCTGCTCGATTTCTTCGGCTCGCAGGGGTTGTTCAGGTTCGTCTTCCAGTCGACGCCAATGGGTGGGGTGGTGGCCACGGCCTTTTCGTTGTTCCTGCTGCAGGTGGCGAACCGCAGCGGCAGCGGCATGGTGAATCGCCTCAAGAGCAATGGCACCGCCGTGGTGTCCATGCTGATCTTCGCGGGGATCTCCACCTTCCAGTCGCTCACCACCGGTGTCGGCATCTTTCTGTTCAATGGCCAGCCCAGGGTGGTGAATCACCGCGCTGCGGAGCTGGTGGCGGTCGACTTTGAGCGGCGCCGCCAGCGGCTCGCCACCTGGCGCGATCCCGCCAACAACGCCCTGCTTCTGGCGGACCTGCAGGCCTGTGAAACCAATGTGAAGCAACTCAAGGAGGTGGGGGTCAACAACCCGGCCTACCAACAGCTCTCGGTGGAGACCTACGGGCTCTGGCAGGACCGCCGGGTGGCCCCCTCCAATCAGCCGCGTTGGGTGCTGCAGAACTGGCCGCGGGAGCGTTGGCCAATCTGCGACCGCGCGGCCGCCAACAAGGCCGACCTGGAGCGCAAGATTGCGAACGAATCGCAGCAGCTGGAAACCCTGGAGAAGGGGCTGCAGGAGGCGCCCAGCGCGGCGGCATTCCTGCGCACCAGCCAGCCGCAGGTGTTCGAAGAACACTTCCGCAGCCGTGCGGATGGCACGGTGGAAATGAAGGACAGCCTGAAGGCGTTCGGCGCTGCCTGGAGCTTCTTCTGGTCTCCGCCGGCCGAGAGCCGCAGCGATCTGACCCTCAGCCTGTTGATGATGTGGATCTCCATCGGTACCAGTGGCGGGGCCTTCCTGTTGCTGCTGCACTACTCGCTCAAGGATGAGACGAAGATGTCGTTCTCCGAACTCTGCGGCCAGCACCGGGGCGAACTGCTCACCGAGCTGCAGCGGCAGCTGCCCGATGAGATGGCGGAACACTTCCGTGAGCTGGAAGCGCGTGAACACCGTGACCAGCGGCCGCAGAAGGATGGGGTGAAGCTGTCGGAGATCGACAAGCTCAACCCCGAATTCCAGACCCTGGCCCATCTCATTCAGAACGGGGACAGCCAGGTGCGGCGCCTGGCCCGTGAGCAGTACTTCGAGCGGTTGGTCGACCTGTTCATCCAGCGCAGCAGTGTCACCGGCGAAATCGACTACGCCTACCTGGCCAACAAGGTGAAGCGCTACTGGGCCGATCTCAGTGTGGCCGACCAGGCGCGGGTAACGCCCCATGGCTTCAGCGGCAGCGGGCGCAGGCCCTGAGCGGCGCCGCAGCCGCTCTTTGTTGGTCAGCAATTAACAGCAACTTCCCACGGAACACCCATGGCCTGTTGTCAGGCCATGGTGATAATCGCCTCATGCTGAGAGCACGGGGGTTGCCGTTCTGCGGAGAGAGTGCCTTTGATGGCCAATTTGCTCTGTACCTGGCAGCCATCCAGCCCATCACGATAGATGGGGTAGCCATCCCGCAAGAACCCGCAGCCGTCAGTAACTTTTCCAGCCCAGATGGTGTCGCGGCACTAGCGGTGTCCATTGAAGGGGTCCTTGTTGTGCGCCCTCACCCATATAGACCTGCAGGTTATTGCAGCGCAGCAATGTTCTCCATCTGGAAACTGAGCGGAAAGCCATAGAGCGCCTCATCAACATCAAGATGTGGCACGACTCCTCTGGCAGTCGCCGGGGATCCAGCCCTCCTCTCCTCAGCCGGGAATGCACACGCGGCTCCAGCTCATTTCATTAGTGCCTATCAGCGTGGCGAGAAGTTCCATTGGCTCATTCACAAGGCCAAAGCCCTGTGCCTGGCAATCTGGAAACCAGTGGGAGATCACGGCGAGTCTTCTCCTCAACCCTGGTTTGCTGGTGTCGATCGTTGGGGATGATTGGATCAATCCATCAGCGCCGTACGCAGGCGACATGGTGAATTATCGCTACATGGGCTTACCCATGCTTGGCATGGCTACCCTGGAGGCGGCCTGGTGATCGTGTACAGCTCGTGGCACGCGAACACCACTCCCCACAAACTTCCACATCCCTAGAGTTGGCCATGCAACTGGATGACATACGCCATTTCAGCTTCTCAGCAGCCACGAAATCAAAGATGCTGCTAGATCTTTGGATTCAGCTCGATCGTCAACCCGATAGGCCCAAAAGCTCCGACAGAAGCCTGGAAAACCTGGGTGTGTATCACACATACTATGAGGCACTGGCAATCGTGGAGAATCTCGACCGTTTGGGCCAGAAAATCAGCCCTGAGCTTGCCGAAGAGAAGGATCTTTACCTCTACCGCAGCACTGCCTTCACTGCCTGGCTAATCGGCGGCCACTTTGACCCGCCACTGAATGATCCTGAGATGATCGTGCAGATGGACGACTGCAGAATTGAAACTCTGCTTGACTCGGCAATACTGCCGCATAGCTATGCCACCGACAAGCGCTTCAAAAGGTGGTGGGTGTATCCACGCAATCTGATCAGGGATCAGAAACCTCCTAATCCTATCACTGAAGACTTTCTGATGAATCTGATGCCAAGCCCTGTGAACTTTGAATCTGACTTGCTCCTTAGCATCCTGCAATGTAGCAATTCTACTGGCTGGCTTGCCCGCGAAACTGAGTATTGGCTGAAACGGAAGGTCGAAGCCAACGCAATGAATCCCAGACCGCGCATCTCCTGATGAACGGCTGTTGCTCCCCGACATTCGTATGCCTGTCGATCGCTGTCAGAGGCCTCACGGCCAGGTGTGCGTGAAGGGATGCAGCACCACTGGCGCTAGCAGAGGCCATGCCATGGGCGGAGGTTGAATCCCAGTGCTTGATTCCACAGCAGTGGAAGCAGCATCCCCTCGGTGGTGCAATCGTCCTGATGCTGGCAGCCGTGGCAGGGCGACACACAGGTTGGGGGCTGTCCCAGGTTCAGCCATCGATAAGCCGCGAGCCAGCGCCACATCTTCAATCTTCAATCCGCTGAAGCCATAGTCTGTCGATGGGCTAAGAGAACCTGCTCAGCAGACCAGATCCGACGATCCTTCAATACAAAGGGCTCCTCGATCACAATGCCACCGTCGAAGCCGAACAGCCAGCGCTTGAGATCTACGTCTCCATCCTCGCGACCGTAACCGATGATCCAGTGAGGTACATCGAATTCCACTGGATAGGGGTGGCTCATGCCAGCTTGTGGCTCGAGCGTCGCCTGGATGTTCGGACGATGCCTCCACGTATCCGTTGGCAGATGCGTAGACAGGCGAGTGCATTCGATCGGAAAACGCTGCACACCTTCGCGGACAAATTTAAAAATCTTTTCCGTACAGCGAAACCGGATTGTGCTGAGCTGACTGCGTCTTGTCTCCAGATTATCACTGCAGAGACTCAGCTGATCTTCAATCTCGCTGCCAAAGAAAATACCGCCACAATACTCAAGCAATTTCTCCAGTCTCTCGATGGAAGTAACTCGCTGTTCGGGAGAATGCCTGAGGTTTAGAGCGCGTTCTACGCTCACTAGCTGTAGGCGATCAACGCGCTGGGTTTTGATCAGGCCGGGTTCTCCATTGATTGTAAATGTCTCGTAGGCGAGATACCAGCCTATATTGTGAAATAAGAGTTGCAGGGGCCAAACCCTGAAGGCATTTACAGCCGGCAGCTGACCCTCGAAAAGTGCTGCATCTTGGTACTGTTCCAACAAAACTGGATAGCCCTCAACAATTGCTTCTTCCAGCTTTGCTGATTCAGTTTCTACAGCCAACGAACCCGTTGGCACATGATCTCGACTCACCATTGCTCGGATTGCATAATCTCGTACTGGCTTGATATCGTCTATAGGATAACCCGCCCATTTAAGACGTTTGGTAAACTCTTCTTTCAGATCCTGAGCTGAAGGATCCTGCAAACGTTCAGCAGCTTGCCGCACTAGGACAAACAATTCCAATAGCTGAGGTTTGGTGAGTATTGCCGTGCCGACTGTGTATCCATGGCGGGCAGGCTTTGCTTGAAATAATCCATACCTCCTGATCAACTTCAGATCTTTATGAAGTGTGTCAGTCCAGGTTGCCTGATATGAACCAGGTATACCCACAAGTTGCTCCAAAAGATGGGCATAGAGAGGTGGCGTCCTATCGTTCCCCTGTTGCGGTTCACGTGGATGGTCCAGCGGATTCTGCAGCACATGACGAATAAGAGTCATGATTCTGATAAAGGTTTCCCGGTTCGCCAACGAGGGGCGACAGCCCAAGCAACTCTCTACGCGATGATCAGCATCTGGGACACATAGACCCGTTCGAATAGCTATCCCTTCCGTAAATCCTTGCTCAGTGAGCCAGGTCAAGTCATTGCGCAAAGCTTCAGTATCGGCGTAACACTCGCCGTAAAAGCGAATGAATGAGGTGGCGCGCTCTGCGAGATCCTCACTGATCGGTAGAGGATTGCAGAGTTTCAGAAGATCCTTCTCAGTTTGCTCGTCTGATGCCTCCAGTCCAGGGAAGCGACTTAGAAGGCTAATCAAATAAAATAGTCTTTCTAGATCCAACAGCCTTGAGTAGGCATGGAGCTCATAGGTGCTGGTCCGATTCCTTGCATGACTGATTTTTATGGCTTGGGACGTCAGCACACCATGCAGCCTCGGCAGCAGCCGATCCTGCGGCAACGCAGATGGATCGAAAGTGTTCAGCACTGCAAAGCCTTCATCATTCTCCGGGCCAAATGATGAATCTTGAAGAGCACTGTGGTACTGCTCGATGACTGTGTCAGGAACTGGTATGGGTCTTGCCTGATTCCACTGCTGGCAGGTCTCGAGCGGGGTGGTCAGCCACCAACCCACCCATTCCACCTGCCTGGGAAGCTCGAGAGCCTGAGTCATTGCCAGCCGCCAGGCCCGGCGGGCGTGGGTGGCATCGACAATCACCGGCACTTCACTTTCCACCGCCTGCATCAGACGATCGACAAGCACGGCTTGGATCTCATGCCAGGGCCCTTGTGTGGCAGGGTCGCCATACAGCTCCTCGCGGATGGCATCGGTAGAGAGCACCACAGGTTGCGGACCGGACCTGGCCAGCAACTCCTGGAGGGCCAGCGCCACAGTGGTTTTGCCGCTGGCCGGGGGGCCGATCAGCAGATGACAGCGGAGATGCGACATGGGGGTTTTGGTCAAATGAGATGTGTGGAGGGTTACTTATTCCTCTGGTGGTATCGAGCCCGGCCTCCTGCCGGGCACTCCCTTAAGCAATCAGGTTGCGGCGACGACATTCACGTGCGAAATCACCCGCAAGGGACTGCCCAAGCCAGTAGCAGTACATCCGTGCCATGAGGGGCAGGCTGCTGAATACAATGGCAATCCAGAACAGCAACCGCACCAGCAGGGCAACAGTTTCGTTCATGTACAGAAGTGAGGACACGGCCTGTTTGAGGAGGAGCCATCACCTTGGCCGCCTTGACAGCCCAGGATCGAGCCACCCGTAAGCCCAACCAAACCGTATCAAATTGAACATTTCAGACTTGCTGCTGAGAGCTTGTGCCTAATGGCTCAACTTAACCTGATATTCGTTATAGCACGCATCGCGCTGACGCATGAATGGAGCCAGCGCCATGCGTTCACTCCAGCGCGTTGGCTGCCTCTGTGTAGCTGGTATTCCACTGTTGCTCAACCGGTATTCATAAAGGCACCGCTCGATCACTCTGGCCAAACCTAATCAAGTCCATGTGTCTGCCGCTATCAATTTCGATCCATTATCAATGCCTGGTCTCCGAACAGACTCGCCTCGGTCTGATGCACGCTTGGCTGCATCCATGGGGCAGTATCGATCCAAGTGCTCAGGTGAGTATGCTGTATTACTAGCAACAGAACGCTGGTAATCCAACGGGTTCCAGTGTCTCGATGGCGAAGTATGTCCATTCTCTATTGATAGAGGTTCTCACCGATCCATCCGCGACAGCGCTGCTCCACCCAGCAGCGCCAGCAGCAGCTTGAGGGTGGAATCAAAGCCGCCCTGCAGCTGCTCCAGCGTGCCGGGGCAGATCTGGCCGATCGAACGCCCCTCCAGCGCCCGCTGGCCGCAGACCCCGGCGGCGAGCGAATAGATCAGCAGCTGCGTGCCGATCACCACCGCCAGGATCTTGAAGACAAACCGCTCCCGGTCGAACGGCGGCTTGGGCGGCCGGGGTGCTGGGTTGGTTTGCATTGGTGCTCCTCCCCTGCGATCAGGCCCCAGCTGGCGGCACCAGAGCCGCCGTCACTTTTTTTCCTGGAACACCCCCACATAGACGGTGCCCTGGCGGTAGAGGGGCAGCACCTTGTCGCGCAGATCGGCGTTATGCAGGCGAACGCAACCGAGGGTGGGGTGCAGGGGCTGCTGCGCTGCCCAGGCACCGGGCCAGCCGCAGGCCGATCCACCGCCGTGGAGCATGATCCCGGCCCGGCCAACCTTCTTCTCCTGGCCCTCCAGCTCCTCCATGTCGAAGGAGTACCAGCCGTAGGCCATGGCGGTGTCGGAGCAGGGCGGGTTGGGGTTCTGCTCGTAGTCCGCGTAGAGCTGGCCGAGCCGGTAGAGCCCAGGTGGCGTATCGGTGCTGGTCTGGGTCCAGTCGGTATCGGCGCCTTGGCCGCGGGCCAGGCAGGGGATCTTCCAAAGGAACTGGCCGCTGTGGTCGTAGGCCTCCATGTCCTGGTCGCGGTCGTTCACCAGCAGGTAGGTGTCGCCGGGCTGGACAGGGGCAGCCTTTTGGGGGCCGGCCATGCCGGCCTCTTCTGATCCGCGGGGATCGAGGCCGCCGCTGGGGCCTGCTGGTGCCGGGGGCGCAGCGGGTTTCTGGCTGAAGGTGAGCGCCCAGGGGGCCTGCTCATTGAGCACGGCCTCGCTGCCGGGCAGCGCCGTGATTGCGGCATGGAGGGTCCAGACGCCTGAAACCTGCTGGGGTTCACCGCGAAAGGCTTCAAAGCGGTCCTGGAACCGCTCGGGGGTCATGGGGCTGGCCATGGGCGTGGTGCTGCTGAGCCCTGTTGCCAGTGCTGGCTTTGGGACGCCGGCTGCGGGCACAAAGAGAGCGCCCCAGCCGCAGCCGGGGCCGCCCCCTCAGAAGGGCAGCTCGCTCTCGGGGCACCAGACGGGCACCGAAGCTGGCGTGGCCACCTGGCGCTCAAAGAGCAGATCAGCGCAGAGCTGCTCCAGCCGCTCCAGAGGAGCGGGGCGGTGGGCCGATGCCTCTTCCCAGAGCAGCTCCAGGGTGCGGGAGCTCAGGAGCTGGAAGGTGCGGATCCGGGATGCGGAAGCCATGGGAGGCGTAGCGAAGACCCCGAAGCAGGCCGGGCGGGGTCAAGGGGCAGCCCCCTCTGCAAGGCGGAGCGCAGCGCAGCCAACGCACCAGTCCGGCTGACTCGCGTCAGCCCTTGAGGCCGCCCGGACCATGAGGAGGGCTGCGCGTAGCCGATCCACCAGGAGCTGGGCCACCACGGTTCTGTCTCCTCGGTGGTTTGGGGCGTGGGTCACCTGGCAACAGGAGCTGTTGTCACTGGGGCCAGGCCCCGGGAGCGTGCCCTTGGGCCTGACCTTGATCGAGGCGCAGAAATACGCCCGCCGTGCTGAGCAGCTGGCGGTGCTCAAGACCTTTGGGGAGGGGGAGCTGCTGCGCCGCCTGCCCTTCCGCAACCTCGTGGGTGGCTCGCTGAGCTTCCCGGCGGAAACGAAACTCCCCCGCGTGGGTTTTCGGGCCGTCAACGAGGGCTACCGCCAGAGCTACGGCGTCATCAACTCCGATTCGGAGTTCGTGCACCTGTTCGGGGGCGATCTGGATGTGGACCGCTCGATCGTGGACCTGCAGGGCCCCGAGGCCCGCGCTGCCCAGACCGAGATGAAGGTGCGCTCGATGCGCCTCACTTTGGAGGCGGCGATCATCAACGGCGACGACACCTTTGACCCGCGGGCGTTCAACGGGCTGAGCAAGCGCCTGGTGCCGGGCGAGGACCAGACGATCGACAACGGCGGCAGCACCCTCAACCTGCTGGCGCTGGAGGCGTTGACCGACAGCGTGATCGGCTACGGCGGCGACAAGGTGCTGATCGCCAGCAAGGCCGCCCGCCGCCAGATCAGCACCGCCTCCCGCCAGGCCGGCGGCGACCTCTACGAGGTGATCGACGGGCGGCACTATTTCGAGGGGATCGAGATCCTGCTGGTGGAGGAAGACGCCGAGGGCAATGCCGTGCTCGGCTACGACGAACCGGGAGACACCACCTCCATCTACTGCTGCGTGCTGGGTGATGCGGCGGTCTGCGGTCTGCAGGGCCCGTTCGAGGGGCGCTACGGCATCTCGGTGCGGGACTTCGGGGAGGTGCATGACGCACCGGTGTTCCGCACGCGGGTGGATTGGTACGTGGGCTTTGCGGTGTGCAACCGCAAGGCCGCTGCCCGCCTGTTCAACGTCGCTCCCATGCCGCTGGTGCTGCCCTGAGCGCCAGCCCCACCCCCCGGAGGACTGCCCAGAACCACTCATTCATTATTCATAGGAGCCCAATCCATGACCACCCAAGCCACCCGGCTGCTCGATGCCCAGACGGTGCTCGTCGGCTGGATTAACCACTCGGCTACCGACTGCTACGAACACAGCCGCAGCAGCGGCGATGTGGTGAACCTCGGCACCGACCTCGATGCCACCAGCTCCTTTGTGCTCGTCGCCTCCCACCCCGGTCACAGCGAGGCGGTGACGGTGACGCTGGAGCTGGCACCGCTGCTGGCCGATGGCACCGCCGGCAGCTGGATCACGGCTGCTGCCGTCGCCATCCCCGCTGCTGGCGGCAAGGTGGAGGCGATCATCAGCGGCGCTGCCCTGCTGATCAACCCAGCCGACAGCGAGCTGATCACGCCGCCCTGCCTGCGCCTGGCGCGCGCTGTCGTCTCCCCGGCCTCACCGGTGGGGATGACGGTGGCGCTCACCGCCAATCAGGGGCTGTGAGGTGAGCGCCATGAGCAACCCACTCGACTCCCTCACCCTGGCGGCCGGTGCTGAGGCCCTGCCTCTGGAACTGCTCCAGCCCCTCGACAGCAACAACCCCGCCTCCACCCCGGTGCCGCTGGGCGGCCCGGAGCAGCGGCTGGTCGTGACGCCGGATCCCGGCGTCGATGGCCGTGACGGCAGCTGGTTGCCGCCCAGTCAGCTGCTGATCAGCAAGGACGGTGTGACCCGCTCGATCTGGCCGGTGCACCTGGCCGGCTGGCAGGCGCTGGGCTGGCAGCTGCAGCCGGACGCGGCCGCACCAGAGCCGGAGCCGCCGGTGCCCGAGCTCGAGCAACCAGAGCCTGTTCAGGAAGCAGGCCCAGATGGCGAACCAGAGGCCGAGCCCGTCCTCGAACCAGCCCTCGAGCCCCCCCTGGAGCCGGAGTTGGCCGCCACCACTGAACCGGAGCCCGCCACTGAAACCGCCACTGGCGGTGCCATGGGCGACGACGCAGGCGGTGGGGAGGCTCTGCTGGCCTCACAGCCCACCGACTTCCAGGCCATGACCAAGGCCCAGATCGTGGAGTTCTGCTCCACCGTCTACGGCGTGGAGCTGGATGGCAGCCAGACCAAGGCCGAACTCGTGGAGCAGGCGATGGCGCTGGAGGCCCAGGCCAGTGCATCGGGCACTGCCAGCGGCAGCAACGAGGGCATCAACAATGCCGCCGATCTGGCCGCCCTGGAGCTGGGCGATGCCCTGCTCTGATTTCGGCCAGCTGCTCCCCAGCCAGCGGATTCCTGGCTGGGGCCTGGTAACAGCTGAACAGCAGCGCCGCGGCGCCGATGGCCACCCCCGATCCCGCCGTGCTGGCGGCCCTGGCTGCCCAGTGCCGCAGCAGCAGCCAGCCCCAGGGACTGATCTTTCTGGGACAGGCCCAGCTGCAGGACGGCGGCACCCCTGAACCACCCCCGTCCGGGGGTGTCAGCGCAGTGCAGGCCCTGGCGCCGCTGGTGAGCGTGACCGCTGGCGATGGGGTGGTGGTGCTCGCTCTGGACCTGCGCCTGCTCAGCGCCCTGCCGCCCTGATCGCTTGGGCCAGTTGCATTCCTCTTCCCCTTCTCTTTCGCCTTGCTGATCCCGATGGCCACCAGCACCGCAACCCGCTCCACCTCCCGCGCTTTGCCCCAGCCCACCGACCTGCTGCTGGTGCAGCGCGGCAGCACGCCCTACCGGGCCACTGCCGACGAGGTCAAAGCGTTCATGCTCACCCCCGCCACCGCGGCGGCGATCGGGGCGATCAAGCCCGGCACCAACCTATCGGTGGACGCCGATGGCACCCTGCACGCCGCCATCCCCGGCGCCCTGCACTACCGGGGTGCGATCGACCCCACCACGGCTGAGGCCCCGGCCGATGCCGCAGTCGGAGACGTCTACCTGTCGAGCGCCTCCGGTGTTTCCCTGGATAGCTGGAGCGGCCTCGCCGGAGCGGAGATCGCCCAGGGTGACCTGCTGCTGTTTGACGGAACCAGCTGGAGTGCCAACGCCGCGTTGGGCCCCGATGGTGCGGGTGTGATCCGCATCCAGGTGGCTGCTCCTGTGAGCATCGACGAGAGCGATCCGGCCCAGCCGCTGCTCAGCGTTGAGCCCGCCACCACCACGGCTGCCGGTGTGTTGCGGCTGGCCAGCGGCGACGACCTCACCGCCGGCAGCGAGGGCGCGGCTGTGGATGCCGCCGCCCTCAAGGCGGCTATGGCCACCGCTCAGCCCGCCGGCGACTACATGCCGCTGGACATCAGCACCCTGCCCGCCTTGCCCTGATGACGCTCCAACCAAGCGACCTGCTGGCGATCACCCGCCCTGCTGGCCCTGAGGCCGGCAGCTATCAGCTGCCTGTCGCGGCACTGGCGGAGCAGCTGGGCACGCCGGCGGTGCTGGGCAGCAGCGGCATCCTCTGGTCGACCGTTCGCTCGGCGGCGGACAACAGCTGGGAGTCGGTGTGCTGGTCGCCCGAGCTGGGGCTGTACGCGGCTGTAGCCGGCACCGGCAGCGGCAACCGGGTGATGACCTCCAGCGATGGCATCCGCTGGAGCGTCCAACCAGCGGCCGCAGACCAGAACTGGGTGGCGCTCTGCTGGGCAGCCGAGCTGGGGCTGTTTGTCGCCGTGAGCAACAGCGGCACCGGCAGCAGGGTGATGACATCAAGGGATGGCCGCAGCTGGACCCTGCGGCAGACGCCGGTGGACAACAGCTGGACCTCCATCTGTTGGTCTGCCGAGCTGGGTTTGCTGGTGGCCGTCGCCGGCAGCGGCACGGGCAACCGGGTAATGAGCAGCAGCGATGGCAGCCAGTGGACGGCCGGCCCTGCTGCTGTCGATCAGGTTTGGCGATCGGTGATCTGGGCACCGCAGCTGGAGCTGTTCGTGGCCGTGAGCAGCACCGGCGGTAGCCAGCGGGTGATGACCTCAGCCGATGGCCGCAGCTGGACCCTGCGGACCTCGGCCACCAACAACAACTGGGTGGCCATCTGCTGGGCAGCGGAGCTCGGCCTGCTGGTGGCGTTGAGCAGCAGCGGCACGGGCAACCGGGTGATGACCTCCGCTGATGGCATCACCTGGACGAGCCGGACATCCGCAGCGGATATCGCCTGGAACGCCCTCTGCTGGGCACCGCAGCGTGAGCTGCTGGTGGCCGTTGCCACCAGCGGCAGCGGCAACCGGATCATGACCAGCGCCGATGGCATCAGCTGGACCTTGCGCAGCACCCCAGCCAGTACCGGCTGGCGATCGATCTGCTGGTCACCCCAGCGCAGTCAGTTCGCAGCCGTGAGCAACAGCGGCACTGGCAATCGGGTGATGGTGAGCCCCTGAGCCATGAGCACAACCTCTGCACCCATGCCTGCCGTTGGATCGCGTTGCTGGCGCGATCGGATCAGCCCGGAGACCGGTGCCACCTTGCTGAACGTGGCGACCGAATTCAGCGACAGCGATCCGCTGGTGGAGCTGGCCTACGACGAAGGCGGCAGCGGCTGGTGGCCGCTCTCCACCCTGGTGTTCGAGCAGAGCTGAGAGCGGAGCCAAGGGGCCTCAGCCCCCTCCAGCGAGCTGCTGCCGCAGGGCTGCGATGGCCTTCTTCTGGGCCCGCTGCACGGACATGCAGCTGATCTCCAGCTGCGTGGCCGCCTGCCGAAGCGACAGGCCCTCGAGGACGGTGAGCCGCAGGGCCGTGGCCTGGGCTGCCGGCAGCTGCTCCACCAGCTGCTCCAGCGCCAGGCCATGCATGGCCTCGCTGATGGCCGGCTCGGCCTCTGGCGCTGCCAGCTGATCGAGCATGCAGGGCTCGCCATCGGCTGTGGCATCGAGGCTGATGTGGCCGAGCGGGCAGCTGCCCTTCTCGTGCTCGCGGCGGGAGATGCGCACCAGCCGCACCCGATCGCGCAGGTGGTGCTGCAGGGCCCCGGTGATGCAGCGGCGCAGATAGGGCCCAGCGGGCTCGCCTGCCCTGCAACGGGGAGCGGAGCGGACCAGGGCCTCGCGGGCCACCTGGATCAGATCCTCCCGCTCCACCAGCGGGAAAAGGCGACGGGCGGTGGCTGAGGCGATGGCATCAGCCAGAGGCAGGTGCTCCAATACCAGGGCATTGCGGGCCTTGAGGGCAGAACGGCTGAGAGCTGGGGGCTGCTGCTTGCGGCGGGAGGGGGATGCGAGGGAAGCCATCTGGGGACGGCGGAGAACCCCACCCCCACCGGCCGGCCGCAGCGCTGTGGCAAGGACGCCCCCCTGGGGCGCATGGCCCGATCCTTGACGCGGCGTGAGGACTGGCCGAGGGATCCGGTGGGTGTGCGCCGGCCCAGTGGCCAACCACCCCTCACTGCCGCTGCTGCAAAGGGCCTGGCCAAGGACTGCTCAGCCTGAGGCATTGCCGCTGAAGTACAAAACTATGCGTGTAGCGCATAGATTCAGCAACTGGATTATTTCTGGCTGACCTTGATCCCTGCAGGGCGCTGGGGTGGGGGCGAAATGTTGGTCGCCTCACAGTGACTAACTGCCACAAGCCGGTCCTAGCCTCAGAGTGCTGCTGATTTGCTCTTGACCCTGGTCTTGCCTGGCACCCAAGTGGAGGCTCGCGGCCTGGCCTGGGAGGTGGTCCAGACCGAGCCTGCCGGCGAGCAGCAGCGCTACCGGCTGCGCTGTCTGCAGGGAGACCTGCAGGGGATGGAGGTGGACCTGCTCCATCCGTTCGAGGCGATCCGACCGATCACCACCGACTTCGATCCGCGCCGCGCTGGCCGGCTGCGCCAGTGGCAGCTGTTCCATGACGCCTTTCTGCTGGAGCAGTCGCTAGGCCCATCGGCCTTGCTGGCGGTGCAACCCGGGCGGCTCGACATCGCGCCTTACCAGCTGGTGCCGGTGATGCGTGCCCTGCGGATGAGCCGCCCACGGCTGCTGCTGGCCGACGGTGTGGGCCTGGGCAAGACGATTGAGGCGGGCCTGGTGATGGCGGAGCTGATCGCCCGCCGCCGGGCTCACCGGATTCTGATCGTGTCGCCGGCCGGCCCGTTGCTGGAGCAGTGGCAGCGGGAGATGCGGGAACGCTTCGGGCTGCGCTTTGAGACCGTTCGCAGCGCGGGGGAGCTCCAGGAGCGTCGCCGCGAACTGGTGCTGGGAGCCAATCCCTTCGATCACGTTTCCTTCTGCCTCACCTCGGTGGACTTCGCCAAGCAGGAGAAGGTGCTGCAGGAGCTGGAGCGCACCGTGTGGGATCTGGTGATCCTCGATGAGGCGCACCACTGCGTGCGGCTGGGCAGCAGCGGCGACTGGGAGGACTCCAGGCGGCGGCGCCTGGCCGAGGTGCTGGCCTCGCGCTGTGATGGGCTCCTTCTGCTGACGGCAACCCCGCACGATGGCTTCGATCCGCACTTCGCCTCGCTGGTGGAGCTGCTCGATCCGAGCTTGGTGGATGGCCGCGGTGGATTGAGGGCAGAGCGGTACCGCCAGCACGTGGTGCGCCGTCTGAAAAACCACATCAAGGACCCCGAAACCGGGGAGCCGCTGTTCCGAACCCGCCAGGTGGCCCCGCGTGCCGTGGTCTTCAGCGCGGCTGAGCAGCCGGTATTCACAGCATTCCAACAGGCGCTGCTGGCGGCGGTGGCACCTCGCCTGCGGCAGGCGGTGAGACAACGACGCTTCGGGGAGGTGCTGGCCTTTGTATCGCTGCTCAAGCGCTCGGTGTCCACGGTGGCGGCTTGCCGCAACACGCTGGGCGTGATCCGCGATCGCTATCGCGAGCTGGTCAGCAGCCGGATCAGCGACGCCGAAACACGAAAACAGCGGCTGCGCAGTCTGCGGGAATACCAGCAGCGGCTGGAGCGATATGGCTCGCTTTCGTTTGAGGAGGAGCAGGACCGCGCTGCCTTGGAAGCGGAAGACATGGCGGCCGACCTCACGGAAACCGGCCTGGAGGACATCGTCGGCCGGATCGAGGATCTGCTCCGCACCCAGCGGCGCGAACGCGACCGCGGCCGACGCATCGCCAACACCGGCGAGGCACTGGACGGGTTGGTGGAGATGGCAGAGGCTGCCCTGGATGAAGACCCGAAGCTGCGGCTGGCCCTGCGGGAACTGCAGACCATCCGCCAGGCCTCCCCTGGGGCCAATGTCCTCATCTACACGGAATACACCGATAGCCAGGACGCCTTGGTGGCCTTCCTGGAGAACGCAGTAAGCCAGGGTGACCTCGACGGCGAGGTGCTGGCTGTGAGTGGCCGCCCTGAGCACGCCCAGGAGCGCAGTTCGATCACCGAGCGTTTCAGCCATCAGGACGGACTGGTGCTGGTGAGCACCGATGCCACCGCGGAAGGCCTGAACCTGCACGAACGCTGCCATCACCTGATCCACCTGGAGTTGCCCTACAACCCCAACCGGCTGGAGCAGCGCAACGGCCGCATCGACCGCTACGGCCAGCGCAGTGATCCCGATGTGCGTTACCTCTACCTGGCGGGAACCTTCGAGGAGCGGCTGCTGTTGCGGTTGGTGGCCAAGTACGAGCGGCAGCGGGCGCGACTCACCTTCGTGCCCAACACCCTCGGCGGCATCACCACAGAAGACGCCCAGACCGTGAGATTGCTGGAGGGCCTGGGAGAGGAAGAGGAGACGCTCTTTGCGACGCCAGGACGGGAGATTCGCAAGCTGGATGATGCCGCGGAGGAAGACACCGGCTCAGCCGCCTACCGCGATCTGCTTGCAGAGGTGGAGCGCGCCATGGCGGGTTACGAGAAAGCCGCCAAGACCAGCAGCTGGCTTGGTGAGGTGGGCCTCAACGCCGAGGCGCGGCTGCTGGCAGAAGCCGAGCAGGCCCGATCGGAAGGCGAGCGGCTGGGAGCGGTGGAGCTGATGGAATTCGTCTGCCAGGCCCTCGAAGCCGATGGCGGAACCATCACACCAGTGGCAGGAAGCTCTGGTGCTGGTGCCGATGTGGTGTTGCGACTGCCCACAACCTGGACCCACGGCCTGCGCGACATCCCCGGTTTCGACGCTGAGAAGCGGGAGTTGCGTCTCACCAGCGATGCCAAACGCTGCCGCGATGAGGCCGGTCGGGATTTGGGCTACCTCGGTCGGGCCCATCCGATCGTGCGCAGAGCCCTGGATCGCGTGCGCAATCTGCGCTTCGGGGACACGGACGCCTGGCTGGATCGGCGCGTCAGCGCCATCGGACTGGACATCCCTGCGCCCGCGCTCCTCTGCACCTTCCTCGGCGTGCTGGAGAGCGACCGAGGCCATGAACTGGAGCGGGTGCTGGCGCTGCGCATCGATGCCACTGGATCGATCGAGGAGCTGGCGGAACCGGAGGCCTGGCTGCAGACGGTGACGGCTGGGGAACCGATCCGCACCGCTGACCTCTGGGAGCAGCACTTTTCGAGCTGGGGGGAACAGGCGCGACAGCAAGCCCAGCAGGCGGTCGCCGAGGCCTTTGCGGCCATCGCTGAACCGGCCAGCAAGGAGCACGCGCAGCAGCTGCAACGGGAGCAACGGGATCTGGAGGATTGGCTGCGCTCCCGGGCAGACACGATCTGTGGCGTGGTGCAACAAGCGCAGACAGATCTGTTTGGCGGCAGTGGGGGCTTGGCGAGCTGGCAGGTCAGCGATGACCCGGCTGAGCGACTGGCAGGTTTTGCCACAGACGGCAGCAACGCCCCCGCGCAGAGGCGGGAAGCCGATGGGGTGCTGCGACTCTTGCGCGACCGCCAGAAGGAGTTGGGGCAGCGCGCGCAGCTGCGCACCCTGGAACCGCAACCGCTGGGGCTGCTGATGCTCGTGCCCAGGGCACCTGTGCCTGTGGCACTGATGCAGGACGGAGGGCTGGGCTGATGGCTCTGGAGCTGCGTGACTGCACCTTCCACGGTCCGGCGTTGCCGGAACCGTTTGTGAAGTTCCAGCTCGAACGTGAGCTCAGCAAGCGGAATCTGCTGGCCAAAACCACTGGCGCCGAGGGGCGTGCCCTGGAGGAACGCTGGGACGTATTGCGGCGCAAGCTGCGCCAGCTCGGGGAGCAGGGCGGCGATCGCCGCGTGGCCAATCACGTGCTGGAGCCTCTGGTGGAGCGCCTCGGTTACAGCGCCCTGGAGCGGCAAGCAGAGGTGATCACCCGCGAGGGTGCGGAAGATGGCGGCTGGTTGTTCACCACAGCAGAAGGCCAGCGCCTGAGGGCCTGGACGGTGAGCCTCGGGACCGATCTGGACGCTCCCAACCGGCGGGGCCGGGCCTATCGATTCAGTCCCAGCCGCGTGGCTCAGCGGGTGCTGCTGGCCAGTGGTGAACGGATGGGCCTGCTGAGCGATGGGGAAGAGCTACGGATCCTGCTCTGTGATCCCGCCCGACCCGACAGCCACATCAGCATCCGCCTGGATCGCGCCGGTGGCTGGCGGGCAGCCCGGGCGTTGCCGGATTCCTATCGCTTGCTCCTGGCCCTGGCTTCCCCCGCCGGTGTGGCGGCGCTGCCAGATCTCACGGAAGCGGCTCGGTTGGCCCAGAGCAGCGTCACCAAGAAGTTGCGGCTGCAGGCACGTCGCGCGATCGAGGGCTTTCTGCAGGAGGTGTTGGAGCATCCGGCCAATGCCCAGGCGCTGGCAAACCGGAGCGATCGGCAGCAGCTGGCCCAACAGCTTTGGGGCGAGGGCCTGATCACTGTCTACCGGTTGCTGTTTGTTTTCAAGCTGGAGTCCTCAGCGGATCCGGCTCGGGCCTTCAGTTTTGCCGCCACCAGCCTGTGGCGGAACACGTACTCGCCCAATACGGCACTCGCTGATCTGGTGCGTCGGGTTCTGGATGAGGGGAAAGAGAGTGGTGGCTTTCTTGAGGCCGGGCTGCGCACCCTCTGGCGCTTGTTCGCCGAGGGCATGAGCTCCAGCGAACTGGAGATCAAACCGCTGGGCGGGATGCTGTTTGGGCGCGACGCCACCCCGCTGCTGGATCAGCTGCAGTGGGGCGAGCAGGCGGTGGCGCGCTTGCTCGATGCCCTGCTCTGGACGCCCGGCGAAGGCGTGACCATGCGGGAGCGGGTGCACTACGGCGCCCTGGATGTGGAAGACCTGGGCCGGGTCTACGAATCCCTGCTGGAACTGGAGCCGGGGATCAGCAGCGAACCGATGTGCCGTCTGCGCCGGGCCAAGCTCGAGGTGGTGGTGCCGGTTGCCCAGGGCGACCCTTACCGCAGCAATCCGGTTCAGGCGAGCGATCAGGAAGAGACCGGAGAGGACGAAGAGGAGGGAGACGAGGACGAACAAGCTCCCATACGAGGTCGGGCTGCTTCAGGCAGCAAGACCAAGGTGGAGTTCATCGAAGAGATCGCCGCCGATCGCTTCTTCCTGCGGGTGGGCCTGGGTCGCAAGGCCAGCGGCAGCTACTACACCCCCCATCCCTTCGTGCGGTTCCTGGTGCAGGAAACCTTGGGTGTGCTGCTGGCGGAATGCAGCCCCAGGGACAACCCGCAGCCGGCGCTGATCCTGAAGCTCAAGGTGCTCGATGCCGCCATGGGTAGCGGCCACTTCCTGGTGGAGGCCTGCCGCTTCCTGGGTGAAGGGCTTTATGAAGCCTGCCGCCTCTGCGATGAGCTGGCCGTCCAAGCGGAGGAGCAAGCAGAGAAGGCTGAGGGAGTCGAACGGGAGGCTCTGCTGGCCCAAGCAGCCGAGCTGCGACAACGTGTGGAAGACCTGCCGGATCCGAACAACGAACTGCTGGCCTATCTCCCCAGCCGGGCAACCGAGGGAGAGGAGAGCGGCCTCTCGCAGAAGAAAGCCGAGGCGATGTGCCGGCGCCTGGTGGCCGTGCATTGCCTCTACGGGGTGGATAAGAACCCTTTGGCAGTGGAGCTGGCCAAGCTATCGCTGTGGCTGGAGAGCTACGCCGAGGGCTTGCCGCTCACCTTCCTGGATCACCGCCTGATCTGCGGCGACTCACTCACAGGGCCATTCTTCGAGCACCTACTGACTTATCCCAAGAGTGGTGGGCGCTTGGATGATCTGTTTGCTCAAGGCTTGACGCAACGGCTGGAAGACACACTGGCTGCTGCGCTTGTGCACGTGCGGGATCTGGAAGCCAGTGTTGGCAAGGATCTGGCTGATCTACATCAGAAGGAATCGGCCAAGGCAAAATTGGACGCCGCCTTGGCACCGCTCAAGACATTGGCACAGGCCTGGAGCGGCGGAGTCATGCTGGGGGACGAATGTGACGATGTGAGCTATCAGCTACTAGCACAGGCGATTGCCGATAGAAAGAGTACAGATGAAATTCTCCAACGCAAGGAGACACTACGTGCAATGAGAGACAAAGGAATATCGTCACTAGCATTTGAATTTGCCTTTCCTGAAGTTTTCGGAACGAGGGATCATGAAAAGAGAGGTTTCGATGTCATTGTCGGCAACCCACCATGGGATGCCATGCAGCCCTATGCGAAGGAATTCTTTGCCGCTTACGACCTTCGAGTTTTGGATGCAGCAACACGCAAGGAGCGCGCAAGTGTTGAACGCACACTTGCCGAAACTCCCGAGATTGCCAGCGCCTGGGAACGTTATGCTGAAGACTTTGAGCAAGCCAAGCGGATTACCTCAAAGCTCGTAAGCCACGTAGGCAAGCAAGCAGAAGGAAAGTCAAGTGGAGCGATCAGTGATCTATGGCAGTTCTTTGCCGAGCGAGCGAGCAGCCTTTTGCGCCGTAGAGGACTAACAGGGCAGGTCTTCCCATCAGCATTTCATGCCAATCAAAGCGCCACTGGAATCAGGAGGCTATATCTGGAATCAATGGATCTAAAATACTGCTTTTCATTTGAAAATCGAAAGAAGTTATTTGACATTCATCGAAGCTTCAAGTTTGCAACCGTAGTCGCAGGAAAAGATCCGGCTGGCACATCTCAGTTTAGCTGTGGTTTTTACTGGCATTACCTGGAGCGCTTGTTCGACGGCTCAGAGCGGCTCAACTACAGCCGAGAGTTTGTGGAACGAACCGGAGCGGGCTACTACACTTTTCTAGAGCCAAGAATGGCAGAAGATTCCGAAGTCGCAAAGACCCTGTTCTTGTCTGGTGAATCTGTTGGCATATTCTCTCATAAGCACTCCGTTCGCTGTGGCGTTGAAATTGATATGTCTAAAGGAGCTCACTACTTCACGTCTGGAGATAATGTAGTTAATCCAGGCTCTGATGGCCGCGATCCAGAGGTCGCGGCAAGTCTGCGAGCTAGGGGTTTTTTGCTTCTACACGAAGGCAAGACATTCCATCAATACACTGATCACTGGGAAGCCCCTACTCGCTATCTTGTTTCAATACAAGCGATTGCCGACAAGCCGGGATGGCTCATACCTGCGCAGCATTACCGGCTGGCGTTTCGAGATATTGCCAGTTCAACGAACGAAAGAACTGGCATATTCTGCATTTTACCTCCTGGGATTGTATGTGGCAACAAGGCTCCGTGTGAGCGCCACCCATCCGAAAGACCAAGCTGGCACGCACTTGTTTTTTTGGCTATAGCAAACTCGTTTGCATTTGATTTCGCATTGCGCATGAAGGTTCAGGCCACAGTAAATCTATTTATACTCAATGGCTGCCCAATGCCTAATGTGGCCAATGAGGTACAAGTCTTTCTCGCTCATGCAGCACTTCGCCTTTCCTGTAATCACGCTGGATACTCCTCATTATGGAAAGAGCAGTTAGGAGACATTTGGCGTGAGGAGGGCCCTCAAGAAACTTGGCCAGTTTTGGGTAGTAAGAAAGATTGCTGGAGCATTCGTGCTGCTGTCGACGCTCTTGTGGCGGATGCGTACGGACTGAGTCGCCAGCAATACGAGCATCTTCTCTCGTCTTTCAGTCACAGTAGCAATCCGAAGGCGCCATTCTTATGCCTTAACGCCTTCGATGATCTCCGTGAATCCGGCATTGATTCCTTCGCAAAGAGATATGATCCATATTGGAACATCCCTCTCAATAACAATCTCCCTCAGCCTGTCATCGATCTTACGATCCCCGGGCAGGCAGCTACAGGCCTTGGACCCCTCTTTGATGGGGCTGCTGCCGAGTCCCTGAGGCTGGTTCAGCCGCCAGTCAGAGCTTCCTTGTCTACAGCGGCTCTTCCCAACCAGCACAGGCTTTCAGCTACATCATCCCCAAGCGCCAATGGTGCCTTCACCACCATCGCTGAGCTGCTCCGCTCCCGCGGCGTGATTACCTCCAGCGATGCCCAGCAGGCAACGGGTCTGGATGCTGCTGGCGTCCGGCCCCATCTCCAGCAGCTGGTGCAGCGGGGCCTGGCGGTGACCGAAGGCCAGCGGCGCGGGATGCGGTACCGGAGGGTGGATGGCTGAGCTAACTGCTGTGATCGACACCGAAGAGGGCCAGCGACTCGATCGCAAGTCCCTCCGTGTCGTACAGGGTGGATCCACTGATTTCGAGGAACTCGCCAAGGACTGTGTCTGCTTTGCCAATGCCTCAGGTGGGCAGCTGCTGATCGGCATCGAAGACGATGATTTACAGCCACCAACTGGGCAACGCGTCGATTCTCGGGTTCTCGATCGCATCCGCAAGCGAATCGGAGAGCTCACTGTGAATGTCACGGTGATTCCGGAGATCCAGACCGCAGCCAATGGTGGTCAGCTGATCGTTCTCACCATTCAGCGTGCCATCGGTGTCGCTTCCACGTGTGATGGCCGTTTCTATCTGCGCATCGGGGATGACTGCAAGCCCATTCTTGGGGATGAAGTGCTGCGCCTGGCCAATGACAGGCCTTCATTCCCATGGGAGACGCTGACCACGCTCCAGATTTCTCGAGCAGCAGTCGATCCCGAGAAGCTGGAATCTCTGTGCACCCAGCTGCGGGCCTCTGATCGAGTCAAGCCAACGGTGAAAGAACAGAGCGATCAGGAACTGCTGGATCACTACAACCTCGCCAGCGGCGATCTGCTCACCAATCTCGGCGTACTTCTGCTGGGCCAGCGTTTCGACCGCGCCAGGCTAGGCACTGCGCCGGTGATTCAGGCGATCTGCTACGACGACCAGGGCGTCAAGGTCAACAAGTTCTGCTGGGACGACCACGCCCTGTCTCCCATTGAGTTGCCGGATGCGATCTGGGAGGAGATCCCCGACTTCCGCGAGAGCTACGAATTCCCCGAGGGCATGTTCCGCACCCAGGTGCCCGCCTACGAAGAAGCCGTGGTGCGAGAGCTGTTGGTCAACGCCCTGGTGCACCGCCCCTATACCCAACGAGGGGACATTTATCTCAACCTCCACCCAGACCGGCTGGAGGTGGTGAATGTGGGACGGCTGCCGATGGGTGTTACCCCCTCCAACATTCTGCACACGTTCCGGCGCCGAAACGATGGCCTGACCCGCATCTTCCACGACCTCAAGTTGATGGAACGGGAGGGCACAGGCTTTGATCTGATGTATGAAAAGCTGCTTGTCAGTGGGCGATCAGCTCCAAGGGTGCGTGAAGACATCGACTCGGTGCATGTTGAAATCCCACGGCGGGTCTTGCATCCAGACGTCATTCGTCTGATTGCTGCAGCTGACCAGCAGCATCAGCTCAAGCAACGCGAGCGAATTGTCTTGGGCTATCTGGCTTCTACCGAGGGCATGTTGGCTACAGAACTGGCGTCTGCCCTGGAGTTGACGGAGCCTGCGGCGCTCCGGCCCTGGCTGGATCGTCTTCTCGATCTTCAGATCATCGGCCAGACAGGCCGTACACGAGCAACCCGCTACTTCGTGACCCCCAGCCTCCTGCGCTCGGTTGGTCTCGATCGTCAGACCACCCTGAAGCGCATTGCACCCCATCGTCTGCGGGCGCTGGTGGAAGAAGACATCAGCCGCTATCCGGGTGCCAGCGCGCCGGAAATCCGAAGCCGGATCGCCCCGGAAATCCCCGCCAGCACCCTGCGCGATGCACTGCAGGTCCTGGTGACCAGCCAGCGGATCAGGCCCGAAGGCGAGCGTCGCTGGCGGCGGTACTTCCCTCCTGACCCGTCGTTAGGCACTCCAGACGAGCCGATAGAAGACGCCCTCCCCTGCCCAAAACCCTCACCAGAGCAGGGCTCGCCTCCTGGCCGCCACTCCCAGTCCCGTCATTAGACACCCAGGATCCGTCGATAGCACTTCCCCCTTCTCAGGCCATGACCCTCAACCCCATCACCATCGTCGAAGAGGTCCTGGGGGAGTACCGCAGTTACCTCTCCACGGAGTTCCAGGCCAGGGATACCCAGTTGCGCCAAGCGCTGGAGGCTGCCCTCGATGAAGCCGGCTTCTTGGCACAGGAGCCGTTCTTCCAGGCCCACCGACCGTTCAAGAGTGGCCTCCCCTGGCGAGAGCTGGGTCTCGACGTGCGCCTGGCGCAGGTGATGGAGAAGCGCTCCGGCTCGGAAACCGCCTATCTCCACCAGAGCGAGGCGATCCGCCATCTTCTGGGGGCCGACGCCGGGCCATTGGCAGTCACCACTGGCACTGGCTCCGGCAAAACGGAGACTTTCCTGCTTCCAGTGATCCAGAACGCCATCGAAGATTCGGTGCGCTTCCCCCAGTCGGGCCTGACAGCCTTGCTGGTGTACCCGATGAATGCGCTGGCCAACGACCAGGAGGAGCGCATTCGTGACTACCTCAAGGATTCCGGCCACACCCATGTGAAGGTGGCCCGCTACGACCGTTCCACCAAGGAGGACGAACGCAAGGCCCTGCGGGAGAAGCCGCCTCACATCCTGCTCACCAACTACATGATGCTGGAGTACCTGCTGGTACGACCAGCCGATCGCGATGCCCTCTTCGCGAACCATCGCTGCAGGTTTGTGGTGCTCGATGAGGTGCATACCTACCGCGGCAGCCTGGGCGCCAACATCGCTCTGCTCTTCCGCCGGCTGATGGCCCACCTGCGCCAGGCGCGTCAGGACTGGAAGGTGGACGATCGCAGCGACACTCGTCGCTTCCCAGAAACGCTGCCTGTGGCCACCTCGGCCACGATCAAGAGCATCGATGAAACCGGACGCACACCGGCAGAAGTGAAGGCGCTGCGGGATGAAGCGGTGCAGGAGTTCCTCGGCAAGCTCACGGGTGTGTCGGCTGATCGCTTTCGGGTGCTGGGTGAGGAACTCCGGGAACTACAGATCCCCGAGCTGGCCCGCTGGACGCCGGAGCCAGCTGTGCCCCACCTTCAGACGCCCCTCGCTGAGGCAGATCTGCGGCCGGCATTGGCAACGCTGAGCGGTGGCTCACCGGAGCAGCCGCTGGAAAGCCTGGCCCAGCAGAGCGGCATTCTCTGGAGCCTCAACGATCTGCTGGCTCGCCGGCCGATGTCGCTGAGCCAGATCGTGGAGCAAGTGCAGGGCAGCGTGCCGCAACGGAGCAGCAGTGATCCGGAGGAGGTCCGCCAGGAGGTGGAGGCTGCTCTTGTGCTCGGCGCCGCCCTGCCGGATTACACGCCCGGGGCCCTGCGCCTGAGGGCCCACCGCTTCATCCGCGGCGGCTGGCGATTTACCCGCTGCGTGGATCCTGCCTGCGGCAAGCTCCATCCGATGGGCGAGGAGCAGTGCAGCTGCGGCAGCACAGCAGCGCCGCTCTACCTCTGCCGCTCCTGCGGAGCTGACACGCTGCGCTTCTCCTCCGGTGAAGGAGGCCCCCAGGCGGAGGCACTTCGGCCGAACTCCAGCCGCTCCAACCAGAACGAATGGGTGCTCTACGACCGGGCGCGCTTTGAAACCAGCGACGAGGAGGAGCTGGATGAGGACGCGTCTACCTCGCGCCGCGCCGGGATGGTGGGCGTGGAGCAGCAGATGCGGGGCCGCAAGGTGCTGGAGGGGAGCTTCGATCCGGCAACCTGCTCCTTCTCCACCGGAGAGAACGACTACCCGGTCAAGGCTGTGCTCGCGCCAGCCAGGAATCGCTGTCTTGTCTGCGGCGGGACCGCCGGTGCGCACGACGTGCTCACGGCTGTGTCGCTTGGAACCTCAGCCGCTGTGCGGGTGTTGGCGGAGGGCCTCTGTGAGGGATTGGCTGTTCAGAACCGAAACCGCCCTGGCCATGACGGTAAGGAGCGGCTGCTGATTTTCTCTGACAGCCGCCAGGACGCCGCTCACCAGGCTCGCTTCATCAGCTACGCCGGCCGCTACGACCGCATGCGCCGCCTGCTGATGCAAGCCCTCAAAGAGAGCCCGGAGTCTCGCGGAAGCATCGAAGAACTGCTCACAAAGCTGGTGGCCTACGGGGTAGAGCGTGGCGACAACCCCAACACCAAGGACTACGACGATGCACAGTATCTGGCACCTGCAATAAGGGCCAAGGCAAAGGCATGGGAGGAGGCTCCCCTGCTGGACGATCTTGCCGTCAGCGCCGGTTATCGGGCATCGCTGCTCAATCTGGGCCTGGTGGGCATCCGCTACGAGCATCTGGAGGCCCATATCAACAAGAACGGAGCCAGCCTTGCTGCGGCTCTGGGCCTGACCAAGGAGCAGCTCGCCTACGTCTGCCGTTGCCTGCTCGATGAAATGCGGCGCAGGGGGGCACTCTCGAGGCCGATGCTCTGCCATCACCCCGCCAGTCCCAGCTGTCCCGAGGAGTTCCGAGGGCCTGCCGATTGGGAGCGCCGCATCAAGAACCCCTGCGGATACGCCTGCGAAGCGGATGGCCAGCCCCTGGCTTACCAGGAAGACGCTGAGGCTCCCGCAGGGATCTCCAAGCTAAATGCCTGGCGTCGCCCTAAGGCAGGAGGCCGGGGGCCCAGCCTCGAGCGGAAGCTGAGGCACCTGGTGAGCCGCTTCGGTGGACCTGAGCCCAATGTTGAGCTGATGGTGGAACTACTGGAGCTACTCACCAAGGGGCCCCGGCTGATCCATGCCCAGCAGCTGCATGGGCATCGGCAGGCGCGGCGTCTGCTCCAAGTGAATGGGGATGTGGCGAGCCTGGAGCTCGTGGCCGCAGAAGACCGCCGTCGGTGCTCCATCTGCAATGTGCGCATGCCCTGGGCGCCGATTGGCAGCCCCTGCCCGAGCTGCCACGGCGTCCTGGAAGCCTGGCCGGAAGAGGAAGTCCAACGCAATCGCTACGTGCAGCGGATTGAGAAGGCAGACCTGATGCCTCTCGCAGCTGGTGAGCACACAGCACAGATCACTGGCGACGACCGGATAGCCCTGGAAGAAGACTTCAAGGCTCCTCCACCGGGATTCAGCCCGCCACCTGGCTGGGCAGGAACGAAGGAAAGAGGCGCCACCAACGTCCTCGCCTGCTCACCCACCCTGGAGATGGGCATCGATGTGGGTGGTCTGGATGCGGTGGTGATGCGCAACATCCCCCCACGGCCGGACAACTACGCCCAGAGGGGAGGCCGAGCAGGCCGCCGATCGCGAGTGGGCATCGTGCTCGGCTATGCACGCAGCACTCCCCATGACGGCTATTTCTTCGACAAGCCCACCGAGATGATTGCCGGTGAAGTGCCAGCCCCAGGTGTGGGCCTTGGCAATCGCGATGTGGTGCTCCGCCACTTGCATGCCATCGCTTTTGGGGCTGCCAATCCCGGGCTTGCGGGGCGGATGGCGGAATACATCAACATTCAGGGCGAAGTCAATCAGGAGAAGGTCGATGAGCTGATTGTCGCAGTCGTCGAGCAGTTCCCCCACGCGATTGAGCTGGCCAAGGATGCGTGGGGAGCTGACGTTCTTGACCCTGCTGGTCTTGGAACATCGGAAGCCCTGGAGGCCGCGCTTCAACAGCTTCCTGATCGCGTAAGAGACCTCTTCGATCGTGTGCGCTATCAGATCCTGAAACTACAAGAAACGATCGATCTTTGGAATCAGTTTGGAAAGGGTGACCGCTCGGCTACGCATGCCATGGATCTCAAACGGAAAATCCTCGGTATTCGGGATGATCGGTTTGATGGTGATGCCGATGACCGGGGGAGTGGCCATCCCATGCGCCGCTTTGCTGAGTTTGGGATTCTCCCAGGCTATGAATTCCCATCCGCACCAAGCACTTTGAGGCTCTGGGGGGATGAACACGAGGAAGACAGCATCACCGTGGCGCGGCGCTTTGGGATTGCGCAGTACCAACCGGAAGCGCCGGTTCATGCCCGGGGGCATCGATGGAGGGTTGTGGGACTGGATCTTGCTTCCCCTTGGAATCCCAAAACAGCAGAACCTGACTGGGTCTACGTGCGCTGCAAGGATTGCGATCTCCGCTATGAAGGGCAATCACCAAGCTGCCCTCGATGTGGATCAACAGAAACTGTGGGAGGTGGAGGTGGCTACCCAGGCCATAGCTTCGGGGGCTTCCTGGCGATCCGTGACGACAACCCCGTGTTGCAGGAGGAGGACCGCTTCTCCATCGGCTCGCTTGTCTCGTGCCACCCACAGCGCAATGGCCGCGTGAAGGCAAGGCGCAAGTTAGCGACGGGGTGGATCGCGGAACTGCGAGCCGAAGAAACCATCCGCTGGGTCAATGAATCCAAGCCACCCACAGCTGCAGACCAGCGGGAGGGCAAGCCGTCACTTCATGATCAAGCACGTGGTTTCTACCTCTGCCCCAGCTGCGGAAGGAATCTCAAGCTCCCCGACGACGCGCCCAACAAGACAGGTCGGCGCAAGACCCGTAAGGCCAATGGTCCTGATCCCTACGGTCATGCCCCAAGCTGCCAACGCAGTGGTCAACCACCCAAGCCCGTAGCCATCACAACCGAGTCACCGGCAACGACACTTCGAATCACGGTTGTCCTGCCTCGCAACTTCGAGGACGAGGACTACAAGCGCTGGGGTTACTCACTTGGCTTTGCTCTCCGCACTGGCCTGCGTCAGCTCTACATGCTCGATGGTCCTGAGATTGACTTTGAGCTGGAACCCCAATGGGAAGAGCGACGGTCAGGAGAAAGCCGAAAGTTCGGAGCGCTCACCTTCATTGATGCCGCCGTCGGTGGGAGCGGCTTCCTGGAGCGTTGCGTCGATGATATGCATCGGGTCGCAGAACGTGCCATAGATCACCTCGATCATCCCAACTGCGAATCCGCGTGTTATCGATGCCTAAAGACCTACACCAATCAACGTCACCACGAGCACCTCTCCTGGCCGCGCATCATGCCGGATCTGGAGACTCTCGCGATGGCCGAGCCAGAAACCCTGCCACTCCAGAGAGGTGATTCTGACGATCCATCTCCCTGGCTGGAGGCCTATGACGCAGGCGTTGGCTCACCTCTGGAACTGAAGTTCCTCCGTCTTTTTGAGAAGCATGGGATTGAGGTGGAGAAGCAGGTGCCTGTAAGCCCTGATCCTGGGGGAAGGCCAATCAGCCAGGCGGACTTCAAGGTGAGAGATAAGAATACCTTGATCTATATTGATGGCGCTGCATTTCATACGGGAAGTCGTCTACGTCGTGACCGAGCTATACGGCAGGCACTTTCGCTAGGCAAGCATCAATGGAACGTAATTGAATTATCGGCTAAGGCGCTTTCGGGTGAGGCGGATGTAATCAAAATGGTGACCCGGGAACCGGGCTGATACATGGACCATGGTGGCGCATTGTTGCTTCTGCAGCGGCGCAACTTGCCTGGCCATCCAATCGTGATCTAATCCAGCTGCTGGTACGGAGACCCGAACCAGGCGCCCAGCGATGCCTCTCTGACCGGTATATAATCATGAAACTTCTGTCTCGGCCTTAGCGATAGTCTTCGGATTGGCGCTACTCCATTTACTGGAGTCTCACGGAGTACGCATTCCTCTTGGCATCAAGCTCGGGTTGTCCCTGTCTTTTGGTTCAGGCTCTAAACAAGCCAACTTCGACCTAAAGCATATGGAAAACAACTCTCAAAGCAAGCGTGTGGTTTGCAACCCCTTTCCGCGGAGCCTGATTCAAGTCAGTGGCGGCCATAGCGTTTATGTCTATTGGGGAATGTGTTCTGAGAGGGCCAAGAGGGGGAGGGGTTCAAATCCCCCGCTCCGCACCATATTTCCACTATGTGTGTGGCTGAGTTGAGCAGGACTAGGACTCGACCTCGAGCTTCAGCTGCTTACCCGGCCGTCTGTTCACCATGATCTGCTCCACCCGCACCAGCCTCGGCTGCTCATCGGCTGCAGCCTCGTAGCTGCCCTTCACACGCACGGCGGCATTGAGCAGGCCGATGATGTCGCCGTCGTAGATGGGCTCGTAGATGCAGCGCATGCCGCTGCTGGCCCCACGACCTCGGATCTCAAAGCGGCGGGCATCGAGGTCCACCTCCCGCACCACGCCTTCGAACTCACCATTGCCCTTCAGGCGCCGGCTGCTGGGGGTGTTGAGGCTGCGGCCCAGGATCTGGCGGCTCTGCTTGGTGAGCGCCTGAGCCGGGCCCAGATCTTCATCGGGCTGCGGGCCGCTGAGGAACAGCTCACTGATCGCCTTGTTCTGTGCAGAGGGTGCCAGGCGCTTGGCCGCCACCATCACCGTGTCGCGCACAGCGGGATCGGGGAACTGCTCGTAGATGGCCTCACTGATCTGGCCGTCCTGAATCAGGCGTGGAATCGCCGGCAGGCTCTGCACGGCCGTCTGCACCGCCCGATAGAGGTCATCGCTCACCCCGGGCAGTACCGCCTGGCCGTCGGCACCCACATCCCCAGGCCGTGGCACGCGCATGCCCACCACCAGGCTGCCGTAGGTCACCCCCGCCAGCTGGGGGTCCAGATCGGCCGGCCAGCGCACCTTCTTCTCTTCCATGCCGGCGATCGCCTTGGCCACCTTCTGGATCTCGGCCCGGAGCTTTCCGAACACCGTCGTCACCAGCGACACAGGCGGCTCTCGATGGGCGACACCGGGGCCTCTGTAGCGGGCGATCAGGTCGGCGTTGTCGGCCAGCAGGGCATAGGAGAAGTCCTCGCGGTAGAGCTTGGCCAGCATTTCCATGTAGGCACTGGTGATCTCCTCCGGCTCCTTCCCCATGCGCCTGGCCAGTTCCCGAGCGGACTGGAGCTCCTGGTGAATGATGCGGGCCTTGGCCTCTATCGCGTCGATCCAGCTGGCCATCAGATCAACCTCAACACGCCCTTGCGGTGGCCGTGGTGCAGACCCTTCTCGAAGGCAGTCTGGGGGCGCAAGGTCTGCAACAGATCCACGAAGTCCTGCTTGAGACCCTTCAGGCCAGGGAGCATGTCGATCTGGTAGCTGCGGAACAGCTCTGCTCTCCCCTGGAAGAGCATCTGCCCCTGCCACTGGTCGGCATCAGGGAGGTTGCTCAGCTCCAGCACCAGGTTGATGTTGCTCGGGCTGGCCTTCTTGCTCACATAACTGCCATCGAGAACAACAGGAGGGACCACGGCAAACCGCGGTGCCAACTCAACGGTGATGAACTCCTGCAGCTGGGCTGTCAGGCGGCGGCGATCGTCATTCCAGGCCAGGTCCACCTCAACCTCCTTGATGGTGCACTCATGAATGCCACCAGGCAGCAGGCCAAATCGATCGAAGGCAGGGATCGGCATCCGCTATCCAACAATCGCCGCCCCGAGGCTCAGGGCCCTGCCTGCTGCTCCGACAGATAAAGCCGCCTCGGTGATCGTGCTGATGGCGTAGCCGGGCATGGGCTGCCCCGATTGCCAGTTTTATACCCAGTCCTCGGCGATCCGGGTAGCTGATGACAGGGTCCGATGGCATCCCGGCCGGCAGTGCCAGCCGGGAGAGGCGCTGGCGCCTCAGAGCACGTGCACCCTGGCCTGGGGGCCAAGCACCCGCTGCTGATTAGCAGCCAGGATCAGGGCCTCGGCCCTGGGCACGTAGTGCGGCTGGGCGCTGATATGCCCCTCGCGATCGAGGAACAGCACCCGCAGCAGCTGGCCGGCGGCGTCGAGCAAGTGCACCGAGATGATGCGGATCGGGCAGGAGCGGACCAGGGGAGTGGCGGCCATGGCTGGGCTGGCGAACGACACCGCCGTTCAGCCCCGGCGCCGCCTGCGCCGCGCAAGGGTCGCGCAGCGACTCGCGTCAGCCCTTGCGCGGTGCGCAAGCCGGGGCAGGCCGAGTGGCGTGATCACCAGCCCCATGGCCAGCCCCCCATGACCGCCCCCTGCCTGACGCACCTCCTCTGGTGGATCGATGCAGTTCAGCCGGCCCAGCCGGGTTACAGCGTGCTCGTCGTCCATGGCAGATCAAGCCACGTCCGGTGCCCTGCCCGCCTGGCGGGCCATGTCATCGGTCCAACCTTGGCAACGGCTGATGAGGTGCTCGCCGTGGGCGATCAGGCCCTGGTGCAGCTGGCAGGTGAGCAGGGGGATGCAGTTGACACCGGCTTGGTGCTGAAACCAGTGGCAGGTCATGCAGACCTTGCGGCTCCTGGCCTGCACCAGCACCTCCTGGTCCAGGAAGGGCCACTCCTCGGCTGGCAAATCGATTCGATCGACAGGCCCTACTGAGCGTGGACGATGAAGCGCCATCAGCGACTCCATGGAAGTACAAGCGTACTATCAAGGAGTCGCTGGAATGGGCTCGCGCTCGCTCGGCATGGCCTGGGCGCGGCGCAAGGCGATATGGGGGGGCAGTTTTTCGACTGGCACAAGCCTTTATTGAGAGCGAATGAGAACCGTTGCGGCGCAGGGGCTCTCAATTTCGGGTCTGGCGGCAGGTTGCGGCGGTTCTCGGGATGCCCTATCGCGACAACTCTCGGAGCCAACCCTCCAAGTGGGGCGATCCTACGGCTGACCACCAAATGTGGCAAGTCGTAAAGGCGCTTGACGCTACCGGTGGTGTCCGTCCCCAAAACCCGGTGTTAGACCTTGAAGTCCGCGGGGCTGGCCTTTCGGAACGAGAAAGGCCGGGGGGAGTTGGAGCCCTCTGCTTCTACCCATGCGGTCCCTTGTTCATGACTTTGCAGTCAGCCCATGGCCAGTGATTCCGGGCCTTCCACGCCGCCCGACCAGTCCACTTCCTCCCGTTCTTCGCTCTGCCAGAAGCGATCGAGTGAAGACGCGGCGCACCCCTCTGCATCCACCTGGGTGTGGCTGTGGTGCCGCACCAGCCCCCTCGTTTGAAGAGGAGTCCAAGCGATGGCGATGCAACCAACGCGAGCTGTTCTCCACGAGGTGGTGACCAGCGCGACCAGTCCCGACGGGACGTTCTACGTCGTGGGCTACGTCTTTGATGCGGATCACGACAGGCACCTGGTCTTTGCGACCAGCGCCAACTTTGAGGATCCCAGGCTTCTGCCATTGATGAAGGGCCAGGAGATCAGCCTCACGTCTGGGAGCCCATGTCTGGAGGTGCTGCCGCTGAGTCAGCAGAGTGAGGAAGTCCGGTATCAAGTGGCTGAACAGCTCTCCGAGCTCTCGCTCGAGCTCCAGACCTGTGCAGCCGGCTGACCCTGGGATAGTCGGGCGATCCGATAGGGCCCCAGGCTGGTGGAGCCCCCCTCTGCCGGTGACTACTGCTGGACGAGAAACGCCTCAATCCAGTCGTGGTGGCACTTCTGGTTGATCCGATCGGCGATCGTCACCGCCTCCTCGGGCACCTGGAACCGTTTGCGGAAGGCACGGGTGAGGCTCTCCAGCTGGGGCCGCGGGAGAGCCCGCAGGGTGCTGTGGAGGTGCTGGATCGTTTCGGCATCGAGGGCCACCTGGCCGGAGTCGGCCGGGGCTGATGGCGTAGACGTCGAGGCCTTGGAGCGCCCCTGAGCCGGGGAAGCAGTGGTGGCGGGAGCACCAGCTTCCGGCCGACTCAGAGAAGACCGCTGCCCTGCTTGACGCTGGGGCCCATCACCCTGGCCCACTCCGGTGCTGACCTGCCGCTGCGCCTTGTCGTAGAGGGCGAGGCCAAACGGATTCCCGAAGGTCATCAGGGCCCGCTTCATGGCATCGGTCTCCGCTTCCTTGAGCGCGGATTCATGGGCCTGCCCGAGGTCCACGTCAATGCCGTGCCCGGCGCCACTGCCCTCCCGAACCAGGGGTGCGAGCCCACCGGCGGTGACGGTGACGCGCACGCGGGCGGTGTAGGTGACGCCCCAACCGGGCTTCTGATCCCTGCCGATCGTGCGTTCGGCCTGGGCGACGCAGCGGACCGCGATGGTCTGGCGCTGCCAGCCGTCGAAACCAAAGATGCGGTTGGCCTCCGCGATCACCTGCCAACCCTCCAAATAGCTCACGCGGCTGCGGCCCTGCTCCCGCTGGCGGACGTTGGCCCGATCCAGCGGGGCGGAGAGGGCGGCGAGCTGCTCGGGGGAGAAGCCTGGGGGCTGAATCGAGACGGCGGCCGACGTGGATTCCGGCGCGGCGGCAGGGAGCGCCTCGCTGCGATCAGCGGAGCGGGTCAGCTCCAGTGCCGATGGCGGCCTCTGGCTGGGTCGAGGAGCAGCAGGGCGGCTGGTGGTGCTGGCCCCGTTGGCGGAAGGAGCGGCGACGGTCATGGCGATGGAAACAATGGTGTGAGGAGAGGAGAGGGCCCCGGCATCTCGACCGGAACCCCATTTGCAGGGGGCCTATGGCCCCTCAGCAGATGCGCCAGGAGCGGCGGGAGACAAGCTGGGCGCCGGTGATCTGCTGGCCTGCTTTGAGGGCTGCCTTGATGGCGGTCTTGTCGGCCGAGAAGGTGGTTTTGACGCAGAGCCACTCGGGATCGAGCAGGGCCTCGCTTTCGATCTCGACCGCCTGCGACTTGCGGCTGCTGAGCTCGTGGTTGGGGAACGAGAAACGGGTGGCCGTGGGCTGCAGCCGGGTAAGCACCAGCACCAGCGATTCCTCCAGGGCATCGGCCCGGCCGGCGTCGGACCGGGACAGCTCGGTGAGCCGCTTGGCCTGCTGCTGGCGATAGGCGGCCTGGCCGCGGAGGTGCTCGATCACCCAGCAGGTGGCATCGGCCTTGGCCGCCAGGGCGGCCTTGTTGCCTTCTTCCGCGAGCAGGGCAGCCTCCAGCTCGCCGAGGGCCTGGGCGCGGGTGTCGTCGTCGCCTTCCAGCTGCTCAGCAAGCTGGCCGATGGCGGTGGTGAGCTCCTGGGCCTCGATGCCCAACTGCCAGAGGGAACCGGAGCGCTGCAGGGAGCAGGACGGCCCGGCGGCCTGAGGGAGAGCCGGGAAGACAGGAGCGGCGGGGGCAGTGAGAACGGCCATGGGGTGGTGACTGGGGATAAGGGACGAGAAGAACGAGGCGGCGACCACCGCTCAGGCGGCGAGGGGCTCCGGCGAGAAGGGCGGCGGCACTTCCATCACCACCACCGGCACCGGCGAGCGGGAGGAGCAGCGGCGGGCTTGCTGCACCAGCGAGGCCGTACCTGCCCCACCGGGGAAGGCGATCACCAGCACCGAAGCGCTGAATGCCGGGGAGGTGTGGGCCTGGGCCTCCACCAGGGCCTGCTCCAGCAGGAGGCGATTGCGGATCGGACCGGCAGCGCGGCCATGGCGGCGCCAATCAGCGGCGAGGGACTGGACCCGCCAGCCGAGCTGATGGGCGGCACGGCCGATGGCCTGATCGGCGCCACGGGCACTGCCATGGAGCAGCAGATGGACAGGCCGGCCGGCACTGCGCTGGAGGAGAGCGGCGTCGATGCGCTCCTGAGGCCAGGAGAGATCGCGACCGCCGGCCGCAACGATGACGACCGAGCGATGGGCCAGCACCGGCGGAGGAAGAAGACCGGAAAGCGGCAATGCAGCGGCCTGGGCCACTGCAGCAGAGGACAAGCTCATGGGCTACAGAACAAACGAACGGGGCAAGTTGTCCGAGGATTTCGTTGCCGCAGGCGATGGGCTCGTGGCCTTTGGCGCAACCTTCATTCTACCAGTGCAAACGCACTACAGGACCGGCAGAGCCGCTGCAGGGCAATGGATCTATGCAAGGCGACACGATGCGCAGGCGGGCCTGGAGACAGATAAACAACCCCCAACAGATTCAGCCCTGAATGCCCAACCGGCCGCGCAGCCGCGCGAGGAAACTTGGGGCAGCACCCCAGCTCCATGCACGGGGCAACTGCCCGGCCACCGCAGCCGCGGGAGGGCAGCCATGCCCGCCACCCCCACACCGGCCCCGGAGCGGAGAGCGGCGGCGGCTGGCCGATGCACGCCACGGCGCAGCCGTGGCACGCTGAAGGACTGCCGTCGCCGACCGGAGCCCTGCGGTGTCTGCAGAGCTTTGCGGCATTGCCGTCTTCATGGCCGAGCCCGGTGGAGCAGAACAACCAGAGCGGTTCGGTACCCCCAGCGCCGCGCGAGGACGTGGGGACTTCTGCTCGAGCCTTGAATTCGCCTGCGCCTAATTCAAGAACGCTCCCCTTCCCTTGAACAAGGCGCCTATTGGTCAGCGGGTGGTCTCGCGCGTCCCACGCCGGTCTCGGCCGCCTTTTGTTTGATGGGCCAGCTCCGAGGCCTTCCAGTCCGTTAGGTGGCTTTCAGGGGCAAAACATCTCACCAAACATCTCACATAGGGCTTTTCTGCTGTTGAGAAGCTAGCTCTAGCAATGAGACTGGGCGATTTATGGCTCAGCCTTCCAAGCTGATGATGCGGGTTCGATTCCCGCCGCCCGCTTCCTGTTCTCAATAAGGGTTTTCGGCCCAAAGCCCCTGCTCGGCAGAGGAAAACTCCACCCCCACCGCACCTGCCCCCATTCCCGCTGTCGCCGCGGCAGTGGGGCTCCGCGCAGCAGCGCCTCGATCCGCCTCCAGCGGGCCCGCGACCGGTGCAGAAGCCTGCCGCCCTTGCCTTGCTTTTCAAGAACCTCAGTGGTGTGGCCCCGCGCCCGGGCTGGCGTCACGCCCGGCGGCGGAACGCTGCGGAGGCCATCGTGGCAGGAGCTTCGCCCTGGGGCCGCTCAACCCTGCGGCGCCTCCCCTCCCCAGTCCCGATCCAGGAACTCCACCAGCAGCACGCCCCGGTGGGTCCCGTGCTGGCAGACCAGGCCGTCGGCCGACGCCCGCTCCATCCCCTCCCGGTCGTGCTGACGCTGCTCGGCGCTCACCAGCACCCGCACCCAGCCGCCGGTCATGAAATCCTCGTGGCCCGTCTCGAACGCCTGGAGGCGCCGGTGCCGATTCGTGCGCCGCTCGTAGTAGAGGGCCCCACCGGTGGGATCCGTCCCCTCGGCCCACACCTGATCCACCATCACCTTGCCGATCGCCGCCGGATCCCTGGCCGCCGCGTCGATCGCCGCGCCATCCAGCATCAGCGGGTTGCCCGGGTCCTCAGGGTTGTCGGAAATGATCAGGCGCTTGGGCATCGGGCTGAAGGACACGTGAACAGTCTGGCCGTGCCTGTTGGAGCTGGTGAAGGGCTGCTTCCTGAACGAGCGACACGCTGGCGAAGGGCTGTTCAGGCCGCCTGTGCAGCCGTGGCCCTGGTGTGGATGAGATCGAGATGGTGGCAGATCCTGTCAACGTCCTCCTCGGCGAACAGCCCTTCCGGGCCGGTGGGGGCCAGGTCGCTGAAGGGCGGGTCGTAGAGGCGGGCGGGATCCATCACGCCGCGGCTGGTGAGCTCGTCGATTTAGCGGATCTGGTTGGCGGTGTGGGTGCCTTCGGCGAAGAAGTCGGCGAACAGCTCCTTGGCGGCGATGCGATCGAGGCCCACCAGCGAGCGGATGAACAGGGCGGCGGCATCGAGCTCGCGCAGCTCTCCGAGCTCATCGGCGAAGTTGGTGTAGAGGGGTTCTTTGCCGTCGATTTCGATCAGGCCGATCAGGCTCCGCAGGCGCCGCCGCACCTCCTCGAGCTCGGCAAGGTCACGTCCTGCCACCGTTCATTGCGCAACTGATCACGAATCAGCTCCAGCTCGGCCACCATCTGGGGGATGTTGGGGCGCGCCTCCAGCTGGGCGGCCAGCTCGCGCAGCTGCAGCTGGAGGCGCTGGAAGCGTGGCTCGCCGCGCAGCAAGGCGAGCTGCTGGTTGTAGAGGAGTAGGTCAAAGCGGCGCGCGTCGGCGTCGGTGTCGCCCTGCTGCTTGGCGTAGGCCGACGGCAGCGGCGCCAGGGTGGTGGCCAGCGCCTGATGCTCGTCGGGGCTGAGTTGGTTCCAGGCCTCGGGGCGGCTGAAGCGCTCCAGCAGCTCCAGGTTGGGGCGCACCAGGACATTGCCGGTGGGGGCAGGCGGCCACATGGCAGCGCAGCAGCTCAGCCAGCGTGTGGCGATGCAGCCGCAGGGGGCAGGGCTTATCAGAAGTCATCCTGAGGGCGTCTCCGCCGCGGGGCTCCACCCCAGCAGCGTCAGCAGGTCCTTGATGTCGTGAGCCAGGGCGGCGATGCCTTCTGTGATCGACCAGATCCCCTCCAACCGCAACGCATTGATCGCCAGGCTCCGCAGCGTTGCCAGGATCTGAACCCCGTTGGTCTCCCGGTAGCGATCGGCGTATTCGCGCAGCGGCACGCCGCGGACCCAGTGCCAGCGGTTCTCGATGGACCAGCGCTCTCCCATGCTGCAGCAGCGCCTTGGGGCTGGTCCTCTGGCTCGTGACGTAGTAGCGGGTCTCGTCGATTGGCTTGCCGTCGCGGATCCTGTGGCTGCGCACCGCCATGATCGTGGCGCTGCCTGGCCACTGTTCCATCACCCACTCCGGCGGCGGCATGGCCTGCAGGGTCCAGGTGATGTCGCGGCCCTGTTTCAGCTCCCGTTTGCTGGTGCACCAAGGAATCCGGCGACCGTAGGTCAGCCTGTCTCTGATGAACTGAAAACCCGTGCGGCGACTGTGTTTGATGGCGATCAGGAAGTCGGCGCCACGCTGGGCGAGGTCGAGGAAAAAGGGCGGTTCGCATGCAGCGCGTCGGACTGCACCAGCACCCCATCGAGCTTCACCACCCTGGTGAGCAGCCCCGGCGCGGGGATCGTGAACCGTGCATCGCGCATGTGGGTGGCGTAGGCCGATGCCTCGCCCAGTTGCTTGAACCGGCTCCAGCGCACCTCACTCCAGGGACGCCCTTGCTCGTCTGCCCCCTCTGGATAAGTGCGGCGGCGCATCGGCTGGCCGGAGCGCTGGCTGCGGCGCTCCTCCAGGGTTTCCAGCTCATCCAGCCGGCGGATGAACAGAAGGTAGGTGAGCTGCTCCAGCGCCTCCAGCGGGTTGGCGATGCCGCCGCTCAAGAAGGCGTCCCAGATGCGGTCGATCTGGTTGCGGAGTTCGCCGGTGAGCACCGAGGCCGCCGTGGTGCCCGGGGCGATGGCGGGCTGCGGCGGTGCGGGGAGGCGGGTCGATCCCAGGCGCTCGCAAGCCCCACCGGGGCCTTGCACAGCCTCGGCGGCGCCCAGGGCCACCACCTGGCTCTTGATCTCCTTGAGCTGCTCATCGCTGATCGCTTCCCCCGCCTCGCGCTCCAGGGCGGCGCCGATCTCCTCGTTCGTGATCCGGCTGCCGTCCTCCGGGATCCGGGCGATCAGATCGTTGACGAGGTCGGCAAGCGCGGGCATCGGGGCAGGAGGAGGTGCGAGGCGGGGAGGCTGGAGCTCAGGCAAACCGAGTCTCTCCCTGGATCAGGGGCGTCCTCTGGATGGCCTCAGGATGGCTCGGAAGGCGCACAGCAGGGCCGTTTTCGCGGGCAAGGCGGCGCCTGAACCGTCGCCGGTTGCTCGCTTACATCGGCCTGATTCAGTTTTCGTCGTTACACAACTGCAGCGCAACAAAGGCCGTGCGATCTCCATCCCAAGGCTGCGTACCCATGCAGAGGGTGCATCGTTTTGCGATGGTGCCCATGCAGGCCCTGTCTGGTGCCATCAATCACGGCCAAGGATGTGGCCGTGCAGCATGGATCCGGCGCCTACGCAGGAAGGCCTTGCGGTCGGCATCTGCTGAGGCGGCGGCCTCCTCCGGCACGCCGTTGAACTCGAAGCACTCCTCAGCGTTGCCGTCGCCGCCCCAGTCATCAACCGTCGGAACCGTTACCCGGCCACGCTGCCATCCCCCATAGGTTGGCTCTGCTGGCGCCCGGCCCATGGAACGGTTCTTTCTGGAGCTCGAGCCCCCTGAGGAGGCGATGCGCGCCTGGCCCCACGTGGTGGTGGTGGGCGGGGGCTTCGCAGGGCTGAAGGTGTGCAATGCCCTGGCCGGTGAGCCGGTGCGGGTGACGCTGATCGACAAGCGCAACTTCAACCTGTTCCAGCCGCTGCTGTATCAGGTGGCCTCCGGCCTGGTGTCGGAGGCCGACGTGGCCTCGCCGCTGCGGCAGATGGTGGGCAACGCCCCCAACATCCAGATCCTGCTCGGCGAGGTGACGGACATCCAGCCCGCGGAGCGACGGGTGGTGTTCAACGACCGCTCCTACGCCTACGACCAGCTGGTGCTGGCCACCGGATCGGGCAGCACCTACTTCGGACGGGAGGAGTGGCGGCCCCTGGCACCGCCGATGAAGATCCTCGAGCACGCCGATGAGATCCGCCGGCGGCTGCTGATGGCCCTCGAGGAAGCCGAGCAGACCGTCGATCCCCACCAGCGCGCCTTCCTGCAGACCGTGGTGGTGGTGGGCGCCGGTCCGGCCGGCTGCGAACTGGCCGGCTCGCTGATCGAACTGATGCACCGGGCGGTGCGGCGGGATTTCAAGCAGCTCCGCCGCGAGGATTGCCGCGTGGTGCTGGTGGACCCGGTGGAGCGGGTGCTGCCCACCATGGCGGCCCCGCTCTCCGCCGCCGCCGCCGCCCACCTGCAGGGGGCCGGGGTGGAGCTGAGGCTGGGCCAGAAAGTGGAGACGATCGCCCCCGGGCGTGTGGCCTTGAGCGGTGCCGCCGGTGCCTCAGAGCTGGAGGCGGCCACCATCTGCTGGACCGCCGGGGTGCGGGCCTCACGGCTGGGCCGGCTGCTCAGCGAGGCCACCGGCTGCGCCGTGGATCGGGGGGGGCGGTTGGTGGTGGAGCCGGATTTCTCGATCCCCGGCCATCCCGAGATCCGGGCGGTGGGGGATCTCTGCTGCTACGGGCACACCCCCGAAGGCACGCCCCTGCCGGGCATGGCCGGCCCCGCCGTGCAGGCGGGCGGCTGGGTCGCCCGCGACATCCTGGCCCGCCTGCGCGGGGAGACGATCGCGCCGTTCCGCTGGCTCGATCTCGGCAGCATGGCGGTGATCGGCCCCTGGTATGCCGTGGCGGATCTGCGGGGCTGGCACCTCACCGGCCTGGCGGGCTGGGTGGTGTGGGCCCTGGCCCACCTGGCCTTCATCCCCGACACCGAGAACCGCATCGCCCTGTTCAGCAAGTGGATGTGGCAGATCGCGACCCGCCAGCGCACGGCCCTGCTGATCACGGGCCGGCCGGATCAGCATCTCGGTGTCGACGTGGGGCTGTTCCGGGCGGTGCGGCCGCCGGCCTAACGGCGCGCCACCGCCACCCGACAGCTGCTCGTGTCCACCAGCGCCACGACCCGTTCGGTGTCCTGCCGGCGGATCCGGTAATTGCGACCATCGGAGCAACAGCGCATCTGCGCTTCCTGATAGGCCCAGTACTCCACAGTCGCCCGTCCCTGCTCGCGCCAGCCATCGGGATGGAGCGCTTCGATCACAAACATGGCCACGGCTCGTTGACACGATTCCTCCAGGCAAGCCAACCCGCCATGACGGGGCGGCAAAGCAGCAGACTGATTTCGGGATCACGGCGATTCCGGTGCTGGTTCTGACACGCATCCAGCGGCCATCCGCTGGTCGAAGAAGCAGATCGTTCACTGCGAACAGCCATCGGCCCCGTGACGCAGTCAGATCGGCGGATGATCCTGCCCTCGGCGTGGGCTGAACAGGCCATGGCCGACCCCCCCGACTCGATCGCCCCGCTCATGGCCCAGGATCCCGGGATGTCCCGGACCTGTCCCAGGGCCGTGCTGCAGTGGCTCCAGCAGGGCCACCGGCGCTTTCTGGAGGGCCATTCCCTCCATCCCCACAGCACCCGCGAGCGCATGCAGGCCGTGGTGGAGGGGCAGCATCCGCTGGCGGCGGTGCTGGGCTGCGCCGATTCCCGGGTGCCGGTGGAACTGCTGTTCGATACCGGCTTCGGTGACCTGTTCGTGGTGCGCAACGCCGGCACCATGAGCACCACGGCGGCGATCGCCTCGCTGGAGTACGCCGTGGGCCATCTCGACGTGCCCCTGATCGTGGTGCTCGGCCATGAGGCCTGTGGCGCCGTCTCGGCGGCCCTGCATCCGGAACTGCTGCTCACGCCGAGCCTGTCCCAGGTGGTGGGCCAGCTGCGGATGGAACTGCTGCAGTACGGCGACCACCTGACGCTGGAGGAATCCTGCCGGCGCCACACCCTCAGCGCCGCCGGCAATCTGGTGCACTCCAGCGTGCTGCTCACCGATCGCCTGCGGGCCGCCCAGCTCGCGGTGGTGGCCGGCTACTACGACCTGCACAGCTCCGCGATCGACTGGATGGGCGAAGTGGAGCCGATCCGCTATCCCGGTCCCGGCGAAGCCTGAACCGTGCCGCGCGCCCTTGAATCAGCCCTCACGACCAGCCCAGCCCTCAGGGGATCTGGAGGCGATCCACCAATGGCGCCCCCACCATCAGGATGAGGCTGCGGCTCTCCAGGGGCACCCCGGCCGGCGTCCAGGCGATGGGCTGGCGGGGCAAATCCTCATCAGGGGGAAGGGAGGTGTCGATCACCCGCCGCCATCCCAGCTTTGATGGGGGCAGATCGAAGTGCATCGCCCGGTGGTAAGCGTTCATCGCGCACCACAACAGCGGACCAAGCTGGGGATCGACCAGGCTCCAGGCCAGGCAGTGGGACCAGGCAGCCCAGTCGGGTCGGTGCAGTTCCACCCCGTGCCATTCCCGCCACACCATCCCCGGTTCGGCCGGTCGGCGGGTGAGCAGCTCGTCGGCCACGGGCGTTTCCGGGTTGAGCAGATCGGCGAGGCCCTGGCGCAGCGTGATCAGGCGGCGCAGGAAGCGGCGCAGGGCCAGATCCTGCTCGTCGGGCCGCCAGTGCATCCAGCCCAGGGGGTTGTTCTGGCACCAGGTGTTGTTGTTGCCCCCCTGGCTGCGGCGCACCTCATCGCCCATCAGCAGCATCGGCACCCCCGGGGCGAGCAGCAGGGAGGCCAGAAGGTTGCGCATCTGGCGGTTGCGCAGGGCTTCCACCGCCGGATCGCTCGACGGCCCCTCGACCCCGTGGTTCCAGCTGTTGTTGTGGTTGTCGCCGTCGCGGTCGTTCTCGCCGTTGGCCAGGTTGTGCTTGCGGTCGTAGCTCACCAGATCGGCCAGGGTGAAGCCGTCGTGGGCCGTGAGCAGGGTGATCGTGCGGCCCACAGGTGCCGGCAGGCCGCCGAACAGATCAGGGTTGCCGACCAGCCGCTGCCCCAGATTCCAGACGCACTTCTCATCGCCCTTCCAGAAGCGGCGCAGGTCGTCGCGGAAGCGACCGTTCCAGCCCGCCACCCGCCGGGCGGGGAAGTCGGCGAGGCGGTAGAGGCCGCCGCAGTCCCACGGTTCGCTGATCAGCTTCAGATCGGCCAGATCCGGATCGGCCTCCATCTCTTCGAACAGGGGCGGGGCATCCAGCGGCTCCAGCTGGTCGCCGCGGCTGAGGGCGATGCCGAGGTCGAAGCGGAAACCGTCGATGCCCAGTTCCAGGGCCCAGCAGCGCAGGGATTCAAGGATCAGGCGGCGGCTGAGCGGGCGGTTGGCGGCGATGGTGTTGCCGCAGCCGCTCACGTCGAGGTAATCGCCGCGGGTGTTCTGCTGGTAGTAGGTGGTGTCGGCCAGGCCGCGCCAGCTGAGGGTGGGGCCGGCCTGGTTGCCTTCGCTGGTGTGGTTGTAGACCACGTCGAGGATCACCTCGAGCCCGGCCCGGTGGCAGGCGGCCACCAGGGCCCTCACCTCGCCCCGGGCCTGCAGGGGATCGTCGCTGACCAGATAACCGGGGTGGGGCGCCATCCAGCTCACGGGGCTGTAGCCCCAGTGGTTGAAGCGGCCGGCCGGCGCATCCTGGGGATCGAAGGCCATCACCGGCAGCAGTTCCACCGCCGTCACCCCGAGCTCCACCAGCGTGGGCAGGGTGTCGATCAGGCCCAGCAGGGTTCCCTGCCGTTCCTCCGGCACCGGGCAGCCGGTCCCCCGGGTGAAGCCGCCCACGTGCAGCTCGTAGATCACGCTGTGCTGCCAGCGGTGGCGCGGCCGCGGGGCGGCCTCGAAGTCGAAGTGATCCCGCTCGGTGACCACGCCCCGCAGGCAGCTGGCGGTGTTGGGCACGGCCCCCACCGCAGCCCCGCGTTCGTACACCTCCCAGCCGGTGATCGCCCGGGCACAGGGATCGAGCAGCACCTTGGAGGGGTTGAAACCGTGGCTGCCGGGCTGAAGCGGACCGAACACCCGGTAGCCGTAGCAGCAGCCGATCCCTTCGCCCTCCACCTCCACGTGCCAGTGGTCGCCCGAACGGTGGCGGCCGTCGAGGTCGATCACCCGCCGGGGTTCGCTCGCCCGGCCGTCGGCGAACAGCAGCAGCTCGACCCGGGTGGCCAGCGGCGCCACGACCGAGAAGTTCACGCCGCGGGCCGTGCAGGAAGCGCCCAGGGGCCAGGGTTGTCCGATGCGGATCGCCGCCAAGGAACCGGCCGGGAGTAGCCACAAGTTAGGGGGACGTCGCCGAGGTGTCTGTTGCAGGGAGGCTTCAATGGAGAGAATCACCCTGGTGGAGCGCGCTGGAACCGCCATCGACCCCGCCGGCCATCTCCCAGCCACCACGCGAGGTGGGGCGCCCACCCCAGCCGGTCGCGCCCGGCCTGTGGCTGTTTGCCCCCAACCGCGACACGGCGGGCGGCAGCTCCTGGTTGCTGGACGCTGACCAGGGCCCCGTGCTGGTGGACGTGCCGGCCCTCACCCAGGCCCATCTCACCTTTCTCGCCCAGCGCCCTCAGGGCCGGATCGTGCTCACCGGCCGCGACGGCCACGGCCGCTGCCGGCGCCTGCAGGAGGCGCTGGGCTGGCCGGTGCTGGTGCAGGAGCAGGAGGCGTACCTTCTGCCCGGGATGGCCGCGCTGGAAACCTTCGCCGACGAGCACCGCCCCGCCCCCGGGCTGGCGCTGCTGTGGACGCCGGGTCCGGGGCCGGGCTCGTGCGTGCTCCATGCCCGCACCGCCGCCATCGACGTGCTCTTCTGCGGCCGGTTGCTCCTGCCGGTGGGGCCGGGCCGACTGGCGCCGCTGCCGCAGCGGCGCACCTTCCACTGGCCGCGGCTGCTGCGTTCGATCGAGCGGCTGCGCCGCTGGCTCCCGGCCGGGTCCCCCCACGGGATCGCCACGGGCGGCGGTCTCGGGGCCCTGCGCGGCGAGAAGCTTGTGGACAACGGCGAGGCCCTGCTGGCCTCCCTCGACCTGGCGGCGCTGGCGTGCGAACAGCCCCCGTTGTCCATCGGCTGAGGGCCGGCCAAGGCCATCGGCGGGGGCTGGAGGCGCTCCCGAATAATCAGGATCTGCGAAAACGTTGTCAGGATCAGACTTTTCTGGTTGCCGCCCCGGGCCCCTCCCCATACGATTGGCGCGCTTACGCTCACGGCGGCCGGGATTCACCGGTTCGCTCCAGCTCCGCCTGCCGGATTTCTTCCACCGCCGCCCACCCGAGACTCCCGTCCGATGAACAAAGCTGATCTCGTCAACCTCGTTGCCGCCCGCACCGAACAGACCAAAACCGATGTCGCCGCCGTGGTCGACGCCCTGATCGACACGATCATCGACTCGGTGGTCGACGGCAAGAAGGTGTCGATCCTCGGCTTCGGTTCGTTCGAGCCCCGTGAGCGCTCCGCCCGCCAGGGTCTCAATCCCAAGACCGGGGAGAAGATCAAGATCGAGGCCAAGCGCGTGCCGGCCTTCACCGCCGGCAAGCTGTTCAAGGACAAGGTTCAGGGCGGCTGATCCCCCCCATTCCCAGTCCTGGTCTCTCCACCTTCCTGCCGGAGCACGTACGCGCTCAGCTGGCAGCAGGGCTTGAGCGGAGGAGCCAGGGCTATCGGGGGCGTTTTGCCCCCTCGCCCACCGGAGCGCTGCATCGCGGCAATCTGCGCACCGCCCTGCTCGGCTGGCTGGTGGCCCGCCGTCGGGGAGGTGAGTGGTTGCTGCGGATCGACGATCTCGACGTTCCCCGCAACCGCCCAGGCGCTGAGCAGGCGATTCTCGCTGACCTGCGCTGGTTGGGACTGACCTGGGATGGCTCCCCGATCCGCCAGAGCTCGCGCCGCGGCCTCTACGCCAGCGTGCTGTCGGCCCTCCGGCGCGCCGGGCTGCTCTATCCGTGCCGCTGCAGCCGCCGGCTGCTGGCGGACATTTCCGCGCCCCACGGGGGCCTGGTTGTCTATCCCGGCCGCTGCCGGGGGGCGGTGCCCCTCTGGGGGCCGGTGCAGGATCGACTCCCCAGCTGGCGGCTGCGTCTCGGGCCCGGATCGCTGGTCTGGGCCGAGCACGGCCAGCCGCCTGCTTGCACCGACGGCCCTCTCCAGGTGGGAGACGTGGTGCTGCGCCGTGCCGATGGCCTTGTGGCCTATCACCTGGCCACGGCGGTGGATGAACTGGTCCTCGGCATCGAGGAAGTGCTGCGGGGTGAGGATCTGCGGGCCTCAACCGGCGCCCAGGTGGCCGTGATGGCGGCCCTGGGGGCTTCCCCACCCCGTTATGCCCATGTGCCGCTGTGGCGCGACGCCACCGGCCAGCGTCTCAGCAAGCGGGAGGGGGCCGAGGGACTGGCCGGCTACCGGGGGAGGGGGCTGGACGCGCCGGCGGTGATCGGTGAGCTGGCCGCCAGTCTCGAGCTGGTGCCCTCAGGGACCCGCATCAGTGCCGCTGAACTGCTGGCCGGCCTCCAGGCCGATCGGCTCGAGCGGGCCCTGACGGGCAGCGATCAACGCGCCAGTGGCACCGCCAGCGGCGAAAGTCGCCAGGCTTAAGGAAGGTTTCGGGATCAAACGGTCGGATTGCGAGCACAGTGATCGCACGAACCGAGCCACGCCCCCCATGAGCCACTCCTCCAGCCACGCCCCGCCGGACATCACACCGCATTGCCGGCGCTGTGGCGGCAGCGGCATGCTCCGCCATGGCGATCAGCGGTTCCGCACCTGCCTCGACTGTCTGGGTCAGGGCCGGCGGATCGGCGAGACGGCTGAGGAATTCTTCTTCCGCCCGATCAGCGTTGCGGTTTCTTTGGCTTCCGGGCGATGAAGAAGACCGTGGTGGCCACCACCACGGCCAGCGGTGCCGCAGTGAGCAGAAGCAGGATGACGGCGGTCCAGTCGGTGTACATCCGGTCAGTGGTGAAACCGGTGCCATCATCCCAGCCGAGCGCTCCCTCCCCATGCGTCCACCGCTCCCCCCCCAGTCGCAGGCCATCGCTGCGGTTGCCCTGCTTCTCCTCCCGCTGACCCTGTCGAGGGCGGTCCGTGCCGGCGTGCAGTTCGAGAACTGTGTGCACGGGAGCGACGGATCGATCACCTGCGACACCGTGCCCACGGGCAACACCCTTTTCGACGACGAGGCCGCCCGCTACGGCCTGCTGAGGGATGCCAGCCCGGGCTGGAGTGAGTTCGACCCCTATGAAGGGCTTGACGATGAGTTCGGCGGCAACCAGACCTGACGCCAGGCTCCGGAAGGCCGCAGCAGTTCCGGTGGACGTGGGACGATGGCACCCTGGAGAGGGCTCTGCCAACGGCTGCGTGCCGATCGCCATGCATTTCTGGTCTCCCGAGATCGATCCCGACCATCCGCTGGAGTGCACCCACCCGGAGCGCTACGTCCTGCGTCGGCTTTCCAATGGGTGCTATCTGGCCATCGATCCCGTGGACCAGGGGCTGATCGACGTGGAGACGCCGGAGCGCGCCCACGGCTTTCACACCCATGAGGCCGCGCTGCGGGCCGCCACCGAATTGCGCAAGCTGGGGCTGGCGGCGGTGGACGTACTCAAGCTGGAGTGAGGCGCTCCAGGCCCCTGGGGGGATCGTTACGCCGCATGAGCTCCCCACCCCCACGGTGCGCGCCATCGATAGGGTCGAGACAGCGATCGGATCGGCTCCCATGCGACGCCACCACCAGCGCACCCTCGAGGCGCTCTATGCCCATCCTCTCCAGCACGGCATTCGGGTGAGCCGGGTCGAGGCCCTGTTCCGTGCCCTGGGGGCCGAGGTGAACGAGATCGATGACCGCCGCCTGCGCCTCCGCCTTCCGGATGGCGAGGAAACCTGGGTGGCCAAGGGGAGCGGCCTCCGCAGTCCCGACCTCGACGGCGAGGCGGTGATGCGACTGCGGCACCTGCTCAAGCAGGCAGGGATCACCCCCGATCACCCCGAGGCCGGCCCCACCTCCCCCCGCGGGGATGTGAGCCATCGTCTGGTGCTCCATCTCAACCATCACGTCACCGATGTGTTCCGGCTCGAGGGAGATGAGGTGGAGCATGCGGTGCTCAGGCCCCATGGCGTGTGGGGTTCGGGTGAAAACCTCACCCACCGGCACGATCGCGACGTGGCGGGTCAGCGGGCCCCCCGCGACAACGACTACCTGGCCAGGATCACCGCAGCGATGGCGGATGCCGATGTGGTGTTGCTGCTGGGCCACGGCAGCGGCGAGAGCGACATGCGCAGCGTGCTTCTCCACTACCTGCAGAGCCACCGCCGCGACCTGCTGGAGAGGATTGTGGGGATCGAAACCCTCGACGATGCCGGCATGAGCGAGGCGGCCCTGCTCGCTGTGGCGCGGGAGCACTTCGGCAACCTGCCCCACCGTCGTCCGCTGGTGATTCCCGGCCAGGAACCGCAGCGGATCTGATGGGGGCGATCTCTCCAGGTGCGGCGTTCGCCCGGGAGGACGGTTGACGGCTCAGCCCAGGCTGACTTCACCGGTTTCGCCGGTGCGGATCCTCACCACATCGACCACATCCGTGATCACGATCTTGCCGTCGCCCACCTCGCCGGTGGACGCGGACCTGCGGATGGCCTCGATAAGAGCGGGGACCATGGCGTCCTTCACCAGCAGCATCACCAACACCTTACGCACGAAGCGTGCTTCCACCTTCACGCCTCGGTAGACCTCGGTGTGGCCGAGCTGGTTGCCGAAACCCTCCACGGGAATCACGGTCATTCCTTGAATGCCGAAATCAACAAGAACATCTTTGACGGCATCGAGTTTCTCCGGTCGGAGGATGGCCTGAACCTGCTTCATGCCGTTGCTCCTTGATCAGGGGGGGTAGAGGGATGGTTGCCTGCGCAGGGATGGCAGACCTGGCTGAATGTAGCGGCGTGGGCGGCCGTGCGGGCCGACCCCGTGCGCCCCTCACGGTAAGTGGATGGGCGGAACCGTAGTAATAGTTACCATGATTGGCCTGGGTCTGCTGTTTACCATCCTCATGTCCGCGTCGCATCCACCATGACAACTGTTCCGCATCGACCTCTCCAGGGGCCTCCGCGGCGGCTACGCGACGTATCCCTGGCACAGGCTCCCTCCCAGCTGCTGGGTCGTCTGCGTGGGTTCACCCGTTCCGGTCGCTCCGCCTGGCTGGCCTGTGTGCCGGTCGCCCTGGTCATCCTCGGACTGTTCAATCTTTCGGCCCATGCCGCTGAGCTGCCGGAGCTGACCCCGGCCTTTCTGATCAATAACTTCTTTCTGCTCATCTGCGCGGCGCTGGTCATTTTCATGAATGCCGGCTTCGCCATGGTGGAGGCTGGCCTCTGCCGGCAGAAGAATGCCGTTAACATCCTGGCCAAAAACCTTATTGTCTTCGCCTTGGCGGTGACGGCGTATTGGTTCATCGGCTATAAGATTATGTACAACGCCGATTGGGTGATTCCCGGTTGGTTCAAGTTCGGCGGTGTCTTCTTCGATCCCACCGTGACCGCTGACATGGTGAAGGAAGCGAAATTGGTGCCAAGTGTAGATTTTCTCTTCCAGGTTGCTTTCGTAGGTACCGCTGCAACGATTGTGTCTGGCCTTGTTGCTGAGCGCATCAAGTTTGGTGAGTTTGTTATATTCTCTCTTGTCCTTTGTGGCATCATTTATCCAATTTCTGGATCGTGGGTATGGAATGTCGGCGAGGGCTGGCTCAACAAACTTGGCTTCGTTGACTTTGCCGGGTCCACGGTTGTGCACTCTTTCGGAGCGTGGTCGGGCCTGGTCGGAGCCATGGTTCTTGGACCGCGTATCGGCAAATTCGTTGATGGCAGGCCTCAGGCCATCCCCGGTCACAATCTGGCGATTGCCACTCTCGGCTGTCTGATTCTCTGGCTCGGCTGGTACGGATTCAATCCCGGCTCCGTTCTTTCCATGAACGAAACCGTCCCCTACGTCGCCGTCACCACGACCTTAGGAGCCGCCGGTGGCGCGATCGCTGCAACCATCATCAGTCAGCTGCAGGGCGGTAAGCCCGACCTCACCATGACGATCAACGGCATCCTGGCCGGGTTGGTCAGTGTGACCGCTGGCTGCGACGGCTTTTCGATGCCTGCGGCCTGGGTCATCGGCTTCATCGGCGGGGGCCTGGTGGTGTGTTCGGTGGCGTTGATCGATTCGCTCAAGATCGACGATCCGGTGGGGGCCTGGTCGGTGCATGGCACCTGCGGCATCTGGGGAACCCTGGCCGTCGGCCTGTTCAACATGGACAAGGGTCTGTTCACTGGCCATGGCTTTGGCCAGCTGGGTATTCAGATCCTTGGCGTTGTGGCTTTCGGCCTGTTCGCGGCCATCAGCTCCTGGATCGTGTGGAGCGTGATCGGAGCCATCTTCGGCGGCATCCGTGTGACTGAAAAGGAGGAGATCGAGGGGCTCGACATCGGCGAGCACGGCATGGAGGCCTATCCCGATTTCTCCATCGCCCAGAATTGATCATTCTGGTTGATGTCGCATTCCTGCTGTCACCCGCTCCCCCATGCCGTAAGGCATGGGGGAGTTTTTCATTCGCGTCCGCCGAGGGGGATCCCTTCTCTGAGCAGTCGGTTCAGCAGCCGGCGCAGCATTTCCCGCTGGGCTTCGCCCTGGCGCCCCACCCGGGTGACCAGCAGCAGGCTCACCTCCAGGCCCTCGGGGCGGGCCGCCTTGATGCCGCGCAGCAGGGGCGGCTCGAGCAGCAGCGGCTGCCAGGTGGGGTCGGCAGCAAAGGCCTTCCGTTCCTCTTCGATCACCGCCAGCGCACGGTCAAGATCCACGGCCTGGCGATTCAGCAGCAGGGTGACCTCGGCGCCCGAGCGCAGCTTCGTGTGGTTCACGATCTGGTCGCAGCTGCTGTTGGGCACCACCATCACCCGCTGATCCACGGTGCGCAGTTCGGTACTCAGCATGCCCACATCGAGCACCTCGCCCATCAGGCCGCCGACCTCCACCAGGTCACCGATGGCATAGCGGTCGTCCACAAGGGCCACCAGGCCGGCGATGAAGTCGCGCAGCATGCTCTGGAACACCAGGGCCAGGGCCCCGAGCACAGCGCCACCGGCCAGCAGCGCATTGGCGGAGAGTTCGCTGAGCAGGGGGATCCCGGCCACGATCCAGGCCCCACCCACGGCGATGGCCAGCAGGTTGGCCAGCCTTTGCAGGGCCACCAGCAGGCTGCGGTAGCGCTGCTCCCGGCGCTGACGCGCTTCCACCGGCACATCCACGTTCAGGGCCCACTGGCTGAGCAGCAGCCACACCACAGCGCGCAGCAGGGCCAGCAGCAGCAGCATCACCAGCACCTTGATTCCCACGATCGCGGGCTCGGTGAGCAGGTCGACGGCGCGGGTGAACTGACCCGGCCAGGCCATCAGCAGAACCGCCACGATCGCCGCGGCCAGCACCGCCATCAGGGCGGTCAGCAGCCGGCTGCGCATCTGCAGGCCGTGCAGCGCCCGATCGTCAAAGCGGCCGGGGTGCTGCTCATGGCGCCGCTGCAGCTCCGGGATCCGCTGCCGCGTGCGGTGCCAGAGCCACAGGCAGAAGACCAGCAGGGCCACCAGCACGACGGCGCTGATGGCCGCCTGCCGCAACCGGCGGAGCATCCTCTGATCCTCGAACTGGAGCCGGGCATAACGCAGCCGCTGCTCCAGCAGACCGCGCCAGCGATCCGCCAGCCGTTCCGGCGTGGTGCCGTGCAGCCGCGCATCCTCCTCGGTGACGCTCAGCAGGGGCAGGGGGCGTTCGCGCCCGGGCACGACCGCTGCCAGCTGGGGAGGCACGCCGTTGCCCTTCAGCACCACCACCTGGAGATCATCCGGGCGGCCGCCCAGGCCCAGATGGTCGAAGTCGCAGGGCAGGATCCGCTTGCCTTCCCCGTGACGGGCGGCCACCAGCTCGCCCAGCCGCTCTCCCGGTGTACAGCGGTTCGGTGCCTGGTAGAGCAGCTGGAGGTTACCCTCGATCACCCTGGCCCGCTCGAGGGCCGTCGGCCCCTTCCCTGCGCCGCTCAGGGTGGGGGAGGCCACCACGAGCGTGGGGACCCCCAGCACCCGCACGTTGGCCAGCTGCAGACTGCCGGCATCCTCGCCGGCCTGGGGCTTCCCGGCCGGAACGCCACCGCTGCCGGTGACCGCGGGGCCGCGGGCCGCAAGGCCAGCGTCGCCGGGGAGCAGGCCGAACAGCAGCACCAGGGCCAGCAGCATCGGGATCCACGTCCGGGCCCCGCGGTGTGGGCAACGGCGGGGCCGCCAGGCCGGCAACAACCCGTGGTGGAGGGCGCGCATCGTCAGCAGGCGGCTCTCAAGCCTCCCCGAGGGCCGCGGCCACGGCCTTCTGGAACACCGCCTCCTCGGGGCTGATGCCTGTCCAGCGCTCGAAGATCTGCATCGCCAGCTGCACCAGCATCTCCACCCCATCCACGATCGGGCAGCCGCGCTCCCGTGCCGTCTGCAGGAACGGGGTGAGGCGGGGATTGGTGATCACATCCACCACCGTGCAGGACGGGTCCACCGACTCCCACTGCAGCGGTACCGGCTCCAGTTCGGGCGCGCAGCCCAGGTGGGTGGCGTTCATCAGCAGCGTGGAGCCAGCAGGCACGGCCACCGGGCTCTGCCACGGCTGCCATTCGGCCGGAACACCGGAGGCGCTGCGCACCCGTTCAGCAACCTCCCGTCCCTGCTCCTCCCGCCGGGTGACCAGGGTGAGATGGGCCGCTCCGGCCCAGGCGAGTTCCACGGCCATCGCCCGGCCGGCCCCGCCGGCTCCCAGCATCACCACCCGTGCATCCTGCAGGGGCGTCACCTTCTCAATCGCCTTCACCACCCCCTTGCCGTCGTTGTTGTGGCCGATCAGGCGGCCTGCTTCGATCGTGAGGTAGTTGGCGGCACCGATCGCCTGAACGTCGGCATCCACCTCATCCAGCAGGGGGATCACCGCCACCTTCCACGGCACTGTGATCGCCATGCCCCGGTAGCCGAGCGGCCTCAGGGCCGCCATCGCCAGGGCGAGGTCGTGTTCGTCGGCGATGTCGTTCTTCCAGAACTGCCAGTTCAGGCCGTGGTGGGCGTAGACGGCATCGAACATCCGGTCGATCGGGTTCTCGGCCACCGGATGCCCCAGCATCCCGGTCATCTGCTTCTGGGGAGGAATCATCGCGGCGGCGGCCAGGGTTCCCAGCATGGCCAGGCCGCACGGCAGCGTCAGAACCCCGAACCCGGTGTCTGGAGCAAGGTGGGCTCCTCGGCGCTCGACAGTCGTCCCAAGCTCCAGGGCCACCATCGCCGGCGGGGCCATGAAAATCCCCCGACCGAAGCCGGGGGGCAGGGGTTCTCATGGCTGGAGCCTGTCCGGGTTCAGCCCTCCACCTGCACCGTGACGGTGCTGACCTTGTGGGCTTTGGGCAGGGTCACTGTGAGCAGACCGTCGCGGTAGCGGGCCTGCAGTTGCTCCCGCTCGATCGGGGTGGGGAAGCGGAAGCTGCGGCTCCAGGTGCCGTAGCGGAACTCGCTGAGCAGCGGAGCCTTCCGGGGCTGGGCAGATCCTTCGGGGCTGCCTTCGCTGGCCGGAGCGCCCTGATCAGCCGAGGGGTGGGCCTGGCGGTGGCTGCGGCGGTCGGCGCTGATGACCAGGGTCCGCTCGGTGGCTTTCACCTCGATGGCCTCCCGGTCGACTCCGGGAAGTTCAAGCACCACCTCGTAGGCCTCGGCCGTTTCGTGAACCTCGGCGGCGGGCACGCGCTCGCTGGTCTGGAGCTGGTGGCTGAGCTGCTGCTCCAGCCGATCGATCAGGGACAGTGGAGAAGTGGAACGCAGGGTAAGCATCATTCTGGTGGCGAAGGATGGGGTCGGGGTCGTCATTCGCCCCCGGTGCGCTTACTTTCGCTGGGCCGGACCATGGCAGGAATCGGGAGAGCCGAACCTCTTGATTCGGCCCTCACCACCGCTGACGGAGGACCGAACCAAAGAGGCGGGGCAACCGAATCCTGGCCGCCTCTGCCCCGTTGCGATCAGGCCCCTTGCGTAGGGTTGGATCCGGTCTGTGGGGTTCTCTGCTGGATGCGCAAGGATCAACGCCTTCGCCCAGGCTGCCGCTGGCCCCGGATGCTTGTTTCCTTTGCCCTCGGGTGCGGACTCACAGCAGCGGCGTTCTCGTTTCCCAGGCGATTCCTCAACTACTGGCTGATCACCCCCTCCACCGGAGAGCATCACCCCAGCCATGCCGTGGTTGTCGCCGGCAAGCCACTCCAGGGGGTTGAAAAGAACATCTCCGGGCTTACGTACAGCGAAGCCACCAATACCCTGTTCGCTGTCACGAACAGACCGGAGCGTGTGATTGAACTGGATCTCTGTGGCAAGGTTCTGAGGGTCCTGCCAACAGCTTTTGGTGATGATCTGGAGGCAATCAGTCATGTCACTGGTGATCTATTTGTTATTGCGAGTGAGAATGGCAATGTGATCTGGGGTGCGCAAATTGATCGTCAGACCCGTGAAGTCGGTCCGCTCACCACCCATACGCTTTCGGTCTCGCTCAATGGAGATGACAATCAGGGAATTGAGGGATTGTCGTGGGACCATCGCGGCCGAAGGCTTTTCCTGGCCAACGAGAAGAATCCTCTGCAGATTGTGGAGGTGAAGGGGTTCGATCGCCTGATGCTTGGACGACCGGCGAGCGTGGCCCTCGCCATCTGGAGGCAGCATCCTTCGCTCGGAAGTCTCGCTGGTGATGTGTCCTCAATCTCCTTCAATGAACGCTGGGGAAGTATGATGTTGCTGAGTCATGAGTCCCGGCGCGTTTATCGCTTTGATCCTGGGCGGGATCCCTCGCTGATCCTGCATCTCGAGCGGGGAAAGCACGGGCTCCTGGAGCGGGTGGATCAGCCCGAAGGGCTCGCCTTCGGTCCGGATGGAACTGTGTTCATCGTGGCCGAGCCCAATCTCTTCTACCGCTTCGAGCCGCTGGGCGATGCCGCTGCCTCCCGATCGCCAACGTGTTGAGCGTTGACGATGGCCGGGGACCGGCTTGCCGGCATGGTGGTGCCCCCGCGAAACGCCGGTCCTTGACCATCGACATGATGAGCTGCATGTGGATGGGGCGCTACACGGCTGTATCCACCAGTCCAACAAGGCGAATGAACGCTTGAGGCCTCGGTCGTATTCAGGGCTTGCTGCTGATGTCCGTGTGATCGATGGCATGAGTTTGATGAGGAGGTGGTTTCTCCTTGCTCCCGTTCCCTCACCGGCTTCGGCTCTCGTCGATCACCAGCAGCAACCCGCCCATGATCGCCAGGTTCTTGAACAGCTGGATCCGCTCTGACACCTCCCCCACGCCGCCGTGGAACAGCAGAGTGGTGGGGATCAGGAACAGCAGAAGCAGCACCGCCCCCAGCCGGGGGCGCCAGCCGCTGATCACCAGCACCGAGCCCACGGTCATCAGGGCTATCGCCAGTACCAGCAGCAGGGGGGAGAGCGGCAGGCCCCTTTCGCTGATGCGGCCCGCTACGGCTTCGAAACCGATCAGCTTGCCCAGCACCGCATGCACGAAGACAAGGCAGAGCAGAACCCGGGCGATGCGGTTCAGAAGGGACGGCCTGGGGATGCCGTTCATGGCGTTCCTTGCGAAGCCGGCATTGTGAGGCATGCCGGTGGGGCTGCTCAACCGCTCCTCACAACTGCTGCTGGCCTGGGACCGCGGTGGGCACGGCCTTCAAGCCGGCCCCGCGAGAGGCTGAGCAGGATGCGTCGGGATCGAAGGGAAGCGGCCGGCTGGCCATCGCCACGGGCATGACCTGGCTGCGGGCTCACTTCCAGCCGTTCCCCTGCATCAGCTGCACCGCGGCCCGATTCTTGGCGCCCATCTGCTCGGCCGACACCCGATCGGAGCGGAAGCTGCCGAAGCTCCGCAGGATCGAGCTGTTGCCATTGCCCTTGAGCGGGTACTCGTGGTTGGCCTCGGCATAGCCCTTGCCGCCGCTGGGGGAGGCCAGGAACTCGATCAGCCTGAGGGCGGCCTGGGGATTGTTCGAATGGCGCGTGACACCGGCGCCGCTGATGTTCACGTGGGCCGGGTTGGGGAACACCACCTTCACCTTGCGGGCGAGGGCCTGATCGGCGGCGCCGCTCTCGCCCGACAGCATCCGCGCCACGTAGTAGGTGTTCACCAGGCCCACGCCGCACTGGCCGTTGGCCACCGCGCGGATCAGGGGGGTGTCAGAGGTGAAGAAGGGCTGGGTGACATTGGCGGTGAGGCCCTTCACCCAGCCGGCCGTTGCCGCTTCGCCCCGCAGGATGATCTGATCGGCCACCAGCGACTGGTTGTAGACGCTCTTGCTGTCGCGAAGGCAGAGCTTGCCCTTGAGGGCCGGCTTGGCCAGATCGGCATAGGTGCGGATGCTGGAGGGCTGCACCATCGCTGGATTCACCACGGCCACGCGCACGCGGCGGGTGAGGCCGTACCAGCGGCCCCTGGCATCGCGCAGGTTGGCGGGCACATCGCGCGTCAGGGCGGCGGAACTCGTGGGGCGGAGCAGGCCCAGGTCGGTGGCGCGGTCGAGCCGCGCCGCATCGACCAGCACCAGCACATCGGCCGGGGTGTTGGCCCCTTCACTGCGGAGGCGCTCGATCAGGGCGTCATCCTTGGCCTCGAGCAGTTTCACCCTGATGCCGGTGCGGGCGGTGAACTGCCTGTACAGCTCCTTGTCGGTGTTGTAGTGACGGCCGGAATACACCCCGATCTCATTGCTCTGAGCCTGGACGCTGCTGCCCGAGCCGGCCAGCATGAAGGCCGCCAGGGAGACCGCAGCGATCCCGGATCGATGCACGTGCCAACGAGGATGGGAACGAAAGACACTGAGTGAGAGCATCGGCAAGCGGAGTGAAAGCCTGGGCTGGTTCTGCAACCTAAAAACCCTCTCCGTGCTGCATTCATCTGGATGCAGCGACATGATGTGCCATTGGTTACAGGCTGACGTCATCGCAGGCAAGGCCCTGACGGAGCTGCAGCTTTGCCATCCTGCTCGGGGCCATTCGCTCAGCTCATCGTGGCGATCAATACTGCCCTGCTGCTGGTGGGGGTGTTGCTGCTGCTGGGCATCGCCTCCAGCAAGTTCTCGGCGCGGCTCGGCGTGCCGGTGCTGGTGCTGTTTCTTGCGGTGGGGATGCTGGCGGGATCGGAAGGCATCGGCCGCATCCCCTTCGAGAACTACGACCTGGCCAGCAGCATCGGCAGCGTGGCCCTGGCCCTGATCCTTTTCGACGGTGGCCTGCGCACCTCCCTGACCTCGGTGCGACGGGTGTGGCGGCCGGCGCTGGCCCTCTCCACGGTGGGCGTGCTGCTCACCTCGCTGCTCACCGGGCTGGCGGCTGCCTGGCTCCTGAACCTCCCGCTGCTGCAGGGGCTGCTGCTGGGAAGCATCGTGGGTTCCACCGATGCCGCCGCCGTGTTCTCGGTGCTGCGCTCCAGCGGTCTGAAACTGCCCGGGCGCCTTACCGCCACCCTCGAGGTGGAGAGCGGCTCCAACGATCCGATGGCGATCTTCCTCACCCTCGGCCTGATCGGTGTCATCACCGGCAGCAGCGATTCAGCGGTATCGCTGCTGCTGCTGTTCATGGCCCAGTTCGGCGGTGGCACCCTGGTGGGCCTCGGCATCGGGCGGCTGGCCACAGCCGCGATCAACCGCATCAACCTCGACGTGCCGGGGCTCTATCCCCTGCTGGCCCTGGCCTTCGGCCTGGTGGCGTTCGGGCTGGCGGCGGTGCTGGGGGGCAGCGGCTTCCTGGCCATCTACATCGCCGGCATCGTGCTGGGCAGCAGCTCGATCGTGTTCCGGCGGGGGATCTTCTCCTTTCACGATGCCATTGCCTGGCTGGGCCAGATCGTGCTGTTCGTGATGCTGGGGCTGCTCAGCTTCCCCAGCCGGCTGCTGGCCGTGGCCTGGCAGGGGCTGGGGATTGCGTTGGTGCTGATTCTGGTGGCGCGGCCGATCGCCGTTGCCCTCTCGGCGTGGCCGTTCCGCTTCCGGCGCCGGGAGCTCGCCTTCCTCTCCTGGGTGGGCCTCAAGGGCGCCGTGCCGATCACCCTGGCCACGTTCCCGCTGATGGCGGGTGTTCCTCAGAGCCACCTGATCTTCAATGCCGTGTTCTTCGTGGTGCTGATCTCGGTGATCAGCCAGGGCTGGTCGCTGCCGCTGGTGGCGCGCTGGCTGCACCTCGGGCGGCCGGCCGATCCTCCGCCGGCGCTCACGGTGGAGATCCATGCCCTGCGCCAGGTCGATGGCGAGATTGTGGATTACACCGTGAAATCTGGTGCCCGGGTGGTGGGCCGCCCCTTGCGCGATCTCGCCCTGCCGGAGGGCGTGCTGGTGGCCCTGGTCCTGCGGGGAAAGCAGGTGGTGATGCCCCGAGGCGACACCGCCCTCGAGCCTGGCGACCATGTGTTCGTGGCGCTGCGGACCAGCCTGCAACCGGGGATCGATCGTCTGTTCGAGCGCAGATCTGATGGGCCTCCAGAGGCATCCTCCTAGCGGCTGCCGTCCCCTGGGAGCACGATGCTCACATCTTTGGCCATCACCTTTTGGAAGTGAGAACAACGATGGTGATCAGGACCGCTTGATCGTGAGGATCTTCTCTCCCTGCCACCTGCACGACGGCCCAAGAAAAATCCGCCGCAGAGGCTGCGGCGGACGGGGGATCTCCAGGAGCCCTCATCCAAGCAGGGCCGCAGCGGGAACGGCCGACAAACGCCCACCTTGGCCGGTGGTGACCGCTACCTCTCCTTTGCTGGCGTTTCACGCATGCAGGGGGCAGTGAGCGGGGGGAGGCCGCGTCATCCGATGGCATCCGCCACCTTCGCCGGCGCATCGGGATCCAGCGGCAGGCCGCGCAGACCCAGGGCAAGCCGCCGTGCCAGCAACAGCAGGGGGTAGAGCGTCCGGGCACGTTGCCCATCCGCCATCAGCGGAGCCAGCAACGCCAGCAGCGCCGCACTGGGGGTCATGCGTTCGCACAGCCAGGCGATGGCCTCGGACCCATGCAGAACCTGCTCCCCCTCGATCACCATCGCGCCGTTGCGCAGCTGAAACCCCCTCTGGCTCAGGGCGTGCCGCAGGGCCCCATCGGCGCGGCCATCGCGGATCGTCAGCCCGGGGATGCCGCTGCGCAGTTCGCTGAGCTCAGCGAACCGGCGGCAGAACGGGCAGCCTCCGTCGAATACCAGCATCGGCCCTCCGGCCGCAGGCCAGGCCCGCGCGTCAGCAGACTCACGTTTCATGCTTCCGGCTGCCATGGCCCCTCAACCCCCAGCCTGGCGCAGGATCCAACGGGCCGCGCTGCTGGCCGTCGGCCTGCTGTTCTTCCTGGTCTCCTGGCCCGCGCCGCTCCGAGCTGATACCACCGCATCGGCCGAGGCCTTCCACTGCGATGGCGATCCCCTCAGCGCCCTGCTGTTTCCGGGTCCGATGGACGAGCCGGGCATAACCGACCCCACCACAGGCCCTGTTCCCGTGGGGGGCTTCGTGGTGCTGCACTGGCGCGACCTGAACCTGCAGCTGCCCCGCACCAACAATGCCGGTACCGCCAGCTTCACCGATGGAAAGTGGTGGTGGAGCCTGGAGGATCCGACCCACCCCCGCTTCCGGTTGCGGCGCAGCCGCGGCGACGTGCAGGACTTCGCCTGTGAAGCGGCGGCCTGATGGTGGCCGCCGACCGACAGCCGCCGCCGGCCCAGTTCCCTGGCTTGAATGGTTCGTATCGCTACCAAAAGCCGATGCTGTGGCGACGTCTTCAGGTTGAGCGTGCCAGGGGGCGGGCCTATCAGCCCCGCTTCGAGCCCCATGAGGTTCTCGGGGCCTGGCTGGGCGGTCTGCTGGCGATCACGGCCCTGGGACTGATCAGCACCTGGAGCCATTACCCCCTGGTGGTGGCGCCCTTCGGCGCGTCCACCGTGCTGCTGTTCGGACACCCCACCAGCCCCCTGGCTCAGCCCCGCAACATTGTGCTGGGCAACACATTGGCGGCCCTGGTCAGCGCGGGGTGTGTGGGCACTCTGGGTGCATCTCCCTGGGTGATGGGTCTGGCGGTGGGGCTGAGCATCGCCCTGGGCCAGAAGTTGCGCTGCCTGCACCCCCCCGCCGGTGCGGTGGCCCTGCTCGGCGTGTTGCTGAAGGCCAGGCTGGGTTTCGTGCTGGTGCCGATCCTGAGCGGTTCCCTGCTGCTCGTGGGCCTGGCGGTGCTGTTCAATCGCCTGCGGAACCCCCTGGTGCCGTATCCCCACCACTGGTTGTGAGCGGGTATGCGGCGATGCCGAAGGGAACATCATAGTTCCGCTTCGGAGTCAACGATTCCAGGCACTTTGCTAAACAAGCGACGCTTTGATCATGCGATGGGGAGTGGGATTGTTGCCAAAGCCGGTGACTGGATTTGAACCTGCGACCTACTGATTACGAATCAGTTGCTCTACCGCTGAGCTACACCGGCAACGGGGGCAATTTAGCATCGTGCAGTTCGACGATCCCCCCTGGCCCATGGCATCCCCATCCCGCGGCCAGTTGGATCCCGCCCTGAGGGAGCGGCTGCTCACCGAGGCCCGCACGCCCTGGCGGGGCCTGCGCAGGGGGTTGTGGTTCGCCCTGCTGGCCTCGGCCGGCGTGGGGCTGGCGGCGATGGCCCTGCGCTCTGCCGCCGGTGGTGAGGTGCCCCTGGCGGATCTGGCGATTCAACTGGGGGCGCTTGGCCTGTTCGGGGCCCTGCTGGTTGTCGATCGCAACCGGCCAACGGCCTGAACAAGCGGTTCAGGAGGGTGATTCGGATTCGTTTTCAACTTCTGCCGCAACCTCAGGGTCGGCTACAACCTCAGCTTCGGATTCAGCAACCTCCTCGTCAGGCTCTGCGCCTGGCTCTGCTGCGGCAACCGCTTCGATGATCGGTTCCGCCCCCTGCGCTGGCTCAGGGGTGGCTTCGGGTCGGGTTGCCGGCGGTGGCGGTTTCGCCGGCGGTTCGGGCAGTTTCAGGGGATCGGGAAGCAGCAAGGGCAGCCCGATGCAGAGCCGCTGGTCACCGATGTCGGCGGTGAGCATGGGGGTGGCGGCGGCCACGGCGGCAGCCGGGCGGCTGAGCAGCCAGAGGGATTGGATCGCCTGTTGCCACTGCCATACCACCATGGCCAGCAGCAGGGCGGCCAGCAGCAGGGCCACCAGGCGGGGGCTGCCGTCGAGGGGAGAGAGCGCGGCGGCCAGGGCCGCATGTTCGTCGACCCACACCAGCAGCGGGAGGGCACCGGCGATCCCAGCAGCCAGCCCCACCTTGGGAGGCAGGGCCCCCTGAAGGGTGGAGAGGCGTCGCTGCAGCTCGCGGCGGGCGCGCAGGGGCGTGCTCACCAGCAGGAGGGAGAACGGATCCGCCGGCCGCCGGAGCAGCAGCAGAGCGGGAAGCAGGGCTCCGATCGCCCAGGTGAACAGGCGTTCCAGGCCAGGCAGCCGCCCCGGATCGCTGCCTGCCAGCAGCAGGAGCAGCAGCAGGGCCTGAAGGGGAAGAGCCCCAAGGCCGATCAACTGCAGCCAGAGCAGGGGCTCGCTGCGGGGGTTCACGGGGGCGGATGGAGCGGGGGTCAGGTGCTGAGGGTGCGGCGCTGGGTGACGAACTTGAAGGCCTCAACGCGATCACCGTCCTGCCAGGCGGTGAAGCGATCGCAGCCGATCCCGCACTCGAAGCCGGTGGCCACCTCCTTGACGTCGTCCTTGCCGCGGCGGAGGGAGTCGAGGTCGCCCTCGTACACCTTCTCCCTGCCGCGGTGGACCCGCACCTTGCAGTTGCGCTGCAGCTTGCCGCTGGTGACGTAGCAGCCCGCCACGGCGCTCTTGCCGATGGTGAACACCGCCCGCACCTCGGCCTCGCCGAGGGCCTCCTCCACCAGTTCGGGTTCCAGCAGACCCTCCATGGCCAGCTGGATCTCCTCGAGCAGCTTGTAGATCACGTCGTATTCGCGCACGTCGACGCCGGTGGCGTCGGCTGCCCGTTTGGCGCCCGGTGCCATCGAGGTGTTGAAGCCCACGATCACTGCGCCGGAGGCGGCTGCCAGGTCGACGTCGGTTTCGGTGATCTCGCCCGGCGCCGAAAGCAGCACCCGCACCTGCACCTCTTCCTGGGGCAGCTGCTCGAGGGATCCGAGGATCGCTTCGACGCTGCCCTGAACGTCGGCCTTGAGGATGAGGTTGAGCTCTTTCAGCTCGCCTTCGCTGGCCTGGCCGGACATCGACGCCAGGGAGACCCGGCGGGAGGCCATCTGCTGGGCCAGGCGGGTGGCCCGGGCTTCGGTCGCGCGGTCGCCCACCACGGCCCGGGCGCTCCTCTCGTCGGCGTAGACCTCGAATTCGTCGCCGGCCGTGGGCACCTCGCTGAAGCCGAGGGCCTCAACGGCACAGGACGGCCCGGCCGCCTTCACCCGCTTGCCGGTGTCGTCGACCATGGCGCGCACCTTGCCCAGGATCGGGCCCGCCGCCACCACGTCGCCGGCCTTGAGGGTGCCGTTCTGGATCAGCAGCGTGGCCACGGGGCCCTTGGCCTTGTCGAGGTGGGCCTCGATCACGGTGCCCTTGGCCATCCGGTCGGGGTTGGCCTGCAGATCCTCCACATCGGAGACCAGCAGGATCATCTCCAGCAACTGGTCGATGTTCTCGCCCTTGATGGCGCTCACCGGCACCATCACCGTGCTGCCTCCCCAGTCCTCGGCCACCAGGTCGAGGCCGGAGAGCTCCTGCTTCACCCGGTCGGGCTGGGCACCTTCCTTGTCGATCTTGTTGATCGCCACCACGATCGGCACCTCGGCGGCGCGGGCGTGGCTGATCGCCTCGAGGGTCTGCGGCCGGACGCCGTCGTCGGCGGCCACCACCAGCACCGCCACGTCGGTGACCTTGGTGCCGCGGGCCCGCATGGCGGTGAACGCCTCGTGGCCTGGGGTGTCGAGGAAGGTGATCTTCGCCGTGGCACCACCATGGGGCACTTCCACCTGGTAGGCACCGATGTGCTGGGTGATGCCACCGGCCTCCCCCGCCGCCACCCGCGTCTTGCGGATGGCGTCGAGCAGGCTCGTCTTGCCGTGGTCGACGTGGCCCATCACGGTGACCACGGGCGGACGGCGGATCAGGTGGGCGAGGTCGCTCTCCTCGATCATCTCCACGGTCTTGGCCGCGGCTGCCTGCACGTCGTCCTCGAGCACCGGCACGCCGAACTCCTCGGCCACCGTCTCGATGGTGGGCAGGTCGAGGGTCTGGGTGACGGTGGCGCTGATCCCTTTGAAGAACAGGCTCTTGATGATCTCGGAGCTCTCCACCCCGAGCCTGTCGGCCAGTTCCTGCACCGTGAGGTTGCCCTCCGGCACGATCAGCATCTCCGGCCGCTGGGCCTTGGCCTCGCGGGCCGCCCGCAGTTCCATCGCCCGGCGGCGCTGACGCTGACGGGTGGTTTCCTTCTTGCGCTTGCGGACCGCCACCGTGGGCTTGGCCCCGCCGGCGGCGGCGGGGGTGCGGGGCTTGCTGGGCCGGGCAAGGCTGGCCTGCAGCACCATCGCCTCCTGCTCGCCCGCATAGCCGCTGGTTTCGGCGGTGAGGGCGTCATCGTTCTCGCCGATGATGTGCACCTTCTGGCGCTGTTTCTGCGGCGAACGGCTGCGCAGCGCCTCGAGCTTGGCGCTGTCGTCCCAGTCGGGACGACGGGCGCGCACGGCTCCACCGGCGGGGGTGGGGGCGCGGAACCCGGGGCGACGCGGAGCCGTGGGGGCGGTGGCCGTGGGCCTCACCAGATCGGGCGTTTCCCTGGTTCCTGCTTCGCCGCTCTCGCCGCGGTCGGTGGTGCGCCGTGGCGGCGCGGCCGTGGGGCGGCCTGTGGGTTTCTGGAGCTGCATCAGCTCGCCGGGCGCCATCGGCTTGCGCATGCCCGCGGGCATGCCTCCGGGGCGAGTCGGCGCCCCAGCCCTGGGGGCACTGGGACCGGCGCCGGGGCCCTGGGAGCTGCCGCTGTCGCGTCGGATCGGCTTGCCCACCAGTTCCAGGGGGGTCGCTCCAGGGCGGCCGCCGGCGGGACGGCTGCCGGGACCAGGCGGGCGACCGCCGCCGGCGGGCCGCACGGGGGCCGGTGCGCCCGGACGCTGCGGCCGGGGTGAGGTGGCAGGGGCCGCAGGCCTGGGGGCCCCACCGGAAGGTGGGCCGGGCTGGGGACGGCCAACCAGTTGGGGCCGTCCGGGCGCCTGACGCACCGGCGCACCGGGTCGGCTGGGGGGGGTGCCTGCTCCCGGCCGCACGGGAGCACCGGGACGGCCGGGCTGCTGGGGAGCACGGGGGGCGGGAGCCCCGGGGGTCGGACGGCTGGGGGGGGCTGGCCGTGCGGGAGCGGGAGCGGGAGCCGCCGCCACGGGACGGTTCGGGCTGGGGGACGGAGCCGCGGCCGGGCGCGCCGGTGTGCCGGCAGCCGGCCGGGCCGGTGGGGCCGAAGCGGCCATGTCAGGCCGGGGTGCCGGGGCAGCCGGTCGGGCGGGTACCGGCTTGGCGGCCGCTGGACGGGCAGGAGCCGCGACCTGTCGAGCTGGGGCCGGTGGCGGGGCAGCGGGTCGGGCCGGTGTGGCGGCAACCGGACGTGGCGGCGGCGGCGTGGCGGCGCCGGGGCGTGCCGGTGCGGGAGCCGGAGTGGCCGGCCGCAGCGGAGCTGCGGGCGCCCGACCCGCTGGTGCGACCGCATCGGGGGCAGCCTTCTTGACCGACAGGATGGCCTTGCCGGGAGCGGCGGCAGGGGCGACCGGGCGACCGTTGCCTCTCTGAATCAGGGAGCGGATGCGGCTGGCCTCATCGTCGCTGATGGAGCTGCTGTGGCTCTTGGCGGCGATCGAAAGCTTCTCGGCGGCGTCGAGCACGTCCTTGTTGTCCAGGCCCAGGTCCCGGGACAGCTCATAAATTCTGACTTTGCCGCTGCTGGTCATTCAGGTCTCCAATGGATCGGGGCCCGTTAGGGCCACCGGTCGGGGGCCGGGTGAGGGCCACCGGACAGTGCACCGGTCGGGTGAACGTCTGGATGACGTCGGATGGACGTCGAGGGAACGTCGGTTGACACCGGGTCGCAGGCTCGCTGCGGCCATGGTTCATCTTGCCTCAGCGGCTGCTGGGGCGATGCCATCGAGCCGCTGCTCGAGGGTGCTGATGATGGAATCCGCAACCTGGCAGCGCAGCGCCCGCTGCAGACGCTTGCGCCGCCTCGCCTCCTCCAGGCAGGCAGGATCGGGGCAGAGATAGGCCGAGCGGCCCATGCCATCGTCGAGGGCCAGCCCGTCTCCGTCAGCCCGCCGGATCACCCGCCAGAACTCGCGGCGGTCGGCGAGCCTGCGGCAGGCGCAGCAGCGTCGCAGTACCGGCCGGCGGGGCTCAGCGTTCACCGGGCCTCGTCCTCGTCGGGGGTGACAGCAGCTTCAAGCTCACCCTCACCCTCACCCTCGGACTCCGACTCCGCGGCGGCCACCGCCTCCTCTTCCCCTTCGGGTTCCGCCTCGCCGTAGTCCTCCTCCTCGTCCTCGGGAAGGGGATAGAGCTCCCGCAGGCGGGCATCTTCCTCCGCCCGGGCCGCCTGCTCGGCGGCAAGCCGGGCCTCTGCTTCGGCCTGGAGGGACTCCTCCTCCTGGCGCTGGGCGATCAGGCCGGCCACAACCTCGTCCTCGGAGGACTGGTCGTATTCATTGGCGTTCTTGATGTCGATCTTCCAGCCGGTGAGACGGGCGGCCAGGCGCACGTTCTGGCCTTCGCGGCCGATCGCCAGGCTCAGCTGATCCGGGGGCACCAGCACATGGGCATGGTGGCCATCGGGATCGACCAGGCGCACCATCTCCACCCGGGCGGGGCTGAGGGAGTTGGCGATGTACTGGCCGGCATCGGGCGACCAGCGGATCACGTCGATCTTCTCGCCCCGCAGCTCATTCACCACCTGCTGGATGCGCGACCCGCGGGCGCCGATGCAGGCCCCCACCGGATCCACTTCCCGCTCCACCGAGTCCACGGCCACCTTGGTGCGTGGCCCCACGGCGCGGGAGGGGGGATTGGCCTCGCGGGCCACCGCCACGATCCGCACCGAACCCTCCTGGATCTCGGGCACCTCGTTCTCGAACAGGTAGACCACCAGCCCTGCGTTGGCGCGGCTCACGAACAGCTGGGGGCCGCGGCGGGGCACCTCGCTCACCTCCTTGAGGAACACCTTGAAGGTGGCATTGGCGCGGTAGTTGTCGTTGGGCAGCTGGTCGCGACGGGGCAGTTCGGCCTCCACCTCGGGACGGCCCAGGCCGCTGCTCACCGCCATGATCACGCTCTGGCGCTCAAAGCGGATCACCCGGGCTGTGAGGACGGGATCCTCGAGATCGGCAAATTCCTCCTGAATCATGCGGCGCTGCTGGTCGCGCAGCTTCTGGGCCAGCACCTGCTTGGTGGTGGCGGCGGCCATGCGGCCGAAGTCGTCCTTCTCCGGCGTCACGTCGAGCACCACGGTGTCGCCGATCTGGGCATCCTCGGCCACCTGGCGCACGTCCTCGATCGCGATCTGGTGGTCGTCGCTCTCCACCTCCTCCACGATGATCTTCGAGGCCAGCACGCGGTAGCCCTCCTCATCGAGATCGAGCTGCACGTCGAAGTTGGAGAAGTAGTCCTCCTCGAACGGATCTTCCGAGATGCCCAGATACAGGGTACGGCGGTAGCGCTCGTAGCCCTTCAGCAGCGCCTCGCGCAGTGCTGCCTCCACCACCTGGGGCGGCAGTTTCTTCTCATCGCTGATGTCCTCGATCAGGTTGTTCAGACCGGGCAGCAGGACCAGGGCCATGGGCGGAGAGAGGGGGGAGAACGGGGTAGGGAGGGAAGGTGGGAGAGCTGGGCCTCAGCCCTCTCCCTTCGGACTGACGAGTCGCACTGCGAGCACGTCGTCGCGGGGCAGCTTCACCGTGCGTCCGCGCACATTGAGCAGAACGTCATGCTCGTCGCGGCCGAGGAGGAGACCTTCGCGGGACGCCTCGCCGCTGTCGGCGCTGCGGTGGGTCACCGCCACGGGAAAGCCGCGGAAACTGGTGAAGTCACGGTCGGAGCGGAGATCGTCTCCGATTCCTGGGCTGCTCACCTCCAGCGTCCAGGCGCCCTCGAGCAGGCCTTCGGCCTCCACCGCCTCGCCGAGCGGGCCGCTGAGGGCGGCGCATTCGTCGAGGGTGACGTCGCTGCCGTCGGCCTTTTGCACGAGCACTTGCACAGTCATCGGGATCCGATGGGTATGTACATGGAGGCCGTTCAGCTCCAACCCGCGAGCATCGGCGACCGAGCGGGCCAGCGTTTCGAGCGATGACTGGGCAGGGTGGGGCACGACGTGAGACGGCCGGCGGGGCATCCCGCCGGGTTCTGCAGTCATGGAACTGCCCCCTGACGGCAGGGTGACCCCGGCAGGGGTGACGCAGGCCGATGAGGGTGCCGCCCGGCGGGCGATCAGCTCACCCTACGGGATCGCCTCCCACCAGTCCGGAGAGGTCGACCTGCGGGGCTTCCGCGTAATAGTCGGAGCTCTGAACCTCGCCCCGCAGGGTCGGGTCCTGGTTGAGGCACTGGCCGGTCTGTTCAGGGCTGCGCAGGTACTGGCAGACCCGGGCCCAGAGCTTGGCGCGGGTGCCCGGGGCCCCCTGGCTGAAGTGCACCAGATCGGCCCCGCCGGTCATGCCCTGGATCTCGACCTGGCAGAGGCTGCAGCGTCGGCGGCTGCCGGGTGGGATGGCGGCCATGGCCCGCTCCATGCACTTGGCTGGAAACTTAGTCGCCTGGGCCCGTCGGCCCGCGTCCCTCCGGCAACCCTTCACTCTCTTCGGCGATGCGGATCCTCCAGCTCAGCGACCCCCACCTGCTGGCCGATCCGGCCGGCCGTTGCCGCGGCCGTCCGTCCCTGGCGCTGCTGCGCCATGCCCTGGCACGCGCTCTGGTGCTGCCTGAAGCGGCGGGCAAGCCCGCCGACCTGCTTCTGATCACAGGCGATCTCTGCCAGGACGAAAGCTGGGGGGGCTACGTGCGTCTGCGGGAGCTGCTCGACAGCCTTCCCCTGCCGGTGGCGCTGCTGGCCGGCAACCACGACCACCCCCAGATGCTGCGGGCGGTGCTGGGCCGTCGGGCCGTGCTCGCCCCGGCTGTGCTGCCGCTGGGGACCTGGAGCCTTCTCCTGCTCGACAGCCATCTCCCAGGCGCGGTGGGCGGCCGACTCGGCTGGTCCCAGCTCGCCTGGCTGGAGCAGCGGCTTGGGGAGGCGGCGGGCCCCGTGTGCTTAGCGCTGCACCACCCGCCGCTGCCGATCGGCGATCCGGAGATGGATGCCATCGGCCTCGAGGATGGGGAGGAGCTGCTGGCGGTGCTGAGGCGGGCACCGGCGGCCCGGGGGCTGGTGTTCGGCCATGTGCATCAGCACTGGCAGGGGACGCTGCCGGGCCGGCCGGAGTTTCCCCTGCTCGGCTGTCCGTCCACCCTTGCGCCGTTCGGACCGGTGCAGCCCTGTCCCCGGGGGCGCGCCGCCGATCCCGGCGGCCGGCTGCTGGAGCTCGGGCAGGGGGGGGAGATCCGTCACACCCTGCTGCGGTGGGAGCTCCCCGCCGTCCCTAGCGTCGGGGCCGGTCTCTGATGCGCCTCCCCTGAACCACCTCCGTCAGGCCCTGCGGCGGCGTCTGCTGCCCCTGCTGGCTGTGTTCCTGCTGCTGGTCGGTGTGCTCTTCCCCAGGTCGGCCCTGGCCCTCGAGTCCCCCGCGTCGCCGACACCCGTGCTCCCCGCCGCCAGCCCAGCCCTTGCCCAGATCGGCGCCCACAGCTTCGTGGCCGATGCGGCCCGCCGGGTCGGCCCGGCCGTGGTGCGGATCGACACCGAGCGCAGCGTGGCGCGGGAGCCGTTCGATCCCGCCATGCTCGATCCGCTGCTGCGCGATCTGTTCGGCGATCCCAGCGGCAGCATGCGCGAACGCGGCCAAGGCTCCGGCGTGGTGATCGATGCGGGCCGCGGGCTGGTGATCACCAACGCCCATGTGGTGGACCAGGTGGACAGCGTCAGCGTCACCCTGGCCGACGGCCGCCAGATCGACGGCGCCGTGGAGGGCACCGATCCGGTGACGGACCTGGCCCTGGTGCGCATCCCCACCCGCGACAACGCTCTGCAGGCGGCGCCCCTCGGCGATTCGGAGGCCCTGGAGGTGGGCGACTGGGCGATCGCCCTCGGCAGTCCCTACGGCCTGGAGCGCACCGTGACCCTGGGGATCGTCAGCAGCCTCCACCGCGACATCAACAGCCTCGGCTTCGCCGACAAGCGCCTCGACCTGATCCAGACCGATGCCGCCATCAATCCGGGAAATTCGGGCGGTCCGCTGATCAACGCCGGCGGCGAGGTGATCGGCATCAACACCCTGGTGCGCTCCGGCCCGGGGGCGGGCCTGGGCTTCGCGATCCCGATCAACCTGGCCAAGGGGGTGGCGGCTCAGCTGGCGGAGAACGGCCAGGTGGTGCATCCCTATCTGGGGCTGCAACTGGTGCCTCTCACCGTGCGCCAGGCCCGCGAGAACAACCGCGATCCCAACGCCCTGCTGCAGTTGCCGGAGCACGACGGCGCCCTGGTGCAGCGGGTGCTGGAGGACAGCCCGGCCCAGAAGGCGGGCCTGCGCCGCGGCGATCTGGTGGTGGGCGCGGCCGACCTCCCCATCCAGGGCCCCGCCCAGTTGCTGCAACAGGTGGAACGCTCCAGCGTCGGCGAGCCCCTGGGGCTCACGGTGATCCGGGGCCAGAAGGAGCTGAACCTCACCATCCGCCCGGCCGCCCTGCCCGTGCCAGGCTGAAGGGCTGTTCCCTGGGAATTCCTCGCCCATGGGCCGTCCGCTCAGTGGCGACCTGCTCGGGCTGATCGCCCGCACGGCCGAGGAGTTCATCACCCAGCCCAGCGCCGCCCTGGACGCCGGCATCGACCACACCCTTGCCCGCATCGGCAGCTTGTTCGCTGTGGACCGGGCCTACGTGTTCACCGTGCGCAGCGCTCCAGACAGCTTGAGCAACACCCATGAATGGTGTGCTGCGGGGGTGACGCCCCAGCGCGACGGCCTGCAGGACGTTCCGACGGCGGCCTTTCCGTGGTGGATGGCGGAGCTGCGGGCCGGCCGCGCGATCAACCTGCCCTGTCTGGAGGCGCTGCCGGCCGAGGCCGACGCCGAGCGCGAGCTGCTCCGCTCCCAGGACATCCAGTCGTTGCTGGTGCTTCCCCTCGTGCGCCGGGGTCATCTCGACGGCTTCGTCGGGTTCGACCATGTGCGCGCCCCGCGCCGCTGGAGCCCGGAGGAGGTGGCGGTGCTCTCCATCGTGGTGAGCAGCTTTGCCCAGGGTTTCGAGCGGCGCCTGCTCGACCGGCGCCTGGAACAGCTGGCCTACGAGGATCCGCTCACCGGCCTGCCCAACCGCACCCTGCTCAGAACCCGGCTGGACCAGGCCCTGCAGCGCTGCCGCGAGCAGGGGGAACTGTTGGCCGTGGGCTATCTCGACCTGGATGCCTTCAAACCAATCAATGATCAGTACGGCCATGCCATCGGTGACCAGTTGCTGGTGGAGATGGGCCGGCGTCTGGTGGCCTGCCTGCGGCCGGGGGACACCGTCGCCCGCCTCGGTGGGGATGAATTCGTGGTGATCCTGCCCGGCCTGCGGGATCGGACTGAACTGGAGGATCTGGGGCGGCATCTGCTGGCCGCGGTGGCCGAGCCCTGTCGCCTGGCCAATGGCATCGCGCTGGCCCTCAGCACGAGCCTGGGGCTGCGCCCCGTGCCGCCGGATGACGCAGATCCGGACACGCTGCTGCGGCAGGCCGACCAGGCCATGTACGCCGCCAAGCGGGCCGGGCCGGGGCGGGTGGGGCACTTTGACCCGGAGCTGGAGCGACGGGCGAACCAGCGCCAGGCCCGGGTGCTGGCCATCCAGGCGGGGATCGAGGCCGGGCAACTGCGTCTGTACGTGCAGCCGATCCTCGATCTCCGCACGGCTCGGGTGTCCTGGCTGGAGGCGCTCGTGCGCTGGGCCCATCCCGAGCGGGGTGTGTTGCTGCCTGGGGAGTGGCTGCCGCTGATCGAGGAGGAAGCGGCGATCGAGGCGCTGGGCGACTGGGTGCTGGAGCAGACGCTCGACCAGGCCGCCACCTGGATCGCCGCAGGCCTGTGTCAAGGCGTCAGCGTCAACATCTCGGCCCGCGAGCTGCTGAATCCCGCCCTGCCTGATCGCCTGCGTCAGCAGCTGGCCCGCCAGCCTGGCCTGCCGCCCCAGTCCCTCAGGCTGGAGGTGCTCGAGACCGCGGCCCTGCAGGATCTCCACCAGGTGCGCCAGACGATGCTGGCCTGCTGTGAGCTCGGCATCAGCTTCGCCCTGGACGACTTCGGCACCGGCTACTCCTCCCTCACCTACCTGCGCCGCCTGCCGGTGGCCGGCCTGAAGATCGACCGCTCCTTCATCGCTCAGATGCTGCGGGAACCCGGCGATGCGGCGATCGTGCGCGGTGTGATCGAGCTGGCCCATTCCCTCGGCCTGCACTGTGTGGCCGAGGGGGTGGAGACGCCGCAACACCAGGACGCCCTGCGGCTGATGGGCTGTGATCTGGTTCAGGGGTTCGCGCTGGCCCCGCCGATGCCGGCCAGCGCCTTCCCGGCCTGGGCTGCAGGGCGTGACGCGAACCCGAATCCTGTGGTCTGGCCGGGCTAAGTTCGCACCGCGACAGCCATGGATCAGCGCGTGTCAGATCTGCAGAACCAGATGAAGCAGGCGGTGGCCGAAGCCGCCGTGGAGCAGATCCACGACGGCATGGTGCTTGGCCTCGGCTCCGGTTCCACCGCCGCCCTGATGATCGAGGCCCTCGGGGCCAGGCTGCGCAGCGGTGAACTGCGCGACATCACCGGCGTCACCACCTCCTTCCAGGGGGAGGTGCTGGCGGCCGAGCTGGGGATCCCGCTCAAGAGCCTCAACGCGATCGAGCGGATCGACCTGGCGATCGACGGCGCCGATGAGGTGGATCCCTCGTTCCAGCTGATCAAGGGGGGCGGGGCCTGCCACGTGCAGGAGAAGCTGGTGGCGCGTCGGGCCGATCGCTTCGTGGTGGTGGTGGATGCCACCAAGCTGGTGGACACCCTCAACCTGGGCTTCCTGCTGCCGGTGGAGGTGCTGCCCGGCGCCTGGCGCCAGGTGCAGGGTCAGCTCGGCGAGATGGGCGGCGATGCCCAGCTGCGGATGGCTGTGCGCAAGGCCGGCCCGGTGGTCACCGACCAGGGCAATCTGGTGCTGGATGTGAAGTTCGCCGGCGGCATCACCGATCCGGTGAGCCTGGAGAAGGAGATCAACAACCTGCCTGGGGTGCTGGAGAACGGCCTGTTCGTGAACCTCACCGACCAGGTGTTGGTGGGCGAGATCGTGGATGGCGTGCCGGGCGTGCGCGATCTGCCGAAGCGCTGAGCCTCAGGGTCCCGCCGGTTTCGCTGCAGGCGCCGGCTGGCCGGCCGGATCGCTCCCCGGCACCGCCCCGAAGGTCGCTCGGGTGCGTGCCATGCCCGCGTCCGCCGGTGGGCTGAACCTTAGGCAGCGTCTCCTGACCCGGCCGCCGTGCCTCGCCGCGTGCGGGTCCCTTGGCCCGATGCTGGGGCCAGGGACCGTTCCCCATGACCCACTCCTTCACGATCCGCCCGCTCACCGCGGCCGACATTTCTGTGGTCACGGCCTGGGCCCGGGCCGAGGGCTTCGTGCCGGGCAGCGGCGATCTGGCCATCTACCGCCACACCGACGCCCAGGGGTTGTGGGTGGGGTGCCTCGATGGCGAGCCGATCGGCTGCATCGCCGGCGTCCGCTACGACCCCAGCTACGGCTTCATCGGCCTGTTCCTGGTGCGGCCCGACCGGCGCGGCCGCGGCTTCGGGCTGCAGCTCTGGCGCCATGCCCTCGAGCACCTGAGCGACGTGCGCTGCATCGGCATCGAGGCGGCCCCCGATCGGATCGAGGACTACGCCGGCTGGGGCTTCCACCCCGCCGCGCCCACCCGCCGCTGGCGCCAGCGCGGCGACGGCCGCACCACGATCGCGCCATCCCCTCCGCCCTGGCGGCTGGAGCCGCTGGAGGCGGTGCCCGAGGCGGTGGTGCAGGCCTATGACGCCCGCCACGAGGCCACACCCCGGCCCCTCTTCCTCGGTGACTGGCTGCACCATCCCGCCGGCACGGTGCGGGTGCTGCTGGATGGCGACAGCCGCTGCAGGGGCTTCGGGCGCATCCGCCCCTGCCTGCTGCCGGTGGGCTGGGGCTGGCGGGTGGGTCCCCTGATCGCCGACACGCCGCCCCTGGCCGATGCCCTGCTCGCGGCCCTGCTGGCGGCCCACCCCGGCGAGGTGCTGATCGACGCCCCCGCGGCCAATCCCCATGCGGCAGCGGTGCTGGCCGAGCGCGGATTCACCGCGGTGGGGGAGACCCTGCGGATGTACAGAGGCCCGGCGCCCCGGCTGCCTCTGGATGAGATCTACGGCCTGGCCTGCCTCGAGTTGGGCTGAGTCAGCGGCCCTGCGCTGCGGTCCACAACGCTGCCGCCGCGATGGCCGCCGAGCCGCTGCTGATCGCCAGGCCCGATCCCGGGCGAGGCGGAGCGGATGGGGTGCTGCTGCCGGCGAAGGCCAACCGCCTCCTCCTGATCGCCAGTGCCCCCGGAACCGGCAAGACGGTGAGCGTGCAGCGGGTCGTGGAGCAGTTCAGCCGCATCGGCGTGCCCAGTTCCACCGCTCCCCGAAGCTCTTCGCCACAGTGCTGCTCTGGCTGCTCTCTTCTCTGTACGAGCAGCTCCCCGAAATGGGCGATGGCGAGAAGCCACGGCTGCTGCTGGAGTTCGACGAAGCCCATCTCCTGTTCGACGGCGCTCCTGCCGTGCTGGTCGACACGATCGAGCAGGTGGTGCGCCTGGTCCGTTCCAAGGGGGTGGCGCTGCTGTTCTGCACCCGGAACCCGATGGATCTGCCCGATCGAGCGGGCCTGGGTGGTTCCCCCAGGAAGTCAGCTGGGGCCGATCGAGACGGCGGACCGCCAGGCGAGGATCGCGGCGTCGCCCCTGCACGCCGTCTACCGCACCCCGGACGACAGGGAATCGGCCTACGAGCTGCTGCGCCAGCGCTCGGAGCAAGCCACAGCCCTGGCTGCCGCCGCTGAGGAGCAGCGGCGGCAGGAACGGGAGCAGGAGCGGCAGGAGCGCGCCAGGCAGCGGGAGCGGGCCCAGGCCCATCGGCGTGCCGAGCGGGAGAAGGAGCGTCTTCTGCTCTCGCTGGCCGGCGAGGCGGGCCAGCGGCTGGGGGGACCGACCGGTCGGAGCATCGCCCGCGGCCTGATGGGGGGGATTCTTCGCCGCGGTTCCTGAGGGGGCGGCCACCCACAGCATGGGCCCGGACGGTTCAGCCCCTGAGGATCTCCAACGCGCCCTGGCCATGCAGCTCCGCCAGGGCGTCATAGCCGCCGATCCACTGCCCGTCGATGAACACCTGGGGCACGCCGCCATGGCCGCTGAGCCGCTCAAGTTCCTGACGCCCGGCCGCGTCTTCCACCAGCAGCACCTGATGGGCAATGCCGAGGGTGCGCAGCAGCCGCAGGGCCCGCGCCGACCAGGGGCAGCCGGTGGCCACGGCGATCTCCACCCGCGGCTCCGCCGAGGGAGTGGTGGGGCGTTCCAATGGCGCGGCAACTGGTGGGCTGGAGTCGGCTGAGGCGAGGAATCCCACCAGCAGGTCGGCTCCCTTCAGCACCAGCGTGCCGGGCTCGAGATGGCCGCCCCACACCTGACAGGCGCCGTCGGAGAGGCTCAGATGCAGGTGCACCCCCTGGGGTGAGACCGTGCCCTGGAGGGTGATGATCTCCAGGTCCCCCTCCAGCACCGTGGGCCCGGCCTGCCCCGGGCACTGGAAGGCGGCGCGGGCGAGGTTGCCCACCACACCCAGCACGAAGCCCGAGGCGTTCCGCTCGATCGCCAGCTGCTCGAGGCTGAGGCGCAGATCGCTGCCGGGGCCGAGCTTCAGCGCCTGGGGTCGCATGGCGGGTTGGGGGTGGACGCAGGGGGCCAGCGTACGGGGGAGGGTTTCCCCGCCCAGAGCCGCCGGATGCCATCGATAAGGTGAATCCCACCGCTGGAGTGTCATGGCCGAAGCAGCGTCCGCAGCCGTGCGCCAGACCCTGCTGCGCTACCTGCAGGAGGAGCCCTCCCATCCGGACATCCCGGCGCTGGTGGAGCAGCTGGAGCGGGTGCAGCCCGCGGATCTGGAGGTGCAGGCGGGGCAGCTGCGGGGGGTATGGGAGCTGCGCTGGAGCAGTGCGACCCAGCCCTGGCTCAAGCAGGCGCCCTGGCTGGAGAACCTGCAGGTGCTCGATCCCGAGCGTGGCCGCGGCATGAACCTGCTGCGCCTGAAGGGTCCCCTGGGCGCGGTGGCCGCGATCTCGGTGATCGCCGAGCTGGTGGTCAGCGGCCGGCAGCGGGTGACGGTCACCTTCCGCCGGGGCGGCTGGATCGGTCCGCGGCTGGGGGGGCAGCGGCTGGAGCTGCTGGCGTCGGTGAAGCAGAGCTTCCCCGCCTGGCTCGACATCACGGTGCTCGACGACGAGCTGCGCCTCTGCCGTGGCAATGCCGGAACCGTGTTCGCCCTGCTGCGGCGGCTCGATCTTGAGCCGGAAGCCCTGCTGCCGGCCGAGGCCGGTTCCGCAAACGAGTGAGGGCTGGCGATTAAATCAGTTCATGCCCTCATGGGCGGCTGATCCCCTAGACTCAGTAGGACTCCTTAACAAAACGAGTGCCGCCGATGTTCACGCTCGAAAAAGCCTCCCAGATCTTCCCGGAAACCCTTGCCGCCGATGCGGTTCCGGCGATCACCGCCCGCTTCCGTCTGCTCAGCGCCGAGGACCAGCTGGCCCTGATCTGGTATGCCTACCTCGAGATGGGCACCACGATCACCATCGCCGCCCCAGGCGCGGCCCGCATGCAGTTCGCCGAGCCCGTCCTGCAGCAGATCAAGGCGATGAGCTTCCCGGAGCAGAGCCAGGTGATGTGTGACCTGGCCAACAGCACCGACACCACGATCGGCCGCACCTACGCCAGCTGGTCGGTCAACATCAAGCTCGGCTTCTGGTACCAGCTCGGCCAGTGGATGGCCGCCGGCCTCGTCGCCCCGATCCCCGAGGGCTACCAGCTCTCCGCCAACGCTTCTGCGGTGCTGGCCTCGGTGAAGGGTGTGGAGCAGGGCCAGCAGATCACGCTGCTGCGCAATTTCGTGGTCGATATGGGTTACGACCCTGCCAAGGGCGAAGGGCAGCGGGTGATGGAACCCGTGGTGGCCCCCACCCCGGAAGAGCAGCGCAAGAAGGTGTTCATCGAGGGGGTGATCAACCCCACGATCACCAGCTACATGGATCTGCTCAACGCCAACGACTTCGACAACCTCATCCAGCTGTTCCTTCCCGACGGCGCTCTGCAGCCTCCCTTCCAGAAGCCGATCGTCGGCACCGATGCGATCCTGCGCTTCTTCCGCGAAGACTGCCAGAACCTGCGTCTGCTGCCTGAGCGCGGCTACGCCGAGCCCTCCGAGGGCGGCTTCACCCAGATCAAGGTGACCGGCAAGGTGCAGACCCCCTGGTTCGGCGCCGGCATCGGCATGAACGTGGCCTGGCGCTTCCTGCTGAACGCGGAAGGCAAGATCTACTTCGTGGCGATCGATCTGCTGGCCTCGCCCGCCGAACTCCTCAAGTTCGCCCGTTGAGCCCCGTCACCCGCAGGGGGCTGCTGCTGGCGGCCCTCATCCTGCTGGGTTGGCTGGCCTCCCTCGTGCTGCTGCTGCCCCTCAACCCCGGGGAGCTCCCGCCCGCCCTGCTGGTCCTGGCCGTGCTGGCCAGGACCTTTCTGCAGACCGGTCTGTTCATCGTCGGTCACGACGCCATGCATGGGGTTCTGCTTCCAGGCAGTCGGCGCTGGAACGACCATCTGGGCTCTCTGGTGCTGCTGCTCTATGGCGCCCTGCCCTATGGCCGCTGTCGGGACAACCATCAGCAGCACCATCACCGCCCCGGCACGGCCACGGATCCTGATTTCCATGCCCCCGGCCGCAGCTTCGTGCTCGCCTGGTACGGCCGCTTCATGGGCGGCTACCTTCGCCCCCTGCCCCTCACCTTGCTGGTTTCGGTCTGGGGGGGCCTGGCCCTGGCCAGTTCAGTGGCGGCGGTCGCTCTGTTCTGCGTGCTGCCCCTGCTGCTCAGTTCCCTGCAGCTGTTCCTGGTGGGCACTTATCTGCCCCACAGGGGCCTGGGCGAGGGGCTCGACGCTTGTGCGGGTCAGGGTGAGGATCGGCATCGCTCGATCAGCCTGGCTCTGCCTGAGGGGCTGTCGCTGCTGGCCTGCTACCACTTCGGCTATCACCGGGAGCATCACCGGGCTCCCCAGCTGGCCTGGCACCAGCTGCCTGAGGAGTACCGGCGCAGCCGGATCCCTGCGGCGCTCGCGCTGCCCACCGTTCACGCGGTAGCGTCCCAACCATGAACAGCATGGTTTCGGTCTGGACCGATCACGAACTGGCGGTCGCCCGCGAGGTCTTCGAGCGCGCCCACGGCCGGGCCGTACAGGCTCTCATCGCCACCGTTCAGCGACAGTCTGAGCAACTGGATTCGGTGGACGCGCTCTGGCAGCTCCACGATTTTCTCAGCATCCAGCGCCATCGAATCGAGGGCAACTTCGACTTCCGCCTTGAAGGCATCCTCTTCGTGTTTGCCGGACTGGTGAAGGAGGGCCTGCTTGAACCCGCCGAACTGCAGGACCTCGACGACGAGAAGCAATCCAAGATCATGGCCATGGCGCGCTTCTGAGGGCCTCTCGCCTCGCTGTCAATACCATCAGCCGGGCTGATTACAGCCAGCAGCCATCCTGATCTCCCGGGCCGATCGCGCAGCCGCAGCGTCGCTTAGCTTCAACCCGATCGGACCGTGCCTGCTCGGCCGTTTTTCTCGACGTCAACGTGGGTTCCTTGGCCTGGATGGTGGTGACCATCCGGGCTTTTTTCTGGCTCCAGCGGTCACGTTTCCCCGGTTCAGGCGCGCCGTCGTCAGTAGTCGCGGTACTTCTGCTCGATGGCGGGGGGCACCTGCTCCAGCAACCGCTGTTCAAGTTCCTGCACCCGCTGCCGTAGCAGCGACTCGGCGGAAGTGGCGCCCGGCCCCCTGACGCTGCCCTGCACCAGCAGCACCACCGTGCCGGTGAGACAGCCCAGGCCCAGCAGGGCGACGGCGGCGGCATCGAACCAGTGGCGACCGAAAGCGTTGGGCTGCCCCAGGGAAGAAGCCCCTGAGGACTGAGCGTCACCCAGCGTTTCCATCGCTCGCCTCCGCTGACGTCCGGATCTTGAGATCTCTGAGGCGCCCGTCGAGATCATTCAGCATTTCGAGCGCGAACATCGGCAACTCCTGAATGGCCAGCAGGAACTCTTCGCGATTCATCTCCAGCAGTTGGCCATCCGTCAGGGCTGTGGCAGTACCGAAGCGCCGATGCTGTGGTTCCACCAGGGCACCCACACCGAAGCTGCAGCCGGGCTCGATCGTCTCCGAAAGCCGGCCGTCGGCCCACTCGATGCCCACGCGTCCCTCGACAACGCAGTACAGGCAATCGCCGGACTCGCCGGGTTGAAAGATCACGTCACCGGCCTGCATCTGGCGCAGGGCACGACCCTGGGCAAGGTTGCGAAAGGTCTGCAGTTCGATGTTCGAGGGTTCCATGGTGGGGATCGGCAAAGGGAAGGTTCAGGTGCTGGGGCCCATGGCCACCGGCTCCCTGAACCGACAGACCGTCCGCCATGCCCCGAGTGTGGAGATGCGTGCCTGCTGATGCTGGCCAGCGAGGGTTAAGACAAGGGATGTGACCGGGTTTGGGGTCCTGGATGTCACAGACTGCAGCACGCCCGGGTCTTAGTGATTCCTTAACCGGTTCGCATGGACCCTGTACGCGCCAAAGGTTCAGATTTGCCGATTGCCATCCGACCCTCTGTGGTGCCTGCCCGATCGATCGACACGGAGGCGGACCTGCGGGAGCAGCTGGAGCACATCCAGGCCGCGATGCTGCGCATCGAGCAGGAGGAGCGCGGCACCCTGGATGCCGTCGACCCTCGTTACCGCGCCAGCGCCCGCAACCTGCTCCATTTCATCGCCTTCCATCGCCACCGGCATCCCGGGCTGGAAGTGGCACTCCGCCAGCGGGGCCTGAGCACCCTGGCGGGTTGTGATCCCCACCTCCTGCACACTCTGAGTGCAGTTCTGGGCTGGCTCAGTCCCTGCCCCGCCAGCGCAGGGTTCCCGGCCGGGCCCGATCGGCAGCAGGGAGAACGCCTGCTCAAGGACCATTGTGATCTGCTGTTCGGGCTCGCAGGCAGCCAGGGGGGCACTGCGATCATGGTGACGCTTCCAGCAGCGGCGGCCCAACAGCCCGGGCTGATCCGCGACCTGGTGCAGGCCGGCATGGGCATCGCCCGCATCAACTGCGCCCATGACGACCCCGACACCTGGCGCGCCCTGGTGGCGGGGGTGCGTGAGGCCTGTGCCGCCACCGGCCGGCACTGCCGCATCGCCATCGATCTGGCCGGGCCCAAGCTCCGCACCTGCGGCCTGCCCGACCTGGAAGGCGTGGTTGACGGACGCCCCCAGCGGGATCGGCTGGGTCGCCTGCTCCGTCCCTGTCGCCTTCTGGTCACCGATGCAGCTGCCGCTGCGCACAACCTGCCGGCCGATGTCGTGGTTCTGCCCGTTGAGGGCGAAGGGCTCGAGGGGCTGCAGCGGGGCGACCGGCTGCGGGGCCGCGACGCCTCGGGGCGCTGGCGGGAACTGTTGGTGCTCGACCTGGCGGCTGAAGGGATCGGCATGAGCTGCAACCAGCGCTGCCGCTTCATCCGCGGTCTGCGCTTCCAGCAGGAGGGCGGAGGCGCCTGGCTGGAGGTGGCCGACCTGCCAGCCGCCCCCGGGGAACTGCTGCTGCGACCGGGTGATGAGCTGCGGCTCACGGCCGCCCCGATGGAGGCGCCCGACGCCGTGGCCTGCAGCCTGCCCGAGGTGTTCGCCAGCCTGAGCGAAGGGGAGCGTGTGCTCTTCGACGATGGCCGGATCGCCGCCGTGATCCACAGCGCTTCCCCGGCTGAACTCGGCCTCACGATCACCCATGCCCGCCCGCGCGGCAGCCGGCTGCGCAACGACAAGGGCATCAACTTCCCCGACAGCCCACTCGCCTTGCCGGCCCTCACCGCCAAGGATCAGGGCGACCTGGCCTTCGCCACCGAGCATGCCGATCTGCTGAGCTATTCCTTCGTTCACTGCGCGGCCGACATCGAGGCCCTGCAGCTGGCCCTGCGGCGTGCGGGCCGGGAGGAGCTGCCGGTGGTGCTGAAGATCGAGACCCGGAGAGGCTTTCTGGATCTGCCGAGGCTGCTGCTGGCGGCGATGCGGCGGCCCGCGCCCGTGGGGGTGATGATCGCCCGGGGCGACCTGGCGATCGAATGCGGCTGGGAAGACCTGGCGGAGATCCAGGAAGAGATTCTGCGCATCTGCGCGGCGGCCCACGTGCCCTGCATCTGGGCCACCCAGGTGCTGGAGGCGATGGCCCGCACCGGCATGCCCACCCGGGCGGAGATCACCGATGCGGCGATGGGAGCCCGGGCCGAGGTGGTGATGCTGAACAAGGGGCCGAACATCACGGCCACGGTCCGCACCCTGCGCGAGATCGTGGGCCGGATGCGCAGCGGCCATCCCGGCGGGATCCAGTCCCAGGATCCTCTGCTGTCCTGTCTTTCCTTCCGCAGCAACTGCGGGGCCGAGCAGCAAGAGTCCCTCGTTCCTTAACCCAGGAATGAGATTTGATTGGAATGATGGAGACCGGAGTCTCCCTGCCCCATGACCTTCCAGGCCCTGCTGGTTCGCTGCGCCGGCGCCAGCCTGCTGGCGTCGCTGGTGACGATGCCCGCCTTCCCTCCCAGGGCCAGCAGCCAGGGGCAGCCGCAGGGGTTCCGCATCGGGGGCTCCAGCACCGTCTTCCCGATTCTTCAGGAGGCGATCCGCAGCTACCGGAGTGGCGGCAGGCAGCCCGGCATCCAGCTCACGGAAAGCGGCACCACCGACGGCTTCCGGCAGTTCTGCCAGGGGAACCTGGCGATCGCCAATGCCTCGCGTCCGATCAGCAGCAGTGAGCTCAAGGCCTGCGCCCGCAAGGGGATCACCTTCATCGAACTGCCGATCGCCTTCGATGCGCTCACGGTTGTGGTGAATCGCAGCAACGACTGGGCGAAGCTGATCACCGTCAAGGAGCTCGCCAGGCTGTGGGGCAAGCCGGCCCAGGGCCGCATCGATCGCTGGAACGAAGTGAACATCGACTGGCCGAACCAGCCGATCAAGCTCTGCGGCCCCGGCGCCGACTCGGGCACCTTCGAGTACTTCAACAAGGCCATCAACGGCAGTGCGTCGAATTCGCGCACCGACTTCACCGCCAGCGAAGACGACACCGTGATTGCCCGCTGCGTGATGGGCAATCCGGGGGCGCTCGGCTACTTCGGCTTTGCCTACTACAGGGCCAATGCCAGCCGCCTGCGGCCGCTCACGATCGTGGGCCCGAAGGGTCCGGCGGCTCCTTCCGCCGCGAACGTTCAGAACGGGGTGTATCTGCCTCTGTCGCGCCTGCTGTTCCTCTACGTGAATGATCGGGAGCTCCGCCAGCGCGCCGATGTGCGCGGCTTCATCACCCATACCGTCAGGAACGGCCTGCAACTGGTGGACAAGGCGGGCTCCATCCCGCTGCCGGCGAGCACCTACCGCATCGTCGAATCCAAGCTCTACCGGCACGTTCTCGGCACCGCCTTCGGCGGCGATCTGCCCGTCGGCCTGCCGGTGGGTGAAGCCCTGCGCCGCAGCATCGACCAGACCCGCCGCCCGCAGTTCCGCTGATCCCCTGCCCCTGTCCTCCCCGGTCAGCCCGGCAGCCAGGCGAAGCGGCTGCGCAGCACCCCCAGCAGCCCGCCGTGGCGCGCCAGTTCCTCCTCGCCCGCCCACTCCGCCTCCTCAACCTCTGACTCGGGCAGTCCCACCGCGTCCACCAAGCGCCGGTACGCCACCCTCTCGCGGGCATCGATGCCGGATTCCTCGCCCCGGCGGCCGCCCACCCGGATCATCATGTAAGCCAGCTTGACCACCAGCTGTCGATCGTCCTGGCCGGTGAGCCTGGGCAGCAGCGCATCGAGGGCCTCGAGCGGCTCGGGTGTGGCCGCCAGAACCTCCGCCGCCACCTCCGCCGTGCCGTCGTCCTTCCCGGCGCCGATCACATAGCGCTCCACGAGGCGATCCAGCAGCCCCCTCTCCTCGGCCGAGAACTCTCCGTCGGCCCAGGCCACGCAGCACAGGATCCGCAGCAGATCGAGGTCGTCGGCCAACGGATGATCGCTGGGGGAGGCCATGGGCGGGAAGCGTTCAGGAGGGCGTGCCCATTGTGCTCGGCCGCACCGCCAGCTCCTCCAGCAGCTGCGAAGCGGTCTTCGGGCGGGAGAAGTAGTAGCCCTGGAAACGCTGAATCCCCAGGGACTGCAGCAGCTCCACGCTGCTGAAGTTCTCCACGCCCTCGGCCACGATGTCGAGGTTCATGCGCGGATTGAGGCCGGCGATCAGGCTCACGATCTGATGGGCGTAGGGGTCGTTCTCCATCGCCTGTACGAACGACTGGTCGATCTTCACCGTGTCGGGCTTGAGGCTGCTGAGCAGGTTCAGCGAGGAATAGCCCGTCCCGAAATCGTCCAGGGCCAGCTTCATGCCCAGGCTGCGGATCCGATCCAGGTTCGCCTGCACGGTGGCCGTGGGCTCCAGCACCGATCGCTCGGTCAGCTCGATGGTGACCCGCTCCGCGGTGATGCCGGCCTCCGCCAGCCAGGGCCCAAGTTGCTCCCCGAGAGCGGGATCGCTGAGGGTGGAGGGGGCCAGGTTCAGGGCCAGGCCGAGCTTCGGCGCTGCCCGCGCCAGAGGCGCGAAGCCCGCCAGCGACTGGCGGATCAGGGACGTTCCCACCGCCATCGCCTGCCGGTGCCGTTCCGCCAGGCCAAGGAACGTTTCCGGATCGATCGGTCCGCGCTCAGGATGGTGCCAGCGGGCCAGCGCCTCCACGCTGTGAATCATGCCCGTGCCATCCACCACCGGCTGGAACACCACATCGAGGGCACCTTCACGTACCGCCTGCATCAGTTCGCCGTAGAGCGCATAGGTGTCCAGATCGGTCGTCCCCTCGGCCGTGTCGATGATGGCCACCCGGCCATGGCGGGCCTGTTTGGCGCGGTACATGGCCAGATCCGAGCGGCGCATCGCGCTCTCCACGCTGTCGTCGTCGGGGTCGACCAGCGCGGCTCCGATGCTCAGGCCGATCTCCAGACGGTGCCCTTCCACCTCCGCCGTCACCGCATCGCCGAAGCCGTTGCTGATCCGCAGCGCCAGGCTCTCGCAGGCCCCCAGCAGAGCCTCACGGCTCTGGTCGGCACCCTCGGACAGATCCATCAGCACCGCGAACTCGTCGCCGCCGTAGCGGGCGAGGAAGTCGCAGGGGCGGATCAGCTGGGCGAGGCGCTGGGCCACGAGCACCAGGGCCCCATCGCCCACGCTGTGGCCATAGGTGTCGTTGATGTCTTTGAACTTGTCGATGTCCACGAACAGGATCCCGAAGGGCTGACCCGAATGGCGGTGCCGCTCAGCCTCCAGTTCGAGGCGCTCCATGAAGAAGCGCCGGTTGGGCAGCTTGGTGAGGGTGTCGAGCAGGGCCAGGGAGCGGGCCCGGTCGAGGAAGTGCTGGAAGCGGTTCGCGAAAAGCTCCAGCTTGATCTCCATCTCGGCATCCGCCGGGGGACTGTCGCCCGATTCCTCGGGGCGGATCAGGCGTGCCATCACCTCCCGGTCGTTGCCCGTTTCGCGGAAGCCCATCCCCAGCTGGGCCAGCAGCTGGTCGAGCTCGTGGCTGGCGCGGCGGATGCGTCGATTGCTGCGCCGCTCGAGCTGGCGCTGGCGCAGCAGCTGGCGGCGGCGCTCCAGCAGCAACTGCATCCGCACCGCCCAGAGCAGCAGGGCGAAGCCGAGGATCCAGAGCAGGTCTTTGAGGACCATGGGCACCAGCTCAGGCAGCAGCGTGGGTCGCCGGAGGGCCAGCGCCTGTCCCTGCGGGCCATGGATCGGCGGCTGGATCTCCAGGGGATCGAGAGGCGCCGACCGGAGGTCCTCGACAGGAAGCCAGGCCAGCTGATGCGACAGACGCTGGAGCTGGCGGTTGATCGCCGGGCCGAAGGCCTCCTGCTGCAGCCGCTCGAAGTAGACCAGGCTGCCCCGTGGCTGGAGCCGCCGGGCAGCGTCGTGAATCCCGGTGAGCACGCCGAAGTACAGGGTCCCATCGCCGGTGCGGCAGGCAAGGCGAAGGGTGCGCCGGCTGTCGCTGAGGCGGTTGAGGTTGCTGCGGGCGCATTCGATCAGCGGCCGCGAGCGGGGATCGTCAAGACCCCGCAGCCCGTAACTCAGCCGTGGAAGGCCACCGGGTTCCAGCAGGCCAAGCACCGCCACCCCCTTGAACATGGCGGCCGTGTCGAGGTTCTCCGCCACGAAGTCCGGCTGGAGACCGCCCATGAAGTCATAGATCTCATCCCAGTTCGCCCAGTCGAGGGCGATGCGCTCCATCGCGGACAGCTGGACTCCCACGACCGCCAGGGTCTCCCGACGTTCGCCCTCGCGACGGGCGCGGATCGTTTCCAGCCGGCGCGCTGCGTCCAGTCCCACCAGGGCTGCCAGCGAGAGCACCAGCGCGATCGCCGTGGGGGCCATCGCCCGGGCTGAAGGCATCGCCCGCCTCTCCTCCTTCCACCAGGAGCGCACCGCCAGGCCCCGGCCGGGACGGCGCCGTCCTCGCCCGCCGTACACGCCGTTCTCTCCCTGTCCGGTGGCCCCCGGGGTCATGCTTCCGCCAGCCGTCGTCGCACCGATTCGGCATGGCTGTGCAGCCCTTCGCTCTCGGCCAGTTCGATCACGGCGCCGCCTGTGGCGGCCAGGGCCCGCTGGTTGAACGCGATCAGGCTGGTGTGGCGCAGGAACGTCTCCACGCTCAGGGCGCCGGCGAAGCGGGCGGTGCCGCTGGTGGGCAGGGTGTGGTTCGGGCCCGCCAGATAGTCGCCCACCGCCTCCGGCGTCCAGGGCCCCAGGAAGATGGCGCCGGCCTGGCGGATCCGCTCGGCCAGGGGCCCGGGCTGCTCCACCAGCAGTTCCAGGTGCTCGGGAGCGAAGCGGTCGCTCAGGGCCGCTGCCTGCTCCAGGTCGTCCGTCACCACGACCAGGCCCCAGTCGTTGAGGGCCTGGCGGGTGATCGCGGCGCGGGGATGGCCTGCGAGCTGGGTCTCGATGGCCGCCGGCACCGCCTCCGCCAGTTCCCGGCTGGTGGTGATCAGGATCGCCGCCGCCAGCGGATCGTGCTCGGCCTGGGCCATCAGGTCGGCCGCCACCTGATCCGCTCGCGCCGTGTGGTCGGCGATCACCAGCACCTCGCTGGGCCCCGCCAGCGCATCGATGCCCACACGGCCGTAGACCGCCTTCTTGGCCAGCGTCACCCACAGGTTGCCCGGACCGCTGATCACATCAACGCGGGGGATCGTTTCGGTGCCGAAGGCCAGGGCCGCCACGGCCTGGGCGCCCCCCACCCGGTACACCTCCTCCACCCCGGCCAGATGGGCCGCCGCCAGCACGGTTGTGTTGGGCTCGCCGCCCGGCCCGGGCGGGGTGACGATCACCACCCGCTCCACGCCGGCCACGATCGCCGGCACCGCGTTCATCAGCACCGTGCTCGGGTAGGCCGCCCGGCCTCCCGGCACGTACAGACCCGCCCGCTCCACCGGGCGCCAGCGCCGTCCGAGTCGCTCGCCATGGGGGCCCTCCACGCTCAGATCCTGGGGCCGCTGGCGGCGGTGGAAATCGAGGATGCGTTGATGGGCCAGCTCCAGGGCCGCGCGCAGGCTGGCCGGGGTGTCCTCCCAGGCCTGGCGAAGCCGCTCCGCCGGCAGCCGCAGCGGGTCGGGCCTCACGCCATCGAAGCGCTCGCTCAGATCGAGCAGCGCCCGGTCGCCGCCGCTGCGCACCTGCTCGATGATCGCCGCCACCTTCTCCTCCTCCTGCCGCAGCCGGCCGTCGCCCGTCCGGTCGGCGATCGCCTCCAGCCGACTCGCCGCGGCAGCTGGGTCATCCAGGCAGGTGATCGACAGGGCCGTGGGGGCCGGGTGGGAGGCGACCAAGGCAGGCAGGGGAACAGGCGTGAACCGACGCTAGAACCCGGCTCGCTGGCAAGGGGTGGGGTTCACAGGGTACGATCCTCGTTTGCCTGTCCGCGCCCGTCCTGTGGCCAATAACAAGTCGTCAAAGAAGCGCATCGAGATCGCCGAACGCAATCGGCTCCGCAACCGCACCTACAAGTCGGCCCTGCGCACCCTGATGAAGCGCTGCTTCACCGCTTGCACGGCCTATGCCCAGGAGCCCGGCGACGGCGCCAAGGTGGCCGTGCAGAGCACCATGTCTGCCGCCTTCAGCAAGATCGACAAGGCCGTGAAGGTGGGCGTGCTGCATCGCAACACCGGCGCCAACCAGAAGTCGCGCCTGAGCGTGGCTGTGAAGAAGGTGCTGGAACCCGCTGCCGCCGAGGCCTGAATCCTCCAGGCCACAATGGCGCCTTGCCCCGGTCGGTATGCCTTCCCGCCATGAGCGCCACATCTACCGCCGGCGAAGCTGCCACCGGGCTGGCGATTCCCCTGGTTGATTCCCACTGCCACATCGTCTTCCGCAACTTCGACGACGATCTGGCTGAGGTGGCACAGCGCTGGCGTGAGGCCGGTCTCGTCGCCCTGGTTCATGCCTGCGTGGAGCCCGCCGAGATCCCGGCCATCCGGGCCCTGGCCGATCGCTTTCCTGAGCTGCGCTATGCCGTGGGGGTCCATCCCCTCGACACGGGCCACTGGGCCGCCGACACCGAGGCCGTGCTGCGCGAGGCCGCCCGCGCTGACGATCGGGTGGTGGCCATCGGCGAACTGGGCCTGGATCTGTTCCGGGTTCAGAACCTGGAGGAGCAGCTGGCGGTGCTGCGCCCCCAGCTCGACCTGGCGGTGGAGCTCGACCTGCCGGTGATCATCCACTGCCGCGATGCGGCCGAGCCGATGCTGGCCGAACTGCGCGGGCGTCGCGAGCGCGGGGCCTGTCCCCGCGGGGTGATGCACTGCTGGGGCGGCACGCCCGAGGAGATGGAGGGCTTCCTTGATCTCGGCCTGTTCATCAGCTTCAGCGGCACCGTCACCTTCCCCAAGGCCGCCGACACCCACGAATGCGCCCGTCGGGTGCCGGCCGATCGCTTTCTGGTGGAAACCGACTGCCCCTTCCTGGCCCCGGCGCCGCGGCGCGGCAAGCGCAACGAACCGGCCTGGGTGGCGGCCGTGGCGGCCCGGGTGGCGGAACTGAGGGGTGAGAGCCTGGAGGAGGTGGCCCGTACCAGCACCGCGAACGCGGCGAGCCTGTTCCGGCTGACCCTTCACAATGTATGATGGTTCATTGGCCTGGAAGCGGAAGCGCTCCCCTTGTCCACCTCGGCACCGACAGCACTGCTCGTCCCGCCGGCTCCGCGTGAGCCGGCTGCCCGCCGGCGAGCCCGATAGGCGCGTGGCCGGATTCGCCTCCCTGCTTGCAGGGGGCGGCGTCCGGTCGCTGCGCCTCTTGGCGTGTGCCCACTCTCCCCCAGGCCCGGCTCCGGCCATTTCCGTTCCTTCCGTTCCTGCAGGTTCACCGCATGAGCAGCGCGATCCAGGTCGCCAAGACCGTCACGTACCTTCCCGACCTGGTGGAGGTGCAGCGGGCGAGCTTCAAATGGTTCCTGGAGAAGGGTCTGATCGAGGAGCTCGACAGTTTCTCGCCGATCACCGACTACACCGGCAAGCTCGAGCTGCACTTCATCGGCAATGAGTATCGCCTGAAGCGCCCCCGCCACGACGTGGAGGAGGCAAAACGTCGTGATGCCACCTTCGCGTCGCAGATGTATGTCACCTGCCGCCTGGTCAACAAGGAAACGGGGGAGATCAAGGAGCAGGAAGTGTTCATCGGCGAGCTGCCGCTGATGACCGAGCGCGGCACCTTCATCATCAACGGTGCCGAGCGCGTGATCGTGAACCAGATCGTGCGCTCCCCCGGCGTTTATTTCAAGGATGAGCAGGACAAGAACGGCCGCAAGACCTTCAACGCCAGCCTGATCCCCAACCGCGGCGCCTGGCTGAAGTTCGAAACCGACAAGAACGATCTGCTGCACGTCCGGGTCGACAAGACGCGCAAGATCAACGCGCACGTGCTGATGCGCGCCATCGGCTTGTCTGATAACGACGTGCTCGACAAGCTGCGTCACCCCGAGTACTACCAGAAGTCGATCGAGGCCGCCAACGACGAGGGCATCGCTTCCGAAGACCAGGCCCTGCTTGAGCTTTACAAGAAGCTGCGGCCCGGTGAGCCCCCGTCGGTGAGTGGCGGCCAACAGCTGCTGCACAGCCGCTTCTTCGATCCCAAGCGCTACGACCTCGGTCGGGTGGGCCGCTACAAGATCAACAAGAAGCTGCGGCTCACGATTCCCGATGCCACCCGCACCCTCACCCCCGAGGACGTGCTCTCCACGATTGATTACCTGATCAATCTGGAACTCGATGTGGGCGGCGCCACCCTCGACGACATCGACCACCTCGGCAACCGCCGCGTGCGCTCGGTGGGCGAACTGCTGCAGAACCAGGTGCGCGTGGGTCTGAACCGGCTCGAGCGGATCATCAAGGAACGGATGACCGTGGGCGAGACCGAATCGCTCACCCCGGCCCAACTGGTGAACCCCAAGCCCCTGGTGGCGGCGATCAAGGAGTTCTTCGGCTCCAGCCAGCTGAGCCAGTTCATGGATCAGACGAACCCGCTGGCCGAGCTCACCCACAAGCGCCGGATCAGCGCCCTCGGCCCCGGTGGTCTCACCCGGGAGCGGGCCGGCTTCGCCGTGCGCGACATCCACCCCTCCCACTACGGCCGGATCTGCCCGATCGAAACGCCGGAGGGTCCGAACGCCGGTCTGATCGGCTCCCTGGCCACCCACGCCCGGGTGAACGAATACGGCTTCATCGAAACGCCGTTCTGGAAGGTGGAGAACGGGATCGTGCACAAGCAGGGCAATCCGATCTACCTCTCCGCCGACCTCGAGGACGAATGCCGCGTCGCCCCCGGTGACGTGGCCACCGACAGCGAGGGCCGCATCACCGCCGACCTGGTTCCCGTGCGCTACCGCCAGGACTTCGAAACCGTACCGCCGGCCCAGGTGGACTACGTCCAGCTGTCGCCGGTGCAGGTGATCTCGGTGGCCACCTCCCTGATCCCCTTCCTGGAGCACGACGACGCCAACCGTGCCCTCATGGGCTCGAACATGCAGCGCCAGGCCGTGCCCCTGCTGCGTCCCGAGCGGCCCCTGGTGGGCACCGGCCTGGAAACCCAGGTCGCCCGCGACTCGGGCATGGTGCCGATCACCCGCGTCAACGGCACCGTCACCTTCGTGGATGCCACCGCGATCGTGATTCGTGACGACCAGGGCAACGACCACACCCACTTCCTGCAGAAGTACCAGCGTTCCAACCAGGACACCTGCCTCAACCAGCGGCCGATCGTCAAGCAGGGCGACCAGGTGATCGCCGGCCAGGTGCTGGCCAACGGCTCCGCCTGCGAGGGCGGCGAGATCGCCCTGGGTCAGAACGTGCTGATCGCCTACATGCCCTGGGAGGGCTACAACTACGAGGACGCGATCCTGGTGAGCGAGCGCCTCGTCCAGGACGATCTCTACACCTCGGTGCACATCGAGAAGTACGAGATCGAAGCCCGCCAGACCAAGCTCGGCCCCGAGGAGATCACCCGCGAGATCCCGAACGTGGCCGAGGAGAGCCTCGGCAACCTCGATGAGATGGGCATCATCCGCATCGGCGCCTATGTGGAATCGGGCGATATCCTGGTGGGCAAGGTGACGCCCAAGGGCGAATCCGACCAGCCTCCCGAGGAGAAGCTGCTGCGCGCCATCTTCGGTGAGAAGGCCCGCGATGTGCGCGACAACTCGCTGCGTGTCCCCAGCACCGAGCGTGGCCGCGTGGTTGATGTCCGCATCTACACCCGCGAGCAGGGCGACGAACTGCCCCCCGGCGCCAACATGGTGGTGCGGGTATATGTGGCCCAGCGCCGCAAGATCCAGGTCGGTGACAAGATGGCCGGCCGCCACGGCAACAAGGGCATCATCAGCCGCATCCTTCCCCGGGAGGATATGCCCTATCTGCCCGATGGCACCCCGATCGACATCGTGCTCAATCCCCTCGGCGTGCCGAGCCGGATGAACGTGGGTCAGGTGTTCGAGTGCCTGATGGGCTGGGCTGCCTCCCATCTCAACGCCCGCGTCAAGGTGGTGCCGTTCGATGAGATGCACGGCGACGAGACCTCCAAGAACACCGTCACCGCCTACCTCGAGGAGGCCGCCAGGCAGCCCGGCAAAAACTGGGTCTACGACCCGGAGCATCCCGGCAAGATCCAGCTGATCGACGGCCGCAGCGGCGAACCCTTCGACCAGCCGGTCACCGTGGGCTACGCCCACATCCTCAAGCTGGTGCACCTGGTCGACGACAAGATCCACGCCCGCTCCACCGGCCCCTACTCCCTGGTCACCCAGCAGCCCCTGGGCGGCAAGGCCCAGCAGGGCGGCCAGCGGCTCGGCGAGATGGAGGTGTGGGCCCTCGAGGCCTATGGCGCCGCCTACACCCTCCAGGAACTGCTCACCGTCAAGTCGGACGACATGCAGGGCCGTAACGAGGCGCTCAACGCCATCGTCAAGGGCAAGCCGATCCCCCGCCCCGGCACACCGGAGTCGTTCAAGGTGCTGATGCGCGAGCTCCAGTCTCTCGGTCTCGACATCGCCGTCTACACCGATGCCGGCGAGGAAGTCGACCTGATGCAGGACGTCAACCCCCGCCGCAGCACCCCCAGCCGTCCCACCTACGAATCCCTCGGCGTCGCGGACTACGACGACGACTGATCCCTATCCGCTTCCCGATCACCGCGCGCCCTGAACCCCTCCATGTCCAACAGCAACCTCCGCACCGAGAACCACTTCGACTACGTCAAGATCACGCTGGCTTCGCCCGAGCGGATCATGCAGTGGGGGCAGCGCACGCTGCCCAACGGTCAGGTGGTGGGTGAGGTCACCAAGCCGGAAACGATCAACTACCGCACCCTTAAGCCGGAGATGGACGGCCTGTTCTGTGAGAAGATCTTCGGCCCGTCGAAGGACTGGGAATGCCATTGCGGTAAGTACAAGCGGGTGCGGCACCGCGGCATCGTCTGCGAGCGCTGCGGCGTTGAGGTCACCGAGAGCCGGGTGCGCCGGCATCGCATGGGCTTCATCAAGCTGGCCGCCCCCGTGTCGCACGTGTGGTACCTGAAGGGGATTCCCAGCTACGTGGCCATCCTGCTCGATATGCCTCTGCGCGATGTCGAGCAGATCGTGTATTTCAACTGCTACGTGGTGCTCGACAAGGGCGACCACCCCGATCTCACCTACAAGCAGCTGCTCACCGAAGATGAGTGGCTGGAGATCGAGGATCAGATCTTCGCCGAGGACTCGGAGATCGAGAATGAGCCCGTGGTGGGCATCGGCGCCGAGGCGCTCAAACAGCTCCTCGAAGACCTTGATCTCACCGAGATCGCTGAACAGTTGCGCGAGGAGATCAGCGGCAGCAAGGGACAGAAGCGGGCCAAGCTGATCAAGCGCCTGCGCGTGATCGACAACTTCATCGCCACCAACGCCCGCCCCGAGTGGATGGTGCTCGACGTGATCCCCGTGATCCCGCCGGATCTGCGGCCGATGGTGCAGCTCGATGGCGGTCGCTTCGCCACCAGCGATCTCAACGATCTCTACCGCCGGGTGATCAACCGCAACAACCGCCTGGCGCGGTTGCAGGAGATCCTGGCGCCCGAGATCATCGTCCGCAACGAGAAGCGGATGCTGCAGGAGGCCGTCGATGCCCTGATCGACAACGGCCGCCGCGGCCGCACGGTGGTGGGCGCCAACAACCGGGCGCTGAAGTCGCTCAGCGACATCATCGAGGGCAAGCAGGGGCGTTTCCGCCAGAACCTGCTCGGCAAGCGGGTCGACTACTCCGGTCGTTCCGTGATCGTGGTGGGCCCCAAGCTCAAGATGCACCAGTGCGGCCTGCCCAAGGAGATGGCGATCGAGCTGTTCCAGCCGTTCGTGATCCATCGCCTGATCCGCCAGAACATCGTCAACAACATCAAGGCGGCCAAGAAGCTCATCCAGCGCGCCGACGACGAGGTGATGCAGGTGCTGCAGGAGGTGATCGAAGGACACCCGATCCTGCTCAACCGTGCTCCCACCCTCCACCGCCTGGGCATTCAGGCCTTCGAGCCCAAGCTTGTGGATGGTCGTGCCATCCAGCTGCACCCGCTGGTGTGCCCCGCCTTCAACGCCGACTTCGACGGTGACCAGATGGCCGTGCACGTGCCGCTGGCAATCGAGGCGCAGACGGAAGCGCGCATGTTGATGCTGGCCAGCAACAACATCCTGTCGCCTGCCACAGGTGAGCCGATCATCACCCCGTCGCAGGACATGGTGCTGGGCGCTTACTACCTCACCGCCGTCGACCGCGACAAGGCCAAGCCCGACTTCGGCGATCGCTCCTGCACCTTCGCCGGCCTCGAGGACGTGCTCTCCGCCTTCGAGGAGAAGCACCTCAGCCTGCACGACTGGGTGTGGGTGCGCTTCAGCGGCGAGGTCGAGAGCGATGACGAGGATCGCGCCCCCCAGAAGGAGGAAACCCTCAGCGACGGCACCCGCATCGAGCAGTGGAAGTACCGCCGCGATCGCTTCGACGAAGACGGCGCCCTGATCAGCCGCTACCTGCTCACCACCGTGGGCCGTGTCGTGATCAACCACACGATCATCGACGCCGTCGCCGCCACCTGAGCGCCGCCGACTGAGTTTCGTCTCCCCTCTCCGCCTTCCCCTCCACCGCCTTCTCGTTCGCGCGCGCCATGACCGCCACCCCCGCCAAGAAGTCCAGCAAGAAGAGCAGCAAGGCCGTCGAAGCCCCCGTCGTCGCCGAGTCGATCAACGGCAGCAGCGCCCTCAGCAAGCAGGCGCCCCCGTTCCGCAACCGGGTGATCGACAAGAAGGCCCTGCGCAACCTCGTGTCCTGGGCCTACAAGCACCACGGCACCGCCGCCACCGCGGCGATGGCCGATGAGCTGAAGGATCTCGGCTTCCACTACGCCACCCAGGCCGCTGTCTCGATCTCCGTCGACGACCTGCGCATCCCTGGCGATAAGGCCGCTCTGCTGCAGGAGGCCGAGGAGCAGATCACCGAAACCGAGGAGCGCTACCGTCTCGGCGAGATCACCGAGGTGGAGCGCCACACCAAGGTGATCGACACCTGGACCGAAACCAACGAGCGTCTGGTGGCGGCTGTGCGTCGCAACTTCAGCGACAACGATCCGCTGAATTCGGTTTGGATGATGGCCAACTCCGGCGCTCGGGGCAACATGTCCCAGGTGCGTCAGCTGGTGGGCATGCGCGGCCTGATGGCCAACCCCCAGGGCGAGATCATCGACCTGCCGATCCGTACCAACTTCCGTGAGGGCCTCACGGTCACCGAGTACGTGATCTCCTCCTATGGCGCCCGCAAGGGCCTGGTGGACACCGCCCTGCGCACCGCCGACTCCGGCTACCTCACCCGCCGTCTGGTGGATGTGGCCCAGGACGTGATCGTTCGTGAGGAAGACTGCGGCACCACCCGCTCGATCCCGATCGAGGCGGAGGAGAAGGGCGGCTTCGGCAGCAAGCTCGTGGGCCGCCTCGCGGCAGAGCGGGTGGAAGCCACAGACGGCAGGGTGCTGGTGGAGCGCGACGGTCAGATCGACGCTCCCCTCTCCCGGGAGATCGAGGCTGCCGGCATCACCATGGTGAAGGTGCGCTCGCCGCTCACCTGCGAGGCTTCCCGCTCGGTCTGCCGCAAGTGCTACGGCTGGGCCCTTGCCCACAACGAACTGGTCGACCTCGGCGAAGCCGTTGGCATCATCGCCGCCCAGTCGATCGGTGAGCCCGGCACCCAGCTCACCATGCGTACCTTCCATACCGGCGGTGTGTCCACCGCCGAGACCGGCGTGGTGCGCTCGCTGGTGGAAGGCGTGGTGGAGTTCGGGCCCAAGGCCAGGGTGCGCCCGCACCGCACCCCCCACGGCGTGGAGGCGCTGCTGGCCGAAACCGACTTCGCCCTCGAGCTCCATCCTTCCGGCAAGGGCAAGGTGCAGAAGCTGAGCATCACCTCCGGCTCGATTCTGTTCGTCAACGATGGCGGATCGGTGCCGGCCGACACGATGCTGGCCCAGATCTCGTCCGGCGCTCAGGTGAAGAAGAGCGTGGAGAAGGCCACCAAGGACGTGATCTGCGACCTGGCCGGTCAGGTGCGCTTCGAGGACGTCATCCAGCCCAAGGAGGTCACCGACCGCCAGGGCAACATCACCCACAAGGCCCAGCGTCTGGGCCGGCTGTGGGTGTTCAGCGGCGACGTCTACAACCTGCCGCCCAACGCCCAGCCCGTGGTCGACGGCAACAAGCAGGTGACCACCGGCGAGGTGCTGGCCGAGAGCCGGCTGGTGAGCGAATACGGCGGTGCCGTGCGCCTGCGCGACTCGGCCGGTGACTCGCGCGAGGTGCAGATCGTGACGGCCAGCCTCACCCTCAAGGACTGCAAGCTCGCGGGCGAATCCACCCATTCCGGCGAGATCTGGCACCTGGAGGGCAAGGACAACATCCGCTATCTGCTCAAGACCCAGCCCGGCAGCAAGATCGGCACCGGCGAGGTGATCGCCGAACTCGCCGACGACCGCTTCCGCACCCAGACCGGCGGTATCGTGCGCTTCGCCCCGGGCCTCTCGATCAAGAAGGCCCGCTCCGCCAAGCACGGCTACGAGGTGAGCAAGGGCGGCACCCTGCTGTGGATCCCGCAGGAAACCCACGAGATCAACAAGGACATCTCGCTCCTGATGATCGAGGACGGCCAGTGGATCGAGGCCGGCACCGAGGTGGTGAAGGACATCTTCAGCCAGACCGCCGGCATCGTCACGGTCACCCAGAAGAACGACATCCTGCGTGAAATCATTGTGCGCTCCGGTGAGCTGCATCTGGTGTCCGATGCCAAGGTGCTCGCCCGCTACGAGGGCGAGGGCCGGCTGGTGAACCCGGGCGAGGAGATCGCTCCGGGGCTCAAGGCCGAGGCGATCCGGTTCGTCGAAGCGGTCGACACTCCCGAAGGCGGCGCCCTGCTGCTGCGGCCGGTGGAGGAGTACGCCATCCCCGATGAGGCCCACCTGCCCGAACTGGGCACCGTGAAGCAGCCCGGCGGCCCCAGCCTCGGCCTCAAGGCCACCCAGCGGCTCACCTTCAAGGACGGCGAGCTGATCAAATCGGTGGAAGGAGTGGAGTTGCTGCGCACCCAGCTGATCCTGGAGACCTTCGACACCACCCCCCAGATGACGGTGGATGTGGAGGTGGTGGCCGACAAGCGTGCCAAGACGATCGAGCGGTTGCAGCTGGTGATCCTCGAGACCCTGCTGGTGCGCCGCGACACCCTCTCCGATGCCAGCCACGGCTCCACCCACACCGAACTCGCTGTTCAGGACGGTGACACGGTGAAGAGGGGCGACGTGGTGGCCACCACCCAGATTCTCTGCAAGGACGACGGCGTGGTGCAGCTGCCCGATCCCACCTCGGGCGAGCCGATCCGCCGCCTGATCGTGGAGCGGGCCGGCGACACCCGCGACCTCGAGCTCGGTACCGCCAGCCCCTTGGTGAGCGTGGGGCAGCGTATCGTCGATGGCGATGGGCTGGCGGAGGGCGTGTTGGCCCCCTGCTGCGGCGAGGTGGAGGCGATCAGCGGCAACCAGCTGCGCATCCGCCTCGGCCGCCCTTACATGGTGTCGCCCGATTCGGTGCTGCACGTGCGCGACGGCGAACTGGTGCAGCGCGGTGACGGGCTGGCCCTGCTGGTGTTCGAGCGCCAGAAGACGGGCGACATCGTGCAGGGTCTGCCGCGGATCGAGGAGCTGTTGGAAGCCCGCCGCCCCCGCGACTCGGCCGTGCTCTGCCGCAAGGGCGGCACGGTGGAGATCAAGCAGGGCGACGACGACGACTCGATCGCCGTCACCGTGATTGAGGGCGATGACACCGTCACCGAGTATCCGATTCTCCTGGGTCGAACGGTGATGGTGAGCGATGGCCAGCAGGTGAGCGCAGGCGATCTGCTCACCGATGGGCCGATCAACCCCCACGAACTGCTCGAGTGCTACTTCGAGGATCTGCGCAGCCGCAAACCCACCATGGAGGCGGCCCAGGAGGCGATCTCCAAGCTGCAGTTCCGCATGGTCACCGAGGTGCAGAACGTCTACAAATCGCAGGGGGTCTCGATCAGCGACAAGCACATCGAGGTGATCGTGCGCCAGATGACCAGCAAGGTGCGGATCGAGGACGCCGGCGACACCACCCTGCTGCCGGGTGAGCTGATCGAGCTGCGTCAGGTGGAGCAGGTGAACTCCGCCATGGCGATCACCGGCGGCGCCCCCGCCGAGTTCACGCCGGTGCTGCTGGGCATCACCAAGGCCTCACTCAACACCGACAGCTTCATCTCGGCAGCCTCCTTCCAGGAGACCACCCGCGTGCTCACCGAAGCGGCGATCGAGGGCAAGAGCGACTGGCTGCGCGGTCTCAAGGAGAACGTGATCATCGGTCGCCTCATCCCCGCCGGCACCGGCTTCGGGGGCTTCGAGGAGGAGCTGCGGGCCGAGGCCGGTCCCCATCCCGACATCCTCGAGGAGGAGGGTGGCGGCTATCGCCGTCCCCACAACCTGCGGCCCGACTACACCGTGGAGCTGCCGACACCCGTCGTGTCGACCGCGGTGCTCGACGATCCCTCCGACGAGGATCTCGAGGCCACCCGCAGCCGCCACGGCCTCGAGGCCAGCGCCAGCACCTTCGCCGCCTTCACCCGCCCCACGGCGGAGGAAGGCCTCGAGGAGGAGCTGATCGCCGATCCAGCGGCCCTCGAGGGCCTGCAGGAGGAGGGACTGCTCAGCGATGACTGACGCCACCGCCAGCCGCCCCGCCATCGCCGGGCGCACCGCCCTGGGTACCCCCATCCCGGTGCGCCGCGTGCCCCGCTTCGGCTTCCATGCCGGCAACGAGCTGCTGCACGGCCGCATCGCCATGCTGGGGTTCATCGCCCTGTTGTTGGTGGAATGGAAGCTCGGTCACGGCCTGCTGGTGCGGCCATGAACCCTCTGGCCGCCTCTCCCACCACGGCGGAGCGGCCCCAGGCCCGTCCCCTGCTGGGGATGGGCCTTTCCGATCTGGAGGCCTGGGCCCGGGAACAGGGCCAGCCGGCCTTCCGGGGCCGCCAGCTCCATGACTGGGTCTATGCCAAGGGCGCCCGCGATCTCGGCGCGGTCACGGTGCTGCCCAGGGCCTGGCGGGATCAGCTGCTCGCCGCTGCCCTCGAGGGCGGGGGCGGCCTGATCGGGCGCTTGCCCCTGCTGCACCGCAGCGATGCGGCCGACGGCACCGTGAAGTTGCTGCTGGGCACCGTAGATGGTCTCAGCATCGAAACCGTCGGCATCCCGTCGGCCGATCGACTCACGGTGTGCGTGAGCAGCCAGGTGGGCTGCCCGATGGCCTGTCGCTTCTGCGCCACCGGCAAGGGCGGCCTGCAGCGCTCGCTGGCGGTGCACGAGATCGTGGATCAGGTGCTGAGCATCCGCGAGGCGATGGACCGCCGGCCCACCCATGTGGTGTTCATGGGCATGGGCGAGCCGCTGCTGAACATCGAAGCGGTGCTGGCGGCGATCGACTGCCTCTGCCGCGATCTGGGCATGGCCCAGCGCCAGATCACTGTGAGCACTGTGGGGGTGCCGAACACCCTGCCCACCCTGGCCGAGCGCTCGCTTGAGCGCCTGGGCCGGGCCCAGTTCACGCTCGCCGTGAGCCTCCACGCCCCCGATCAGGGCCTGCGGGAGGAGCTGATCCCCACCGCCCGCGCCTACCCGATCGACCACCTCCTCGATGACTGCCGCCGCTACGTGGCCCTCACGGGCAGGCGGGTGAGCTTCGAGTACATCCTCCTGGGTGGCCTCAACGACAGCCCCCGTCAGGCGGAGGCCCTGGCCCGGCTGCTGCGCGGCTTCCAGAGCCACGTGAACCTGATCGCCTACAACCCGATCGAGGAGGAAGACTTCCAGCGCCCCACGCCCGAACGGGTGGAGGCCTTCCGGCGCCTCCTCCAGGAGCGCCACATCGCCGTGAGCGTGCGCGCCAGCCGGGGCCTGGATCAGGACGCCGCCTGCGGCCAGCTGCGGCGCCGCCTGGCGGCCGGCTGAGGCTGGGTTTCATCTTTATGCATAGAATGCCAGAAGCTCTCAAGTGTAAGCAGGCTTACTTCCTGCTGTTCTTCCTTTCCGATATGACGCTCATCCGTTTCCTTCCATGAAGTCAATTCTTGATAAGGTGCTCTGGAAAGTTGGATTTTACGGTCAAATTCCATCTCCTCCCGTGAGGGTTGGCATTGATGGGCCATATGCATCTCTTCATGATGCGCCCCGATATCAACCGGCTGTGCTGCGGCTCGATGATCATGAGTTTGAGGTGGCTGACGGCTTCTCATTCTATTGGATGCATAAGGAGATCTATATTGACGAGGTATATCGCTTCTTGCCTTGCCATCCCCGGCCTTACATTATTGATTGCGGGGCAAATTATGGGGTGAGCGTCTTATGGTTTAAGCGGATGTATCCTGATTGCCGGATTCTTGCTGTTGAGGCAGATCCAGGGATCTATGATATGTTAAGGCGAAATGTCAATCGCCATGGCCTATCGGATGTGACCCTGATTCATCGGGCTGTTTCCGGCGCTCTTGGCGATGTCCGCTTTCAGTGCATTGGTGCAGATCAAGTCGAGTCTATGTGGATAGAGAGTCTGGCGATGGTTCTGGAGTTCCTATCATCAATGTTCCTGCTGTGCTTCTCGACGAGCTCATCGGCGATGAAGAAGTTGATTTTTAGAAGACTGATATTGAAGGCTCAGAGCTTGATGCGATCCGCTCATCACATAAACTGGGACAGGACAGGCAGATGTTTATCGAGTATCATTCGTTTATTCATCAGCCTCAGCAATTGCACACTTTGCTATCCATTCTTGAGCGAGCGGGATTCCGCTACTACGTAAACCGCATATATGCTCCACGCAATCCCTACCTTGAGATCACTGCAAATCAGTCGATGGATTTGCAGTTGAGCATTTTTGCCACGCGTTTCCAGCCGGATCAAGTTGGTGCTGTTTGAAAGGCCGCTGGAGGGCGGGATTTTGCATCTCCACCTATGGCTTTTCTGTTTATAGAGCTTTTTGTCCGTTGAGAGGAATCGTGGACGGTTTGCGGGTCGATATGGCAGTCACCCGTGGCGGGGTCTGATCCAGGGCCCTCAGCCCGCCCCAGGCTCCCGGTCACGACCCCACCCTGCCCCTGGAGCAGGCCCTGGAGCGGCGTTCGCCGGGCCTGGGCCATAAACTGGCCGGGACGGGCGGTGTTCGCCCTCCATGGCCCGCGGGCGCCGGATCTTCTCGACCGGCAGGCCCTGGGGCTGGTGGACGAGCTGCTGGCGGCTCTCGGCATCGGCCACCGCCGCGACCATGGTCAGGCCCACAGGGAGCGCGCTGCCGATTCGCCTCTGGACCGCCGCGAGAAGGCTCTGGCCGTCCTGGGCCTGCAGCGCGGCGCCAGCCGGGAGGCGGTGAAGGCCGCCCACCGCCGCCTGGTGAAGCGCCACCACCCCGACGTGGGCGGAGAGGTGGAGACCTTCCATCGGATCGACGCTGCCTACCGCCTGCTGATCACCTGAGGCGGCCGCCCAGGCGTCGCGGCGCGTGGGTTCAGGTGGGATCCCGCCGCGGATCGAACGCCCCCTTCGCTCCCCGGCCGTTCCAGGGAGTGAGGAAGGCCATGAGCACGAAGGCCGGCAGGGAGGAGGCCACAGTGAGCAGGAAGAAGCTTCCCCAGCCCACCTCCTCGGCCACGAACCCGGCCTGGGCGGAGAGGACGGAGCGGCTGAGGGCGTAGACCCCGGAGAGCAGGGCGTACTGGGTGGCGGAGAAGCGGGGGTTGCAGAGGCTCATCAGCAGCGCCACGAAGGCGGCGCCCACCATGCCGCCGCTGAGGTTTTCGAGTCCCACGGCGGCCAGCAGGCCCGTCATGCCGCCGCCGAAGGTCGCCAGGGCCCAGTAGGAGAGGTTGCCGAGGGCGCCCACCACCGCAAACACCCAGAGGGAGCGGTTCATGCCCAGGCGGCTGAACAGCAGGCCGCCGAGCACCGTGCCGGCGATGGTGGCGGCGATGCCCCAGCCCGCCAGCACCGAGCCCACCGCCGCCTCGGAGAAGCCCTGCTGCAGCAGGAACGGCACCGCCATCACGTTCAGCAGACCGTCGGGCCAGCGGTAGAGCAGAACCAGGGCCAGCAGCATCACGGCCCGAGCTCCGCCGGTGCGGCGCAGGAATTCCACCGCCGGGCCCGCGACCGCCTGGCGCAGGCTGGCCACCCGGTGCTGCACCGGCGCCACGGCGGGGGCGGTGAGGGTGAAGGGCAGCACCGCGACCATCAGCACGGCCGAGGCCAGGAACGCCAGGGGCCAGCCGAACCGGCCCGCCAGGATGAAGCCTCCCGCCCCCACGGCCAGCATGGCGGCGCGATAGCCGAGGTTGGCGGCGGCGGCGCCGGCCCCGCGCTCGTTTTCCGGCAGCAGATCGGTGCGGTACGCATCCACCAGGATGTCCTGGCTGGCGCTCACCACCGCCAGGATCAGCGCCATCAGGCCGATCGCCGTGAGCTGGGCCGTGGCCTTGCCGGGCTGCAGGAAGCTGACGGCTGCGATCACGGCCACCAGCACCAGCTGGAGCACCAGCAGGCCGCCGCGGCGGCGGTCGGGCCAGCGGATCGGCCAGCGGTCCATCGCCGGCGCCCAGAACATCTTCAGGGTGTAGGGCAGCTCGGCGTAGGCCAGCAGACCGATCAGGCCCAGGGGGACGCCGCTGGCGGTGAGCCAGCCTTGAAGCAGCTTGGTGCCCACCATGTAGGGCGTGCCGCTGGCCACCCCCTGGCTGGCCACCGCCATCAAGCGCCGCCAGGCGGGCACCCCGCCGGGGGGCGGAGCGGCGCTGGGGGAGGGGACCATGGGCCGCAGGGCGCTGTTGGACCGGCGAACCCTAGGTGGCTCACCTGCGGACCACCACGAGGCGAGAATGCGCCTACGCCCGGGCTCCCACCATGTCGTTCTTCCGTTCCACCCTCCTGCCCGCGGCGATCGTGGTGTTGTTCGGCCTTGCCCTTTTCGCCGTGAGTGCCCGCATCTGGCTGCCCGGCGACATGGCGGCTCCCGCACCGCTCTCCTGAGGCCGCGGCCTCAGGCTTTTACGATCGCTCGACGTGGATCGCTCCATGCCGGACGACGCCCTCCCCTTCCCCCGCGGTACCCATGAGCTGGCCCTCGACCCCGAGGTGCTGGCGCGTGAGCTGGCGGAGGAGCTCCTGGGTGATCCCCTCGACGAGCTCGACACGTCCGAACCCACCGCCCTCGATGTGGCGGCGGAGTGCGATCGGGGCCTCGCGTTGCTGGCCGGCGAAGCCGAAGCCCGCATGCAGGGCCTGCGCATTTTCTGCGAACACCGCGATCCCCGCGCCATCCCCCTGCTGCTGCCCCTGCTCCGGGCCAGCTGCCCGATCGTGCGGATGAGCGCCGTGTATGCCCTGGGACGCAATCCCCATCCCCTGGCGGTGGAGCCCCTGTTGGTGCTGCTGGCCGCCGACGACAACGGCTACGTGCGCAAGGCGGTGGCCTGGAGCCTGGGCAACTACCCCGAAGCCCCGGTGCTCAATCCCCTGATCCGCAGCCTGCAGATGGATGTGGCGGCGGTGCGGCTCTGGGCCGCCAGCTCCCTTGCCGACGCCGGAGGCACCGGACCGGCGAAGGCTGATCCCGCCGCCGCCCAGTTGCTGCTGAGCCTGCGGATCGACAGCGAATCAGCCGTGCGCAGCAACAGCGCCTGGGGGCTGGGCCGCCTTTACCCCGACCTGGTGGAACCCCGCCAGCGGGAGCTGGTGGAGGTGCTGCTGCACACCATGCTCCATGACGCCGACTCCACGGTGCGGGATGAGGCCAGGCTCGCCCTGGAGCAGCTCGAGCAGCCGGATGTGCTGGAGCGACTGCAGACGCTCGTCGACGACGGGCTGATCGGCTGACGGCGGAGCCTGTGCCTGATGCCGGCAGCCGGGCGCTCACCACGTTCTTGAGAACGCGGCTAGCATCTCCCAACCCCTTTGTTCCGCCGGGATGGCTCAGCGCACCATCCGATTCCTGATTCGCCCCGACGGCCGGGTCGAGGAACAGGTGGAAGGAGTGCAGGGTGCGGGATGCGAGCAGCTCACCGAGCGCATCGAATCCCGCCTCGGCAGCGTGCAGCAGCGGCGGGCGACCGCCGAGGCTTTCCAGGCCCAGCCACAGCAGGCCGCCGAACGGCAGACCCTGGCCCAGCAGCACACCCTCTGATCCGCTCACCGATCCGATGTCGCACTTCAGCACCGTCAAGACCGAGCTCCGCGATCGGCAGGCCCTCGTCGATGCTCTCTCCGACTTGGGCCATTCCCCCGCTGAAGGTGCCTGCGAAGTGCGGGGCTTCCGCGGCCAGACGGTCCAGGCCGACCTGGCGGTCTCACTGGCCGGCTCCACCGACATCGGCTTCCGCTGGAACCCCGCCAGCGAGGCCTACGAGCTGGTGGCCGATCTGGATCTGTGGAACCAGTCGGTGCCCGTGGAACGTTTCCTGGCCCAGCTCACCCAGCGCTATGCCCTGCGCACCATCCTGGCCGCCTCGGCCGAGGAGGGCTTCCAGGTGAGCACCCAGAGCGAGAACCTCGACGGCACCATCGAACTGGTGGTCACTCGCTGGGACGGCTGAGACCGTGACGCCCGAGCCCGTCACCGGGATCGATCCGGGACTTGCCCTGCAGGCTGTCGTCCGCAGGGATCCGGCGGCCAGCGGGCTGGAACCCCTGCTGGCTGGCGCCCTGCGCCAGAAGGCGGTGTGGGTGGACGAGGCGGTGTGCATCGGCTGCCGCTACTGCGCCCACGTGGCCACCAACACCTTCGTGGTGGAGCCCACCTGGGGCCGCTCGCGGGCGATTCGTCAGGATGGCGACAGCACGGAGCGGATTCAGGAGGCGATCGACACCTGCCCCGTGGACTGCATCCACTGGGTGGCCTACGAGGAGCTACCAGCGCTGGAGGAGCGCCTGCAGCAGCAGGAGATCCAGCCGCTGGGCCTGCCGTCGCCTGCCCGTCTGAAGCGCGCACTGCCCCGCAGTGCCGGCGGCCATGCCCCTGCCCCATCCCCGTGAGCGTTCCCTGCCGGCGCTTCGGTCGCACCGAACTGGCGATGCCGGTGCTGTCGCTCGGTGGGATGCGCTTCCAGCAGAGCTGGAGCGACCTGCCGGCCGACCAGATCACCGAGGAAAGCCAGGCGACGTTGCAGGCGGTGCTGGAGCGGGCGGTGGCGGAAGGCTTCCACCACATCGAGACGGCGCGTGGCTACGGCACCTCCGAGCGCCAGCTGGGCTGGCTGTTGGCCAAGGTCCAGGACCCCGATCGGATTCTGCAGACGAAGGTAGCGCCCCAGAGCCATCCGGATGCCTTCGAGTCGGAGCTCGCCACCAGCTTCGAGCGGCTGGCTGTGGAGCGCATCGATCTGCTCGGCATCCATGGCGTGAACACGGCCGAGTTGCTCGACCACACCCTGCGGCCGGGCGGCTGCCTGGAGGTGGCCCGCCGCTGGCAGGCGGACGGGCGGGTGGGCCACATCGGCTTCTCCACCCATGCGCCGCTGCCGCTGATCGAGGAGGCGATCGCCAGCGACGGCTTCGACTACATCAATCTGCACTGGTATTACATCCGCCAGGACAACCGGCCAGCGATCGAAGCCGCCCTGGCCCACGACATGGGCGTGTTCGTGATCAGCCCCACCGATAAGGGCGGCCACCTGCACAGCCCCTCGGCGCGGCTGCAGAGCCTGTGCGAGCCGCTCCATCCGATCGTGTTCAACGATCTGTTCTGCCTCTCGTCCCCGGGCATCCACACGATCAGTGTGGGGGCGGCCCGCCCGGAGGACCTGGATCTGCACCTGGAGGCGGTGGCGCTGCTGCCGCGGGCGGCCGAGCTGCTGGAGCCGGTGCTGGAACGGCTGGAGGCCGCCCGGCGCGAGGCGCTGGGGGAGGAGTGGCTGGTCAGCTGGGACCGGGGGCTGCCGGCCTGGGATGACACCCCGGGCGGGATCAACCTGCCGGTGCTGCTGTGGCTGCACAACCTGCTCGCGGCCTGGGATCTTGAGGGGTTTTGCCGCGCCCGCTACGGCCTGCTGGGCCAGGGTGATCACTGGTTCCCGGGGGCCAATGCCGATGCGCTCGACGCCTCCGTGAGCGAGGCGGAGCTGAAGCGGGTGTTGGCAGGCAGTCCCTGGGTCGAGCGGATCCCGTCGCTGCTGCGGGAGCTGCGGCAGCGGGTGGGCGGCGAAACGCGCCGGCGGCTCCAGGCGTCCTGAAGGGGTCTCGCCGCGCTGCGGCCGCTCTGCCTCAGCCCAGAGGCAGGCGGGAGGGAACGCCCACCGCGCGAGGATAGGCGCGGGGGCAGGGTGCCGTGGGGGCCAGGACCAGGGCATGGCGCACCCCGCGGCCGCCCGGAAGTTCGCAGCGTTCCAGCCGTTCCAGCCTGGCCCGCAGGGGCTTGAGTGCCCGCTCCAGGGCGGCGGCATCGTCGTCGTTCCACTGGCCGCGGTAGAGCACCGCCCGCCCCCCGGGCGCCAGCAGCGGCACCAGGTATTCGGCCACCACCGGCGCGGCGGCCACCGCGCGGGCCATCGCCAGCTGGAAGCGGCCGCGGCAGCTGCGGTCGTGGCCGCTGCGCTCGATCCGCTCGCAGCGCACGCTCACCCTCTGCTGGAGCCCCAGGGCTTGGGCCATCTGGCGCACCGCCTCGATCTTGCGGCCCACCGAGTCGACCAGGGTGAGACGGGCCGTGGGCAGGGCGATCGCCAACGCCAGACCAGGGAAGCCGCCGCCGGTGCCCACATCGATCAGCTCCAGGGGTGATTCGCCGCCAGCGCCAGCCCCAGCGCCTGCGTCGCCGGCCAGCAGGGCGCGATGGGGCCAGAGGCTGTCGAACACCTGGGCGACCCAGTAGTCGTCGTCCTCCACCAGCCGGGTGAGGTTCACCCGGCCGTTCCAGCTGCGCAGCTCCTGCTGCAGGGCCACCAGCTTGCCCAGCTGGTCAGGGTCGGGCCGCCAGCCCAGCTCATCCCAGAACGCGTCCAGCGGCCTGCTCCCGGAGGCTTCCCCGGCGGCGGGGTCGGCGGCCATGGGCGAGGGCGGGACGTCCATCCGCTTGCACAGGAAGGATTCCTAGGATCCCGCACAACCTGCCCGGGCCCCGGCGGCCCTCCTCCCCCCCTCCGGCCCGCGGCCATGAGTTCACCTCCAGCGTCCGGCCACGACGCCTTCGCCGACGGAGCGGGATCCGATCCCTACCTGGTTCTGCAGCTGCCGGCCACCGCCAGCACCGACGACCTGCGCACGGCCTTCCGCCGCCTGAGTAAGGAGGTCCACCCCGACACCACCACCCTGCCGGCGGCGGAGGCCCAGGAAGCTTTCCGCCAGCTGCGCCAGGCCTACGCGCTGCTCAGCGACCCGGAACGGCGCCGCGCCTTCGACGCCCATCGGCGGGCGGTGGCGGCGTCGCCATGGGTGGGGGGGGGCCGGCCGGTCTCGGGGCGACCGGTGACGCTGGTTTCCAGCAGACCGGAGCCCGTGCGGCGGGCCCTCTCCGGCGGGGAGTGGTTCGCGCTCGTGCTGCTGGCCGTGGCGCTGGTGCTGAGCTTGGTGCTGGGGCTGGGGGTGGCCTGGGCCCGGGGTGCCGAGCTGGTGCGCCAGCCCAGCTGGTGGGGCGAGCTTCGGCAAGAATTCCAGGCGCCTGAAGCCGAATCGCTGGAGCCCGCCAGCCCCGCCACCGCACGCGCCACAGGCCCCATCCCAAGCTCCCTTCCCTCCTCCGTACCCCAGCCCTGAATCCCCCCTGATGGCGAGCCTGCCCGAAGCCTCCACCCCGCTCTACAGCCATCCGCTTCCTGCCCTGGAGGCCTGGCTGCGCAGCCTCGGTGCCCGCCAGCAGGGCACCCACGGGACTGTCTGGGACCTGCACCATCCCCAGTGGAGTGCCCGGATCCAGCTGGAGGTGGAGGATCTGCAGGTGAGCTGGCATCGTGAGGGGCACACGAGCGTGCGTCACTTCCCCTACGGCCTCTCCCGCGCCGATGTGGAGGCGGCGATCCTGGCAGGTCCCTAGAGCTCAGGCAGGGCCCGTCGGATGGCGTCGTAGCAGTGGGCCAGCTGGCTGTCGGTGATGCAGAGGGGGGGCAGCAGATACACCACCTGGCCCAGGGGGCGCAGGAAAACGCCCTGCGCCAGCGCCAGTCGCTGCAGGCGCCGGCCCACGGGATTGAGGTAGCCGGGGGGATCGTCCACCGCCAGATCGAAGGCGGCGATCGAGCCCAGCAGTCGGGGTTGGCGCACCCGGGGCTCGCGGGCGAGGGCCTCGAGCCGGGGGCGGTGACGGGCCTCCAGTTCGCGGTAGCGCTCCGGAGCGGCCTCCAGCAGGTCGAGGCTGGCCAGGGCGGCGGCGCAGCCCAGGGGGTTGGCGGTGTAGCTGTGGCCGTGGAAGAGGGTGAGCGCCGGGTCGCTGCCGATGAAGCCCGCGAAGATCGCCTCCCGCGCGAGGGTGGCGCCCATGGGCAGGAAGCCGCCGGTGAGCCCCTTGGAGAGGGCCATCAGATCGGGCTGGATGCCGGCCCGCTGGCAGGCGAACAGGCTGCCGCTGCGGCCGAAGCCGGTCATCACCTCGTCGGCGATCAGCAGGGTGCCGGCGGCCCGCACCCGTTGCTCCACCGCCTGGAGGAACGCCGGCCGCACCAGGGCCATGCCGCCGGCGCCCTGCATCAACGGTTCGAGGATCACCGCTGCGGTAGGCACCTCCAGCAGGGCGTCCAGGGCCGCCAGAGCGGTGGCTTCCTTCGCCTCGATCGCGGCGTCGTCCCACCAGGTGGCGGGCCAGGGGGCGCGGGCCACGGCGAACAGCAGCGGCTCGAAAGGGGCCGAGAACAGGGAGCGGGCCCCCACCGCCATCGCCCCGAAGGTGTCGCCGTGATAAGCGCCGTCGAAGGCGATCAGCTGGCGGCGCTCCTCGCCGCGGTTGCGCCACCACTGCCAGGCGATCTTGAGGGCCACCTCCACGGCGGTGGAGCCGTTGTCGGAGAAGAAGAGGCGATCGAGGCCGCTGGCGGTGCAGAGCCGTTCGGCCAGGGCCTCGGCGGGGGGATGGCGGAAATCGGAGAAGCCCACCTGCTCCAGGGTGGCGGCCTGCCGGGCCAGGGCCGCGGCGATGGTGGGCTCGCCATGGCCGTGCAGGGTCACCCACCAGCTGCTGATGGCGTCGATCAGCCGCCGGCCATCGTCGAGCTCCAGCTCCGCCCCTTCGCCGCGCACGGCCCGCAGCGGCGGATCGGCCACGGCCACCTGGGTGAAGGGGTGCCAGAGGTTTGGATGCCAGGAAGGCCCCATGAAGGTGGGCGGCGAAGGGGGAGGCCCTGGCATGATGAAGCCGATCCATCCCTGGCGAAGCCCATGGACGATGGTGATCAGCCGAAATCGAACCGTTTTCTCACCCCCAGGGAGTGTGACCGCACCCGCGGGCGGGTCGGCCGCACCATGGGTCCACGCGACCTTTTCGCCGAGGGACAGTGGCAGGGGATCCGGGCCGTGTTGGAGCGCCAGGGCTGGCACGGCCGCCAGATCGAGATGCTCTACGACCAGCTGAGACAGGGCTGGCCGCTGGCGGCGGCCAAGCGCAACGTGGCGATGCTCACGGGCCGCTGCCCGCTCGGCTCGCGACGCGACGGCTGAAGGCTCAGCGGCAGATGTCCGTGCTGCGCTCGCGGCCGGCGGCCAGAGGTCCGCAGTTCACCCACCGCACCAGATCGTCCTCGATCTCGGTGAACAGCACCAGGATGCCCAGGCAGATGATGCCGACGGCTCCGCTCACCAGCAGGTTTCGCGTTCTCATGGGCGCAGGCTACGGGCCAGCCTGCTGCCTTGCCAGCAGGCCGCCAGCGCAGTGGCATTGAGGGGATCCAGGGGGGGGAGTTCCAGCAGCACCGGTACCGCGCCGAGCTCTTCGAGAGTGCGGGGGTTGTCGGCGTGGAGCGGGCCGTTGAGCACCAGCCCCAGCACCGCCAGGCCGCGCCGGCGCAGCGCCTCCAGCGACAGCAGGGTGTGGTTGAGGGTTCCCAGGCCGCTGCGGGCCACCAGCAGCACCGGCAGCCGCCAGCGCTCCAGCTGCTGGATCTGCAGCCAGTCGCGCCGCAGGGGCACCAGCAGGCCGCCGGCGGTCTCCACCACCAGGGGATCGTCGCCGGGGGGCAGGGCGAGGCGCTCGGGATCGATCCGCACGCCGTCGCGCTCCGCCGACCAGTGGGGCGAGACGGGCGCCTGCAGCCGATAGGCCTCGCGCAGCAACCGCGCGGGGGGCAGATCGAGCAGCTGCCGCACCCGACCGCTGTCGCCGCCAGCTTCCGTGCCGCTCTGCACCGGTTTCCAGTAGCGGGCGCCGAGTCCCTGTACCACCAGGGCGCTGACGACGGTCTTACCCACGTCGGTGTCGGTGCCGCAGATCACCAGCCTCACCCGATCCTCCCGCCCACCAGCAGCAGCACGTCCCACGAGAGTGGCGCACCGGGTGGCCAGTGGCGCAGCAGGCGCCGTAGCTGGGAGGGGCTGAGCGGCGCCTTGCGGCTGCTGCCCGCCCCCAGGTCGCGCAGGCGCCGCAGGGTGGCGAGGCCGCTGCGGGCCGGGCGGCTGAAGCGCAGCCGTTGGTGCAGGGCGGGCGGCAGGCCGGCGCTGTGCAGCGCCTGGATCAGGTCGTCGGCGTCGGGCAGCTCCAGGGCGGTGCAGGGCACGCCGGCCGCGGCGGCGGCCTGGTGCCACTGGGGAAAGCTGCCGCGCACGGGCACCGCCACCGCAAGCCAGCCGCTGGGGGCAAGGGCCCGCCCCCAGCGCTCCAGCTCCCGGGCCGGCGCCTCCAGCCACTGCAGCGCGAAGCTCGACACCAGCAGCCCCGCCTGCTCGAGAGCGGCGGGCAGGCCGCTGTTGAGATCCCACACCAGCGGCGCTGTCCCTGAGGTGGTGAGGGGATTGCGGGCGAGCAGTTCGGGGCAGAGATCGAGCTGTTGCAGGGGACGTTCGCCCAGAGCCGGGCAGTGGTGCAGCAGGGCACGGCTGAGCAGGCCGCTGCCTGCGCCCAGGTCGGCCCGGGGGGCATCAGGCGGTGGCGGCGGCAGGTTGCGGCAGAGGCGGGCGAGGCGCCAGGCGATGCCGCGCTGCAGAGCGGCCTGGCCCTCGTAGTCGGCGGCATGGCGGGCGAAGGCCCCGCGCACCTGCAGCGGGAAGGCTGTCATCCGCCGAGGGTGCGACCGATCCAGCGGCGCAGCTCCGACGCCAGCGGCGCCTGAAGCAGGCAGTGCCCGGCTCCCTCGAAGCTGAGCACCTCGGCCTGGGGCAGACGATCGCGCAGCAGGGCGCGCGCCTCGGGCCCCACGATCCGATCGGCACCGCCCTCCACGATCAGGACCGGCACCGCTCCCGGAAAGCCCGGCGGCAGATCCTCGCTGGCGGCCAGACGATCCAGGTCTTGCCTCAGGCGACGACGCCCTTCGGGCCCCACCGGCCGGCTGGCGGGACCGCGGGGCAGCAGCTCGGGCGGATCCGGCGCTGCCGCCTGCTGCAGAAAGGTCTGCAGCAGCTGCTGGGCCCGCTGGGCCGATTCGTGTTCCTCCGGACCTTCCTCGAGCTGGGCCGCCATGCCCGCCAGGGCCTTCTGCAGCCGGCGGCCCTCCCGGCCGGGCGGCACGAAGCGGGCGAAGCTGGCCAGCAGCACCACAGCCTCGGCCTGTGCCAGCAGCGACGGCGGCAGCAGGTGGGGCCCCATCGAATGGCCGATCAGCAGCCGCCGGCCGCTGGGGGCCCAGGCGGGCAGCCCGGGGGTGCGCCCGCCGTAGCCCCGTTCGCCGCAGCTCCAGTGCCAGCCCGGCGCGGTGAGGTCGCGGCGCAGCACATCCCAGCCCAGGCCGTCGCCGGCCCAGCCGTGCATGGCGATCACCTGCAGCGACGATGCCGGCGCGGCTTCAGGGGGCGGGGGCATGGCGGGCGGCGAGGGGACCGGGCCCGAGCGCGGCCAGCAGCCGCTGGAGGGAGCCGGTGGGGAGATCCTGGCGCAGCACGAGCCGCAGCCTGGCGGTGCCTTCCGGCACGGTTGGTGGGCGGATCGCCACCGTGAGCAGGCCGGCCGCCTCCAGCCGCTGCTGGGCCGCCAGGGCAATGGCATCAGGGCCCAGGAGCAGCGGCAGGATCGGCCCGCTGCCTGGCGGCCGGGGCCAGCCCTCGGCCGCCAGGGCATCGCGCCAGCGGGCGGCCCGGCGGCCGAGGGCTGCTCCGGCACGGGGCTCGGCCTGCAACTGGTGCAGGGCCGCGAGCGCGCCGGCGGCGAGGGGCGGGGCAAGGGCGGTGGTGTAGCGGAAGGCGCCGCTGCTCTGGAGCAGCCAGTCGGCCACCAGGGCGTCGGCGGCGAGGAAGGCGCCGCCGCTGCCGAAGGCCTTGCCGAAGGTGCCGCTCACGAGTGCCACGGAGCCGATGCCGTGGGCAAGGCCGCGCCCATCGGGGCCGAGCACGCCGAGGGCATGAGCCTCATCCACCAGCAGGGGAGCGCCCTGGCGCTCGCAGAGGGCCGCCAGTGCTGCCACGGGTGCGCTGGTGCCCTCCATGCTGTAGAGGCTTTCGCACAGCACCAGCAGCCGACCGCCGGGCCGTTCGCGCCGGGCGGCGAGCAGCAGACGCTCCAGATCCGCCGGATCGTTGTGGGCGAAGCGCCGCAGGCGGGCGCCGCAGGCGCGCACACCCATAAGCAGGGAGTGGTGGATCAGCCGGTCGGCCAGCACCAGGGTGTGGCGATCGGCCAGGGCTGTCACGGCGGCGAGGTTGGCCTGAAAGCCGCTGGGGAACAGCAGCACCCGCTGGCGGCCGAGCCAGGTGGCCAGGGCGGCCTCCAACTGCTGATGCACGGGCCGGGTGCCGGTGACCAGGCGGGAGGCGCCGGCACCGAGGCCGCTGGCGGCAAGCTCGGCGGCCGCGGCCTCGAGCACGGCGGGGTGGCGGCTGAGGCCCAGATAGTCGTTGCTGGCGAGATCCAGGAGGGGGGCGGAGGGATCGCCGTCTTCGGCGGTCGGGGGCCGGAGGTGGGCGGCGGGGGCGGGCGCCAGGCTGCGAAGCCGGCGCCGGCGCTCGTTGGGCAACGCCGCGAGGGCCTCCTTCAGCTGCTGGCGCCAGGGAGACGGGGCGGTCGCCGTTGGGGCGGGGTCCGTGGGCCGAGGGGGGGGGATCAGGGTGTCCCGATTGCTGGAACTGGGGGCAGTCTGGGATGGGGGCTGTCGGGACGATCCAGCCTGGGCCGATGGACAGTGGCCATCGGCGCTCAGATAGACGGGTGGCGTGTCTGCCGTTGCAGCCAGTGCATCCCAGGGCAACTTGATGATGCTTTGTGAAGACGGGATCCCCGGCGATGCTCTCAGGGGTCAGCCGCTGTCCGGCCGCTGTCCGGCTGCGGACAGAGGGGTTCTGCACAGGGCTCCAACATGGGGTCCCTCCCTCAACCGTCAGAGGCATCAGCAGGAAAAACCCGGGCCGTTCCCAGGCGATCCGCCAGCTGGTCACGGGCTTTCAGAGCGATCTGGATCGAGCTTCAGCCTGATCACTCAACTCCACATTGGCGCGCAGTGCTTCTGAAGCGGGAATGGGCGACCAACCAGGTTTTTCCAGCTGACTCAGCCAGGCCAGCCACGCACTTTCATCGGGGATTGCCCCCAGCTGGGGACCTCACTGCTGGACCCGCAGGGCCCAGAGTGGATCCACCGAAGTCAAGACGCTCGCCATGGCGGCCCCCAACGTCACGATCCACGCCAGCAGCTGTCTGGGCCGCACCTGTCTGAAGTGGGGCGTGGACGGCGAACTCACGGCTCTGGACCTCGACCTGGTGATGGAGCGCCTGGCCCAGGTGGATCATGACGTGGCCGCCCTCCGACGGGACACCCTGGATCGCGAACCCTGTCCCTCGACCAGTTGAAAGCCTTTCTGGGCCGGTTCCGGAACGACCTCGCAGAGCGCAGGGAAACTGGGCGATCAATTGTCCGGGGTTGAACTGTTGCGCTTGTCGGGGCGGGAAGTGTGCTGCGTCTATGGTGACCAGGCAAGACGTTCCTGGAATTTAAAAATACAGCTGAGCCTGGTTCAGGTCCTCGTGATCAGTGGGCCCCGTCGGGTCTGTGCGCTTTGAGGCCCAATCGCTCCGGTGAAATGTAACGAACCGAGATGTTCTGCCAATTGTCCCCATCCGGGGACAATTGGCATGGGTGATCAAGGCCAGGCGATGAAGCGGACCGGCTCATATTTCGCAATCATGATCCGCCAGGCCCTGTTTGTCAGGTCCTGCAGGCTGCTCAGTAACGTTGCCGTCTCACCGCCGGCTATCCAGTTCGCCTTCAGCAGTGGAAGCTGTTCGCTCATGACTTCCATCGGGAGTTCCACCAGGAGCAGGCTGGCCTCCCTGGCGGCCCGCCGCATCGGACCGTCATCGCTGCGCTGCCACAGTCGCAGCAGCAGCTCCAGCGCCAGGGTTCGTCCGTCATCACCGGGATCGCTGGCATCGGCAGCATCGGCTGACTGGGATTTGCCGGTCAGCGGTAGCGCCCGTTGACCGCTGATCTCCACCAGGGCCAGCGCCACGAGATAGGGAGCTTCAGCCATGAAAGCAATCCTGTTGGGGGCCCCACCACCCTGGCGAATCCAGGCTCCCGCTACGATCCTGCCTTGCAAGATGAGTACAAGTACCTGAAATCACGCAGTGATTCGCCATCGTTCGCCGGGCCGGTTGCCCCGCGCAGGGATCTGGCAGGGCTACATTCTCCGGGCCAATTCGCACCCCTGTGGGGGCTGTGTGCCATGGTCACCATCAGAGACCAGCTCCAGACCTATCGTTCCGCCCTCGCCGAGGCCCAGGCCAAGGGTGATCAGGCGATCGCGCGCAAGATCGACCAGCAGATCAGAGAACTTGAGGAGTTCCAGCAGCGCCATCCTGAGGAGGCTGAGGCGCCATCGCCCTTTGAAGTGTTCTGCGACCTCAACCCCTCCGACATCAACTGCCGCGTCTACGACGACTGAACTGCGGTCGATTCACTGTCAGGTCTTTCCAGCCCTAGGGTTGTCCGCGGTTCTCTTCGCGACCCGACCACGGTCTACCGCCTGCACATGGACCTCACACCCTTCCTGGCCACCGCCGACAAGGGGACCCATGAGGAAGGCCTGGAATCCATCCAGATTCCAGGCCGCGTCGCCATAGCGGCCAAGGGACGTTTTTTGCTGCGCGCCCTGTGCCGCAGTTTCGGTGGCTACTCCCGTATCACCTGTGCCGTCACCGATCAGGAGACCTGCCTCAACTATCTGGCTGAAGAAGCCGCAGATCCCTACGAGCTACTGGTCTGCACCGATTATCTGGAAAGCGGCAATGGTTTTGATCTCGTGCGGGAGGCTCGCCAGCTGCATCCGAAACTCCATGCTGTGATCCTGGCGCTGGGGGATGCCATCCCTGCCGAGTGCATGGAGGCACCATGGCTGGAGGCAGTTGTGGCGGAGGCTGACTTCGTCGACGACCAACAGCCCTTGCAGGCCGCCGTGATGGCCGTGCTTGGAGGCCACTCTTACCGCAGTCCATCTCTGCGTACGGGCATCCTTCCCTACCTCAGTTGCCCCAGGCTCACCCCCCGCGAATACGAGGTTCTCGACCTGCTTGCCAGCGGCCTCAGCGACCGGGAGATCGCCAAGCGTCTGGTTGTGAGTGATGAAACGGCCCATACTTACACCAAGCGCTTGCTGCAGACTCTCAACGTTCATAATCGTCTGCAGGCAGTGTTGAAGGGAATGCGCTGCGGCATGATTCAGATCTGATCGCTTCTACATTCCCTGGAGCACACTGCGGGCTCACCGGCTGGGCGACGATCTCTGACTCCGGCTACCCCAAGCCCCCAGGGCGATCCGGCACCCAAGGGAATCAATTGCCCCCAATCGGGGACTTGGCCCGGCTGAGCGGCTGACCGAGCATGCGACCTGTCCAAGCCGTTGCTGCCATGAGCCAGGCAACTTTCACCACCGCCCTCACCATCGGCGAACTGGAAGCCAGTTATCCGCTCTACTGCAAGGCTCTGCGTATCCTGATCAGAGAAGAGAAAACCATCCAGCAGATCAAGCGGAGTGTCTGCTGGAACCGGCTGGAGACACTGCATCGCTGCCTGCCACGCCGTTACAGAGACCCAGCTCACCTCTACTTCCATCTCAAGCGAGAGATCAGCGCGTGAAGCATGTTCCTGGCTGCATCCTGGGATGCGGAGGCTTTGGGTGGTTAATCCCGACTGATCGATATCCCGATCAGCAGCTGGGGCGGGGAGCCCCGTCTGCCGGGCCCTGAACGCTCTGATCAGCGGACTGCCCCCGACGTCACCGACGGACTGCGCGAGGGTGAGCGAAGCGTGACCTTTGGATCCGGTGAAAAGAACATGCCCGAGACTTATGACTACATCGTGCCGCACCATTCTCATGTAGACCTGGGTTTTTCCCTGGCGCCAACCTGGTTCATCGCCATCCAGCCCTCAAAGGCACGGCTACCAGGCGCAGGCTCATCAAGATGCGCTCGATCGAAGCAGCAGCTTCCCCTGACATCAGGCAGGTTCCGCTGGACGCCATGAACGGACGCAGCGCCGTCTTTCGACTCGGCAACCCACAGCGCAGACCGTCATGACCACCATTGCCGAAATCGCGCCCGATCTGTTCCGGCTCTCGATCCATGTGCCGGAACTTGATCTGCAGTTCAACCATTTCCTGGTTCGTGATCAACAGCCGCTGTTGTTTCACGCCGGCCTCAAAGGCATGTTCCCCCAGCTCCGGGAGGCTGTGGCCAGCCTGATCGATCCGGCCCAGCTTCGCTACGTGGCCTGGAGCCACTTCGAAGCCGATGAGATCGGCGGTCTCAACCACTGGCTTGAACTCGCGCCGGAGGCCGAACCCGTCTGCACCCTCGTTGGCAAGGTCGTCAGCATTGATGACGTCGCCCTCCGCCCCGCCCGGGGCCTCACGCCCGCGGATGTTCTCTCCACCGGCACCTATCGCTTCCGTTTTCTCGCCACGCCCCACCTGCCCCATGGCTGGGATGCCGGCCTGCTGTTCGAGGAGACGCGCCGCACCCTGTTCTGCTCCGATCTCTTCCACCACTTTGGCGATCCGCCACCGCTGGTCACAAGCGACCTGATCGGCCCTTCGCTGGCGGCCCTGGAGCAGATGCAGCAGGGCCCCCTGGCCGGCTATCTGCCCTACACCCCGCAGACCGACGGCCTGCTCGACGGATTGGCTGCCCTTCAGCCGCAGACCCTGGCGGTGATGCACGGCTCCTCCCACAGCGGTGCCAGCGGCCCGATGCTCAATGAGTTCGCCGGCGCCATGCGGCAGGTGTTCGGCGACGCCCCGTTCTTGCCATAGGTCACCACCACGGCGAGTTCATCGCTGCCTACACACCTTCCGCCGACGACAAATTCCTGCCTGAGGCCCGGCGCAGACCTGGGATCCGCTCTGTGGCCAGAAGCTCGAATGGTCCACCCTTGTGGGCGTCGGTCTGACCCCGCCGCCGCCGGGGCGGCCGCGCCATAGGATCCCACCATGCCCGCAAGCCCCACCGTCGGCTCCGACGCCTCCGCCACGGATGGGACTGCCGAAACGCCGAATCCCGGTGGCGTGCCGTCGCTGGATCAGCTGTTCCCCTTCCCCCTCGATCCCTTCCAGCTCGACGCGATCGATGCCCTCAACCAGGGCCACTCGGTGGTGGTGAGCGCCCCCACCGGCTCCGGCAAGACGCTGGTGGGCGAGTACGCCATCCACCGCGCCCTCGCCCACGGCCGCAAGGTTTTCTACACCACGCCGCTCAAGGCTCTCTCGAACCAGAAGCTGCGCGATTTCCGCCACCAGTTCGGCGCCACCAACGTGGGCCTGCTCACCGGTGATCTGAGCGTGAACCGCGAGGCGCGGATCGTGGTGATGACCACGGAGATCTTCCGCAACATGCTCTACGCGGAGATCGATCACCCCGATAACGATCCCCTCCACGATGTGGAGGCGGTGGTGCTCGACGAGTGCCACTACATGAATGACTCCCAGCGCGGCACCGTCTGGGAGGAGTCGATCATCCACTGCCCCTCCCAGATCCAGCTGGTGGCCCTCTCGGCCACCGTGGCGAATGCCGGTCAGCTCACCGACTGGATTGAGCGGGTGCATGGCCCCACCCGCCTGGTGCACAGCGATTTCCGGCCGGTGCCGCTCGCCTTCAGCTTCTGCAGCGCCAAGGGTCTGCACCCGCTGCTCAACGACGAGGGCACCGGCCTGCACCCGAACTGCAAGGTCTGGCGCCCCCCCAAGACCACCCGCCGCAAGGGTCCGAAGACGCCCAGGCCGCCCCAGCCCGAGGCGGCGCCGCTGCCGTTCGTGGTGGCCCAGATGGCTGAGCGCGACATGCTGCCCGCCATTTACTTCATCTTCAGCCGCCGCGGCTGCGATAAAGGGGTGCGCGATCTCGGCAAGGTCTGCCTGGTGCAGCCCCATGAGCAGGAGCGGATCTGTGCGCGGCTCGATGCCTTCGTGGCGGCCACGCCGGAGGCGGTGCGCGAGGGCGGTCACGCCGAGGCCCTCACGCGCGGCATCGCCGCCCACCATGCCGGTGTGCTGCCCGCCTGGAAGGAGCTGATCGAGGAGCTGTTCCAGCAGGGCCTGATCAAGGTGGTGTTCGCCACCGAAACCCTGGCGGCCGGCATCAACATGCCCGCCCGCACCACCGTGATCTCGGCCCTCTCCAAGCGCACCGAGCGGGGCCACCGCCCGCTGATGGGCAGTGAGTTCCTGCAGATGGCCGGCCGGGCCGGCCGCCGCGGGCTCGATTCGCAGGGGTATGTGGTCACGGTGCAGAGCCGCTTCGAGGGGGTGCGTGAAGCCGGTGCCCTGGCCACCAGCCCCGCCGATCCGCTGGTGAGCCAGTTCACCCCCAGCTACGGCATGGTGCTCAACCTGCTGCAGCGCTACAACCTCGCCAAGGCGAAGGAACTGGTGGAGCGCAGCTTCGGCCGCTACCTGGCCACCCTCGATCTCGCCGACGACGAGGCCCGCATCGCCGAACTCCAGGCCCAGCTCGATGCCCTCGAGAACCAGGGCGGCGAAGTGCCCTGGGACGACTTCGAGGACTACGAGAAGCAGCGCGGCGCCCTTCGCGAGGAGCGGCGCCTGCTGCGCATCCTGCAGCAGCAGGCCGAGGAGACCCTCGCCCACGAACTCACCCTGGCGCTCCAGTTCTCGAGCGAGGGCACCCTGGTGAGCGTCAAGGCGCCCCAGCTGCGCGGCCGCATCACGCCCGCCGTGATCGTGGCCAAGCGCCCCGGCTCCGGCCAGTTCCCCCTGCTGCTCTGCCTCACCGACGAGAACGTCTGGATCCTGCTGCCCTGCAACGCCGTGGTGAGCCTGCACGCCGAGCTCTCCTGCCTCCATGTGAGCCAGCTCGATCCGCCCGAGCTCCACCACCTGGGCGAACTGCGCCACGGCAACGACACCACTGCCGGCATGGCCCTGGCTGTGGCCTCGATGGCCCGCCGCCACGACATGCACACGCCCCGCTACGACCTGGCCGGCGAGGTCCAGACCCAGGCCGAGCGGGTGCGCGAACTGGAGGAGTCGCTGGAGCTCCATCCCGCCCACCGCTGGGGCGACCGCAAGCAGCTCAAGAAGCACCGCCGCCGCATGGAGGAGCTGGAGGTCGAGATCGAGGAGCGCCGGCGGGTGCTCCACCACCGCTCCAACCGGCACTGGGACACCTTCCTGGCGCTGATCGACATCCTCCGTTTCTTCGGTGGCCTCGACGGTGAGGGGGGCCTCGAGCCCACCGAGGTGGGCCGCACCGTCGCCGCCCTGCGCGGCGACAATGAGCTGTGGCTGGGTCTGGCGCTGATGAGCGGCCACCTCGATGACCTCGATCCCGCCGAACTGGCGGGGGTGCTCGAGGCCATCTCCACCGAGGTGAACCGGCCCGATCTCTGGTCGGCCTTCCCGCCGCCGCCGGCGGTGGAGGAGGCCCTCCACGACCTGCGCGGCCTGCGCCGCGAACTGCAGCGCCAGCAGGAGAGCCTTCAGGTGGTGGTGCCGGTGTGGTGGGAACCGGCACTCACCGGTCTGGTGCACGCCTGGGCGAAGGGCACCCCCTGGGGCGACGTGATCGCCGCCACCTCCCTCGATGAGGGCGATGTGGTACGCATCCTGCGCCGCACCGTGGATCTGCTCGCCCAGGTGCCCTACTGCGAAGCCGTGAGCGAGAAGCTGCGCACCAACGCCCGCCGCGCCCTGCGTGCGATCAACCGCTTCCCTGTGTGCGAGGTGGAGGATCTGCTGGCCGGCGCGCCGCCGGAACCGGCTCCGGAGGCCAGCCCCGATCCGGCTCCGGGGTTTTAGAAGCTCACCACCGCATTCACGCCCAGCGCCAGTGCCGTGGGTGTGGCGGGGCTTCCGCCGGGGTTGATCAGCAGTTGGGCTCCCGGCTGCAGCATCAGGCCCGGCAGCAGCTGAAGGGCATAGGAGAGCTCGAGGGTGAGTTCGCTCACCTGGGGCAGGGTGGAGGGATTCAGCCACTTCAGGGCCTGCTGCTCCCTTCGCAACGCCGAGCTGTAGCTGCCGTAGGCCATGCCAAGGGCCAGAAAATCCCTGGGCCGGTTCGGGAAGGGCCCGTAGGCCACCAGCCCCGTGCTGAAGAACAGCGGCATCGGGCTGACGCTCGTGTCGGGCGCTGTGACCAGGCTGCCGAAGATCCCCACCTGACGGCCTTCCTCCTTCGCCCCCAGCCGTGCGATCGCCTGATCGGCCAGCACGTAGAAGCCATGGCGGCCCCCGGCGGTGGCGCTGGAGTCGAAGGCCGGCACCTCGCCGCCGAGCACGAAGGCACCCAGCTTGACGTTGCCGGGAAGGGCCGTGGCGTTGGGCCCTAGGTTGCGTTTCCAGCCCACCTCACCGATGGCGAACGCCGGACCGTTGAGGGTGAAATCCAGGCCGTGGCGGCTGGCGAGACCCACATCCGGATCGGCGTTGTAGATGCCGGCCATCACGTAGAAGTCAGCGGATGGCGCGTAGCGGGCCCGGGCGCCCCAGGTGGTGGCGGGATAGCCGAGCGCACCGGGTGCGTTGTAGAAGATGGCGAAGGGAATCGCGTTGAAGGCCACCGAGGTGAACTGGCGGAAATAGCGCGAAGCCGCGAACTCCTCGCCATACAGGCTGTCGATCGACAGGCGGCCGATGCGCAGGTTCAGACTGTCCTGGAACAGCGATTGGGTGTAGCTCAGGGTGGTCAGCCGCGGACCGGGCGGTGCCACGTCGGACGACTGGATCGGGAAGGTGTTTCCGACGACATCCTGAGACAGCTGGCTGCCGAAGTTTGTGGAAAAACCCACATGAAACTCACCGCCTGCTCTTCCTCGGTGCGGGTTCGGCCGCCATCGGCCTGGCCAATCTGATGGCGTCGGCCCTTGGCCAGCAGGGTATTGCCGCCGAAGTGGCGCGCCAGCAGATCCGCATGTTCGACACCCAGGGCCTGGTGGTCACGGGCCGGCCCGGCCTGCCCGACCATAAGAAGCCCTACGCCAAGGATCTGCCGCCCAGCCAGCCCTTCGATCACACCAGCCTGGCGAGCGAGTGCCCCCGCATCGTTGAGGCCATCGACGATTTCAAGCCCACGATCCTGATCGGGGTGAGCACCGTGGGCAACCTGTTCAATCAGGCCGTGGTGGAAGCGATGGCCCGCCACAACGCCCAGCCGATCATCTTCCCCCTCTCCAATCCCACGGAGAAGATGGAATGTCTGGCCGACGAGGCCTACCAGTGGACCAAGGGAACGGTGGTGTTCGCTGGCGGCGTGCAGCTGCCCAACGTGCATCTCAACGGCCACACCTACATCCCATCGCAGGCCAATAACCTCTACATCTTCCCGGCCGTGGGTCTGGCCATCCTGGCCACCAACGCCAAGGTGGTGACTGATGAGATGTTCATCGAGGCGGCCCATGCCGTGGCCGACCAGGTCACCGATGAACAGCTGAAGCTGGGCATGCTGTTCCCGCCCCAGTCCGAGGTGCTGGAGGTGGCGGTCCACACCGCCACCCGGGTGGCCAAGCTGGTGTTCGACAGCAACCTGGCCCAGGTGCCCCGGCCCGACGACATCGAAGGCCTGGTCCGCAGCCACCTCTACACGCCCACCTACGCATAGGGCGGGGGCGATCGCGTCCAGTCGGCTGCAGATCGCTTTTCGGCCAGGCCCCTTTGTGGGCGTGGCCGGAAGGCTCCCGCTGCACCCGTCTTGATTTCTGTGAAGTTTGCTTCAAAACGCTTCGGAACTGCCGAGCATGTGGTCACGGCCGAGCCCAACCGATGGCTTGGTTCCCCGAGGGGCCTGCACAGCGACCCTCGCCTCAGCCACCTATCACGCAGAGATCACGACAGATCGTACGAACGTATCCCGATCCTCCGGAGCCCAGGGTATCGGTGGAACGGGACTCATAGGGTAGTTCTTTAGCCGTATCTCATTCGAGCGCTAGCTCTCCCATCCGAGTCGCTGGTTGACCATGATGCCTGGCTCTCCATGATCGGCACCACGCTGGAGTTCATCAGAACCTATCTCGATGGTGGCCTCAGGTTGCTCATGGGAGGCAGCCTCGATGATGGCACCCCGGGAAAGCTGGTGTTTCCTCCTGGCAATCAATCACCAGCGGATTCGATTTCCTTCACCTCCGGAGCGGTCACGATGCTCCTGGCCAATATTGAGGAAGAACGCATCTTTCGCGATGCCGATCCTTATCGCAGGCTCAATTCTGAAGGAAGGGCTGATGCCGTTCAGCCCGATATCCGGCTCGTTCTTTATCTCCTTTTTGTCGCCCGCTTCACGGACTATGCCCAGGGATGGAACCATCTCTCGGCCCTGCTCAACCAACTCCAGGCCGTGCCGGTTCTCGACAGGGAGACGGCTCCCGCTCTGCCGCCGGGTGTCGAGCGCCTCGCCTTCGAACTGGTGAGCCAGTCCTTCACGGAGCTCAACGACGTCTGGAATGCCCTGCGCACCACCCACCATCCCTCCGTGCTCTACCGGGTGCGGCTTCTCAGCCTGCGGGACACCCCCGCTAGCCCCTCGATTCCCATCAGCGAGTTGAGCCCCGCTTTCGTGCACATCGGCAACGGAGCATGAAGTTCACCCCTCTGTTTCAGATCGCTCTGCGTCGGGGGGGCAGCACGCCCACTCCGATCGGCGGCGACACGCTCGCTCTGCACTCCACCGCCACCGATGCCGCCGGCGTGCGCGCGCTGCAGCGGCATCGTCTGTTGGTGCGCCCGCAACCCGATGGCCTGGTGGTGCTCACGGGGCTTGCGGACGACGGAACGCTATTTCTTCCGTTGGCCGATCTCACCCTCCGGTTCGACCTGATTCGAACGGATCCCCTGCTGGGGTCCGCCTTCGACCTGGCTCCCCTGCTCTCTCTGCGCCATCCCACCTTCAGGAATGTTCCTGCCGCCGTCGATCTGCAACTGGCAGAGCGCGCCCCCGGTCCCCCGTCTTCACCTTCAGCGGATCGTGTGGCCTGGGTGGAGATCAGCTTGATCACCTCGGCCTGGATCCAGGCCCCGCCGCGCTTTGTGCTTTCGCTTCAACCGCGCCAGGTTCGCTGGGTGTACTACATCGTCACCCAACGCACGGACAGGATCCCCAGCATCACCGATTCCGTTCCGGCCAGAGCCCTGGAGTTCGAGGTCACCTCTCTGGCCTCCGCCTCCACGGAACTGGCCCAGGATCGCGTTGCCCAGGTTCTGGTGGCGGGCAGTCCGGAGGGCAGGGTGTACCGCCTCAGTTCCAAGCGTTCCCCTCCGTTGGATGGCAAGGCCCAGGTGGGGCTGCGGCTGCTGCTGGATGGTCAGCGCTACATCTCCGATCTGCCGCCGCCACCCTCCGATCAGGTGATGAATCTTCCCGTGCAGAACGGCACCCCCCTGGACGCCCTCTATCGCGTCATCCGGCTCTGAATTCCCTTCCTTCGCATCCGCCCCATGGCTACGTATCTCTCCCCCGGTGTCTATGTCGAGGAGCTGGCACTGCTGCCGCCCTCGGTGGCCGAAGTGGCCACCGCCATTCCCGCCTTCATCGGCTACACGGAAATCTTTGAAGGAAGTGTTCCGATCGTGGCGGAGATTGCATCTCCACGTGATTATGAGAATCTCTTCGGCAGGGCACCGGCAACGCCCTACAAGGTGAAGCTGGATGCTGCCGGTAGCCCCCAGCTTTATCTGGGGACGGCCCCTGCCGCAGCACCGCCGCCTGCGGGTGGTGGTGCCCCCCCTCCGGCAGCGGATGTCCTGGCTCCCGTGAGCAGTCGTCCATCCTGGTTGCTGTGGTACAGCCTGGATTTCTATTTCCGCAACGGTGGTGGCCGTTGTTATGTGGTGGCCGTCGGCAAGGCGGCAGACGCTGCCACCATCAGCAAGGACGCCCTGATCGGGGGCCTGACAGCGCTCGAGAAGCAGGATGAACCCACCCTGATCGTCATTCCCGAGGCCACGCTGCTCCAGCCAAATGATTTCGCCGATGTGGCCCAGGCTTCCCTGAGCCATTGCGGCAAGTTGAAGGATCGCTTTGCCATCCTGGATGTGAGAGAACTGGCGAATGCTGCTCCGCTCAAAAGCAAGACCGACCTGGATGCGGCCCGACAGAGATACGGTGCACTGAGCCTGAACTACGGCGCTGCTTACTATCCCTTTCTCAATACAGCGATCTCCACTCTGGTTGATGACACCTCCATCACCGTCGATCCCACGATTCCAGGGCAAGCTGCCGCGGCCTCGGTCAAGCTCGATGCGCTCAAAAACACCGACACCGACCTCTACAACAAGATCCGCCGTCTCCTGGCCGACCTTCGGGTCACCCTCCCTCCCAGCCCAGCGATTGCTGGAGCCTATGTGAGCGTGGACCGGGATCGTGGGGTCTGGAAAGCGCCCGCCAACGTGGGCTTGCAGGCTGTGATCAGCCCCGTGGATCTGATGACGGACGAGCAGCAGGGAAGCTTCAATATCGATGCCACCACGGGCAAATCCATCAATGCAATTCGCTCGTTCACCGGGCGGGGAACCGTGGTGTGGGGCGCGCGCACCCTGGCGGGGAATGACAACGAATGGCGCTATGTACCCGTTCGACGCCTGTTCATCACCATTGAGGAATCGGTGAAGAAGGCCACCAACTTCGCCGTGTTCGAGCCCAACGACGCCTCCACCTGGCTCAAGGTGAAAGGCATGATTGAAAGCTATCTCTACACCCTCTGGGAACAGGGTGCCCTGCAGGGAAGCAAGCCTGAGAGCGCGTACTTCGTGAACGTTGGCCTTGGTAGAACGATGACGGCCCAGGACATCCTCAACGGATTGCTCAAGGTTGAGATCGGTATCGCTGCCGTCCGCCCTGCTGAGTTCATCATCCTCAGGTTCTCCCATCGCCTGGCCCAGGCGTGATCTCCCGCTCCGTTTCCGCACACTCCAACGTCGCCACTCTGAACCATGGCTGTCTCTCCTCAGACCATCCGTACCGACTACCCTCTTCCCGTCTATAACTACCGTGTGGAAATCGAAGGCGAGACTGTCGCCTTCTCCGAAGTGTCCGGCCTCAGCATCGGCTACGAAGTCACCACTTACAAGGAGAGCCCTACGGCAGGTGCGGCCGGCCCCCGTACGATGCACATGCCGGCCCAGAGCACCCCACCCACGATCACCTTGAAGAAGGGACTGGTGCGCACCAAGAGCCTCAAGGCTCTGTACCGCTGGATCCAGACCATCGAGACCAACCTGATCGAGAAGCGCAATATCTTTGTTCGGCTTTGCGATGAGAAAGGAGCTCCTGTGATCTCCTGGAAGGTGGTGAATGCCTTCCCCACCAAGCTCACGGCTCCCACCTTCGATGCCAAGTCGAATGATGTGGCCATCGAGACCCTGGAGCTGAAGGCGGATCTCATCAGCATGGACGAGGGCTGATCATGGGCGTGAGTATCGAGCAGCAGGCTCGAAGTTATCCGCTGCCTGCCTACAACTTCCGCGTCACCAGGGCGGGGCAGTCCCTGCGCTTCGCCAAGGTCTCCGGGCTGCAGCGGGAGCACAAGGCGATCACCTATCGCGACGGACTCTCCTTCCTCGATGGGGAATTGCTGGCCTGCTATCACCTTGATCAGTATGTATCGGTCACCCTGGAACAGGGCGTGGTGGAGGGCGAGGGAAGCCTGCATGCCTGGCTGGAGGAGACCGATCCCCAACCCATGGAGGTGCAGTTGTGCAACAACAAGGGGATTCCCGTGCTGGCCTGGCGCATGGCCCGCACCATCCCGATCAAGATCACGGCACCCACGTTCGACGCCAGAACCAATGAGGCGGCGATCGATGTGATGGAGATCAAGGCATCAGGTGTTTCCATCGTTCCCTTGTCCTGAAGGTCATGGCGTTTCCCCTGCCCACGCTTTCCGTTGACTCGCCTCTGGGGATGCCCCTGGCCCATCGCTTTGCCGTGTTCTTCTTTGTGGCAGGGGTGATCCCCAACCCTCTGGATATCCGTTTTCAGCGGGTGTCTGGTCTGTCCACACGTGTGGAGACGGAACCCATGAAACAGGGGGGGAAGAACCTGATAACGAAGCAACTGCCCAAGCGTCTGACCTACGAGAATCTTGTCCTGGAGCGTGGATTCATTGTGGGCTCACCCTTGAATATCCAGCTCAATGACGTGATGAATGAATTCAAGTTCTTTCGCTCCGATGTTCTGGTCACCCTGTTCAGTGAAGCAGCTGTTCCCATCTCCGCCTGGATGTTCAAGGAGGCATTCCCCGTGCGCTGGGCCACGGCAGATCTCAATGCCCAGGACGACCGGATCCTCATCGACACCCTCGAGCTCTGTTACTCCCGCATGCTGACGGTGCGCCTCTGATGACCATCGAAATCCGCCAACTGGTGATTCGGGCCGTGGTGCAACCGGCTCAGGCTCCCCGATCCACCTCACAGACCGATGCTGCCTCTCGACGCTCCCCCTCTGCCCCGCAGGCTGCCCTTGATTCGGTGTCCAGGGAAGCCATCCTCGATGGCCTCGTGGCCACCTGCGTCCGAACCGTGCTGCGCCGCCTTGAGCGCAGCCGGGATCGTTAGCGATCGAGGCCACCACCATGGGACTTCTCGACCTGATCGGCAAACCGTCCGACTTCACGATCGCCGCCTTTCTCGATTCCGCGCGCTCCAGGCCCGTGGAGGATCCCAGCAGTCTTTCGGTGCGCTACAACCCCGAAACCGTTTTGTTCAAATGTGAGAATGCCTTCCAGACGTCCCAGGCGAGTCCAAGCAGTTCAGCGCAAGCAAGGTTTGCACAGGGCCGATCCCGTGTTGTCCAGCTGACCCTGATCTTCGATTCGATTGACTTCGGTGCCTATGGGATGGCTCAACTCCTTGGGCCCAAAGCACTTACTGTGGAGCAGAGTGTTGAGCTCTTCTACAGGCTCTGTCATCAGATCAACAGCGATTCGCATGAGCCTTCCTATCTGCGGCTGATCTGGCAGAAGGGCATCTTGGGGCCGAACTTTGACTGCCGGTTGAAATCTGTCGACGTCAACTACTCCACTTTCGATACCGATGGCTCGCCTCTGCATGCCGAGCTGGCAGCACAGTTCATCGAAGACCTCGATCCCAAGAAGAAGGCAGCCAAGGACAATCTTCATTCCCCTGACCTCACCCACAGGCGACTGGTCAAGGCAGGAGACACCCTGACCGGACTCTGCCGGGATGTTTATGGAACGCCTGAGCACTACCTGCGGGTGGCGGCGGTGAACGGGCTCGACGACTTCCGTGTGCTCACCCCCGGGCAGGAACTCCTGTTCCCGCCTTACGCCAAGGCGGGAGGTTGAAGGGCATGGGTGTCCCCGTCGCCACGATCACCAGCCAGGGCTCCACGCTCGATCCCACGATCGAGCTGCTGTCGCTAGAGATCCACCGGGAGCTGAACCGGATCCCGGAAGCCACCCTGGTGCTGCTCGATGGCAGTGTGGCCGAGCGTCGCTTCAGCGTCAGCAATCTGGCGTTCTTCCTTCCGGGGGCATCGATCGCCATCGCTCTTCGCTATGAAGAAGACCCCACGGACGTCACGGTCTTCGAGGGGCTGGTGGTGCGCCATTCGGTGGAGCGCAACGCGGAGGGATCCAACCTCCGGGTTGAACTGAAGGATGCGGCCTTCGTGCTCACCCGCTCCCGTCACAGCGCGGTGTTCCGCGACGTCACGGACAGTGACGTGATGGCGTCGCTGATCGCTGATGCTGGCCTCAAGACGGGTGTGATCGATTCCACCACAATCCGTCACCATGAGCTGGTTCAGTACCAGGCCACCGACTGGGACTTCATGCTCTCCCGGGCCGAAGTTCTGGGTCTGGGGGTGAGCGTGCATCGTGGCGCGGTCAGTGTCCGCCGCCTCGCCCTGAGTGGCCCGCGCCGCCGGCTCGACCATGGAGTCGACGATGTGGCCGAGATCTCGCTGGAACTCGACGGCAGCCAACCGTGGGCCGCCATCAACGGGATCGGCTGGGATCTCACGAATGGACAGGCCACGTCACCGGAGGCCGCCACGCCGCCGGAGGTTCCTGTCGGCAACCTCGATGTCGAGGCTGTGGCCAACGCCCTGGGCGGCAGCGAGGAGATTCTTCTCCATCCGGCGGTGTTCGAGCCCGGTGAACTGGCCGACTGGGCCAGCGCCCGGCTGCTGCGCAGCCGCTTCGCCCTGCTGCGCGGGCGGGCCCTGGTGGCCGGCGATGCCAGCCTCGAACCGCTCGACACCGTGGAGATCCTCGGCGTCGGCGATCGCTTCAACGGCAAGGCCCTGGTCTCCGCCGTCACCCACACCGTCAACGAGAACGGCTGGCAGAGCGAACTGCGGGTTGGTCTGTCCACGGAACTCTTCGCCAGCCGTCCCGACCTGGCCGACCTGCCGGCCGCTGGCCTGCTTCCCCCCCTGCGCGGATTGCAGATCGCCACGGTGGGATCGCTGGACACCGACGACCAGAACCAGTTCCGGGTGCAGGTGCGCCTGCCGGCGCTCGGCGGTGATCAGGGCGCGCTCTGGGCCCGGCTCGCCAGTCCCGATGCGGGTGACGGGCGGGGCTTCGTGTTCCGCCCGGAGGTGGGCGACGAGGTGGTGCTCGGTTTCCTCGGCGACGACCCGCGCCAGCCGGTGGTGCTCGGCGCCCTGCACAGCGCCCGCCATCCACCACCCGCCCCTGTCGACAGTCCCGATGAGGACAACGATCTGCGGGCCATCGTCAGCCGGGCCGGCACCCGCATCGTCTTCGACGATGCAACGCCCTCCCTCACCCTTGAAACCACCGGCGACGGCAAGGCCAGCGGCACCTACGCGAACCGGATCGCCATCGACCAGTCTGCCGGCACGATCACCATCGAAGACCAGCACGGCAATTCCCTCCTCCTCGACAAGGAGGGCATCACCCTCTCCAGTGCCAAGGATTTCAAGGTGGAGGCCAAAGGCAAGGTGGTCATCAAGGGGGCAACGGTCGACATCCAGTAGCCATGTCTTCCTCCACTCCGCTCTACCTGCGCTTTCTCAATTCCATCCGATCATGAGCAACGACACCATCCACCTGGATCTCTCCCTCGACGAGGTGAACCTCATCCTCGAGGGCCTTGGAGAACTGCCCTTCCGCCGGGTGTTCCAGCTGATCGGCCGCATTCAGGGCGCCGCGCGCGCCCAGATCCAGGAGGCGGACATCGACCCCGTTGTCGGTCATGGCCATGCCGATCCCGTCGTTGCTGCGGTGGAGGAGGTTCCCGCATGACCGACCTCAACACCCTCGATTTTCTGGGAACCGGCTGGGCGTTTCCCCCCCGCTTCGGCGACGCGGGTGGCTCGGTGGCCATGGTGTCGAACGAGGACGACATCCATCAGTCGCTGATGATCCTGTTCGCCACCCGTCCAGGTGAGCGGGCCATGCAGGAGCTCTATGGCTGCAGCCTCGATGACTGGCTGTTCAGCGAGATCGATCATGGCCTCGTGAGTCAGCTCACCAGTGCCATTCACGATGCTGTTCTGCTCCATGAGCCACGGGTGCGTCTGCTGGATGTGGATGTGAGCCCGGATCCGCAGAATGCCGGCGTGCTGCTGATCCGCCTCGATTACAGGGTGGCCGCCACCAACTCCCGCTACAACCTGGTGCTGCCCTTCTACCGCAATGAAGCGTCTACGGGGGCACTCTGATGGACTACGTGCTCATCGATGCGGATCAGGCCCTCTTCGAGCCGGCGTTCGGCGCCGCGATGGTGGTGGTTCGGCCCGGCACGCTGCGGGGCAGCGGGCCTGCCAGCCTGAACGGCAAGCGCCTGTGCGTGGCGGGCGATGAGGCCTCGGCCAGCGTGAAGGGCTGTCTCTACAGCAGCGGCGCCTACCCCATCCCTGGCGTGGGCAGCCTCGAGGTGGCCTCCCTCGGCAGCGATCAGCGCACGCGCACCATCCAGACCGGGGGGCAGCAGCTGCTGCTGGTGGGCGGAAGCTTCACGGCCCGCTTCCGGGTGGAATCCCCGGCCCAGCAACCCACCGCCGCAGGGGCGCCGATTCCCGATCCGATGACCGAATACTCCGGGCAGGGGCGCTTCCTCACCACCAACCGGATCCTGAGGGCTCACTGACGTGACACGCCGGGAAACCACCGACCTGCTCTTTCTTCTGGATGGCACCAGCCAGCAGGACCGCACGCTGGCGGCTCTCGATCCGCAGGCCGTGCCCATCGACGGGCGCAGCGATGCCGACCTGATCGCCTTCGTGCAGAAGCTCACCCGGCATCTGATCTTCACCCCCGGGGAGTCGCACTGGGATGCTCTGGCCACCCCATCGGCGTCCAGCGGGCTGGCCCTGTCGCCGGCCGATATGGCGGCCTACATCGACGATCCCGAGCGCTTCTCCGGTGAGGCGGCCCGTTGGCTGGCGCGTCCCCATTTCGCCCTGCTGCTCACCTGCGTGGCGTTGCTGCGCCATCTGCGCGATCAGCAGAACGGCCTCGTGCGTCGCCATCTCGATCATTTCTACAGGGACCAGCTGGGGATGACGCCGCTGCCGGCCCGGCCGGACCGGGTGGCGGTGCTGTTCCGGCCGGCCCGGGGGGTGCAGGAGGTGCTGCTGCCGGCCGGCACCCGCCTGAACGCCGGCAAGGACAGCCGCAATCGCCCGCGCGACTACCGCAGCGACGATGATCTGCTGATCCGCCGCACGCGGGTGAGTGAGCTGCGCACGGTGTTCGTGGACCGGCGGATCACGAGCCTGGAGAGTCTGGGGCGTGTCACCGTCACGCCCGGCAGTAAGAGAGCCTGGTTCGAGCAGGCGCTGCGGCTTGCCCTGGGGGCTCCGGAACCCGGCGATGCCGTGCCCCCCTGGCCCCATCCCGAAGGCCCGGCGGGTGTGCGGCCCGCCGCGGTGAACGTGGACTTTCTGGCGGGCTGGACCAACAGGCTCAACGATTGCACGGCCCGTCTGCAGTTGCTTCATCAGGAGTTCCGGGAGCTGATGCGCCTGTATCGGCGCCGCACCGATCCGGGCTCCGAGGTGGAGTGGGAGGCCATCAACCGGCTGATGGGCTTCACAACGGCTCCGGCGGACCCCCGCGACTTCCTGGCGAACCTCCAGGCCAGGGTGGGGCCCCTGGATTTCGATCGCGATGGTCTTTCCCAGGTGAACGCTGTCGAGGATCTCTATCGCTATCGCGACGAGCCACCGGTTCGCAGCTACATCGAAACCGAGTTGGCCGAACTCGCCGATACGCCACCCCGTGCCGCTGCCAGGTTCGCGGCTCTGATGGCCATCAAGCTGCGCATCGACGCCGACTGGCGGCAGATCCGTCGGCTTCTCGAGAAGGCCGGTCGCAAGGCCCGGCCCGCCGATCCCAGCTGGCGGCTGAAGGTTGCGAATCCGGCGGATTTCCAGGCGATGCTCGAGGCCGCCCTCAGCCTTCCACCCGGAAACTGGCCCGCCGGCCAGGAGGGTGTGGTGGCGCTGGAGGCCTACGACCTGGAGCTGCGGCAGCTGGAGAAGCATCTCTCCATGCCGGTGGAGCGGATTCAGGTGCTGGCGGGTGCCGCTGAGGCCATCCGCTCGGGCGCGGAGCTGGCCGCTCCATCACGGGAGCGGCTGCTGGCGCTCCTGGCTGATGCCCACCGGGAACGGTTCCAGGCGCGTGGCCGGGAGCGGCTCGAGCAGCTGCGCCTGCAGCTGCAGGCAGCCGGTCTGGAGGGGGCGAACGTGTTCGACGCCCTGGTGAGCCGCATCCTCACGGACCTTGCCCTGCTGCCCCCCTCCCCGGCCACGGACTGGGGATGGGACGGGGCCCGCGCAGAACTGCTCCCCTCCCTTACCACCGGTGAACTCACGGTGCTCGATGGTTTTCGCCAGCAGCTCCAGGAACCCGGTGTCGTGCCCAGGCGGTTCGACTGGCCCGAGGTGCTGGTGGTGCTGGAGTCCGCCCAGCGCCGCATCGCCGGGGTGGCGGATCCCGAGCCCCGCACGGTGGAGTGGCGCACGCTCGAGCTGGCCCTCGATCCCCGTGCCCAGCGACTGGGATCCGGTCGCTGGCCCACCTTCGGGCGCCGATCTGCCCAGATCAAGGAGCAGCCGCCGGAGCCCGCTCTGGGTTTCGCCCTCCTGTCCCCTCTCCTTAACCTCAGCCAGGGCGAACGCACCCTTGCGCTCACGCTGGGGTTCGCGACGGAGGGTTTCGATCGGGACACCGTGCTCAAGCGTCTTGGCTTCACCAGCACCGGCCCAGCCCCCTCCCTCACGGAACTCTGCAACGCCAACCTGATCGTGCGGGTGAGCGGCAGCCAGGGCTGGATCCCCTTGCGCATCAGCCGGGCCGACCTTTCCGATGCCGCCAGCGACTACTGGACCTTCACGGGGATGGCCAGGCCCCCGGCGTCTCCCCTGGCTCCCTCGGTGAGGCCGGCCCTGAAGCTCACCCTGGAGGTGGAGAGTTCCGTTGATGCCTTCGCACCTGCTGAAGGCGAGGCCTCGCCGATCCTTCAGGTGCTGCTCAGGCCGATGTGGGAGAGCGCCGCCGGCGAGTGGATCACAACGGGAGCCTTCGAGCCCCTGCGGCTGGAGGCGGCGCACCTGCGGGTGATGGTGAAGGGCCTCACCGATCTCGCCCTGCAGCAGGAGGACCGTCGGCTGGATGCCCGCAAGCCCTTCGAACCTTTCGGCTCCCAGCCCCCGGTGGGCTCCCGCTTCTACGTGAGCCACCCCGAGTTGATCGCCAACCGCCTCGATTCCCTCTCCTTCCAGCTGCAATGGACCGGTCTGGGGAAAGGCCTGGGGGATCAGTACAGGAACTACACCTTGAAGGCGGGGAGGGCCCCCACGGCCACGGACTTCAAGGTTCACATCGACCTGATCGATCAGCAGCGACGTCTGCTGCTCTCCCTGAAGCCCGAGTCCCAGGCCGCCGAATTGCCTGCTCCATCGGCAGGAGTGGACGACAGCCTGTTCGCTGCCGATACGACGGTCACCGTCCCCGCCTCTGGCACCACCCCCGCCACCACTTCTTCAGCCGCCTCCAGCAGCAAGACCATCACCCTCGTCCCCCAAGGCGACGACCATGCCGCTCTGCCCGGCCTGCAACCAGGTAAGGATCTGCGCCAGGACCGGCGGGTGTGGTGCTGGACCCTGACCCCGATCGATTTCGGCCATTCCCTCTACCCGGCCCTGGCGGCGGCCAAGGCGCAGGAGCTGGCCATCGCCCTCGCCACTCGAACTCCCACCTCCCCGAGTCCGAATGCACTCATCTATCAGGTCGACCCGCCCTACACGCCGTGCCTGAAGGGGCTGAGCGTCGACTACACCGCGTCGGTGGAACTCCTGCCCCAGGCCTTGCCGCCGGGATCGGAGCTGCTCTACGTGCATCCCTTCGGAGTGTCCAGGGTCCCTGCCAGGGGGACAGCCGCGCAGTCGCCCAGCCTGATGCCGGCCTACACCGCGGCCGGAGAGCTGTACATCGGTCTGGCCGAGGCCGAGCTGCCTCAGCGGCTGAGCCTGCTGGTGCAGCTGGCGGAGGGAACCTCGAACCCTGATCTTGAACCGGGCAGCCTGCGCTGGCAGATCCTCGATGGTGAGCAATGGACCGATCTCACCGTCCGGAGTGACGGCACTGTCGGCTTCCTGCATTCAGGAATCGTGGTGCTCGATCTGCCCGCGGCCGCCCCCAGCCGCTGGCTTCCCGGGGGGGGATTGCAGTGGCTGAGGGTCAGCATCGACCGCGATCCCACCAGCGTCTGCGACTGCGTCGACCTCCATGCCCAGGCGCTGATGGCCACCCGGCACGACGAGGGCATCGACCCGCATCAGGAGAGCGCTCCCCTGCCGCCGGGAAGCATCAAGGCCCTGATGACTCCGGATGCCCGCATCGCCGCGATCGAGCAGCCCTATTCCTCCTTCGAAGGGCGGCCGGGGGAGTCGGTGGTTCAGCTCGATCGCCGGGTGAGCGAAGGGTTGCGCCACAGGGGACGCGCCCTGGCCGCCTGGGATTACGAACGCCTGGTGCTCGAGGAATTCGGCAGCCGGATCCACAAGGTGAAGGCCATCGCCGGTCCGGGCGATGGGCTGGTGAAGGTGATCGTGATCCCCGATCTGCGTGGAGCGTTACCGGCGGATGCCCTCGCCCCCAAGGCCCCGGCGAACCTGCTGGAGGCGATCCGCCGGTTCCTCCAGGCCCGCGCCCCCGAGGCCGCCACGGTGAAGGTGCATAACGCCGTCTTCCTGCCGGTGCGGATCCGCCTCGGTGTGCGCTTCCGTGAAGGGCAGGAGGAACGCTTCAGCAGGCAGCGACTGGAGGGCGATCTGGTGCGTTTCCTCTCCCCCTGGGCCTATGACGAGGGTGCCGAGATCAGGATCGGCAACACCCTCTACGCCACCAGCATCGTCGACTTCGCTGACCGGCTCGACTACGTGGATTACGTGGCCCAGATCAAGCTGTTTCTGCTGGATCTCAACGGCAACCCCACCCAGGAAAAGGAGGGAATCGCGGCATCGATCCAGGCCCCAGGGCCCGACACCGTGCTGGTGTCATCGCGGCAGCATCGGATCGATCTGATCAGCGAGATCGGCTACGACGCGCAATCCTTCAGCGGCATCGGCTACATGCAGATCGAGTTTGATTTCATCATTGCTCAACAACCTTCCTGAGCTTCATCCTTCTGCTTCTTTGTTTCCTTTCTCTGTCTTATCGCCATGGCCCCCACCAAAGCCCGCCAGGATCTCAAGGCCAAGTTCGTCCGGAATGCCATTCCCACCGAGCAGGACTTCAAGGATCTGATTGATGCCCCGCTCAATCAGAGTGATGATGGCATCTTCCGCAATTCCGGCGAGCCTCTCAGCATCGTGGCCGGCAACGATGCCCAGAAGAGGGTGTTGCGCTTCTACGGCACTCCGCCAAGCGGCGCCACGGAGCCCGACTGGCTGATCAGTCTCAACCCTGGCCAGGATCCCAATGATGCGGCCACCAATCGTGCTGGTTTCGGGATCGCCGACGGCGCTGGGGCGACCCGGCTTTACCTCGACGCCACGGGCAACCTGGGCGTGGGCACCAACGATCCGCAGGCGAAGCTGCACGTGGCCGGTGGTGGGGCCCGGATCGAAGGCGATCTCACGGTGGCTGGCACCACAACCTTCACAGGCGCGATCACGGCCAGTGGGCCGGTGAGCCTGGGCAGGGACGACGGCTCGACGAATGTGGTGATGAGGGGGCCTGTTCGAGCCGCCAACTCGGACGTGTACTTCACCAAGACCGACCATCTGGCTACCGGCATTGGCAATACACCGGGTTTCGCCGCGATCCAGAATGCTCAGAATTACGACGCCCTGATGATCCTGGGCAGGCAGACGACCAGCGGTCGCATCGTGAAGCTGTGGGATCGGCTGGAGGTTAACGGGGAGTTTCGCACGACAGGTAATGGGGATTTCGACGGTTCTCTGCGCGTTGGAACCACGACATCGCCCCTTCTTCTAGTTGGCCGGCCGAACCCGCCTGGCGCTGGAACGGTCAGGATCGGAGACTGGCTGTTGCGAACCAACGGCAATATTCTCGAAATTGTTCATGCACCTCCCCGGATCACTGGCTTGGGTGGTGGCGTCGGCACTACCGACAAGATCGTGGCCCGATTCGATGCCAACGGGCCAGCCGCCGGTCCATTTGGCCGACTCAGCCTCCCTTAGGTCATCCCCATCCCAGGCACCTGAGCCATGGCCACCTCGCCTCCTGTCATTCCCACCGGTCCACCGCCCCACCCGGCGATGGACTACGCCGCCCTGCGCAGCGAGGCCGTGGCGCTGCTCGGCCGGCTCAGCGGCAGTCAGTGGACCGATCACAACATCCACGACCCTGGCATCACGATCCTGGAGCAACTGTGCTTTGCGATCACCGATCTCGCCTACCGCACCGATTTCCCGATCGCCGATCTGACCGCCATCGGCGGGATGGAGGCCTGGCCGCCGCCGGCGGCACAGCTCCTGAGCGGCGACCCGGTGACCCAGGAGGACCTGCGGGCTCTTCTCCAGACGATGGGGGCCACGGCCCTGCGGATCATCCCCCGGGAAACCACAGCCCTCCCCCTCTACTTCCACGAACGGGACGGCAGTTCGGGAAGGGGAGATCTCCTGGGTGAGCCCCCTCCGTGGGATCCCCTGGGGCAACCCATTCGCCTGAGGGGTCTGCGGCAGGTGCGCCTGCAGCCGGCTGCCCTCATCCCCGCGGTGACGGGCCGGCTGCACCGCAGCCGGCTGCTGGCGGAAGACGTGCTGGTGGAAGACCTGACCCCCTTCTTCGTGGCGGTGCATGCCGACCTGGAGGTGGGCGCGGTGGATGATCCGGCGGGCCTGCTGGCCGAGATCCTCCGGATCCTGCAGGCCGCCATCACCCCGGAGCCGGAAGCGCCTCCCGCCGAGGGAATTCGCAGTTCCGATCTTCTCCATGCCCTCCTGGATCTTCCCCAGGTGCGGGCGGTGCGCTCCATCGGCCTTGCTTCTCCTTCGGCGCCCGAGAACCTTGAGCCGTGGCTGCTGCCCGTTCCAGCGGACAGCACCGCCGTGATCGACCCCACCTCGCCGATCCGTCTGTTCCGCGACGGGTTGCCGTTGCCCGTTGATCAAAGCGCCGTGGCCAGACGCTCGCCCCCGCAGCCGGCTGCCCTCCAGGCTTCCCCCTCAACGCCTGAGGTGCCAGGCGGCCGTCGCCGCGATCTCAGCCGCTTTGCCTCCCTGCGTCGCCAGCTGCCGGCCGCCTACGGGGTGGGTCCGGATGGGCTCGGCTCCGCCGCCTCGCCGGAGCGCAGGGCCATCGCCCGGCAACTCGAGGCCTACCTCCTGATCTTTGATCAACTGCTGAGCAACGCCCTCGCCCAGCTGGCCCTCGCTCCCGAACTGCTCTCTCCCGTGGCCTCCCCGGGTGGAGCGGAGCGCAGCTATGGCTCCCGCCCCGTCGACGACCCGCCCCTTCGCACCGACCACCTGATCGATCCACCGGCCGGTGGCTATGCGGCCTGGCTGCAGGAGGCGGTGGAGGCCGGCGACCCGCGGGAGCGTCGCCAGGGATTCCTGGCCCACCTGCTGGCCCGCTTCGGCGAGGAACTCACTCCTCCCGGCGCCGACCTGCTGGCCCTGCGGCGCGAGTTTCTCGCCGACATCGCCCGCATGGGCGGAGCCCGGGGATCCGGCGCCGATCTGCTCGAGCCTGCCGCCGGCCCCGGAGGCTTCGAGGAGCGGCTGCGGCGGCGGCTGGCTCTCCCCCGCTTCTTCCCAGCGGGCAGCAAGGATCCCCCCTTCCTGCTGATCGAACACCTGCTTCTGCGCCCTCTCCCCGAGGACCGTGACCAGCTGAGGGACGACGGCGACGGGCCGATTCCGTTCCTGGCGTCGGTGGCGGCCCCCGATCCCTGGTCGCTGCAGGTGAGCCTGGTGATGAACCACGACCTGATGCCCTCGGGGAGTGACGCCGCCGACACCTTCGAGCGCAGGGTGGCCCAGGCCCTGTGCTCGGAGCTGCCGGCGCACCTTCAGCCGCGGCTCCTCTGGTTCGGCAACGGAGGCGGCCCGCAGCAGGAGCCGGAGCTCTGGACCACGACTCTCGCGGCCTGGAGGACGTTCCGCGACCTGCTGGCGGACTACCGCAAGGCCCTGGATTCTCCTCAGGGGATCGGTCCGGCACTGCAGCTGGCCTGCCGTGACGCCCGGGATCGGGTGATCGAGCTTCTTCAGCTGGGTCTTCCCTGGCCCCTGCGCGACATTCCCCTGCCCGCCGAACTGGTGGTGACCCAGGGGCGCTCCGCTGCCGTCACCCTCGGATTCAGCCAGATCGGGGTGCGTTACCAGCTCTGGGACAGGGACACGGAGGCCCCGCTCCAGCCACCCGTGACGGCCGACGGCACCGGCAAACCCCTGGAGCTCGCCACGCCCCCGATCCTCTCCGACCGCACCTTCCGCGTGCGGGCCGTGAAGGCGAACGCCGTTCCGCCGGTGGGTGAGCGGGCCACCTGGCTGAGGGGCGAGATCCGGGTGATCGAAGGCATCAACACCAGCCTGGTGCCGGCGTTCCGCGATCTTCCACGTGTGGCCCCCGCGGCCCCGGCCGCGTTCACGGCCTGCCTCTGCGATCACGGGGTGACCGTGCAGGTCGACATCCCCTCCAGCCAGAACGGCATCACCTACGACCTGGTGGATCGGGTGGATCTGGCCGCCGGGGTGGATCAGCAGCAGAGCCGCTCCGCCGGTGTGAGCGGCAACGGGGGCACGATCACGCTCTCCTATCCCTTCGCGGCGGAGGATCGCGACCTGCAGGTGCGCGCCAGGCGCACGGTGCCCACCGGCTCGGGGATCCAGGTCGCCCTGCTCAGCACGATCCTGCCGTTGCGCGTCCGTGCCGATCGCGCCGTGCCGCTCGCCGTGGTGGCCCCGGTCCTGAACCCCGGCGAATCCGCGACCCTGCAGGTGGGCAACGCCCTGACCAAGGCCCAGCAGGCGGTGACCTACCAACTCTGGAGCCGGCGCATCGCCGATGAGGAGTTCATCACCGATCCGTTCCAGCCGCCACCGTCAGCCCCCCAGCCCCGCCTGGAGGTGAACGCCGATGGCCGCACGGTGCGCGTGGCCCCACCCCCGCCCACGGCGGATCCGGAGGCGCTCACCACGCTGGGATTCACCCCCCTGACGCCTCCCCAGCTGGGGAACGCCAACGTGCTCAGCTTCGACCTGGGCCCCTCGAGCGGCGACACCACCTGGCTGGCGCTGGCCAGCAAGACCCACCGGCTCGATCCCCTCGACGGCCTCACCCCCAGCTTCGGCACGAGCACCGTTCAGCTCGCGCAGGCCGGGGTGCTGCTGGTGCGACCGGATCCCGGCGTTCGGCTCACCCTGGTGCGCTGGCAGCAGGACGCCACGTCCGGACTGTGGCAGCTTCAAGGTGGCGAGCCCGGGGTGGTCTACCTCGTCTCCCGCGACGGCAGCCCCCTGGGGGCGGAGGCTTACGTGCATCAGGCCGATGCGCTGGATCCGGCTGTCGCCAGGGGGCTCGAACGGCTGCGGGTCGAGGTGGATCTGGCGATCGCCGCCGATCCGCTGCCCTCCGCTCCCCGCACCAAGGGGCTGCCGCCGCCCCTGCTGGAGCTGGCTCTCGCTGCGGATGCCCTGACCGAGCCCGTGAAGGTGCGGGCCCGCAGGGCCATGACCGGGCTGCAGTCCGACATGAGCGAGCCGCCGCTGCTGGTGCGCTTTGAGCCGGCGGTCGTGCCGGAGGGCTCCCAGGCCAGGATCGTGCTGCTGGGGCGTGCGGGCGACACCTATGGCCTGGAGCTTGATCGCACTCCTATGGGTGCATCCCAGGCCGGCGACGGCAGCGAACTGACCTTCGCTACCGATCCCCTCAGCAGCACCACCGCCTTCACGCTGGTGATCCGCTCGCCGGCCGGGGATGAACGGCGCCTGCCGGTGACGGTCCGGGTGGAGGAGCGGCGATGACGGCCTCCTGCCATCGCATCGGCTCGCTGACGATCGAACTCCGCCTCCCCGAAGAGCAGCAGGCCCGCCGGCTGATGGAGCGGGTGTCCAGCCTCAGGGATCCGCGCCTGGAGGATCTGCTGCAGCGGGTGTTCGCGGAACTCAGCCCCCCGGATCGCTGCGATCGCCTCGAGGCGGTGGAGGTGGATCTGGGCGATCTGCCGGTCACGGGCTTCGATGACGCGTTCCTCGACCGGCTGGAGACCAGCCTGCGGCAGGTGCTGGCCCGTGAGCTGCAGGGCCGGCACCCGGATCCGCCGGCCCGTCCGCTGCTGGAGCTGCTGCGTGTGTTCGCCCTCAGCGGCAGCCTGCCCTGGTGGGCGGAGCGGCGGGATCGCACGCTCATCGGCACCGGCATCCGACGGCTGCTGGAGCTGGCTCCGGACTCCTGGTGGGCCCTCGTAAGCGAGTTCCACTCCAGCCCCACCGCCCTCGAGCGGCTGGCCGCCGCCTGCGACGAGCCCACCCTGGCGGCGCTGGTTTCTGCCCTGTTCCCGCCAGAGCCGCGGGTGGCGGACGCTCTCACCGCCCCGGCGGCCGACCTGGCGGGGGAGCGGCTGGCCGCCCTCCGGGACCAGTATCCCCCTGACGTTACGGCGGGCCTGCTGCGGTTGGCGGCCCTGGGTCTGCGGGGGGAGGAGCTGCTCCAGGCTCTGCTGCCGGGAAGCGGGGAGAACGCAACCCCACCGAGCCCACTGCCAGCGCCCCCTCCCCCGGGCAGCGATCCCGCCACCTGGCTGCGCTGGCTCGACTCCCTGGCGGAGTTCAGCGATGCCGCCAGCGACGGCGGCGTGCCTGCCGAGGTGCTGGCTGCGCTGCCGGAACCGTTGCGCACACAACTGGCGAAGGGCTGGCGCGGGGAAGACCTGCGCCGTGCCCTGGCCGAAGGCCATCCAGCCCCGCCGCCGCTTCCGCCGGCACCGCCGCCGCTCCCGCCCCAGACGCCCGGCCCAGGCGTGACCAGCTCGCCCCTGGCCCCTGCCCCGGCCGCGGGCCAACGGTCGCGGCTGCCGGCTTCTCCCGACTCCGATCCGGCCGATCCCGACGAACTGGCCGTCGACGACGGTGGCCTGGTGATCCTCTGGCCGTTCCTCGACACCCTGCTGAGCCGTCTGGAGCTGATGGACCCGGAGGAGAAGGTGTTTCTCGCGGAGGAGGCCAGGAACAGGGCGATCGCCCTCTTCTCCTTCCTGGTGGAGGGGGATCCCGATCCGCCGCCGGAATGGCGCCTGCCCCTGGCCAAGGTGCTCGGCGGCCTTTCGCCCCTGGCACCCTGGCACCTGGAGGAGCCCCTCGAGCCGGAGATGCTGGCCGAGGGCGAACGGTTGCTGGAGGCGGTGATCGCCCACGCGGGCCTGGCCGAGAGGATGGTGCCGGAGGATCTGCGCACCCTGGTGCTGCGGCGGCCGGCCGTGCTCACCTCGCGCACCGGGGCCTGGCTGCTGCGGGTGGAGCGCCGGGCGGAGGACGCTCTGCTCGAGCGCCTCCCGTGGGGCTGGAGCTGGATCCGGCTGCCCTGGATGGAGCATCCCCTGCAGGTGGAATGGTGATCGACCTCATAGAGCTGGAGCGGGAACTGGCCTGGTTCCGGGCGGTGCTGGAGCTTCGCTTCCGCGTCTATTTCTCCGGTCCCGACACCCCGCTCGAGGGGCCCCTGTCGCTGGAGGAGCTGCCACCCCCCGATCTGGGTGATTCGGACACGCCCTGGGCCCGCCTGGTGCGGGAGCACGCCGACGGGGTGGTGGAGCGGCTGGGACTGGTGCTGGCGCTGGTGCGGCAGCTGCGGCCGCGGCTGCTGGATCTGTTCTTCAGCCGCAATGCCACCTTCGATCGGCGCTACACCGAATTCGGGGGGGTGTGGAGCGAGGAGGGCTTCGAGCCCACCGGCGAAACCCTGGCCTTCCTGCTCGACGGCGATGGCCTCGCCGCGAGGGTGGCGGTGGAGCAGCTGCTGGCGGCCGACCATCCGCTGCACCGCCACGACGTCCTGCGGGCCGTGCCCCACGGGGATCAGACCCCTATCCGGGCCCCGCTGCGCCTGTCTGCCGCCACCTTGAGCCGGATCACCACCGGCCGGATCCCGCCCCCGCCGCTGGGGGCGGCCTTTCCGGCCCAGCGCCTCTCCACCGGCCTGAAGTGGAGCGATCTGGTGCTGCATCCGGCCACCCTGCGGCAGCTGGAGGAGATCCAGACCTTCCTCGACCACGGCGACACCCTGCTGCGGGAGTGGGGCATGGCGGCCCGGTTGCGGCCCGGCTACCGGGCCCTGTTCCACGGCCCGCCCGGCACCGGCAAGACCCTCAGTGCCGCGCTGCTGGGCAAGCGCACCGGCCGGGAGGTGCACCGGGTGGATCTGTCGCTGCTGGTGTCGAAGTACATCGGCGAAACGGAGAAGAACCTGGCGCGGGTGTTCGAGCAGGCGGAGCGCAGCAGCTGGATCCTGTTCTTCGATGAGGCCGACGCCCTGTTCGGCAAGCGCTCGGAAACCAAGGATGCCCACGACCGCTACGCCAACCAGGAGGTGGCCTATCTGCTGCAGCGGATCGAGAGCTTCGAGGGCGTGGTGATCCTGGCGTCCAACCTGCACCGCAACCTCGACGAGGCCTTCCTGCGCCGCTTCGAGGCGGTGGTGTATTTCCCGCCGCCCCGGGCGGAGGAGCGCCTGCGGCTGTGGCGGGAGGGTTTCTCGCCCCGGGCCGATGTAAAGGCAGATCTCGATCGCATCGCCCGCGAGCACGATCTCACTGGCGGTGCGATCATCAACGTGATCCGCAAGGTGAGCCTGGCGGCGATCGCCCGGGGTGGGCATGCCAATCGCGAGAGCGAAGGAGACAGCGGAGAATCGCCCATCAGCCAAGGGGATATCGAGGAGGCGATCCGCAGCGAACGGGGAAAGAATGGCTAAGTAGACCAGATCGTAGGTAGGTCCAGGGAGTGGAAAACCCGCTCCAGAAACACCTCTTCCAGAAGCTGATGAAGGCCCGATCCACCGCCAAACCTGAGCAGAGCCGCCACCAAGCGAGCAACGATCGCGGCGGCCCTGGTCACGCTCAGCAGGCAATGGCGGTGGCGGACAGCCGGCCCGAGATGGCGCAGCAGCAGGGGTTGCTCAACTTGATGGCCGTCAGCCAAGTACTGCAGAAGAAGTTGGCGATCGGCGCTGCGGACGATCCGCTGGAGCGAGAGGCGGATCGGGTGGCGGATCAGGTGATGGCGGCGCCGGCGCATTCGGCAGTGAGCGGTGGATCGGTACGAATCCAACGGTTCCCTGGAATAGCCGGTGGACGGATGGATGGGGCGCCGGCCAGCGTCGATCGCGCGCTTGCGCGTTCAGGCAGCCCGCTAGAGCCTGCTTTGCGTAAGGATATGGAGCAAAGGTTTGGCCATGACTTTTCGCGGGTGAGAGTGCATTTAGATGCACAAGCTCATCAATCGGCATGGGATGTGAATGCACACGCATACACGGTGGGGAACGATATTGTGTTTGGTGAGGGTCGATATCTGCCAACGACACACGAAGGACGTCGCCTTCTCGCACACGAACTGACCCATGTTCTGCAGCAAGGTCAAGGTGGGCTCCTGGGGAATGGAATGAGCGTGCAGGGCGATGCTTTCGAGCGACAGACAGATGCTGTCTCGGAGGAGGTGATCGGTGGGCGTTCTGTACGGCCAATGTTCCATAATCTGCGTCCGAGTGCAGGAGCCGCGCAGCCTCCGCCCACTGTCATGCGACAGACGGAGACCAGAACCAATCCCGCTGAATACGAGTTCGTGCCAATTACCAAAGGTGGGACTTGGGACGCGAAGTTGATTCTTGATCGAATCAGCCAGCGCGAGTATACGGAAACCCGCATTCCCAAGTCGCAGCCGTTAGAAGGAGGCGAGTCCGACCTCTTCCGATGCGGGCCGAGTGCAGTACTTGCGAGCGCGATCGCCGCTGGACCGAAGGTGGTCGTACAGCTCTGCATGAACCTTTACAAACGCATCGTAGAGTGGCGAGAGCGAGCGAAAAAGGATGATGAGGCGTTTCGTGAACAGCAACGAGCCGCACGCCGCGCTGGAAAGAATCCAGAGGCAATTCAGAAGACAGTGCCCTTTGCTGATGTCTGCGAACGGGCTGCAAGGACTGTGTTTAATATTCACTGGAACCTGAATACAGGCATCCTTCATGGATCACATGAAGGAGGTGGCTGTACACTTACTTTCGCAGACCTCGATCGGCTCTCGGGCTACCTCTATGTGTTCACGTTCGACACGAAAAATGAATGGCGGCTAGATGCTGAGACCGTGCGAAAGGTGCCAACTCTGGACGACCTCCAGCCCGAAGTCCGCTCGCGGCTGGAGCCCCTGTTCCAAAAGGCGAAAAATGCTCATGAGGAAAAGCGGAAACTGAACCCCAGTCTCCCAGAACTTACTTGGAACGACTTCCGGCGGCAATTCGTATTCCGGGCAAGGTGGCGCACCGAGGGCGAGATCAGCGATGCGGCCGCGTTAGCCGGCTACGAAGCAAACAAGTCGAATATCCGTACTCAGGATATTACCGAGATATTTTGGCTGAATTGGCATCTTAATCGGCTCAAGCCGGGTGAGAGTCTCATTGGCATGTGGGGGCCGCACACTTACACGTTCTTTTGTGGGCAGGACAATAAAATCTACTTGTACGATTCGTGGCGTGCGGCAAAGGACGAAAAAGCGTTGGTCCCAACATTCGATGCCGCAAACAGCGTTCACGAACGAGGATCGTCTGCTTACGAGGAACGCATCCAGAAGGGACTGACCGGAGAGGACAAGCCGATCAGGCTACTGCTGGGCGCTGCACACTTTACCGCAAGCATCTACTAGTCTCTTATTGATTCCGCCCCATTCCCATCTCAGAAGCCGATGGCAATACATTGCGGTTTAATTCTATTCGCTGATCAGTAAGTCCTAGGGAGACTCTAGAAAAAACTATCCCATTGACGGGACAATGGCCTTGTTTGTGACCGCAGGTAAGGTCTAGGTTCATGGGTGGCTAGCAGCTCGGGTTCGGTGACTATGAGCAATCCACAGCCAAGAAGCGCACAAAACGTGAGAAGTTTTTGGGCTGGGATGGAGAAGGTTGTGCTCTGGAAGGCCCTGATCGATCTGATTGAGCACCACTACCCCAAGATCAGCTCCAAGATCAGCTCCAAGGGCGGATGCCCAGCCTATCGCTGGAGATATTGCTCCTGGTCCATCTGATGCAGCAGTGGTATGACCTGAGCGATCCGGCCATGGAGGATGCGTTGATCGAGGTGCCCACGATGCGCCGATTCGCTGGGATCGACCTGATCAGCGACCGGATACCAGATGAAACTACGATCATGGCGTTCCGGCACCTGCTGGAGAAGCAACATCTGGGTGAGCAGATCTTTGAGGCGGGGAAGACCCACCTCAAGGCCAACGGCGTGGGGATGAACCAGGGAACGATCATCGTTGCCACCTTGATCGCGGCCCACAGCTCCTCCCTTGCCGAGGCCGCAGGCCGAGCGTGGCGAAGCCACTAGAACGAGAATGGGGAGCGAGGTCCTGAGATGCACCAGACCAAGAAGGGCAATCAGTGGTATCACCGCTGCGCGGAATGCTACGCCTGCGGCATGAAAGTCCACATCGGCGTCGATAAGGACACTGGCCTGATCCACTCGGTGGAAACCACCGCCCCCAGTTTTCACGACCTCCCCTCCGCTGCCAAGCTATTGCACGGTGAGCAGAAAGCTGTCTACACCGGCTCCGGCTACCAGGGGATCAAGAAGCCACCCATAATGGAAGGAAAGGGTATCGGCTTCCGTGTTGCCATGCGTTCAGGAAAGCGACGGGCTCTGCCCGACACCCCCGAGGTGCGACTGGATGATCTGATCGAGACCGACAAAGCTCATATCCGTGCAAAAGGCGAGTACCCGTTCCGCGTAACCCAACGGCAGTTCGGATTTCAGAAGACCCGGTTGCCTGGCATGCTCCTACCGAGGCCGCCAGCCGAGCGTGGCGGAGCCACTAGAACAGCTGCAAGGTCAATGTGCTGGAAGCCCTGACGAACCTAATCATGGTGCGTCAAGAACTGCTATGTCATGCTCAAGGGAGCCATGTACCCATTGGTGGCATGATCGTCCGTTACGGACGGTGTAAGTCACCTAGAAGAGGTGAAATCATGGTGGTTCAAGTCTGAACCACATTGCGCTGGTCTATCTCAAGAATCAGATAGCGTGAACCTTGGCTTGTGGGCTTGTTGCCCAGCGCTTGCCTAAGTGGAGATGCCGCCAATCTCGCCAAGGAGTTGGATTGGCATGTTGGTTGCCTACTCCCCCTCGAGCTTCTGCGCCAGAACTTCGACGATCGTAGGACCTCGCTTGGTGAAGGCCTCCAAGTTGGCTCCATCAGCTATCCAGGTGCACCAGGCCGGTAGTCCGCGTCGTTAACGCAAGCAGGGCCTCGATCAGCACATTCGTATCCAGGTGAATCAGCGCAGGGATCCCATCGCCATCCGCTCCTGCCGCGCCGCATCGATCCACGCTTCAGACCAACGGGTGTTCACCTAATGGAGGTCTGCAGATCGTTCATAACGGCAACGGGATGCGACAAAGAGTAGATTTCATAGCGGTCTGTGCCATGACCATCTCGCCGTAGTTCAGATGGTGTGGCTTTAACGGCACTTGCGCAGCGCTGGCTGCTTCAAGCTTCGAACGGCCGCCCCTACCGGTCAGATCCCCAGCCGCTCCCAGATCACCCCCAGGTTCGCCTGGTGCAGGTCGGTGGCGAAGCACTCGGCCAGCTGTTCGCCGCTGAGCCGGACGCTCACCTCGGGATCGGCCGCCAGGTTGGCGCGGAAGTCGCCGCCGTCAGTGTTCCAGGCGGTGTGGGCGTTGCGCTGCACGATGCGGTAGGCGTCCTCGCGGCTCAGGCCGCTCTCCACCAGCGCCAGCAGCACCCGCTGGCTGAACACCACGCCGCCGTAGACATTCATGTTGCGGGCCATGTTCTCGGGGTAGACCCCCAGGCCTTTCACCACCTCGGTCATCTCCCGCAGCATGAAGTGCAGGGTGACCGAGCAGTCGGGCAGCATCATCCGCTCCACCGAGCTGTGGCTGATGTCGCGCTCATGCCAGAGGGCGCAGTTCTCCAGCGCCGCCACGGTGTAGCTGCGCAGCACCCGAGCCAGCCCGCCGATGCGCTCGCTGCGGATCGGATTGCGCTTGTGGGGCATGGCCGAGCTGCCCTTCTGGCCTTTGGCGAAGTTCTCCTCCACCTCCAGCACGTCGGTGCGCTGCAGGTTGCGGATCTCGGTGGAGAACCGCTCCAGCGACGCCCCCACCAGCGCCAGGGTCTGCACGTACTCCGCATGGCGATCACGGGAGATCACCTGGGTGCTGGCCGTATCGGGCACCAGGCCCAGCAGACGGCAGGTGATCGCCTCCACCTGGGGATCGGTGTTGGCGTAGGTGCCCATGGCGCCGCTGATCTGCCCCACGGCCACCACCTGCTCCAGCCGCTCGAGTCGATCACGGTTGCGCTCGCTTTCCGCCAGCCAGCCCGCCACCTTGAAGCCGAAGGTGATCGGCTCGCCGTGGATCGCATGGCTGCGGCCGATCATCACCGTGCCCTTGTGCTCCCGCGCCAGCACGCGCAGGGCCTCGGCCAGGGCGTCGAGCTCCGTGCGCAGCAGGGCCACCGAGGCCTTCAGCTGCAGCGCCAGCCCCGTGTCGAGCACGTCGGAGCTGGTCATGCCCACGTGGATGTAACGGCCCGCATCGCCCACGTGCTCGTTCACGTTGGTGAGGAAGGCGATCACGTCGTGACGCACCTCGGCCTCGATCTCCAGGATCCGCGGCACCTCGAACCGCGCCTTCTCCCGGATCGTGGCCAGCGCCTCGGCGGGCACCCGCCCCAGCTCCACGTTGGCCGCGGTGGCGGCGATCTCCACGTCGAGCCAGCTCTGGAACTTCGCTTCCTCGCTCCAGAGGCGGCCCATCTCGGGCAGGGTGTAGCGCTCGATCAAGGCGGTCGGCGATGGCGGAACGAACACCCAACCTATCGGTCCGGCCGCAGTGCTTATCCCCGCCGGTTCAGGCGGCGGCCGTGAGGCGGCGGTGGGCCACTTCCCACTGCACCAACGTGCCCCAGGCCTGCTGACGCACCCAGCAGCGGCCGCCCTGGCAGCCGATCAGCTGGAAGGGGGGCAGATCGTCGGGATGATCGCGCAGCCGCACGAACGAACCGGGCTGCAACAACTCCACCAGTTCGCCGCCGGCGGCATGCCGGGGGGACGCCTTGGGGAGGGATCGGGGCATGGGCCTCGATGGACTCGGATCATCCTCTGATGCTCGCGCGGTGGAGCTTTCGCCTGTCGGTTTTTGTGCGGATTGTGGTTGTGTTTCCATAACCTCAGGCCCCACCCGGCTCCGTGACCGGGCGCCGCCGCCATGGCCCGCCGCCAGCGACTGGATCTTCTGCTGCTGCACCGGGGTCTGGTGGCCAGCCGTCAGCAGGCGCAGCAGCTCATCCGCGCCGGCCGGGTGCGCAGCGCCGGCCGCGTGCTCGACAAGCCCGGCACCGAGGTGGATGCCGATCTGCCCCTGGAGGTGGAGGTGCCGCCCCGGTTCGTCTCCCGCGGCGGCGAGAAGCTGGTGGCAGCCCTCGAGCAGCTGCCGATCCGGGTGGAGGGCCGGGTGTGCCTCGATGGCGGCATCTCCACCGGCGGCTTCAGCGACTGCCTGCTCCAGCACGGGGCGGCCCGCATCTATGGCATCGACGTGGGCTACGGCCAGACCGCCTGGAGCCTGCGCACCGACCCCCGGCTGGTGCTGCGGGAGCGCACCAACCTGCGCCATCTCACCCCGGAGCAGCTGTACGGGCCCGACGACCCCTGGCCCGATCTGGCCGTGGCCGATGTGTCGTTCATCTCCCTGACCCGCGTGCTGCCGGCGCTGCGCGGCCTGCTGCGTCCAGGAGCGGATGGCGTGGAGGCCGTGCTCCTGGTGAAGCCGCAGTTCGAGGTGGGTCGGGAGCGCGTGGGCAAGGGCGGCGTGGTGCGGGATCCGCTGGCCCACCGGGATGCCATCGGCGCCGTGATCGCTGCCTCTGACCAACTGGGTTGGCAGGCCGCCGGCCTGCTTGGATCGCCGCTCACCGGCCCCGCCGGCAACCACGAATATCTCTTGTGGCTGACCGAGTGGCTGCCCGCGGGCGGTGATCGGATCGATGCCGACAGGGTCGCCGCCGTGGTGGCGGCGACCCTGGAAGGGGGGTGAATTCGGTGGGGCTCAGATGGCGCCGCTGTCGCGATCGCCGGTGCGGATGCGGATCACCGAATCAACCGAGCTGATGAAGATCTTGCCATCGCCGATTTCGCCGGTACGCGCGGCATCCTGGACGGCATTGACCACCGTGTCGACGCGATCGTCGTCAACGACGATCTCCAGCTTCAGCTTCTGCAGGAACTCCACGGTGAACTCCGAGCCCCGATAACGCTCCACCTGACCCTTCTGTCGGCCGAAGCCCCGCACCTCACTGACGGTCATGCCGACGATGCCGGCATTCACCAGGGCGATCTTGACGTCCTCGAGCTTGAACGGACGAATGATGGCCTCGATTTTTTTCATGGAAACGGCAGGGTTCGGGAAGCGTGTCCGGGCTCAGTCTCTCAGACGTCCCGGTTGCGAACCGCCCCATTACGCCTGAGGCCTGCGGCGGTCGCCGTAACGCACGCTACCCATGCTGCCCGCGAATGGGGAACCGGGACCGTTGCCCCCGAGGCCCTAGCGTCAAGGGCACCCCTTGCATGTCTGCACTGGTGTCCATGGGCGAGTCGGCTGCCGCCACCATCACTCCGAGCTACGGCGAGCGGGCCATCGCCGAGGCCCGCTTGCTCTGTTTCGAAAACCCACGCCAGGGTCGGGCCTACGAGGTGTCCATCGACCTGCCGGAATTCACCTGCACCTGTCCCTTTTCCGGCTACCCCGATTTCGCCGTGCTGCGACTGCTCTACCAGCCCGGTCCGCGGGTGCTTGAGCTCAAGGCCCTCAAGCTCTACGTGAACAGCTACCGCGACCGTGCCATCTCCCACGAAGAGGTGGCCAACCGCATCCTCGACGACCTGGTCGAGGCCTGCGATCCGGTGTGGATGCAGCTGGAGGCCGACTTCAATCCCCGCGGCAACGTCCACACGGTGGTGCGGGTCAGCCACGGCAGCCGCCGTCCCTGCTGAGTCAGGGCGAGCCGATCGAGGCGCTCAGGCGGCCTCATCGAGCAGGCCGGGCAGTTCGGAGGCAAAGCCGGTGAGATTGCGGTTGCAGAGCCCGGCCACATGCAGGCGACCGCTGGCCGGCTCGGCCACCGCCCAGAGCTGGCGCGTCGCCACCAGGCTCAACCCGCCTCCCAGCAGGGCGATGGCGAAGCCGGCGTACACCAGGGGCACGCCAGGATCCTTCTTGAGCAGGATGCCGCTGGCCGGCAGAACAGCCGTCACCCGCAACGGCAGGCCCCGCACCTCGACTGCTTCACCGCCCGGCACCAGTTGGGCAAGCAGGTCCCCATCTGGCCCGAACACCTGCACCGGTCCCTGCTCGCTGGTCAGGCTGAGCAGCACGGGCTCGCTGCCATCGGGTCGGGTGGGGAGCACCAGGCCCCAGACCTGCTCCCCGAGTTCGGGGAAACTGCGCAGGGGCAACTGCAGCACTGGGCTGCGGCCGAGCTGCAGGTCGATCGCTGCCAGGGCCCAGTCGGCCTGGTAGAGGGTCATCCCCCTGTAGCGGAGGGGATGGTTGACGCTGATCGAGGCTTCCTGGCTGACCGCCGGTGCTCCGTCGACGCCGGGGCGGATCATGCGCAGCCGAGAAGAGAACTGCTCCGGCCGGCCGGCCGGGTCGCGCTGGATCGCGAAGTCGTCGAGGGCCACAGTCACTTGGGTCTGACCCTGGCGGTCGAGCAGCTCCAGGTCACGACCTGGAGCCAGGAACCGCTCCAGCCGCTGGCCGGCCAGGGCACCCCAGGCCGCCCCCACCATCAGCACCACCAGGCCGGCGTGCACCAGCAGGGGGCCCACCCGGCCCAGCAAGCCCCGGCGCGCCGCCAGTCGCCCCTCCTGAGGGTTGACCTGCCAGCCCCTTGCCTTCAGCCTCAGCTCCAGTCCCTGGAGGGCGGCCAGAGGGTCGGCAGCGGGCCTGGTTTCGGCCACGGCCAGCTTGCTGAGCTGGCGGGGGGAGCGGTAGTCGATCCAGCGCAGCGAGGCCCGCAGGGCCGGCCACTGGCGGCGGATGCTGCAGAGGATCAGCGACAGACCCAGCCAGGCCAGCAGCCCCAGGAACCAGCGGCTGGAGTACACGTGATCCAGCTCCAGCCCCAGGATCCCCTCGCCGTGAACCAGCCCAAGCCAGGGGGAGGGGTCGTAGCGCTGGTGGTAGAAGGCCACGCTCTCCTTCTGGGGAATGGCGGTGCCGACGCCGCTGGCCAGGGCGATCACCAGGAGCAGGACGATGGCAAGGCGCAGGTCTGAGATCCAGCCGGCGGCACGCTCCAGAGCGCGCCAGGCGGGAGAGGCGGTGGTGGTCATGACAGCCGCGCCAGCAGGGTGAGGGCGCCGGTTCCGACCAGCACCACGCCGCTGATCGGTGGTACCCAGCGTCCGAGTCGGCGCAGGCCGAGCAAGCCGGGCAAGCTCGCGGCTGCTGTGCCGGCCAGCAGCAGGGGGAGCACCTGGCCGGCGCCGAAGCTGGTGAGCAGGGCCATGCCCACCAGGGGCTTGCCTTGTTGGGCCATCCAGGTGAGCAGCACCGCCAGCACAGGTGTGGTGCAGGGGGTGGCGGCCAGGCCGAAGGCCAGTCCGGCGACCAGCGGGCCCAACGGCGCAGGCACCCGGCGGCGCCAGAGCTCGGGATCCGGGCCTGCGGGCAGCGGAAACCTCACCAGTCCGAGCAGGTTGAGCCCCATCAGCACCGCCACCAGAGCCACGATCAGCGGGATCTGGGTGGGCAGGCTGCCATAGAGACGCCCCATCAGACCGCTGATCAGCCCGAGCAGCACCAGAGCAGTCACGATCCCACCCGCAAATGCCGTGCTGCGTTGCCAGGGAAGGCTCGGGGAGGTGCCGACCGTGGCGGAGGCTGGGCTGCCGAACCCGGCGAGATAAGCCAGGGTCACCGGGAGCAGAGACAGCGAACAGGGTCCGAGACTTGTCAGCACGCCGCCCGCAAACACCAGCCCCAGGGTGAGGGGGCCCGGATGGCTGAGGGAGCTCTGCAGCAGCACTTCCGCCGTGCGGGCCCAGTCGGCGAGCAGAAGCCCCAGGCTGGGCATGGCCGGTGGAAGAGGCGTCGGTCGTTCAGCCTATCGGGGCGGCCGTAGGCCGACGCCGGCGGGGACGGGCGGTTTCCAGACCTGTGGATTCCAGGGAACAGCGGATCAGCAGACCGGCCACGAACAGGCTGCTGAGCAGTGAGTTGCCGCCGTAACTCACCATCGGCAGCGGCAGGCCGGTGGTGGGCATGGAGCCGCTGGCCACGGCGATGTTCAGGATCGACTGGCCCACGAGCAGGGTGGTGCAGCCGATGGCCACCAGCCGGTGCTGGTGGCTGCGGCAACTCAGGGCGATGCGCAGACCGACAAAGGCGAAGACCACCAGAAACAGCAGCAGGAAAACCGAGCCCACGAAGCCGAACTCCTCAGCGAACACGGCGAAGATGAAGTCGGTGCTCTGGATTGGCAGGTATTGCAGCTTCTGGGTCGAGAGGCCATAGCCTTCTCCGAGCACCCCGCCGGATCCGATCGCCAGCAGGCTCTGCACCAGCTGGTAGCCATTGCCCTGGGCATCCTTCCATGGATCGAGGAAGGAGGTGACCCGCAGGCGCTGGTACTCATTGATCAGGATGCTCGCCGTGCCGAGCAGTCCGCCCGCACCGGCCGCCCCAAGAAGCAGGGACAGGGGCAGCCCACCGGAGAGGGCCATCAACCAGAGCAGCAGGCCCATCAGGGCCGCGGTGCTGAGGTTGGGCTGCTTGAGGATCACCAGGATCAGCGCCCCGAAGATGCTCAGCCAGAGCAGTTTCTGATCGCTGCCGATACGGCGCCAGTGGGAGAACAACACTGCCCCCTGCAGCACCACGAAGGGCTTCACCAGTTCCGTGGGCTGGATCTGGATCGGGCCCAGCACAAGCCAGCGGCTGGCACCGTTCACGGTGCTGCCGATCACCAGGGTGGCTGCCACCATCAGGCCCAGCACGATCAGCGCAGGACCGGCCAGGTGCAGCCAGCGCCGCATGCCGGTGCGGATGGCCAGCCACAGCAGCCCCCAGCTCGCCACCAGCCAGATCGCCTGACGTTTGAGGTAGTAGGCGGCATCGCCCATCTCCCGTTCGGCCACCCACCAGCTGGCGGAAGTGAGGACCAGCAGACCCACCAGGCTCCAGATCGCCACCAGGCCGAGCATCAACCGACCCTCCGCCGGCCACAGCTCCCAGGGCAGCAGGTGAAAGCCACCGTGTTGGGCAGGAGGCGCGCCGGCGCGGATGGCGCCGTGGGCGGGCGGGCTGCTCGAGGAGACGGACAAGGTGGGCCGTGGGCGAGGCAATGGCCTATTCAGCCGTGCCTGAGTCGCTGTTGTCGAGTCGATCGAGACAAAAAAAAGCCCGGACCCGAGCTCGGCTCAGAACGTGTCCATGAAAAAGGGCCCGGTGTCGACCGGACCCTGGCGTGGCAGCGAGGAGGCTCCTGGTTCAGTTGCCGACGTTCTGCTGGCGGCGGCCGGTGACCAGTTCCACCTTCAGGATCTTGCCGCCCTGCTTCATGATCCGCTGCTGTTCGGCGAACCAGCTGTGATAAGGGACCCACTTGGTGAAGTAGGTGTTCTGCAGTTCCCGCTGAGTGCGCACCTTTTCGGGGCAGGGGATGCAGGCGGTGATCTTGAAAAGACGCATGGATGATCCTCGGGACGGTGGGTCGTTTGGGATCAGTTGCCGAGGCCGGAGCTGATGTAGTCGAAGTAGACACCCATTTCTCGACCGGCATCGGGACCCACCAGGGCGGCGGTTGCTTCCTTCATGGCCTGAATCGACTGAACGGTGGCGCCGATGGGCACACCCAGGGAGTTGTAGGTCTCCTTGAGGCCGTTGAGAACCCGCTCGTCGAGGATCGAAGTATCGCCCGCCAGCATGGCGTAGGTGGCGTAGCGAAGGTAGTAGTCGAGGTCGCGGATGCAGGCGGCATAGCGACGGGTGGTGTACATGTTGCCGCCCGGACGGGTGATGTCCGAGTACAGCAGCGACTTGGCCACGGCCTCCTTGATGATGGCCGAAGCGTTGGCGCTGATAGTGGCGGCGGCGCGCACCCGCAGCTCACCGCTGGAGAAGTACTGCTCCAGGCGGCCGATCGATGAGCCGTCGAGGTAGAGGCCCTGGACGTCGGCCTGGTTGATGACGTTGGTGATCGCGTCTTGCATGGATCCTGGGGGAGGGGCGATGGAGGGAGGGAAGGAGGGGCCTCAGGAGAGAGCGCCGACGACGTAGTCGAAGTAGAAACCGGCTTCCTCGGCATCTCCGCCGGTGAGGATGCTGGTGGCCACGGCCTTCATTTCCCGGATGGCTTCCGCCATCGCTTCCAGGGGGGTGCCCAGGGAGCGGTACATCTCGCGAGCGCCGATGACGCCGATCTCCTCGATCGGGGTGACATCACCCGCAACCACGCCATAGGTGACGAGGCGCAGGTAGTAGTCCATGTCGCGGAGACAGGAAGCTGTCATCTCCTCGCCGTAGGCGTTGCCGCCGGGGGAGATGACGTCGGGGCGCTTCTGGAAGAGCTGGCCGGCGGCCTGCTTCACGATGCGCTCACGGCTCTCGCTGAGGACCTGGGCCACGCGCAGGCGACGCTGGCCTCCGGCGACGAAGGATTTGACCTGGTCGAGTTCGCCAGGGCTGAGGTAGCGGGCTTCGGCGTCCGCGTTGATGATCGAGTTGGAGACGATGCTCATGCAGTTCTGCCTCGAAACAAGCGGTCACCGTTAAGGAGACCGGTATCCGGTGTGTAGGGGTTGCGACGGCGGGGCCGTTCGCCGAATCATTCTGTGGCAACCCCCCTCGTGCTCCCGGGGCGCGGTAACAGTTCTTCACGGCGTCGGCGCCAACGAAACCCCTTGGCTCGCAATGGGTTTGCCGAGAGTTGTTGATAGGTTCCCTCTGCAGCAATTGTTCATCGCATTCCCGTGGCTGTGCAATGCGGCGCTGTAGGGCAGATGGGCAATCTGCTGCCATCAATGTCGGCGGAGTGGCTGTTTTCTTTACAGGCGAAAACTCCCCGGGGGTGCCGGGGAGTGAACGAGGAAGGTGGTGGCTTTGCTGCAGGTGTTGCTCAGACGGCGCCGCGTGGTGAGGGCGTGAGGCCGGCGTTGCCGCCGTAGAGAGCAGCGGTGCGGTTGACGGTGCTGAGCGGGATGCCGTCGGTGGTGGCCATGCCCCGCAGGTAGGGCACCGTGTCCTGGCCGAAGGCGTTGGCGTATTCGCTGCCCCGCAGCAGGTCGCGCAGGGCGGCGGTCTGGCCGGCGCTGGTGCGGATCGCGAGGAAGCGGCTGGCCTCGGCGGGCTGGGCAGCCCGGCCGAGAAGGGCCAGGTAGGCCGCTGCGGCCACCTTCAGGGGAGCAAGCCGGTTCAGCTTCTGCTGGAACAGGTCGCTGGTGGTCAGGGATTCAACGAACTCGGCCACCGAGAGCTGGCGATCGCGCAGCTGGGATTCGGAGTCCGTGAGACGTTCGGCCGCATAAGGGACACGCCCCAGCAGCTGCCGGTAGCTGGCCTCGATCACCTCCCGGACCTGGGATTCGCTGGGGGCCGCAAGCAGGCGCACAGGGCGGCTGAGGCTGCGCCGGCGGGCGAAGCCCTGGGGAGCGGCGCCGCGCAGGGCCTTCTCCATCGCGCCATCCGGTGCCTGGGCCAGCGCGGCTCCATAGCCTCCGCCCCGTGACGCCCGCCAGTTGGACACGGAGGCGGCAGCACCGGCTCCAGGTGCGGAGCTGGTGGCGGGAACGGCGGTGCGGGGCACACCCCCACTGAACGCACTCGGAGCACCACCGGGCACAGGACGCCAGGTGCGCGCCGGCGGCGGCGCAGTGCGGATGCTGGCGGGACCCTCCGCCAGGCTGCGGCTGGCGGCCAGGATTTCACCGCCGGCGATCTGGGCGCTCCAACCTCCCCGCACCACGGGACGTGGAGCGGGGAGGTTGCGCGGGGTGACGTCGCCCACGGTGCGCAGCGAGGGCGCTGGGGCGACGTCCGGCCGCTTGACTGGGGTGAGATCGGCGTAGGCGCTGGCGTCGAAGGCCCGCTTCAGGGCGGTGACGCGCCGGGCGTTGCGATCGGCCGAAGTGATGAAGCGTTCGTAGGGAACCGTGTCCTCGCCGAAGGCTTCGTTGTACTCAGGGCTGTCGAGGATTGCGTCGACGACGCCATAGAAGCCCTTGCGGGCGGCGGTGTCGAAGTAGGCATCGATCTCCCAGCGGCCGAATGTGGGCCGGCCCAGCAGGCGACGGTGGATGATCTCGATCGCCTTGCAGATGTAGAGACCGTCCCAATAGCGGCGGCGGAAGGCGTTGGAGCGAGCCACCTGGCGGATGAACTCCCGCAGGCTGATGTCGCCGTTCTCAAGCTTGATCTCCTCGACGGTGTTGCGCTCGCCGGCGTAGCCGGCGTTGCCAAGCACCTGCACGTAGACGGCGCGGATCACCGCCTGGGTGCTGGATTCGGTGCCGCGCAGGCTGGGCTGACCGCTGCGCCGGGGCACCGAGTTGCCGCCGGTGGCGATCTGCACCAGGCGGTGCACCTTCGGGCCCACGCGGCGAGGAGAGGCCTTGCGGAACTGGGGGCTGGCCATCTGGCCAGGCTGGGCCATGCCGTTGCCGATCAGGATCCGGCGGCTGTCGTAGCGCGACGGCACCGGCCGGGTGGCCACCCTGGCGGTGCCGGATGGGAAGATCGCGCCGTAGTTCAGACCCAGCGGATCGTTGCCGCCGCCGTAGGGGTGCTGATCCGGGAAGGGCTGGCGGTAGGCGGCGTAGAGGGTGATGTACTGGGGAGCGCCTTCGAAGGGGGCGCTGAAGCGGAACAGCTTGCGGTTCGAGCCCCAGCCGGCGCTCTCCTGGGCCTCCTCGCCGAGCTCCCGGAGATAGGGCACCGTTTCCTCGCCGAAGACCCGGGCGTACTCCATGCTGTTGACCAGGGCATCCACCAGAGCGGCCTGGCCCTTGCTGCTGACGATCGCGAAGTAGGTGCGGAACTCCTCGATCGAGCTCACGCCCCGGCCGAGGAAGTGGCGGAACGCCAGCTCCACCACCCGGCTGTCGCAGAAGCGGCTGAAGAACTGACGGCGATACTCGTCGCTGCGGCCGAGGGCGCGGATGAATTCGCGCATCGAGATCTGGCCCTGGCGCACCTGGGTGGCCTCCACCGGGCAGACCACCTGGGAGTAGCCCTTGACGATGTCGCGCTCGAACACCTGGCGGTAGGCGGCGCGCACGATCTCGGCCTTCTCGCGGCCTGAGAGGCCGGGCTTCATCACGAAGCGCTGGCGGCCTTCGGCGGAGAGGGCGTAGATCGCGGGGAGCTGCAGGCCCTGGTTCACCGGGCTGCCGAGCCGCTGGCGGCTGGAGGGCGTGGGCACCTCCAGCTCCTTGAGCAGCACGTTGAAGTAGTCGATCACCAGCTGGCGGGCCTCGGGCTCATCCCGGAACAGGCCGGCGGCGGCGGCCCGCATCTCCTGCAGGGCCACGTTGGTGGCGGCCAGGGAGCAGGCCTTCTCCAGCACGTCGCGCAGGCCGCGGGTGTTGACCGCGAGGATGCTGGGATCGCCCGCCACGATCGCGTAGCCGACGTAGCGCAGGAACCAGGCCAGGTCGCGGATCGACTTCTTCATCCGCTCGGTGCCGTAGCGGCCCACCGAGATCGGCGCGAAGCCGGTGGGCAGCACCACGCGCACGTCGGCATCGCCGCCCGCTCCCTCCAGGAGCCGGGTGAACACGTTGCCGCGGCTGGCGGTGGCGCCGGCGAAGGTCTGGACCGAGCGCTGGAAGGCGGCCTGGTCGGCGGCCAGAGGGGCGGAACTCGCCTCGGTGCCGATCGGACTGTCGAGATAGGAGAGCGGCGTGCCGCCCGCAAAGATGCGGTTGGCGGCCTTGGCCACGATGGCGGCGGCGTTGTCGGACAGCCGGCGTGCCGCTTCCACGCGGATCCGGCCGCTCTGGAAGAAGGTGGTCAGCAGGTCGAGCTCGCCACCGTCGGGGAAGCGGTCCTGCTGCTCCGCCTGACGGACGCTGGAGAGCGGCAGGGTGTCGTAGAGCTGGGGAGTGACCCTGGTGCTGCCGCTGCTGGCGGTCACGGTCATGAACGAGAGCGCTCCGGGCTTCGGCACGTTACGGCTGGCCCTCGGACCCTCCGGCGGGCCATGAACAAATGTTTGCAGCCCCCGCGCTCCTGCCGGTGGCCAGGGGCCGCGCGCCGTGGAATGCTCGCCACGCCGCCCAGCCCCGCCTCTGCCGATGTCCGCCGCCCCGGATGCCGCCACCCCCGTGGTGAGCGCCTTCTACGACCGCTTCCCCTATCCCGGCGATCCCCTGCAGGACGGCCCGCCGCCGGGATACAACTGGCGCTGGTGCGTGGACTGCGCCCGCGCCTTCGTGTTCGGCAGCCTGCCGCAGGGCCCGCGAACCTGGCGCATCCTCGATGCCGGCTGCGGCACCGGGGTCAGCACCGATTACCTCTGTCATCTCAATCCCGGCAGCCAGGTGCGGGCAGTGGACATCAGCGCCGGCGCCGTCGCGGTGGCCCGGGAGCGCACCCGTCGCTCAGGAGCCGGGGCGGTGGTGGAGGAGCTCGCCATCGAGCAGCGCAGCCTGCTGGATCTCTCCGGGGAAGGCGAGTTCGATTACATCAATTCGGTGGGCGTGCTCCACCATCTCGATCAGCCCCAGCGGGGGCTGGCGGCCCTGGCCGAACGTCTCGCCCGGGGGGGCTTGCTGCATCTTTTTCTGTACGCGGATGGCGGCCGCTGGGAGATCCATCGCACCCAGCGGGCCCTGGCCCTGATGGGGGTGGGCACCGGAGAGGAGGGGCTGCGGCTGGGTCGGCGGTTGTTCCACGACCTGCCTGAGACCAACCGCCTGCGGCGGCACCATGAGCAGCGCTGGGCCCTCGACACGGCGGCCGACGCCAACTTCGCGGACATGTACCTGCATCCGCAGGAGACCAGCTACGACCTGGAGCGACTGTTCCGCTTCGTGGCGACCACCGACATCACCTTCGCCGGCTTCTCCAACCCCGAGGTCTGGGATCCAGCTCGCCTGCTTCAGGGCGAACTGCTCGATCGGGCCCGTGCCCTGCCGCCGCGGGCGCAGTGGGAGCTTGTGGAGGCCCTCGACCCCGACATCAGCCATTTCGAGTTCTTCCTGGTGCGCGGTGAGCTGCCGTCCGACGAGCGGCGCGATCCGCGGCGATGGAGCGACGAGGACCTGCTGGCGGCGGGAGGCGAGCGCAACCGCTGCCTCTGGGGCTGGCCCTCCACTTCCCTGCTGGGCCCGGACCTGCAGCCCCTGACGATCGAGGCGGACGACCTCACCCTGCTCGAGGCCCTCGATCGGGAACCCGCCGGCACCCGCCTGGCCGATCTTCCCCTGGCAATGGGGGCCTCCGAGCGGGCGCTGCGGGCGCGGCGGCTGGCCGGGGAGCGGGTGCTGCTGCTGGCGGATGCGGGCTCGTTCGTCACGGTCCCGTAACGCTGCGTGATAATGTCCCTGCGCCCAGTCGGACCCTCGTCGGTTGACGGTTTCGCAGTCCACTTCGCCGACAATCGGCTCCCCCGCGGGACCCGAGGATGGTGAGACACCTGCGAGTCCCTCCACCGTCGTCCCCCTGCCTTCCACCCCTCCGGCCCCAGCGGCCAATGATGGGATGGACGAGTACCGGCGGCTTCAGCGACGTCTGCTCCTCGCCACCCTGCTGGCCACCGCCCTGGCGGTGCCCCTCACGGTCTGGCTGTTCGGACCGTCCACGGCCGCCAGCCTCCTGATCGGTGCCCTCGGAGGGCTCCTGTATCTGAGGCTTCTCTCCCGCAGCGTCTCCCGCCTCGGCGGGGATCAGCGTTCCGTGGGAAAGGTCCAGCTTCTGGTGCCACTGGTTCTGTTCCTGGCGGCGGCCAAGCTGCCCCAGCTGCAGATCCTCCCCACCATCGTGGGCTTCCTGCTCTACAAGCCTGCCCTGATCGCTCAGGCCCTGCTCGACGCCTGACACCGCTTCCGTACCGCCGCTCCGCGGCCTCGACGTTCCGCCAGGACATTCCCCCCGATGCTCCCGCTGCCTCCCGCACTTCCCCTTGCCGAACTGGAGGTGGGTCAACACCTCTACTGGCAGCTCGGCAACCTCAAGATCCACGGCCAGGTCTTCCTGAGCTCCTGGGTTGTGATCGGTGCCCTGCTGGCCGTGGTCTGGATCGGCACCCGCAAGATGGAGCGTGATCCCCGCGGCGTGCAGAACCTGCTTGAGTTCCTGTGGGACTACATCCGTGATCTTGCTCGTGAGCAGATCGGCGAGAAGGCCTACCGCGACTGGCTTCCCTTCATCGGCACCCTGTTCCTGTTCATCTTCGTGAGCAACTGGGGCGGTGCTCTGATCCCCTGGAAGCTGATTCACCTCCCCAGCGGCGAGCTCGGTGCCCCAACAGCGGATATCAATACAACCATCGCCTTGGCGCTGCTTGTTTCCATTGCCTATTTCTATGCAGGCCTGAGCCGCAAGGGTTTCCGCTACTTCGAGTACTACGTGGAACCCACGCCGATCATGCTGCCCTTCAAGATCGTCGAGGATTTCACCAAGCCGTTGTCGCTCTCCTTCCGTCTCTTCGGCAACATCCTGGCCGACGAACTTGTGGTGGCTGTGCTGGCATTCCTTGTGCCTCTGGTCGTGCCCCTGCCGGCCATGTTCCTCGGTTTGTTCACCAGCGCGATCCAGGCCCTGATTTTCGCCACCCTTGCCGCTTATTACATCGGTGAAGCGGTGCACGAAGAGCACCACTGATCCCATCGTCAGCCGCGCCATGCGGTCTGGCAAACTCTCCTTCGCGCAGGTCCGGCTCGATCCGGGCCCATCTCTCCGAGATGTCCCAGGCGCAGGCATCACAACCCGGTTCCTCCCGCGCTACCACGGCGCCCAACCTTTCCTCCCCACCATGGATTCCATCACTTCCGCCGCGTCCGTCGTCGCCGCTGGTCTGGCCGTCGGTCTCGGCGCCATCGGCCCCGGTATCGGTCAGGGTTCGGCCGCCCAGGGTGCCGTTGAAGGCATCGCCCGCCAGCCCGAAGCCGAAGGCAAGATCCGCGGCACCCTGCTGCTCTCCCTGGCCTTCATGGAAGCTCTGACCATCTACGGCCTGGTGGTTGCCCTGGTGCTGCTGTTCGCCAACCCGTTCGCCGGCTGAGCGCCCGGTGCATCGGGAGGGGAGGGGGCGCAGCTTGCGCCCTCCCGCCCCCCGGCCCTCTGAAGCTTCGGAGGGATGAGCCCCTGATGCTCTTTCCTCACTCCCCCTTCACCGCCTTCCGCCGCTCCTCCGCCCCATGACCAGCTGGCTTCTGCTTGCCGAGGCAGGCGCGTCCGCCGCCGGGACGCCCGAGGGAGGTCTGTTCGACCTCGATGCCACCCTGCCTCTGATGGCGCTGCAGGTGGTGATCCTCACGTTCATTCTCAATGCCCTGTTTTTCCGTCCCGTCGGCAAGGCCGTCGAGGATCGCGAGGGCTATATCGTCACCAGCCGTGCCGAAGCCAAGGAGAAGCTGGCCCAGGCCGAGCGCCTCGAGGCTGATCTCAAGGCTCAGCTCAAGGACGCCCGGCAGGAATCCCAGCGGCTGATCGTCGAGGCCGAACAGGAAGTCGATCGTCTGTATCGGGCTGCCCTGGCCGAGGCCACGGCCGAGGCCAATGCCTCCCGTGAGCGGGCCCGCCGCGAGATTGATGCCGAGCGCGACACGGCACTTTCCCAGCTGGTCAAGGATGCCGATGACCTCGGCGAGCTGATCGTTTCCCGACTCCTGGCCGCCTCATGAATCCCCTCTTCGCTCCCCTGCTGGCCAGCCACGGCGGCTTCGGGCTCAACCTCAATCCCTTTGAGACCAACATCATCAACCTGGCGGTCGTGATCGCCGGTCTGGTGTGGTTCCTGCGCGGCTTCCTCGGCGGCATTCTCGAGCGGCGCCGTCAGGCCATTCTTTCCGACCTTCAGGAGGCCGAGCAGCGACTGGCCGCCGCCCGTTCCGCCCTGGCAGACGCCCAGAATGGCCTGGGTGCGGCTCAGCAGAAGGCCGAGCAGATCCGCATCGATGGCAAGGCCCGCGCCGAAGCCATCCATCTCGACAATCAGAAGCGCACGGTCGATGAGGTGGCCCGGGTGAAGCAGGGCGCCCAGTCGGATCTGGCCAATGAAGCCTCCCGCGTGAAGTCGCAGCTTCAGCGCGAAACCGCACTTCGCGCGATCGAGAAGGCCCTCGGCGCTCTCCCCGGCAAGCTCGATGATGAGGCCCAGGCCCGTCTGATCGATCAGTCCATCAAGACCCTGGGTAACGCCTGATGCCTCTTCTCAATGCCATCACCACCCCGTATGCCGAGGCCTTCCTCCAGGTGGTGTCCGCCGATGGATCCGCCGACGCGGTGATCCAGGAAGTGCGCGACGTGCTGACTCTCTGGCATGAATCCGCCGACCTCCGTGAGTCCATGGCCTCACCGGTGCTCGAGGTGAGTGCCAAGAAGGCCGCCCTGATCAAGCTTTTCGAGGGCCAGGTTTCACCGGCTCTCCTCAATCTCCTCAAGCTCCTCGCCGATCGCCAGCGGATCGGCTTCCTCGATGCCGTGCTTGAGCGCGTGCTCGATCTCTACCGGGAGCAGAACCAGATCGCTCTGGCCACCGTCACCTCCGCCGCCGCCCTGAGCGAGGAGCAGAAGCAGCGGCTCACAGAGAAGGTGAAGGCTGTGGCCGGCACCGACAAGGTGGAGATCGACACGACCATCGATCCCTCCCTGATCGGTGGGTTCGTGCTCAAGGTCGGCTCCCGAGTCATCGATGCCAGCCTCTCCGGTCAGGTGCGTCGCCTCGGGCTGGCGCTGGCCAAGGTGAGCTAGCCCCCTCTCCCTGCCCTTCCACCACCTCACCCTCTCCCCATCGCCTCCCCTCCGGGGATTTCCCACCCATGGTTTCCATCCGTCCCGACGAGATCAGCGCGATCCTCAAGCAGCAGATCGCCGATTACGACAAGTCGGTTGCCGTCAGCAACGTCGGCACCGTTCTCCAGGTGGGTGACGGCATTGCCCGCATCTACGGCCTCGAGCAGGTGATGGCCGGTGAGCTCGTGCAGTTCGAGGACGGCACCGAAGCCATTGCCCTCAACCTCGAAGATGACAACGTGGGCGCCGTGCTGATGGGCGAGGGCCGCGGCATTCAGGAAGGCAGCACCGTCAAGGCCACCGGCAAGATCGCCTCGGTGCCGGTGGGCGACGCCATGCTCGGTCGCGTGGTGAACTCTCTCGGGCAGCCGATCGACGGCAAGGGCGACATCGCCACCACCGAGACGCGCCTGATCGAGTCGATGGCTCCCGGCATCATCCAGCGGAAGTCGGTGCATGAGCCCATGCAGACAGGCATCACCGCCATCGACGCCATGATCCCGATCGGCCGCGGGCAGCGCGAGCTGATCATCGGCGACCGTCAGACCGGCAAGACCGCCATCGCCATCGACACCATCCTCAACCAGAAGGGTGAGGACGTGGTCTGCGTGTATGTGGCCGTGGGCCAGAAGGCCGCCTCGGTGGCCAACGTGGTGGAAGTGCTGCGGGAGCGCGGCGCCCTCGACTACACCGTGGTGGTGGCTGCGAGCGCCTCCGAACCTGCCGCCATGCAGTACCTGGCGCCTTACACCGGCGCGGCGATCGCCGAGTCGTTCATGTACAAGGGCAAGGCCACCCTGGTGGTCTACGACGACCTCACCAAGCAGGCCCAGGCCTACCGCCAGATGTCGTTGCTGCTGCGCCGTCCTCCCGGTCGTGAGGCCTATCCCGGCGACGTGTTCTACTGCCACAGCCGCCTGCTCGAGCGCGCTGCCAAGCTGTCTGACGCCATGGGCAAGGGCTCGATGACCGCCCTGCCGATCATCGAGACCCAGGCCGGCGACGTGTCGGCCTACATCCCCACCAACGTGATCTCGATCACGGACGGCCAGGTGTTCCTCAGCTCCGACCTGTTCAACTCCGGCCTGCGCCCCGCCATCAACGTGGGCATCTCCGTGAGCCGGGTGGGCGGTGCGGCCCAGACCAAGGCCATCAAGAAGATCGCCGGCACGCTGAAGCTGGAGCTGGCCCAGTTCGACGAACTGGCCGCCTTCTCCCAGTTCGCCTCCGATCTTGATGCCGCCACCCAGCAGCAGCTGGCCCGCGGCAAGAGGCTGCGGGAGATCCTCAAGCAGCCCCAGTTCAGCCCCCTGCAGCTGGCCGAGCAGGTCGCCGTGGTCTACGCCGGTGTCAAGGGTCTGATCGACGAGATCCCCGTGGATCAGGTCACCCTGTTCACCCGTGAACTGCGCGAATACCTGCGCACCAACAAGCCCGACTTCATCTCCATGGTGCAGTCCGAGAAGCAGCTCAGCGATGCCGCCGAAGCCATGCTCAAGGACGCCATCTCCGAGGTGAAGGCGAGCATGCTCGCCACCGCCTGATCGGAGCCCTATTCGATGGCGAACCTCAAGGAAATCCGCGACCGGATCAGTTCGGTCAAGAACACCCGCAAGATCACCGAGGCCATGCGCCTCGTGGCGGCTGCCAAGGTGCGCCGTGCCCAGGAGCAGGTGCTGCGCAGCCGTCCCTTTGCCGACCGACTGGCACGGGTGCTGCAGAACCTCCAGACCCGCATGGGATTCGGTGGAGCGGATGCTCCGCTGCTGGCGGCGCGCGATGTGCGTCGGATCACCCTGCTCGCCGTCACTGGCGATCGGGGTCTGTGCGGTGGCTACAACTCCAACATCATCAAGCGCACCGAGCAACGCTTCGCGGAGCTCAAGGACCAGGGCTACGACGTGGACATGGTGCTGATGGGTCGCAAGGCCATCACCTATTTCCAGAACCGCAGCTACCCGATCCGTGCCACCTTCACCGGTCTGGAGCAGGTGCCCACGGCGGCCGAAGCCGACGGCATCGCCAGTGAAGTTCTGGCCGAATTCCTCTCGGGCAGCACGGATCGGGTGGAGATCATCTTCACCAAGTTCATCAACCTGGTGAGCTCCCAGCCCGTGGTGCAGACGCTCCTGCCCCTCGATCCGCAGGGCATCGCCGTCTCCGACGATGAGATCTTCCGCCTGATCACCCGCGACGGCCAGCTCGGCGTGGAGGTGAGCAGGCGTGAGAACGCCTCGGCACCGCTCCCCTCCGACTTCGTGTTCGAGCAGAGCCCCGAGCAGCTGCTCAACGCCCTGCTGCCCCTCTACCTGTCCAACCAGCTGCTGCGCTCCCTCCAGGAAGCCGCCGCCAGCGAACTGGCCAGCCGGATGACGGCCATGAACAACGCCAGCGACAACGCCAAGGCCCTCGCCAAGACCCTGACGCTGGATTACAACAAGGCCCGCCAGGCTGCCATCACCCAGGAGATCCTCGAGGTGGTGGGAGGTTCCACCGGGATGGGCTGACGCTCCCCTCGCTGTCTGCTCGAACCCCCCGGAGGACCCCTGTCAAGGCAGCCTCCGGGATTTTTCATGGGCTGGTTCCTGGCGCCGCGGCAGGATCGGGGAAGTGTTCCGTGGCGCCGATGGCCGAGCAGGGAAGAGCCGCAGGGACCCTGCAGATCGAGCACCTGTTTCCGCTGGCGATCGGGAGAGCGTTGCTGCCACCCGATCCTCTGGACACCGCCGTGCAGCTGCAGGCCATCGAGGTGCTGCGGGGGGAGGCGGCCTCCAACCCTGATCCCGGTTGCGCCTGGACCGGCGATCTCAACGGCGTGTGGCAGCTTCATCGGCATCCGGCCTTCAGGCCTTTGATCGAGAACATCGGCCACCATGCCCTGGGTTATCTGGAGGCGGTGGGCTTCGATCGCCGGAAGGTGGCCCTGCACCTGCAGCGCTGCTGGCCGGTGGTGAGTGAGGAAGGGCAGGTGATCGGCCGCCATCACCACCCCAACGCCCATCTCAGCGCGGTGTATTACCTGAACGGCGACGGCAGCGGCCGTTGCGGCAGCCTGCGCCTCTGGCCCCGCGACCATCCCAACGAACTGGTGAGCGGCCTGGCGGTGGGCCACGGGGGCCCGATCGCCGCTGACCATCCGCTCAACGCTCCCTGGCTGGATGTGGCCCCCCGGGCGGGACTGCTGCTGCTGTTCCCTTCGCGGATCGAGCATGCCGTGCTTGCCAACGAGGACCCCGACGACCGAAGGGTGTCGATCAGCCTCGATTTCGTGCTCTCCGCTCCCGCTGCGGTGGACACTCCGCCCGAGTACCTGGCGCCCCATCCCAGCCACTGGCAGGAGGTGGCAGGGGGGGAGCCCGACCGCTGACGGAACCGTCATCCGGGAAGATGGGGCCTCCGTTGTCCCGGACCGCTGCCCATGAGCGCCAGCTTCACCGTGATCGCCGAGCTCGACGGCACCAGCTACACCTTCCCCTGCGGTGAGGATCAGACCGTGCTGGCGGCCGCCGAGGCTGCCGGAGTGCCCCTGCCCAGCAGCTGCTGCTCCGGCGTGTGCACCACCTGCGCCGCCCGGCTGCTGGAGGGCAGCGTGCAGCAGCCCGATGCGATGGGCGTCAGGGCCGACCTTCAGAAGCAGGGCTACGCCCTGCTGTGTGTGGCCTATCCCCGCAGCGACCTGAAGCTGCTGGCCGGCCAGGAGGATGCCCTTTACGAGGCCCAGTTCGGCCAGTACCAGAAGTGAGGCTGGAGCCCCTGGAACAGTGGCTGCCGCCGGGCCCGGGGCCGGTGCTGCCCCGGGCCCGGCGGGCGCTGGCCGAGGCGGCGGGCACCGATGGCGAGCCGCTGCGCTGGGCGATCACCGCCGCCGATCCGGAGCGGGGCCTGCGGCTGGAGGCCGTGCTGCTCGTGCCGGGAGCGGCACCCCGGTGAGCGGGGTGGCGCCGCCCCTCCCCACCCTGCTGGTGATCCCCACCGGCGTGGGCTGCACCGTGGGCGGCTACGCCGGTGATGCCCTGCCAGCCGCCCGGCTGCTGGCGGCCGCCAGCGGCTGCCTGATCACCCATCCGAATGTGATGAATGCGGCCTCGCTCTACTGGAGCGACCGGCGCATCCACTACGTGGAGGGCTGGAGCCTGGATCGCTTCGCCGCTGGTGAGATCGCCCTTCGCCCGGTGCCGTCCCAGCGGGTGGGGCTGCTGCTGGATGCGGGCATTGAACCGGAGCTTGCCCTGCGTCATCGCCAGGTGGCGGAGGCCTGTCGTGCCAGCCTGGGGTTGCCGCTGGGGCCGGTGCTGGTGACCGACGCGCCGCTCGGGGTGCGTTTGAGCAGCGGCCCCAGCGGCGCCAGCTGGGGCACGCTCGATCGGCCCGATGCCCTGTTGCGCGGCGGCGAACGCCTGCGGGCGGCCGGGGCCACGGCGGTGGCCGTGGTGGCCCGCTTCCCCGACGATCCCGGCAGCGAGTCCCTGGCGGCCTACCGGCATGGATCGGGGGTGGATGGACTGGCGGGGGCGGAGGCGGTGATCAGCCATCTGCTCAGCCGTCACCTGGGAGTGCCCTGTGCCCATGCCCCGGCGCTCGCCCCCCTCCCCCCCGATCCGGCCCTCGATTCCCGCGCCGCCGCCGAGGAGCTGGGCTACACGTTTCTTCCGTGCGTGCTGGTGGGGCTCAGCCGGGCGCCTGACCTGCTCCCTGAGCCCGCCAGCCGCGGCGGTTGCTTTCATGGGGCGGATCTGGGGGCGGTGGTCGCCCCGGCCGGCGCCCTGGGGGGCGCCGCGGTGCTTGCCTGCGCCGAACGGGGGGTGCCGCTGATCGCCGTGACGGGCAACGCCTGCGTGCTGGAGGTGGGGGCCGCGGCCCTTGGGCTGACCGTTCTGACGGCCGCGGGTTATGGGGAGGCGGCGGGCCTGGTGCTGGCCCTGCGGGAGGGCATCGATCCGGTCAGCCTGGGCCGCCCCCTGCCGGGCCTGGTCTGAGCCCTCGCGGGGGGCGGCTTCAGCGGAGGCAGGCCATCGGATGGCGGGGAGCCACGTCGAGCGCCTTGGCCACCCCGGGATGGCAGACGGCGCCATCGACTGTGTTGAGGCCCGAGAGCAGTTCGGGGCGGTCGGTGACGGCCTCGATCAGGCCCCGGCCCGCCATCACCAGGATGTAGGGCAGGGTGACGCTCACCAGGGCTTCGGTGGAGGTGAAGGGCACCGCGCCGGGCATGTTGCCCACGGCGTAGTGCTGCACGCCATGGATGGTGACCACCGGGTCGGTGTGGGTGGTCTCGCGGCTGGTGGCAATGCAGCCTCCCTGGTCGATCGCCACATCCACGATCGCCGATCCAGGACGCATGCGCTGCACCAGCTCCTCGTCGACCAGGGTGGGGGCGCGGCCGCCCGGCAGCAGCACGGCGCCGATCAGCAGGTCGGCGCCGGGCACCAGCCGCTGGATCAGGCTGCGGCTGCTCACCAGGCTCACCAGCCGCCCTCGTCGGTCGGACTCCAGGCCCCGCAGGCGCTGGGGCGAACGATCGAGCAGGAACACCTCCGCATCCATGGCGGCGGCGATGCGGGCCGCATTCCAGCCCACGGTGCCGGCCCCGAGCACCACCACCCGGGCGGGCCGAACACCGGTGCAGCCACCGATCAGCACACCACGGCCCCCCTGGGGCTGCTCCAGCAACCGGGCGCCCACCTGGGCGGCCAACCGGCCGGCCACCTCGCTCATCGGTGCCAGCAGCGGCAGGCTGCCGTCGTCGAGCTGCACCGTTTCGTAGGCCACGGCCGTGGTGCCGGCCTCCAGCAGGGCCCGGCCCACCTCGGGGTAGGCCGCCAGGTGGAGGTAGGTGAACAGCACCAGGTCGCGGCGCAGGAAGCGGAACTCCTCGGGCTGGGGTTCCTTCACCTTCACCACCAGGTGGGCGGCCCAGGCCTCCTCCCGATCCACCAGCCGGGCGCCGGCGGCGCGGTAGTCGTCGTCGGTGATGCCGGCCCCCAGGCCCGCCCCGGCCTGCACGCGCACCTCCATCCCCTGGGACACCAGTTCGTTGACCCCGTCAGGAGTCAGGGCCACCCGGCGCTCATCGCGCTTGATCTCGGTGGGCACCCCGATGCTCGCCATCGGTGAAGCCAGGGGCACGGCGCGGCCGTTGACTGCCATGGAGTAGGGATGGCACCCCAGCACCCTAGGCGCAGGCAATGGGCATCCGCCACCCGCCGCCGAACGAGCGGCCGCTCACCTTCAGCACGGGCGCCGCCTGGCGGCGCTTGAACTCCGCCCGCTGCAGCAGCTGCTCCACCCGCTGGGCCAGGGCCGGATCGGCGCCGCCGGCGATCAGTTGCTCGCTCGACGCCAGACCTTCGATCGCTGCCTTGAGCAGCGGGTCGAGCACGGCGTAATCGGGCAGCGAATCGCTGTCGCGCTGGTCGGGCCGCAGTTCGGCGCTGGGGGCTTTCTCCCGGATCGCCAGGCCGATCAGTTCGCCCTCGGCGGGGAGCCCCAGAGCGGCGCGGCAGGGGCCGGCGGCCGGCGAATCGATCCAGTCGCAGAGGGCAAACACGGTGGTCTTGTAGAGGTCGCCGATCACGGCAAGCCCGCCGTTCATGTCGCCGTAGAGGGTGCAGTAGCCCACCGCCAGCTCCGACTTGTTGCCGGTGGAGAGCAGCAGCCGCCCCTCCTGGTTCGCCACCGCCATCAGCAGGGTGCCGCGGAGGCGCGACTGCAGGTTCTCGGCGGTGAGGCCGTCGGGGGTGTGGCCGAGCACCGGGGTGAGGGCGTCATCGCAGGCCCCCATCAGCGGCGCGATCGGCAATGTGGCGAGGGGCATGCCCAGCCGTACGGCCAGGGAGGCGGCGTCGTCGAGCGATCCTGCCGAGCTGTAGGGGGAGGGCAGCCGCAGGGCGCGCACCCGCTCCGCTCCGAGGGCGGCGCAGGCGATCACCGCCACCAGGGCCGAGTCGATGCCGCCGCTGAGCCCGAGCAGGGCTGCGTGGAAACCGCATTTGCGCGCGTAGTCGCCCAGCCCCAGCACCAGGGTGCGCAACAGCTGCTCGGGCTCGCTGGGCTCGGCGGCGGGCCGCTCGCTGCCGCCGGTGGCCGCATCCCACACGGCCAGATCCTCGGCGGCGCAGGCCAGCTGATTCACCACGCTGCCGGCGGCGTTGACCACGAAGCTGGCGCCGTCGAACACCAGGTCGTCGTTGCCGCCCACCTGGTTGACGTACACCACCGGGCAGGCCAGGCGGGCGGCGGCCCGGGCCGCCAGCCGCCGACGCACGGCCTGCTTGCCGCGGCCGAAGGGTGAAGCGGAGAGGTTGAGCAGCAGATCCGGGTTCTGGGCCGCCAGGGCGGCGATCGGATCCTCGCCCGCCAGCCGCTCGCCCAGCAGATCCTCCTCCACCCAGAGGTCTTCGCAGATGCTCAGCCCCAGGCGCCAGAGCCGCCCCCGCCGCTCAAGCTCCAGCACCGCCGCCGCCTCGCCGGGGCGGAAGTACCGCCGCTCATCGAACACGTCGTAGCTGGGGAGCAGGCGCTTGCGCCCCACCACCCGCCAGCTGCCTGCCTCCACCAGGGCCACGGCGTTGTGCAGCCGCGGCATCTCGGCGCCGGCGATCGGCTCGGCCATGCCCACCAGCACCGCCAGGCCGGCCGGCAGTCCTGCGGCCAGCTCATCGAGCACCCGCCGCTGGCGCCCGATCAGGGCCGGGCGCAGCAGCAGGTCGCGCGGCGGGTATCCCCAGAGCGAGAGCTCCGGCGTGAGCAGCAGATCGGCCCCCGCGGCGGCGGCTTCGGCCGCCATCGCCGCGATCCGCCGCCCGTTGCCCTCCAGGTCGCCCACGAGCGGGTTCAGCTGGGCGAGGGCGAGGTGCATCAGGGCGGGGCGAGTCCGTAGGGATTGTCGGGCAGGAGCAGGGGCCAGAGCTCCGCCGGCACAGCCCCCGGCTCGAGGTGGGCGCGGATGCCGGAGCTGGCGGTTGCCGGCACCTCCAGCGGCACCACCTCCGGCTTCGCCCCCAGCGCCTGCAGCCGCGCCAGCACCTCGGGTGCGAGGAGCCAGCCCTGGCGCGGCACGATCGCCAGCCGGCAGCCCGGCAGCCAGCGTTCGGCCTGCCGCCAGCGGGGGATGTCTGCCGCCAGGTCGCTGCCCACCACGAACACCGCTTCGCTGGTGGGCCAGCGGCGCCGGGCCCGCTCCAGGGTCTCCATCGCCCAGGGGCTGCTGAGCTCCGGCTCCAGGGTGAGACGGGGATCGCCGATGGCGTTCACCAGGGCCTCCAGCAGCACCGAGCGCAGGGCCAGGGGCGCCGCATGCTGCTTGAGCGGGTTGTCGCTGGCCCAGGTGGCCACGGCCGGGTAGTGGCGCAGCAGGCCCTCGAGCAGGGCGCGGTGGCCGCGGGTGGGCGGATCGGCACTGGTGCCCAGCAGGGCGATGGCGGCGGGGGCTCCTGTGGGCACGCGCGTCAGGGAAGCAGGCCGGGGCCGAGGGCGTCGCCGCCCCCCTGCCGCCATTCGCTGAGCCAGCGGCGGGTCTCCGGGTCCTGCTCCGTGAGCCGTCGCAGCAGGGCGCCGGGGCGGCCGGCGGCGGCGGTGCTGCGCAGCAGTTCGGCGGCCGCCAGCCGACCGGTGCGGCGGGTGGTGGCCACCGCCAGCGCCGCCTGAGCCATGGCCACCGGCGCCGCCGGCGCCAGGCTGAGGCCGCCACTGAGCGGCGCGGCCAACAGCAGCAGCTGGCGCACGGCACCCAGCAGGGCCTGCAGCCCCAGCTGGGTGCCGCCGAGCAGCAGGTTGTGGCCGGAGAGGCGTGCCAGCAGCTGGCGCGCGCCGCTGCGGGTCATCGGCAGGCCGTAGAGCTCGCACAGCTGCAGCACCAGGGCGCTGTCGCAGGCCAGGCCGCCCGCCAGATCGAGCAGCAGCAGCGGGTTGGCGGCCACGCCGGTGGCCTTGATCGCGGCGAAGCGGCCGATCAGGCTCTGGGCGCGGCGGCGGCCGTGCTGCAGACGGGCCCGATGCAGCGCCTGGCTGAAGCGGTCGGCGGCCCGCAGGGCGTTGAGGGCCAGCAGCAGCTCGCCGTGCTGCTCCAGCAGCTGGGTGAGCGCCTCCTCCAGCGGTTTGATGGCGGGCGGGCCGGGTTCGCTGCGCACCCGGCCCCCGGGGAGCAGCCGGGGCCGGTGGGGGGCGGCGGCCACCACCAGGGGCTCCAGGTGGCGGGCCCCTGGTGGCAGACGCCGGCGGATGCTGGCCACCAGGGCCGCCTGCTCCTCGCGGGGCCAGCAGTCGCTGCGGTTGAGCACCAGCAGCAGCGGTTTGCCGGCGGCCAGCAGCGTCTCCAGCGCCTCCCCCTCCACCCGTGTGAGGTCGGCGTCGATCACCAGCAGCACCAGATCGGCGCCCACCGCCACCCGGGCCGCCAGCCGCGCCCGGGCGGCGGCGGCGATCTCGTCGATGCCGGGGGTGTCCACCAGATCCACGCCGGCCAGCCCGGCGATCCGCCGCCCCCAGCGGCGGCTCTCCTGCCGGCGGGTGCATCCGTGGGCCACGTCGGTGGCGAAGATCTTCTCGCCGAGCAGGGCATTGAGCAGGCTCGACTTGCCCACCCCCACCCGGCCGAACACCGCCACCCGGGGTGTGGCCCGCTCGAGCCGCTGCAGCTGGCGATCGAGCCCCGCCAGCTCGGGCCCCAGCAGGGTGCTCTCCCGCCCACTGAGCCGCAGATCGGCACGCCAGCGCTGCAGCAGCTGCCGGCAGCGTTCCGGGGTGGACGGGCGAGCGGTCATGGGGCGGAGGGCTCTGCAGTGCCCTGGGGGCGGCGCCACCAGCCCGCCAGCACCGCCAGCACCGCCTCCGGTCCGATCACGCCCACGAAGGCGCCGAACTCATCCACCACCACCCGCACGCCGGTGCCGTTGCGGCGGAAGCTGGTGAGCAGCCGGTCGGAGCGGATCATCTCCGGCACGAACTCCACCGGTTCGCACAGCTCGCTCACCGGCCGCTCGCCCTCCTGGTGCAGCAGGGCGGTGAGCAGGCGGTCGCGGCTGGCGACGCCGAGGACCTCGTCGACCTCCTCCCCCAGCACCACCCACCAGTCGGCGTGCTGGCCGAGCAGGGTGGAGCGCTGGCTTTCGAGCGTGGCCGGGCCGGAGAGGGTGGGGGCGGCCACCCGCGGCACCATCAGGTCGCGGGCGGTGAGGTCGTTGAGCTGGAACACCTTGGCGATCATCGCCGCCTCGTCGGCCTCGATCTTGCCCTTCTGGGAGCCCAGGCGGGCCAGCTGGCGGATCTCGTTCTCGTCGGTGCTGACCTCGCTCTCGGCGGTGATCGCCGGCAGGATCCGCTCCAGCAGCAGCACCAGCGGCAGCATCAGCTTCCCGAGCAGAGCGAGCGCCGGAGCCGTGGCCAGGGCCACCGGCAGGGCCAGCTTGCTGCCGATCGCCTTGGGCAGGATCTCCCCCAGCAGGATCACCAGAACGGTGAGGCCCACCGAGAACATCGGCAGGGCGATGCCCTCGATGCCGTAGCGGCTGAACACCCCGCTGGCGAAGCCGCCCACCATCAGGCTGCCGAAGATGTTGAAGACGTTGTTGGCGATCACCAGCACCGCCAGGGTGCGGCCGAGGCGCTGGCGCAGCCGCTCCAGCAGCAGGGCGCCCGGCACCGGCCGTTCGCGACGCGCCAGTTCATGGAGCTTCACCGGGTTCACGGTGAGCAGGGCTGCCTCGATGCCGGAGCAGAGGAAGGAGCCCGCCAGCATCGTGACCACCGCCGCGATCAGCAGGAGAACGTCGTTCACGCCGCAGGGGCCGGGGGTGCCGGGTCGGGAAGGGACGCGAAGGCCAAACCTGGGGGGCGATCCACCATGTGCAAGCGATTGTGTCATCGTCGCGCTGTCCGCGCTGATCGACCATGCCGCCGACACTCTCCCCCGCCGTGGACGCGGCTGTCCTGGCCGACCGACGCGATCGCTTCCTCCATCAACTTGGTGGGGCCGCCGCGGTGATCCCGGCCGCACCGCTGGTGACCCACCACGCCGATGTGGAGCACGCCTTCCGGCAGAACAGCGACTTCTGGTATCTCACCGGCTTCGATGAGCCGGGTGCCGTGGCCCTGTTCCTGCCCCACCGGCCGGAGACGCGCTTCGTGCTCTTCGTGCAGCCGCGCGATCCGGAGGCGGAGGTGTGGAATGGCTTCCGCTGGGGCTGTGAGGGGGCGGTGGAGCGCTTCGGCGCCTGCGTCGCCCATCCGCTGGCCGAGCTGGCGGAGCGGCTTCCCGGTTACCTGGAGGGAGCGGAGGGGATCGCCTTCCGCATCGGCCGCCATCCGGAGGTGGAGCCCCTGGTGCTGCGGGCCTGGGCGCGTCAGCTGGATCGCGCTCCTCGCAGTGGCCATGCCGCCCTGGGGCTGGTGGCGCCCTGCCCGATCCTGCATCGCCTGCGGCTGTGCAAGACGCCGGAGGAGCTGGAGCGGATGCGCGAGGCCGGCCGCATCTCCGCCGAGGCCCACGAGCTGGCGCGTCAGGTGGCGCGGCCGGGCCTGAGCGAGCGGCAGGTGCAGGCGGTGATCGAGCAGCACTTCCTCGAGCAGGGTGCCCGCGGACCTGCCTATGGCTCGATCGTCGCCGGCGGCGACAACGCCTGCATCCTCCACTACACCGCCAACGACGCCCTCCTGCGCGACGGTGACCTGCTGCTGATCGATGCGGGCTGCAGCCTGGCTGATTACTACAACGGTGACATCACCCGCACCTTCCCGGTCAACGGGCGCTTCAGCAGCGAGCAGCGGGCGCTCTACGAGCTGGTGCTCGCCGCCCAGGAGGCCGCGGTGGCGGCGGTGTGTCCGGACGCCACCGCCGAGCAGGTGCACGACACGGCGGTGCGGGTGCTGGTGGAGGGACTGCTGGAGCTGGGCCTGCTGCGGGGCTCGGTGGAGGAGGTGATCGAGCAGCGGGCGTTCCGCCACCTCTACATGCATCGCACCGGCCACTGGCTGGGGCTGGATGTGCACGACGTGGGCGCCTATCGCCTTGGCGAGCATCCGGTGGCCCTGCAGCCGGGCATGGTGCTCACCGTGGAGCCGGGCCTCTACGTGAGCGACCGGCTGCCGGTTCCCGAGGGGCAGCCGGAGATCGAGGAGCGCTGGAAGGGCATCGGCATCCGCATCGAAGACGACGTGGCCGTGACCGACCACGGCCACGAGAACCTCACGGCGGCGGCTCTCAAGGCGCCGGCGGCACTGGAGCGCTGAGGAGCACCGTCTTCAGGCGATCGCCTCCAGCAGCACCTCCAGCGCTTCGACGGTGTGGCCCAGCACCCGGTCGGCACCGGCGCTGCGCAGGCGTTCCTCATAGGCGGACCGGGCCGCCTCCTGCCCGGCCACCTGCAGGTGGGGAGGGACCACCGCCAGACTCAGCAGCCGCTGATCCGGCAGGGCCGCCCGGGCCCGCAGCACCGTCTCCACGTCGGCCACGGTGTCGCCCAGGTAGGCCACCGGCGCCGCCCCGGCACCCAGTCCGCCGCTGAGCTGTTCGGCCAGCCGCAGCAGACCGGTGGGATCGGGCTTGTCGGGCGCGTCGCCCATGGCGATCAGGGGTGGATCCACCAGCCCGAGCCGGGTTTCCAGCACGTAGCGGCAGGAGGGGGGCTCGGCGCCGCTCACGAAGCCCCAGGCGATGCCGGCCTCCTCCAGGTCCCGGAAGAAGGTGCCAGCCACCAGCAGCGGCTCGCTGCCGATGAAGCCGCGCCAGAGCGCCGGATCACCTTCGGGTTCGCCGCCGAAGTAGAAGGTGCCGAACACGGCCACCAGCTGGTCAAAGGGCGGCACCGCCGCCGCATCCCGTCGGCGGATCAGCTCGCGGGAGGCCTCCCAGTCGTTGTTCCAGCGGCCCTCGCTCTTGAGAGCGTCGATGTCCGCGGGATCCGGGGTCCAGCCGCAGAAGTGGCGAACCGTGTGGCGGATCGCCCGCCGGTAGCTGCCGGCCACGTCGCGGATCACCCCGTCGATGTCGAACAGCAGCACGGCCCTGTGGGAGCCGGAGGAGGGCGACGCGCTCAGGGAGGAAGGCAGGTGTCTGGGCTGGTACGTTAGTCGTTTGCCCTCGTACCTTGAGCTCCGACACCATGACAGCCCCTGAGAGCGCGGTCGGCGCCGAAGTGAGCGACGAGGCCGTGGCCGCCGCCGTGCCCACCGAGGGGCGTCCGGTGATGAGGGGAGGCAGCGCCGCCCTGGCCACGGCCACCATCGACGAGGACGGCGTCCCTTCCGGCTACACCCCCAAGGCCGACGAGGGACGCTTCCTGCTGAAGATCCTCTGGCTGCCTGACAACGTGGCCCTGGCGGTGGATCAGATCGTGGGCGGCGGCCCCAGCCCCCTCACCGCCTACTTTTTCTGGCCCCGCGAGGATGCCTGGGAAACCCTCAAGAGCGAGCTCGAAGGCAAGAGCTGGATCACCGACAACGAGCGCGTCGAAATTCTGAACAAGGCCACCGAGGTGATCAACTACTGGCAGGAGGAGGGCCGCGGCAAGTCGCTTGAGGAGGCCAAGTCCAAGTTCCCCGACGTGACCTTCTGCGGGACCGCCTGATCCCCCGGGGAGTGGGGGGCTCAGCGGCGAGGACTCAGCACCCTGCCGAAGGCACTGGCGGTGATCCGCGGCGGTTTCCTTGCCGTATCCACGGTGAAGGTGCGGCTCTCCCTTTGCCGGGAGCCGTCGGGATAGAGGAAGCTCACCACCCCTTCGAGGGTCACGGTGGATCCCTCCGTGGCCGTGGCCCTCAGCTCGCTGACCCCCACCTCCTGGAACCGGCGGAAGAAGGCAGGATCGAACTGGTCCGCGGCGCTGCCCTCCATCCGCTGGAGCGCACCTGCCGGATCGCCGGCGCTGAGCGAGGCGTAGACCGCCTCCACCGCGGCCAGGGCGGCGGCCACGGTGCTGGTCACGGCCGTGTCGCCGGTCGCCTGGCTCGCCACGGCATCGCCTTGCACCGGGGGTTGCGGCGGGGCGGGTAGCGCCGTGTTCTCCTCGGGCGGTGCCGGCAGCTCCGGAGGCGCCGGCGTCGCGAGCGAATCCGGGGACGGGCGATCAGCCGGCTTCGGGAGTGTCGGTGTCGGCTGACCCGCTCGGTAGGGCGAGGCAAGCGGAGCGGAAGACGGGGAGCGGCCAGGAAGCTGCACCCCGCTGAGCACGGCCGCCAGGGCCACCGCCAGCCCGCCGCTCAGGAAGGCGAGCAGAGCCACCAGGGCGGATGGCGAGTTCCCTCGCTCCTTCCCCGCCGCCGTTGTCGGGAGCGGCGTAACGGTGATGGGAGCAGGGGTGGGGGGCTGAAGCGGCGCCGGGGGTTGAGCCTCCTGCCGGGCGAGGGTTGGCGGCCGATCGAGCAATCCCTCGAGCAACGGCTCCATGCGGGCGCAGAGGCTCGGTGCGAACACCTGGCCCAGTTCCGCCCGCAGCTGCTCCAGCAGGCGGGGATCCGCCAGGGGCGGGCTCGCCCTCAGGGAGCGAAGGAATGGAGGACAGAGCACCAGGTAGCGAAGGGCCGGCAGCAGATCCTGCTGGTCGGGTCCGCAGAGATCGCCCACCAGCCCCTGCAGGCTTCGGCCGTCGAGGCTGCCCGGCTCCCGGGCCTGCCGCAGCAGGATCTCGCGCAGACGCAGACCGAGGGAATCAGCGCTCATCGGAGGGGGGGCTGGCCGGCGTGGGCGGTGGGGCAGTGGGAGAGCGCCAGAGTCGCTCCAGGGCACGCTCGAGTTCCGGACAGGCACCCGGGAGGCGTCCGGCATTCTGGATCTCCGGTCCGCGGGCGTCCGTGGACCGGTGACTCCAGGCGATCAGCGCGCCGAGCGGATCGAGATCGGCCTGCGAGAGCAGGGTTTCCGGCCGCAGCCTCCCCTGGCGCAACCGTTCGAACTGGCTGCGACGGCTGCGAAGTTCCGGCTCGATCAGCGTGGGGGAGAGGCAGAGCCGGCGCGCCTCCCGCCGAACGGTGGGCTCCGCTGCCGGGGCTGTCTGGGGGGCTTCCGTGGGGGTCGGCCGCCCCCGCAGCAGGGCCGTGCTCCCCAGGCCGGCCGCTAGCAGGACGGTCATCAGCAGCGGGGCCAGCCAGGGGAGGGGTGGGCGGCCCGCGGGCGCGGGCACCCGGGGTGCCGCTGTCGCCGCCTCGAGGCCCGGGTCCCACCAGCCCACGGCCAGGCTCACGTCATCGCCGCAGCCCTCGGCGCTGATCCGATCCAGCAGACCCGACAGCGTTGCGGCGTCGTGATCACCGGCGAGATGAGCCGCCAGGCGCAGATGGTCGCCGTCGCTGGCGCAGGATTTGCGCAGACCATCGGTGGTCAGCACCAGGGCGAAGGCGGGGCTGTCTGAACGCAGCGGCAGGAGGCGGGCGCGCGGGGTGAACAGGGCCGGCGCCGCCGGCAGGCAGAGGCTGGCGGTGGCCTCGCCCTGCCCCGCGGGGCCGCCCTCCTCGCTGATCAGAGCGGCCGCTCCGTTCGGCCCCACCCGTACCAGATCCCAGTCCCCCAGGCCTGTGCAGCCCCACCAGCCGGGTGCGAGCAGCACCAGGCCCAGGGTGGTCCCGTAGGCCACCGCATCGAACGGCTGCTCCGGCTCCGTCTGTTGCCAGTGCTCCCTCACGTCGTCCAGCCAGAGCCGGTGGATCTCCCGGGGAAGCTCCGCCGCCAGCTGCCGCCGCCAGGGGTGAAGATCGGCAAGGTCGTGGCGCTGGAGGGCGTCTGCCACCGCCCGCCTGGCCGCCCGGCAGGCGGCGGCGCTGCCCACGGCGCTGTGGCGATGCCGCACGTTGCCGTGGCCGTCGGCGACCGCCATCAACCAGCCGTCGACCCCGTCGTCCCCGCACAGCCGGGCGCAGAGCGAGGCGTCCTGGCACGGCTGGCCGCGCCGCCGGTGCGCCGCCCCGAGCCGGCTGGCCGCCACCGGCGCGCGCCAGTTGCTCACCACTTGATCGGATCGGGATCCTCCAGGGGATCCAGTTCGGTGGGCGGAAGATCCGGCAGGGGCACCGGCCCGCGGTTGTCGTCCGCGCCGCCCAGGCGGCTGGCGGTGGTGGAGGCCGCCCCCACCACGGCGGTGGAGGCCCATTGCAGGTAGCGGGCCAGGGTGGTGGCGTTGCTGGCCGGCAGGGGACGGCGGGGCGACCGTCCCAGCGGATGACGGGGCATCTGGCCGCTGGCGCCCGGAACCTCGCCGGCGGGCAGGCCGGGATCCTCGCCGATGAACTGCTGCAGCACCTCCGTGTCGGCGTCGTGGCCGATGGCGATGGCCAGCCGCACCGCCCGCCGGGCCCAGGGCTCCCGCATCAGGGAGCGCAGACCGGCGTCGAAGTCGTCGGTGGGCTGGCCATCGGAGATCAGCACCAGCACCGGTGGCAGGGCGCGCGCTTCCATCGGCGGGCTGCGCAGCTCCGCCGCCACGAGCTCCAGCGCCTCGCCCATGGCGGTGACGCCGCCGGCCTGCAGATCGTTCCAGCGCACCTGCTCCACCGGTGTGGGGGTGGCGATGTGCCAGCCGGCGCGATCGGCGAAGCGCACCGCCCGCACCAGCACCCGCGCTTCCGGGTTCTGGCGGGCCGCCTCCGCCATCCCCGGCAGGGACTGACGGATGGCCTGGTTCAGCGACTGCATGCGGCCGTCGGCCTGCATCGAGCCCGAGCAGTCGCAGATGTAGAGGAAGTGGAGAGGCCGGCTCGCCAGCCGGACATCCGGGAAGGGCATCGTTCAGGGCCCGGGTCAGGGGCGCAGGTCACGGGCGCAGGAGATGGTCGCCGATCCGGAGCGGACCGGCCCCGGTGTGCAGGAGGGCGGCCCTGCCGAGGCTACAGGTCTCGCCGGGAAGCACCTCGAACCGACGTCCATCCGCCCGTTCCACCTGCCACGGCGCACCGCCGAGATGGCGCAGGCCGAACAGGCCCGGGCGGCTCGGGTGGGCCACCACCTCCGCCACGGGCCGGCGCAGATCCTCGGCTCGCAGCGGATCGAGGTGATGCGCATGGATCTGGTTGCCCTCGGCCACCGTCACCCCGCCGTTGGCCAGCTTGAGCAGCGGGGCCGGCGGCAGGGGGCGGCGGCAGCGCCAGCAGCGGGCCCCGCCCGGGTCTGGGTCGTGCTCGAGGTTTTCCTCACCGCAGTGGGGGCAGAGGCGCAGGTGATCGAGCACGACGGCCAGCGCCTGCTTCCACTGGCCGGTGAGGGCGCGGCGTGATGGGTCGTGCAGCCCGGGGCCGAAGGTCTCCTCGAACAACCGCTGGAGGCGGCGGGGATACAGGGGCCAGGTGATCAGGGCCGCCACGTGCTCATGGGGATCGGGACGATTGCGGGTGTCCCGAGGGTCGAAGACGAACACCGGATCCTCCGCATACAGCCGCCGCCGCCCCGGCAGATCCAGGCAGGGGATCGCCAGTTCAAGGGCGCCGCGGAAGGGATCGTGGCGGGTGAGCAGCTGGAACTGCAGGGCGGCCAGGGAGAACAGATCGCTCGCCACGTCCGGCCGGGCCTGGCCCAGGGCCACCTCCGGGGCCATGAACCCCCAGGTGCCCAGCACGGCCCCGCCGTCGCTGCCGATCACGTCGACGTTGTCGTTATCGCCGATCCGGATCCCGCCGCTGCCCGGATCGAGGAACAGGTTGCCGAGCGAAACGTCTTTGTAGCAGAAGCCGAAGGAGTGCAGATCGTGAAAGCCGGCGGCCAGGAAGAAGGCCGCCCGCAGCACAGTGCGAAGGCTGATGGCGATCCGGCCTGCAGCATGCTCCGCCGCCCCCACATAGGCGGGGGGCCGCAGCGGCATCAGGTAGCCGAAGCCCCGGCCCGCTACTCCGAGCCGAGCCCGGCTGGCGTCGTCGGGGCGGAGCAGGGCGAGGGGCCAGAGGAAATCATCGTTGGGGGCGCCGCGGCGGATGCTCTCCTCCAGCCGGGTCTGCAGGCCGGCATCGCGGGCCAGAAAGGAGGGCAGGTACCACTTCAGCGCCAGCGGCTCGCCCTCCAGCTCCACGGCGTACACCTGGCCCTGGCTGCCGCCGCCGAGGCAGTGGCCCACCTGCAGCGGGGCCGCCAGGCCCTCAAACGTGAGGACGGTGTCGGTGGGCAGGAGCGAGGCCACGGGACGGATCAGGTGCCGGACGGCTGGCCGATGGCCCGCCGCAGGCCGTTGCGATGGGCCAGGGCGGTGCGGGAGTCGGCGAACACGCGGCGCCAGGCCCTGCCATCTTGCAGGACCACCTGGAGCTCGTGTTCGCGGCGGCGGCCCAGCGCGATGCAGAGTACGAGGGCGCCCGCCTGCAGCGGCCAGAACACAAGGGGAAAGGGCAGCAGCAGCAGGCCGCCGAGGCAGACCAGCACCCACCAGCTGAAGATGTGGGGGTGCACCGCGCGACTGTTCAGCTCCACCCGCAGGATCTGGGCCAGCGGGAGGGTGGTGCCGGCCACGTCGATCGTTCCGTTCGCCCGCGCCGCCCGCATGGGGGCCGGCGTCGCTGCCGGAGGCTCGGCGCGGAAGACGAACACGGGGCCGCGGCGGCCCAGACGGATCGCGTCACCGTCCCGCAGGGGACGGCAGCCCTCCAGCCGCTGCTCCCCCACCCAGGTGCCGTTGCTGCTGTCGAGATCGCAGATCAGCCAGTGGCCCTCGGAATGGCGCAGCACCGCATGGCGCCGCGACAGCCCCGCCACCTCCGGCAGGCAGAGGCTGGTGGTCGGATCGCGGCCGATCGTGAACGGTATGGCCGGGTCGAGGGGCCATACCCGCGCCCCCTCCCCTTCCAGACGTGCCCCCGCGCTCATTCCTGCTCTCCCCGGACACCCCGGCCCAGGCGGCGGTGCTGGGTGCCCGGCAGTTCCCACCAGGCCCGCGCCTCGCCGCGCCAGGGGATCAGCCGTCCGGGCAGCAGCAGCGCCAGGCTCGCCAGCAGCAGGGCGACCATCACCATGGCCAGCAGCACCCAGCCCGGGAGCGCTCCCGGCCACTGGCTCACGAAGGTGGCTCGCACGGCGTAAACCCCGATCGTCAGGGCGATCCAGATGCGGAACGGAGCCCAGGGATCCCGCCGTCGCACCACGCTGAGACCATTCGTCGCACAGGGGTAGCCTATGGGCCCTGGGGGTCGGACCGGACTCCGACGCGATGGTCGACGCTTCCTCCCCTCCGCCCACCACGGGTTCCGGCGGCGCTGCACCGCTCTCTGGAGAGGGGCCCTGGCTCCGTTTCCTGCGCGCGCTGGGCGGGATGACCACCCCGGAGGGTCGCACCCACCTCGCCGCTGCCTGGGCCGAGCTGCGCCGCCCCACGCCGGTGGTGCTCGAGCTGTGGCACAACGGCCGCTGCCGCCAGCGGCTGCCCCTGGGTGAGGGGCGCGTGCGCATCGGCCGCGACCCGGGCTGCGAACTGCCGGTGGAGGCGGCGGGTGTCAGCCGGATCCACGCGATCGTCGAGAAGGAGCGACCCGCTGATCGCGACTACACCCTCGAGGATTTCGGCGCCGCCAACGGGCTGTTCTTCCGCGACCGGCGCCTGCAGTCGCTCGGGCTTCGCCATGGTGACGAGGTGCAGCTGGGCTCGCCGCTCAAGGGCGGGACGCCCACACTCCGCTATGTCCATCCCCCCACCCCGTTGGAGCGGCTGATCCATGGCGCCGGCCTCGGAGCGCTGCTGGGCTCGGGGGTGCTGGTGGCCGGGTTGCTGGCGGCGAGCACGGTGGTGGGCGGTTCCACGATCCGCACGATCGGCGGGCCGGTGCAGATCGTCGCGGCCGACGGCCGGCGCATCGATCCGCGCGAGGGCTCGGCCATGCCGCTGCCCTCCCTGTCCGCTTACCCGCTGCACCTGCGCCGGGCGCTGGTGTCCTCGGAGGACAGCCGCTTCGGCTGGAACAGCGGCCTGGATCTGTTCGGCACCCTCCGCTCCCTGGTGCGGGCCAGCGGCGGCGGCAGCGGCCTCACCCAGCAGGTGGCCCGCCTCTACTACCCATCCGTGGGCACGGAGTTCAGCCTGGCCCGCAAGCTGCGGGAGTTTTGGGTGGCCTTGCAGCTGGAGACGGGCTTCAGCAAGAACCAGATTCTGAAGATGTACCTCGACCGGGCCCACCTCGGTCTGGGGGTCGACGGTTTCGAGCAGGCCGCCCGGCTCTATTTCCGCAAGTCGGCCCGCGATCTCGATCTGGCCGAGTCGGCCTTCCTCGTGGGTCTGCTGCCGAGCCCCAACGGCTACAGCCCCTGCTTCGCGCCGCCCGCCGCCGCAGGCGACGAGACCTGGCTGCCGGTGCTGCGCCGCAATCTGGTGCTGCGCCGGATGCACGAGGACGGGGCGATCGGCCAGGACGCGCTGCGCGATGCCCTACGCCGCCCCCTCAACATCGACCCCTCGATCTGCCGGGCCTCCACCTGGCAGAGCCATCCCTATTTCAGCGACTATGTGCTCGGCGAGCTGCAGGGGCGCCGCTTCGGTCTCCAGCTCGATCAGGCCCGCAGCGGCGGCAACTACCACGTGGTGAGCACGATCGATCCGCGGCTGCAGGGCATCGCCGAAGCCGAGCTGCGGGCGTTCCTGCGCCGTGATGGTGAGGCGGCGGGCCTGACCCAGGGGGCGCTGATCACCGTCGATGTGCGCAGCGGCGAAATCCTCGCCTACGTGGGCGGCGGCGACTACGCCCGCAGCAGTTTCGACCGGGTGCAGGCCCTGCGACAGCCGGGCTCCACCTTCAAGCTGTTCACCTTCCTGCGCGCGCTGGAGTCGGGGATCGAGCCCGGCGAGCCGATCGCCTGTTCTCCGCTGGGCTACGTGGCGGGCTGTCGCCGCGGTAGCGGCAGCCAGAGCGTGGCCGAGGGGTTCGCCCACTCCGAGAACGTGGTGGCCCTGCGCCTGGCCGACCGGGTGGGCCTGGAGGCGGTGATCCGCCGGTCCCGCGACCTGGGGATCAGCACGCCGCTGGAGGCCAGCCACAGCATGGTGCTGGGGGGCAGTGAAACCTACCTCTACGAGATGGCCCGGGCCTACGCCGTGGTTGCCAACGGCGGGCGCAGCGTGCCCCTGCACGGGGTGCGCCGCATCTACGACCTGGGTGTCTGCGGCTCGGCCGAGGCCCTCGAGCGCTGCCCCGCCCGCGGCATCACCGATCCGGTGGGGGAGCAGCCCCGCCAGCTGATCGATCCGGCGGTGGCGCGCCAGCTGGATCGGCTGCTGCGGCAGGTGGTGAGCGAGGGCACCGGCCGGCCGGCCGCCGTGGTGGACGATGCCCGCGGCAAGACCGGCACCACCGACAACGCCGTGGACGTGGCCTTCATCGGCTACTCCCCGGCCAGCGGCCTGCTCACGGCGATCTGGATGGGCAACGACGACAATCGACCGGCCCCGACCGCCAGCAGTCGCTTGCCCGCCACACTCTGGGGTCGCTACATGCGCCGGATCGCCGTCTGATCCCCTCAGCTCAGCGGCCGGATGGCAGCCAGGCGTCGATCAGGGCCCGCCCCCAGGTGAGCAGGGCCCAGGCCGTCCCGAACACCAGGCCCCACCACCAGGTGGAGGCCAGCAGGCGCTGGCCGGGCTCACCGTCGTCGTCCTCGCGCTGCCTGGGCAGGATCCAGCGGAGCTGGAGGGCGCCGACCACCAGGAACGGCACCCAGGCCGGCACCGCGATCGCCGCCAGCGGGAAGGTGAGCTCGCGCCGCTGGAGCAGGCCCAGCACCACCGGCAGGGCCAGGAGGGCGCTCACTGCGCCGGTGGCTCCCTGCCAGCGGGGGCTGAGGAGCCCCATCCGGCGGGCGCAGAGGGCGGCGGCCGCCGTCGTGGCCAGGGCCGTGAGGGCATAGCGGAGCACCGCCTCCCGCAGGGAGAGCGGCGACGCGCCGAGAATCAGCAGCAGCGCCAGGGCGTTGAGCACCGCCTCGCTGTTGCGCAGGTGGATCCAGGGGGAGCTGGCCCACAGCCAGGCCAGGCGGGGCTGGTCGCTGCGGACGGGATCCAGGGTCCAGCGGCGGCGCCAGCGGCGCAGCGGTCCGAGGGTGAGCCCCTGGGCCAGCAGGATCAACGAGGCCAGGAACAGGCCGGCGCTTGTGCTCCATGGACCCGGGAGCGTGCGGGCCAGCACCCCGGCCAGCCAGGAGAGCACGGCGGCGGCCGCCACGGCCAGGGCCATTCCGGGCCCGATCGCACGCAGGCCGTCGGCAAGGAAACCGGCCCAGCCCCGCAGCATCGGGCCGGCCGGGCGGCGGGGCCCCATCGCCGGCGCTACCGGCCCGAGTGCCGATTCGTCGAAGGCGGCTTCCAGCAGGGCCAGCAGTTCGGCCAGCACCCGCGGGCTATAGGTCTGGGCGAGTTCATCGGCCAGGTCGCTGAGGGCACGGCGGCGTGCCAGCCCCTGGCTGGTGAGCGCCTGGCGGAGACGGGGCCGGCTGGCAAGATCGCGCAGCGGACCTTCCAGGCTGCGGTCGGCGCCGAGCCAGTCGCCGAAGCGATTCGCCAGGGCCCGGCCGTTGTCGGCTGGGAGGGTGCCCTCCTGCAGGGCGGCGCCCAGTTGCCGCCCCAGGTCACGGCCCGTGCCCATCCCCACCTGCGTACCGGGGCTGAGCTTAGGCAGCTCCCTTGCCGCCGCCGGCGGCGGCATGCTGTTCGAACGCGTCCGCCGCCGCCGCCGTGACCTCGCATTCGAACAGGGCGGCCACAACATCCGGCGCGAGCGTGAAGGTGTCCAGTCCCGCGGCCGCCAGCCGGCCGAGGTCGGCGGGTCGGCGCAGGCTGGCCACCAACAGCCGCACCTCGCAGCCCACGCCCCGCAGGGCCTGGTGCATGCTGATCACCTCGGCGGCTCCGTCGCGCCCGAGATCCCCGATCCGTCCCAGGTAGGGGGCGATGTAGTCCGCTCCGAGGGCCGCGGCGATCAGCACCTGGGAGACCTCGTAGCAGGCGGTGAAGGTGACGGGCACCCCGCTGGCGATCAGCCGTGCGGCCGCCGTGCTGCCCTCGCGTGTCACCGGCAACTTCACCACCACCCGTTCGGGAGCGAAGCCATGCAGGGTTCGTCCGCAGCTCTCCAGCCGATCCGCCTCCCGGCCCCAGGCCTGCAGGTGCAGTTCCCGGCAGGGCAGATCCCGTGCCAGCTCCACCAGCTCTGCCAGCGCCTCCGGACGGCAGGGGCGGCCTGACCGCTGCAGCAGGGTGGGGTTGGTGGTCACGCCATGGAACAGTCCCGCGGGCAGCCAGCGCCGCCACTGGGCCGGATCAGCGCTGTCGAGGAACAGACGGAGAGACATTCAGAGCCATCCCCGCCGGGATGCGGGGGGAGAGACAGGCAGAAAAAAAGCCCCGGGGATCCGGGGCCAAGGGTTGGGTGGGACTGGCCCGCCGGAGCCCATTCAGGACCCCTTGCTCGCCTGCACCCGGGCGCGGGCACGGCCGAGGGCCTGGAGGGCCTTGAGCTTCTCGGGGCTCGGGGGCTGGCCTTCGAAGCCGGCGGCGGCCTGCTGGGCAGCCTCGAACTCGCGATTGGCGGCGGCGGCATCGATGCGGCTGCCCAGTTCGGCACCGTTCACCAGCACGGTGACTTCGTTGGCCTCCACCTCGGCGAAACCGCCGGTGAGGGCGATCGACTGCCAGGCGTTGCCTTCACGCAGGCGCAGAACACCGGCATCAAGGGCGGTGATCATCGACACGTGGCCGGTGAGGATGCCCAGCTGGCCGGTGGTGCTGGGCAGGATCACCTCGTCGGCGCTGCCGTCGTAGACGCTCTGGTCGGGAGCAAGAACACGAAGGTTCAGCGTCATCTCACTTGGCCTCGGAGAGAATCTTCTGGGCCTTGGCCTTGACTTCGTCGATGTTGCCCACGAGGTAGAAGGCTGCTTCCGGCAGGTCGTCGAGTTCGCCGGCCAGGATCATGTTGAAGCCCTTGATGGTTTCCTCGAGCTTCACGTATTTGCCGGGCATGCCGGTGAAGATCTCAGCCACGAAGAAGGGCTGGGAGAGGAACTTCTCGATCTTGCGGGCCCGGTCCACCGTGCGGCGGTCGTCCTCGGAGAGTTCATCAAGGCCGAGAATGGCGATGATGTCCTGCAGCTCCTTGTAGCGCTGCAGGGTGCTCTGAACATTACGGGCGGTGCGGTAGTGCTCATCACCCACCACGGCCGGCTGCAGCATGGTGCTGGTGGAATCGAGGGGATCCACGGCCGGATAGATGCCCTTGGAGGCCAGGCCGCGGCTGAGCACGGTGGTGGCGTCGAGGTGGGCGAAGGTGGTGGCCGGGGCGGGATCGGTGAGGTCGTCCGCCGGCACGTACACGGCCTGGATCGAGGTGATGGAGCCTTCCAGGGTGGAGGTGATCCGCTCCTGCAGCTCGCCCACGTCGGTGCCGAGGGTGGGCTGGTAGCCCACGGCCGACGGCATGCGGCCCAGCAGGGCGCTCACTTCGGAGCCGGCCTGCACGAAGCGGAAGATGTTGTCGATGAACAGCAGAACGTCCTGCTTGTTCACGTCGCGGAAGTGCTCGGCCATGGTGAGCGCCGACAGACCCACGCGCATGCGGGCTCCGGGGGGCTCGTTCATCTGGCCGTAGCAGAGGGCCACCTTCGACTTGGAAAGGTCGTCGGCGTTGATCACGCCCGACTCCTTGAATTCTTCGTAGAGGTCGTTGCCCTCGCGGGTGCGCTCGCCCACGCCACCGAACACCGACACACCGCCATGCTCCTTGGCGATGTTGTTGATCAGCTCCTGGATGAGCACGGTCTTGCCCACGCCGGCACCACCGAACAGGCCCACCTTGCCGCCCTGGCGGTAGGGAGCCAGCAGGTCGATCACTTTGATGCCGGTCTCGAACACCTTGGGCTTGGTCTCGAGCTCGGTGAGCTTGGGAGCCTCGCGGTGGATCGGGGCGGTGAGGGTGGTGTTGACCGGGCCTTTCTCATCGACGGGCTCGCCGAGCACGTTGAAGATGCGGCCGAGGGTGGCCTCACCCACCGGCACGGAGATCGGGGCGCCGGTGTCGAGGGCGTCCATGCCCCGAACCAGACCGTCGGTGCTGCTCATGGCCACAGCGCGCACCCGGTGATCGCCGAGCAGCTGCTGCACCTCGGCGGTGAGGGCCACGTCCTGACCGGCGCTGTTCTTGCCCTCGATGCGCAGGGCGTTATAGATGCGGGGCAGCTTGCCGGCGGGGAATTCCACGTCGAGCACCGGACCGATCACCTGCTTGACAATGCCTTTGGTGCCGGAGGCGGCGGGAGCAGCAGCAGCCATATGGAGAGAAGTCGCGGAAGGGACCCGGCGGGTGTCCACACCCGCTCGAAGCGGCGCAACCTTACCACCGCGCCCCCCGGCCTCCGGCGGGCCATCGGGGGACAGGGGAGCCGCCAGGACGGGGGAGTTCGGTCACCCGAACCCGGTGGGCATGGCCTGCAGGAAGCGCTGACGCATAGGTTGGCACTCGACGGGCGTGAGTGCCAATCCGCCCGAGGGCGGTGGTGGACAGGCGATGCCTTCCGCCCGGAGGCTCCTCCCCGCCGCTCCCTGCCCCATCCATCGCTTCGAACCCCATGGCTGCTGTTTCTCTCAGCGTCTCCACCGTCAAGCCCCTCGGCGATCGCATCTTCATCAAGGTGTCCGAGTCTGAGGAGAAGACCGCCGGCGGCATCCTGCTGCCCGACACCGCCAAGGAAAAGCCCCAGGTGGGTGAGGTGGTTCAGGTCGGCCCCGGCAAGCGCAACGAAGACGGCACCCGCCAGGCTCCCGAGGTGAGCATCGGCGACAAGGTGCTCTACAGCAAGTACGCCGGCACCGACATCAAGCTCGGCACCGATGAGTACGTGCTTCTCAGCGAGAAGGACATCCTCGCCGTCGTGAACTGAGCGTCGCTCGCAGCGACAGATCACGCTTCATCCGCCAACCCCATTCATCACCATTCCCATGGCCAAGCGCATCATCTATAACGAGCAGGCCCGCCGCGCCCTCGAAAAAGGCATCGATATCCTTGCCGAGTCTGTGGCTGTCACCCTCGGTCCCAAGGGTCGCAATGTGGTGCTCGAGAAGAAGTTCGGTGCTCCCCAGATCATCAACGATGGCGTCACCATCGCCAAGGAGATCGAGCTCGAGGATCACATCGAGAACACCGGTGTTGCCCTGATCCGTCAGGCCGCCTCCAAGACCAACGACGCCGCCGGTGATGGCACCACCACCGCCACCGTCCTGGCTCATGCCATGGTGAAGGCGGGTCTGCGCAACGTGGCCGCCGGCGCCAACGCGATCACCCTGAAGAAGGGCATCGACAAAGCGGCCGACTTCCTGGTCAAGAAGATCGAGGAGCACGCCAAGCCGATCTCCGATTCCAACGCCATCGCCCAGGTGGGCACCATCTCCGCCGGTAACGACGAAGAGGTGGGCCGCATGATCGCCGATGCGATGGACAAGGTGGGCAAGGAGGGGGTCATTTCCCTTGAGGAAGGCAAGTCGATGACCACCGAGCTGGAGGTCACCGAGGGCATGCGCTTCGACAAGGGCTACATCTCGCCCTACTTCGCCACCGACACCGAGCGCATGGAAGCGGTGCTCGATGATCCCTACATCCTGATCACCGACAAGAAGATCGGCCTGGTGCAGGATCTGGTGCCCGTGCTCGAGCAGATCGCCCGCACCGGCAAGCCCCTGCTGATCATCGCCGAGGACATCGAGAAGGAAGCCCTCGCCACCCTGGTGGTGAACCGCCTGCGCGGCGTGCTCAACGTGGCCGCCGTCAAGGCTCCCGGCTTCGGCGACCGCCGCAAGGCCATGCTCGAGGACATCGCCGTTCTCACCAACGGTCAGCTGATCACCGAGGACGCCGGCCTCAAGCTCGAGAACGCCAAGATCGAGTCGCTGGGCACCGCCCGCCGCGTCACGATCAACAAGGACACCACCACCATCGTGGCCGAGGGCAACGAGGCGGCGGTGAAGGCCCGCTGCGAGCAGATCCGCCTGCAGATGGAGGAAACCGATTCCTCCTACGACAAGGAGAAGCTGCAGGAGCGCCTCGCCAAGCTGAGCGGTGGCGTGGCCGTGGTCAAGGTGGGTGCCGCCACCGAGACCGAGATGAAGGACAAGAAGCTGCGGCTTGAGGATGCCATCAACGCCACCAAGGCGGCCGTTGAGGAGGGCATCGTTCCCGGCGGTGGCACCACCCTGGCCCACCTGGCTCCCGCCCTCGAGGAGTGGGCCGCGGCCAACCTCTCCGGCGAGGAGCTGATCGGCGCCACCATCGTGGCCTCCGCCCTCACCGCCCCGCTCAAGCGGATCGCCGAGAACGCCGGCACCAACGGATCCGTGGTGGCTGAGCACGTGCGCAACAAGCCCTTCAACGAGGGCTACAACGCCGCCACCGGTGAGTACGTCGACATGCTGGCCGCCGGCATCGTCGACCCCGCCAAGGTGACCCGCTCCGGTCTGCAGAACGCCGCCTCGATCGCCGGCATGGTGCTCACCACCGAGTGCATCGTGGCCGATCTGCCCGAGAAGAAGGAAGCCGCTCCCGCCGGTGGCGGCGGCATGGGCGGCGACTTCGACTACTGATCTCGATCAGACGTCGGGGCGCAACCCCAGTCCCTCAGATTCAAGTGTCAGCGCCCCTGCGGGGGCGCTTTTTTCTTGCACTCACAGGCGCTTTGCTGGAGCGCCAGTTCGTACAACCACTCCATGGCCCTGATTCCCCGCTGGCGCTACATGACCGATGACGCCAAGGCGCTCACCAGGCGCACCGCCGTGTCCGCTGCGGTGGTGCTGCTGGTTCTGCTGCTCTTCAGGGGCTTGCTGCCCTGGGTGTTGGTGGGCCTGGCTGCCTGGTGGATCTGGAAGACGCTCAGCAGGTGAGCAGCGGGCAGGGCGATGCCAGGCCGCGCGGCGCTGCTGAGCGTCTGGATTCGGACTGCTCCAGCGCCAGCTCGACCGCCACCGCCTTGGCCCAGTGCCCGCTCCAGCTCGTGAAGCCCGGCGGTGAGCGGTAGAGCTTCTCGCCGGCCATCAGGTCGGGGCGGTGCTGGCGGAGCAGGGCCGGCAGCTGGCGCACCAGCCGTTCATCGCCGGAGGAGCCGGGAGAGAAGGAGCGCCGGGGCACGGAGACGGGGGCCGCAGGTGCCCTCCAGGTTGGCAAGGCTCGCGGCAGGCGTCTGGGGGCGCTCTGGCTACGGTGGCCCTGTCTGCGCCGGGAACCGGGGCCCGTGATGCCAGAGCCCAGCCAGCGCCGCGAGGCCTTCCGGGCAGCGGTGACCAGCTACTTCAAGGACGCCTACCGCGAGGCCGGCGGCCGCGTGGACGTGGGTTTTGCCGATGGTGCCATCGAGGTGGCCTGGGATCCGCAGGCGGACCAGCTGCCGGCCAGCGCCACCATCGCCAGGCACCTGGAGGCCGGCCGCTACGACGAGGCGATCCCGCTGCTGATCACCCGCCTGCAGCTGGAACCCGATCACGTGGAGAGCCTCTACAACCTGGGCATGGTCTACAGCGACCGCATGAGGCTCAAGGAGGCCCGTGAGTTGCTGGGCCGGGCGGTGGCGCTGGATCCAAGGGGATGCCAATGCCCAGGTGGCGCTGGCGATCGCCGCCTTGCGGGACAAGGACCCGGCGGCGGCTGAGGCGCCGCTGGAGAAGGCGGTTCTGCTGCAGCCCCGCAATCCGTTCGCCCTGCGCACCCTGGGGCAGCTCTGCCTGATGCGGGACGATCCAGCCGCGGCCCTTCCCCACCTGCGGGCCGCGGCCACGGTGGCACCGGAGGATCCGATCAACCTGTTCACCTATGCCCAGTGCCTGCTGGCCCTGGAGGGCGAGTCCCACGAAGCGGAGGCCGATGAGCTGTTCCACAGGGCCCTGCGCCTGGCACCGGTGGGCGAGCTGGCCGAGAAGATCAAGAACCAGCAGCGGCGCCTGGCCGATCGGGTACTGCGCACCAATGCCCAGGGCAAGCCGCGGCTGGATGCGGTGATGTATTTGACCAGCGCCCTGGAGACCTACCGGGCCCTCGATCCAGCCGGCCAGAAGCAACTGCTGGCGGAGGCGGCGGCGCTGGGCCAGAAAGGCCTGACCATCAACGACCCCAGCCAGAAGCACAACCTGCGGCACTACCGCGGCGGCCGCACCGTCTCCGCCCTCCAGGCGGCCTGCATCCTCTACGTGGGCATCCAGCTGCTGCTGCCTGGGGAGGATGCGGGGATTGATCTGGCCAGGGAGTACGAGCTGGCGAAGGGGATGGTGGGGGACTCGCCAGCCGGATGAAAGGCGGGCATCAGGTCTTGGTCCTTTCGCTGCTGGGCAAGGGCGAGCTGCCTGAGGAGGAGGACGATGCGATCGACAGGGAGGATTGCAAGGCAGGGCCTACGGCGGCTGGATGCCAAAACTATGCATCTGGTGCATAGGTACGCCGTCATGGAGATGGAGAACCCACAACGGATGCTGCGCTCGGGCTGTAGAACAACACAGGCTGTGGCGGAGCGACGTCAACGGATGGTCAACAGGAGGCTCACCGGTGCCTGAAGCCGTCCTCGCCCCGGGCGCCCGCATCGAGTGCCGCAGCGCCGAATGGTTGGTGCGCAGCCTGGGCCGCAGCTCCGACGGCCAGCAGGTGGTGGATGTGGTGGGCGTGTCGCCGTTCCTGCGCGAGAAGGAGGCCCGCTTCCTGGTGGAGGTGGAGAAGGCGGCCGACAGCTTCAAGGTGCTGCAGCCGGAGGACACGGCTCTGGTGAGCGACCCCTCGCCCCGCTACCGCGACAGCCTGCTGTTCCTCGAAGCCCATCTGCGCCGTTCGGTACCCACCGACAACGCCCTGGTGGTGGGCCATCGGGCGGCGATGGATGCCCTGCCCTACCAGCTGGAGCCAGCCGCCAAAGCATTGGCCATGCCACGCCAGCGGCTGTTGATCGCCGATGCGGTGGGCCTGGGCAAAACGCTGGAGTGCGGCATCCTCTGCAGCGAGATGATCCGCCGCGGGCGGGGCAAGCGGCTGATGGTGGTGACCACCAAGAGCATGCTGGTGCAGTTCCAGAAGGAGTTCTGGACGCGCTTCTCGATCCCGCTGGTGCGGCTGGATTCGATCGGCATCCAGCGGATCCGCGAGCAGATCCCCACCAATCAGAACCCGTTTCACTACTACGACAAGGCGATCGTTTCGGTCGACACGCTCAAGAACGACCGCGACTACCGCTTCTACCTCGACAACGCCAGCTGGGACATCATCGTGATCGATGAGTGCCAGAACGTGGCCGAGCGGGCGCGCGGCGCCCTGAAGAGTCAGCGGGCCCGGCTGGCCGAACGGCTGGCAACGCGTTCGGAAACGCTGCTGCTGTTGTCGGCGACGCCGCATGACGGCAAGCCGGAGAGCTTCGCGAGCCTGATGAACATGCTCGACCCCACGGCGATCGCCGATCCGAGCAAGTACACCAAGGACGACATCAAGGATCTGTATGTGCGGCGTTTCCGCAAACACGTGATCGCTGATCTGCGCAGCAGCGTGAAGGAGCGCGACACCGCTGATGTGGAGTGCCCGGCGAGTGAGAAGGAAGAGCGGGTGTTCGCCCTGCTCAAGGAGCTCAAGCTGCCCGACAGCGACGCCAAGGCCAAGGCAGGCCAGCTGTTCAAGACCACCCTGGCCAAGAGCCTGCTCTCCAGCCCGATGGCGGCGCTGGAAACGGTGCGCAACCGGCTGAAGCGGCTTGCGGCTGCCACGACACCGGCCCCCGCTGATGAAGCAGCCCTGCAGCAGCTGGAGCCCTTGCTCGCCGCCATCGGCCCGGCGGAGTTCTCCAAATACCAGCGCCTGCTGCAGCTGATCCGCGCCGACTGGGGCTGGAACGGCAAGGACCCCAGAGACCGGATCGTGCTGTTCACCGGCCGGCGGGAAACCCAGCGCTTCCTGGTGGAGCACCTGGCTGCCGACCTGGGCTTGCCGGCAGGCGCCGTGGTGGGCCTCGATGGCGCCATGCCGGATGTGGAGCAGACGCGGGTGGTGGAGCAGTTCGCCCAGGAAAAGGAAGCTGTGCGGATCCTCGTTGCGACTGAGGTCGCATCAGAAGGCCTCAACCTGCACTACCTCAGCCACCGGCTGGTGCACGTCGACATCCCCTGGTCGCTGATGACGCTGCAACAGCGCAACGGCCGCATCGATCGCTACGGCCAGGCGCAGCAGCCCCAGATCCGCTACCTGCTCAGCTGCTCCCGCAGCGAGGGCATGGGCGATGCCGAGAAGGTGCTGCGGCTGCTCAAGCGCAAAGACGAGCAGGCCCAGCAGAACATCGGCGACCCGGCGGTGTTCCTGGGCGTCTACGACGCTGTGGGCGAAGAGGAGGAGATCAGCAAGGCCTTCGAGAGCGGCACGGTGGAGGCGCTGGAGCAGCGGATGGATATCAACGCCCAGCCCTACCGGTCGCAGGGCAGCGGCGACAGCCTGTTCGAGGAACTGTTTGGCAGTGGTCCATCAGACGACGGAGGCGCCGACTCCACGCCGCCGCTGCAGGTGCAGCAGCGCCAGCCCTTCAGCCTGTTCCCCAGCCTCTGGAGCTACGTGGACACGGCCCTGGAGGCGGTGGCCGAGCAGATGGAGCGCCGTGGCGAAAAGCTCGATCTGCGCACCGATCAGCAGCAACAGCGCCTGGAGATCACTCCGCCCAGCGATCTGCAGCGCCGCTACGACCGCTACCCCCGCGAACTGCAGCCACCCCGGGGCCAGCGCCTGGTGCTCTCCACCGAGGTGGCGGCGTTGCAGCGGGCCCTGGAGCAGAGCCGCCGGCAGGATTCCAGCCGGCCGGAACTGGAATACCTCTGGGATCTGCACCCGCTGGTCGACTGGCTGACGGATCGGGGCCAGATCACCTTCCAACGCCACTGCGCGCCCGTACTCCAGCTCAGCGACGGCCTGGATCCCGGCGAAGTGGTGATGGTGTTTCAGGGCACGATCCCCAACCAGAAGGGCGTGCCAGTGGTACAGGAGTGGGTGGCGGTGCGCTTTGCAGGATCGGGCCTGAACGTGGCCGCGGTGGAGCCCTTTGAGGCGGTGGCCGAACGACTGCAGCTGGGCCGCAAGCCTTACGCCAACCCCAGCTCCCCGATCCCCGAGCATCTGGGCAAGCAGCTTCCCTTCGCGGTGAGGCGGGCCAACGACTACCTGATGAGCTGCGCCGATCGCTGGACCGCCCGCATGCAACCGGAGCTGCAGGCCCAGCGCGAACGCCTCAAGCGATTACGAGGCCGCCAGGTGGAGCAGCTGCAGCTCAGCTACGCCAATGATCAACGGCCGCAGCAGATCAAGGAGAAGCGGCGCCTGGCCCAGCAGAAGGCGATCGACGTGCGCTTCGACGACCACGAGCGCTTTGTGAACGAGGTGATGACCATCGAACCGGCCCCTTACTTGAAGGTGGTGGCCGTGCTGCATCGGGAGGCCTGAGATGAACCGCCGATCAACCAGCGCGGCGCTCACGACTCCGGGCACAGAGATTGTTCAGGACACAGCCCTGTACACGTCCTCATCCGTGAGCCAGCCGGCCGCCTCGCCGAAGGGCAGGGCCTGGCGCCGAAGCTGCTCGAAGCGGATCAGCGGCAGCTGGCGCAGAAGCGCATCGCGCACGATCTCCCCGCGCGAGCGACCGGTCTCGGCGCAGGCGGCTTCCAGCTGGTGCGCCAGGGCTCTGTCGAGGTGGATTGTGAGCAGGGATTCCTCCATGAACGTCATTGTGGCGCCCCCGAGCGGGCCGCCTTGCAGTGATCCAGCCTCCGACGCTGCCAGCATGAAGGGCATCCCAGCAGGTGGCCCGAGATGGTCTCGATTCCCGACCACCCTGGCAACGACGACGAGCAGGCCCCGTCTGCGACGCAGGGGGTGGGCATCCGCATCCATGCTGCGTTCGCCAGTCGCGGCGGAGTGGAGCTCGAACTGCCTGATCGCGTCGATGCTCCGCAGCCAGCGATCTTTGAGGAGGGGGCACAAGGGTCGCGCAGCGCCATAACGGCTCTCCTTAGCGCTCCATCAGCCCCTGTCCCGACTGTCCAACTCCCATGAGCTCCCCACCTCCCCTGATCACCTGCACGCCAGGCGTGCGCAGCGGCAAGCCCTGTGTCGCCGGGACGCGCATCACCGTGTCGGATGTGCTCGAGTATCTGGCCAGTGGCATGAGCCAGGACGAGATCCTCAGTGATTTCCCTGATCTCAGCCCTGAACATATCCAGGCGGTGCGTGACTTCGGGATAGAACGGTCAAAGGGCCTCAGCGGTTGCTGATGAAATCATCAGGGGTCATGCCGATGTCTTTTGCGATCTGGCGAAGCAATGGCGGCGAAATGTCCCGGCCTTTATGGAAGGGAACGGTCGTGAAACGTCCTGATGAGTCTTTGAACTGTTGGTGGGAGCCCCGCTGGCGGACCATCTCGAAGCCGAGCTTTCTCAGGATCTCAACCACTTCGGAAGGTTTGAGAACTGGTAGCGATCCCACCGTCAGGCCGGAATACAGATCTGCTGGAGCCCCACGAAATCGGCATCCAGGCGCGGTTCGCCATCCTCGAGCAGCAAGGCGATCACCTCCTGCAGGTTGGCCTGCAGCTCATCGAGGCTTTCGGCCTGGCTGTGGGCTCCTGGGAACCCCGGCACATAGCCCACCAGCAGGCCGGTTTCAGGGCAGCGCTCGATCACCGCTGAAAAAGTCCGCATGGGGTCCGCTCCGGTCCCCCCATTCTGTCGCCTGCTCGCTTTCGACGCCCGCCACCCCCTGACCATGGCCCTCCCCGGCATCCACAACGCCAACGAGTTCTATTCCGCCCACTACCTCGAGAGCGTGCTGACGGGCGACATCAAGAAGGTGCGCGAGCGCTGGGCGGAGGAGGCCAAGGTCCAGCTTCAAGCGGATCCAAGCGCGGAGGTGAGCACGCCGGATGCGCGCTTCCGGGCGTTGCGCAAACCCTGGCAGAAGCTCAGGGAGGCGGAATTCGGGATCACGGGGGAGCCAGCCGAGCGGCTGCGCCTGCAACGGGAGCTGTTGTTTGCGCCGCTCTGCGAGGCCCTGGGCTATCCCTTCGCCCCGAAGCCCGAGCCGGTGCTGATCGGCGGCGAGGCCTATCAGATCCCGCTGCTCGGGGAGGTGACCAACGCCAAGGGGGAACCCTGGCTGTGGGTGGTGGAGTGTTTCAACCCCAGCGATGAGCCGGCCGATCCGCTGGAGCTCACGATCGCCACCAGCTGGGCCTGCCAGATCGACGACCCCTCCCTCGGCCTGGTGCTGGAGGGCGAAACCTGGGAGGAGCTGATCAGCGAGCGGATCTTCGCCCAAGACATCCCGCCGCGCTGGGTGCTGGCGGTGAGCCGCGACCAGTTGCTGCTGATCGATCGGCAGAAGTGGGCGGCGTCACGGCTGCTGCGCTTTGAGCTGAACGCGCTGCTGGGCGAGAACAACCCCGATGCCGTGCTGGCGGCGGCCACGTTGCTGCACCGCGAGCACACCTGCCCCACGGGCGGTGGCACGCCCCTGCTTGATGAGCTCGACGAAAACAGCCACAAGCACGCCTATGAGGTGAGCGGCGACCTCAAGTACGCCCTGCGCCGCTCGATCGAGCTGCTCGGCAACGAGGCCATCCACTGGCGCCGCAGCAAGGGCGAAGGGGTGTTCAAAGGCAAGACCGACGCCGACCAGCTCACGCTCGAATGCCTCCGGTACATGTACCGGCTGCTGTTCCTCTTCTACATCGAGAGCCGGCCCGATCTGGGCTATGCGCCGATGGGCAGTGATGTGTATCGCCTGGGCTACAGCCTCGAAAGCCTGCGTGACATGGACACCGCTGAGCTCGGCAGCGAGGAGGACAAGGAGAGCACCTACATCAGCGATTCGCTGGATCGGCTGTTCCAGATGATCTGGGAGGGCTACCCCAAGCGCGACGACGAAACAGCCCAGCTACCGCTGGCCGAGTGCGATGACCCCTTCCACGACAGCTTCCGGCTCACGCCGCTGAAGGCGCACCTGTTCGATCCCGAGCGCATGCCCACGCTCACGCGCGTGCGCTTCCGCAACGTGGTGCTGCGCGAGGTGATCGAGCTGATGTCGCTCACCAAGGAAGGTAAGGGCAAACGGCGCGGCCGGGTGAGCTACTCCCAGCTGGGCATCAACCAGTTGGGCGCCGTGTATGAGGCCTTGCTGAGCTTCCGAGGCTTCTTCGCCGAGGAAGACCTCTACGAGGTGCAACCTGCACCGAAAAAAGGGAAAGCCGCCGTCAGCGACGACGACGACTTCGAAAACGGCGACGACGAGGGAGACGACGACACCACCAAAGCCAGCGGGCAGGCCCACGACGAGCTGGAGGTGGGGCACTTTGTGACCGCCGAACAGCTCAAGGCCTACAAGGCCGAAGAAATCGTGCCCGATCCCGGCACCGGCAAGCCGAAGTGCCACCCCAAGGGCAGCTTCATCTACCGCCTGGCAGGGCGCGACCGAGAAAAGAGCGCCAGCTACTACACGCCTGAATCGCTTACCCAGTGCCTGGTGAGGTACGCGCTCAAGGAGCTACTGCCGGGCAAGACAGCAACCGACATCCTGCAGCTGAAGGTGTGCGAACCGGCCATGGGCTCGGCCGCGTTCCTCAATGAGGTGGTGAATCAGCTGGCCCAGAAGTATCTGGAGCTGCGCCAACAGGAAACCGGCAAGAGCATCCCCCACGAGCAGTTCGCCACCGAGCTGCAGAAGGTGAAGATGCGCCTGGCCGATCAGAACGTGTTCGGCGTGGACCTCAACCCGGTGGCGGTGGAGCTGGCGGAGGTGAGCCTCTGGCTCAACAGCATCTTCACGCCGGAGAACGGCCGCGCCTTTGTGCCCTGGTTCAGCCAGCAGCTGGTGTGCGGCAATTCGTTGATCGGTGCCAGGCGCCAGATCTACCGGGTGAGCCAGCTTCCCACCGATGGTGGCCGCAAGGCAAAGCCCGCCAAGATCTGGCATGAGCACGCCCCAGAAGAGCTGGCCTGGGATGCGGAACTGCCTGAAGACGCCATCTTCCATTTCCTGCTGCCCGATCCGGGCATGGCGGCCTACACCGACAAGGTGATCAAGGAGCTGGAACCCGATGCGATTAACCGGTGCAAGCGCTGGAACAAAGCGTTTGTGGGCGAGGCCTTCACCGAAGCCCAGATCGCCCACCTGCTGCGGCTGAGCAAGCTGGTTGATGCCCTTTGGAAGGATTGGGCAACGCAACAAAAGCAACTGCGCCAACGCACCACCGATCCCCTGCCGGTGTGGGAAGAGCCAGGGGCTCAAGACCCCACCGGAGCCCAGGACACTTCCTGGATCCCGCTGAAACTCAAAGACCGCATCCAGGAGCAGGAAGTGCTGGGCCGAGATGTGGCCAACACCAACGCGCGTCTGCGGCTGAAGTGGGCGATGGACTACTGGGTGGCGTTGTGGTTCTGGCCGATTCGTCAGGCGGGCTCACTGCCCAGCCGTGACACCTGGCTGCTGGAGCTGAGCATGATCCTGGGCGATCTGGAGCAGGGCGTGGCTCCAGAACTTGGCCAGGGCACTCTCTTCGCCGACACCCAGCCCAAGCAGCTGGCGGTGGATTTCTCCGATCGCCACGGCTTTGTAGATGTGCAGAAGCTCAAAACAGAATTTGAGCGGCTCAAGCAGGTCGAAGCCGTGGCCAAGCGCATCCGGCCACTGCACTGGGATCTGGAGTTTGCGGATCTTCTGGGCAACGGTGGCTTCGATCTAATCGTGGGCAACCCGCCCTGGCTGAAGGTAGAGTGGGAGGAGAAGGGCGTGATCGGCGACACCGACCCAATGGTGCTGATCCGCAAGGTAAGTGCCAGCGAGCTGGCGAAGCGGCGCGGCGCCGCCTTCTCTGCCAATCCGGAACTGCAGCCGGCTTATCTGGAGGAGTTTGAAGGGCAGAACGGCAGTCAGGCCTTTCTCAATGCGCTGGCGAATTATCCGTTGCTGGTGGGCAGCAAGGCGAACCTGTTCAAGTGTTTCATACCCCAGGCTTGGCGGGTAGCTTCAGGGCAAGGGTGCCAGGGCTTTCTGCATCCAGAGGGTGTATACGACGACCCGAAGGGTGGGGCGTTGCGGGAGTTGCTATATGGGCGTCTGCGCAATCACTTTCAGTTTGAGAATGAGCTGATTCTGTTCCCGATCGGTGGCACGAGGCGATTCGGCATCAACATTTATGGCGCCTCACGCCAGCCCAGTTTCATCCACTTAGCCAATGTCTTCGCGCCCAAGGCGATTGACTCCTGCTTTGCCCATGACGGGGCTGGCATGGTTCCTGGAATCAAGACGGAGGATGGCAAATGGAATACCGCCGGCCATCGCCAGCGCTTGATTCCGGTTGGCGAGCAGAGCCTGGCGCTCTTTGCACAGCTCTACGACGAACCCGGCACCCCGGCCCGTCAGGCGCGCTTACCAGCGCTGCATTCGCAACAACTGCAGAGCGTGCTGGAAAAATTCGCTGCCGCCCCGAAGCGGCTCGGTGATTTGTCTTCAGATGAGATCTATGCCACGCAGCACTGGAACGAAACCATTGCCCAGCAAGACGGCACGATTCGTCGAGATACGGGTTTTCCCAGAGATTCATCAGAACTTGTGCTCTCTGGACCCCACTTTTATGTGGGCTCGCCGCTCTACAAAACACCCCGCACCGTCTGCACCGAAAAGGGGCACTACGACTGCCTTGATCTCACCACCCTTTCCGACGACTACCTGCCCCGCACGAACTATCGCCCGGATGTCACGCCCTCTGAATACCTGGCACGCACGGCGCGGGTGCCGTGGTGCGACAAGAAGCCGGTCACCGATTTCTATCGGCTAGCATGCAGACGCCAACTCAGCCAGGCAGGAGAGAGAACTTTGGTTCCGATTCTTTGCCTTAAGCGATCGGGCCATGTCCATCCGGTGATCTCACTGACTTTTAGAGATCAGAAAGAAGCAGTATCATTTTCAGGAATGCTGTCGTCAATACCAGCCGACTTTTGGATTAAGACAACTGGCAAGGGAGACCTCTATGAGTCAACACTACGGAGGTTTCCCAGTCTGAGCGAAGCCCCAAATAGTGATCAAATACTCATCCGCGCACTAGTTCTCAATTGCCTGACCACCCACTACGCCGATCTCTGGAGCGAGTGCTGGGACGACGCCTTCCGCCAGCAACGCTGGGCCAAACTGGATCTCCGCCTGCCGAACAGTTTCTTCAGCAACCTCACCCCCACCTGGCAGCGCGACTGCGCCCTGCGCACCGATTACGCCCGCCGCCAGGCTCTGGTGGAGATAGATGTGCTTGTGGCCCAGGCTCTTGGTCTGTCTCTGGATGAACTGATCACCATCTACCGCGTGCAGTTCCCGGTGATGCAGCAATACGAACGCGACACCTGGTACGACCGCAACGGCCGCATTGTGTTCACCGCCAGCAAGGGGCTCACGGGGGTGGGCTTCCCGCGGAAGGGTTCAGGCCGTGGGGCCAACAAGACCACCGGTTGGGAGGACATTGCGGATATGAAATCAGGCACCGTCTCCCGCACGATCGTTGATGACACGCTTCCTGTTGGGCCGGTGGAGCGCACGATCACTTACGAAGCACCGTTTGATCGCTGTGATCGGGTAGAGGATTACCGGATTGCCTGGGAGTTCTTTGAGAAGGAGGGAATCGGTACATGACCATCTACGAAGACACCAACTCCAAGCCCCTCCTCGATCTGCTGGATCGGATTCACAGCGGCGACATGGTGTTGCCCGATTTCCAGCGCGACTTCGTCTGGGAGCCCAGTGCCACCCAGGCCTTGATCGTCTCGATCGCCAACAACTACCCCGCCGGCAGCATCTTGCGCGTGCGCGATAGGCAGCGGGCCTTCTCCAGCCGTGAATTTGAAGGTGCACCGCCACCCACCACAGAGCACACCTTTCTGGTGCTCGATGGCCAGCAGCGGCTCACCTCCCTCTACCAAGCCTTCTACGGCGTAGGCGACCACCGCTACTACCTCAACATCCGTGCCCTGATCGATGGCGCCGACTTTGAGGACGCCATCGACTACCTCCGGCGGTCCAAAGGCGCCGTAGCCAAGCGAGAGGCGTTTGAGCTGCAGGCCGAGCAGCTGCTCATGCCGCTCTCCACGCTCCACAAGGGCAGCACGGGCTTTACCAAGTGGGCCTCCCAGGTCGCCCGCACCCGTCAGGGCGCTGAGCGTGACCAGCTGGAAGACCAGCTGCAGGAGCTGGAGGCCCAGTGGATCAACCGCATTGATCAATACGTCTTCCCAGTCGTCACCCTGTCAGCTGAGACCGAGCCGGCAGCCCTCTGCACGATCTTCGAAACGCTGAACCGCACCGGCGTGAAGCTCAGCGTGTTCGAGCTGCTCACCGCCCGTTTCTGGAGTCAAGACCTCAAGCTGCGCGAGCTCTGGGAGCAGGCCCGCAGCGATCACCCGCTGATCGCCCACTTCGATGTGGACCCCTACTACGTAGGGCTTGCTGAATTTCGTTTGTGGGCTTTTCCGACGCACCACAGGCGTATCTC
>JANWUR010000025.1:40756-55321 GCA_024958655.1 Cyanobium sp. FGCU6 | reverse complement strand
AGAGATACGCCTGTGGTGCGTCGGAAAAGCCCCAAACGAAATTCAGCAAGCCCTAACTAGCCTGCGCACCACGCCAGAAGCCCTGCTGCGACTGGTTCGCGACCGCTGTAGCATTGAAGGCTGGCACTGGATCTGCGACACCCAGCTCCATGAAGACACCCACCGTTATCACGGCAATGGCGCCGGAGCCATGGCCACCCTCCGTACCGCTGCCCTCAATCTGTTGAGGCTGGCTGGATTCCGCTCGATCCGAGCCAAAATTCAGGCGGTGATGCATGACATCACGGCGCTGCTGGCGATGGCCAGGCGGCAGCCACAGCCAGAACCATACTGGGACTTTGAATCAGCCCTGGGGCGCCCCCGGCCCGGGCGGCACAGCAGGTCATCGGCATCCCGATCCATCCGGGGCTGTTGGAAGCGCAGGTCAGTAACATCACCATGATAATTGGCGAACCGAGCCCAGCTTGAGGCTATTGGAATCCAGAGATGACCTTGCCTTCCGAGTTCGACAAAACCTATTTCCCGGTATCCAGGGCCTTCATCAACGAAACGCGGCGGGAGTTCATCAACCGCTACCTGCAGCCGGACGATGTGATCTGCGATATCGGCAACCAGGGCAAGAACATCCCCGAGTTGCAAGGCCGTAAGTTGGTTACGTTGGACATCACGGCCGACACCGGCCCGGACATCGTGGCCGACATCACCCGGCACAACGCGCACATCCCGGATGGCCACTTCGACGCCCTGCTGTGCACCGAAGTTCTGGAGCATGTGGTGGAACCCTTTGCGGCGGTCCGCGAGCTCAAGCGCATCGTCAAGGTGGGCGGCTATGTCCTCATCACCACGCCTTTGAATTGCCGCATCCATGGCCCGGTTCCGGATTGCTGGCGCTTCACCGAATTCGGCCTGAAGGTTTTGCTGCGCGACTTTGAAATCGTGTTGTTCCGCAAGCTGGACACGCCCGACCGCACGCTGTTCCCGCTGGAGTACGGCGTGGTTGTCAAGCGCGTCAGCGAGAGTCTGGTCGAGTCCGATCCTCGCGAAATGACCTTCCAGAAGGTCGATTGACCGGGAGCCAGCAGGGGAGGTGGATATGGACGCACTGAAAGGTTTCCAGCTCAGCGAGCGGTTCTTCGATCGGGGCTATGAAGTCTTCGACGACCTGCTTTCGCCAGCGTACTGTGCGTCGCTGGCGCAGCAGCTGGGGGCGGCCATGGAACAGGACTGCATCCTCGTCGACAACGACGGCGTGAACATCAAGACCCGGAATGGCGAGGAGCTCATCGCCGGGCTCCTGGAGATCGAGCAGCTTTATCGGGAGGTCCACTTGCATATGGCGGCCGGCATTGCCCATCTGCTGATGTTGGACGACCTGCCCGTCGCCATCTCGGCCAACTACCTTTGCCGGGACCAGGGGCATTCCTTCCGCTACCACTTCGATCGCAATGAGTACACAGCGGTCCTCTACCTGACGGACAGCCCGGATTTGCCGCTGTGCATCCACCCCAAGATCCGCACCGATCCCGCGCTGGGCGAGTCGGTTTGGCAGTACGCGAAGGACGCCAGGGATCCGGTGCAAGTCGACCCGAGGCCCGGACGCCTGGTGTGCTTCCATGCCCGGACGTCCTTGCACGGCGTCATCAGTCGCCCCGACGTCGCATCGACCACGGACCGGATCTCGCTGCAGTTTGCCTTTGACACGCGTCACCGCAGTTTTGAAGACCAGGCGTACTACGGCAGGGCTGCCGCCGCGCTCGCCGGCTCTAAGGCCCAGCAGGATCGGCCATGAAGTTCTTTGAATTCCCCGCCGAGGAACTGGCGTTCTTTTCGCAGCCGGGCCAGTTGGAGGGCAGTCGGCTCTCGCTGGAAGTCCTCGACCGTGCCGGCGTGTTCGTCGTACAAGGCCTGCTGCCTGCGCCGCGGGCGGCGACCTACCTGGAGGCCTACGAGGCGGCCCTGACAAAGGGCTCGGCCAAAGCCCGGCAGAATCACCTCACCGAAGTCTCCTTCGAACTCGACAATCCCTTGGCGAAGGTGCTTTTCGAGCCCGAGTTTGCCGCTTTGGCGGCGCAAATCTTCGAGCACGGTGCGGGTCTGCACAACATCCGAGTCGTCCGAAAGGACGAGAACAACCGCGAACCGGTCTTCGTCCATCAGGACAGCCCGTATTGCCTCGGCTTCTTCGAACGCTACTCGGCCTTCTTGGCGCTCACTCCTTGCGGGACGCAGAACGGGGGCCTGTTCGTCCACCCCGGCACCCACCACCTCGGCTACCTCGGCGATGCGGGTGAGATCCACACCGACTTGACGAGCCAGCTGTACCGATTCATGCCCGAACTGGGTCCCGGCGATTGCCTGCTGATGCACTCGGCCATCTGGCATGGCTCGACCCGGCATGAGACCAGCGTGCCCCGGGTGATGTACGACATACAGATCCAGCCCGTTGTCGATCCATCCAGCATAATGTCCCTGTGCGAGCGGCCGCTCTCCAAGTGGCGCCTTCGGCTCGAGAACAAAGAGATCTTCTCCACCTCCCGAATCCAGCGCGGCACGACGGTGTCGAAGTAGCCAAAGCATGCTGTTGGGGCGGGCCAGCGGCTGAGCCTGCATGCCCCTGCCGCTGGCGCAGCGCCGCCGCTAGATCGGCATACAGATTGGCGAAGGCCTCGATGAAGCCGCTGGGATGCCCCGGCTTGAAGCGCTGATAGCGAGGTTTACTGGCCTCCAGCAGGCCCGGTGATCCCGGATCCAGCAGGCGGATGCTGCCATCGCCACGGGCCAGGCGCAGGCGCTCCGGTTCGCATTGCAGCCATTCACCGCTGCCCTCGCTGCCGATCAACCGCAGCTGCAGCCCATTGCGCACCCCCAGGGCCGTTTTGCTACACCAGGCGTTCACCACCAGCTGCTGCTCATACAGCACCAGCGCATGGACTCTGTAGACCACCTCCGCCACCAGCCCCGCGTGGCTTTCCAACGCCATCAGCCGCTGCGGTGTGCGCCCATCAGCCACCACATCCACCAGGTGATGCAGATGTACCCCCAGTTCCAGCGTCACGCTGGGAACCACATAGGCCACACACCGCCAGGCCTAAGGTCTAGGGGCCTCGCTGCCCGCCTGGCGGCGCAGAAAGCCCTCCTGCGGCATCTCCACTTCAATCTGATGCAGACGGCCCAGCTCACCAAGCCCGGCAGCGGGCCACCAGCTCGCGAAACATCGGATAGCCGGAATAGTTGTAGGTCACCGCCAGAAAGCCCTGGTGCTCCGCCAGGCTGCCTTCGATGGCGGTGCATTCCGCCACTGAGGTGGCCAGGGCCTTCTCGCAGATCACTAGAAAACCCACCTCGAGCAACGCCGACACGATCTCGGCATGGCTGGGCGTGGGGGTAAGCACCACCACTGCATCCAGACGGCCCCCCTCCGCCTCTACCATCTTCCGCCAAGTGGCATAGGTGCGCGACGGATGCACCGCATAGAGCTCGGCCGTGGCATGGTTGATGGCTGCATCGCGGCTGAAGCAGCCAGCCTCCAGGCGAAACAGCCCGTCCAGGTGGCTGGAGGTGTAGTGGGTGTAACCCACGGCGGAATTGAGGCCGCCACCGATGAAACCGATCCTGAGCGGGGGGTGGTGCATCTCAGCCATCCCCCGGTGCTAGTGGGCCGATGAGGATGCCGCTGCGCTTCAGCTGAACACTGGCGGCTGCCTGGTTGGCCAGGATCTGCTGATCCAGTGCGTAAAACAGTGGCGCTGCTGTCTCGCCGATCCGTGCCAACAACACCTTCGGATCCACAGGCAGCTTCGACCAGCCGATCAACAGCTCGAAGTCGCGCACGCGGGTGAGGCGGCACTGGCCGGCCACGGCTTCGATCTGTAGCAGCTGTTGCTGGTACGTGCTGGCGAAGGTGGCTTCGCAGCAATACATCTTGTTGGCACCGGAGAAAAACGGCACAAACCGCCTGGGTCGATCGATCTCGCAGAAATCGAGCACAGCTGCCTCGATCCCGGGGAACTCCCTGTCCTGGTAGTCATCAAATACGATCACGCCATTGCGTTGCACGAACGGCGCAAACAGCACCGCCTGGTGAAACACCTCGTGGTACTCATGGCCGGCATCGATGTGCAGCAGCCGTACACCACTCGTGAGCAGCGGAGTAAGCAGCTCGCTGGTGAGCAGTGCCGTATCACTGGCGATCAGCTGCAGTTCGCAGGGCGCACCATGCAGGCGGCAGTTTTCCTCCGCCTCCTCCTGCAACCTGCCGGGAAACAGATCGAAGCCAAACAGTCGGTCGTCCAGCTCTGTGCGGATCAGATGGCTGAGGAAGGCCAGCGATTTGCCCTTGTAGACCCCCACTTCGCAGATCGATCCCCGTATCCCAAGGGCCGCCTGGATCGAGTCGATCACTGCCAGGCTGAGGATGTCGGCTGGATAGAACCAGCCCTCAATGGCTGGTTCATCGTTGAGGAAGCGCTGCAGCAGCTCCTGGCTGATCATGACGCCCCCATCTCCTGCCGGATCGCCCCGATCACCCGATCCTGATCCCCATCCTCCAGGCTGGCGGCCATCGGCAGGCACAGCACCTGACGGCTGAGCGCCATCGCCCGCGGCAGCCGTGCCGGATCGGCGGAGGGCAGTTGCCGGTACATCGGAAACTCGGAGATCAACGGATAGAAATAGCGGCGGCTGAAGATCTGGTGGGTTTTCAGCTGCTCGTAGAGCTGATCGCGGCTCAGCGCTGCCTGCCCATCAATCAGCACCGGCATGTAGGCATGATTGCAGCGCGCCAGTTGTGGCTCCGGCAATAAGTTCAACCCTTTGATCCCTTCCAGCTGCCTGCGGTAGCGCTCAGCGATCTGAGCCCGTCGCGCGATCTGCGCCGGCATCGCTTCGAGTTGCAGCAGGCCGATCGCCGCCTGCAGCTCGTTCATCTTGCCGTTGATCCCCACCGCCGCCACCGTGACCTCATCAACAAAGCCGAAGTTCTTGAGATGATCGATCTGGTTCTTGCTGCGGTCGTCGGGGCAGATGATCGCGCCTCCCTCAAAGGTATTGAATACTTTTGTGGCATGAAAGCTGAGCACCGAGAGATCGCCATGCCTCAGCACACTGCCGCCCTCATCCTCCACTCCGAAGGCGTGGCAGGCGTCGTAGATCACTTTGAGGTTGTAGTTATCGGCGATGCGTTGGATGCGCTCCACCTCGCAGGGCACGCCATAGATGTGTACGCCAAGAATCGCTGTGGTTTCGGGGGTGATCGCTGATTCAATCTGGCCGGGATCGAGATTGCCGGTGCTTGGGTCGATGTCGACGAAAACCGGTGTGATGCCGTTCCAGCGCAGCGCATGGCTGGTGGCCACAAACGAATAGGGCGTGGTGATCACCTCGCCGCGGATGCGCAGTTGTTGCAGGGCCGTGAGCAGAGCCAGGGTGCCATTGGCAAACAGGGCGAGCTTGCTGACTCCCAGCCACTGCTGCAGCTGTTGCTCCAGCTGCTGATGCAGCGGGCCACCGTTGGTGAGCCACCTGCGGCTCCAGATCTGCTCCAGGTAGGGCTGCAAGGCCTGCAGCGGCGGCAGGCTTGGTTCCGTGACGAACAGGGGACGGTTCAAGTGCTGTTGAGGCGGTGTTGGACCTTCGGTTTGAAGGAAACAGACATTGCTAATCAGCGCTGATCAGCTGGGAGCCATCCCTGACAAGCGTATCCGTTCAGAGGTCGAGACTGCTCTGAGCGAGCATCAGCCCTGCTGAACCCTTGGCGGGTGCTTGATTCCCGGTTGCATCTCAGGCGGAGACCGACTACGGCGAGGAAGGCTCTCCTTCTGGATGTCAGAAGCGGACTGGGAGTCATGGGCTGCGGGAGCGGATCGCCCGCGGCCGGAGCGCCCCAAGGGCAGTGGCTGCAAATGCGACGGCCCGACCGGGCATCACGGATCAGGGCGGAGCCGCAGACGATCGAGCACCGGTTGCGTTGCCTGGTCTGCCCCTGCTGTTCCACCAGCACCTGGCTCAGTGCCCTGGTGATGATGCGGGGCAGTGCCTTCCGATGAGTTTCGGGTAGAATCAGGCGTTTGGATGGTGAACTTGTGTAGAGGCGGAGAGTGGTTGCCACTGGCTCGTTGAAGCTGTTCACGCTCATGCCATCACCTTCTCTCAAAAGCCATGTGCGGCTCAGCTGATCGCCTGGGGCTCGCCGCCACGGGCTACGAGCAGCTCCAGCTGATGATGGCGTAGCCCGCCGATCCTGCCATGCAACAGTTGTTGGCCTTTCGACGAACGGGTGAACACGCCGACGCGCACCAGCAGCGATTCGCCCGCCGCGAACACGTCGCCGACCTGCGTGATCCTGATCAGCTTTTGCATATCGGCGGGCTGCCGCACCCGCACGAACAGGTAATCGATGCCTCTGTTCGGCGCCGGCTCGCTGCGGATCACTGGTAATCCCAAGGTCACCGCCGCGATCGGCACGGTTCCCCGCCGGGCATCGGCATGAGATCGGGTCGTCCGGTCTGTCTCCGTACGGACGCTTGGGGCCGTGGTTGGTGTGGCCGCCGCCTGTTCACGGCCTGCGATGTAGTCGGCGATCACTGTCGCTGGTGTGGGCTCTGTTAGCTCTTGAGGCGGGATCGCGCCTGCTGAAGATGAGGCCGGTTGGGTGGAATGGGGTACGGATGTTGGGGTTGTGCGTTCGGGAGGCGGCTCTGTTGCGTTGGAACGGATCGCCGGGGCGGGGGAGGCATCACCCGCTTGGGCTTGCTTCGGGTTGGGGGCTTTGGCCTGCGGGGGTACGGCTGGCGCGGCGGCTACGCGAATGTTTGCGATGGCGGCCGGAGTGGCATCAGGGATGGGATCCCGCTCCAGGGTGGCTGGTTGGGTGGGGAGGATGATTTCTGGGCTGGAGCGACCGACCTGGGAGGGTGTTGAGGGTGGAGCTGTGGTGATGGCGGTTTTCGCTGCCGGCGCGACGTTGTTGACGCCGGGGTTTGGCGGGGCGGGTGTTCGCGCTGCTGCTGCAGTTTCAAGAGGTAATGGGCTTCTGGCAGCCGTCGTTGCCATGCCTGCTTCATCCCGCCTTCCCTCCCTGAGGGTGGCGGTTGGTGGTCGCGTCTGAAGCGGGGTCGCCTCAGGGCCGCCTGGGGTAACGGCGAGGTCGAACGGGATCCGTATCTCACGCTGGATGCTGCGCCCCAGCTCGTAGGCCACCTGCTCATTGCTGAAGCTGGCCACCTGCACGAAGGTTGCCCCATTGATCTCCACGATCGTGGCCTGGGGCGCCACTGCCTTCAGCAACCCATACTCGCGGCCGGTCAGTACCGGGAACAGCAGACGCACACTCCCTTCGGTCTGCGGGGAGGCTTGGACGGCCACCCCCAGTAACCCCAGCAGGGACATCGCGCCGCCTACAGCGAAGCCAGAGCGGCACCAGCTCATCTCGCTCATGGGTTGTAACGCCTGAGTACCACGGCACCCTGGACGTTGCCTCTGGGCATGGCCGACACCGGGGGCGCCATCACGCCTCGCGCATACACACCTTCGCACATGGCTGCGAAGGCACCTGTGAGCACGGCCACCCTCTGAATTTCAACACATTTCAGTGCCGTCACCAGGTTGATATCGGCCTGGGTTTTGGCGGCCTCTATCTGGGTGCGGTTCACCTGGCTCATCAGCGCCTGGACCTGCGCCTTGCCGATCTCCTTGCAGATTTCGGCATTGGCGCCACCGATCGGCATTGAAAAGGTGAGAATGCCGCCATTGTTGCCGGAGTTCACCGAGGCGCCGATGGTATCGCCGGCACTGCTGCCCGAGCCGCTGCCACTGAAGCCTGATATCGACAGTGTTGGGGTGGGGCAATTGATACCCGGACCAAAACCATAAAAGGTATTCGTATTGATCTGAGCATTCGATTGGTTGTTGACCGTCGTGCCGGCTGCATTGGCTGCCGAGGAAGCCGTGGCGCTCGGATTCTGCTGAGCCCGCAGCGGTAGCACGGCGATCGGGATCAGGAGCAGGGGGCAGGCAAAGACAGCTGCCCGGTAAATCACGCTGATTTCGCGGCAAGCCATAGCGTTTATTCATCCTCAACCAAGGAGACTCCCTTGAATGCGGAATCGACCGGAAGCGACGGCTAATCATGTTAACATCGTTTCTTGCATAAAACGCTCCCAGCGGAAGGCCCTGAGCCACCGCTTGGCGGCCGCTGCATTTGCCGGGTCGTCGTCGCTGCCCACCAGCGACCGGCCGATCAGTTCCGCGGTGATCGCGGCGAGCAGCACGCCGTTGCGGTGATGGCCGCAGGCCAGGGTCAGACCCACCAGCGGCCCCGGGCCGAGCAGGGGACCCTCGTCCGGGGTGCAGGGGCGGAAGCCCCACCACCGTTCCATCGGCGGCCAGCCCGTGGCCTCCGGCAGCAGGGCCGCGATGCCGGCCTCCAGTATTCGCTGGCCGTCGGGGGTGAGCCCCTCGCGGAACCCCGCCTCGGGTTCGCTCGTGGCCCCCACCACCACCAGCCCATCCTCGCGGGGCACCAGGTAGGTGCCGGGCCCGAACACCACCCGCTTCAGGGCCTCGCGGGGTGCCTGCAGCGACAGCATCTGACCCTTCACCGGGAACACCGGCAGCCCCGGCAGCAGCCGGGCGCTCCAGGCGCCGCAGGTGAGCACCGCCTGCCTGGCCGCCAGAAGATGCTCGCCGCCGTCGGCCCGCCGCAGCCGCACCCCCGCCAACCGCGGCGGGAGGCCATCCCCGTCGGCGGTCAGCAGCTCCACCACCTCCGCGCCTTCCTCGAACGCCACCCCCCGCTGCACGCAGGCCCGTTCCAGGGCGCGCATCAGCTGGCGGCGGTTGTCGATCTGGCCGTCCTGGCGGAAGAGCAGGCCCGCCTGCCAGCCGGCACCGATGCCCGGCACCTCCCGCTCCAGGCCGGTCCGGTCGAGGGCCTCGCCCCAGGCGGCGGTGGGGTAGGCGTCGCGCTCAACCGCGGAGGCGAAGGGCACCACGATGCCGCAGGGGCGCAGGCCGCAGGTGAGGCCGCTGTCGGCTTCGATCGCGGCCACCCAGGCCGGCACCAGCGCCAGCGACCGCTGGCCAAGGGCCAGCAGATCCCCGCTCAGGCCCTCGGCGTGGGGCGCCAGCATCCCTGCCGCCACGAAGCCGGCCGCCTCGCCGCGCCGACGGCTCAGCACCCGCACCGCCAGGCCACGGCGCGCCAGCCCGTGGGCCAGCGTCAGGCCGATCAGGCCCCCACCGAGAATCAGCAACGGCTCAGCCTGGCGCATCGCTCCGCTTCCGACCGGCGGGTCCCCATAGGATCGCTCCAAATGTCGACCAGGGCCGATGTCGGCTGCGCTGCCGCTCCTTCTGGCTACCGCGTCGGCGGACGACGGCGCTTCCACCCTGCTGGTCCATGGCCAGCCGCTGCCGGTGGTGCTGGTCGTGATCGGCCTGCTGCTGGTGGCCACCCTGGCGATCCGCCGCTTCTCGGTGCGGCTCGGTACCCCGGCGATCCTCGGCGTGCTCCTGTTCGGGCTGCTGGTGCCCGAGCGCTATGCGCTGTTCCATCCCACCACGATCGCCAACATGCACACCGTGGGGCTGTCGATGCTCCTGTTCTATGCCGGGCTGCAGACCAGGTTGCGCACGATCCGCGGCTTCCTCGAATACGGGCTGGCGCTGGCGATCGGTGGGGTGGTGCTCTCCTCCCTGCTGCTGGGCCTGATGATCTGGGCGGCGCTCACCATGACCCCGTCCGGCATCGAGGCTGGTCAAGGGCCCATCCCCCTGGCAGTGGCCATGCTGATCGCCGCCTGCCTGGGCTCCACCGATGCCGGCGCCACCCTGAGCGTGCTGGAGCAGGTGCGCGACCGCATGCCCTCCAGGCTGCGCCACCTGCTGGAGTTCGAGTCGTCGCTCAACGACCCCACCGCGATTCTGTTTCTCGGCGTGGTGCTGGGCCTGGTCAGCAAGACCGGCCTCGCCCCGGACCGACTGCTGCTCGAAGAGGCCCGCCTGTTCATCCAGAACATCGGCTCCGGTGTGCTGATCGGTGTCGTGCTGGGCTATGTGTGCCGCTTCTGCCTCAACCGCCTGGTGCAGCTGCGCGAGCAGCTGCTGCTCTTCTCGCTCGCCTTCGCCGCCATCGCCTACGGCGCCTCCACGATCCTCGGTGGCTCCGGCTTCCTCTCCGCCTATGTCACCGGGCTGTTCCTCGCCAACCACACCTACGCCAACCCGGAGATCAGTCCCGTCGCCCTGCGCGATGTGCTGGCGCCCTTCAACACCCTGATGGAAGTGCTGATCTTTCTGGTGTTCGGGCTCGCCACCAGCCTCACGCAGCTGCTGCCGGTGATTCCGATCGGTGTGCTGGTGGCCCTGGCGATGATGCTGGTGGCCCGGCCGCTGAGCGTGCTCGCCTTCCAACCCCTCTCGCCCTTCAGCCTGCGGGAGTCCCTGCTGGTGGCCTGGTGCGGTCTGCGCGGCGCCGTGCCCCTGGCCCTCGCCCTGGAGATGCTGCACCAGATCCCCTCGGTGATCGGCCTCGGCCCAGGCGTGGCCGAAACCCTGGCCGGCAAGGTCGAAGGGATCGTGTTCACCGTGGTGGTGATCAACCTGCTGCTGCAGGGCCTCAGCCTCCCCTGGGTGTGTCGCAGCCTCGGCCTCAGCGGCGACGCTCTCGGCGGCCCAGCCCCCGCCGCCCCGCTCCCATAGGATCGGCCTTCGAGCTGATCGGCACCGTCCATGGCACAGAAGGGGTCTGCCAACGCCGCTCCGGCGGGCGATGGGGCCTGGGAAGCCGTGATCGGTCTGGAGACCCACGTGCAGCTGGGCACCGCCAGCAAGATTTTCACGGCAGCCTCCACCGCCTTCGGCGACGACCCCAACACCCACATCGATCCGGTGGTGTGCGGGCTGCCGGGCACCCTGCCGGTGCTCAACCGCAAGGTGCTGGAGTTTGCGGTGAAGGCGGCCCTGGCCCTGAACCTGAAGGTGGCCGAACACAGCAAGTTCGACCGCAAGCAGTATTTCTATCCCGATCTGCCCAAGAACTACCAGATCTCCCAGTACGACGAGCCGATCGCCGAGGACGGCTGGATCGAGGTGGAGGTGGCCGAGAAGGGCAAGGAGACCTACCTGAAGCGGGTGGGCATCGAGCGGCTGCACATGGAGGAGGATGCCGGCAAGCTGGTGCACGCCGGCAGCGACCGTCTGGCCGGCTCCACCCACTCGCTGGTGGATTACAACCGGGCGGGCGTGGCCCTGGCCGAGATCGTCAGCAAGCCGGATCTGCGCACGGGCCGGGAGGCGGCGGAGTATGCCTCCGAGATCCGCCGCATCATGCGCTATCTCGGCGTGAGCGACGGCAACATGCAGGAGGGTTCGCTGCGCTGCGACGTGAACATCTCCGTGCGGCGGGGGCCCGATGCGCCCTTCGGCACGAAGGTGGAGATCAAGAACATGAACTCCTTCTCCGCCATCCAGAAGGCCTGTGAGTACGAGATCCAGCGGCAGATCAAGGCCTACGAGGCCGGCGAGCCGGTGGTGCAGGAAACCCGCCTCTGGGATGAGGGCAAGCAGCTCACCAGGAGCATGCGCTCCAAGGAGGGCAGCAGCGATTACCGCTATTTCCCTGAACCCGATCTCGGGCCGATCGAGGTGAGCCCCGAGCAGCGCGAGGCCCTGCGTTCCGAGCTGCCCGAGCTGCCCGCCGCCAAGCGCCATCGCTACGCCGAGGAGCTGGGCCTCTCGATCTACGACGCCCGCGTGCTCACCGATGAGCGCCCGATGGCGGAGTACTTCGAGGCGGCGGTGGCGGCGGGCGGCGATCCCAAGGCGGTGGCCAACTGGATCACCGGTGACATCGCCGCCCACGTGAATGCCAACCGGCTGCCGATCGCTGAGCTGCCGCTGCAGCCGGCCCAGCTGGCCGAAATGGTGCAGCTGATCGACAGCGGCACCATCAGCGGCAAGATCGCCAAGGAGATCCTGCCCGAGCTGCTCGAGCAGGGTGGCTCGCCCAGGGCGATCGTGGAGGCGAAGGGGCTGGGCATGATCAGCGATCCCGCCGCGATCGCCACGGTGGTGGAGGAGCTGCTGGCGGCCCATCCCGAGGAGGTGGAGGCCTTCCGCGGCGGCAAGACCAAACTGCAGGGCTTCTTCGTGGGGCAGCTGATGAAGCGCACAGGGGGCCGGGCCGATCCGAAGCTGGCGAACCAGATCCTCAGCCAGAAGCTGAAGGGCTGAGCCCCCCAGGCCCAACCTGGAGGCTGGGGCCGGCCTCAGGAGCCCGATCGGCCGTGCACTCCAGTCGCTCAGCAGGCTGGGTGGGTATGAATCTGCGAATCAGTTGCATCCGGGCGAGGGAGAACTGGTGCGACAGGAGGCCATGGCGCTTTGCTCCTGTTAATGGCTCTCACCAAAGATTCACTTCGGTTCAGTGCAATTTAGTCCACCACGTTGCGGCGACTGCCTGAATCGAATCGTCAAGAAAAATCAAGTCGTTGTCCAGCGGCTGGTCGCGGGCAGTGAATGGGGTAGGTTCAAGTCAGCCAATAATCAAGCTGCAACAGGGAGCTCTTGCCTTGAGTGTTCCGAGGGGCCTTGCGAGGAGATGTCCCTGATTGCACTTGCGCGCGGTCTGCCTTCCGGGCTTCGCCGTCGAGGCCCATCCTTTTCTCAAGCCACGAGAAATCCTGCCCTTCCCCGTCTGAACCATGGCCAGCACCCTCCGCACCTATTCCGCCTACTGGGGCCAACCCTCAGGGACATCGGGGTCCGGCTTGGATCAGACCATCGGTTGGATCAGGCGAGATCCCGGTTTAGCCGGGAACACCGAAGCTTCGGCGATTGCCGCAGGAATCGAAGCCGCCAATGGGCTGAACTCGCTTTTGGTCACAGGCTTGCAAGCCATCGGCAGCTACAACGATGTGGTGCTGGATTCCCAGGATATACGGGCGCTGAATGCCTGGCTCCTCAGTGACCCTGGGCGTAAGAGTGCCTTTGATCACTTTCATGGGGACGATGAAAATGGCATCGCTACGGGTTTTCATTCAATCCAGAATGATGGAGCCAATCAGAAATTCCGAGGCCTTAATCTCGTTGATACTGTTCTTGATGGCATCTACCACTTTGGTTTTGAGATCAATGCCAACAATCAATTTCTGAATGAAGATGGTGATGCCAATGCGGCGATCGCTGATGTGGCTGCCTGGCTCACGGCTCTGAAAACGGATCTCGCCACTACCAATACCGATCTCGATCGCACCACTGAACTCATCATTGCCGACAAGGGCTTGGCCGGAAAGATCAGTTGGGCCGAGATCGCTGGTGGTGCAACAGCCGCGAATACTCTCAACGGGCTGATCGTGCAGGGTGTGGCCGCCCTCAACGCTTCCGGGCAGGCGGACGACGATGCCACCCGTCTGAGCAGCAGTGACGTGCGATGGATCAACAGTTGGATTCGAGCCGATCAGGATCGCTATAATCTGTTCATCGCCAACCACGGTGATGATGAAAATAATTCCGAAACGGGTTTTCACCTCGTGCAGGCCGATGGAGCCACCGCCACATATTTTGGACAGAATCTCGTGAATACAGTGCTCGATGGCGTGTATCATATCGGCTTCAGCATCACCGACGACAACCGCTTCCAGAACGAAGACGGTGATGCTAATGCCACTCTCAGCGATGTTGCTGAGTGGCTCACCTATTTCTATGGCGATCAATCCACCACCGGCACTGGTCTGGATCGCATTGTTGACACCATCAAGCTGGATCGTGGGCTGAGCACAAACACGTCTGCCACCGACATCAATGACGGCGCTGCTGCCGCGAACAGCCTCAACCAGCTGCTCCTCCGCGCAATCGATTCCACGGGAGTGTACGCGGATCAGTGGCTGACGCGCTCAGATCTGCGTCGGCTGAATCAGTGGATCAAGGCCAATGAGTACCCTCTATTTGTGCACCTGCATGGGGATGATGAGAATGGGGAGGAGACTGGTTATCATGAGGTGCAGAATGATGGGTCGACTACCCAATACTTTGGCAGGAACCTTGTAAATACAGTCGCCGATGGTATTTATCACATCGGTTTTGAGATCGACGGAGAGAATTTTCAGAATGAAGACGGTGATACCAACGCTTCGCTGAGTGATGTATCTGGATGGCTGAATTACTTTCTTGGTAATCGAAGGGTTACGTTTGGCACCTGGGATGCTGATGTCTTTATCGGTAACGCGGAGGGAGAGCAGGTGGTCAGCTATGGCGGTAATGACACAATTGATGGAGGAGAAGGTGATGATCTTCTCGAAAGTAGCTGGGGTAATGATAGTCTCAAGGGAGGTCTTGGAAGCGATATACTTGATGGTGGTTTCGACGATGATTGGCTTGATGGTGGTCAGGACGCAGACACCTATCTCGTCGCCGGCACTGTGGATGGGGGGTGGAGCAGTTTCAATGGTTTTGATACCTATGCTGATAGCGGCACCAGTGGCATCGACCGGATCCTGGCTGAGGGTGAGGGTGCTGTGGACGTGGGATTGTCCACGTTCGGAGCGACGTCGGGGATCGAGCAGATCG
>JANWUR010000025.1:0-40656 GCA_024958655.1 Cyanobium sp. FGCU6 | reverse complement strand
GGGAATGACACGATCACGGGCTCGGGTGTGGCGGACCGGATCCGTGGTGGGCGGGATGCGGACACGCTGGACGGGAAGGGAGGTTCGGATACGTATGAGGTGACGGGTGCGGGACCGGAGTGGGTGTCGGGTGTGCCGTACACGTTCGAAGGATTTGATACCTATCGCGATAGCGGCGGGACCGGGGATGTGGACCGGATCGTGGCGACGGGAACTGGAGCTGTGGACGTGGGATTGTCCACGTTCGGAGCGACGTCGGGGATCGAGCAGATCGTGAACGGCACGGAGGATGGGGCGCTGGTGCGTCTGCTGGGCGACTGGAAGGCGAACGCGCTGGATTTTTCGAGAGTGACGTTCGTGGGGCCGAATTTCCAGCTCGATGGCGGGGATGGGAATGACACGATCACGGGCTCGGGTGTGGCGGACCGGATCCGTGGTGGGCGGGGAGTGGATGTGGTGGCCGGCAATGCTGGAGCCGATGTCATCACTGGTGGATTGGACATGGATGTGCTCAGCGGTGGCGCTGATGCTGATATCTTCACGTATACCGATCTTGTCGACGCGCTCTGGACGGGCGGCGGCACGGTTGAGCGTATCAGCGATTTTGTTGTCGGTATTGATCAGTTTGATCTCGGCATTGTGCCGTCCGAGATCAGAACATTGGGCGTAGCATCAGGTCTTGATTGCGCGGCGATCAGTGTGCTGCTCAATCTCATGGACTTCGCTGCCAACGGGGCGGCCACCTTCCTGACGATTGCCAGCTCTGGCACAACCCGCACCTTCATTGGTTTCAACGATGCCAATGCCGGCTTCGACCCCGCCACCGATGCCCTTGTGGAAATCACGGGCTACACCTTCGCGAATGGAGCCACTTCCCTGAGCCAGATCACCCTTGTGTGACCGGGCCGCAACGCTTGAGCGCGTTCTCCAGTTGCCCAGGCAGGGCGGAGGGAGAAGCTCCGTTGTCGATCACCACATCCGCCAGGGCGCGTTTGCGCGCCAGCGGCCACTGGGCGGCGATCCGCCGGCGGGCTTCGGCCTCGGCGAGCCCCTCGCGCTCCATCAGCCGCTGGAGTTGCTGCTCCTCGCCGCAGTCCACCAGCCACACCTCGCTGCAGATCTCCTCCAGCCCCACCTCGAACAGCAGCGGGATCATCAGCACCACCACGGGTTCCTGCCGCAGGCGTTTCAGTTCGGCGACGAAGCGCGCCCGCACCAGCGGATGCACCAGCTGCTCAAGCCAGCGCCGCTCGCCGGCGTCGGCGAACACGATCCGGCCCAGCGCCCCGCGGTCGATCGCCGCTGCGGAGCGCTCGCCCTCGCCTGGCGCGCGCACCGGCTCGCCGAAACGCTCCAGCACCCGATGGGCGCCGGCGCTGCCCGGCGCCAGGGCTTCGCGGGCGAACTGATCCGCGTCCAGCACCGGCAGGCCCCGGGCCGCCAGCAGCGCCCCCACGGTGCTCTTGCCGGTGGCGATCCCACCCGTGAGGCCGATGCGGCGCTGCTGCCGGCTCATCGGCCGTTCCCCCACAGCCGCCGTCCGAGCAGGCTCAGCAGGTCGTCTTCCTGGGCCGCCTCGCGCTCCGCCGCCTCCCGCCGCCGCTGCCGCTCCTCCGCCTCCCGGGCCTCGGTTTCCCGTTCCTGGTGGCGCAGCGCGCCCCCGGCCCGGGTCCACTCCAGCAGCTGCCGCAGTTCGCCCGCATCGAGCCAGGTGCCATGGCTGCGGCAGCGGTCCACGATCACGCCGCTGCGCCGGCCGAACAGGCTGCGGTTCATCAGGTCGCCGCAGGCCGGGCACGGCCGGTAGCGCAGGCCGACAGGGCTGTTGCGGGGGGTTTCCGCCAGTCGGTTCAGCAGGGGGGTGTCCACCTCCCACACCGGTCCCACCGCCTGGCGGAGCAAGGCGTCGAGGGTGCCGCGCTCGAGGAACATCCCCAGGCAGACGGGGCAGCGATCGAGGCACAGGTCGGCGGCCGCCCCGATCCGGATCGTCTCCAGGGGGCCGTGACCCTCGGGGCAGCGGAGATCGGGTCGGAAGCCGTCGCTGGCGGCGCTGGCCCAGCCCTGCAGATCCACATCCACCCGGCTGCCGCAGTAGGAACAGTGCAGATCCCCCGCCGTGAGGGGAGCGGAGCAGCCGGGGCAGTTCATGCCTGCTCCTGCGCCGATGGCGCCAGAGCGGGAACCGGAAGCGGTGGGGGCAGGGGAGGTTTGCCTTCCCCGCGCCCCGGCAGGGGCTCGCCGCCGAGAACGCGGCTGCTGCGGCGGTCGAGGGCTGCCTCCACCTCCGGTGGCAGGGTGAGGTTCTCGATCAGCAGGGTGGGCATCTCCAGCCCGTACTCCTGCACCTCCTCCGCCAGCCGCAGCTGCAGCTCGCGGGCCAGCTCGTCGTAGTGGCCGGCCAGGCTCGTGATCGGGTGCTCCGCCTTCCCCAGCAGATCGGCCAGGCGGCTCACGATCAGGTTGCGCAGCTGCTCCGTGATGGCGTCCAGCCCGAGCCGAGCCTGACTGCCCGTGATCTCCCGCACCAGCCAGCCGGGATCGTTCACCCGCAGGGTGTAGGTGCCGAAGCCCCGCAGCCGCACCGGCCCGAGCTCGGGGTCCCGCACGATCAGGGGATGGCGGGTGCCCCAGCGCTGATCGGTGAACAGGCGGGTGGCCACGAAGACCACCTCCGCCTTGAACGGGCTCTCGAAGCCGTAGGGCAGACAGAGGAGGCTGGTGAGCAACGGCAGGTTGCGGGTGCTGAGCCGGTGGCGGCCCGGGCCGAAGCCATCGGCGATCCGCCCCTCGTTCACGAACACAGCCCACTGCCCCTCGCGCACGATCAGCTGGGCGCCCATGCGGATGGCGCCGCCGTGGCGATCGAAGCGCCACACCAGGGTGTCCGCTCCCCGTCCGTCCGCGAGCGGGTCGTCGTCGGTCCACTCGATGACGTCGATGAACGTGCTCCGCACCCTCTGCCAGAGCCGGTCCATCGGGGCCATGGGGGACGAGGTGAAGAATCAGGCTAGGCAACGGGAACTCGGCCGTCCCCCGACCGGCGCAGGGGGATGGGGCGAGAGGATGGGGCGTCCGTCCCGCCGCCCCGTGACCGCCGCGTCGTCGTCCGCCCCCGTCTGGCAGCCCATTCCCGGGGGTCTCACCGCTCCGGCCGGATTCCTGGCCGCCGGCATCACCGCCGGTCTGAAGCCCTCGGGCAATCCCGACCTCTCCCTGCTGCTGGCCCCCGAGGGTGCGGTGTGCGCCGGCACCTTCACCCTCAGCAGGGTGCGGGCGGCCTGCGTGGATCTCTGCGCCGAGCGGCTGGCGGCCACCGGCGGCCGTGCCCGGGCGGTGCTCACCAACTCCGGCCAGGCCAACGCCTGCACCGGTGAGCGCGGCCTCTGCGACAGCCTCGCCGCCACCGCCGCCCTGGCCGAGCGGCTGGGGCTGGACGAGCAGCAGGTGCTGATCTGCTCCACCGGCGTGATCGGCGTGCCGATCCCGATGGACACCCTCACGGCGGGCCTGGATCCCCTGGTGGCGGCCCTCTCACCCGAGGGCGGAGCGGCTGCCGCTCAGGCGATCCTCACCACCGACCTGGTGGCCAAGGAGATCGCCCTGGAGGCCGATCTCGGCGGGCGGCGGCTGCGGATCGGCGGCATGGCCAAGGGGTCGGGGATGATCCACCCCGCCATGGCCACGATGCTGGGCTATCTCAGCTGCGACGCCGGCGTGCCGGCCGAAGCGTGGCAGGCGATGGTGCGGCGGGCGGTGGACCGCTCGTTCAACGCGATCACGGTGGATGGCGACACCAGCACCAACGATACCTTCCTGGCATTTGCCGCCGGCGAGCCCCTGGGCCCCGAGCACTGGCAGGCGCTGGAGGCCGGCCTGACGGCGGTGTCGCAGCACCTGGCCCGGGCGATCGCCCGCGACGGCGAGGGGGCCACCTGCCTGATCGAGGTGCGGGTGGAGGGTGCCCCGGACGATGCCGCCGCGATCACCGTCGCCCGCACCGTCTGCGGCTCGTCGCTGGTGAAGTGCGCCGTGCATGGCCGCGATCCGAACTGGGGCCGGATCGTGGCGGCCGCTGGCCGGGCCGGGGTGGCCTTCGATCCCGACGCCGTGGCCCTGTGGCTGGGCGAGCACCAGCTGATGGCCGCCGGCCAGCCCCTGCCGTTCGATCGCCCCGCCGCCAGCGCCTACCTGCGCGCGCGGGCCGCCGGCGCCTACCTGAGCGACGACACGGTGGTGATCCGGCTGCGGCTGGGTGAGGGCTCTGGCGCCGGCGTGGCCTGGGGCTGCGACCTCTCGGACCAGTACGTGCGCATCAACGCCGATTACACGACGTAAGCGCTGCCCGTGCGCGCGACTGTGCTCCCACCCTCATGGATGACAACGTCGGCCATCCCAGCGGTGATGGCGCGCAGATGCTCCATCAGCGTGCGCACCAGGATGCGGGTGCGCGGGTGATCAGCAAACTCGGATGGCACCATCAGCACGTCGCCGAAGACAATCGGCAGCTGGATGGGCAGCACCACGTAGTCGGGGCCGTAGCTGCCGAGTGTCAGCGGCGAGGCGATCCCGATGAGCAGATCTTCCACCGGCACGGAGGACGACTGGGTTTCCGCACGGCCCTGGCCGCCGAGGCCGAGGGACCTGAGCAGGGACGCAAACACCGGAAACGACTGATCGGGCAGCGGCAGCAGGGGATAGGAGCGCACATGATCAAGCGTCAGGGATGGTCCCAGCTCTGCCAGGGGATGACCCTTCTTCACGGTGAGCTGGCAGGGCATCGAGCAGAGTGTGATGGGCGTGAGTTCGGGATCATCGTCAGGATGGTCGGGAGCGCAACACAGCCAGCCGTCGATGACATGCTGTTTCAGCAGTGAGCGCGGTTGCTCATACTCCAGGTAATTCAGGTTTCCCTTGATCCACCCATTCAATGGCAGGTCGGCGTAGGAATCGCGCATCCAGTGCTGCCCATCCAGTCGCAGGGGGAGGTCATGATTCCAGCGGTATCTCTGGTGAACGTAGCGTTCGGCATTCAGCAGGGTGACGTCACCGGTGATCCGCCACTCGGCTGATTGCTTGGTGAGCGAAACTCCAAAGATGCTCTGGCACTTCCTGGCATCGCGGCTGATCTTTGACGGGTGGCAGTTCAGGAGATCGGCCGCGCGTGCTCCCGTTCTCAGCCACTGCAGGTAGTCAAAGGCGGTGAGGCTTCCGAGTTCAACCACATCATGGGTTGATCATTGGGGCAAGAGTCGCGGCGATGCCGCCAGCGGTCAAGCTGATCGGACACATCATGCAGAATGCGCATAGCAAGGTACCTGCTCGCGCGTTTGGCGCCGGCAGGTCGTGACTTCCGGGCATGCCAGGGCCAGGGCTCTGAAGCGGCCTTCAAGGTGGCTGAGCAGCTCCACCAGTCGGGGATGCTCCAGAAAGTCCCTGTGCACCACCAGCGCATCACCCGATTCGAAGGGCAGATCCAGAGGCAGCCGGCACAGCCTGTCGCCGCTGGCCTGCATGCTCAGCGGCGTGCCGTAGCCGATCACGAGTCGGTCCTCGCACTGGCCCTCCCATAGGTCCCGGCGATAGCGCCGCATCCGGACCTCGTTCGTCCACAGGCCGATGCGCTTCAGGGCAGCCTCGACCAGCGGATAGGAGCCTGCGGGCAGGGCCAGGGTGGGAAACTCGGCGATCTCCGCGTAGGTGAGGGAGTCGCGATCCAGCAGGGGATGGCCGGGAGCGCAGGTGAAGAAGACCGGCATGCGCGTCAAGGCGATCGCGGCAAGGTCAGGGTGGGCCGATGTGGGCAGGTCGGGCAGGCCCGCGATCCAGCCATCGACCACCCGGTCCTGCAGCAGCTGAAAGTTGCGCTGAATCCCCACGATGTTCGAACGACCCAGGATCCATTCGGCAGGAAGGCCGGGGCCGATGACGGGTGCGCTCCAGTAGGTGGCTTCGAGACGCAGCGGACGATGCCCTAGCCAGCGGGCCCTCTGGTGAACGCTCCTCTCCAGATCCAGATAGGTGTGATCCCCGAACAGGTCCCACTCGCCGTGGCGTCGCTCCAGGGTCAGATCGAAAACCCTGAGCGCCTTGGCGCAGTGGCGACTCACCGTGGATTGACTCACACCGAATCGTTTGCCCGCCTCCTCACCCGACCCCAGCCACTGAAGGCCGTCCAGTGCCTGGAGAGCATCAAGTTCAACCACATCAAGATGGTGACTCGCTGGTGATGGTAGATAGAAAGGCCTTGTCAACGAGACGCGCCACGCGGTTGCAGCGGCGGCCCTGCCCCATGGCTACGGAGGCGGACGGCCCGGCAAGATGGCTCCACATCGGCTCTCGCCCATGGTTTCGGCCCCTCCGCCCCCGCCCTCCGGTGCGGTGAGCCCGCGCCTCCGTCGCGGTGGCGAGCGGGCTGGAACGTCATCCTGGAGCTGGCCGGTGTGGCTGATGCTGGGCTTCTGCTTCGGGATCGGCTATGGCCTGACCCAGCGGCTGATCGAGCTGCGGCCCGGTGAAGGGCTCGGCGGCCGGCAGTCCTTCGGCGTGAAGGCCTTCCCAGGCACGGGCCTCGAGGGCCTGCGCCGCAGCCACCGGGCCGAGACCCGCAGCCTGCGCGCCGACCTCGACGCCCTCGAGCAGGAGCGTCTCAAGCAGAAGGAAAGCCAGGAACTCGAACGTCGTCAGGCGGAGCTCGAACGCCGGGACCAGGAGGAGATCGAACGCCGCGAACGCGAAAACGAGCGCCTGCGGCTGGAGGAAATTCAGCGTCCGCCGCAACCGGCCCCCGATCCGGCCCTCGATGCCCCACCGCCTGAGCCCCTCGAGGCCCTGCCACCGCCACCGTCGGCCGGACAGGGCACGGTGGGTGATCCCACGGTGCAGCCCTGATCTGCCACAGTTCGATCATCCACAGCCTCGGACATGAGCGCGCCGCAATCTCTGCTTCAGGCCGCCCTGAACCGCGTGATCGCCCGGGTGGGCAGTGGGCTGGCGGATACCGCCGCCGGGCTGGCGGTGATCGCCCAGGAGGCTCCCACCCGGCTTCAGGAGGAACTGGGCCTGTTCTGGGAGGAGGTGCAGCGCGAGGCCGAGCGGCTGGAGCGCGGCGAAGCCCCCTTCCCCTCACCGCCCGCCCCGACGGACGATCCCCAGGATCAGATCGATGCGTTGCGGGCCCGGGTGTCCGAAGTCGCCCGCCGGCTTGAGCGTGAGCCCCGGGGTCCGGGTTGATGGCCGCCCTCACCCTCCCCGGGGGGGGGCTGGCCCGGCTGGGGCGGCCGCTGCGGATCTGGCGCCTGGCCCTGCAGCTGCTGGTGGGCCTGTGGTGGGACAGCCGCCGCTGGACCTACCGGGGCGGCTGGACGGCCGAGCGGGCCGCCGCCCGCCAGCGTCGCCGCGCTCGCTGGCTCACCGCCCAGTTCCTGGAGCTGGGCTCGGCCTTCATTAAGGTGGGCCAGCTGCTCTCCGCCCGTCCCGACGTGCTCCCCGCCGACGTGGTGGAGGAGCTGGCCCATCTGCAGGACCGGGTGCCGGCCTTCCCCTTCGCCGTGGTGGAGTCGATCCTCGAGCAGGAGCTGGGGGAGCGCCGCGCCGAGATCATCGACATCGAGGTCGACCCCCTGGGCTCGGCCAGCCTGGCCCAGGTGCACCGCGCCAGCCTGCGCAGCGGCAGGCAGGTGGTGTTCAAGGTGCAGCGCCTGGGCCTGGAGCGCCTGTTCCGCCTCGATCTGGAGGTGCTGCAGCAGGTGGCGGCGGCGGTGCAGCGCCATCCGGTGTGGGGGAGGGGCCGCGACTGGGTCGGCATCGCCAAGGAATGCCGGCGGGTGCTGCTGCGTGAACTCGACTTCCGGCTGGAGGCCGAGCACGCCGCCCGCTTCCGCCAGCAGTTTCTCGATGATCCCCTCATCCGCATCCCGGCGGTGGTGTGGGAGCTGAGCTCCCGCCGCGTGCTCTGCCTCGATTACGTGCCCGGCATCAAGATCACCGACCGCCCCGCCCTGCTGGCGGCGGGGGTGAACCCCGCGGCGGTGGCGGAGAAGGGGGCGGCCAGTTACCTGCAGCAGCTGGTGCGGTTCGGCTTTTTCCACGCCGATCCGCACCCCGGCAACCTGGCGGTGGCTGCCGATGGCGCCCTCATCTACTACGACTTCGGGATGATGGGGCAGATCTCCGAGCGGTTGCGCAGCCGCCTGGGGCGCATGGTGCGGGCGGCGGCGGCCCGCGATGCCTCGGCCCTGGTGGAGGAACTGCAGCAGGCGGGGGTGATCGCCACCGCCATCGATCCGGGTCCGGTGCGGCGGCTGGTGCGGCTGATGCTCACCGAGGCGCTCACGCCGCCGTTCGACACCAGCGTGCTCGATCGTCTGTCCGGCGACCTTTACGACCTGGTCTATGGCCAGCCCTTTCGCCTGCCACCGGAGCTGATCTTCGTGATGCGGGCCCTTTCCACCTTCGAGGGGGTGGGCCGCAGCCTCGATCCCGCCTTTAGCCTGGTGGCCATCGCCCGCCCCTACCTGCTGCCCCTGATGACCGCTGGTGGAACCGGGCCCAACGACCTTTTCAACGAACTGACCCGCCAGGCGGCCGATGTGGGCAGCCGGGCCCTGGGCATTCCCCGCCGTCTCGACGAGAGCCTCTCGCGCATTGAACAGGGGGATCTGCAGGTTCAGATCCGTGCCGGCGAAACCGACAGGCTGCTCCGTCGCCTCGCCCTGGCCCAGCAGAGTGCGGGTCAGTCGTTCCTGCTTGGAGCCCTGGGGGTGGCCGCGGCCCTGCTTGCCGCAGGCCCACGGCCGATGTACACGGTCGTGCCCCTGCTGCTGGGGCTGCCGGTGGGCTGGGGCTGGCTGCGGGTCCAGGGGCGGCTGCGCCGTGACGGCCGGATCGATCAGATCGCCGGTCCGCCGGCTTAGCTCCCGGCCCTCTGCCTCCAGCCCGCGGACGCCGCCGCCTCAGGCCTGCGGTGCCCCAGGCACCTGACCATCGGGGGTGAGCTGATCGATCACCTTGGGCAGGTTGCTGGCGATGAAGTCCGCCGCCTGCTTCGGGTCGATCCCCAGCTGCTGCGCGAACTGCTGCACCTGGCTGCTGCCCAGCACCTGGTTGATCGTGTCGGCGGTGATCGCCTGGTTCTGGCCGGTGCTCACCCAGCTGGTGAACACCTCGCCGGCGCCGCCGGTCTGGAACTTCTGGGCCAGACCCGTCACGCCGCCGTTGCTGCGCAGGAAGTCGTTGAGGGCCGGGGCCTTGTCACCGGCAACGGCGCTGACAACGCCGCCGATCAGATCGTCGAGAAGGGCCATGGAAAACAATTGGCAACCGCTTTCCAGCATGGCCATCGCAGGCTTGGATGGCAGCCCTCCAACCGGTCGTCCCTTCACTCCCAGCTGAATCCCTGATCGCTCCAGGCCACCGGATCCTCGATCGGCTCCAGATGGGTGAAGACATGCGAGCCGGGCAGGGCAGCCGTGATCTCCCCTTCCAGCCGCTCGCAGAAGTCGTGGCCGTCCTTCACGCTCCACACCCCCGGCACCAGCACGTGCAGCGACACGAAGCGCCGGGCTCCCGCCAGGCGGGTGCGCAGGGCGTGGAAGGCGATGCCCTCACCGCGGTGGCGGGCCAGAACGGCTTCCACGGCCGCCTCCTCCTCCGGCGGCAGCGAGCGATCGAGCAGGCCGGCGGCGGTTTCGCGCAGCAGCCGCCAGCCGGTCCCCACGATGTTCAGCGCCACGGCGATGGCGATCAGGGGGTCGAGCACCGAGAGGCCGGTGATCTTCACCAGGGCGATTCCCACCACCACACCCACCGATGTCCAGACATCGGTGAGCAGGTGGTGGGCGTCCGCCCGCAGGGTGATCGAATCGAGCCGTCGACCCGCCCGCAACAGAATCCGGGCCACCGCCGCGTTGATCGCCGTTGCCGCCAGCGACACGATCAGGCCCAGGTTCACCTGCTCCAGCGGCTGGGGATGGAGCAGCCGTTCTCCGGCCGTGACCGCGATGCCCACGGCGGCCACCACGATCAGGGCGCTCTCGAGCCCACTGGAGAAGTATTCGGCCTTGGAATAGCCGAAATGGTGCAGCCGGTCCGCCGGCCGTGCCGCCAGGGTGAGGGCCCAGAAGGCCGCAAGGGCCGACACCAGGTTCACCCCCGACTCCAGGGCGTCGGAGAGCAGACCCACCGAGCCGGTGAGCCGCCAGGCGAGAGTCTTCAGGCCGATCGTGGCGAGGGCTGCCACGGCCGAGAGCAGGGCGTAGGAGCGGGGGGAGCGGCCGGCCATGGATGGCGAGCGGGGCGCTCAGCCCCGGCCGCGGGGGCCCCGGTCTTCCACGCCGGCGTAGACGGCCTGGCTGCCGAGCTCGTCCTCGATGCGCAGCAGCTGGTTGTATTTGGCCACCCGGTCGCTGCGGCTGAGGGAGCCGGTCTTGATCTGGCCGGCGCGGGTGGCCACGGCCAGATCGGCGATGGTGACGTCTTCGGTTTCGCCGCTGCGGTGGCTGATCACGCTGGAGTAGCCGGCGCGGCCTGCCAGGTCGATCGCCTGCAGGGTTTCGGTGAGCGAGCCGATCTGGTTCACCTTGATCAGGATCGAGTTGGCCACGCCCCGGTCGATGCCCTGCTGCAGACGGGTGGTGTTGGTCACGAACAGGTCGTCGCCCACCAGCTGCACGGTGCGGCCCAGCCGCTCGGTGAGCAGGCTCCAGCCCTCCCAGTCGTCCTCAGCCAACCCGTCCTCGATCGAGACGATCGGATAGCGGCTCACCAGGGCCTCCAGCTGTTCCACCATCTCGGAGCTGGAGTAGCTGCCGCCGCCGAAGGCGTAGCGGCCGTCCTTGTAGAACTCGGTGCTGGCCACATCCAGGGCCAGGGAGATCTGGTCACCCGGGCGGTAGCCCGCCTTCTCGATCGCCTGCACCAGGATGTCGCCGGCGGCGTCATTGCCCAGATCCGGGGCGAAGCCGCCCTCGTCGCCCACGGCGGTGCCCATGCCCCGCTCCTGCAGCAGGCCCTTGAGGGTGTGGAATACCTCCGCGCCCATCCGCAGCGCTTCGCGGAAGCTGCCGGCGCCGTGGGGAACGATCATGAATTCCTGAAAGTCCAGGCTGTTGGAGGCGTGGGCGCCGCCGTTGATCACATTCATCAACGGCACCGGCAGCAGGTTGGCGAGCGGACCGCCCAGATAGCGGTAGAGGGGCAGGTTCAGGGCCCGGGCGGCGGCGTGGGCGGTGGCCAGGCTCACCGCCAGGATCGCGTTGGCGCCCAGGGCGCTTTTGTTGTCGCTGCCGTCGAGTTCGTTCATGGCGGCATCCACGGCCGCCTGGTCGAGGGCGCTGAGACCGCAGAGCGCCGGTGCGATGCGCTCCTCCACGTTCTCCACCGCCTTGCTCACGCCCTTGCCGAAGTACCGGCCGGCGTCGCCGTCGCGGAGTTCATGGGCTTCGTGGGCCCCGGTGCTGGCGCCGCTGGGCACGATCGCCCGGCCGCTCGCCCCACCCTCGAGATACACCTCGGCCTCCACGGTGGGTGTGCCGCGGGAATCGAGCACCTCCCGGGCCACGATCGAGTCGATGACGAGGTCGAGGGAGTCGTACACGGGCGGGGACGTGATTGAGCCGATCCTATGGGCCCCCCCTCTCCGCTCCGATGTGCCCGTTGGTACGGCGCGTCGGTCGTCTGGACAGAATGAGCTGGTCCCGTTCAGGCCCGGCCCCATGCGATTGCTCCACACCATGCTGCGGGTGGGGGATCTGGATCGCTCCCTGACCTTCTATGTGGAGGTGCTCGGGATGCGCCTGCTGCGCCGCCGCGAGAATGCCGCTTATCGCTACACCCTGGCGTTCGTGGGGTACGGCGACGAGAGCGACACCGCCGTGCTCGAACTCACCCACAACTGGGACACCGATCACTACGACCTGGGCACCGCCTACGGCCACATCGCCATCGGCTGTGACGACGTGGCCGCCACCTGCGCCGCGATCCGCGACCGTGGCGGCACGGTGGTGCGGGAACCCGGGCCGGTGAAGGGGGGCAGCACGGTGATCGCCTTCGTGGAGGATCCCGATGGCTATCGGATCGAACTGATCGAGCTCTCCTCCAAGGCCGCCACCGCCTGACATGCCCAGTGATATCGACACCGCCCCTGCGCCGGCCAGCCTCACCGCCGACCCCGATCGTTTCAGCGACGCCGCCTGGGATCTGCTGCTCGCCAGCCAGGACCGGGCCCGCCGCTGGCGCCACGGGGCGATGGACGTGGAGCATCTGCTGCTCACGCTGCTGCAGGACCGGGGCTTCGCTTCGTGGATCGAGCCCCTCCCCCTCGACACCGACCGGGTGCTGGATCGGCTGGAGGCCTTCTGCGCCGACCAGCCCGAGGCTGCCGACGACACCCTCTACATCGGTGAAGCCCTCGAGGATCTGCTCGAGGCGGCCGACCGTCGCCGGGGCGCCTGGGGCTCGCGCCTGATCGACGTGCCCCACCTGCTGCTGGCCCTGCTCGACGAACCCCGCCTGGCCGCCGGCCTGCTGGCCGATGAGGGCCTCAGCGAGGACCTGCTGCTGCGGCAGCTGCGTCCCACAGCTGCGCCGCGCCGCGTCGCACTCCAGCAGGAGGCCCCGCCACCGCCCGCAGCGGCCCCGGTCGGGCCGTCGCCGTTGCCGCCCCCCTCCGTGCCGCCTCTGCCGAGCCGCCGGGGCGACGACTGGATCGACGGCGACCGGGCTGCTCCGACTTCGCCGCCGCCCGCCGCCGGTGCGGGAAGCTCCGAGCCGGACGGGCTGCGCCTGGAGCCCGCGGATGCGCCGGAGCCCGGTGCCCTCGAGCGCTACGGCCGCGATCTCACCGCCGCCGCCCGGGCCGGGGCGCTGGATCCGGTGATCGGCCGCGACACCGAGATCCGCCGGCTGATCCAGGTGCTCTCCCGGCGCAGCAAGAACAACCCGGTGCTGATCGGCGAACCCGGCGTGGGCAAAACCGCCGTGGCCGAGTCGCTGGCCCAGCGCATCGTGGCTGGCGAGGTGCCGGATTCCCTGCGCAACCTGCGCCTGGTGGCCCTCGATCTGGGGGCCCTGATCGCCGGGGCCAAGTTCCGCGGCCAGTTCGAGGAACGGCTGCGCAGCGTGCTGGAGGAGGTGCGCGAAGCCGACGCCACGGGCGGCGGCGGCGTGGTGCTGTTCATCGATGAGCTGCACGCGGTGGCCAGCTCCGAGCGCTCCAGCGCCGATGCCGGCAGCATCCTCAAGCCGGCCCTGGCCCGCGGCGACCTGCGCTGCATCGGCGCCACCACGCCGGAGGATTACCGGCGCACGATCGAGAAGGATCCGGCCCTCGATCGCCGCTTCCAGCAGGTGGTGATCCGCGAGCCCGACCGCGACACCTGCCTGCAGATCCTGCGGGGGTTGCGGGAGCGCTACGAGCTCCACCACGGGGTTCCGATCACCGATGGCGCCCTGGTGGCCGCCACCCGCCTGGCCGACCGTTACATCGCCGACCGCAGCCTGCCGGATTCCGCCATCGACCTGGTGGATGAGGCCGCCGCCCAGCTGAAGATGGAGGTGACCTCCAAACCGCGGGTGGTGGAGGAGGCCGAAGCCGAGCTGCGGCGGGTGGAGCTGGCCTTGCTGGCGGCGGAAACGGCTCCTCTGGAGGAGCGGCTGGAGCGGCAGGAGCAGCGCCGCCGGGCCCACGAGACCCTCGAGGCCCTGCATCGCCGCTGGGCCGAGGAGCGGGACCGGCTGGCGGAGCTGCGGGAGCTGCTGCAGCAGGACGAGGATCTGCGCCAGGCCATCGCCGAGGCCGAGCGCGACGGCGAGTACGAGGAGGCGGCCCGGCTTCGCCACGACGCGCTCCACGGCGTGCAGCAGCGGCGGGCGGCTCTGGAGGCCGAGCTGCAGGGCGATCCCCTGCTGCGCGAGCAGGTGGAGGAGGGCGACATCGCCGATGTGGTGGCCCGCTGGACCGGCATCCCGGTGCAGCGGCTGCTGGCCGGCGAACGCCAGAAGCTGCTGGAGCTCGAGCAGCGGCTGGGGGAGCGGGTGATCGGCCAGCCGGAGGCGGTGGCGGCGGTGGCGGCGGCGATCCGACGCGCCCGTGCCGGCATGCAGTCGCCCACCCGGCCGGTGGGCTCGTTCCTGTTCCTCGGCCCCACCGGCGTGGGCAAGACCGAGCTGGCCAAGGCTCTGGCCGCCGCCCTGTTCGACGAGGAGGAGGCGCTGGTGCGGCTCGATATGAGCGAATTCATGGAGCGCAACGCCGTGGCCCGGCTGGTGGGGGCGCCCCCCGGCTACGTGGGCTACGAGGAGGGGGGCCAGCTCACCGAGGCGGTGCGTCGCCGGCCCTACGCGGTGCTGCTCCTCGATGAGGTGGAGAAGGCCCATCCCGAGGTGTTCAACCTGCTGCTGCAGGTGCTCGACGACGGACGCCTCACCGACAGCCAGGGCCGCACCGTCGACTTCCGCCACACCGTGGTGATCATGACCAGCAACCTGGCCAGCCGGGCGATCCTGGAGCGGGCCCGCGGCGGCGGGGCGGAGGAGGAGGCCGATCGCCGGCTCGAGCAGGCTGTCGATGAGGCGCTGGCCCGCCAGTTCCGGCCGGAGTTCCTCAACCGCATCGATGAGGTGATCCGCTTCCGACCCCTCGGCCCGGCCGATCTGCAGCGGATCGTGCGCCTGCAGCTGGCCGAGCTGGCCGCCCTGCTGCGGGAGCAGCAGCTCGCTCTGGAGGTGGACGAGGCGGTGGTGGCCCTGCTGGCCCGCCAGGGCTATGAGCCCGAGTACGGCGCCCGGCCCCTGCGTCGGGTGCTGCGCCGCAGGATCGAGAACCCTCTGGCCACCGAACTGCTGGCGGAGCATTTCCGCGGTGCCAGGGGCGTGCGGGTGGAGCCAGGCGGGGAGGAGGGAGCTCCGCTGCGCTTCCGCGCGCTTGCGGCCGGGAGCGGGGAGGACGTCCGGTAGGGTGGATGTTTGCGATGCGTGACGACGCATCCCAGCGTCTCCCCCCTGTGGATCCAGCCACCACCCCACCTCCCAGCCGCGCCGATGAACGGCCCGAGCCGCTCGCCGTTGCCGAGCCGCCGCTCGACCCGGAGCCGGAGGGCGGCTTCATCGCCGCCACGATGGAGGAGCTGCGCAAGGTGGTGTGGCCCAGCCGCCAGCAGTTGTTCAGCGAGTCGGTGGCCGTGATCCTGATGGTTGGCCTGTCGGCTGCGGCGATCGCTGCGATCGATCGCTTCTACCACTGGCTGTCGCTGCAGGTGTTCCGTTGATGTCCTCTCCTGTGTCTGCCGTGTCCGAGATCGATCACGACCATCCCGAGGTGCTCGAGCTGCCGGCCACGCCCGACGTGATCGCTGCTGGCGAGGATGCCGTCGATCCCGGGCTCCCCGTCGGTGAGGGTGCCGTCAGCCCCGAGGGGGAGCAGCCTGGCGCCGAGAAGCCCCAGGTGGCCCGGTGGTTTGCGGTGCAGGTGGCCTCCAGCTGCGAGAAGAAGGTGAAGGCCACCCTCGAGCAACGGGCCGTGACTCTGGGAGTCGACAACCGCATCCTCGAGATCGAGATCCCCCAGACGCCGGGGGTGAAGCTGAAGAAGGACGGCACCCGCCAGGCGATCGAGGAGAAGGTGTTCCCCGGCTATGTGCTGGTGCGCATGATCCTCGACGAGGACACGATGATGGCCGTGCGCAGCACCCCGAATGTGATCAACTTCGTGGGCCAGGAGGAGCGGCGCGCCACCGGCAAGGCCCGCGGTCACATCAAGCCCCGCCCCCTCAGCCGCTCCGAAGTTGACCGCATCTTCAAGCGCGCGGCCGAGAAGAAGCCGGTGGTGAAGGTCGACCTGGCCGAAGGCGACCAGATCCTGGTCACCGCGGGTCCGTTCAAGGACTTCCAGGGCGAGGTGATCGAGGTGTCCGGGGAGCGCAGCAAACTCAAGGCCCTGCTCTCGATCTTCGGCCGGGAAACCCCTGTGGAGCTTGAGTTCTCCCAGATCAGCAAGCAGAACTGACTCCCTGGCCGGCCGTCTCCCTGCGGAGGACGGCCCTGGGTGGCATCGCCCGTTGCCACCGGCCCGCCGCGACCCACCGGGTTCCGGCGATCCGCAGCTCCCCCCGGGGAGTACGTTCTCTGATTCCCCTGTGGAATCCGCTCGTCTCCCTTCGGGGAGCTTCCCTCTCCCCTCGGAGAGGTTTCGTCCCCGCTTCCGTCAGGGAGCCCCTCCGTAGCCCAGCCGATGGCCAAGAAAGTCGTAGCCGTGATCAAGCTGGCCCTCGATGCCGGCAAAGCCAACCCCGCACCTCCGGTGGGCCCCGCCCTCGGTCAGCACGGGGTCAACATCATGGCGTTCTGCAAGGAGTACAACGCCCGCACCCAGGACAAGGCCGGGTATGTGATCCCGGTGGAGATCTCGGTCTTCGAAGACCGCAGCTTCACCTTCATCACCAAGACCCCACCCGCCTCGGTGCTGATCTCCAAGGCGGCCGGCATCGACAAGGGTGCCGCCACCTCCGCCAAGGGGTCGGTGGGTGCGATCAGCCGGGCCCAGCTCGAGGAGATCGCCCGCACCAAGCTGCCCGACCTCAACTGCAGCAGCGTCGAATCGGCGATGCGCATCATCGAGGGCACAGCCCGCAACATGGGCGTCGCCGTCAAGGAATGAGCCAGCTCCGGCCCCGTGCCGGATCCGCTCCCTTCCCTTCCCTTCCGTTCACCTACCGGGGGAGACCGCCAACGGTCGTTCGCACCCCTTCCTCTCATGCCGAAAATCTCCAAGCGTTTTGCCGCCCTCGCCGCCAAGGTCGAGGACCGTGCCCATGAGCCCCTCGAGGCGATCGAACTGGTGAAGGCCAACGCCACCGCCAGGTTCGATGAAACGATCGAGGCCCACGTGCGCCTGGGTATCGACCCCAAGTACACCGACCAGCAGCTGCGCACCACCGTGGCCCTGCCCCACGGCACCGGCCAGACCATCCGCATCGCCGTGATCGCCCGCGGGGAGAAGGTGGCTGAGGCCAAGGCCGCCGGTGCCGATCTGGCCGGCGACGACGACCTGGTGGAAGCGATCGCCGGCGGCGCGATGGACTTCGACCTGCTGATCGCCACCCCGGACATGATGCCCAAGGTGGCCAAGCTGGGCCGGGTGCTCGGCCCCCGCGGCCTGATGCCCAACCCCAAGGCCGGCACCGTCACCACCGATCTGGGCGCGGCGATCAATGAGTTCAAGGCCGGCAAGCTCGAGTTCCGCGCCGACCGCTCCGGCATCGTGCACGTGCGCTTCGGCAAGGCCAGCTTCGCCCCGGAGAAGCTGCTCGACAATCTCAAGGCCCTGCAGGAAACCATCGACCGCAACAAGCCGAGCGGCGCCAAGGGCCGCTACTGGCGCTCCCTTTACGTCACCTCCACCATGGGCCCCTCGGTCCAGGTGGACTTCACCGCCCTCCAGGACATCAAGAAGGAGAGCTGAGGCCCGGCCTGCGGCAGGTTCACGTCTTGGTGTGATTCAACCCCGTCCTGCCCATGCAGGGCGGGGTTGTTGCGATTCAGGGACAGGACCTTGGCTTGGGGCTTGAGGGCTGTGGTGTAGGTTAATCAGCTGGCTTCGGCCAGAAGGGCACGCGCCCTACCCAAGACAGCAGGTGGTCCGTTCCGGCCCCCGGCCCCGTGCCGGCACTGGAGCACGTAAGTCCTGCCGAGGTGCACGCGACGCTTGGTCCCAGGGAGAGTCCTCGTGCGAGGGCGCTCGAACGGAATGAAGCAGCAGCGGCCTCGAGGTGCTTTCGGGGCCGCGTGTCCGGCTTGTTCCCTTCCTCCGTTCCACATTCCCATGGGCCGCACGCTGGAGAACAAGCAACAGATCGTCGAAGAGCTCAAGGGGCTCCTCGGTGAAGCCGAAATGGCGCTGGTTCTTGATTACAAGGGCCTCACCATCAAGGAGATGACCGACCTCCGGTCGCGTCTCCAGGCGGCCAACGGCGTCTGCAAGGTGACCAAGAACACCTTGATGCGCCGGGCCATCGATGGCGACAGCGCCTGGTCGGAACTCGACTCCCTGCTCACCGGCACCAACGCCTTCGTCCTCGTCAAGGGGGATGTGGGCGGTGCGGTGAAGGCCGTGCAGTCCTTCCAGAAGGACACGAAGAAGTCGGAGGTGAAGGGCGGCCTTTTCGAAGGCAAGCTCCTTTCCCAGAACGACATCAAGGCCATCGGGGAACTGCCCTCCAAGGAGGTGCTCATGGCGCAGATCGCCGGTGCGATCAATGCCGTGGCCACCAAGCTGGCGGTGGGCATCAACGAAGTTCCCTCCGGCCTCGCCCGGGCGCTCAAGCAGCACGCCGACGGCGAGGGCAAGGCCGCCTGAGGCCATCCTCCATCTTCCCGACCGATCCCTCGGGCATTCCCGTCCGCCGGGTTCCCCGATCGATCCGTCCATTCCCCCCGATCTGTTGCTGATTCTCAACCATGTCCGCTACCACCGACCAGATTCTCGATCAGCTGAAAACCCTCTCCCTGCTTGAGGCTTCCGAGCTCGTCAAGCAGATCGAAGAGGCCTTCGGCGTGTCCGCCGCCGCTTCCGCCGGCGTCGTCGTTGCCGCTGCCGCCCCTGGCGCCGCCGCCGAGGCCGTCGAAGAGAAGACCGAATTCGACGTGATCCTCGACAGCTTCGACGCCGCCGCCAAGATCAAGGTGCTGAAGGCCGTCCGCGAGGCCACCGGCCTCGGTCTGGGCGAAGCCAAGGCCCTCGTGGAGGCTGCCCCCAAGGCCGTCAAGGAAGGCGTGTCCAAGGACGAGGCCGAGGCCCTCAAGAAGACCATCGAAGAGGCCGGCGGCAAGGTCTCCGTCAAGTGACCCCGGCGGGGGCCGGCTGCGGCCGACCCCTGTTGTGCCGCCAGCGGCCGGTTCCTTCGGGGACCGGCCTTTTTCATGGCGACCACAGCAGCACTGATGGCTCAGGGGAGCCTGGCCAAGAAAAAACCCCGCCGACGGCGGGGCTGTTGAGTTGGAACGGTTTCCGGGAGTCTGTCCTCGTTTCGACCCCGGAAGGATCGTCCCGCACTCCTCACACTTCGGAACGTTACGGGTGCTGGCGCCGGAGGGGGAGGAGGGTGTTGCCGGTGCTTCAACTGGCCTGGTGCTCGACCACCGGCCCCCTCGCCTTCCCTCACTCCTGGAAGGGGATCACCTGCAGAGCCACCGCCCGGCCCGACGGCGTGGCCAGCGGCGCTTCAGGGTCGGTGGGTGTGGTCGACCAGGGCGGAGAGCTGATCGGCCGTGGCTGGGGACGGCCGCCGCTGGTGGCGCTCAGGGCCTGATCCAGCCGGCTCATCCGCTCCGCCCGCGGTGGACCGGAGGCCCGCTCCAGCCGCCCACGTCGGCCTCCCGGGCTCACACCGGCGAGGGCCCGCTCCAGCGAGGGGGGAGCTCCGGCTGGTGGTGGTGCCACCAGGCCGGCGGGTGAGCTCATGGCCTGCAGCTCTGACAGCGGCGTGGCACTGGCGAAGTAAAGGTGGTTGAGGGTCTGGCTGCCGTAGCTGCGCCGCTGCAGCTCCCAGCCCGGCTCGAGCTGGAGGGCCACGAAGCCATCGCGGTCGCGCAGCGGCACCGGGGCGCGACCCACCACCAGCACCGTGCCCTGGTCGGGGGCGAGCGCCTGAAGCTGCAGGGTGGAGCCCACCTGCTGAACCCGCAGGCGGTGGCTGGCGCCCAGATCCTGATCTCCCACCCTCAGCGAATAGCCGTTGCTGTCGAGGTAGCGGGCGCAGATGCCGGTGTAGTTGAAGCGGTTGAGGCTGGGGTCCACCAGGCCATCGGCCCGGGGCTGCCAGCAGAGCGGGGCGGGGCGGAGCTGCTCAAGCACCAGCAGGCTCCAGTCGCCGCTGCCCACGGGCTTGGCCAGCACGGCGAAGCGGGAGGCATCGAGCGGCTGGGCCTGGAACAGGCCGGCGGCCCGCACCAGCGAAGGACCCAGGGCAGGAGCGACCGAGGCAGCCAGGGACAGTCCCGCCAGGGCCAGGTAGGTTCGCTTCATGGTCAGGACGCCGGGGCCCACCGGGCCAAGGTGAAGAGACCCATTGAACCGGAGCTGGCAAGGGGTGGGGATGGCGAAGCAGCCGATGCGTGTGGTGGCCGCCGCCTGCGATGGTGCCTGCAGCGGCAATCCCGGCCCCGGCGGCTGGGGCGCCCTGCTCCGTTACGAGGATGGCTCCCGGCGGGAACTGGGTGGGGCCGACCGGGCCACCACCAACAACCGCATGGAGCTCACCGCCGCCCTGGCGCTGTTCGAGGTGCTGCGGGACCAGCCTCGGTCTACCGATCTGGTGATCCGCACCGACAGCCGCTACCTGATCGATGGGCTGCAGAAGTGGCTGGCCGGTTGGAAGCGCAAGGGCTGGCGCACCGCCTCCGGAGGGGCGGTGCTGAACCGCGACCTGTGGGAGCGGCTGGATGCCGCCCGGCTGCCCGGTGTTTCGCTGGTGCACGTGCGGGGCCACAGCGGCGACCCCGACAACGACCGCTGCGACGCCATCGCCGTGGCCTTCGCCCGCGGGCAGCGCCCCGTGCTGGCTGCCCCGGGCAGCCCGGCGTCATCGGCGTCGATCGAGCCGGAGCAGGAGCCGGCGACCGACGATCCAGCTCCGGTGGAGCTCCAGCAGCTGCTGGGCCGGCTGGAGCTGGCGGAACGCCTGGCCCAGGGGGGCTATGGACTCAGTCTGGTGGAACTGGCCCGGCTGGTGGACATGCCGATCCGCAGCCTGGAGGGCCGCAGCGCGGCCTGGACCTGGCGGGACTGGCGGGTGCTGCCGATCGAGGGCGGCCGCTGGCGCCTGGAACGCGACGCGGGAGGATTGGCGTAAAGGGAGTGAAGGAGGGCACGATGCCGAGCCATCCGGCGGAAGGGAAAGCCCCCGGCGGCACGGAGGCGCTCTACCGCCGCTTTGTCGGCCCGTTGCTCAGCCGCGACGACGGGGCAGACGCGGAGCGGCTCAGCCGTCTCACCCTGTCCACCCTCGGCCAGGTGGCCCTGCGCCGGAACTGGCCGCTGGTGCGCGGCACGCTGGAGGGGCTGGGCGCCGAGCTGCAGCGGCGGGATCCGCGCCTGGAGCAGACCCTGTTCGGATGCCGCTTCGCCAACCCGGTGGGGCTGGCGGCCGGTTTCGACAAGAACGGAGTGGCGGCAGCGGTGTGGGACCGTTTCGGCTTCGGTTTCGCCGAACTGGGCACTGTCACCTGGTATCGCCAGGGCGGCAATCCGCGGCCGCGGCTGTTCCGCCTGGCGGCGGAGCGGGCGGCCCTGAATCGGATGGGGTTCAACAATGACGGCGCCGAGGCGATGCGTCGCTGCCTGGAGCGCCAGTCGCTGCCGCCGGCGGGGCAGCGGCCGGCGGTGCTGGGCATCAATCTGGGCAAGTCGAAGCTCACCCCCCTCGAGCGGGCGCCCGACGATTACGCCTCCTCCCTGGAGCTGCTGGCCCCCCTGGCCGATTACGCCGTGGTCAACGTGAGCTCGCCCAACACGCCGGGGCTGCGGGATCTGCAGGATGAGACCCTGCTGCGTCGCCTGGTGGAGCGCCTGCGCCGCCTGCCCGGCTGCCCGCCCCTGCTCGTGAAGATCGCCCCCGACCTCGAGGATGACGCCATCGATGCGATCGCCCGGCTGGCCTATGAGGAGGGGCTGGCGGGGGTGATCGCCGTGAACACCAGCATCGATCGGTTGGGTCTGGCGGAGCGCCGCCTGACCCAGACCGGCCGGGCATTGGCGGAGGAGGCCGGCGGGCTGAGCGGCCGCCCCCTGCGCCGCCGTGCCCTCGAAGTGCTGCGCCGCCTGCGGGCCACCGCCGGTCCGGCCCTGCCGCTGATCGGCGTGGGCGGGATCGATTCCCCGGAGACGGCCTGGGAGCGGATCGCGGCCGGAGCTTCGCTGGTGCAGCTGTATACCGGCTGGATCTATGAAGGGCCTGATCTGGTGCCGGCGATCCTGGAAGGTCTGGGTCGCCAGCTCCAGTTCCACGGCCTCGCGTCGATCACGGACGCCGTGGGAACCGGTCTTCCCTGGCGCTGAGTCGGCGGCGGCCTCGCCCGGATTTCGGTAGGTTCTCCCTGACGAAGTGTGGCGGATCGGGTGTTCTCCGGGCTGATCGACGAGCTCCAGGACCGTCTGCGGCCGCTCCGGTCCCAGATGTTTCCGTCGCTCGTACTGCTGGAGTTGAACGATGATGCCCTGCAGGGCCAGGTGCTTCGCCGCAGCCAGCCCGAGCCTGTGACCCTCGATGTTCCCCTGCCGCCGCTCACCTGCAGGAACGGGATGCCGCTGGAGAAGGAGCCGCTCGGCGATCTGATCGGCGACCTGCTGGTGCGCGACAACCTGCTCAACAGCTATCTGATGGTGGCCCTGCCGCCGGCTGCGGTCCACTGGCGGGTGGTGGCCTGGCCCTTCGACGAGATGCCGGAGGATCCGGTGGATGCCCTGCGCCAGGTCGACCCCGACCTGCACCTCCCCTTTTCGCTGGAGGAGGCCACCCTCGACCTCCAGCCCCTGCCCGGCCGTGCGGGGGAACCGGCGCGGATGCTTCTGGCCGCCGCCCCAACGCTCCTGGTGGACTCCTGGGTGGATGTGTTCAACCTGGCGGGGGCCCAGCTGGAGCGGCTGGCACCTGCCCAGGCCTGTCAGTACCTTGCCCTGCTCCCGGTGTTGGCGGAGGCCGGGGATGACGAATTGATCGTCGTGCTCGATCCACGGGAGGCGGGCTGCAGGCTCATGGTGCTGCGGGCGGGACTGCCGGTGTTCGAGCGGGTGCTGCCGATCGGGGATGAGCCCCTGCGGCTGGAGTTGGAGCGCTGCCTGGCTTTCCTGCAGCGCCGCGATCGCCAGGCCCGGGGGCTGAAGCTGCTGCTCGCGGCCCCCTACCAGCTGCCTGCCGGTCTCGAGGACGATCTCGGCACCACCGCCGAGCTGATTGCCAGCGAGCCCTACGGCTCACTGGTGCTCAAGGGGCTGGCGGTGCAGGAGGCGAAGCGATGACCGTGATGAACGCACCGGTGCTGGATCTGCTGCGGCAGCGGCGCGAGAGCCTGGGCGTCGATTCGCTGGCGGAGGCGCTGGCCGATCGCCCGTCGCTGCTGCGTCGGGGGGCCCTGATCGCCGCGGGCTTGGTGGGCACGGTGCTCGCGGCCCTCGCCCTGGTGTTCGTGAGCCATCAGGTGGTGAAGGCCCGCATGGGCGAACTGGTGCAGTACGAAGGCCAGGCCAATGCCCTGCGCACCGAGCTGCAGGCCCGGCGCACCAGGGTGGAGGCGCTGCTGGCCACCAACCGCCGCCTGGCCGTGGCGCTCACCGGCGTGCGAACCTCATCGGCGCTGCTGTCCGAACTGCAGCTGCGAACCCCCGAAGGCGTTCAGTTGCTCAGTGCCGCCGCCGGTGAGACCGACCTGGTGATCCGCGGACGTGCGGATGATCCGCTGGCCTTCGCCCGGATCAACGCGATGCAGCTGGATCTCAAACGCTCGCCCTTCCTGGTCGGCGAGCAGGTGGCGCTCCAGCGGCTGGAACGGCAGAACGAGGCCAGCGGCCCGGAGGATCCGCGGCGACGGCTGGGCCTGCCCCAGCCGGTGGTGTTCCAGATCACGGCCCCCTTCGCCACGCTCGAGCCCCAGCAGCAGCTGGATCTGATGCGTCGCCTGGGCGCCGACGGGATGGTCAGGCGCCTCCAGCTGGTGCAAGCGGAAGGACTGATGCCATGACGAACCTTCAGCAGGGCGCGCCCCGGATCTCTGCGCGTCTGCTGCGCCGGCTGTGGTTCTGGGTCCCGGTGGCGGCAGGGGGCCTGGTGACGGCCCTGCTGGCGGGATCGCTGCTGATCCCCCAGTGGATGGCCTTCCGTCAGGACGCCGAGCGTCTGCGCCAGCTGCAGGCCCTGCGCGACGAGGTGACTCTGCTGCGCGGGCAGCTGAAGGTGATCGATCAGAACGAGGAGAAGGGGGAGGGCCAGAAAGTGCGCCTGGTGGAGCTGGTCACCGGCCGTGGCGACACGGGGTCCTTCCTGGCGATGCTGGATCGGGAAGCGCGGGCCACCGGTGTGCAGCTCGACCTGTATGAGCCCCAGGCCCCATCGCCGACGGCACCACCAGCCACGCCCAGTCAGAACCCGGCAGGCACCCCAGCCCCCGCCGCCGGACAGCCGCTGCCGGGGGCCAAGGCATCAGCGCCTGCTGCTGGGGCCCCGGCAGCGCCCCCCGGCGCTCCGATCGAGATCGAAGGATTGCAGCGACGCACCGTGCTGATGGCGGCCCGTGGCTCCTACCCGGCACTGCTGGCCTTTCTGCGGCGGGTGGAAGACCTGAGCATCCTTGTGGTCCAGAACGACCTGAACCTGAGCCTCGACGAGCCCAAAACGGTGGATCCCAAAGCCATGGCCAAGCCGCCGGCGGTGGTGCTGAAGCTGTCCTTCAGCCTCTACACCCGGCCGCCCGAGGCGAATGCCGCAGTCGCTGCTCCCGCTCCAGCGGCCGGCGCCCCACCTGCGGCGACCCCGGCGTCACCGCCTCGCTGAGAAGGCCTCTTCCGGCCTTGAGCCTGGCCCTTCCGGCGTGGTGGATCCGCCGATTCCCGATACCATGCGCCGGACCTCCGGGCGGGCGGCACCTTGCGCCAGTGCAGCATGCAACGAACCCACCGCTCCTGCCGCTTCGCGCCGCTCCTGCTGGCCTCCATGCTGATGGCCCCGGCCCTGGCTCCGGCCGGCCTGCGGGCTCAGACCCAGGGCGGGACGCCCGTGGTGATCCCGCCGGGCAGCCGCCCGCTGCAGATGAAGGTGCGTCGGCTGCCGGATTCGGTGGAACTGGTGATCGAAGGGGTGGGCACGGCTCCCCAGCTGCAGCAGAACGTGACGGCCAGCGGCTGGCAGGGCCGCCTCACCACCTCGGTGCCCTCGGTGCTGCGGCGCGGCCCGCAGCGGCTGTCGCTGCCGGAGGCGGGGCTGCAGAGCATCGACATCGACGGGGCCGGCACGGCCTATCGCCTGGCGGTCACGCCCGTGACCGGTTTCCAGGTGAACCGGCCGCTGGTGAGCGCCGACGGCGTGAACCTGATCATCACGTTCCCGGCGCCGGTGCAGCCCTCGCTGCAGACGCTGCGGCCGAACCTGCGGGAGCCGGGCCGCGTGGCCCAGCCCTCCTACGCGCCGCCGCTGCAGGCCCGGGCCGTGGCGCCGCCGGTGGGCGACATGGCGGTGGGCACGATGATGATCGCCAACCCCAGCTACGTGAACGTCAGCGGCCCGCCGGTAACGATGACGCTCAAGAACGCGCCGGCCAAGGACGTGCTGATGGCCCTCAGCCGGGTGGGGGGCTATGGGTTCGTGTATGTGGATGAATCCGCGCCCGCCTCTCAGGCGACGACCCCGGCTGCGCTCGCCCGCCCGATTTCGATTTCCTTCCGCAACGAGAACTACGGCCGCGCGATCAATTCGGCCCTGATGGCGGCCGGCATCCAGGGCAAGCGCGACGGCAACACGATCTTCGCCGGGCCGAAGGTGCTGGGTAAAAGCTTCGGCGCCCAGCTCTCGAAGGTGTACCGGCTCAACCAGGTGTCCTCGAACTCGGCCGCCGACTACCTGGCCAATCTCGGCGCCACGGTCACCAAGACCAACGTGATCACCACGGCCGTCACCCAGGGGGTGGCCCAGACCCAGGCCGTGCAGGGAGGGCCCAACTCCGCCACCACCGTGGGCGGCACCCAGACCTCAGTGGAGGCCTACGGGGCCTCCAGCGGCCCGCTGGTGGGTCTGCAGGCCACCAGCGACTCCCGCCTCTCCACGATCACGCTGGTAGGCAATCCTTCGTTGGTGACGGTGGCAGAGCAATACCTCAAGCAGCTCGATCTGCGCCAGCGCCAGGTGGCGCTTTCGGTGAAGATCCTGGATGTCACCCTCAACAACGACAAGCGGATCGACAACAGCTTCGCTTTCCGCTATGGCAACAACTTCATCGTCAACAACAGCGGGCAGCTGCTGGGAGCGTTTGGCAGTGCGTTGCCGCCCACCGAGGATGCTTTCGGGCGGGTCGTTGGTGCCGATCCTCAGCCCACGATTGAGTACGGGCCTGATGGCATCACCGTCACAGGCCCCCTCGGTGCCAATATCGTCGGCGGCAGCGCCTTCGGCACCACCAATCCCGGTCCCGTGGCCGCGGGCTTCATCGATGGCACCAAGCGCAATCCAGGCTTGAATTACGCGCCCGACAACTTCTACAACTTCGTAAGGGCCCAGATCGAATCCCGCTCCACCAAGATCCTGGCCAGCCCCACCCTGATCCTCAGTGAAAACCCTGAGGAACTGCGCACCGGCGAAGATCGATCAGCTGTGAATATCCAGGCCCTGGGTTCTTCCGGTACCGGTTCTGCCGGCGGGGATCTGGCCACCATCGGCCGCACCAGGGCCAATGAGTCGTATGTCACCGTGGGTGAGCAGGTGATCACCAACTACGAAGTCACCACCGGCACCCAGGGCAATGGCAATACCTGTCAGCCCGAGTTCGGTATTTCCGGTCTCACCTTCGGTGCTCGTGTCTCCAAGATCGACGACAACGGCTTCGTCACCTTCTCAATGTCGCCGGCGATTTCGGCCACGGTGCGCCAGACGGATGTCCCCGGCTGCGGCCCGATCGACATCCTGGCGGTGCGGCGGCTCGATACCGGTAGCGCGCGGGTGCGCGACGGCCAGACCCTCATCCTCACGGGTGTGATCTCCGATGCCGACAACCAGATCGTGCGCAAGTGGCCGATCCTCGGCGACATGCCCATCGTCGGCCAGTTCTTCCGCGATTCCAGCAGCAACCGTGCCAAGCGGGAACTGGTGATCCTGGTCACTCCCCGCATCATCGATGACGGCGAGGGGGGAACCTTCGGCTACGGCTACAGGCCCAGCACCGAAGATGCGCGTCGGTTCATGGGAGCTGGCGGAAACTGACAGGGAGGTGCAAGCCCTGGCCTCAACCCTTCATCACAGAGCCATCGGCACCAGGAATTTCACCGCCAGCGGCGCCAGGGTGGTGGCCAGACCCATCGCGCCATTCAGAAGCTGTCCGCCCATGCCGTTGCCGCCACGGTTCTTGTCGGGGGCTTTCTGCAGCTGGGCCGACACCTGGCGCAGCTCCTGGGCGGTGCTGACATCGCCGCCCTGTTCGTAAAGGGAGGCGGCGTAATCGAGGTCGGCCACTGCCAGCTCGATCTTGCCCTGCTCGCTGCGGGCGATGCCGCGCGCCACCCAGCTCACCGGCGCATCGGGCTGCTGGCGGATGGCTTCGCCGAACAGCCTCTCGGCCTCCGGCTGGCGACCGGCCACGGACGCTTCCACGCCGGCATTGTGCAGTTCGGGGTAGCTCAGCTGGTTCGGATCCACCCCGCGGGCCTGCTCCCAGTGGCTGCGGGAGAGGCCGCCGGGATCGAGCTGGGCGCCGCTGAGATCGCTGCGGCGCAGATCGGTGCCCTCGAGGCGGGCTCCTCGCAGGTCGGCCCCGCGCAGCGAGGCCCCTTGGAGGCTGGTGAAGCTCAGGTCGGCTCCGCTCAGGTTGGCCCCATCCAGACGGGCCTGGCCCAGGTTGGCCCGCTGCAGCCGGGCTCCGCTGAGATCGGCGTCCCGCAGGTCGGCATGCACAAGATCGGCGTCCTGGAGGCGGCAGCCTGTGCAGCGGCGCTGCCCCAGCAGCTTGATCAGATCGCCGTCATCAGCCGCCCGCGTCGAAGGCACAACCGACACGGCCAGGGCCGCGGCCACCATCAGGGCCATGGTGCCCAGCGCATCCAGGCGGGAGAAGGCAGCGGCTGATCCGGCCATGACGGTTGCACCTGGTTCGGACCGTTGTAGCCCCAATGGCTCCGGTGCGCCGCCTCCGCTGTGGGAGTTGGCGGGGCGGGACGCCCCGGTGCCGGCATTCAGTTGAACTCCATCAGGCAGTCGCCACCCCTGAGGCGCACCGTGCGTCCGGCCTGGATCCTGGCGATCTGAGACACCCGCAGCGGCGGACAGGTGCCGTCGGCCGAGGGCGGGGTCGGGCTGCTGGCCGCCCCCGTCGCGCCTGCGTTGGTCCCCGAGGGCGGTGCCTCTGGCGCGACCGCGGAAGCGGGAACGGTCACAGGAGCCAGGGGGGCGCTGGGCGCTGGGGACGGGTTCGATCCGCTGCCGAAGCTGCTCTGGATCTGCTGCCGCCACTGCACCATGGCTTCCTGGGCCCGGACGGGGGGCGACAGGCCCGGGCACGTTGCCGCACACCCCAGCAGAAGGAGGCAGGTGAGGATGCGCGCCTGGCGTGGCAGGGAAGGGCCGCCCATCAGTCCGTGGCATCCGGTGCGGTTCCAGCATGCCCCGCATGCTTCCCGGGGTGTGAGTTTCCGCGGTGGAGCTCCGAGGCCAGCCGTCGGCGCCGGCGGCGCAGCTCCCGGAGCCCAGCCGCCGGCCCACCGCTCCGGGGTGGGGCGAAGCGGGCGGCGCCGTAGGTGTCCGCCAACCCGTTGAGATCCGCTGCCAGGGCGGGCCACTGCCTCTGTACGCGGGCAAGGAAGCGGGGCAGGGTCTCTCCCGGGGTCGGCGCCAGGCCATGGCGGGCCAGGAGCGCCAGGCTGCGCTCAAGTTCCCGCCGCAGGGGATCGCCACCGCCCCGCCGCCCCAGCCAGGCCAGGAGCCCCAGGCCTGCCGCCAAGCCCACGGCCACCAGCACCAGAATCAGCGCCCCCACCCAGCCGCGCTGCTCTCCCAGCAGCCGCCTCAGCAGCTGGTCCTGGGCCTGGCGGTCGAAGCCCAGCCACCAGCGGGTCCAGAGCAGATCCACCGCCCACCACTGCCGTTGCAGCCAGCCCAGCGATCCCTGCGCCGCCGGGGCCTGGCTGCGGGCCGGCGCCGGATTCGTCACCCAGGCGCTGGGATCGATCCGGATCCAGCCCTCGCCCGGCAGCCAGACCTCGCTCCAGGCATGGGCGTCGGAGCGGCGCAGGTCGAGATAGCCCTCCCCACCCAGGGCCGTGACCCACGAGCCCCCCCGGAAGCCGCTCACCACGCGGGCCGGCACCCCCGCCCGGCGCATCAGGGCCGAGAAGCTGCCGGCGAAGTGGCCGCAGAAGCCCTCACGCCGGTCGAACAGGAACGCATCCAGCGGCGCCTGCTCCGGCAGGGCGCCCGGCGTGCGGCTGTAGCGGAACCCCTGGTTTCGGAACCATCGCTCCGCGGCCATCAGCCGCTCCCGGGGGGCGGGGAGCCGGGACCATTGCGCACCCAGGGCCTCCAGCCGTGGGTTCCGCCCGCTGATGCCCTGCAGGTCGAGGGGCCGGGGTGGCTGCTCGCGCCAGTTGTCCCCCGCTGATGGCGGCACCGCGGCGATCCCGTACACCCGCCGCTGTCCGGTCGAGAGCCTCAGGCGCAGTTCGCCGCGGCTGTCCTGGCGCAGCAGCGTCCCCAGGGGTACGCCATTGCCGCTCCACGGCACGGTGGTCAGGCCGCTGGGTTCGACGATCCACAACTCCTGGAGCGCTCCGGTGGCGTTGGGGCCGGGCGTTTCCGGCGTCGTGACGCTCAGGCGCCGCACACCCGGAGCCGCGAGCCACTGCCGGCCATCGAAGCGGTCGTGCACCAGCACCCGCCAGTAACGCTGCTCCGCCGCCGGCGGCGCTCCGGTGGGGAAGCTCACCCGCGCCGCCGGTGCCGTGTCGTCGGCCAGGGCCGCGATGCTGCCGGGGTTGAGCGTCTCGCTGAGCCCCGTCACGGCCGTCTGGTCGTCGAGGATCGGCAGCATGCTGAAGGGGCTCATGCGGGGCACCAGCAGCAGCAGCACCAGCGCCATCGGCAGTGCCGCCAGCAGCACCGACATGCTGCGGCGCAGCAACGACCGCCAGTCGGGCCCCTCGCCCACCTCCAACGCCAGCAGACCGGCCAGGGCCACGAACATGGTGGCGATCTGCAGCAGGCTGGGCACCAGATCGGGCTGCAGCGCCGACAGCAGGCCCGCCACCACCAGCTGCAGCAGCGCCACCAGCCGCCGTTCCCCCAGCCGCCGCGCCTCCAGCAGCTTGAGCGCCGTGAGCACGCTCAGTCCGATGGCCAGCGCCCCGAGCACCTGCACGGGGCTCACCCCGGTGAGCCCGAGGGCCAGCAGGCCCATCGCCAGCCACTGCAAGCGTGCGGCGGTGCGTCCCATGGATCAGCGGGCCAGGGCCAGGGCGGCCAGGCAGCGGTCGCGCTGGGCCGTGCCGGTGGCGGCCGGGATCAGCCGCTCCGGCAGCGCCAGGCCATAGCGGGCGCCCTGGCCGTGCAGGCGGCGGATGCGATCGCTGAGGTGCTCCAGGGCCCGCTCGTGGGGCACCGAGGGATCGGGGGCCAGCAGCAGCTCATCGGCGCCGGGATCGGCGAACACCTTGACCTGCTTGCCGCGGCCCTGGGCCACCAGCGCCCAGGCCAGGCGGCCGGGCGGATCCTCCGCCCGATGGGGCCGCAGATCCTGCCAGTCGTCGCTGCCTTCCCGGCGCGGATCCGGGGTCCCGGCCGCTGCGTCGCGCCGTGCTGGCTGTTGCCCCTGGGGCAGGTGTCGCACCGGTCCCGGCACGGGAGCGGGCCACACCAGCTGCTCCACCGGCGGTCGCCAGCGGCTCCAGCACAGGAACAGCCCGAGCGGGGCGCTGGTCTGCAGCCGCACCACGCCCGGCCGCTGCCGTCCGCGCGCCGGTGGCCGCCAGGTCAGGGCCAGCTGGTGCTCTCCAGGCCCGAAACTGCGGGGCGGCTCCAGGGGGCCGTCGCCCAGCCGCAGCCGCAGGCCCTCGCAGCGGCCGGGCACCTGAAGGCGGATCGGGTAGGGGAGCGCGGCCCCGGCGAAGCCCGCCTCCGGCGCGCCGCAGTCGAGCACCAGCCCCTGCAGGTTGAAGTGGGTGAGATGCAGGGCGAGCAGGAACAGCCCCAGCAGCAGGAAGCTCAGCAGCAGCGGGCCGTTGCGCTGCAGCTGGATGCCCACCACCTGCAGCAGCGCCGCGCCGGCCAGCCACAGCCAGCCGAAGCGGGTGGGCAGGATGTAGAGGTTGCGCAGCCCCAGCCGCAGCGGCGCGCTCTCCGGCGCCCGCACCCGATCCAGCAGGTCAGCGGAGCCCATCCACCCCCGCCAGCAACGCGGCGCTGCGTTCGCCCGCCGTGGTCCCGGGCTGGCCGCCATCGAGCCGGTGTTCGCACACCGCCGCCGCCACCGCCTGCACGTCGTCGGGGATCACGTGGTCGCGGCCCTCGATCAGGCTCCAGGCCCGGGCGGCCGCCAGCAGCCCCAGCCCCGCCCGGGGCGAGAGGGGCAGCCCCGAGCGGCCGGGTTCGCGGCTGCGGGCCAGCAGATCGAGCACATAATCCAGCAGGGCGGACGACACGTGCTGCCGGCCGCTGCGCTCCTGCAGCGCCAGCAGGTCGGCCGGCGTGAGCCGCTGGCCGAGCGCTTCGCTGCTGGTGCCCTCGCCCGCCAGCAGGGCCCGCTCCGCCTCCCGGGGCGGGAAGCCCAGGCTCAGCCGCATCAGGAAGCGGTCGAGCTGGGATTCGGGCAGCGGCGCTGTGCCGCCCTGGTCGAGGCCGTTCTGGGTGGCGATCACCAGGAACGGCTCCGGCAGCGGGTGGCTGGTGCCGTCCACGCTCACCCGCCCCGCCGCCATCGCCTCCAGCAGGGCGCTCTGGGTGCGCGGACTGGCGCGGTTGATCTCATCGGCCAGCAGCACCTGGCTGAACAGCGGGCCGGGGCGGAAGCGGAAGCGGGCCTCCGCCGGCTCGAACACGTTCACGCCGGTGAGATCGGCCGGCAGAAGGTCGCTGGTGAAGCTCACCCGCCGGAACTCGAGCCCGAAGCTGCGCGCCAGGGCCTCCGCCAGGGTCGATTTGCCCACCCCCGGCAGGTCCTCGATCAGCAGATGCCCCCGGGCCAGCAGGCAGGCCAGGGCCAGCCGCACCGCATGCTGCTTGCCCAGCAGCACGCGGCCGATCGCCTCCGTCAACTCCGCCAGCGGCGGACGGCCAGGCCGCGTCATCGCATCGATCGTTCGTGATAGGACGCTAAGCCCGCGTCCGGGCCGTCGATGCCGCCCTCCGCCGATGGCGCGATCGAGATCCATGGCGGCAACCGCATCGCCGCGGCCCGGCGGCTGGGCTGCGCCCCTTCCCGCCTGCTCGATGCCAGCGCCTCGCTGGTGCCGTTCGGGCCACCCGCCGGCCTGCGGCGCCTGCTGCGCCGGGCCCTCGACGGCGCCGCCGCCTCGCCCCTGCGCGACTACCCCGAGCGGGGCTACGCCTCCCTCCGCGCCGCCCTCGCCGCCCACCACGGTCTGCCTGCCGACGGGGTGCTGCCAGGCAACGGGGCGGCCGACCTGTTCACCTGGGCGGCGCGCGATGCCGCCGCTGCCGGGCTGAACCTCCTGCCCGCCCCCGGTTTCGCCGACTACGGACGCGCCCTGGCCTGCTGGGGCGGCCGCTCCGCACCCCAGCGGCTGCCCCTGCGCTGGGACGACCGTTTCCCCACCCCCTTCCCCGACCCCCCCGCGGGGGACGTGCTCTGGCTCTGCAACCCCCACAACCCCACCGGCCAGCTGTGGAGCCGGGCCTCGCTCGAGCCGCTGCTGGGGCGCTTCGCCCTGGTGATTGCCGATGAGGCCTTCCTGCCCCTGGTGCCCGGCGGCGAGGCCCAGTCGCTGGTGCCGCTGCTCGCCCGCCATCGGAATCTGGTGGTGATCCGCAGCCTCACCAAGCTGTTCGCCATCGCCGGCCTGCGGCTCGGCTATGCCCTGGCGTCCCCGGAGCGGCTGGCCCGCTGGGCCGCCTGGCGGGATCCCTGGCCGGTGAACGGCCTGGCGGCGCTGGCGGGGGAGGCCCTGCTCGGCGACGGCGCCGCCTACGCGCGCTGGAGCGCGCGGGTGGAGCGCTGGGTGGCGTGGGAGGGGACGTGGCTGCGGCAGCGGCTCGCCGAGCTGCCGGATCTGGCGCCGATGCCCTCGGCCACCAACTTCCTGCTGGTGCGCGGCGAGCGCCAGGGCCGCCCGCTCGACCTCGAGCCCCTGCGCCGCAGCCTGGAGGAAGACCACCGGATCCTGCTGCGCGACTGCCGCTCCTTCAACGGGCTCGGTTCCGGCTGGCTGCGGATCGCCCTGCTCGATCGGCCCTCCCACCGGCGCCTGCTGCGGGCGCTCGCTCACCAGGTGGGCAGGAGGCCCCTGGCCACCTGAGCCGTCAGCGGGGTTTGCCGGTTCTCAGCCCAGGCTGGCCATCAGCTCGGCCAGGCGCTGGTCGGCATCACGCACCGCCAGCCGTTCCATCCCCGCCCCCAGTTCGGCCAGGGGATCGGCCGCGGTCGCCGTGCCCCGCAGGCGCGGGCCCAGCAGTCGCCACACCGCCTGCTCCAGCGGGGGCTCGCCGGGTTCGTGCTGCCACACGATCACGGCCGCGCCCTCGGCGGCGGCCGCCGCCGCATTGGCGTCCTGATGGCGGTCGGCGGCCTGGGGGAAGGGCACCAGGATCGTGGGCGTGCCGCTCACCGCCAGTTCCGAGAGGCTGCCGGCCCCCGCCCGGCTGATGGCCAGATCGGCGTGCTGCAGCAGGCCCGGCATCTCGTCGCTGAAGGGCCGCTCCACCACCCCCGCCAGCGCGAAGCCGCCGGCTTCGGCATCATTGTTGCCGGTGAGGTGCACCACCCGGCAGCCGGCGGCGGCCAGCTTCGGGATCAGCGGGCGCACCATCCGGTTCAGCCGCAGGGCACCCTGGCTGCCGCCCATCACCAGCACCAGGGGGCCCGCTCCTGCCGGCACCCAGTCCGGCAACGGTGCCGGACGAAGAAAGGCTGCCCGCACCGGGGTGCCGGTCACCAGGGGACGGCAGCGGGGTAGCCGCTCGGCTGCCTGGGGCAGCCCCACGGCCACCCGCGTGCACCACCGCCCCAGCAGCCGCGTCACCTTGCCGGGGATGGCGTTGCTCTCGTGCAGGACCACCGGCACGCCGCACCAGCGGGCCGCCAGGATCGCCGGTGCGGCGATGTAGCCACCGCTGCTGAACACCGCCGTGACCCCGTTGCGGCGGATCAGCTGGCGGGTGGGCAGGGTGGCCAGGATCAGCTGCAGCAGATTCGCGAGCTTGCGCAGGCCCTGGCCCTGCAGCCCACCGGCTCGCACCGTGTGCAGCGGGTAGCGCCCCGGCACCAGCTCTCTCTCCAGGCGGTCGGGGACGCCGAGCCAAAGCACGCGCCAGTGGGCGGGCAGGGCTTCGGCCACCGCCAGGGCCGGAAACAGGTGGCCACCCGTGCCGCTGGCGGCGATCAGCAGGGTCGGCATGGTGGCGGGGGGAGGTCGCGCCTAACTTAAAAGCCGAATCCAGGCCAGCCGGCCGCCACGATGCGCCCATTTCGTCCCCTCGCTCCCGCCCTGCTGGCTGTGCTGACGGTGGGAGCAGGGCTGGCGCCGGTGCGTGCGGCGAGCCCGGTGGTGGCGGCGGGATCCGCTCCGCTGGTGGCGCTGGAAGCCGCCCTCAACAACCCCGACGACGCCCCGCTCGCCGCCCTGCTCCAGCAAGGTCCAGGCCTCGATCCGGCCGAGATCCAGGCCCGCCGCCGCTCCCTGATCAGTCAATTCCCCGATCTGCGCTGGACGGTCTCGGCCGGCTCCCCCACCCGGGACGGCCAGCCCACCGTGATCCTGCGGGCCGGGGGGACCCGCCGCCAGGGGGCAGCCATCTATCGCCTCGACGCCGAGCAGCGCCTCAGCCTGCGCAGCGACGGCCGCCACATCAATGCCCAGACCGTGCTGCGCGAGCAGTCGCTGCTGCGCAGCGGCGGCGAGCAGGCGCCGCCGGTGAGCGTGCTGATCCCCGACGCCGTGCTCACCGGCCAGCGCTACGACGTCGACGTGATCTTCGATGACCCCCTTGACGGGGCACTGGCCGCCGGTGGCCTGGTCGCGGTCAGCCCCGCTCAGGTGGCGGCGATGGAGAGCCCGAGCATGGAACTCGGTGCCCTCGGCGGCGGCGGCCTGTTCAAGCGGGTGCAGGCTCCCCTCAGGCCCGGTTCCCAGACCTGGGCCGTGCTGCTGGTCCATCCCCGCGGCATCGTCACCGCCACCAAGCGGGTGCGGGTGGTGGCCGACCGCGCCGCGCTGACGCCCTGAGGGCACCCGCCCATGCCCCGTCCCCCCCGCCTCTGGGTGGTCGACGACGACCCCGAGCTCCGCAGCATGCTCGCCAGCTATCTGGGAGAGCAGGGCTACCACGTGCGCACCCTGGCCGACGGCGCCCAGCTCCAGGCCCGCCTCGACGGTGCCCTGGGGGGGGAGCGGCCGGACCTGCTGGTGCTCGATCTGATGCTGCCGGGGGATGACGGCCTCACCCTGCTGCGCCGGTTGCGCGATCGCGGCGATGATCTGCCCGTGGTGATGCTCACGGCCCGGGGCGATGCCGTCGATCGGATCATCGGCCTGGAGCAGGGTGCCGATGATTACCTCGCCAAGCCGTTCCTGCCGAGGGAGCTCACCGCCCGCATCCAGGCGGTGCTGCGCCGCCGGGCCGCGGCCCCCGGCGGCGGTGCGCCGCGGGCGGAGGCCGAGCCGGTGGTGTTCGGCGCCTGCCAGTTCGATCCGGCGGCCCGCACCCTGCTGCGCGACGGTGCACCGGTGACGATCACCAGCGGTGAGTTCGCTCTGCTGGCGGCCTTCGTGGAGCATCCCCACCGCCCGCTCTCGCGGGAACGGCTGATCGAACTGGCCCGGGGGCCCGGCAGCGACACCGACAGCCGCAGCATGGATGTGCAGGTGTCGCGGCTGCGGCGGCTGATCGAGCCCGATCCCGGCCGCCCCCGCTACGTGCAGACGGTGTGGGGGTATGGCTACGTGTTCGTGCCCGATGGTCAGCCCCGGCGCAGCTGAGGGCGGCGGCGACCGGCGCCGCCCCCTTCCCCTGGCCCTGCGGTATGGCGTTGCCGCCCTGGTCGCCGCCGGTCTGGCCCTGCTGCTGCTCCAGTTGCTGCTGGGGCGCCGCCTGGTCCAGGCCCGGGAGGAGGCGCTGGGGTCCCAGCTCAGTTCCTCCCTTGTGCTGGGGGAGGTGGCGTTGGAGCGCTTCAGCCCCGAGGGACTGGCGGAGGTGGCGGGGCTGCGCCTGGCGGTGGGCTCCGCTCCCGAACGCCAGGGCAGCGGTCCGCTGCGGGCTATCGACGGCCAACTGGCGGCCCAGAGCGAGGCCCTGCGCCGTCAGCTCTGCCGCCGCCTGGGGCGCTGCCCTGAGCTGAGGCCCGCCACCCGAGGGCCTCGGGGCGTGTGGGTGGCGATGGAGTCACCGCTGGAGCAGGTGTGGCTGTTTGCTCCGCTGCCGCCTCTGCGCGGCTGGCCGCCGGATCCGCTGCAGCTGGGCCTGGCCCTGGGAACGGGCGGCCTGGCGGCCGTGCTGCTGTTCCTCAGCCTTGAGGTGCAGCGCCCCCTGGGGCAGCTGGAGGAGGCCCTGGGGGGCGTGGGCCTGGAGGAGCGGCCGGCCGCGGTACCGCTGCGGGGCACCGGTTCGGTGCGGCGGCTCAGCCAGCGGTTCAACGCCATGCTCGAGCGGCTGGAGGCGGCCAGCCGTGAGCGCCGCACCATGCTGGCGGGCATCGCCCACGATCTCCGGGCCCCGCTCACGCGCCTGCGGCTACGGTTGGCCGAGACCGGCGGCGACAAGGGGGCCAAGGCCCGCAGCGAGGCCGATCTGGCGGCCCTGGAGCGCATCACCGGCCAGTTCCTGCTGTTTGCCGGTGCCGGCGGCGACGAACCCGCCGTGATGGTGCCGCTCGATGCGCTGCTGGCGGAGCTGGCGGCGGTGGCCGATGCCAGCACGCTGGCCCTCGACACGGTGCCGCTGGAGCGGAGGGTGCGGCCCATCGCCCTGAGCCGGGCGATCGCCAACCTGATCGACAACGCCCTCGAGCACGGCCGGGCGCCCCTGCAGCTCGCGCTCCGCGCCGGTCCCGGACCCGACGGCTTCACGATCCGCCTGCGGGATGCGGGGGAGGGCATCCCACCGGAGCAGTGGGCCAGAGCCCTGGAGCCTTTTCAGCGGCTCGACAGCGCCCGCGGCGGCCAGGGCCACTGCGGCCTGGGGCTGGCGATCGCCGATCGGGTGGCGCGGGAGCACGGCGGCCGGCTGAGCGCCGGCTCCGACAGCGCGGGGGAGGGCTTCGTCGTGACGCTCCAGGGCCGGAGCCTGCCGGCCTAGACACATCCGGTCACAGGCTGCGGACTCCCGGTCGGAATCCTGTCGGATTCGCCTTTCACGATGGTGAGGTTCCAGCGATCGCCTCCCACGCCGATGCTCCCGAAGACCGAATTCTCTCCCTTGGCAATCCTTCGCAGGCCAGCCCGTGGTCTGACCACCCTTGCCTTGCTGCTCGGCACCTGGGCCAGCGCTGTCCCGGCCCTTGCCGGACCTGATGCTGCGCCGGGCTCCGGCAGGTCCGGACTCACCCAGGAGCAGGCGGCCAGGATCTTCCCCGAGCGCCGCAATCTGGCCCTCAGGGATCACCGCGCTCGCATCGCCATTCTTCAGCGGGGCGAACGCTGCATCGGCGGAGCCGCCGACACCGATGCCCTCAGTCGCTGCATGCGCGAGGAGCGCGGAGCGATGATGCGCCAGCGCCAGGAGTTCTTCAGCGCCATGCGCACTGTCTACGAGCGCAACGGCCTGCAGCCCCCCGACTGGAAGTCTCGCAGGAATCGCGGCACCTGGGGCGGTGGCGGCCAGGAGGGCGGCGGCGGAACGATCTGATCGCCCGCCCGCACCATTGCCGCCCTCACCCTTGCCCCGGCCGCTCAGGCCTCGTCGAGGGCGGCCACGCCGGGCAGCACCTTGCCTTCGAGCAGTTCGAGGCTGGCGCCACCACCGGTGGAGATGTGGCTCATCTTCTCGGCCACGCCCACCTTCTCCACGGCCGCCACCGAATCACCGCCGCCGATGATCGTGATCGTGCCCTTGGCGCTGAGTTCAGCGAGGGTGTGGGCGATGCCGTTGGTGCCGGCGGCGAACCTGTCGAACTCGAACACGCCCATCGGTCCGTTCCAGATCACGGTCTGGCAGTCGGCCAGGGCCTCCTGGAAGACCTTCAGCGAATCGGGGCCGATGTCGAGGCCCATCCAGCCGTCGGGGATGGCCTCCACCTTGGCGATCTGACTGTTGGCGTCGGGGGCGAAGTTATCGGCCAGCACCACATCGGTGGGGAGCAGGAACTGCACGCCCTTGGCGGCCGCCTTGGCCTCCAGCTCCTTCGCCAGTTCCAGCTTGTCTTCCTCCACCAGGCTCTTGCCCACCGAGAGGCCGCGCGCCTTGTAGAAGGTGAAGATCATGCCGCCGCCGATCAGGATCTTGTCGCACTTGTCGATCAGGGCCTCGAGTACGCCGATCTTGCTGCTCACCTTGGAGCCGCCCACGATCGCCGCCAGCGGACGCTTGGGAGCATCGATGGCGCCCTGCAGGTAAGCCAGCTCCTTCTCCATCAGGTGGCCGGCCACGCTCGGGCTGAGGAACTTCGTGACACCTTCGGTGGAGGCATGGGCGCGGTGGGCGGCGCCGAAGGCGTCGTTCACGTACACCTCAGCCAGGGAGGCGAGCTTCTTGGCGAACTCGGCCTCGTTCTTCTCCTCTTCGGCGAAGAAGCGCACGTTCTCCAGCAGCACCACGCCACCCTCGGAGAGCGCCGCCACCTTGGCCTCGGCGTCGGGGCCGATGCAGCTTTCCGTCTTCTCCACCGGCACGCCCAGCAGGTCGCTGAGGCGGGCGGCCACCTGGGTGAGGCGCATGCCCTCGTTCACCTGGCCCTTGGGGCGGCCGAAGTGGGCGGCCAGGATCACCTTGGCGCCGAGATCGCGCAGGAAACCGATCGTGGGCAGGGCGGCGCGGATGCGGGTGTCATCGGTGATGGCGCCGCTGTCGTCCTGGGGAACGTTGAAGTCGACCCTCACCAGCACGCGCTTGCCGCGCAGGTCGCTCTCGCCGAGACTGGCCAGGGATCGCTTTGCCATGGGTAGGGATAGGGAGAAAACGGGGAGAGGTTAACCCCCGCCCCCGCCGAGATCCCGGCCACAGCGCACCAGGCGGGGGAGTCGTGCGGTCAGGTTAGGGCCCCCAGTGTCCGCAAAGAAGTCCGCTCGAGTGGCGGCCCGGCTGTTCGGGATGGGGATCAGCGGAGCCAGTTGATCAGCGCAGCCAGTTGACCAGCGCAAGCCCCTCCACCCTGCTGAACTCCCGCGTGTTGTCCGTCACCAAGACAGCGTTCAGCGCTTGCGCCTGGGCGGCGATCCAGAGATCGTTGGCACCGATCGGCGTGCCTTGGCGCTCAAGACTGGCGCGGATCTGTGCGTAGGCCAGGGCCACGGCCCGATCGACCGGCACCAGTTCGAGGTGGTCCACCAAGGCGAGGAGCTGCAGGCGGTTCCGCTCTGGCCAGGCGCTTTTGATCACGCCCGTCTCCAATTCGCCCAGCACCACCGAGGACAGGAGCAGATCGGAGGGAGTCAAGGATCGCAGAGCCTCCACCACCGCAGGATGACCCTTGATCGCCGCCACGAGGATGTTGGTATCCAGCAGGAAGGCCACGGCAGCTCAACCCAGATCCGGTGCGGATTCGGGAGGGGAGTCGTCAGGAACAACCAGATCGGGCGGCGGATCGGCCCAGAAGGGTTCGAAGAGACTGACGGCGTGGATCACGGGCTCGGGAACCAGCCGAGCCACCGTGCGCCCCCTGCGGGTGATGCGCACCTCCATGCCCGCCTCCACCTCCGCCAGGAGAGCCGAGAAGCGGGCTTTGGCTTCAACGACAGGCACCGAACGAATTCCCATGGGCGGACCAATGACCATGTGGTCAGATTATAGTGGATCTGTGGGGACTGGCGGGGTGCCCGCTTCAGCATCGGCCTTGAGACGCGCCTCGCTGAGTTGCTGCTCTGGCACAATCTCCATCGCCGGCCAACGTTTCCCACTCCCCCAGCATGAGGCAGTTGCTGAATTGGCGTTGCGATCCAGGCTACGAGCGACGGCTGCTTAACGACGAGCAGCGCAGGTTCAGCATGAACTGCGAATGAAACAGCTGAAATGCGACATCGAGCGGAGCGAAGCGTGACCGAGGCAAATCGAGAACGTCATCGATCGGCTGTAGACGAAACGGAATCGGGAGCGATCGCGGATCTTCCTGGAGCTGATGCAGGGGCGGCGGCTGGCCATGGAGGAAGGCGGCGGCATAGGACTGGTGGGGCCGCTGCTCGACGCCCATGAACCTTGTGTGTGAGCTATTTCCGATGAAAAGAACAAAAAAACTCGAGGCGCCTGCGGCGCCGGGGGGAAACAGCCCGCAGCCGCAATCCAACAGCCAGGGTTAAGAAACAGCCAGTGTTGAGGGATTGATGGATTAAGGGTTAAGGGAAGGGTCCTGGGGGAGGCAGACCACCCGGAACCCGACGCCGTTGAGGCATCGCCTGGCCGGAAGAGGTAGCGGTGAGCCGAGCGGCAGCTCCCGGGGCAGCCGTCCCAGGAGCCGCCGCGCAGCAGCTGCAATTCTTGGTTGCCGCCACTCACCCAGGCGTTGCCATCTGGGGGAGCGCCAACATAGCTGTCATGCCAATGGTCCACTTGATCAGCAACAAACCTCCGCAGACCTGAGCCGCCGCTCCGGCTGCGGTTC
>JANWUR010000024.1 GCA_024958655.1 Cyanobium sp. FGCU6 | reverse complement strand
ACGGGCGCCGCATCGTCTCCGGCTCTGGGGACAACACCGTGCGGGTGTGGGATGCCGCCAGCGGCAAGCCCCTCGGCCCGCCGCTGCAAGGGCATACAGACTGGGTGAGGTCCGTGGCCTTCAGCCCCGACGGGCGCCGCATCGTCTCCGGCTCTGGGGACAACACCGTGCGGGTGTGGGATGCCGCCAGCGGCAAGCCCCTCGGCCCGCCGCTGCAAGGGCATACAGACTGGGTGAGGTCCGTGGCCTTCAGCCCCGACGGGCGCCGCATCGTCTCCGGCTCTGGGGACAACACCGTGCGGGTGTGGGATGCCGCCAGCGGCAAGCCCCTCGGCCCGCCGCTGCAAGGGCATACAACGTGGCTGTCCTCCGTGGCCTTCAGCCCCGACGGGCGCCGCATCGTCTCCGGCTCTGATGACAAGACCGTGCGGGTGTGGGATGCAGCCAGCGGCAAGCCCCTCGGCCCGCCGCTGCAGGGGCATACAGACTCTGTGAGATCTGTGGCCTTCAGCCCCGACGGGCGCCGCATCGTCTCCGGCTCTGCTGACAAGACCGTGCGGGTGTGGGATGCCAGCGGCTTCGTGGCGATTCAGCTCGCCTGCCACCAGCTCCGCCACCACCAGCTCCTGCTCCACCCCGAAACTTTCCAGGTGGGCAAAGACTTCGAAGCCATCGCCATGCGCGCCCGCGCCATCTGCGCCAATCCGCCAGTGCCGCCGCCGCTCACCATGGGGGCCAGCCCTGCGCCTGCATCCAAAGGCCAAAGCCAATCCAGCCTACGGCTGCCGGCGGCCCTGAAGCCCCTGCTGCAAACCCTGCACCAGGTGAAGCGCTTGCTGAGGGTTTGATGGGGAGTGGCAGCGCCTTGAGCTGCTCACTTCTGCCGGCGGGCGCGGTTCACGCCGCCCGAGGACCATGGACGGAGGTGCCTGGGAGTTATGGATCCTCCGCCAAAGAAACCTCTTCCCAGACCAGTGGCCCGAACGTGGCGATCACGGCGGTGAGCGAATCCAGCTCGGCTTTGCTGCGGCCATGGAAGCCGAGCACCACCTGGTTGGTGGCGGGTTGCCAATCCAGGGGTGTGTTCCCCTTGTCGCCGCCGCCGCCACGGCGCTGGCCATCGCTGGTGGTGAGCTCCAGTTGATCCACCCGGCCGTTGGGGATGCCAGACAGGCCTTTGATCCGCGCGATGCCCACCCCCGTGCCGAGCTCCATCTCGCCCAGATCGCTGCCGCCTTCTCCGCCGTGGGTCTCCTGGATCCACTCATCCGACTCGCCGGTGGGTTCCTGGTGGTAGCGCAAGCGAATCTGATCCACCCGGTTGCCCGCTCTCAGCCCCACCCGCACCAGCTTCCGCCGCCGCCGCACGGCGTTTTCCCGATCCATGTAGGGAAAGGGTTCACCACCCCTTCCCCCCATGGTGTCCCCATCCCGCACCTGCACCTGCAGCTTGGGGCTTCCCGTTGCGAGGGCCTCCAACACCGGCTCCGCCAGGGGAGTGGAAGGGGAGCTGTGATAAGTGGCACAGAGGGCTTCGATCTCGCGGCAGTCGGCCAACATCTGCGTTCGATGGCTGGCCAGGGTGGGGTCCTGAGGGATGCCATAGACGTCGTAGGTGCCCGCCACCCAGTTGCACTGGTTCACCAGTTCCCGCAACCGCTGCCACTGGCGCCGCAAACCGGGTTTCAATCCATCGCCGCTCAGCAGGATCCGGTTGCGGGCCACGGGTTGAAACACCTCCCGCAGCTCCCCCACCTCCTCATAGCCCTGGGTCTGCAGCGAAAGCACCACCGGATTGTCGAGCGCGAGGGTGCCGAAGGAGCTGGCAAAGGCCGCCATGGTCTCTTCGGTGATCACCGGCGGCTGCGCCAACCCCGAAACCGACACCCGACAGCTGACGTTCACATTGGCGTCTCTGGCGATGGTCTTCAACTGCTGGCCAAAGCTCGGCCCCAGGCTGATGGTGCCCGTGCTCACCAGCAGATCAACGGCCGTCGCCACTTCGCGCGCCTGCTCTCGGCTCTGGGCATACAGCGTGTAGATCCCCTGCATCTGCCCGCCCACGACCACCGACCTCACCCAGCTGTCGCCGTAAGTGTCCACAAACCCATCCAGGGCCGCCGCATCGGAGGGGATGGCCACAGCGGGCTTAAGGGCCACGTCTTCGCAGGTCATCGCCGCCACCGCCCGCCGCGCCTGCACCACCACCGAGACGCTGAAGACGGTGGTGTGGAGAGATTCAAAGAACTCCTGCCGCGCCTTCAACAAGGGGATGGGCCCCAGCCCCCCGGATAAGCCCGCGCTCCATTGCAGGCTCTGCAGCAGCTCGGAAGCACTGCGACACACCTTGCTGGTCCAGCTGAAAGGGTCGTCCGCAGTGGACAGTGGCACCAGGCGACCGCTGAGGGCCTGGTCCCGCTGTGCCACCTCCTCGCCCAGTTGCGGCACACTGGCGAGGGAATGGCGCCCCCTCAGAAGGATGCTCTGGGCGACTTCAGCTGCTGTGGGCATCGCGAGATGCAGGGCGGATGCCGCTGCGTTGTGCTGGCTTCATTGTGAGCAGATTGCCCCCTGGCCATCCCGCTGCCCAGAGAGTCAGACAAGAAGTGTGATGGTCTCCAGCTTCGATTGATCTGCCAGGTTGTGCTACAGGTGAAGCCCACAACAGGTGCTGCCGATGCGCGTTCTCAGCCTCATGGGTTTGCTGATGATCCCTGTGGCCATCGGCTTGACGCCACCAAGCCGAGCCCAGAGCCCGCCCTCACCGGCTCCCCAGATCCCCCGCGACGAGTGGAAGGATTGTCTCTACAACAAGGATGTGATCCGCTGCCGCGATGAGCAGAGCGACGATGTGCTGCGGATTGTCTGGGTGGATGGGATTCGCACGCGACTGGAGCGCAGGCCACCGGCCCGTCAGGGGCTGCCCAGTTACTGGGCGGATCGCTACGGCGGGCTGTGGCGCCGGGAATTGCTGATCCAGGGCAACACCCTGCTCACCAATCTGGGCACGGGCAATCGCATCCTCATTCCCCTCCGTTACCCTTGCAAACCTCCCCTCAAGGGGGAGGTGGGCTACTGCCGTTACTGACAAGGATCAACCGTGGGGACTTCAAGCGTGGGCTTCAGGCGAGCACCGCTTCCACGATGATCGCCCAGCCCCGACCTGGCGCGTAGGCGTAGTTGTTCGTCTCGTCCACCATCCAGCGGCGGCCGAAGTTTTTGCGGCTATACTGCAACCCGGCCCCATTGCGGCTGCCGTACACCCCTGCAATCAGGTCGAGATCGCCATTCGGATCATTGACAATCACCGATTTCGGATTGTAACCGATCACGCACAGCCAGTGCCCATTGCCAAAGGGTGCCTCCACCGGTCCCTTGTGAATGAACCCGCAGGGAACGGGAAAGCCTCGATCGATCTGCTCCTCCAGAGTGGAAAAATCAGCGTTGACTTCGAAGCGGGCCTTGATGCCCAGGCTCTCCAGGGCCTGGATCTGGGCCGCATTGCTCGTGGTGTCACCGAATTGATTCACGATCTTCAGATATTGATCATCGGTGCCAGGCAGGGCTTTGGGCTTGAGGGCTGCGACGAGCATGGCGCAGCTGGAACTGAAGCACATGCGGTTGGCCTGGTCGGTGCTGGAATCGAGTTGGGAAAAGTAGGGAACGCTCAGGATTTTGCTCGCTCCAGTGGGCTGGGTGATGGCAGTGGCGCTAAAGACCTGGGTGGCCTTGGCGAAATAGGCTTCCCGATCACTCAGACCATTCGCAGGGTCCCTTCCATTGACAAGGCGTGAGATGCGGCGGCAACTGGCGCCACCATCAACCTCCTCATTCATGTGGTTGTTGTGCCACCAGAAGCCTGCCGAGGTGAAGGGGTAGTGGCTCGCCACATAGGAGCAACCCTCCATCACCTGGGGATCGCCGATAAATTCACTGAAGGCTTCATAGTTGGCGCGGCCGGTGAGCTGGATCACCCCTGCTCCCTTGAAGCGTTTGCCATCGCCGGGCTGGGTGTTGCCGAGGTCAAAGCGGCCTTCATAGGCGCTGCCATCGGCAATTTCCTCCATCCATTTCAGCCCTCCCGATTCATGGGCGATCTGCGCCATGAAATGGGCAATGCGGGCGGGCGTGTCGATCTCAAAGCGTTGCAGACAGGCATTCAGATCCGCCAGCTGGGCGGGGGTCACATCCCGGCCAAACACCTCCAGGCACTGGGCGGCCGTTACCAGATCAGGGGTGGCAGGCTCAGGGGGCGCCGTGCGGAAGCGCTCGGCAAAGCCCTCCAGCTCCTGCTCGTTGAGTTGCTGCTGCAGCCACTCCCAGGCGTCCTTCTGGTGGGGCAGGCCCCTTGTATAGCGGGCGGCATCCGCCAGGGAGATCACGGCCATCGGGCAAGAATGCGGTTCCCCCGTTTATGGCTGTCAGGTTCAGGGCAGGCCGCATTCCGGGGAAATCTTCGTAATCCTGATCCTCCTCGCCAGACATCACCCGGCTGGCGTCCAGCAAGGGTTCGGCCCCACCCTGAAAGGCCCTCGGCCGCAACCCTCGTGCGTCACGCCTGCAGGAGATCCTCGCCGAGCTTCACGGCGCTGACCACTCCCCGGGTGACGGAGGAGGCCAACCCGAGACGGTGGCCGATCACCTCGATCGTTTAACCGCTCCTGGCCCGCCGACTGCCGCTGCTCTCCCCCTCCAGCAATGGACCACCCAGGCGATCGACACGCGGCCATCGCGCCAGCGGATGCGCGCGTTGCTCCAGCCCTCCGCCACGGGCTGGATGGTGGCGATCACGCCGGAGTGGTTGAGCAGGATGCCGCCACCGCTGCCATCGGGCAGTTCCACCACCACCGCAGCGGCCACCCGCCGGACCACCGCCTCGCCGGGGAGGGCAGCCGCCGGGCCCACGGGCCTGTCCGCCGAGGAGCTCGCTGCCCGTTGCGACGCCGATGCCGATGCCTTGTTCCGCCTGCTGCGCGGACTGGCGAGCGTGGGCCTGTTCGCGGAGGACGCGCCGCGGCGATTCGTGCTCACCCCGCTGGCGGAGCTGCTGCGGAGCGACGTCGCCGGATCGCAGCGCCAGGTGGCCCGCATGCTCGGCGGCGAGCACTATGACGCCTGGGCCAACCTGCTGCACAGCGTGCGCACCGGGGAGAGCGCCTTCCGTCATCGGTTCGGTGAGGGCATCTTCGGCTGGTACGGCAGGAACCCTGAGCGCGGCGCCATCTTCGACGGGGCGATGAGCGACTTCTCCCACGTCGCCATCCAGGGACTGCTGGCGGCCTACGACTTCGGCGGCATCTCCCACCTGATCGACGTGGGCGGCGGACGCGGCGAACTGGTGCAGGAGGTGCTGCGCCGCTATCCCCATCTGCAGGGAACGCTGTTCGATCAGCCGGCGGTGGTGGCGCCGGTGCTGGTGCCTGATGCGCTCGAGGGGCGCTTCGCGGTGGCCGGCGGCGACTTCTTCACCGGGGTTCCGTCTGGCGGCGATGCCTATCTGCTGAAGCACATCCTTCACGACTGGGGCGATGAGGCCTGCCTCACCCTGCTCGGCCACGTGCGCGCTGGCCTGGCCCCGGGCGGGCGGGTGCTGATCCTCGAGCAGGTGATCGAGCCGGGCAATGCTCCCGCCCCCGGCAAGCTGCTCGATCTCAACATGCTGGTGATGACCGAGGGCGGCAGGGAACGCACTCCGCAGGAATATGCGGCGCTTCTGGAGCGGGCCGGTCTTCAGCTGCGCCGGATTCAGCCAACGCCCTCGCCGATCTCCGTGGTGGAAGCCACGGCGGCCTGAGCTGCGCAACGCGGGCGCAGTTGCTACAGCGGATCGGCTGCAGAGGATGGCCTGCCTGGCGCGAACGGACATCGCAGGAGGGCGAACTGCCGTGGAAGCGGTCTTGCCATGGAGGGAGGGATGCGGTCTCAGTCCGGGACAGACGATCTGGGGCGGCACAGCCACTCCCGCTGCCGGGTTGACTGCAACCACTGTGGACGCCCGGAAAGCCCTGGACGTGACCAGCAAGCCTGTCGTGGCCTATACAACCCGAAAGGCATTAGCGGATCACAGCAGACACAGGGAAGAGACAAAGCAACGAGCAAGTGCGACTGACCAAGCGCCATGAACGACAATAGATACCTTTCAAAAAAGGCAACCTGATAGTAGCGGAGAGGCGAGAAGAGACATAGCCATTAGCGAAAGATGCTTAAGTCCAGTGTGAGGAGTGGACACAAGTCTGGATACTAGGTTGTCACAAACCACTGGGGGTTACTGCCCAGAGTAGTAACAGGTAGACCAAGATTATCAATCACCGTAGCCAGCAGTTCCGCTCCCAGGAACGTTCTATTACCCTGGAACGACAAAGCCCCAAAAGTAAGGTTATCCAACAGGAAGAGATCACCATCTATAGCATTGAAATCCATCACCCGGTCAGGGCCATCGCCAGCACGCAGAACGAAGGAGTCAGCACCAGCACCTCCATAAAGCAGGTCCATGGCAAGACCACCATCCAAGATATCATCGCCAGCTTCACCATAGAGTTGATCAACTCCGGCTTTGCCATAGAGACGATCATTACCGCTACCGCCCGTCAGCACATCCCGTTGAGGAGAGCCAATCAGCACATCCATGCCACCTAATCCCGACAAACGGTTAGTGCCGGTGCTGAGCTGAGCGTTGAGATAATCGTTAGCCTCAGTTCCTGAGACAATCCCTCCAGTAGTAGGCACATCAATCGGCGTTAGTTGCGCAATCTCAAAGTTCAGCGACACAAGACCATTCACAATGGTGTCACCATCAAAAGGCCCACCATCCTGGAACTTTAGACGGTAGAGATCACTGGTTAGGTCTCCATTGATATCCTGGGATTCGGCAATACCGTTCGTGTTACTAAAGGGAAGATTGTCGTAGGTGAGAGTTGTCGGATTCCAGATGAGAGGGATCACCAGACCCTCTAGATCCATATCAAGTGTCACAATATGATCTGTACTCTGTGCACTGGTAACATCAAATGTTATAGAATTGCTATCATCCCCAGGAATGAGAGTCCAACGTCGAATCTGCTCCTTGGGGCTGGAGACTGCCGTTCTCCAGGCATCAGGCACAGCAGCGGGGTCGGAGCTGTCTCCTTCCAGCATAACGGCCAGACCAAACTGCCGAGTTCCCACATTCTTCGCGTTATTGGGTATGGGAACTGTGATAGTGATAGTAGTTTCTCCGGGTGCAAAAACTGCTTCTCCGGCCACAGGCGTATAACGATTGCCGGCCTTGGCATCCCCATCTTGGGTATAGTAATCAAACCACGTGTACGTACTGAGGTGTTCGTGCTGCCAGGATCCCTCGATGCGGTGCAAACCGCGTGGGATCGGCTGATCGGCGCCCAGCTGGATGCCACCACCCAGCCCTGCCCCGAAGCTCTATTTCCGCGATACGGGGCTGTTGCATCAATTGCTCCTGATTCCAGCGCACGACGCCCTGCTGCGTCATCCACGCCTTGGTGCGTCCTGGGAAGGGTTTGTGATTCAGCAGCTGCTGGCGGCCTGGCGGCCGGAGGGCGCCTGGCTCTGGGCCACCCATGGGGGCTCGGCTGCTGGTGATCACCCCCAGCAACCGTGGCTACCGGCTGGATGGGCGCATGCAAGTGCTGCCGCTGGCGGAGGCGCTGGACGGGGGCCAATGGGAGCGCACCTGTCACGCTGAGGCAATGGGGAGACGTTCAAGACTCAGAACATTTGCGAAATACTTTTGGTGCATGAAAAGGATTGCACTTTTGCAAACTTCGCCTTCACATCTGAGGAAACCCGCTCGATGAACTTCACTTTCCTGGATCGCCAGTCAAGGCTCTTCAGCTGATCGGATAGAACAACTCTATTCACGGCAGATCCTTCAGGAAGCTGTGCCTCGAATGGGTATCCCTTGAACTTCGTCGTCTTGGGACAGTATAAGGCCAGACCAGCTTTTCCATTGTATGTCTTTAGAGATAGAACAAGTGCAGGCCTTCTGCCACGCGGTTCACTTCCGGCTTGTGGTGCCAACTCCAACCACACCAGATCACCTCGATCAGGCATGTATGACCACATCAGAATGCTTCAGCCCCTATGGCAGCCCCTGTAGCAATGGATGCGTGGATGTTCTCTGGAGTAACGCCCGCAAGAAGGTCCGCAAGCCTGCGCCGGCATGGCACGGCGGGCCTCAGGACCAGCTCGCCATCCTTCGCGGTGAGGATGACCTCAGTGCCAGCCTCCAACCCAATCTCATCAGCCAAGCCGCGTGGAATCCTCACGCCAAGGCTGTTTCCCCACTTCTGAACCTTCGACTGCATAACCCATACAGCGGCTATACGCAGGCTATGCTTCTCTTGGCTGCGGCTGCCTGTGCCTCATCTCTCTAACGCTCGCCATCACCTGGCCGCAAGGAGACTTTGGTACATACAGGGCTCATGCGGTGGCGGCTCAGGTGAATGGCGTTGTTAGGCTTCTTTATTATAAGGCTTAATGGGCTCTAAGACAGTTGCCACTTTGTCAATGTCAAGCTTCGCATTAATAAGACCGAGATTCCTGGCTAATGACTTAGTCGAACCATACCAGGTTGAATTTATTCCAGTTCTTCCAATTCGAGCACTGACTTCCCTTGGCTCAATTAGTTGTTTAACTGATTTGACAGGGTCTAAGTTGATCGGGCTGGAGATGCCAACTTGGGAAACAAGAGAGTCAATAGCCTGAAGCGCTGAGATTATTTGATTGCCTCCAAAGAAATTAAATAAGGACTCTGCTATATCGCTCAATGATGCAATGTGACCAGATACTGTCGTTGCCAGCATTCTTCTATAGGCATCGGCAGTCTTCTTTACCACAGCCAAGTCTCCTTCCCAATGAATATAGTTTTCCAAAAGCAGCAGGTATTCATCTCTAATCTTGACGATGTCATCATTAAGAACTAACTCCATAATCCAGGAGAAATCCCCATTAAACCTTAGCAAGTCTACACAAATGAGGACTGAACCAAGTCCGTCATATCTTACGTTATGTTCGTGTTCGTCAATTATCGTCTTTTCGAATATGTCAAAGTAAGCAGGGCAAAACGCCGTCAATGGCCTTGAAATTACATCTTCACCACGCAAAGACCAACTCATGGCCGAAGCATATGAAAGATGATAGGCTTCATTGGCAATATGCATCATTGTCTGAACACGTTTGTAAGAGGAATGGGTTGTCAAGAAGGGATCAAATGGATCGTGCTTGTCAAGATCTAAACCCGCAAACTCTCTCCAGCAAATCCTCTCCCATTCCTGCCTCGCCTCGTTAAAGTTCTCATCCATTGCTGTAGAGAATAGGCTATAAACAATATCGAAGTCTCTTCTGGCTTCCTCATCAGGCAATGATAGCTTTAGTCTGTTATCATAATTTAACTTATCAAGAAAAGAGGCAAAGATTGCTCCTGTATTCTTATCTCTAGGCCATTGAATAGGATTTTGGTTTGCATGTTTCTGCAGGGTTTCCATCTTTCTGATGAAGTCTGCTTCATTCTCGCCAGACAAAGCTGTTTTATGTGTTTGCAATTTTTCTTTGCTTCTTAAAAGACCCTCGGCCAGGTTCCTTGGTTCAGACCGGCAAAAGAGAGCCGCATTCCCGGATTGCAAGACGTTACCAAGAAGAGATTTTCGTAAATTCCTCAATGATCCTAAAAGTTCAGGATTTGTGATTATATAGCCGTCATTTATAACCAGCTTCTGACCATAGATTACTGAATGGATAAGTTGATGGTTGATGCTTTCTATACTCCATCCGTGACGCCACGGGTATCTCCTAACCACATCATCAACGGTACCCATGTATGTATAATTTTCCACTTAAGCTCCCCCGGCAAGAATTGTTCTTAATTGTAAGCCTAACGCTGCCCCTGAGTGGCAGGCAGGGAGCCTGGGGGCGGCGAAGCAGAGAGTTGATGGCGGCCTGTCCACTCGAGGGGCTTGTTCGGAGACCCCCCTCTCACATCCAGAAATTTTATATTCTTCTGTTGTTATTTGCGTAATGCAGAACATGCAGCTACTCTAGACTTGGATTACCCTAGGGGCCAAGCATGTTTATCCATTTTCTTTCTTTTTTTGTGCAAACAAGACTAGCCCAGCCTTTGTTGAGCAAGCCTGCCGCAATGTCAATTTGATCAATGTAGCAAGACGATTCAATCGGTGCTCCCGCATAAGTAGATGCATTGAGTACAACCTTTACCTGGCCTGACTTAGACAGAAGTTGCATAAACTGCCTTTGATTGATAAAGTGTTTATCTCTTCTGGAAGCATTCATGACTGGATAGGGAACATACAGAGTCTCACTACTCACACAGTCTCCTGCTTTTATCTTTGCAGGTGACCAAGGCTCTCTCTGTTTAATTATAAGGATATCTCCATCTCGTGCTGAATCTACTTTCTCGAGTGCATTTAGCACAATCGGTTCGCCCATTATATGCAGCGACAGCGACTCTCTCTTGAGGATATCATCATACCCAGGGGAACCTCGATTAACGTAAATCTGATTAGAGATTGCATTTAGAAATCCGCGTCTTCCTTTATCTTTTTCAAAGAATAACAAGATCTGGAGAGGACCATCAACAATTACCTGGGGTCCGCGCAGAAGGAGAACTACTTGGCCAAGTATGGATCCGACAGATATCAAGAAAGCCGCCATTGCCAGTATATCTGTTTTTCGCTCGATTTCAATACCCAAGAATCTCATACGATCATTACTCCAAATAGCAACTGTACATGATTCCCCAATACCCACAGCTTCGTTGCGGGCCCTTGGAAGCCACTATTCAGATTAGGGTTTAGGAATGGATTTGGGATCATGCTTTGGTTCCTGCTTGGGCTTTTCTTTGGTGGATGGTTGGCTTGGAGTTGCCCAAGGCCTAGTGTTTTTGAGGCAGCCAGGATTTGTTTTAAAATTGCAAGGCTGATCTGGTGATGCCATCCAGCTAACAAACATCCGTTCGTTTGACAATAAAGAAATTGCAAGCATAGCCAGGCCAAGCCACGCTATCGCAGGCAAGAGATGGGAGAATAGCCGAGAAACTCTTGATGGAACTCCTCTCATATTAATCCTAATTAGCATTGGCGGTTGTCGTCGTCGATTAATACCTTATTTTGGGCTTAGCGCAGATTTCGCTGCCTCAGAATGAAATAGTTCGTAACTGATTGTGCTTCGCTTAATCCTTTGCGTATTTCGACCTTTCTCCGTAAGGGCTAGGGAATATCTCTTGCAGAATGCTAACTATCTCGAATCCTCCGAACGCTGCCCTTGAGTGGCAGGCAGGGAGCTTGGGGTGGCAAAGCTGAGAACTGTTGGAGGCCTGTCCATCTCGAAGGGCTTGTTAGCCGATTCCTATGCGATGACACTTTTCTCCAGTGCCTCCAGGGCAAGTGAATTAAGACTTTTCCCCTGAGCCTGTGCTGCTATCGCCAGCTTTTCGTGAAGATCAGGCGGAATCCTCAGATTAAAATTACCAGAGAAGTGCTTTCTTGGTTCAATCCCTTTCTCTTTGCAGACCTCTATGAAAACATCCAGTGATTTCTTAAACTCCTGCCTGAGCGCATCGGGATTCGCACCATAAAAGTCTGCTCCTCCGCTTAGACCGAGAATCTCTCCACGGAACTGATCAGTTTCAGCGTCATATTCAATTCGAGCACTGTAGCCATCAACAGACATGAGATTCATGGTGTGACTCCGTGTTCCTCAAACCATTTGCGGATCGAAGCAACAGCACCCTTATCCGTGTTTGGTGAAGGATGGGGCCGGTGAAAGACCTTGACTTCGCCAAAGAGCACAACGGCAACACGACTTCCCGCCCTCTCGCTGATCTCTCCTCCAAGCTCTGAGAACAGAGCTTCTATGTTCCGCCATGGCAGGCTGCCGCTGACGGGGCGAGCAAAGATCAGCTCAAGGGTGCGCTGGTGCTTGCGCTTCATCCCAATGATAGTACCACGCCCCAGTACCGTTCGGCTCGTCTGCTGTGGCTGTTAACAAATTCGGCTAACAACTATTTGGGAGGATCCGCCCAAGTCGCACCGAGTCCAGCAGCTGTCCGCCTAAGACGCACCAACAGGATTCGGGTTAAGCATCAAAGGTGCTGCGCTGCAGTCCATCTCGAATCCCATAGCTTGTCTTAACACATCTTAGGCGGATCCGCCTAAGATGTGTTCACGTTGTTACAGACTGTCGGCTGGGCTGCTGATGCCGAATGGGCCGCGGTTCAGCACGTGGGTGTAGATCATGGTGGTTCGGATGTCGCTGTGGCCCAGCAGTTCCTGAATGGTGCGGATGTCATGCCCCCGTTCCAGCAGATGGGTGGCAAAGGAATGGCGCAAGCTGTGGGATGTGGCTGGCTTGCTGATCTCTGCCGCGATCACAGCCCGTCGGATCGCTTTTTGCACCAGGCTTGGATCCAGGTGATGCCGACCCTGCTCACCGGTTTGGTCGTTGCGCCAGCGCTGGTGCTGGGGGAACACCCACTGCCATGTCCATTCTTTGTCGGCATGGCGGTATTTCCGGCGCAGCGCTCCGGGCAGTTGCACTCGTCCGTATCCGTCGGCCAGATCTTTCTCATGCAGGCGTTTCACCTCGCGCAGCTGCTCTCGCAGCCGCTCCCCCACGCCCAGGGGAAGCATCGTGCGGCGATCCTTGCTGCCTTTCCCGTCGCGCACAGTGAGCTCTCGCCGCTCGAAATCCAGATCCTTGACCCGCAACCGCAGCGCTTCCATCAAGCGCAACCCACTCCCGTACAACACTTCGCTCACCAAGGCCTCCACTCCGTTCATCCGTTCCAGCACCTCCCGCACCTCCCCCGGGGTCAGCACCACGGGTAGCCGTCGCTTCTGTCTGGCCCGCACCACCCCCTCCAGATCCAGATCCCGCTCCAGCAGCTCCCGATACAGAAACAGCAGTGCCGCCAGGGCCTGGTTCTGGGTGGAGGCGCTCACCTTCCGCTCCACCGCCAGATGGGTGAGAAAGGCATTCACCTCCTCGCTGCCCATCTCGCGCGGGTGGCGCCGATGGTGAAAGCGCAGGAACCGCCTCAGCCACTGCTCGTAGGTCGCCACGGTGCGCTGCGCGTAATGGCGCGCCTGCAGCTCCTCGCGGTAGCGCTGGATCAGCCCCGGCGGGCGTGGAGTGGTCGGCATCGTTCGTCTCTGCCACACCACAGGGTTCCCACCGCCATTCACGGGCCCTGACCCTTGCCTCATCAGGTGCTTCTTTTTGCCGGCCCCAGCTGCTCACTCAGCCAGCAACGCCAGGGCACTGGCCAACGTGTCGGCTTCGGCGGCGGGCTTGTCGTGGCGCCAGCGGGCGATGCGCGGGAAGCGCACGGCGATGCCGCTCTTGTGGCGGCTGGAGCGTTGCAGCCCCTCGAAGGCCAGCTCGAACACCTGCAGTGGCTCCACGGCCCGCACAGGCCCGAAGCGCTCGCTGGTGTGGCTGCGGATCCAGCGATCGAGCGCCGTGATCTCACCATCATCGAGGCCGGAGTAGGCCTTGGCGAAGGTCACCAGCCGCGGCGGCTCACCCGTGGCGCCGGGTCCATCGTCTCCGCTGGAGTGCGGGGAGCGATCCCACAGGCCGAAGGTGTAGTCGGTGAACAGGTTGGCGCGGCGGCCGCTGCCGGCCTGGGCGTAGAGCAGCACCGCATCGAGGGTGTGGGGCGAGCGCTTGTGTTTCCACCAGTGACCCCGTCTGCGGCCGACCAGATAGGGGGAATCGAGGGCCTTGAGCATCAGCCCCTCGGCGCTGGCGGCGGCGGCCTCGTGGCGCAGCGGCTCCAGCTGCTCCCAGTGGCTGAGGGGCAGTCGAGGCGAGAGGCGCAGGAGCCCGGCTCCGGGGGTGAGGGCCGCTTCCGGCAGCTGCTGGATCAACGCCTCCAGGGCGGCGCGGCGCTGGCTCAGGGACCGCGGGCGCCAGTCCTCGCCCGCCCGCTCCAGCAGGTCGTAGGCGACGAACGCCGCCGGACACTCCGCCAGCAGCGTGCGGCCCGGTGCCTTGCGGCCCAGCCGCCGCTGCAGCTGGGCGAATGGCGCCGGCTGTCCGGCTCCGGCGGGCCATACCAGGATCTCGCCATCGAGCACGCAGCCATCCGGCAGGCCGGCGGCGGCCGCGATCAGCTCCGGGAAGCTGGCGTTGATCAGCTCCTCGCCGCGGCTCCAGAGGAAACTCTGGCCGGCGCGACGGATCAGTTGGCCGCGGATGCCGTCGAACTTCCACTCCGCCAGCCAGTCGGCCGGAGAGCCCGGCAGGGGATCGCAGCCGGCGGCGGGCTCCAGCGGCGAGGCCAGAAAGAAGGGATAGGGGCGGCTGGGTATGGCCTCGCCGGTCTCCGCCGGGGCCAGCAGCTTGCGGTAGGCCTCGCCGCTGGGACGGAAGCCGCCCATCAACCGGTGCTGCAGCAGCGCTTCCTCCAGGTCGCTGAGCCGGGCCAGGGCCCGCAGCACCAGCCCCTGGCCCACCCCCACCCGCAGCCCCCCGGTGAGCAGCTTGTTGGCCACCAGCAGCTCGGCCGGCTCCAGGCCGCGCCAGAGCCGCCGCACCGCTTCGGCCTGCTCGGCGCCTTCGAGGGCGGCGGCAGCCGGCAGCAGCTCCTCCATCCAGAGGTGCAGCGGTTCGGCCGACAGCGGCTCAACCGGGTCGGTCTCGGCCGGGTCGGGCTCGCGCGGCCCACCGCTCCGCTCCGGCGCCACCTGCCGCCAGAGCAGGGCGATCGTTTCGGCCGAATCGCCCACCTGGGCATGGCAGTCGTCGAACAGCCACTCCGGCAGCCCCGAGCCCTCCAGGCAGATCTGGCGCAGACGCCGCCCGGTGATCAGCCGCCTGCCCTGCTTCCCCAGCAGCACGTGCAGGGCCCAGGCGGCATCGCGCGGCTCAGTGTCCTGGAAGTAACGGCAGAGGGTCTCAACCCGGGCGTGGGTGCTGCTGCTGGCATCAAGGGCGCTGTACAGGGCGGCGAAACAGCGCATGGCCAGGGTGGCCCTTGACAGGCAGGACGCTCAGGCTGCCATGGGGCCTGCTGTGGCACCGGCGGCGATGGCGGCCCAGGTTGGCGCCAGGGCGGCGGGCACCGGCCTGGAGCGGTAGTCACGGGGATCGCTGGGGCCGTGGCGGAGTACGGCGTTCACCACCACAGCCGGCTGCCGGCCGCGGTTGATGGCGCCATGGGGGACGCCGGGGGGGATGCGAACCCAGGTCGCTTCGTCCTCCCGCAGGGTGATGCGGCGCAGGATGCCGGCCTGGAGCACGATCAGGTCGATGGCGCCGCGCAGGACCATCAACTGGTCGGTCTGTCGGCGGTGGCAGAACAGTTCGCCGCCGGCACTGGAGCAGACCTCGGCGATCTGGGTCTCGTCGCTGGGCAGGGGAGTGCTGAACAGCGTGGCGCCTGACTGGGAGACCTGTCGGGGCAGCACGGTGATGGAGCGGTGGAAGGCCATGACGGGAAGAGGTGCCGCGGGCGGCGGTTGACTGATCAAGATGTCGTGAAGCTTCGCGACGACCTCCCGGTATGGGGGGTTGCATCTGGTACTGAGTTGATCTCATGTCAGCGTCTGCTTTCCGCCGCCATGACCGCTGGCTCGCCGTGGCGGGCGACGAACTGCTGCGCCTGTCCGGCCTGAAGGTGGGCCGGGTCACGGTGACCAAACAGGACATCCCCGGCGAGTACAACGGATCGCCCCGCAGGGGCATCCCAGCTAGGACCGTTCCACCTGGTTCAGCCGCGCATCGGGTTCAGTCGCCCCGGTGCTCTCGCCCTCGTCGCTGCGTTCCAGGCTGAAGCCGCCCGCCAGCGGTTCGGCGCCGATCCCCTCCACCTCCCGCAGGTAGCGGGCCAGGCCCTCGCTGTTGCCATGGGTCACGTACACCTGGCGGGCACCGCTGCCTTTCACGCTCTGCAACAGCCCGTCCCAGTCGGCGTGGTCGCTCATCACGAAGCCGCGCTCGTAGCCGCGCCGGCGGCGGGCGCCGCGCACCGCCATCCAGCCGCTCACGAACGCGGTCTGGGGCAGGCGGAAGCGCCTCATCCACGGCGAACGGTGGGCGGCGGGCGGGGCGATCACCAGCCTCCCGGCCAGCGACTGGTCGCGGCCCAGCTCGGACACCGGCCGGGTGGGCGGCATCGGCACGCCGACCTCCCGGTAGGCGGGCATCAGGGCCTGCACTGCCCCGTGCAGCAGCACCTCCTCCTCCACACCGATCGCCGCCAGTTCCGCCAGCAGCCGCTGGGCCTTGCCGAAGGCGTAGGCGAACAGGATCGAGGGTCGCTCCGGCGCGGCCCGCCACCAGCTGCGGATCTCGCCGGCCACCTCGCCCCCCGGCCGCCAGCGGTAGATCGGCAGGCCGAAGGTGGCCTCGGTGATGAACACATCGGCGCTCACCGGCTCGAAGGGCGCGCAGCTCGGATCGTTGCAGCGCTTGTAGTCGCCGCTCACCAGCCAGCTCTCGCCGCCGGCCTCCAGGCGGATCTGGGCGCTGCCGAGCACATGGCCGGCGGAGTGGAACGACACCCGGGCGTCACCGATACGGTGGAGCAGGCCGTAGTCGACCGGGATCAGCTGGATGCCAGCCCCGAGCCGCTGGCGCAGGATCGCCTCGCTCGTGCCCACCGCCCAGTACGTGCCGCAGCCGGGCCGGGCATGGTCGGCGTGGGCGTGAGTGATCAGGGCCCTGGGCACCGGCCGCCAGGGATCGATCCAGGCCTCGGCGGCCGGGCAGTACAGCCCCTGGGGGGTGAGCTGCAGCAGGCCGTCGGCGGGCAGGGGCATCGGGCGGGCAGGGGCGTCTCAGCGCCGGCTGGGCACCAGCAGGCCCAGCAGTTCGCGGATCGCGATGCTCGTGCCGCGCAGGCCTTCAGCGGTGGGGATCCAGTCGCTCACCTTCTCCTCCACGGGCCGTCGCGCCATCATCACCCGGTCGGGAAGGCGCAGTTCCGGGCAGACGGCACCGACCACCTCGACGCCCGGGGTGCGGTAGCGGGCGAGCGCGCGGGGCAGGTGGTGGGCTGAGCTCACCAGCAGCACCCGGCGCCAGCCCTCCTTTGCCGCCAGCGCGGCGAAGGCTCCCCCTCCCTCCGTGGTGGTGCGGCTGTCCTGCTCGAAGCGCAGCTGCTCCGGCCCCAGGCCGGTCATGGCGAGCAGCTGGCGCAGGCGCAGGATGTCGCCTTCGAACATCCGACCCGAGAACAGCACCACCGGCGCCTTGCCGCTGTGGCGCAGGTGGAGTGCACAGAGTTCCCGCCGAGGAAAGTCCCCCGACAGCACCACCACCGCATCGGCCTGCGGCAGGCTCGCCACCGGGGTGAGCGGCACCCGGTCGTCGACCAGCCGCAGCAGCTGCCGGGCCACCACCGGCAGGCTCAGCAGCCACAACACGCCCAGCACGATCAGCAGCACGGGGCGGGCCTGACGCGCGGGCCAGCGGCAGGTGGCGGCCAGGGCCACCAGCAACCCCAGGGCCAGGGGCATCACCAGCTGGCCGAACAATTTGTAGAGAAGGAACATGGCAGCTGGGGGCGCCCGCTCAGCGGCTGGCCTCGAGCATGCGCCGGATCGGCGCCAGGGCCTTGAGGCGCAGCTCGTCGTCGAGCTCGATCGCCGGCTGGAGGGTGTCGAGGCAGCGCCACACCTTCTCCAGGGTGTTCAGGCGCATGTAGGGGCAGGCGTTGCAGCTGCAGCCATCGCTGCCGGGCACCTCATGGAAGGTTTTAGCGGGCACGCGCTTGCGCATCTGATGCAGGATCCCCGGCTCGGTGAGCACGAGGAACTCCTGGGCCGGGCTGTCGGCCGCGCGCTGCAGCAGCCTGCTGGTGGAACCGATGAAGTCGGCCAGATCCAGCAGATGCGGCTGGCACTCGGGGTGGGCGATCACCTCGGCCTGGGGGTGTTCGAGCTTGAGCTGCAGCAGGGCCTGCTCGCTGAAGTTTTCGTGCACCTGGCAACTGCCGGGCCAGAGGGTGAGGTCGCGACCGCTCTGGCGCGCCACCCAGCGGCCCAGGTTCTGGTCGGGGGCGAACAGGATCGGCCGATCGGCGGGGATCTGGCGCACCAGATCCACGGCGTTGCTGCTGGTGCAGATGATGTCGCTCTGGGCCTTCACCGCCGCCGAGCAGTTGATGTAGCTCACCACGTAGTGATCCGGGTGCTCGGCGCGGAAGGCGGCGAAGGTCTCGGAGGGGCAGGCATCCGCCAGGCTGCAGCCGGCCGCCAGGTCGGGGATCAGCACCGTTTTCTGCGGGCTGAGAATCTTGGCGGTTTCGGCCATGAAGTGAACGCCGCAGAACACGATCACGTCGGCGTCGGTGGCGGCGGCCCGGCGGGAGAGGTCGAGCGAGTCGCCGATGAAGTCGGCGATGTCCTGGATCGCCGGCTCCTGGTAGTAGTGCGCCAGGATCACGGCATTGCGCCGACGGCGCAGATCGCTGATCGCCGCCGGCAGATCGGCGGGAGGGGCGGAGGCTGATGGTGGGGCGAAGACCAACCGTTCTCCCTGTTCGGGCAGGATGAAGTCAGCCTAGGAAGGCGCCGGATTGGCCGAGCTGTCGATCGCCATTGCCGGCGACCTCCACGATCAATGGGACCGAAGCGATCAGCAGCTTCTGGCGCGGATCGCTCCTGATGCCCTGCTGCTGGTGGGCGACCTGAGCGATGGGCGGGCGCGCATCCCCCGCCTGCTGGCGGAGCTCGACCTGCCGATGGCCTGCATCCTCGGAAACCACGACACCGGCCGGGATCCGAGCGGTTCGCGGCTGCAGCGGCAGATCGGCCTGCTGGGGGAGCGGCACTGCGCCTGGCGCCTGCGGGAACTGCATCCCCCCGGCCTGGCGGTGGTGGGGGCAAGGCCGGGCAGCGCCGGTGGCGGTTTCCATCTCTCCCAGGCGGTGCGTTCGGTGTACGGCCCGCTCACGATGGAGGATTCGGCCGGGCGGATCGAGGCGGCGTGTCTGGCGGCCGATCCCGCCCTGCCGCTGGTGCTGCTGGCCCATTGCGGACCGAGCGGCCTGGGCAGCGGGCCAGACGACCCCTGCGGCCGCGACTGGAAGGTGCCTGCCTGCGACTGGGGCGACCAGGACCTGGCGGTGGCGATCGCCCGGGCACGCCGCCAGCGGCCCCTTCCCCTGGTGGTGTTCGGCCACATGCACCACCGGCTCCGGCGCGGCGGCGGCGAGCGGCGCAGCCTCCACCGCGACTCCGCCGGCACCTTCTACCTCAACGCCGCGTGCGTGCCGCGGCATGGCCACGATCCCCATGGCCGGGCCCTGCGTCACTTCGGCTGGGCGGTGTTCCGCGGCACGGAGCTGGAGCGGCTCAGCCACCGCTGGTACGACCCCGACGGCCCCCTGCTCTACGAGCAGACCCTCTGGATGGTGCCCGCACCGGTGCTGCCGTGCTGATCCACGTATGCCTCAGCAGCCATGGCTTCGGCCACGGCTCCCGCACCGCCGCGGTGCTGGCGGAACTGGCGGCCCTTCGGCCGCACTGGCGCCTGGTGCTCTCCACCGGCCTGCCGGAATCGTTTCTGCGCCTGGCCTTCGGTCCGGTGCCCTTCGAGCTGCGCCGCTGCCGCTGGGATGTGGGCATGGTGCAGGCCGATGCCCTCGGCACCGACGGCCCGGCCACCCTGCTGGCCCTGGAGGCGCTCGATGCCGTGCTGAGCGAGCAGGTGGAGCGCGAGGCCCGCTGGCTGGAACGGCAGGAAGGCCCGCGGCTGATCCTGGCGGATGTGCCGCCCACGGCGGCGCTGCTGGCCGGGAGGGTGAGGGCTCCGCTGGTGTGGCTGGCCAGCTTCGGCTGGGACGCCATCTACCGCCCCCTGGGAGGCGCCTTCCGCGCGCGGGCCGATCAGGCCCTTGCCCTCTACCGCCAGGCCGACCTGCTGATCCGCTGCCCGCTCTCGCTGCCGATGGACTGGGGCGTACCGGCGCTGGACGTGGGGCTGACCGCCTCCCGGCCGCGGCTGGATGCGGAGGCCCTGGCGCTGCAGCTGGCGCTGCCGGCGGCGCGGGATCGCTGCGTGCTGCTCAGCTTCGGTGGGCTGGGGCTGTCCCTGGATCCGGCCCTGCTGGCCCACTGGCCGGAGCATGTGTTCGTGGGGCCGGATCCGGCTCTGGCGGCCGCCTCGAACGGTCGGCTGCTGCCGCCGGGGGTCAGGCCCCTGGATCTGATGCCGCGCATCGGACGGCTGATCACCAAGGCGGGCTACAGCAGTTTCTGTGAGGCTTTCGCCCAGGGGGTGGGCATCCATCTGGTGCGTCGCGACGGCTTCGCCGAAGCCCCCGTGCTGGAGCGGGATCTGCAGCGCCATGGCTGGCATCGCCTGCTCAGCCGTGAGCAGCTGGAGGCGGGGGCCTGGGAGCTGGATCAGCCCCTGAAGCCGCCGCTGGAGGGTCCGCTGGCGACCGATGGTGCGAGCCGGGCGGCGGCGGCGATCGTGAGGCTGGCGGAGGAAGGATCAGCAGATCCGATCGTTCCGGGCGGGAGGGTTTGAAAGTCTGTTGTTCAGACTCTGCAGATTGCAGTGGGTCACAGTGATTCGAATCGGCCCCTGTGATTTCTGATACGCGTGGACAGTTGTGTGATCGTCACAAAAAAGATCGCGCTTCAGGGGTTCGATAGGCAAATTGGCGCGGAGTTTGCAACCACTTTTCTTCAGATTCATCAGGTTCCCAGCAGTCCGGTTCCTTGTGATCCCGGCTTGAGCCTGAGTTTGAAAACCGGCCGACGCCCAACGCTCCTCACACGCTCCCGGCTCGGCCCGTACCGTCCTCCGCTCGAACCGTTTTGTCGATTCTTCAGCGTTCCCAGCGTTTCTGCTCCGTTGCAGGTGTGCTCACCAGCGCGGCCGCCGGCCTGACTCTCCTCGTCGCCCCCGCTTTCGCCACTGAGCGACCTGGCGCCTGGGCACTGAATGATCCCGCCGTCCAGCCATCGGCGGCCCCTCGGGTTGCCACCCTGCCTCCTCTGCCTGCGGTGCCCAGCACCTTCGCACTCACGCCGGAGCGCCGCGCCCTGCTGAACACCATCCGCTTCGCCGAAGGCACCTGGGCCAACGGTCATGAAGTGGGCTACCGCGTCATGTTCGGCGGAGGCCTGTTCTCCTCCTTCGACCGTCACCCCGATCGGGTGGTCTATTCCTCCCGCTACGCCAGCGCGGCTGCCGGCGCCTACCAGTTCATGCCCTTCACCTGGGCCATGGTGTCCCGGGCGATGGGGCTGAACGGCTTCCATCCTGAGGCTCAGGACCAGGCCGCCGTCTTCCTGATCCAGCGCCGCGGGGCCCTGCCCCTGGCCGATCGGGGCGAGATGACCCCCGAACTGGCTGCCCTGCTCTCCCCCGAATGGGCGAGCTTCCCCACGCTTGCCGGCAACAGCTATTACGGCCAGCCGGTCAAGCGTTTCGAAGACCTCCGGCGCTTCTACGAGGGTGAACTGGCTCGCCTCCGCGCCGGCGACGATCAGTGGGAAAACGTGGCGATCAAGCAGGCTGCTCCCCCCTGCCGCGAGGACACCCTCGAGTGCCGGCTGCAGTCGATCCAGCAGTCGCCGACCCGCCCGGTGAGCTCCCGCTACTGAGAACCGGATCGCCGGTTTCCGCATGAAAAAGCCGGGCCTTGCGCCCGGCTCTGCTGTCTGCAGCTTCCGCGCACGGGCCGGGCGGCTCAGCCTTCGCCGCTGGTGCCGGGGCGGCTGCGGCCGAGGGTGAGCTGGGCGATCAGATAGGCGCCCACGGCGCCGGCGCCAAAGCCCAGACCATTGCGCAGCAGCGGCAGGAGGTCGGAGGTGCGGGTGACGATCGGGGCCACGCCGAACACGCCGAACAGGATGATCCACAGGGGCGAGAGCAGCAGCACCCAACCCCACTCCACCCTCCGGCCCTCATGGCGGGGGTAGGCGGCGAAGCCCACGATCAGGCCGCCGAGGATCGAGGTCCAGAGGGTGAGCAGCCACTGTTCGCGCGGCAGGCCCGGCACCACCTGGCAGCCGCCCATCGCCAGGCAGCCCTTCACGGCGTGGATGGCATCGAGCACGGCACCGTCGCGGCCGTGGTCGCGCACGTAGTACTGGTTGCCGTAGCGGGTCTGCAGCTCCACCCAGAAGGTCCGCGGCATCAGGGCGAACAGGGCGTCGCCGACGTTGAAGTTGAGCAGGTTGCCGCCGCGCTCGTCGGCCACCACCAGCAGGCTGCGCTCATCGAGCTGCCAGAAATCCTTCACGGCCAGACCCGGGGTGCGGTCGTACTGGGTGAGCAGGCGCAGCTTCCAGCCGCTGCCGTGCTCGAAATCGTCGAGTTCCTGCTCCAGGCCCGAGCGCTGGACATCGGTGAGTGTCCTGGCCAGATCGATCACCGGGGTGGGGTGATCGGGGAGGAGATCGGGGTTGTCGAAGGCGCGGGCAGTGGCTCCGAAGGGCAGCAGCACCAGGGCGGCCGCCAGCAGCAGGCCGGAGAGCCCCGCCCCCCAGGCGGCGGACCGCCTCCTGGTCGGGGCAGCGGTGGCGATCGGCCCGGGCATGGCAACGGCGGCGTCTGGGGCAGCATTCTCCCCGACCTCCCCCCGTAACGCGTGGCACCGCCGCCTTCCACCGATCCCGCCGTACCCGCCTGGCTGCAGGAGCGGCTGGAAACCGCCGGCGGCCGGGTGCCCTTCCATACCTATATGGAATGGGTGCTGCACGATCCGGAGCACGGGGCCTACGGCAGCGGCCGGCTGCGAATCGGCCCCGACGGCGACTTCGCCACCTCCCCTTCCCTGGGCCCGGAGTTCGCTTCCCTGCTGGCCCCCCAGCTGGCGGAGTGGCTCGAGGTGATCGAGGGCCCGCTGGCCCTGGTGGAGACCGGTCCGGGGGAGGGTCAGCTGGCCCTGCAGCTGGCGGAGGCCCTGGCGGCGAACTGTCCCGCCCTGGCCGGGCGTTGCTCCCTGGTGTTGGTGGAGCCCAGCCCGGGACTGGCGGAGCGGCAGCGCCGGCGGCTGGCGGCGGCACCGCTGCCGGTGCGCTGGGCGAGCTTCGAGGAGCTGGCCGCCGAGCCGGTGCGGGGGGTGGTGCTGGCCCATGAGGTGCTGGATGCCCTGGCGATCGAGCGGATCGTCTGGGACGGCAGCCTCTGGCGGTGCCAGGAGGTGGTGCTGCATGCCGGGGCCGATGGCGCGTTCGCGTTGCGGTTGGAGCCAGGTGATCCCCTGCCCCCTGAGGCGTCGGCCGCCCTGGCGCCCGGTGGCCCCCTGTCCGGGGTGCTGGGCCCCGGGGATCCCCGCTTTGCGGAGGGGAGGCGCCCGGTGGGTTGGTGCACGGAACTGCACCCGGGCCTGCTCCCCTGGCTGGGTGCCTGCGCCGCCGCCCTGGGTGAGGGCCACCTGCTGGTGATCGACTACGCCCACGAGGCCCGCCGCTACTACGCGCCCCAGCGCTCGGCCGGCACGCTGATGGCCTACCGGGCCCAGCAGGCCTCGGGCGACCCCCTGCGGGAGCCGGGCCACTGGGACCTCACGGCCCACCTATGCATGGAGAGCCTGGAGGCGGCCGCCCTGGCTGCCGGCTGGCGGCCCCTGGGGGGGCGCCGCCAGGGGGAGGCGCTGCTCGCCCTGGGGCTGGCGGAGCGGCTGCATGGTCTGCAGCAGGGAAGCGCCGCTGAGCTGGCGTCGCTGCTGGCGCGGCGCGAGGCGCTGCTCCGGCTGGTGGATCCGCTCACCCTCGGCGACTTTCGCTGGATCGCCTTCGCCCGCGGGCCACTGGCCGCCGAGGCCGCCCTGCCCCGTTTCCTGCGGGATCCGCAACCGGTGGATGCGGCCCCGGCCGCCTAGGGTGCGGCCCAGTTGTGGATCCCGCCGTGTCGCCTGAGTCCTACCGGTACGAGCCGATCGAGCGCTTCGGCGAAGGGCTCACCACCTCCCGCCCCTGGAACGTGGCGGCCCTGGCGGGGGTGGAGCGGCTGAACGGCAGGGTGGCGATGCTCGGCTTCCTGGCAGCCGTGGCCGGCGAGTGGATCACGGGTCAGGGAATCCTGGGCCAGCTGGCGTTGATGCTGCGCTGGCTGCTCGGCTGAGCGCCCGGCCGTTGATGCAGATCTCCGATCGGTTGGCGCTGATCTGGGGGGCCGCCTCCTTCGCCGGAGCCGCCGCCCAGACGATTGCGCGCTTCACCGGCCTGCCGGCAGTGGTGCTGCTGCTGGCAGTCGGGCTGCTGCTCGGGCACGCCGGTCTGGACTGGATCCAGCCGGAGATCCTCGGCCGGGGCCTGGAGCCCCTGGTGGGTCTGCTCGTGAGTCTGGTGCTGTTCGATGGCGGCCTGAAGCTGCGGCTGGCCGGGCGGGACCTGCAGCGTTCAGTGCTGCAGCTGGTGGTGGTGCGCTCGCTGCTGGGTTTTGCAGGCGCCGCCGAGCTGGCCTACGGGCTCACGGGCCTGGATCTGCCGCTGTCGCTGGTGTACGCGGCGATTGCGCTGGCCACCGGGCCCACGGTGGTGACGCCGCTGGTGCAGGAGCTGCGCCTCACACCCGATCTGGGTGTGCTGCTGGAGGCGGAGGGGCTGATCCTGGAGCCGGTGGGGGCGGTGCTGGCCCTGCTGCTGCTGCAGCTGGCGATCGGCAGCCTCGACAGCTGGACCGATGTGTTGAGCCGCCTGCTGCTGCGCCTGGGCGGTGGGGTGGCCGCCGGCGCCCTGGCGGGCCTGCTGCTCTCGCTGCTGCTGAGCCGGCTGCCGGAGACGCCGGCTGAGGAGCCCGCCCCCGCCGATGGGACCTCGGATGGTGGCTTGGCCGCCAGCCCACCACCGTTCGATGCCCTGCCGCTGCAGCTCAGCCTGGGGGTGCTGTTCCTGCTGTTCAGCGGCTGTGAGGCGGTGCTGCCGCAATCGGGCTTCCCCGCGGCGGTGAGCGCCGGGGTGGTGGTGGGTCTGCGCCAGGAGTACGCCGCCACCGAGCTGGATCGGGCGATTCGCCAGCTGGCGATGCTGGCGATCACCGTGCTGTTCCCGTTGCTGGCGGCGGATGTGTCATGGACGGAGCTGAGCCCGCTGGGGCTGGGGGGTGTGGCCTGCGTGCTGGGGCTCACCCTGGTGCGCGGCCTGGTGGTGCTGCTGGCGGGTCTGGGGCTGCCGTCGCTCGACTGGCGCGAGAAGCTGCTGGTGAGCTGGATCGCGCCGCGGGGGATCGTCACCGCCGCGGTGGCGAGCCTGTTTGCCCTGCAGCTCGATGCGGCCGGGGTGGCGGGCGCGGGCTCGCTCAAGGGGCTGGTGTTCCTCACGATCCTGATCACCGTGGGCCTGCAGGGCTTCACCGCCCCCTGGCTGGCGCGTCGCCTCGGGCTGTCGGGGCCGATGCCCGCGCCGGCGCCGGCGCCCTGATCGCACAGCTCTTCAGGCAGGAACGGCGCCAAGCTCCGCCAGGCTGCTGCGGATCACCGCGGCGCTGACGTCGTCGCGGATCACCACCTCACCGATGGCGGTGGGCAGCACGAAGCGCACCCGCCCCTCGCGCACCTTCTTGTCGCCCTGCAGGCACTGCAGCACCGCCTCCGGATCCAGCCGGGGGAAATCGAGCGGCAGCCCGGCGGCGGCGATCAGGCGCCGCTGCCGCTCTTCCTCGGCGGCGCTCCACAGGCCCAGGGTGGTGGCGATGCGGCCGGCGGCCAGCATCCCCAGGCCCACGGCCTCGCCGTGCAGACAGGTGCCGTAGCCGGTGAGGGTTTCGACCACGTGGCCGAGGGTGTGGCCGTAGTTGAGAATCGCCCGCAGGCCTCCCTCCAGCTCGTCGGCCGCCACCACCCGGGCCTTGGCCGCCGCCGAACGCTCCAGCAGGGTCTGCAGCAGCGCGGGGCCCACCGCCTGGCGGTCGCCAAGGCCGGAGGGGGCGGCTTCCAGGGAGGCAAACAGCTCGGGATCGCCGATCACGCCGTACTTGATCACCTCGGCCATGCCGGCCCGGAACTCGCGGCCCGGCAGGGTGGCGAGCACATCGGGATCGATCAGCACGAGCCGGGGTTGATGGAAGGCGCCGATCAGGTTCTTGCCACCGGGATGGTTCACGCCGGTCTTGCCGCCGATCGCCGCATCCACCATCGCCAGCAGCGTGGTGGGCACCTGCACCACGGCGATGCCCCGCAGCCAGCTGGCGGCGGCGAAACCGGCCATGTCCCCCACCACGCCGCCGCCGAGGGCCACGATCAGCGAGCCGCGCTCCAGCCGCCGCTCGAAGGCGGCGTCGTGGATCAGGGCCACGGTGGCGGGGGTCTTCTGATCCTCGCCGGCCTCGATCACCCGTTCGGAGGCCTCGAATCCGGCGCCCGCCAGGCTGGCCAGCGCCCGGGCGCCGTAGGGCCCGTGCACCGCGGGGTTGGTGACCACCAGCACCTTGGTGCCGGCCTTGAAGCCGCGCAGCCGCACCTGCTCGCCGAGCAGGTCGAGGCTGCCGGCGCCGATCACGATCGGATAGGGGTTGGCGCTCAGCTCCACCGCGATCGTGCGAAGGGTGGGGAGCGCAGTGGTCATCGCGGGGCTGGCGGCGGCGGTGGCCTGAGGCTACGGCGATGCCCCGGGCCGTGAAGCGGTGATGATCGGGCGATGCGCCTTCTCCACACCTCCGACTGGCATCTCGGCCGCCTGTTCCACGGGGCCTCGCTGCTCGGCGAGCAGGCGGCCGCCCTGGAGCGGATCGCGGAGCTGGCGGCGGCGGCGGAGGTGGATGCCGTGCTGATCGCCGGCGATCTCTACGACCGGGCGATCCCGCCGTCGGAGGCGGTGCAGCTGTTCAACGACACCCTCTCGCGGCTGCGCGGTGGCGGCGCCGCCGTGGTGGCGATCGCCGGCAACCACGATTCCCACGTGCGCGTGTCCACCTACGACGGCCTGCTGCGCTCGCTCGGGGTGACGATCCGTGGCGATGTGCGCCGGGCCGCCGAACCGGTGCTGGTGGAGCCGCGGCGCGGCGGCGGGCCGGTGGCGATCTACCCCCTCCCCTACCTTGAACCCTCTGTGGATGCGCCCCTGCTGGCCGAACCCGGCCCCGAGGAGGTGCTGCCGCGGCTGCGCCACCAGGAGGTGACCGCCCTGGCGCTGGAGCGGATCCACCGCGACCGCCGCAGCCGGCAGCGCTCGGTGCTGGTGGCCCACACCTTCGTGGCCGGCGGCGAGGGCTGCGACTCGGAGCGGGAGCTCACGGTGGGCAATGTGGACCGGGTGGGCGTGGCCACCTTCGCCGGCTTCGACTACGTGGCCCTGGGGCATCTGCACGGCTCGCAGCAGCTCGATGGCCCGCGCCTGGCCTATTCGGGCACGCCCCTGCCCTATTCCTTCTCCGAGGAGCATCAGCGCAAGTCGGTGCGGATCGTGGAGCTCGATGCGGCTGGTGGAGTGCAGGTGGAGGTGGTGCCGCTGGGGGTGGGCAGGCCCCTGCGCACCCTGGAGGGCGGCATCGAGGCGTTGCTCACGGATCCCCGCCATGAAGCGGCGGAGCGGGCCTGGGTGCGGGTGATCCTCACCGACGACCACCTGCCCCTGCAGGCCATGGCCCGGCTGCGGCAGCGCTTTCCCCATGTGGCGGAGCTGCGCCACCGGCCGCAGGCGGTGGAGCCCGGCAGCCGCGGCGAGCGCGACCGGCGGGTGCGCGAGGCCGCCTCGCCGCTGGAGCTGGCCACCGCTTTCTTCGTCGACCAGCAGGGTCGGGCCGTGAGGCCGGAGGAGGAGGCGCTGCTGCGCGCGGCGCTGCAGGCGGCGGAGCGGGCCAGGACGCGATGAAGCCCCATCTCCTGCGCATCGAGGCCTTCGGGCCCTATGCCGAACCCACCGCGATCAGTTTCGATGCCCTCAGCCCGGAGGGTCTGTTCCTGATCCACGGCAGCACCGGCGCCGGCAAGACCTTCCTGCTCGATGCCCTCTGCTTCGCCCTCTACGGCGAGGTGTCGGGCGATCGCAATCTCAAGGGGCTGAAGTCGGATCACGCCGCCGCCGGGGCGTTGCCGCAGGTGGTGCTGGAGTTCTCCTGCGGCGGCGTGCGCTACCGGGTGGAGCGCTCGCCGGCCCACAGCGCGCCGCGCGCACGGGGCAGCGGCACGGTCGAGCGGGCGGCGCAGGCGGCCCTGTTCCGGCTGGGCGGCGGCGAGCGGCAGACGATCGCCAGCCGCACCAGCGAGGTGAACCAGGAGGTGGAGCGGCTGGTTGGGCTGAACGCGGCACAGTTCCGCCAGGTGATCCTGCTGCCCCAGGGCCGTTTCGCCGCGGTGCTGCGCGCCGGCGGCGAGGAGCGCGAAGCGCTGCTGAAAACCCTCTTCGACACGGTGCTGTTCGAGCAGGCGAGCAGCTGGCTGGAGGAGCGGGACCGGGCGGCGCGGATCGAGCTGGCGGAGCGCAACCGGGCGCTCGAGGTGCTGCGGCGGCAGGCGGCGCACGAATGGAGCGCCCATGCCCCGGCGGCGCCCGATCCCAGCGCCGAGTCGGCCAGCGGGGCGCTGCCGGAGACCCAGGAGGATCTCGATCGGCTGTGCGAGCGGATCGCGGCGGTGGTGGCGATGACCGCCGCCGACCTGGAGCGACGCAGCGCTGCACTCGAGGTGGCCCGGCAGGCCAGGGCCGTCTGCGACAGCCTGGCCGAGCGCTGGGACCGGCGGGCGGCCGCCAGCGCCCGCTTGGCTGAACGCGAGAGCCAGCGGGCGAGTGTGGAGGAGTTTCGCCAGCGCCTGCAGCGGGCCGAGCGGGCCGAGGCCCTGCGCGCCAGCGCCGCCGAGGAGGACAGCGCCCGCTACGACCTCGAGAGCCTGAAGGGCACGATCGCCGAGCAACTGCGGCAGGCGGTGCGGGCGCGCGAGCGGGCCCGTGCTCTGCCCCCCTCCGTGCGGCTGTTGCCCCTGCAGGCGTTGCCGAGCCTGGATGATCTGACCGCCGCCAGCAACGATCTGGCCGCCCGGCGGGCGGAGGTGCAGGCGTTGTGCCAGCAGGCCCAGGAGGCGCAGCAGGCCGCCGTCCGGGCCGTTGAAGCCGGCCGGCGGGCCCAGGTGGCAGAGGGCGACCAGGGCCGTGCCGCCGCGGCGCTGGAGCAGCGGCAGCGGCAACGCCTGGCCGACGCCGAGGCGCTGCAGCGGGCCTGTAGCGCCCGCGACCGGCTCAGCGGCCTGCAGAGGGCCGCCGAGGAGGCGGGCGAGCGGGCCCGATCGGCGATGGCCGTGGCTCCGGCGCGCCAGCGGTTGAGCACGGCCGAGGCGGGGCGCAACCGTGCCGACGCCGAGCGCAACCGCGCCCTGGCGGCGCTGCTGGATCTGCGCCAGGCCCAGATCGCCGGCATGGCGGCCCGGCTGGCGCAGGGGCTTCGCAGGGGCGACCCCTGCCCGGTGTGCGGCGCCCTGGAGCATCCCCGGCCGGCGCACAGCGACCGCGAGCCGGTGGGAGAGGAGCGGATCAAGAGCGCCGAGGCGGCGGTGGAAGCCGCCACCGGCGCCGCGCGGGCGGCGGCGACGGCCCTGGCCACCGCCGAGGCGGAGCTGAAGGCGCTGCTGGAGAAGGCGGGCGAGGCGGCCGGGGATCCCGCCGCCGCGGTGGAGGGGGCTCGCCAGGCGGCGGCCGATCGGACCGCCGCCCAGGAGGCGGCGGTGGCGATCGAGGCGCTGGAGGCGGTGCTCAGCGACCACGATCGCCACCTGCAGAGCCTGCAGGCGGCTGTGCAGGCGGCCGGCACCGAGCGGGCCCTGCAGCTGCGGGCGGCGGCGGACGAGGAGCAGCGGGCGGCGGTGCTGCGCGCGGGCATCGCCCGGGAGCTGGGGGAGGAGGTGGAGCCGGCGGCGGTGCTGGAGGCGTTCGGCCCGCTGCAGAGCGGCCTGCGGGCGCTGGCCAGCAGCGCCGCGGAGTGGAGCCGCGGCACGAGCCGGCTGGAGCGCGCGATGGAGCGGCTGGCGAGCGAGCTGGCCGGCACGGGCTTCGCCGACGGGGCGGCGGTGCTGGCGGCCCTGGTGGAGGAGGGCAGGCGCCGGCACTGGGCCGAGCGGATCGCGGGTTACGAACGGGAGGTGATCGAACTGCGGGGTGCGCTGGCGGCGCCCGAGCTGGCGGCGCTGCCCGAGGAGCGACCCGACACGGCCGCCGCCGCGGCGGCGCAGGCCACCGCCGATGCCGCCCGCACCCTGGCCACCCGCGCCGACACCCAGGCCCGGGGGGCCCAGGGCGAGATCGAGCGGCTGGCCGCCGAGCACCGCCAGGGGGCGGCCGCCCTGGCGCAGGAGCGGCAGCGGGCGCAGCGTCTCCAGGCCGTGGCCGACCGCTGCAGCGGCCGCTCCGCCCCCCACATCTCCCTGCAGCGCTGGGTGCTTTCCACCTATCTGGGCGAGATCTGCGGGTTCGCCAACCAGCGGCTGGAGCTGATGACGGCGGGTCGCTACCAGCTGCGGCTCACCGATGCCGGCGGGCGCGGCGGCCGCCAGGCGGGCCTGGGTCTGCGGGTGCTGGATGCCTACACGGGCGAGGAGCGGGAGGTGAACAGCCTCTCGGGCGGGGAGACGTTCCAGGCGTCGCTGGCTCTGGCCCTGGGCGTGGCCGACACCGTGCAGGCCCATGCGGGCGGTGTGCACCTGGAGGCCCTGTTCATCGACGAGGGGTTCGGCACCCTCGATCCCGACAACCTGCAGCTGGCGATGGACGAACTCGACCGTCTGCGCGAGGGGGGCCGGCTGATCGGGATCATCAGCCATGTGGGCGCCCTGCGCGAGCGGATCCGGGCGGGCATCGAGGTGAGCGCCAGCGAGCGAGGGTCGGTGGCGGTGGTGCGCGCCACGGTGATGGACTGAGCCGCGTCCGGGGCGCCGCTGATGGCGACAGGGTCGCCAGGATGGTCGTGTTCGCCTCGGGGCCTGGCCCCGGCAAGCCCAGTCCCGAGAAACCCGTGACGACAACGACAAGCTTCGCCGAGTTCGCGCAGCGGGCCGATTATTCGCTGCTGGATTCCCTGCGGGCCGATCCCCAGGCCAGCGGCGATGGCAACGATCACCGGCCGCGCCAGGTGTTCTCCGGTCATTACGTTCCGGTCACGCCAACGCCGATGCCGGCAGCAGAGGCGGTGGCGCACAGCCGCACCCTGTTCCACGAGCTGGGCCTGAGCGAGGAGCTGGTCCACGACGACCGGTTCCGTCGCCTGTTCTCCGGCGACATCTCTGCGTCGCTCGAGCCGATGCGGCCGTTCGGCTGGGCCACCGGCTACGCGCTCTCGATCTACGGCACCGAATACATCCAGCAGTGCCCGTTCGGCACCGGCAATGGCTATGGCGACGGCCGCGCCATTTCCGTGTTCGAGGGCCTGTTCAACGGCCGGCGTTGGGAGATGCAGCTGAAGGGTGGTGGCCCCACGCCCTACTGCCGCGGGGCCGATGGACGCGCCGTGCTGCGTTCGAGCGTGCGCGAGTTTCTGGCGCAGGAGTTCATGCACGCCCTGGGGGTTCCCACGTCGCGTTCGCTCACCCTCTACATGTCGCGGGCCGAAAGCGTGCGCAGGCCTTGGTACGCGCCGAACTCCCGCTCCTTCGATCCGGACATCCTGGTGGACAACCCGGCGGCGATCACCACCCGTGTGGCGCCCTCGTTTCTGCGGGTGGGCCAGCTGGAGCTGTTCGCCCGCCGGGCCCGCAGCCAGGCGCATCCGGAGGCGCTCAGCGAGCTGCAGCTGATCGTGGCGCATCTGATCGAGCGCAACTACCGGCCGGAGATCGATCCGGCTCTGGCCTTCAGCGAGCAGGTGGTGGAGCTGGCGCGGTTGTTCCGCGGGCGGCTCACGGCGCTGGTGGCGAACTGGATGCGGGTGGGCTACTGCCAGGGCAATTTCAACAGCGACAACTGCGCCGCCGGTGGGTACACCCTCGACTACGGGCCATTCGGCTTCTGCGAACTGTTCGATCCGCGGTTCCAACCCTGGACCGGCGGCGGCGAACACTTCTGCTTCTTCAACCAGCCGGCGGCGGCCGAGGTGAATTACGGGATGTTCGTGAAATCGCTCAGACCGCTGCTGGAGCAGAACACCGATGCTCTGACGCAACTGGAGGGGATCCAGGACGGCTTTGCAGGCGCGATGGCACAGGCGCTGGAGACGATGTGGGCCGGCAAGGTCGGCCTGAGCCGCTACGACGCGGAACTCGTGCAGGAGCTGCTGCAGTTGCTGGCCAGCTCCCGGGCCGACTACACCATCGCCTTCCGCCAGCTCGCGGAGCTTGCCGCCCACCCTGCCGCTGCGATCCCCGAGCAGCTGTCAGCCCTGAAGCAGAGTTTCTACCTGCCCAGCTCTGAGGAGCTCGACGGCGAATGGAGCCGCTGGCTGGAGCGCTGGAGTGCGGCGATCACGGCCCAGGGCAAGCCGCTCGCCACCTCCGCGGCGATGAGAGCTGTGAACCCGGCGATCACCTGGCGCGAGTGGCTGATCGCCCCGGCCTACGAGCAGGCCGCCGGGGGCGACACCACTGCGCTCCAGGAGCTGCAGGCGGTGTTCCTCAATCCCTACAGCGAACTGCCCGAGCCGCTGGCGGCCCGTTACGACCGGTTGAAGCCCCGCGAGTTCTTCCAGGCCGGCGGCATCTCGCACTACAGCTGCTCGTCGTGAGGGCCGGCTGAAAAAATGATTGGTCTCCTGAAAGCATGCGGAGCTGAGGATTCTGTTCACCGACCGATCATCATGCTGAAAGAGCTCAACGCCTACGAACGACAATGCATCAGCGCTCTTCAGAGCCATCCGCTGTTCCGTAAGACCGCAGACCTCAGCTGGGATGAGCTGATCGTCGTGTTGCTGCAACGACGTTATCTTTCCCTTTTGATTATCAATGTCTTCGAGTTCGTGATCGATGCCCTTGAGAGCGAGATGCTCAGAGCCACGGTGCGACTGATCCTGCACGAGGAATATCCCCGGAATACGCGCGGCACGCCACTCCCCTCCCCCCGCGATCTGCTGTTCCGAGATCTCCGGCATCTCGGCGCCAGCCGTCTGCAGATCCTGACCACAGCCGAATCCGCACTCACCCGCGAGGTGCGGCTGGAGAGTCTCGCGGCTCTGGAGAGCTGTCTGAGCCTGCCCCACGGCGAGCTGGCGCTGCTCTGCGTTCTGCGGTTCGGGGCTGAGGTGCTGGTCTCGGTGGAGTATGGCTGCCTGTGGCCGCGCCTCTCGGAACGCTTCGCCCATGGCATCGCAGGGGAGGCACAACGGTCTCAGTTTTTTTAGAGCCACATGATTCATGATCGCCGCCAGTCCGACATCGATGCTGAACCACTTCTCGGGGGCCTCACCCACTCCCAGGAACGGGCACGCCACATCGCCACCCTGATCGACAGCCCAGAAACGCTGGAGATCGCCATCGAGCAGGTGAAGCGTGCCTGGGGGCTCAAGGATCGCTTCTATCGCCAGTTTCTGCCCCAGGGTGCGAGCGGATTCGCCTGAGGGGTCCCTTGGGAATCCCCCACCGCCAGATCACGGCTGTGGAGTGGCACCACGCACGTCACAGGGCTTTGCCACCATCAGGATTGGCGGATTGTTTTCGCAGCACTACGTGGCTGCCTTTCTGACGCACGATCTCGAAGCCGAGGCGTGTAAGGCGGCGATGGTGGCTGATGCCGGCAGCCGTGGCAACTTAGGCAACGTTGACCTCATCTTCCCGGTAAAGGATCGCTGTGAGGCGCTGGGATATGGCGGCTGTCATCGTCGCCTGTGCGGCTGGACCCCGGTCTGACGGCGGTGCCACACAACAGCCATGCAGCCAGGCCGCCGGGATCTGCCGCTCCAGCCGCCAGCGGATCGCCATGGGGCGTTCGCCTTGGTGGCTGTTGCAGGTGGCCAACCCCAGACAGCCGGACGGTTCGGTGACTGCAGCAGTTCCAGCGGGAGGGGTGGGCGGCATGAAGCTTGAAGCTGGCTACCGTGGTGTCATGGGACTGATCCGCGGCACGTTCTCGCTCAGCAACCCCACCCGGCCCGATCTGGCGTCGCTGGAGGTGTCGGCCCTGGCCGACAGCGGGGCGGTGCATCTGTGCATCCCGGAGCACCTGGCGATCCAGCTCAGCCTGGCGGAACTGGAGCGGCGCGAGGTGGTGCTGGCGGATGGCCACCGGCGGACGGTGCCCTACGTGGGCCCGGTGGAGGTGCGCTTCCGCAACCGCCGCTGCTTCACGGGAGCCGTGGTGCTGGGCAATGAGGTGCTCCTGGGCGCGATCCCGATGGAGGATATGGACCTGGTGCTGCGGCCCCAGCTGCAGAGCGTGGATGTGAATCCCGAGAGCCCGAACATCCCGCTCAGCGTGACCAAGTGAGCGCCGGGATCGGCCGTTCCAGCCACCACCTGCGCAGGCTCCCAACTCATTCCAACAAGGAATCAACTCTTCAAGGCAGGCGACAATGGCGCATCAAGCCGGGGAAACACGCCACTCGGAGAGGTTGATGCAATTCACCTGCGGCAGAGCTGAGGATCGCCTGCGGATCTTCCGGTTCAGGATCGGGAAGTTCGACGGGCTGCCGCCCATCATCCAACAGTGCCAAGGACCCAATTCGTGCAGCGAATCCTGCATGAGCCGTGGGTGATGTGCAGGTCTTGCCCTGCCGGCCAGCTGCGGCTGCTTCGCGCTGTTGAATCGGCCACAATTGCGTGGAGACAACCCTGTTCTGCCGCGGCTGTGCCGATCCGCCTTCAGCCCTCTCTGGTCGCTGCTCGCCTTCGGGCCTGCCGAGCGACCATGGCGGCCCTGCTCGCGGCTGCGCCCCTGGCATGGCCGACGGCTTTGGCCCCGCCCGCCTGGGCTCAGGAGCCCGCCGCCAGCGCCAAGCCCTTCCCGGCGATCGAGGCCGGCATGCACACCGCCCAGATCAATCGCATCGCGGTGGATCGGGCCGGCCGCTGGGCCGTCACCGCGTCGGACGACAAGACCGCCCGCATCTGGAATCTGGCTAGTGGCAAACAAGAGGGGGTGCTGCGGGTGACGCTGGGGGAGGGGGATGAGGGCAAGCTCTATGCGGTGGCCCTCAGCCCCGATGGCGCCCTGGTGGCCCTGGGGGGCTTCACAGGGCCATCCGGGGAGCCAAAGACGATCTACCTGTTTGATCGCGCCAGCGGCCGCCTGCTCCAGCGCCTCGCCGGCCTGCCCAATGTGGTGAACCACCTGGCCTTTGCGGCCGATGGCCGCCGCCTGGCCGCCGCCCTGGGGGGTGCCAATGGCATCCGCGTGTATGGCGCCACGGGCCAGGGCGCCTGGGCCCAGGTGGCCGCCGATGGCGACTACGGGGCCGCCAGCTACAGCGTGGAGTTTGATGCCGCCGGCCGCCTGCTCGCCACCAGCTTCGATGGTGAGCTGCGGCTCTACGGCGCCGGCGGCAGCGGCCGCCTCCAGTCCCTGGTGCGCCGCGCCGCGCCCGGTGGCAAGCGGCCATTCTTTGCCCGCTTTTCCCCCGATGGCCGCCGCATCGCCGTGGGCTTCTACGACAGCCCGGCGGTGGCGGTGCTCGATGGCACCAGCCTGGAGCCCCTGGCCCCGGCAGACACCAGCTCCATCACCAATGGCAACATCAGCAGCGTGGATTGGAGTGCCGACGGCCGGCGCCTGCTCGCCGCTGGCCGCTACATCCAGGACGACGGCAGCGTTCCCCTGGTGGTATGGCCCGCCGGCGGCGGGGCGCCCCAGCGCCTGCCCCTGGGCATGACCGACGTCGTGATGGACCTGCGGCCCCTGGCCGATGGCCGCCTCGTCTTTGCCGGCGGCGATCCGGCCTGGGGGGTGCTCGATCCCCAGCTGAGGCCCACCAAGGTGTTTGCCGGGCCGCCGGTGCTGGATCACCGCAGCGATGTGATGCGGGATCGCCCCAGAACAGATGGCTTTCAATCCTTCCGCCAAGCACCGGACGGCCGCTGGCTGGAGTTCCGCGCCGTGGGCCGTGCCGCCCAGGGGCCCACGGCCCGCCTGGTGCGCTTTGATCTGGCCCAGCGCCGCCTGCTGCTCCCCGGTGCCGCCGCCCCAGGCGGCCTGGCGCCCCGCAGCACCGGCCTGCCGATCGAGGGCTGGCAGAACACCACCAGCCCCACCCTGGCCGGCAAGCCCCTGCCGCTGAATCAATACGAAATGTCCCGCAGCCTGGCGATCAGCGCCGACGGCAGTGCCTTCTCGCTTGGCGCCGACTGGGCCGTGCGGGTCTTCTCAGCCGATGGCCGCGAGCGTTGGCGCACCCCCACACTCGACGCGGCCTGGCTGGTGAACCTCAGCGCCGATGGCCGCTTTGTGGTGGCCGCCCTCGGTGATGGCACGATCCGCTGGTACCGCACCCGCGCCGAGGGCAGCGCGCCAGCCGGCAGCGAGGCCCTGGCCCTGTTCGTCCACCCCGATCTCAAGCGCTGGATCCTCTGGACCCCCGAGGGCTTCTACGACGCTTCAGAGGGCGGCGCCGAACTCTTTGGCTATCACCTCAACAACGGCCGCAACCAGCCCGGCACCTTCATCAGCTCCGCCCAGCTGCAGCAGAAGTTCTTCCGGCCCGATCTGATCGCCCGTCGCCTCGCCGGCGAGGAGGCGGCGATCGCCGCCGCCGTGGCCGAGGTGGGGGATGTGCGCACCAGCCTCTCCACCGCCAGCCTGCCGCCGCTGGTGAAGCTCGACGGAGGTGAGGGTGAGGCGGTGCGCTACCTCGCCAATGGCGATGTGGAGGTGCGTTTTGAGCTGATCGATCGGGGCGGCGGCATCGGCGAGCTGGAACTGCGCCTCAACCGGGCGCGCATCGAGGGGCGTCAGAACCTGCGCGGCGGCAACCGCCAGGCGGTGATCTTCACCCCACCCCCAGGACAGTTGAACAAGGTGCGCATCGCCGCCCGCAGCCTCAACCAGGTGCTCGGCGATGCGATCGAGCTGCAGCTCCGGCCCATCGCCGCCCCCGCCACCCCGGCGCGCCTGCATGTGCTGGCGGTGGGCATCACTCGTTACGACGACCTTGGGCTGCGCCAGGGGGTGCGCTTCGCCGCCGACGATGCCCGCGCCCTGGTGGACACCCTGGAGCGTCGTGTTCGCCCCGCAAGTGCCCGGCTGGGCATGGTGGTGCTGATCCCTGAGGGCGAGGCCACGCGCCAACGCATCCTCGCGGCCCTCGCGGCGATGGTGAACCAGGTGAAGGCGGGTGATCGCCTGGTGCTGCACCTGGCGGGCCACGGCACCGCCATTGATGGGGAGTATTACTTCCTCACCCGCGACACCCGGGCGAGCAGCCTCGCTGATGTGAAGGCCACAGCGCTCTCCGGGAGCGATCTTGGGCGGGCGCTGAGCAGCATCGGTGCCAGCGGCGGCAGCCTGCTGCTGTTCGACACCTGCAGCTCCGGCACCTATGGCAGCCAGGCCCAGAGCGATCTGCAGGCTTCGCTTGATCGGTTCCAGCGGCAGGACGGCCGCCTGATGCTCGCCGCCGCTGGTGATCGGCGCATGGCCCTGGAAAGCCCTGATGACCGCCGCGGCATCTTCACCGGCGTGGTGATCGAAGGGCTGCTCGGCGGTGCCGACTTCATCAAGGATCGGGTGATTCAATCGAATGAGCTCACGCTGTTTGTGCAGAATCAAGTGCCGCAGCTCACCGTCCGCCAGTTCAATCAGGCGCAGCGGCCGGTAGCCAACTTCGTCGGCACCGACTTCCCTCTCACCGAAGCCGCCAGCCCTGCCCCATGAGCGCCCGTGGCGGCCCCCTCAAGGTCTTCATTTCGTATTCCCATCGCGACGACAGCTGGCGCGAGCAGCTGGAGGCCCACCTCAGCCTGCTGCGCCGCCAGGGCATCCTCGAGCTGTGGAGCGATCGCCGCCTGATCGCTGGCGACAGCTGGGATCAGGAGATCAGCAGCGCCCTTGCCGAGGCGCGCATCCTGCTGCTGCTGGTGAGCCCTGATTTCATCGCCTCCGACTACTGCTTCGGCCGGGAGATGGCGGTGGCATTGGAGCGCCACCAGCGCGGTGAGGCCAAGGTGGTGCCAATCCTCTTGCGCCCCTGCGACTGGACCACGGCTCCCTTTGCCCACTGCCAGGCGTTCCCCCGCGACAACCGGCCGGTGAGCACCCATCCCGCCGGCGCCGATGCCGCCCTCAGCGAGGTGGCGCGAGAACTGAGGCGCCTCGCTGATCAATGGCCCGCCGCCACCACCGCCACAGCAACAGCCACAGCCACGGCGGCCGCCGCGCCGCCAGCGGGAAACCTCAACCATCGCCGCTGGCCCTGGCGTCTGCTGCTGCCCCTCGGAGCACTCACCATCAGCGCTGGTGCCTTGGTGCTGCATGGTCTGAGCCAGCTCCAGAGCCAGGAGGGCCTGGCCATGGTGCGGCTGGGTGCTTACCCGAGGGCCGCTGCCGCTTTTCGCAACGCCGGGCTCCTCTTTCCCCTGGATCCCCTGGCCCGCTGCGGTGGCGCCGCCGCCGCGGTGGGCGATCGGCTCAACCGCGACGGCGCCGCGGATCCGGCCCTGCCCGCCGCCATCGCCGCCCTGCCCACCACCGGCCCCTGCGGCGGCCAGCGGCAGTTGTTCGATGGTGATCTGGCCATGGAACGACACCTGGCCAACCGCGATCCAGCCGATTGGCTTACCGCCCAAGCCGCCTACAGCCGCGCCCTCGAGCTGGACAAGGCCTTGGCGGAAGCGGAGCAACGCCTGGGCAGCATGGCCGACGCCAGCGGCGATCCCCAAACCGCCCAGGCGCACTTCGAACGGGCGCTGAAGCTGTCTCAGCGCTACGCCGCCCTGGCAAGCCCCTACCGCAATGGTCTGGCCAAGGTGCTGCTCCAGGGTGATGGCGCCCAACGCCAGCGCGCCCTGGCCCTGTTCGATGGCGATCGCGGCAATCCCGCCTCCGATGTGGAAGCTGCCATGCAGCGCTGGCCATTGAACAGCACGAACGAAAGCCTCGGTCTGGCCCTGGAGCGCCTGCCGGCCGTGCCGCCGCCCGTCCTGCGGGGCGACGGTCTCGGCCAGGCCTGGGGTTTCCGGCTGAGCAACGGTGATCTGGTGCTGATGCAGCGCCGCTCCGATCAGCGCTGCCTTCTGGCCCAGGCCCGTGCCACCACCCTCCACCTGCTCGGCCGCAACCTTGACGCCGAGGCCCTGCGCCAATCCCTGGAGACAAGCTGCAGCGACAGCCAGCAAACGATCACCACGCTGCTGTGCGACCGCCTGCGCCAGGCCGCCACCAACCCCCGCGCCCCCCGCACCGCCCGCTGGCTGGCCTGCCCCGCCAGCGCTCCCGCCTCCAGCGCGCCCCCGCAGCCCGGCAGCACGGGATAATTGGATCCATGGGATTAGCCATCAGCTACGAACTTGCGCTTGCGGATGCCTCGCCAGAGGAGGCGCGCCGCAGGATCGTCGCCCTGCATGAGGCGGCGGCGCGGCTGGATCTGCCGGAGCTGGGGCCTTTGATTGAATTGCAAGGTGAAGGCATCTGCAGGACCGATGGGGATGATCCCCTGTTCTGCGTCAAACATGGCGCCATGACTGTGGAGGACTACGGCGCCTTCTTCCAGGATCGCGAGGCGATCCCCAGTTGCCGGCAGCTGGTGGGTTTTGCCGCCTTCCCGGGGGCAGGCAGCCATCGCTGCTCCTTCGGGTTGGCCACCCATGCCGAAGGCTCGCACCAATGGCAGTGGTACGACTTCTGCAAAACCCAATACGCCAGCAGCCCGGAATACGGGGGCCTCGATAATTTCATTCGCTGCCATCAGCGGATGATAGCATTATTGGATCTGTGTGAAGAGCTGGGCATCCTGGCCACGGCCTGCGATCCCTCGGGCTATCGCGAACACCGCAATCGTGAAGAGCTGGTGTCGTGCGTCAGCAGCTATAATGTGTTCACCGCCGTCGCCATCGGTGGCCTCAAGGATGCGCTCGAACCGCTGGGCTACAACGCAGAGGCGCCGATCTTGGAGCGCGCCGATTTTGAGCATCTCGAGTCGCAGGGGTGGCTTGAAACCCCGCCTCCAGCCAGCTCCAACTGAACGGTGTCCTTCTCAGGGCAACACCCGTTTCGCCAACACGTTCAGGCGCCGATCGGTGCTGATCAAACTGGCCGCTTCCCGCCCGGCCAGGGCCAGATAACGACAGTCTTGGACCGGGATGTTCAGGTGGCAGGCCAGCGCGAGGGCCTCGGCCTGCAGCTGGCGTCGCGCTCTGAGAGATCCGCTGCGGCGGGATCGCCCAGGATCAGTCTCACGCACGGCTGCCGTTCTGGCGAACCGCCTCAAAACCCGGCCGTTCCAGCGCGCGGATGATTGAGGACGGCACACGTACGCCCCTCACCATGCCCAACCATCGGCTGATCAAGGGGTCGACGTTGAGGTTGATTCTCAGACAATCGGAAATCAGCAGGGAAGACTTTCTTGAGGCCTACGAGGAACGCTGACTGTTCCCTCAAACCGCCAACCCCATCACCGGCAGCTGGTGCAGCTGGCCCGCCAGTGGCGCTCGGTGAAGGCCAAGGCCGCTGCGATCGCCAACGAAACCAGCCAGCTGGGCCCGGAGGCCTGATCGCTTCCAGGCCCGTCTCCCTCCATTGCCGACCTGCTGGAGCCCACCTTAAGCGAACTGGCGGGCACCGATGCCCGCGTCTACCGCCGGGTGGGCGCACATCTGCAGCGCACGGCCCCGGCGATCGAGGAGCTGAACAGCCCTGCCACCGCTTCTGCAGCCAACCCCCTGGCCTTGCTCGGCCGAGGCTTTTGAGCAGCAGAGCGTCGCCACGCTGAAGGGCCTGTGCAAACAGCACGGGATCAAGGTCTTCAGCAAGTACAAAAAACCAGACCTGGCCCGGATCCTCGAGCAGCATGGGGTGGAGCCGCCACCGCGGCCGCTGGAGAGCTTCAGCATGAAGGAGCTGATTGGGCTGGTGCGGCAGCTCATCGGGTGCGAATAGGGACGGATCTCCGCCAGCCCTTCCAGCACGGCTTCCGTGTGGAGCTGGTGCTTCCCGGTGCGGCTGGCTCTTGGGTTTTCAGCTGCATGCCGCGGAGCCATATTGAGGGGAATGGCGCCGCCCCTCCGTGCCTTGACCCCGTTACCGCCAGGCACCCCTGCCGCTTGGAGCCGAGGCTCCGGCGCCTGAGCTCTTTGGTCCACAACAGCCTTCTTCGCTGACTAAGGCAAGGGCGGATTCAGTTCCAAAACAACCAAGAGAGTTCGCCGCAGGCCAGGCAGGTCATTCTGAATTGAATCCCAGAGGATCAGCTGATCCACCGCTTCGTACTCGTGGATGATTCTGTTCCGAGTGCCAACGATGCGATGTAGCTCAGGGATCAGGTTCAGCACATCAGGATCGGTTTCAAGAGCCCGCTTGAGGGCCTCTCCGATGATTTCGAACTTGCGCTCCACTGCTGATTGAATCAACTCGTTGTCGAGGTAGACGTCGAGTGGGCAGTTGTCAGTAAAACGCTCAATTGCCGCAATGGCCTCATAAGCGTCAAGCAGGCGTTTCAGCGCCTCCCTTTGCATTTCAGAGCTCCACAAGAAGCCGGCGTGACGCATCAACATCATTCCGGAGATAGGGATTGTGAATCATGGGTTCGGTCAACAGATCCACCGGACGGCCGAAGAGGGCTTCCAGCTCATCCGCGAAGGAACAAAAGCGACGGGCGTAGCCCGGTTCCCGCTGACCCGTCATCTGCACGATGAAGTCGAGGTCGCTGCTGGCAGGGTCAAACAATCCCTTGGCCGCCGACCCGAACAGTTCGAGTCGATCCACCCCGTAGCGGTTGCACAGCTGCCTGAGCGGCTCCAGCCGATCGGCAATCAGGGGCAGCAGTGGCGATCCAGCATCCATTGGATCAGGCTAACGGAGGCAAGATTCTTCCTCAAACCGCCAACCCCATCACCGGCAGCCACGCCGCCGGAATCTCCCACTCCAGCCGCCAGCGGATCGCCACTCTTGGACAAACCAGATCCGTTCGCCCTCATGGCTCTCATAGCGCGCGAACCCCAGGCACACGAACGGCTCGGTGACGCTGCCCTGCTTGCGCTGCTCCCGCACGAACAGCAGCACCCGAGGCGGCGGTGGTGGTGCACTGGCTTTCCCAGTGGAAGAGGGACGGGCCGAGGGCCAGGTCGCGGTAGCGGGTGGTGGGGGAGAAGAGGGCTTCGCTCTTTCTGAGGGTGACGAACAGCAGGTCGCACTGGCTGGGTTCGTGCGAGAGCACGCCCTCGCGGTGGATCCAGGGGGCGTGATCGCTGAGCACGCCAAAAGCGGCTTCGATTTCGGCGCGGCTGTAATGGCCGTGCACGCGCAGTGGCACGGGCGGCCAGCAGCTCCAGCATCTGGCGCAGTTCCTGGCGCCAGGCGCCGACCTGCCAGAGCACGGCCAGGGCGTCGTCCAGTGGACGCCACTGGCGGCCGGTGCCGAACAGCTGGACGGTGAGCATCAGCCATTCACGCCGCTCGCGTTCGCCCATGGTGTGCAGCTCCGGCGGGGCGGGAGCGCTCAGGGCGGCGGCGAGGGCGCGCAGGCGATCGGGATCATCGCCATGCAGCAGCGCGGAGCCGATGGCGCGCCGCAGGACGGTGAATGAGGCGCCGCGGATGCCTTACAACTCGGCCAGGTCGTTGGATCTGGCATCAGACAGACGAGCGCACTTCCACCCAGGGCTCACCATCACGAAGGCTGGCCAACGCCTGCTCCAGAGTGCGTAGCAGCACAGCTTGAAGTGCCTGGTTGGAACTGTTCCCCACGCGGAGCCAGATCACCAGGGGGAGGGGGACCCTGCTCAAAGAGGAGATGCAGAAAGTCGCGATCCTTCGTCATCACCACGGCTCCTGCTGATCGGGCCTGCGCAAAGATCTCCCGATCATCAGCATTGCGGAGGCCCAGTTCTCGTACAGGCAGCGCCTGGATCGGGGTGAATTGCTCAGTGATCCAATTCGCCAGAGCGGGCGATAACTGCGCATCAAGCCAGAGAATCACGCCACCAATACAGGATGGTTCAGCTCACGAGCGGCATAGCTGAGAGCCGCCTGCAGATCTTCCGGCTCAAGATCAGGAAGCTCGCTGAGGATCTGATCGGCTGTGAGGCCAGCGGCATAGAGATCGAGCACATCGCTGACGCGGATCCGCATCCCTCGAATGCAGGGTTTGCCGCCGCACTGGGCAGGGTTTTGGGTGATGCGGGATTCAGCCATCTCAACACGCTAGCGGCTGCCGCCTGTCCGATTCAAACCGCCAACCCCGCCACTGTGCCAAGCAACAGCTGGTGTGTGACACAACAGCCGTGCAGCCACGCCGCCGGGATCTCCCGCTCCAGCGCCAGCGGATCGCCATCGGCCGTTCGCCTTCATGGCTCACATACCGCGCGAACCCCAGGCACACGAACGTCTCGGTGACGCTGCCCTGCTTGCGCTGCTCTCGCACAAACAGCAGCACCCGCGACCCCCGCCCCGCGTGGTGGATATACCGCTGGCCGGTGGGCGAGGACGCGGTGGTAGTGCTCTGGCTCTCCCAGTGGAACAGCGACGGCCCGAGGGCCAGGTTGCGGTAGCGGGTGGTGGGGGAGAGGAGGGCTTCGCTCTTCCTGAGGGTGACGAACAGCAGATCGAGCACCAGGCGGCAACCGGGGGGCAGGAACGGGAACCCTTGGGCGAACTGCTGCTCCAGCTGACGGCGGCTGCCTCCGAGCAGGGCGCGGGTGCGGAGGTCGAAGCGGAAGCGGCGGTGCTGCCGACCGATGCCATGGCAGCCTGACCACAGGCACCCGCTCTCCTCAGGCCTGGACCGAAAGAGGGATCACATCACATCAACGGCCGGAATTGGAGCGAAATCGTCCAGACCCCTTGATCTCCAGCTCGCGTCAAAGGTGTTGGAGCAGCTCTGTTTCCGGCTCTGCCCCTTCAAGTGCGCCGCAGTGAATCACTCCCTCGTCTCCACCGTACCGAATCACGATCCCTGTGATCTCTCCTTCGTAGGCATGACAGAGTGCCTCATCAGGAAACCGGGTCAGTTCCTCGATCAGGCTTTTCACGGTTCTCATTCTCAGAATCCTTTCTTGTATCTACTCCGAGCGTAGGAAATTCACCCCAGTGTGCGCAGGATGTCCTCCATCAGCAGCATCAGATGCAACGGGTCGGTGGGAGATGGTTCGAATTCCGGGATCAGGTGCAGGTAGAACTCCCGGGCCGCAGTGCTCTCGGCATGGACGAGCAACCCCCGACAGCCCACTTCCGTGCCGATCTGTGCCGTGCGACTGATCACATCCGCCAGTAGGGCGGCACCGAGGCCCCGTCCTTCATGGCGCAGGTCCACACCCAGCCGGGCCAACAGGGCAACGGGCTGGGGATAACGGCCAGCCCCTTTGCGCAGCCGCGGCGGAGCCTGCACAGCCGTGAGGCTGGCCATGCACCAGGCGTAGTACGCCACCACGTCGCTGCCCCCGGTTTCGGTGACCACGAACACCCGGCTGGTGCCACCACGGGCGTGGGCCTGGCGGGCGTGCTTTCTCAGCCAGATCGTCTGCTCCTCGGATCGGCATTTGAAACCGTCGAGGCGATCGGCGGAGGCCAGCAGCCGGGGAGACAGGAACCTGGCGCTCACTCCTGGAAGGGAGAGGGCCGGTCCATCAGCGCGCGCAGCCCCTTCAGCGACCGCGCCGGCCGTTGGTTGATGCGCTCCCACGCTTCCAGTGCTTCCGGCTCGAGGCGGAACCCCTCACGGTCGGCCAGCACCTGCTGCGCCGCCAGGCGCAGATGGGTGATCACAAAGCCGGTGAGATCGGTGCCGGAAGCAGCCACAGCCCGATCAATCAGTTGGCGGTCTTCAGCCGTGGCTCGGATCTCAATGCGCCGATCACGGGCGCGCGTGCCGGCGGTGTCCATCAGCCTGCCTGCGTGTACGTCCATCGTACGGCCAGAACCCGCTCCTGGCCGCTTCGCCTGTGACGGGTGCGTTCTCCTCCACCATCGCCTGAGACACCGGTGGCACATGCCTTTGCAGCCGCCCCACCCCCTTGGCCGTTGTCGCAGTCGCGCCAGGGCTTGATGTGGCTCGCCACCAGGAACTGCTGCCGCGCCAGCACCACCAGGTGCACCCCCTGATTGCCCTGGCCGGTGCTGGTGCTGATCGGGCTGTGGCGCTCCGGCAGCAGCGGCTGGATCAGCTCAAAAACGTCTGCGGAAGCAGGCCCTGCCGCAGCGGCTGCCAGTTCACCTGCACCAGCCAGCCCTCCTGGCTCCAGTTGTCCCCCGTGGCCCCAAACTCCGGCGGTTTGTGTGCCGTGACCGTCGCCGTTTCCACCAGCCCGATCTGGCTGATGCGTCCGTTCGCATAGCTGAACACCACATCCCCCCGCTGGCAGCGGGTGAAGTTGTCGTAGGTCACGTTGCGGGCGCCGTTGGTGTTCGCCTTCGGCGTCCACACGTAGCCGCCGTCGGTTTCCTGGCGGTAGGTCTGTTTGTGGTTGACCCACCAGAAGGCCATTCGAGGGACGGCTTTGCTTCTGTATGCGTTCAGGGGGCGGTCCGCCCTCCGCAGGACTGCATGCCTGACAGCTCATCGCTGAGCGATCAAGAAGCAGTGCTCTGTGCTGCTGATTCAGGGATCGGGCAGCAGTGAAGGACCCCGCATCCACCCCACCGGAATCTCCCGCTCCAGCCGCCAGCGGATCGCCACTCACAGGCAAACCAGATCCGCTCGCCCTCCTGGCCTGGCGGAAGATGACGAGCTGGAAGTCGCCGTGGTGGTGGCCCCACACCGCACCGTGGCGGGAGGAGGCTAAAGTGGTCACAAATGGAGGGGCAGGCATGTCTGAAGTAGTCGCAAGCCAGGTGTCGGTGCGGGATCTCAAAACTCACCTCTCCGAATGGCTGGCCCGTGCCCAGTCCGGTGAGGTGGTGGAAGTCACCTCCCATCGCAAACCCATCGCTCGCATCACCGCTGTAACGCCAGCGGACTCAGGGATCAGCAGCCCGCTGCAAAAAGCAATGGATGCGGGCCTGATCAGCTGGAGTGGTCAGAAGCCCAACTTGCCCCCACCGGTGAAGTTGCGGGGGCAAGGGAAGTTGCTGAGCGACATCGTGATTGAGGATCGGGGTTGAGCTGGTGATCCTCTTCTGTGACACCAGTGCCCTGATGAAGTTGCTGGTATACGAAGCCCAATCGGATCAGATGCGGCAGATCAGCACCACTGTTGATGCCATCGGGGTCTGCCGGATCAGCTGGGCCGAAACAATGGCTGCCCTGGCTCGCCTCGAGCGGGAAGAGCCGGTCTGCACCGAAGATCTCGAACAGGCTCGGCAGCACCTGATCCAATCATGGAAGACCTTCACCATTGTTGAAGTGAGCCAGCCATTGGTGGAAACGGCTGGGCGCTTTGCCGACGTCTTTGCCCTTCGCGGATACGACAGCGTGCAGCTTGCCGCGGCACATGAACTCCATGTCAACGCTGAACAGACCGTTCTGTTCGCCTGCTACGACCGTCGACTGAATCAGGCTGCCCAGATCCTTCAGCTGGAGGTGTTGCCATGACCACCACACCAGCTTCCACCGGCGCGATGGACCATCTCGAGTTTGCGCACTGGCGCCAAGGCCATGCTTCAAGCCATCCTGCCGGCGCTGTTCCCGCACAAACAGCAGCACCCGCGACCCCCGCGCCGCGTGGTGGAGGTAGCGCTGCCCGGTGGCCGAGGCGGCGGATCGGCTCGCGGAGGTGGCCAGGGGGCAGCACCTCGGGATGGAGATGCCGGCTAGCCTCAGAGGACAGCATGGTTGGGGCGCACCCTTGACCACCATCAAGATCACCCTCCCGGATGCGCTGGCGGCGGAAGCCAGTGGAGCTGGTCTGCTGGCACCGGAGGCGATCGAGCGCCTGCTGCGGGACAAGCTGGCCGCAGACCGCATTGCCCGTCTGCAAGACGCCAGGGCTGCTCTTGCTGCTGACCCGCCGGAGGTGCTGACCCGGCAAGAGATCAACGAGGAGATCAGCGCTTACCGCAAGGGGCAACGACTTGCGGCTGGTTCTTGACACCAACACGGCTCTCTCCGACCTGATCTGGCAGGGAGTTCCCGGGCAGCTCATCGATGCGTCCGTCGTTGGGCGAGTTCAGCTGATCCGTACCGTTCCTCTCCTCGCCGATCTGATCGTCTCTGGCGATGACGACCTCCTGGCCTTGGGCAACTTTCAAGGGATTGCGATTGTTCTTGCCAGGGAGGCCATGAGGCGCCTGCAGGAACCAGAGGGCCAATGGGATACGCCTTGATCAGCTCCACCCCCTCAAACCGCCAACCCCATCACCGGCATCCACCCCACCGGAATCTCCCGCTCCAGCCACCAGCGAATCGCCATCGGCCGCTCGCCCTCGTGGCCCTCGTACCGGGCAAACCCCAGGCACACGAACGGCTCGGTGACCCCGCCACCCCGGCCGCCCTGCCGCCCTGCCGCCGCTGCTCCCGCACGAACAGCAGCACCCGCGACCCCCGCGCCGCGTGGTGGACATACCGCTGCCCGGTGGCGGAAGCGGCGGTGGTGGTGCTCTGACTCTCCCAGTGGAACAGCGAAGGCCCGAGGGCCAGGTCGCGGGTGCGGGTGGTGGGGGAGAAGAGGGCTTCGCTCTTCTTCAGGGTGACGAACAGCAGATCGGTGGCCGTGGGCTGGTGCCAGAGCACGCCTTCGCGGTGACTGCGGGGAGCGCCGCGCTCGTCGACGGCATCGAACGCCGCGAGCACTTCGGCGCGCACCTCTTCGCGACCCGTGCGGCCGTGCACCCGCAACGGCACCGGCAGCGCCCAGGGCAGCGGGTGCAGGCGGCGCTCGCAGCGCCCGGCCAGCAGGTCCAGCGCCTCGGCCAGAGGCCGCCAGTGCGGGCCGGTGCCCAGCAGCTGGGCGACGAGCATGGTCCACTGGCGCCGCTGCCGCTCCCCCGGCGCTTCGGGATCGGGCGGCGCGGGGGCGGCGAGGGCGGTGGCGCGCGTGAGCCGTTCCTGAGGCTGGTGGAGTCTCGGAGGGGGACGGGTCGACGTGGACTCTCTTCAGAGGCTTCGCGATGATGAAGTCCATGACCACCACGCCGACCCCACTGGTGACCCGCGAGGCGTTGCAGGCCTTCACGCAGAGGTTGGTGGAGCACTATGCCCCCGAGAAGGTGATCCTGTTCGGTTCCCTGGCTCGTGGCGAGGGGCGCTGGGATTCCGATGCCGACATTCTTGTGGTGATGCCCTTCGAGGGTCGCCACCTCGCCAAGATCCGCGAAATGCGCCTTCTCTGCCCGGTGCGATTCCCCCTGGATCTGCTGGTCCGTCGGCCGGAGGAAATTGCTGTTCGCTACCGAGGGGGTGATCCGGTCGTGCGCGAGGCGCTTGACCATGGAGAAGTCCTCCATGGTTGAACCCTGGTCGGCTGTTCCGGAGTGGATCGCCAAGGCGGAAGGCGACTGGGAAGCCCTGGAGATCCTCCAAACGAGGAACAGCCCCGGCCTGCGTGATGCGGTGGTGTTTCACGCCCAGCAATGTGTTGAGAAACTGCTGAAGGCTCGGTTGATCCAGCTCGGGCAGACGGTCGACAAGATCCATGATCTGGCCGTCCTGTCTCGCCAGCTGGAAGCCGTGGATGGCCAATGGAGCTGGGACGGTGAGGAACTGGCGAATCTCTCCTCAGGAGCGGTGCTCGCTCGCTACCCGGGTTTTGAGACCTCAGCCGAGGAACAGGCAGAACTTGTGGAGATTGCAGGCAGGGTGAGGCGGGCCTTGAAGATCCTGCTTGGCTCAGAACAGCAGGACGATTGAGCAAAACGACGGATGCCGTTGGAGCTCAAACCGCCAACGCCACCTCCGGCACGAACGCCGCCGGAATCGCCCGGTGCAACCGCCAGCGAATCGCCATCGGCCGCTCCCCCTGGTGGCTCACGTAATCCGCGAATCCCAGGCACAGGAACGGCAGCGTCACCCCGCCGCGCTTGTTCTCCTCCCGCACAAACAGCATCACCCGGCTGCCGCGCTCAACGTGGTGGATGTAGCGCTGCCCCGTGGGTGAGGCTTGCCGCGTGCTGCTCTGGCTCTCCCAGTGGAACTCCCACGGGGAGATGGCGACGTCGTTGTAGCGGGTGGTGGGGGAAAACAGGCGCTCACTCTTCTTGAGGGTGATGAAGAAGACGTCGCACTGGGTGGCTTCATCGAAGAAGACTCCCTCGCGGCCGGGGAAGGGACGGGCCTCGTTCAACAGCCCAAAGGCGGCGAACACCTCGGCGCGGGAGTAGCGGCCGTGGAGTTTCAGGGGGATCGGGTGCGGATCGGCGCGGTCCCAGTCGAGCGGTGCCACCAGGTGGTCGGTGCGATCCAGCAGCAGCGCGAACAGCTCCACCAGTTCGGCGCGGAAGTCGGCGGCGGCCCAGAGCCGCACGAGGGCCTCGGCCAGGGGCAGGTGCTGCCGTGCAGGCGGCGGATCGGCTCGCGGCGATGGCCTGGGGGCAGCACCTCGGGATGGAGATGCCGGCTAGCCTCAGAGGACAGCATGGTTGGGGCGCACCCTTGACCACCATCAAGATCACCCTCCCGGATGCGCTGGCGGCGGAAGCCAGTGGAGCTGGTCTGCTGGCACCGGAGGCGATCGAGCGCCTGCTGCGGGACAAGCTGGCCGCAGACCGCATTGCCCGTCTGCAAGACGCCAGGGCTGCTCTTGCTGCTGACCCGCCGGAGGTGCTGACCCGGCAAGAGATCAACGAGGAGATCAGCGCTTACCGCAAGGGGCAACGACTTGCGGCTGGTTCTTGACACCAACACGGCTCTCTCCGCCCTGATCTGGCAGGGAGTTCCCGGGCAGCTCATCGATGCGGCCGTCGTTGGGCGAGTTCAGCTGATCAGTACCGTTCCTCTCCTCGCCGAGTTGGAAGGCGTGCTGCAGCGACCGAAGTTCAGAGAGCCCATTGTTCGGCTTGGTGTGAGTGTTCAGCTGCGGCCGTTGGTGGCCTCGCCGATCTGATCGTCTCTGGCGATGACGACCTCCTGGCCTGGGGCAACTTTCAAGGGATTGCGATTGTTCTTGCCAGGGAGGCCATGAGGCGCCTGCAGGAACCAGAGGGCCAATGGGATACGCCTTGATCAGCTCCACGCCCTCAAACCGCCAACCCCGCCGCTATGCCAAGCAACAGCCGGGCATCCACCCCGCCGGAATCTCCCGCTCCAGCCGCCAGCGGATCGCCACTCTTGGACAAACCAGATCCGTTCGCCCTCATGGCTCTCATAGGTGGCAAAGCCCAGACAGCCGAACGGTTCGGTGCCCCCCCCCCCACCCCGGCCGCCCTGCCGCCGCTGCTCCCGCACAAACAGCAGCACCCGCGCGCCGCGCGCCTGGTGGTGGATATACCGCTGCCCCGTGGGCGAGGCGGCGGTGGTGGTGCTCTGGCTTTCCCAGTGGAAGAGGGAGGGCCCGAGTGCCAGGTCGCGGGTGCGGGTGGTGGGGGAGAAGAGGGCCTCGCTCTAGTGCCTCCGGCACGCTGGCCTCCGGCACGCTGGCCTTCGGCCAGGTAGGCGCAGGGTGATGAACAGCAGGTCGGTGGCGGTGCTCTGGTGCCAGAGCACCCCTTCGCGGTGACTGCGGGGGGCGCCACGGTCGTCGACGGCGGCGAAGCCGCAAGGCTTCTGCGCAGCAGTGGTCGGCCGAAGTCTTAATTGCGCCGAGGTTGGCGAGGATCTTCCGAGCCAAGGGTTCCTTGATCTCGTTGTGCCTGGGAATGGCTTCCTTCACTCCGGTGGCGGGATTAATCCAGATGGAATGTGAGGCACCTTCTCTTTTCAGGAGGCAGCCAGCCATGCGAAGACGTCGCTCCAGATCGCGGTGTTTCATCCGATCTGCAGGGGCAGCCGCACGGCATCTGGAGGAAGTCCGCGACAGATATCAGCTTCACGATCCTCAAGAATAAGCTCTATCGCTGCCTGCAAGTCTTCTTTGGCTTCTGCGATGGATTCACCCTGTCCGTAGGCGCCTGGTATCTCCAGGCAGATCGCCCAGAAGCCACCCTCTGGAGCAGGTTCAATCACAGCGGTCAGCTCTCCTTTCATCAAGTCAGCCCCAAGAGACGTTCCATTCATTTTAAGCGGGAAGACGCTGGCCAGCTGTAAGGAGTGATCGCTTCACCGGATCTTCGCCGTATGCCCCCTCAAACCGCCAAACCCATCACCGGTAACCACCCCACCGGGATCTCCCGCTCCAGCCGCCAGCGGATCGCCATCGGCCGTTCGCCCTCATGGCTTTCGTAGGTGGCAAAGCCCAGACAGCGAAACGGTTCGGTGACACCGCCAGCGCGCCCGTCGACCCGGCGCTGCTCCCGCACAAACAGCAGCACCCGCGCCCCCCGCGCCGCGTGGTGGATATACCGCTGCCCCGTGGGCGAAGACGCGGTGGTGGTGCTCTGGCTTTCCCAGTGGAAGAGGGAGGGCCCGAGGGCCAGGTCGCGGTAGCGGGTGGTGGGGGAGAAGAGGGCTTCGCTCTTGCGCAGGGTGATGAACAGGATGTCGCTCTGGCTTGCTTCATCCCAGAGGACTCCTTCGCGGTGGCTGCGGGGGGGCGCCGCGGTCGTCGACGGCGGCAAAGGCGGCGAGCACTTCGGCGCGGGAGTAGCGGCCGTGCACACGCAGCGGCACCGGCTGGGCCCAGGGCAGGGGGTGCAGGCGGTGATCGGCACGATCGGCCAGGAGCACCAGCAGCTGGCGCAGCTCCTCGCGCCAGGGGCCCAGGCCCCAGAGCAGCGCCAACGCCTCGCCCAGCGGCAACCAGTGGCGACCCGTGCCGAGCAGCTGGGCGAAGAGCATGGCCCACTGCCGCCGCTCGCGTTCGCCCAGGGCCTCGGGGTCGGGGGGCGCGGCGGCGGCGAGGCAGGCGGCGGTGGACCGCAGACGGTCGGGGTCGTCGAGGTGGAGAAGGCCGGCGGCGATGGCGCGGCTGAGGCGCTCTTCCTCCGGGTGGGGCGCAGCGCCGAGCCAGCCCAGCTCCCGGCGCAGGGCGGTGAAGGAGACGCCGCGGATGCCGTAGAAGTCGGCCGGGTCCATGGCCAGGGCCTCGAGCCACTCGGCCAGGCTGCTGGCGGGGCCGATCGTGCCCTCGGCGGCCAGGGCGCGCATCTCCTCCAGCAACTGGGGCCGCCGCGCGGGCAGGCACTGGCGCAGGTTGGAAAGCACCCGCTCGCTGGCCACCCGATCGAGCACCAGCCGGCAACCGGGCGGCAGGAACGGAAACCCCGCCGCGAGCTGGTCCTGCAGCTGGCGGCGACTGCAGCCGAGCAGGGCGCGGTAGCGGAGGTCGAAGCGGAAGCGGCGGTGCTGCTGGGGCCGGGTGCCTATGGGTATCCCATCCAGTCCCATCAGCAGGCAGAATCAGCTAACCGAAGCCCACCTGATCCCCCGATGCCCGATCAGGAGCAGCTTGACGATTTCCTCGAAGCGCTGGGAACGGCCGGCAGCCCCGTCAAGAACCCCGCCCTGCGCCAGGCGCTCGGCTGGGAGGAGGGGCTGTACGAAGAGGTGAAGGCGGAACTGGTGGCAAAGGGGATCGTGGCGCGCGGCCGGGGCCGCAGCGATGCGGTGTCGCTGGTGGGCGCCGAGCCAGTAGCGCGGGAGCCTGCGCCAGCCCCTGCCGCCCGCCGCGGCAAAGCTGCCGGCAATGGCACCGCCAACCTGGGCTTCGAGGCCAAGCTCTGGCTCACGGCCGACAAGCTGCGCAACAACATGGACGCAGCCGAGTACAAGCACGTGGTGCTCGGCCTGATTTTTCTCAAGTACATCTCCGACAGCTTCGAAGAGCACCGCGCCAAGCTGCTGGCCGGCGTTGGCGACTACGAGGGCGCCAACCCGGAAGATCCCGACGAATACAAGGCCGAGAACGTGTTCTGGGTGCCGGCCGAGGCCCGCTGGAGCCAGCTGCAGGCCAACGCCAAACAGCCCACGATCGGCAAGCTGGTGGACGACGCCATGGTGGCGATCGAGCGCGACAACCCGCGCCTCAAAGGCGTGCTGCCGAAGGACTACGCGCGGCCGGCGCTCGACAAGCAGCGCTTGGGGGAGCTGATCGATGTGATCGCCACGATCGAACTCACCGCCGCCAGCGAGGGGGAGGCGACCCATCGCTCCGTGGATCTGCTGGGCCGGGTATACGAGTACTTCCTCACCCGCTTCGCGTCGGCCGAGGGCAAGAACGGCGGCCAGTTCTACACGCCGAGTTGTGTGGTGCGCTGCCTGGTGGAGATGCTGGAGCCCTACAAGGGCCGCATCTACGACCCCTGCTGCGGCTCCGGCGGCATGTTCGTGCAGAGCGAGAAGTTCGTGGAGAGCCACGGCGGCAAGCTGGGCGATATTTCGATCTACGGCCAGGAGAGCAACGCCACCACCCGCCGCCTTGCGGTGATGAACCTGGCCCTGCGCGGCATCGAGGCCGACTTCGGCCCTGAGCATGCCGACAGCTTCCGCCGCGACCTGCATCCGGATCTGCGGGCGGATTATGTGCTCGCCAACCCGCCCTTCAACGACTCCGACTGGTTCCGCAAGGACGACGACGTGCGCTGGCAGTTCGGCGTGCCACCGAAGAGCAATGCCAACTTCGCCTGGGTGCAGCACTTCATCCACCACCTGGCGCCGCAGGGCATGGCCGGCTTCGTGCTCGCCAACGGCAGCATGAGCTCAAACCAGAGCGGCGAAGGCGAGATCCGCCGCGCCCTGATCAAGGCCGACCTGGTGGATTGCATGGTGGCTCTGCCCGGCCAGCTCTTCTACAGCACCCAGATCCCGGTGTGCCTCTGGTTCCTGACGAAGACCAAGGCCACTGATAGCCAACGGGGCTTCCGCGATCGGCGCGGTCACACATTGTTCATCGATGCCCGCAAACTCGGCACCTTGATCGATCGGGTGCATCGGGAGCTGCTGGAGGCCGACCTGGAAAAGATCAGCGGCACCTACCACCGCTGGCGGAGTACGAATGGTGCCGATGACTACGCCGATGTGCCGGGGTTCTGCAAATCCGCCACCACCGCCGAGATCGCTGCCCATGGGCATGTGCTCACGCCGGGGCGTTATGTGGGGGCAGAGGCAGTCGAAAACGACGGCGAGCCGTTTGAGGAGAAGATGCCGCGGCTGGTGGCGGAACTTGAAAGCCAGTTCGCTGAATCGGCCAAACTGGAAGCGGCGATCAGGGCCAATCTGAAAAACATGGACTTCCCGCTTCGATGAAGCGCATCTTCTCCATCTTCGTGAGCAGCGTCCAAAAGGAGTTGCTGACAGAACGCCGCGCCGTGAAGGACTACATCACCCGCGACCCGATGCTGGGACGGTTTTTTTCAGATGTTTTCCTGTTCGAAGATCTCCCAGCTCGGGACCAGCGCCCCGACGGGCGATACATCGGAGAAATCCACCGACGGGACATCTATCTTGGAATTTTCGGCCTGACCTACGGCGCAAAGGATCCGGATGGCTTTTCTCCCACCGCTCGGGAGTTCCACCATGCCACTCACGAAGCCCCCAACCAGCCGGAACGGATCATCTTCATCAAGGGCCTCGACGACGGCGATCGTGAGCCGGAGATGTCGAAACTGATTGCCGATGCGGGTGCACAGCTGACTCGTCGCCGGTTTATCGATATCCCCAGTCTGTTGCGTGAAGTTTACAACAGCCTCGTCGATTTCCCTGATGAGCGTCACCTCCTGCGTACGCCACCCTTCGACTCCGCCCCCTGTCCCGGTGCAACCTTGAACGACATCTCGGCGGCGAACGTTCGGGAGTTTCTCCGTCTTGCGGAAGAGAATGGACGCTTCCAGCCTGTCGGCCCCCGCACCCCGGCGCATGTGCTGCGCCACTTCCATCTTCTCGCCGATGGCCAACCCACTCAGGCGGGCATCTTCCTGTTTGGCGACAGACCGACACACTTTCTCCGCCAGACCCAGCTTCAGTGCCTCCAGTTCGAAGGAACCGAAAAGCGCAAGCCGATCGCCGACCAACGCGCTTTTGAAGGCTCGGTCTTCGAAACGATCGATGCTGCCCGCCAATTCGTCCTTGCCAAGCTGACGGCGCGTGTCGGGCTCGCTGCCGCTGGCGCTTCAGCTCCGGTCCAACCCGAAATCCCGACATTCGTCATTCGCGAGGCCATCGTCAATGCCGTGGCCCATCGCGATTACACCAGCGACGGCTTTGTCCAGGTGATCGTGTTCAGCGACCGCGTGGAAATCTGGAATCCCGGCCGTCTTCCTGCGGGCCTCAGCGAAGACGATCTCCGCCACCCCCACGGCCCCCTGCCACGCAACCCGCTGATCGCGGAACCGCTTTTCCGTGCCGGTTATGCCGAAAAGGCCGGCTCCGGCACCACCGACATGATTGACGCCTGCCGCGACGCCGGGGTTCCTGAGCCCACCTTCAAGCAGCACGGCCCCCATTTTGTCGTCACCCTATGGCGCGACTGGCTCACCGACGACGTGCTGGCCGGGCTTGGCCTCAATGGCCGGCAGTTGAAAGCACTCCCCGCCATCCGGCGGCAGCCCCGATTTTCCAACAGCGACTATCAGGCGACCACGGGCACCAGCCGCGCCACCGCCAAGCGCGATCTCGAGGAACTGATTGCCAAGGGACTGATCGTGCCGAAAGGGAGCGGCCGCGGCGCCTACTACGAGTTTGCCCGCAAACGGCCCAACAATGGCTCAAATGGCCCACCGAGGCAGGAGTGATCAATGGCTCACCAATGGCTCAAATGGCCCAGGCCATCCGCCGGGCCATGGAACACCCAGCCCCGCCTCGTTGCCAAACTGAACGCCCAGCTCACCCGGCCTGCGAAACTGGAGCTGCTGCGTTCGGTGTTCCGGATGCATCCCGAGGTCACGAGCGCCACGCTGTTCGGTTCACGCGCCAAGGGCACCCACACCCACCGCTCCGATGTGGACCTGGTGTTGGCTGGCGACATCGAGCCGCTCCGCGCCGAGGCGATCGCGGCCGAGTTGGAGGATATGCCGTTGCCGTATCGGTTTGACGTGCAATCCCTGGCTCACATTCAGCACCGCCCACTGCTGGAGCATATCCAGAGGGTGGGGATTTGCATTTATCCGGGATCATGATTGAGATTGCTGCGATGCCCAGGTTGATGGCGGAACCGGAGGCTCAGTTTGCGGAGGCGGCGAAGCTGGAGCAGGCCATCCGGGCCAACCTGAGGGGGCTGGGTTATGGCGGGTGAGTGGAAAACGGTTAAGCTCGGCGAGGTTGCCACTGTTCGATCTGGTTACGCCTTCAAAAGCAGTAAATGGAGAGAGGCTGGAATTCCTGTCGTCAAGATTGCCAACGTCAAAAGCGGTCGTCTTGAAATGGCAGGCTGCTCTTTCGTGTCCGAATCTACAGCCGCTGAATCTGGCGAATTTCTGCTATCCAACGGGGACATCCTGATCGCGATGACGGGGTACATCGGCGATGTGGCCCGAGTCCGCAAAACTGACCTTCCTTGCGTGCTCAATCAGCGCGTAGGGAAGTTCTCAGTGCGTGACAAGGAGCGTCTCGATGCAGATTTCCTCTACTCGTTCCTCGCTTGGGCGGAAACACGGCAGACCATCGAAGCACTCGGATACGGTTCAGCTCAACCAAATGTGTCACCTTCGTTGATTCACAAGGTTGAAATCCCACTCCCACCCCTCGCCGAGCAAAAAGCCATCGCGGCGGTGCTTGGGGCGCTGGACGATAAGATCGAGATGAACCGGCGATTGAACGCGACACTGGAGGCGATGGCGCGGGCGCTGTTCCAGAGCTGGTTCGTGGATTTTGATCCTGTGCGGGCCAAGCTGGATGGGCGGGAGCCTGTTGGGATGGATCCAGACACTGCTGCCCTGTTTCCCGAGCACTTCGCACATGGCGAACACGCCATGCTTCCCGTCGGATGGCGTATCGCCGCAATCGAAGAAGTCTGCGCCATCAACGCATGGACGCTCGGCAAAAACGACGAATTGGAGACACTCGAGTACGTCGAGATTTCCGAAGTGAATCGAGGCAACATTGCTAACGTCTCGATCTACCCGCGTGGCGAAGAACCGAGTCGAGCCCGTCGCCGCCTGCGGCACGGCGACACTGCGCTTTCCACGGTCCGTCCCGACCGAGGCTCTTACTTCCTCTTGATTACGCATAAAGCTCCGCGACCCTTAAGGCCCGCTCCGGACAAGGCTTG
>JANWUR010000023.1 GCA_024958655.1 Cyanobium sp. FGCU6 | reverse complement strand
CAGCCCATGCTGACAGCCCCGGCCAGAGAGCATGTGACACACTTTGAATCAGCCCCGTGCGTTGACCCGACTGCGACTGACTTACGCAACAGCCCCAATTGCAATGACAGCCTGCGCAGGAATTTCGTTGCAGGTGTGGTTGAACGACTTGCCAGCGCTCAGGCTGTTGATGTGCGCGTGCTGAACCTACAGGCAGCGAGGTCGTCTTGACGTGGACCCTGGACATCGGCCCCGTGTGGCCCTCCTCCCGGCGGCAGGCCCTTACGAAAACCGCACGACTAGCCGGTGGTCCTCCACCGAGAAGCTCGGTTTCTTCCCATTCACCGGCGTGCCGTGGAACTTCGCCGCATCGCCCGCGCTCAGCTGGGTTGATGTGAGCAGCACCTGGGGCGTGGAGCACGGTGGGGCTCCCTCCACGAACGTCACGTAGATCTGGCCCGTGGTGGGCAGGGTGAGGCTGCCGCCGACGGCCAGAAAGGTCTGCGTCGAGCCGACCTTGAAGGTGAGCGTGCACTCGGTGCCAGCGACGGTTTCGCACGACAGGCTGCCGACCTTCACAAACGGGAGCGTGCTGCCGTCGAGCTCGAGTCTGCCGCCAAGGAGGACGACCGTCGCCTCATTCCCCTCGGCGGAGTCGGTGAAGCGCACGTAACCCGGCAGGCCACCGCCCGTGCCTCCCTCGGCCACCAGGGTCGCCCGCTCGGCACGGGCGTGGTTCTGGAACAGGGTGCAGCCGCCAGGTGCACCTGCTTGGCGGCCGCCATGGTTCCGGATCACGGCGTCGCCGCCGAGGGGGCCGGGTTTGCCGTTATCCACCTTCCGCTCGTAGTTCACGTAGGCGAAGCGGGTGTAGCCCGCCTGAGAGCCCGCGCAGCCGCCCGGGAGGTTGTGGATCGTCGCCCGGGCTGCTGTGGGCTGGTAGTACGGCCAGTCGCCGGTTGTCGCGAACAGTGTGTAGCCGGCGCCGGTGCTGTTCACGGTCGTTGTCCCGCGGTTTTCGATGCAGGCCGTGCCCGCGTTGCCCGCGCCGTACTTGCCGGTGAACTTGGTGTGCCCGCCGCCGCCCGAGGGGGCGTGCTCGGCTCCGAGGTTCTTCAGGGTGGCGTTGCCCGCCGTTGCGCCGAAGCCCGCGCCCATGGCTGGCGGGTTGTTGTTGAAGCTGGTGACGCCGCCGTAGCCGGCCTGTGCAGCCACGTTCGTGATCACCGCCTGGCCAGCGGTGGCCCGCCCGTCGAAGGCGGCGTCGCCGCCGTTGCCGTGGGGCCCTGTGGCGCCGAGGTTCTCGATCTGGCTGCGGTCCGCCGAGCTGTTGGCGTAGAACTGGGTGTTGCCCCCGTCGCCGACGGTGCCGCCGACGTTCGTGAACTGAGCGAGGCCCGCCGTCGCCTCGTCGTAGAACACCACGTTGCCGAAGGTGTCCGAGTCGGGTCCGGTGCTCCCCCACACGGTGAAGGTGGCGGTGTCGGCGGTGCTGCGGTCGAGGAAGCGGACCTCGGAACCCACGGTGGAGTGGGGACCCGGAGGCAGGGCGCCGGTGCGCACCACGAAGTTCGCGGACCCGGCGCGCGTGCGCTGGTGGAACGCGATGATGCCGCCGCTCTGCGCCTGAGGTGAAGCTGGCGCCGTCTCGTAGGTGATCGTCGCGTCTCCGGCGCTGGCTTCGTTCTCGAACGCCAGCTGCACGTCTGTCGTGGCAAGGCTGGTGGCGGCGACCAGGAAACGCTGGGGCTTGGGCGAGACGCTGTTCACGCCGACACCCCCCAGCCTGAGCGTCGGCGCCTGGGGAGTGGCCTGATCGAGCAGCAGCGTGTACGGCCCTGCTGACGCTCCGAAGCGGACTTCGTTCAGCTGCTGCGGGTCGTTGTAGGCGAAGCGGATCTCAGTCACGTCGCTCGCCTCGAAGGTCGCCACATCGGTGGGCAGCACGCCGCCCTCCCAGCAGGCCGCGTCGGTGAAGGCGCCGCAGGGCGGGCTGGCCTTCCACGTGGCCGAGACCGGCGTGGGCGCCGCGACCACGATCGGCGCGGGGGTCGGGTAGTTCGCGTCGGTCGCCCGGAGGAGCGTCGGGGTGTCGGTGCGTGGGGCCTCCAGCGTGAGCACACCCTCGAACGTCGGCGCCGCGGCGACGCGCTCGCCGAGGCCCCAGTGCGTCCTGGGGATGCCGAACCAGGACAGCACTGTCGCGGCGATCGAGGTCGCGTCGTACGGGGTGGACGGGTCGTCCGAGCGGAACACCGTGTTCGGCTCGATCAGTGGGGAGATCAGCAGCGTCGGCACGCGCGTACCCGTCGTGTCGAAGCCGTAGCCGTCCACACCGTCGTTCGGCCACCCCCGCTTCATGGGGTGGGCAGGCACGTGGTCGTACATCCCGCCCCCCTTGCTGAAGCTCACGAGCAGCACCGTCTCGTTCCAGCACGGGCTCGTGCGCAGCGCCTCGTAGATGTTCTGCAGGCCCTGCTCACCCGGCAGAACATCGCCGCCCGGATGGTACGAAGTGAACATGCCGGACGGGTCGATCCACACCGGCTCGAGGAACGAGAACGCTGGCAGCTCGCCGCGCTCGGCGACCTGGAAGAAGCTCCGGATCGGCTGCACGTACCGCTGCCAGCTCCGGTCGACCGAGGGCAGCTCCCCCTTGAGGAACAGGTTGTAGGTGTAGGGCACGCCCTCCCAGAGCACCGAGTAGTAGATCGCCCAGTCGAGGATCCCGTGGTTCGCCAGGACCTTCCACAGCGACTGCCGATGCGGGGCTTTCGAGAAGTAGGCGTACGCGTTGCCGCCTTCGTAGCTGGACGTGAGGTTGTAGGCAGAGCCCGACGCGAGCGTCGCGCGATTCATCGTGGTGCCGCCGGCCTCGCTGCAGAACCACCTGTCGGAGAGGGCATACGCGGACGCGAGCCCGTGGAAGATCCCGAGCTGGCTCGGCGTGAAGCCGGCCATCACGTCCGCGTTCGCTTCGTTCAGCACGAAGCCGTCCATGTCGGCGCGCTCGCCGGCGGCGTACGCCGGGTAGCCGCGCGACCACTGCTGCTGGATCGCGTCCGCCGTGCCGTGGAACGGGTCGACGCTCGGGCAGATGAGTGAAACCGTCGGCCCCACCCCGCCCTGGGCGACCTTGTGCTGGTTGTAAACGACACCTGCCGCGTCGCGATTCTCGTTGTGATCACTCGCACCCTCGAACGGAGGCCCCGCCGTGGCGCCGACCCAGTGAATGCCTTCGCTCGAATGCTCATGCAGCCAGCCCACCACGCTGTCGAAGCTGCGCGACTCGAGCACGTAGACCACGACGTGTTTCACGCGAGTGCGCAGGAAGTCGATCGTGCCTGGTGTTGCCGCGCGCTGCGGATCGATCGGAACCCTGGAGACGACCGGGGTCAGGCTCACGACATCTTCAGGGAAGTCCTCGGGGAGCAGGAGGGTCGAGCTCCTGCCGAAGGGGTCGAGGGGATCGTCGTGGTACAGCACCCACGACGACTCGCCCGGCGTCCAGGCGAGCAGGTCGTGGCCGACCGCGACGAGGCGTGTCTCGGGCGGGAGCGTCACGGTGCCCGAGGCGAGGGGCGGGTAGCTCAGCGGGTTCGGACGCTGGGGGTCAAAGCTGTAGCGGGTCCAGCGTCCGCTCTGGCGGTTCAGAGCGATCACCTGGTTGCCGAGGGGCAGGAGCTCGCCTGCTGCCGTGAGCCACGGCAGCGCGTCCTCATTCGACAGCGAGATCGCGAGCGGGTCCTGGCTGCCGCCAGGTGTGTCGACGAACGCGTCGAAACCCCACAACCCGTAGGTCATCCGGCCCGGCGTCGGCAGGAGCGAGAGCACGTATCCGGTCACGCCGATGAGCCTGAGGTCGGTGGCCTGCGGTCCTCCCGGCAGCGTGGCGTAGGAGTAGCCGCGTGCGAACTTGTCCCAGGACCAGGACCCGCTCTGCTGAATGTTCTCAGCGAGCGGATCGACATCACTTGGCTCGAACCTCAGCAGCGTGTAATCGACAGTGGCCTTCTTGCCGAGGTCCACCGCGGTCGGCGGCGTGTAGAGCAGCACGTAATCGCCCACCGTCGTGAACTTTGTGCCGCCTCCGACCTTCGGCGCCCGCCCCTTGGTCACACGGCGAATCAGCGGGTGGTCGCAGTCAGGAGCCCACGTCCAGACGTCGTAGGTTCCGTACCGGGTCTGGGCGATCAGATGGGTGTGGGTCATGGGCCCTGCTTGGGGCGATGGTGCCGCGTCACGAACGTCGTGCCGCGGGCATGGGCATGGACCCGCACGGCGAGCGATCCGAAGATGCCTGGCGCATACGCTTTAACGTGCCCGCGGCTCAATGGGGCGTCAAGCCGGTGGAACGTGCTGAGCTCGATCGCACGGCAGTGGCGAACACACGGAAGTGGCGCATAACTGCCGGAGCATATCTGGAGTTCCGGGCAAGTCATCGGACGTTCTCCTCTATCAACTTCACCGCTGCCTCCGGCAGCGGAGCACCCGGTGGCTTCCAGGTGTCACAGGGAATGGCAGCCATACGCTCCTGCAGCTGGTTGAGCAGGATCGCCAGACCTTGCAGATCCAGAGCCTGGTCAAGGATGTGATCCGCTTCGGCCGCAGCTTCCTGAGGGGTGAGCTTGCCCTCGGAGATGGCATGCACGATGCGAGGGGCGATCAGCCGGTGCAGATCGTTCAGTTTCAGGGGGGGGATGATGCCGCCCGTGCTGGGAAAATCCCTGTCATGCGGGGGGATGAAGGATGGGCGGTCGGTGCGGGGCGAGGAACGGGTGAACACGCCGGCGAAGCTGGGAGCATGGTTGACCCGCTCACCAAGCCACCAGGAGGCCCGGGGAATCCCGTACCACTCCAGCAGGGTCGCCATGAACGAGGTGGCATCGAAGGGAGTGGCGGTGGCTGAGCGGAAGACCGTTCTCGCCTCGATCCAGGGAGAGACCAGGATCGTGGGCACACGCACGCCGAAGCGATCGAATCGATAGCCATCGACGGACTCAGTGGGCCAGGGATTTTCAGCCCGAGGCGGTGGCACATGGTCGTAGATCCCACCATGTTCATCGAAGGTGATCACGAACAGGGTGTCATTCCAGGCAGGACTGGATTTGAGAGCCTCGAAGATCTTGTTGAGGAAGCGCTCGCCAGGCACGACATCAGGCCCTGGATGATAGGACGTGGTTCCTTCCGAGCCCACCCACACAGGCTCAAGGAAAGAGAACGAGGGCAGGGTGCCAGCCGCCGCCGCCTCGAAGAAGGTGTCAATGGAGCCAACGTGAGCCGAGGGATCGGCGTCGAGAGAGGGGATTTGCCCTTTGAGGTATAGCTGGTAGGTGTGGACATAGTGCATCCAGGTGATCGAGTTATAGATCTTCCAATCGGTGATTCCATTCGACCAGAGCACCTTCCAGATCGACTGCCGATGGGGACACTGGGGCCAGTTGGCATACTGCGGTCCATTCTGAAAGTTGTTGAGCTGACCCAGGGCGGAACCAGAGAATGCGAACGCACGGTTCGAGTCGGTGGCACCGGGCATGGAGCTGAACCAGGCATCGGAGATCGCGTATCGCTCGGCAAGACCATTGAGCACAGGAAGCTGCTTCGGGCTGTAGCACAGCATCACCGAATCCGAACTGTTGTTCCAGACGAATCCCTGCATGTCTGGGGTATGGCCTTCGATATGGCCCTTTGGATTCTTATAGTAGTATTGATGCATTACGTCTGAATAGTCGTGGTAGGGATCCATGGGGAGGAAATTCAGAGACCATTCGTCGCTGAGTTCGCCATCCTTGTAGAGTTGTAGATAGACATTGACTTCCTTGCCATCAGAATCGGTTCGTTTGCAGTACATCTCGGACCTGGCACCATCAAACACAGGCTGCCCTCCACCAATGAAATGAATGTCGCTGGCCTTCTTGTCGTACAACCAGCCGCACACATGGTCGAAGGAACGGTTCTCCAGCATCAGATACACCACATGCTTGATGCGGGAACGCATGGCTTCGATGCTCCCAGGTAGAGCATCAGCCACAGCCGATGATGTCGAAGGGAATGGGCGGACCGCCTGGATGCCGAGAAGCTCGGAAGTGGAAGTAAATGCCTCTGGAAGCGTCCCCTCCCTGATCGGTCCCTCCAGCACATTCGGATTCTTTGGGTTGAAGTTCCAGAGCCGATAATGGCCAGTGGCTGGAACCCAGTCGAGAATCTGATCACCAATCGCCACAAGGCTGTGCGTTGCATCAATGTCACACCACTGCCCTGCCTGCACCGCTGGAGCCGCCAGTGGATTCTCATTCTGAGGGTCGAAACTCCACAGCCAGAACTCTCCGCTGTCAGGAAGACGATCGATCACATAGTTGTTCACCGGGATGAGGTCATGCCCTGTGGTGATCGAGTCGAAGGCACCCTGCGGCGTGTAAGCTTGGCTGATCGGGTCAGTTGTCCCAGGTGCAAGGGGATTGGGATCGAAGTTCCACAAGTGGTAGGTTCCTCGTCCGGTCGCTGGAATCAGGTTGAGGATGAAACCGCCAAGGGGAATCAGTTGCAGAACCTCACCACTTTCATATTCTTTGTGCGCCCCGTCAGGATTGCCGAAGTCCGGTCGGGAGTACCAGAACTTCTTCTTGGGCCAGTTTCCTTCCTGGAGAGAAGGCAGCGTGGCTGCGAGAGGATTGGGAAGTGTCGGGTTGAACTCCAGCAGGCGATAGGGGAATCTGGGGGTGTCTGATGACTTGTCGAGCGGGCCCCACACGAGGAGATAGCGGCCAATCGATAGAACCTGGTGGTTGCGATCGAAAGAAGCGTTCACAGAGGCTGGTTCAGGAGAAACCAACTCCGAAAGCTCCGGATCAAAGCGCCAGAGCGTCAGGGCATCACTGTCGGTGTGGCGGACCATGACATAGGTGTCCGCACTTTTCGTATCATTCGATACAGAAAAGGTGTTGCTGCCCTCAACGGGGCTCGCCAAGCCAGGATGACCGGATAAAGAGTTCATGATGAACACAATAAAGCGTTGTACTCATGCTACTCAAATTATCGGGTCCTGCATCTCAAGAGCTATTGCATGGTTCCCCCTGGCCCATTACGGTGCTGGAGTGTTCACAAACCTGGAGTTTTAATAAATCTCGGAACCACGAAGCAGAGTATGCAATCCGAAAATGTACTAGTATTGTACAGCTCTTTAGTTCTCATCGGTGGCGTTCTGGTATTTCGGCTACGGTTCAAACATGAATCTTGCCTCCCTTGCTGCCAAAGGGGTGAATCCCATCGCGTCCTCCCGGGCAGCCCTGTATGGCTGGCGATTGCGGTTCAATGTGGCTCACTTCTTCACACATGAAGGGGGAGTTGGCAACATTGAACCAACCAGCAGCACGACAGATGTGGTGTGGGGAGTTTTGCACTATTGCAATAAGAGTGATCTTTCTTTGCTCGATTCAGCTGAAGCCTATGGCTATGGTTACGACCGTACTTCCGTTACCGTCAACAGCGATGGCCGACTTGTCGAAGCAGTGACGTATATCGGGCTGGAGTCTTTCCTCAATGATACCTGCCAGCCTTCTCAACGCTATCTGAAGATCCTGATTGACGGAGCCTTCGAATCGAAGCTACCCAACCACTACATTGAAGCCCTCAGGGAAACCCCCATTCTTCAGCCCATTCCAAGAGACAGATATTCGCCACCACCGGGGCCTCATCTGCACTTCACAGCAGACATGCTGAGTCGTCATCCCAATTGCACTGCTCTAGCGGGTCATGTCTTCGACATGTCTGGCGCCCGCAGCCACCACGACTTTCTCAAGCAATATTTTGCCGGAAGGGACATGACAATTTATCATCTCAAGCGAATGCACGGAACAGATGGCAATGCGACGATCAACTCCTGGAATGAAGGACAACTGACCCCAGAGCAGGAGTGCTATATCAATGACTATCTGCACGCCTACCATCAGGAGTATCGCTACTGCGGAACCATCGAGACTGTGCATCAGGTTGGAGGCGACCATGATGCCAAGGCAAGCGTCATGACTGCCCCATCTGCTCCCTTGTGAACATGACCGACATGATCCCCTTCCCTCCAGCTCTTGAGCATGGCTTGCCGGTGGAGGTCTTTCCTGACCTCTTCATGGTGACGGGGTCGATGGAAACCGTACTGAATGCTGCCGACTGGACATTCAGCCGCAACATGGTCATCGTTCGCCAGGAGGGGGAGCTGACCCTGGTCAATACAATCCGCCTCGACCCGGAGGGTCTTGAGGCGCTGAATGGGCTCGGCACTGTCAGGCATGTGCTCCGGCTGGGAGCTCTGCACGGTCGTGACGACGGCTTCTATCAGCACACCTTTGGTGCGAAGCTATGGGCACCTGAGGGGGTGAATACTGAGAGCTCCTTGACTGTCGACCACAGGTTAAGGGAAGGCTGTGCATGTCCACTTCAGGATGGCAGCATCTTCGGCTTTCGTACTTCGAAGCTCCCTGAGTTAATCCTGCATCTGGATCGACATGGAGGTATCTTGATTGCCTGCGATGCACTGCAGAACTGGCAGCTTGCTGACCCATATTTCTCTGAGGAGACCCGCCTGCTCATGGCAGACCTTGGCTATTTTCAACGGGCTAACTTTGGTCCATTGTGGAGATCCCTGAATGACCCATCCGAGGAAGACTTTCTGCGCTTAGAAGAACTCAGCTTTGAGCATGTCCTATGTGGACATGGACAGCCGCTACTGGGAGGAGCCAAAGCGGCCTTCACCGCTAGACGCAAGCAGGTCTTTCAGGCCGGTGACGCCTGATCGCCCCAAACAGCTCGAGCAGGCAAACTAAGGTGTCCAAAATTCCAGGATATAACTTTGGGAGGATTCTTCAGGAGGGCCAATATTATAGTGTTTATAATGCATTGAGACAATCCGATGCATCTCCATGCCTGATCAAGACGATTGCTGACGAGTATCCGACCCGTAGGCGCCTGGCACTTCTGCGCCGGGAATACCAACTTCTCAATCGCCTCAAGAGTGCTAGAAACATCGTCAAGCCAATTGGGCTTGAGAACTACGGCAATGGAAACATCGCCCTTGTCCTTGAGGATGCCGGAGAACCCCTGGACCTGAGGTTACGCTCTGTCCCCAACTCCCGCATGTCGATCAGCGAAGTCATCCGGCTTGCGGAAGCAATAGCACTTGGCCTTAACGACATCCACGCCCAGGAGATCATTCATAATAACATATCTCCTCATTGTATCTTCAATGATTCTGAGGGAACTGCCAAGATTGGCAACCTGGAGCTTCACTCAGAACTCCCCTATGAGCATAGTCTCCAAGTTCCAGTCCGAGAGATTGCCGGCCTTCTTCCTTACATCTCCCCCGAGCAGACAGGGAGGATCAACAGGAATGTGGATTATCGAACAGACTTCTACTCACTCGGGATCACGCTTTACCTGCTGTTGACGGGTGAATCCCCTTTTCATGCCGACTCACCGTTGGAGTGGGTGCATCAGCACATCAGCAGAATCCCCCGGTCGCCTCGGGACCTGGATCCATCCATTCCCACGGTAGCGTCCGAGATCGTGATGAAGTTGATCGCCAAGGATGCTGATGATCGCTATCAAAGTAGTCACGCGTTGATCAGTGACCTCAAGCTGTGTAGGACTGCAATCACATCAAGATCATCAACTTTGGAGATCCGGCTGGGTGCGAAAGATGTGAGTACGAAGTTTCAGATCCCACAGCAGCTTGTCGGCCGTGAGCATGAGCTAAGAGTCATTCGGTCTGTCTTTGAGAACGTCGCCAGTGGCGCCACCGAGTTCTGCATGGTAACTGGATATTCTGGTATTGGTAAGTCTGCCTTGGTCAATGAGCTGTGCAAGCCATTATTCCTTCACAGGGGTTTCCTGCTTCGAGGAAAGTATGATCAGTTTCAGCGTAGCACTCCTTTCTCAGGCTTAGCGCTGGCTCTGAAGAGCCTGATTCCCCAGCTGTTAGAAGTTGAAGAGGAGTTTCTGGATTCACTGATCGCTGATCTTCGCAGGACTGTGCATCCCAACGAGGCAGTTCTCACAGAGTTCATTCCGGATCTTGAGTCGCTTCTTGGCGTTGGCGGCAATTTGCCTGAGCTGCCGCGAAACGAAGCGCAGAATCGTTTCTTCCTCACCCTTCTCCAGATGCTGAAGGTGGTTGCGGCCACAAGGCCATTGGTTATCTTCCTTGACGATCTGCAGTTCGCTGACAGTGCAACCTTGGGGTTTCTGAACTGGTTGTCGGCTGCAAGGGATCTCCCACGAATGTTGCTGATTGGGGCTTATCGAAGTAATGAAGTTGACCCAGGGCATCCTCTCCAGGTTGTCCTGAACGAGATCAGCGCAAATCTATCGATTCGTACCATTCACCTTGGCCCGCTGGAGTGCTCCTCGGTCAATCAGTTGGTCGCCAGGACACTCCACACACCGTCTGAGCCATGCAAGGAGCTTGCCGAGCTCATTCATGCGAAGTCTCAGGGGAATCCTTTTTCAATCCAGGAGATTCTCCGGACCATGCATCGGCTACGTGTTATTCAATTCCTGCATAAGCATGGCCAATGGCGCTGGAATCTTGAGGCGGCACGAGCTATCCCACTTACGGACAACATTATCGACCTTGTCGTTTCAAATATGAGATTGCTTCGGCCGGAGATTCAATCCATCCTTCAGCGCGCGGCATGTATTGGTAACGAATTTGACCTGGTGACCCTGTCCCAGATCGTGGAGCAGGGAATGGAAGCAACAAATACTGTACTACTGGTTGCAATGAAGCAGCAGATCGTGATGCCCATGAACAACGACTATAAGCTGTTCTCTCATTCTCGCGGTAGTGACTCTGGACTCGATCGTCTAGTGAATGCACGGGAGAACCCAACTTATCGCTTCCTGCATGACAAACTTCAGCAGGCAGCTTATGAGCTGAGCGACTATCAGGAGCGGGAAGCCATTCATTATTCGGTGGGCTGCCTTCTACGAAAGCATGCCAGTGCTGAGGAACTTGTTGATAATCCGATCCGTTTTGTCGACCACCTCAACATGGGTAGACAGCTGATCACTGATTATGACGACAAGATCGATCTGGCGGAGCATAATCTTGCAGCCGGCATGCAAGCTCAGCGATCAGCCGCTTATGAATCGGCGCTACAGTACTTTATGACGGGGATTCAGCTGGGCTCCGTGGAGATCTGGCAGACCAACTATTCTTTAGCCTTGTCTTTAGCCACGGAGTACCAGCAATGTGCCTATCTAACGGCACGCTATGAAGACGCGGATCACTGGTTTGAGATTTTGTTGAAACGCAGCCGTACTGACCTTCAACGGGCGGAAGTCCTTTCGATGCGGACACGTCAACATTCCACTACAGGCAAGATGGAACTATCCATCAAGACAGCCATTCATGGTCTGGCTCTGCTGGGAGTTACGATAACTCAAGATCCTGATGCTCAATCAATCGCCAACGAGCATGCAGCGATAAAAAGACAGCTACGAAAGCGAAATGTCTCTGACTTGATCGATTCTCCTGCCATCACGAACAAGGAGAAATCCGTGGCCATCAGATTGCTGATGGAGATCTTCCCGGCAGCTTTTCTTTCCGGCAGCGGCAGTCTTTTCCCCTACATTGTCCTTAAGGCTGTCAGCCTATCGTTGCGCTATGGCAACAGCAAGGACACAGCATTTACCTATGCTGCCTATGGCATGCTGCTGTGTGGCTCTCTTGGTAACCCTGCGCTTGGGCTTGAGTTCGGCAGACTGGCGATACAGATGAATGATCGCTTTGACGATATCACGCTGAAGTCTCGAGTGATTTATGTCTACGCCATGTTCGTGCATCACTGGAGCCATTCCTGGGCCTCGATGACCGAATGGTTTCGAAGGGGTATCGAGGCAGGCTATCAGTCGGGCGATCTCTTGTACTTAGCCTACAGCGCACAGGACTGTGTCATCTGGGATCCAACCCTCGACCTGGAAACCGCCGAACGCAAGCACCTGGAGTATCTCAACATCGTCAGAGACTGCAAATACCAGGATTCGCTTGACTCAGGCACACTCTTTCTACAGTTACAGCGCAATATGCTGGGCCGCACAGCCGGCCTGCTCTCACTCGACGACGATCACTTCGATGAGGATCTCTGTCTGGCTGGGATGATCCAGCGGCGCTTCATGACTGGAGTTGCAAACTATCACATTTACAAGGCCGAGATTTGTTATCTCTATCGAGAGCATTCGCAGGCGCTGGTTCATGTTCGTGCCCAGGACGAACTGCTGGCTTCTGCGATGTCGCTTCCGCAGCTTGTGAGATTTCAATTGATATCCTTTCTGGTTCTAGCGGCTTCCTTCCATGGGCTTCATGAGTCTGAGCAGGAGGAGGTCGCGATTCGCCTGCGCAGGCAGCTGAAACAGATGGCTCGATGGGCACGCCACTGTCCAGGGAACTTTCTGCACCTGAAGTTGATGATGGAAGGCGAACTTGCAAGGATCCAGAATCAACCCGTTGCTGCTCTCAATCGACTGAAGCAGTCCATGGCGGCCGCTCACGCGAGCCGATTCATTCGCGATGAAGCTTTCGCCCACGAGCTGGCCGGCAGGCATCTGATTGCCTGGGACAGGCCGAAGGATGCGGAAGGCTATCTTCGCGCGGCTCATGGTCTGTTCTCTTCCTGGTGCGCCCATCGCAAGGTTCGCCATCTGGAAGCGGAGTTCCCATTTCTGGTTTTCAGAGCCCCAAGCGCCCATCCCCTGCAGCATCCCGACTCGGAGACAGCCAGCCACGTCCCCGAGGCTGCTCATCAGAGCGACACCCTGGACATGGATTCGGTGATCAAGGCCTCCCAGACCATCTCCAGTGAGATCCAGCTGGAGCAGTTGCTTCCCAGAACGATCCGGATCCTGCTGGAGAATGCCGGCTGTCAGCTTGGTTGTTTCGTCCTTATGCAGGAGGGCCAGCTGGTAGAGGCCGCCCGACTGGATATCAACCAGGATGACGGCATTGCCCCTTCATCGGAGCCCCGCTTGCTTGACCCCGACACTCTGCCTCTGCAGGTGATTCAGCAGGTGCTGCGTTCCGGCGTTCTGTTCGTGCTCAACAATGCCCCCGATGATCCGGTCCCCTATGCCGATCACTACTTGAGGAAGATTCGTCCTCGGTCCGTCTTGTGCCTGCCGATGACCCGCCAAAGCAGCCTGGGCGGAGTGATCTACATGGAAAACCGTGCTGTCTCTGGAGTGATCACACCCAATCGGATCGAAGTGATCCGCCTCCTGGCCGCTCAGGCATCCATTTCGATCGAGAATGCCCGCCTTTATCACGATCAGCAACGGCTGATTCGTGCTCAGAAGCGCTTTGTACCCAGCCAGTTTCTGAACAGCCTTGAGCATACCGATATTGCCAGCCTTGAGCTCGGTGAGAATGTCACGAAGTCAATGAGTGTGATTTTTGCTGACCTCAGGTCTTTTGCCCCTTTGGCCGAGTCGCTGGGAGCATCAGCCACCATCGCGCTGCTGAACAACTTTTTCGGTTGCATGGACAAACCGATCAGCAGTTGCGGAGGATTCATCGACTCGTACTCAGGCGACCAGATCATGGCCCTTTTCGACGTCTCAACAGACTGTGCAGTCAAGGCGGGACTTGAGATGTTCCACGCTCTCGGCGAGCTCAATGATGAGCTGCGATGCTCAAGCAGACCCACGCTCCGCATGGGCATTGGACTCAACACGGGTCCGTTGGTGCTTGGCACGGTTGGGGGAGGCCAGCGCATTCAGTGTTCCGTGATCGGAGACACCGTCAATACCGCATCCCGCCTCGAGGAGCTCACGAAGGTTTATGGTGCCAGGTTCCTGATGAGCGAAGAGAGTCACACCCGCCTGATCTCTCCTGAATTAGTACAGGTCCGCCGCGTGGACCAGGCCATCGTGCGTGGCAGAAATCAGCGAGTGAACGTCTACGAGGTTCTTGATGCGGATCCGCCCCACAGGAGAGACAAGAAGCTGGCAACGCACGACATCTTGCAAGCAGGGATCGATGCCTTCCTCGCTGGAGAGATTCAGGAATCGCAGATGTTGTTCGATCAGGTCAGAGACACTGATCCAGAAGATCGTGTGCCTCTGGTGTTTCTTGAACGATTCCGGCGTCAGCCTGCCAGCGGACCGCAACCAAAGCAGGGAGATAAGTCGTCCCCCCCGCGCTGACGGCAGCGCTGCAAGGCCTCCTCATAGCTGTACATCGGCGCAATCCTCTTGTAATCGAAACAGAGGTCCATCTGAGCCAGTGCGCAGATGGTTTCCATGTCACCCCGCTTCTCTGGCTTGGGCGCTCCAATCCCGTCGGGATTGCCGAACCAGCGTAGGCATGCCTGGCTCCTGGCATTCACCGGATCAAATGTCTCTCCCTTCTGAGTCTGTTCGTAGTAAGTGTGGAGCCAGGATGCCGCCACCAGGTCCTGCGCTTCGTAGGTGCGGATGTTGGGAAGACGATCTGGTTTGCCATCGCATGATCCTGTGACACCTGCAGCAATCATGTGATTACCAATCATATATGGGGTTGGTTTCTCGCTGCTTTCAAAGATGGAGATGAAACCCACCTGCAAGGCATTGGCCTGGGGGATTCCGTGGTTGTTTGTTGGCAGAACATCCTTGTATCGAACCCGAAACCATCCCACCGCCTGCGGATCGTAGAGTGGAGAGCCGCAGACAAGCAGCGGTAGTGTGCAGGGGCTGTCGCGATTCCAGGGTGGGTTGAGCATCAACTCAAGCATCGTGCGCACATAGGTCAGCCCTTCGGCTTCGTTATCGAAGAACTGTGACGTGAGGCTGATCGGGAAGTAGTCGTTGGCGTATTCGCTCTGCCCGGAACCCGGTGCCGCAATCGGATTCACATCGAGAATCGAATGGTAATGGCTGCTTGTCTCCACGCCTGCGCAGCTGAGCAGTTGCGCCCAGCGTCTCAGCGTCATGTTGTTGAGGTAGTCGGCTTTTCGGTAGGCAACGATGGGCGGATAGTGCATGAGCACCACGGCCCGATGATTCACCAACGGCATCCCCAGCGGCAGATAGGGGATCCATTCGCAGGGACCATCGCTGGCGTTCACCGGATGGGGTGCCATCGGATTCCAGGCTGGAGTTCGCCGGCATGCCTCAGCGCCCCGCAGGCCCAGGCCGTAGTGATCCGCATCGAGAATTCTCTGGTGCATCGCGGCGAAGGCCTCCGCCTGTTCCTCGAAGCCCGGCAGCGGCTGGAAGCTGACCCGATAGCCGTGATTGTTGTCGATCAGCGCCACTCTCAGACTGTCTGCCTTGGTGCCGATCCCATCCTCGACGAGGGAGCTGGCCACAAAATGGCGAATGACGTCGGCTGGTTCCTCCAGCGATTCTTTCTGGCGGATTTCCGGATCCAGCAGTGACGGGCATGGAAAGAGACTCTCTTGGTATTCTTTGTTACCAGGAAGTCGATAGTCGGTCATTGTCAGCAGTGACTCATCGCCAACGACGCTACGGCGCCGATCTCCTTGTACATGAATGGTCGATTCCTGATCAACAACAATGTTCAGAGGCCTCAGAGCACAGCCACCAGGCCGATGTGGCACGCCTGCAGCTGGCGGGCGACGGCCTGCGCCCTGTGCACGGGCATGAAGCAGGGCTTCTGCACCGGCTGGCCCTGCCGCCCGAAGTGCAGACGGAGGCGGGAGATCGAGGCGGCCTGGCGTGGGAGGAGGTCAGGACATTGATCGAACGCCATCTGGCCAACCTGCCAGACCTCACCGTCTACCTGTGCGCTGATACGGAACCGGCCCAGGGTGAGGAGGCCGCCATGCTCCATGCCTTCGCCCGAGACCACAGGATGGGGGAGCTGCCGCCCTTCCTCAAGGGCAAGGTGCGTTCCGCCCTGCTCGCTGCTGCGGTTCCATCCCGCTTCCGGCAACTGGCTGCCATCACGGGTGTGGGCAAGCAGAGCTACGCGCGGCTGTTTCAGCACTACTACCGCCTCGGCGATGGCGCCCAGCTCAGCCTGATCGGTGCCGGGATCAGGGCGTAGGAACCGGAACGAGCAACTCCCTCGTCTCCTGCGTGTCGATTGAGAAGCGGATTCCGGTCGCGCCCGTCCACAGCGGCGGACCCTAAGAGCGGCCGAAACGCTCCCGATCGATCGGTTCACTGGTGCGCAGCAGCCGCCTGAGCAGGACCGCCAGAACCTCGTGCACCGCCTGCCCCACCAGCATCGGCAGGCTGGTGAGGGATTTCAGCCACTACAGCATCACCACCAGTCTGGAACTCGCCTCAGCCCCATGACCCGCCCGGCCCTGAACGCCCGCCTGCTGGCCCACCTCCAGGAGCTGGCCCGGCCTCGGCACGCCCAGTGGGATCCCCTGGGGCTGCTGAGCGTTCGCAGCTACCTCCGCGAGCACCTGCAGGCACTGGGCACCGTGGAGGAGCACGCCTTCCAAGAAGACAGCGAGGCCGGCATCAACCTGATCCTGCGGCTCCCGGGCCGGAACGCCGATCTGGCGCCCCTGCTGGTGGGGGCCCACTACGACGGACCGCTGCAGTCGATCGGTGCCGACGACAATGCCAGCGGCGTGGCCGCCCTGCTGGAGCTGGCCAGCCGCTGGAGCCAACACCCGCCCCGGCGGCCGGTGTGGATCGTGGCCTTTGATCAGGAGGAGTGGGGGATGCTCGGCAGCCGCGCCCTGGCCCGGGAGCTGCGCACCGCAGGCCAGCCCCTGGAGCTGATGGTCAGCCTGGAGATGCTCGCCTTCACCAGTGAGCAGCAGGCCTACCCCGTTCCGGGCATGCGCCGGATCTATGGCGTCACCGGCGACTTCATCGCCCTGATCGCCAATGTGGCGGCCTGCCCGATGCTGCCGGCGCTGGCCCGGGCGATGGGCCGCCACGTGCCCACCCGGGTGCTGCCGGTGCCCTTCGCGGGCCGCCCCATCCCCGATGTGCGCCTCAGCGACCACAGCCCCTTCTGGGATCAGGGCTACGACGCCCTGATGGTCACCGACACCTCCTTCATGCGGAACCCCAACTACCACCGGATGAGCGACACGATCGACACCTTGGATCTGCCCTTCCTCTGCGGGGTGGTGGAGGGTCTGGCCGAGGGTCTGGGACGCCTGTGAGCGTGGAGCTGCAGCCTGAGCGCAACAACACCCGGCGTTTTGGCCCCTGGCCTTTCCCTGCTCAGCCGCTGTGAACCCGGTTGCGGCCGGCGGTCTTGGCGGCATAGAGCTGGCTGTCGACCCGTTGGAACCAGGCGTGGTCAGGCTCGTGGGGGATGCGGGCTGCCACCCCGAAGCTGGCGGTGACACGGCCCACCTGGGGGAAGGGGCTGGCGGCGATCAGCTGGCGCAGTTTTTCGGCCAGCGCCGCGGCGCTGCTGAGGCTGCCCTGGGGGAGAAGGATCAGAAACTCCTCGCCGCCCCAGCGCCCGAACACATCGCTGCAGCGCAGCTGCTGACGGATGCGCCGGCAGAACGCGATCAGCACCTGGTCGCCGGTCTGGTGGCCATGGCCATCGTTGATGGCCTTGAAGTGGTCCACGTCGGCGAGGATCAGGCTGAGGGGTTCTGCGTAGCGATCGGCGCGGACGACGGCCTGGCGGATCTGGCTTTCGAGCTGACGACGGTTGGCCACGCCAGTGAGGGGATCGGTGGTGGCCAGCTGCTGCAGCTGTTGCTCGGCGGCCACCTGTTGATCGATCAGGCGGAAGCTCAGCACGCGGCCCACCGGCTGGCCCTGGGCGTTGCGGTAGGGGTTGGAGAGGCTTTCAACCCAGTGGACCGAACCATCACGGGCGAGCACCTGCTCACGGGTTCGGTTGGAGCTGGAGCTGTAGGGGTTGGGGCTGTCCGCGCCGCTGGGCAGGAGGAGCTCGCCGGCCTGTCGGCCGATCCACTCGTCAGGGTGCCAGCCGAGGGTGGTGGTGAGCGAGGGAGATATCCACAGGAAGCAGCCGTCGTCGGCGATGCGGCAGACGACATCATTGGAGTTTTCGGCCAGCAGACGGAAGTGTTCCTCCGAAGCGGCCAGCTGCTGGGAGGCGCGGCGCAGGTCGGTGATGTCGGTGGAGAAGCCGATCAGGCAATCCCCCCGGCCGGGTTGGCGGTGCAGCAGCTTCTCGGTGAGGAACACGCGCTCACCGCCGGCGGGATCGGGCAGGGATTCCTCCAATCGGCAGGGCACGCCGAGGCGGAACACCTGCTGATCCACCAAACGGATGGCACTGGCGACATCAGGCGGCAACAGGTCGGTGTCGCTGCGCCCCTGCACACTGCCCTGGCCGGTGCCGAGCAGCTTCTCGGTGCTTGGGTTGGCATAGAGGTAGCGGCCCTGGCGGTCTTTCATGTACACGTGGGCGTCGATGTGGGTGAGCACCGTGTGCAGCAGTGAGCGCTCCTGCTGCAACTCGGCCAGGGCCTGTTGACGCCTGGTGATGTCCACCATCACCCCCTCCCAGATCGTGCAGCCGTTGAGACCGTCCCGGGGCAGGGATTCGATGCTCACCCAGCGTGTTTCGCCGTTCACCACGATGCGGCCCTCCCATGCGAGCGGCTTGCGCGCGGCGATCACCTCGTCTTGCAGGCGAGTGAAGGCGTCCACGTCGTCGGGGTGAAAGCGGGAGTAGGCGAGGCTGGGATCGGCGAGCACGGCGTCGCGTTCGATCTGGAGCATGTTCAGCCAGCGATCACTCACGAAGGTGAAGCGGGGCGAGCCCATCGGGCTGATGCCGATCACGTAGGTGCCGGCTGGGATGTTTTCGGTGATGCTGAGGGCGGTGTCGGCGCGGCTGCGGTCGCGCCAGAGCTGGGCGTCGCCGCTGGCGATGAGCTGCAGGATCAGCAGCTGGCCATCGCCGCCGGGCAGACAGGAGGCGAGCAGCAGGGCGTCCAGTGGTTGGCCATCGGCATGGAGCCAGCGGGTGTGATGCTGCAGGGTGGGGTGGCGGCCGGCCAGCAGCTCCTGCAGCAACTGGCAGGTGTCGACGTGGTGGTCGGGCAGGATCAGCTCGATGAGCTGCAGCTGATGCAGGGTGGCCGCATCGCGGCCCAGCAGTTGGGCGCAGGCCTGGTTGGCGGCCAACACGGTGCCATCGGCACGGAGCAGCAGCATGGCGACCGGCGCCTGCATCAGCACCTGAGCAAGGCTGTGGTGGTCTCCCAGACCAGCGTTGGTGGGGAGACCGTTCTGCGTCATGGCGGCGAGAGCAACAGGCAGAAAGGCGAGGCAGGCTTGTGGAAAGCTCTACATCGGGAACGGCGCGACTGGCTATTCAGCGGGAGCAGCCAGGGGGGGGGGGGGGGGGGGGGGGGAGGGCAATCCGGCAGACCGATTGGACGGTCACCTTAAACAAGTAAAAATTTCTTCACAATTATTCTAAGCAACGGTTCAGGAGTTGGCGGCCGCGGTGTGGAGCTGCGCACCGAGGTGCCTCAGAGCGTCTCCTCATTGCGTCGCTTCGACGCCGCCGAAGCACACCAACCAGGGCAGGGGGGAGTGGAAGGTGTGGAGTACGGAGAAGAGTTCGGCGCCATGGCCGATGGCGGGAGCCGCCAGGCGTCTGAGGTTGTGTCTATTGGTGATCAACTTCATCAAGCATGGATTACCCCGTGGCAGGGAGCTTTGAGTGTGGCTACTTGAGGATGGCACGGAGAGGCTGAACTTCACCGCCTTCCATGAGGCGCTGCTGGAGGCCAGGGGCATGAGGATGGGAAGCGTTGGCGGCAGCAGCGGCAAGCGGCCGGGCCGTCAGCTCAGCTCCGTCACCCAACAGTCAGCCCCCCAACCCAGAGCCCCACACCTACCGCCATGGACACGGCGACTCGGCCATCAGGCATCCCCTCCCACAGCCCTCGCTACACCGAGGCCCTCGCCTGCGCAGCCGAACTGCACCGCAACCAATGGCGGAAAGGCAAGGCGGTTCCTTACATCGCCCACCTGATCACCGTCAGCGCCCTGGTGTGGGAGGACGGCGGCAGCGAGGACCAGGCAATCGCGGCCCTGTTGCACGATGCCATCGAGGACGCCGGCCAGAGCCACGCGTCGATCGACCGGCAGTTCGGGACGGAAGTCGCCGACATCGTGCTGGCCTGCACCGACACCGAGGGGCCGGTGGCCCTCGGGGGCGAGAAGGAACCCTGGATCATCCGCAAGACCCGCACCATCGAGCAGCTGGGCAGCCAATCAGAGGCGGCCTTGCTGGTGATGGCCGCCGACAAGGCGCACAACGCCCGCGACATGGTGGTCGACACCCGGGTCGATCCCCGCGTGTGGGGGAAGTTCCGCGCCGGCCTCGATGGCAGTGCCTGGTACCTCTGGAGCGTGCGCGACAGGCTGAAGGACCAGCTGCCAGGAAGCCGCTCCGTGGCGCTGCTGGGTGAAGCGGTGGAGGAAATCCTCCGCAGCCCCGCTCTGCTGGCGCGGGTGCCCGCAGAGCTGACCCCCGAGGCGTGGGTCAAGGGCTACCTGGAGCGGCCGCAGACGCACCCGAAGGACTGAACGGGGAGTCCGTCCACGGGTGCCCGCAACGGCCGCAGCACTCCCCCGCCCGCTCTGTCAGCCCTTGCTGCAGCTGCAGCCGCAGTCACACGAGCCGTCGGTGCTGCAGGTGCAGTCGGCGGTGCAGCCGCAGCCGCAGGGGCAGAGCTCCACAGGCTCGGAGGGCTGAGGAGTGGGGAGGGAACAGGTGCAGGTCATGGCATCTCCGGATGGGGTGGACGAGGCGGACGGGGACGATCCCGCCCATGCAGCAAGCATCCACTCTCCTGTGGAGGGGAGAGTCAATCGGCGAATGGACGGGTTGCCGCCCTGGTTCTGCGGTGCCATCTGGCACCCCCATCTGCGCCACCCCGAGGCACCCGCCCAGGGTGTTGCCAGCACCACAGTGCGGCGCTGCAGAACAGAGAGCCGACGAAAGATTCTGGCCCTGAGCCGCCTGCTGATCGAACTTGTCACGCCGGCAGCTTCAGCGGAACCGGTCTGCCTGGCGCTGGCGGTCGCCATTCAGCAATGGGTTCAGGTGTGAACCGATCAGGGATTGTCACCGCTCCGCCGGAAGCTCGTTTTCCTTCTGGCGATGCCGTAGCGCCGGGCCATCTCCGAGTGAGCCTGCTTCGTGTGGGAAAGGATGGGCCTCGCGGAAGCGGCTGCCAGGTGCCTGAGCGCCAGGACCACGGCAGCCTTCAGGCGGCGGCATCGCTGGACAAGGAGCGCGGCCTGGCCCTGCTGGCCGGACGGTTGCTGCTGGTGCTGCTGGAGCTTGCGGTGCCGATGCAGGGGCAGCTGTTGCAGGAGCTGCGCAGGGAGGGTCGCAACATCAGGGCGTATCAACCGGAGCAACCGGATGATCTGCACCAGGCCCGCCAACGGCAAGGGCTTCTGGTTCTCGCAGTCGCCTGTGCTGATGCAGGGGCTGCATCAGATCGACAGGCAGGCCGGTATCAATGCCGTTGCGCCCGAAGCCGTCACCACCCGCTCCACCCAAGGTCGCTACCTGCTCAGCTCGCTGATGGAGGAGGCGATCACCTCCTCGCGGATGAAGGCTTCCGCGACAACGCGGGACGTGGCCAAGGCGATGCCGCAGCCGCCGCCCACCGCGCGATCGCTCCGAGCGGATGATCCTCAACAACTTCCTGACGATGCAGCGCATCCGGGAGTTGCGGTACCAGCCGCTCACACCGCAGCTGGTGCTGGATCTCCACCGGCTGGTGAGCGTAGAGACCCTGGATGACCCGGCCGATGACGGCCGGTTGCGCTCTCCAGGCAAGGAGATGGTGCTGGATGAAGCCTACGGCACCGTGTTCCAGGTGCCGCCTCCAACCGAAGAGCTGCCCGAGCGACTGGAGGCCCTCTGCCGCTTTGCCAACGGTGAGACACCGAAGGTGTTCATTCACCCACTGGTGCGGGCCATCGCCCTGCACTTCTGGCTGGCCTGCGACCATCCCTTATGCGATGGCAACGACCGCACGGCTCGGGCGCTTTCTACCAGGCAATGCTGCACCAGGGCCATTGGCTGTTCGAGTTCATCTCGATCTTCTCGGTGATCAACAAGGCCCGCGGGCACTATGCGAAATCGGTTTTGCTCAGCGAAAACGACGACAACGACCTCACCTATGTCCTGCTGGCCCAGGTGAGGGTGATCCAGCAGGCCATCGTCAGCCTGCATGCCTATCTGGAGCGCAAGGCCAGTGAGGTGGGGGCCATGCAGCAGATACTGGATGTGATGGAGGGGCTGAACCACCGGCAACTGGCGCTGCTGCGCCACGCCCTGCGGCATTGCGGCTGCCACTATTCGGTGGTGTCCCACCAGAACAGTCACGGCGTGAGCCATCAGACCGCTCGCTGTGAGCTGCAGAAGCTGGCGGGGCGTGGGCTGCTGGTTGCCGGCAAGGATGGTCGACGGTAGATCTTCCGGGGGCCCGAGGATCTGGCGCAACGGCTGCTGAGCTGAGGAGACGGCCGCCGGACAGGCGCCTTGATGGATGGGCAATCAGCTCCTCACCCAGCGGGGCATGGGCAAACTAAACTAAGCCTTAGTTCAGTGGGGTGACGATGGAGCCGGTGAACATCCACCAGGCCAAAACCCAGCTGTCCCAGCTGCTGCAGATGGTGGAGCAGGGGGAGGAGGTGGTGATCTCCCGGGCGGGCGTACCGATTGCGCGGCTTGTGGGCTGGAAAGCTCCGGCCCGGCGGGCAGCAGCGCCCGGGGCGATGCGGGGCCAGATCCAGCTCAGCGACGACTTCGACGCCCCGCTGGACCAGCTGTTCGAGGCGCTGCAGTGACGCGGCTCCTGCTCGATACCCATCTGGTGCTGTGGTGGCTGATGGGCGATCCGCGCCTGCCGGAGCCGGTGGTGGAGCGGGTGCAGGCAGCGGAGGCAGAGGTGTTTGTGAGCCAGGCCTCGCTGTGGGAGATGGCGATCAAGGTATCGATCGGGCGCCTGCAGGTGGATCTGCAGGCGCTGGAGCGCCAGGTGCCGCTTCAGGGCTTCGGCTGGCTGCCGATCCACAACAGCCACCTTCTGGCGGTGGCGCAGCTGGAGGCCGGTGGCGACCATCGCGATCCGTTTGATCGGCTGTTGGTGAGCCAGAGCAGAACGGAACCGATGCTGCTGCTCTCGGCGGACCGCCAACTGCGGCGCTACGGCAGCACCGTGAACGTGGTGGGTTGATCCGGCGCGGCAGGGCCTGCCGGCCCCGGCGATGGATTCCAGCTCAGCAGCCCAGTGCATGACGCCGTGGCGGCGCTCTCGGAGCGGCTGGATGTGAAGGAGATCCTCAATCTGGATGGCACCCCAGACACTTTCGGGGATGCCATCGAGGCCATGAGCACACAGCCAAGGGCGATGGCATTTCGTATCTGTTCAGGGGTCGGGACGGCTCATTGCGAACTTCGGCCCTGCTGAACCCTTGACTTCAGCCTGATTCCCGGATGCATCTCAGGCAGAGACCGCCTGTGATGAGCACCACTCCGGCTGGGATTTCAGAAGCGGACTGGCTGACGACTCCAGCTACGGTTCAAGCCTTCATCCTGGCCCGACATCTGGAGAACGGAGCAGCTCCGCAGCCAACTCACCGCCCCGGCGAGCGAGCTGGCCCAGCTGCAGGAGCAGATCGGCCGCAGCTCGCGCAACTCCTCCAAACCGCCCTCCAGTGATGGTCCTGGCTTTAAACCACCCGAGCGGCGGAAGGGCAGTGGCCGCAAACGCGGTGGCCAGCCAGGCCAGCCAGGATCCGGGCCGGAGCTGCTGCCGATCGAGCGGGTGGATGAAGTGGTGGAACACCACCCCGATACCTGCCGCCTCTGCGGCAACTTGTTGCACGGCGAGGATCCAGATCCGTTGCGGCATCAGGTAATCGAGATCCCGCCGATCACGCCGCTGGTGATCGAGCACCGGCTGCACCGGTTGGTGTGCCCCTGCTGCTCCACCAGCACCTGCGCAACGCTGCCTGCAGATGTGGAAGCCAGTCCGTACGGTCCAAGGCTCAGTGCCCTGGTGGGTCTGCTGGGCAGTGCCTTCCCGTTGAGTTTCAGCAAGACCCAGGCGCTGCTCGATCAGCTGCTGGGGGTGGAGATGAGCCGTGGAGCGATTGCAAAGGTCCGCGAGCGTCTGAGCGCCGTGTTGGCGGAACCGATGGCTCAGGCGCTGGAGGCTGCCCGTCAGCAGCCGGTGGCCTACGTGGATGAAACCGGCGCCCCCACCGGCAACGCCGTAGACGAAGTCTTGCGCGAAGCGGTGGGCAACAATCCCACTGGAATGCGGGGATGGCAGTGGGTCATGGTGACGGCCGCAGTGACGGGTTCATCCGGGGACTGAGCCGCTCCACCGCCGCCGCCATCGAGCTCAGGTGTTTGACCACTGGCACCGCTACAAAGACAGCACGATCGACTGGCCCGCTTTGCAACAGAGCTGGCGGCCGATCCGAAAGGCCTTTGAGGCGAGGCTGCAGCAGGCGGAGGAGCTGGGCTACCAGTGGGGCGAGCGCACACCGTGGGCCAAGACGGTGCGCACCGCTCAGCAGATCCTGCAGCTGGCCGATGGCCTTTGGACCTTCCTGGAGACCCGTGGAATCGAGCCCACCAACAACGCCGCTGAGCGTGCCCTGCGCCAGTCGGTGATTCAACGCAAGATCAGCCATGGTGTCCAATCCCGCCAGGGAGCGATCTGCCGCAGCCGCCTGCTCACCGTCACCACCACCCTCCGGCAACAGGGCCGCGATGTCTGGCAGTTCCTGGAGCAGGACTGGATTGCCCATCACCGTGCCGGGGTGTTGCCGTCACTACTGCCCGATCCCTGAATCAGCAGCACAGAGAACTGCTACTTGATCGCTCAGCGATGAGCTTTAAGGCATGGAGTCCTGCGGCGGGACATCCTGACCCCTGAACGCATACCGAGAAAGAGACCAGGCTTGAGGGCGCCTCGAAGAATTGATGTTTTGCCGCCGACCTACTGCCAAAGAAAAAGCCGCTTTGGAGGCGGCAGGAGAGGAAAAAGAAATAGTGATTACTGATTAAGGCTACTAATCCAAGCTTTGCCTGGCCGAGAGGTTCATGCAATCGCTGCCAGCTTGCAGGAACGCTGGAGATACCGAAGGAAGTTGAAAGTCAGATTCTTGAGACCCCACCAAGCTTCCATCCTCTCAACACCAATCTTTCTCGTCAGCTTCCCTCCCATGCACATTGTCATAAAGCCGAAGACATGCTCTGCACAGGCCCTAATCGATGACTTGACGCGATTTGATTCTTTGGCTGCGTCGCTTAGCGGATTGTTTCGAGCACCCTTCTCGTGGATCAGGCTTTCAAAGCCTCCGAGATTCAAAAGTTCCTCAAAGCCCTCACCTGAGTAAGCCGAGTCTGCCCAAACATAGTCTTGCTCATTCTCGGGATCCAGCAGGCGGGGAAGCATCTGACTATCGTGAATATTGGCAGGTGTCACAGCATATCTGCGTATGAAGTCATGCTCGATATCGATGCAAATACTGTTCTTTTAAAACAATAGTAGCTCATGCCATCCTTCTTGCACCAGCGTGCGTCTAAGTCCTTCTGCCGCAACCGTTCTGGATTTTCATCCCAGCCTTCTGGCAGCCTCCCTGCCTTGATTTCCTGGTTCTCTTCCCGAGTATTACGCTGCCTGGGCGCCGGCACTAGAGTCGCATCAATGATCTGACCACCCTGAGCTTAAAGACCCTGGGAACGGAGGCATGCCTCGAACATCTGAAAAAGCTCTTCGATCACCCCTGCCTTTCGAAACCTCTCTCGAAAAAATGCAACGGTGGTAGCGTCTGGAATACAATTCATCACTCCAAGGCCGACAAACTCTTCGAATGACCGCCTATCATTTACTTGAAACTCAAGATCTTCATCACTGAGGTTGAAGAGCTGTTGATGCACCAGCATTTTGAAGAGAATAAGCGGATCAATCCTCTTTCATCCCGCATGGCCCCTGCGCTCCTGCGCATACCCTTTGTCAAGGAGTGGGCGGAACGATTCCCAGGGAATCGAATCGGCCAGAAGCCTTAGAGCAGGCTTCTTCTCTTGGAGCCTTGCTATTCTCTGCTGTTCATCCCAGAAGCCTCTCTGCCCCACGGTTGACACGTAGATTACGAATCAGATTATAAGCTAAGAATCGACAGAGTCAAGCGGCTTTCTGATTTTTCGAGGTACCCTTAAGCAATTGGGGAGACTCTCAGAGACTACGCTCAATGAGCTGCTGGGTGTTCTTCAGGCGATGTTCGCTGTGTAGAGGCCTGGCTAACACAGCCATGCACCTGACCCGCCCCCTCCAGTTACCCGTGCCCAACGAGATCCCGAACCAGCAGCGTTCTGCGGGCAGGTGATGGCCAGCGTTGGCTATGACACATGAACGGTAGCGATCCAATCCGAATCTTTCTCATCGGGGACCTGACCGGTGAATCCGGCGAAAGCGACCGTAGGATGCCTGAGGTTGGTCGGTCACTCGGCAGCCATCTCGGGCAGAAGTCGGCCGTCCGAATAGTCGTCTGCAGCGCTCACCCGAGCTCGGCTAATGCTGCTGTCGTCGAAGGCTTTGCCAGAACTTCAGCAGACATTCCGGGAAACGTTATCGTTCATCATCCGCTTGATGATCGACCTGGGCTGAAGCCAGGAGAGAGCATTGCAGAGCAATGGAAGACATTGATTGCTCGAACCGGTGTGGCTAGACCACAAATGCGACAGAACTCAGAGGCCAGAGTTCTTGACAACTCGGGGCTCTCAAATGCTTTCCTGCTCTGCCAGATTCGGGCGCTCAGAGAGGATACTGACGTTGTTGTCGCCCTTGGGGGGCGACGCGATGCCTCAACCGCCCAGTTGCTGGCTATCGCGCGCGGGAGTTTCCGATTGTTCCATTCCCTTCCTTGGAGGCGCGGCCGAGCAGGAGTTTCTGCGCCAAGAGGCATCGATTCGATCCTCCTTCAGGCAAGACACCAAGGCTGATTCAAAGTGTGTCACATGCTCCCTGGTCGGGGCTGTCAGCATGGGTTGAGGTCGGCGGAATCGCGCCCTGCCCGTGCCCGAAACCGCTTTTGCCGCAACCGATCTCGACCTGATCAGCTTTCTCGAGGCGATCCCTGTAGGCGAAGCCTTCTCCGCAGGAGTTGCGCGGATGTCCGGCGACAATCAAGTTGGCGCTGGCTCAGTTTTCGATGTCGCCTGACAGGTAGCGACAGCCAGCCGCTCGATTCACCCCGCGGTGCATGAATCAGCCGCAGCTGGCTGCGGTTGAACAGCAGCCCGATGGGGATCTCCGTTTCCTTCAGCAGCCGCTCGCAGCGTTGCTGCGGCGTGGCGTCCCAGCCGTGGCCTGTGGGGTTCCAGTTGGCGTCGAAGTCGCGGCCCCATTGGCCATGAGCCGTGAGGTCGAGCACCAGGGCCTGCAGGCCTTCCCCCCTCAAACTTCGGCACGCCGGGGCTGGGGCGCAGGGTTTCGCCGTACGCGGCGAGCAGTGCTTCGGGCACCGTGGCCAGCAGCTGGAAGCCGGGCACCACAGCCAGTGGCTGGCCGTTCTGCCCTTCCACCTCCTCCAGCAACCCCTCCAGCTGGAGCCGCCGGCCCGACAGATAGGCGGTGCTCTGGTTGGGGACCAGCTGCAGGGCGCTCAGCACCGCCGGCGCCACCACCAGGCCCACGGGCCTGAGCAGGCCAAGCCAGTCATCGGCGGGCAGACGAGTGGACGAGGCGGAAGCCATCAGCGCACCTCCTCGAGTCGCGTGCAACCGGAATGGATCCATACAGATTGCATTCCTGCTCCAAGCCTGGCTGTCATGGCCAAGACCCTCACCCTCAAGAACCTGCCGGATGCACTCCATGCCCGGCTCAGCGCTGCCGCCAAGCGGCACCGGCGCAGCCTCAACAATGAGGTGATCGTGTGCCTGGAGGCCGGCCTGGAAGCGGAGGTTCCCTCTGTTGGGGAGGAGCTGGCGGAAATCAGAGCCCTGCGCGAAAGCCTCGGGCCACACGTCCTTGACCCCGATGCGATCGATGCGGCCAAGCGTGAGGGCCGGCCTTGATCGTTGTCGATACCAATGTATCGGCCTACCTGTTACTGCCGGGACCCAGGACAGAGCTGGCCGAGTTGCTTCGGAGGCAGCATCGGCAGTGGGCTGCCCCACCGCTGTGGCGCAGTGAGTTCCGCAATGTGCTCACCAGCAAGTTCCGGCAGGATCTGCTGAAACTTCCGGAGGCCATCGCTCTGATGCAGAGAGCGGAGCGGATCATGGCCGCCCATGAAGAGTCGATGACGTCCGAGCATATGCTGCAGCTGTTGAGCAGCAGCCGAGCAGTTCCTACGGCTGTGAGTTCGTTGCCGCGACCCAGCAACTGGGCGTGTCGCTGATCACAGAGGATCGCGCAATCCTCACGGCCTTCCCCGCTGTAGCGCAATCGCTGCGTCAGGCCACCTCCTGAGGCACAGCCTCCGGCGGTTCCACCTCCAGGGCGGCAAACCACTGCCGCAGGCAATCGCGCAGCGGGCCGGCCTGGGCAATGGCCCAGGCGCCATCCTGACTGGGTTCGGGGTAGCCCTCGCCCGCATCGAGGTAGGCCAGGGCGGCCTGGGTGAGGATGGTCAAGGTATCGGGATCAGGGTCCCAACCGGGGATCGCCGTTCCCAGCCGCTGGCTCAACCTGAGTAGATCACGGTCCTTGCGCGATCGGATCCCCAGGGCGATCATTGCTGCGCGCAGATAGGTCTCCAGACAGCGCTGCACCTGGAACAATCCGCTCAGATACCCAGGCGGCAGATCAGGTAGAAGCGTTGCCATCTTCCAGTGGCGTTCGGCGCGCTTGATCCATTCCTCCACCACCGGATTGCGGGTTGGGGTGGTTGACCTCGCAGGGCTGTCGCTGATGGCATTGCAGCACGATCCTGCCTGGCCATGGAGCCACTCGCCGTGGTCCAGCGCCTCGCGGATGTAAGGATCCCCCCAGCGATAGCGCGGGCCGATCTCCTCTGGCCGCCGCAGATGCAGATCCAGGGGAAAGTCGGGTTTGCTGGTCTCCAGCATCGCCAGCACAGTGTGGCGCGAGCGCCCCTCAAACGGCATCACCACCACAATGTCGGCATCGGAATCCCAGCGGGCCTCACCGCGGGCCATAGAGCCGAACAGGATGACCTGCTCCGGGGCGAACCGCTCCACCAGCCGCTGGGTGAAGGCCTCCAGGGCCGCGCGGGTCACCAGGGGGGCGGGGGTGGCGTTGAGGATGTCCGTCATCGCTGGTCGTCGAGCCGGTAGGGATGCACCACACCCCGCAATACCAGGGGGAAATCCCGCACGTTGCGGGTTGCGAGGCTGAAGTCGCCGCAGCGGGCCGTGGCCAGGATGATCGCGTCGGGGATCCTGAGACCGTGCCGCTGACGCAGCCGCACCGTTTCGGCCGCGATCGCCCCATCCAGCGGCAGGCGCGGGAAGCCCTCCAGCCAGTCGTGCACGCGGCTGGTTTCGCCTTCCCGGCAGCCCACGAGCACCTCGATCCAGGTGATCACGCTGATGTGGGGCCGCTGCTGCTGCTCCAGCCAGGCCAGGGCCACCGCTTCGCCGCGCAGCACGTCGATCAGGATGTTGGTGTCGAGCAGCAGCATCAGCGCTCGCTCCATTCCTGGCGCAACGCGTCCTGCATGGCCAGGGAGCCTTCGAGGCGGTCGCCCCACAGACCGAACACCTCCCCATGGGCGGGGCTCTGCTGTTGCAACCACAGGCGCAACGCCTGGCGGATCGCCTCGGCCCGCGACAGGCCTCGCTGGCGGCAGAGGGCATCGAGCTGATCGCGCTCGCGCTCCGGCAGATCGACGATGGTGCGCATGGTGATGCCGCTATCTGATGACGTCATCGTAGTGGGGCTTCCTCGGGCCAGAGAGCATCAGGGCTGGATCACTCAGGGCCCTGGCCACCGTTCACGAGCGCCAGGCGGAGCGTCGGCACCCTCTGGAAGCCGGCATCGCCCGTGACCATCACGGCGTCGGCGCCAAGTTGCAGACAGCTGGCGGCCTGCAGGGCATCGGGCGTGCGCAGGTTGTGCTCGGCCCGCAGCAGCGTGGCCCGCTCCACCACAGCCGGGCTGAGCTCCACCCACTCGAGATCCGGATGCAGGAAGACGGCGTCGAAACGGGCCAGGGCCTCCGCATCCCGCCGGCGCAGTGGCCCCACGCGGCATTCCAGCCAGCTCAGCCGGCTGGTGGCCAGCTGCAGGCTGCCTGCGGAAGCCGGATCCGCCATGGCCAGCTGCCGCAGCTGCTGCTTCAGGGCCTCGGCCCAGGCCGCGGTTCCTTCCACCGCATAGATCACCGCGCTGGCGTCGAGAAAGGCGATCACCAGTCGCGTTCCTGGCCCAGCTCCGCATCGATCGCCGCCTTGCTCCGGCCCTGTCGCGCGGGCGGCAGAGCCAGTAGCCAATCCAGGCAGCTCTGGCCTGCTGCGGCAGGGCGATCGGCCTGGCGGCGGAGGCGGTTGTAGTCGGCCTCGCTGAGCACCACGGCCGCTGGGCTGTTGCGCTTCAGCAGATGTACCGGGCCGGCGCGCAGGGCCTCCTCCACCGCCGCGATGCCGCGGCGCTTGAGCTCGGCCGAGCGGAGCACGTTCAGCGGCTGGTCGGCCATGGCTCTGCTCAGTGGTCAGCGAGGGAATCCTAGGCACTTTTGGCATGCATCGGTACCAAAATCAGTACTGCGGCCACAGATCGATCGCCCCGGCCGGCTCCACCCGGTGGGTCTGCAGCGCGAAGGTGCGGCGGATGCGCTCGGGTTCGCGCTCCAGGTCGGAGTCGATCGACGCCAGCCGCTGCTCCCCGTCGCGCCAGTTGTCGCTCACCTGGCGGCGCACCGCCTTGAGCTCCTCGGCATCTCCGATGTCGTCCAGTTCCAGCAGCAGCTGATCGGGGTTGTCTTTCAGGCGGCGGAGGCCGCTGCTTGCTGGCCCTGGCCCGTTGTTCCAGGGTGTTCCTGTGCACCAGCAAGGTGCGATCGAAGGCCGCGATCGAATCACCAGCCGCTGATTGCGGAGCTCTTGGTAGCGGCTGGGCAGCTCGGCCAACTTGATCTCCGGGGTGTCGGCCGGCAGGTCATCGATCACCTCCGGCACCACCAGGCGCTCGGGCACCTTCACACCGCGGCAGAAGCGGGTGGGATCGAGGAGCTCCAGCAGGGCTGAAAAGCTTTGCTGTGGCCGTTGTGGGGCGTAGCCAAGAGAAACAGCTTGTGCTCGAAGCGCCGCGCCTGATCGCGGATCGGCCGGGTGAGATTGGAATCGATTGCGAACTTCGAGCCACTGGCCGGGGCCGCGTTGTGGGCCTCATCGAGGATCAGCAGCGCCTGCTTGCCCTCATCACCGAGACAGTCGCGCAGGGGCCCGGCGCAGGCCTCATCGCGCACCCCAGATGGCCGTCGAGTGAATCTCAGACCTGAGATGTCCAGGGCGGCCAGGGCTGGGGTCGTGGGGCGGGCTGGAGCCCAGAGGCTTCACTCCTCCTCGGCAGCACCCAGGGGAACGAGCTTGATCTGGTTCTTGCCCAGCTTGATCTCGAACTCATCGCCGGGCTTGAGGCCGAGCTGGGCGGTGTAGGCCTTGCCCACCAGCAGGTTGCCGTTGAACTGAATCCTGGTGACATAGCTGATCTGTCGGCCGGGGCGCTTACCGCTGCGGCCGTTGCCGCCACCGATGCTCATGCCCTTGGCCTCCAGCAGCGCCTCATAGAAGGCGGTGAAGCTCAGGCGTTCCGTGCCATCCTTCTTGGTGCTCACGTAGCCGCAGCTGCGCACGAGATCCGATTTGGAGGCATCGCCGAGGTCCTTGACCTTCGCGAGCAGTTCAGAACCTGTCAGCATGATTGTTGTCCCCATTTACTCATTCCATCCTATACCGTGAGTGGGCGGCAATGACGGCGTTGAGCGTCACCACCTTCAGGAACGACTGCTCCAGCTGCTGCAGGCGGGCGTAATCGAAGACCTGATCCAGATCAAGACTCGGGATCCGGCGGATCGTCTCCAGCCCGCTCGGGAAATCCTGCAGCTTGCGCAGCATCGAGCGCGACTCGCTGAGATAACCGCTCAGTCAGTCGCTGCCGCTGCTCCTCCAAGCTCATCAGCGCCCTCTGCAACTGGGGAGTGGCCAGGGATTGGCTGGCCCTTGCACGTCCTTGGGGCAGTTCATGGCCGCCCCGGAGGACGCGAGGAAGCACCGATTGGCGCTGGCCGCCACACATTTGAGAAGATCCTGCCGTCAGTTGACACGCAGCACGCCGCAGCCACCCCGGTGATGCGAATAAGTCTCAAAAGCAATTCAGCCATAGCATCAGCTCCGGCAGCGACAAATGAGCGTCCTGCATGTAACATTTGTCACCTGACAGGCTTGATGGTCTGTCGCGCCCGCTTGCCTACCGGCTCCGAACCATGACCCTCATCTCCGACTTCACAACAGCGGACGTGACCACCGGGCCCGCTGGTCGCGCCATGGCCCAACCAATGGATTCAGCGCTGGTGGAGGCGTTGCACCAGCACCTCACGATGGAGCGCCAGGCCAGCGCCGCCTACTTCGCGATGGCCATCTGGTTTGCTGAGCGCGAGCTTCGGGGCTTCTCCCTCTTCTTCAAGCAGGAAGCCAAGAGCGAACAGGACCACGCCGCCACCTTCGCCGACTATCTGATCGCCCGCGGACAAACGGTGGTACTGCAGGATCTCGCGGCACCCCGGCAGACCTGGTCGTCGGCGGAGGACGTCATGGCGGCCTCCTTCCAGATGGAGGCCGATGTCACCACCTCCTTGCAACAGCTCTACGCCATGGCGGAGCGGTCCTCCGATTTGCGTACCACCGTGTTCCTCGACCCGATCGTCGATGCTCAGGTGGATGCCGAAAACGAATTCGCCCATCTGCTGGGTCGGGTGCGCTTCGCCCAGTCGCAAGCCGCCGCGATGCTGATCCTTGATGGTGAGTTGAGCGAGGGGAAGCACAGCCCGGCAAAGCTCGCCTGAGCCATCTCGCTCAGAAGCTGAACATCCAACGGCGGGCAGATCGAACGATTCGGTCGGAGTGAGCAGCGAGCGATCACATCCGCACGCTCAGCACGGCCTGGTGGCGATCACGGCAAAGAATGGATCCCCCTTGGCGCCGATCAGCCCGGGCAGCCCCGGCGCGCGGGTCGACTCGGCGATCAGGGTGGGAGTGGGCCATCCCTGGGCGATCAGCACCTCAGCGACATAGGCGAGGTGGTCGCGGTCGCTGCCATCGGCCCAGATCTGAGGCGCCTTGGTGAAGAACATCCGGTTCGAGAAGGCCACGATCAGCTGCCCCCCCGGGCGCGTGACCCGCAGCAGTTCGGCGGCCACTGCCTCCGGAACCTGCAGGTACTGCCAGCCAGCCACGATCAGAGCGGCATCCACGCTGCTGCTCTCCAGAGGCAGGTGCTGATCAAGGTTGAGGTTCTGCACCCACCGGCGATCGAGCCGTGGATTGGCGTCCAGCTCCCTGGCGTTGAGGCCATGGCCGATCACGCGGGCGTAAGCGACATCGTCCGGCAGATGGGACACCCAACTCGACATCAGATCCAGCACCACCGCACCTGCGGGGATCCGCTCGCGATAGAGCTGCGTGAGCCGTTGCCGGAAGGCAGCGTCGAGATGATGCACAAAGCGCGGTTCGGCGTAGAACATCGCGTCGTCGCTGCTGTCCCACTTGCGTCGCTGCGCTTCCGTCAGCACCTGCACCACCACGGGCACTCTCCTGGCAAGAGGTCATTCTGGTGGCTGCACCAACGATGCGGTGAGAGCCCCTCGCCCATGCGAGCTCCTGAACCCACGCTCCTACCTGCAGGCCGTGAATGGAGAGCCGATGGTCTGCCGAAGGAACGCCATCGACCCGAGCAGGCCACGGCCCGATCCAGAATTGATTACATGTATACAATCTGCGCGTCGATACCGGTGAGTCGATGGCTGCCAAGCACTGCACCTCCAGCCGCGAGGGCAAGGTGCTGCTCTCCTGCTGGATTTCCGAAGAGCTGCGCATGGCGCTCGACCGGGTCTGGGCCGCCAAGGGCCTGCGCCCCCATGGCCGCACCCAGAAGGGGATGGAGGAGATGATCGCCCTCTACCTCGCCGCCCAGCAGCAGGCCTGAACCATGGGCGGTGAGCACGGCCACAGCCATGGTCACCACGACGGCGCTCAGGCCAGCCGCGCCTTCCGCTGGAGCATCGCCCTCAACAGCGGTCTGACGGCCCTGCAACTGCTGATCGGCTTCGCCTTCGGGTCGCTGGCCCTGATCGGTGATGCCCTGCACAACCTCGGCGATGTGGTGGGTCTGGTGCTGGGTTGGGGCGCCGATCGGCTCAGCCGCCAGCCAGCCCGCGGCCGCTTCACCTACGGCTACGGCCGCAGCACCCAGATGGCGTCACTGATCAATGGGCTGCTGATCTTCGCGGCCGGTGTGGTGGTGGTGGTGGAAGCCATCCAGCGCCTGTCCCACCCGGTGCCGCTGGTCGCCGCCCCTGTGGCCTGGGCCGCCGCCGCCGGCATCCTGATCAACTTCGTCTCCGCCAGGCTGTTCGGCCACGACCACCATCACGACCTCAACCAGCGGGCGGCGGTGCTGCACCTGCTCACCGATGCGGCGGTGTCGGTGGCGGTGCTGTTCAGCGCGGTGATCGTGGGACTCACGGGCTGGCTCTGGCTCGATGCGGTCACCGCCATGGGCGTGGGAGGCGCCGTGATCTGGAGCGCTGTAGGCCTGCTGCGTGAAGCCATCGCCCTCAACCTCGATGCCGCCCCCCGCGGCGTCGATCTCGGCGCGGTGGAGACGCTGTTGCGACAGCTGCCCGGCGTTCACGCCATCGAGGAGCTTCACGTGTGGGGCCTCAGCACCTCCCGCACCGCCCTTACCGCACACCTTCAGGTCGATCCGGCCGCCCTCGCCAGCCAGCAGCTCAGCCGCGATGACCTCCTCGGCCGTGCACGCCAGCAGCTGGCGGACCTGGGGATCCGCAAGTGCACCCTGCAACTGGAGGCCGGCAACATCTCTTCCACCAGCCCAGGACGAGGCTGACTTGGTAGCAGCGGCTACGTTTCATCTCTGGAGGCCTTCGTGCCCTGGCACCTCGCCACCGGCAGTCCGATCGCCTGGCCCGCTCTCCTCCCGGACGCCTGGCTCGCTTGACGCAGCGACGTCCGGCCGCAGCACTCAGGGCTTGCGGCCCCCGCAGTCCTGCCAGCGGCTGAGCAGATCCTGGAGCTCGCTGTGGAGACCGCGCAGGGCAGCGATCTTCTGCTCGATCTCGCCGGCCTTGCCGCGGATCCGCTCCTGCAGCGCAGCACAGGTGCAGAAGCCGGAACGCCGCGATTCGAGGATCTGGCGCACATCCTGCAACGGGATCTCCATCGACTTGAGGGTGCGGATCAACGTCAGCTCCTCGAACACCGGCTCGCTGAACAGGCGATAGCCCCCCTCGCTGCGGGCGCTGGGGTGAATCAGGCCTTCCTCGCTGTAGAAGCGGATGGTCTTGACAGGCAGGCCGGAGCGCCGGGACACCTCGCCGATCTTCAGGGCAGAGCGGCTGGGGGCGGACGCGGTGGCCACTTGACTCTCCATCAGGGGGAGAGTGCATCGTAGGTCTCCCGTCCGGATCCCAACCTCGTGATGCGCTGCGCACGGCTGGCACTGACCCTGAGCGCGCTGCTCTCACCCCTGGCCATCGCCCCGGGACAGGCCCAGGAGGATCCCCATCAGCACCACCACCATCACCCGATGACAGCCCCGGCTGCCGCGCCAGGGGCGGCGCCGGCCACAACACCGAAGGGGCACAGCGCCCACAGCCACGATGTGGGCCCGGCCGGCAGCACCTACGACCTGCGCTGGCTCGATGGGATGGTGCAGCATCACACCGGCGCCCTGCGGATGAGTGAGTTCGTCTTTGGCATCGGCGTGCCTGGTGTGGGTGCCCTCGCCAGGGACATCTGGCGCGATCAGGCCCAGGAGATCAGGGCCATGGGGCAGTGGCGCAAGGTCTGGTATCCCGATGCCCCGGTGTACCCGGTAGCGCTCAAGCCGGGCGGGAATCCTGACGCGATGGCTGATCTCCTACCCATGAGCCCCGCCCAGATTCAGGCCATGCAGATGCTGGGTTCAGCGCCGACGCGAGCAACCCGGGTGACCTGGTTTCTCGAGGGGATGCTCCATCACCATGGCGGTGCGCTGATCATGGCCCACGATGCCCTGAAAAAGTCGGGCAACATCACGGTTCGCAGGCTCGCAGACAACATCATCATCGCGCAGCGCAAGGAGATCCTGCAGCTCCGCCGCATGCTGCAGCACGATGGCCTCAACAAGCCGGAGTACTACCAGTACGACAAGCTCTTCGCGATCCGTTGATGGCCTGGCAAGGGGAGTGTGGCAGCTTGCCGCTGGAGCCGTATCGCGAACAATCGCCCTCTTCACCCGCTCAGCGGCGATGCCGCCGGGAGCTCGAGGCCTGTTGACCTCAACAATCAGCCTTGATCCGTAGCCTTTCGGGATCGCGCCATGCTCAGGGCGGGATTTAGAGGCTATGGCCGCCAAGCGAACCCTCAATGCCAAGAACCTCGAGACGCTTGGTGCGTCGGCCCTGGCGGAGCTGCTGATCGAGGTGAGCGCCGGCAATGCCGTGATCCAACGACGCCTGCGACTGGCACTCGCCACAGCCGGCGGGGCCGAAGGCGCGGCCCAGGAGGTCCGCAAACGGCTTGCCACGATCGGCCGTTCCAGCACCTTCATCGATTCAGCCAAGCGCAAAGCCCTGCTCAAGGATCTGGAGGCGCAACAGCAGGCGATCAGGGGGCCGATCGCCACCGCGGATCCGGGCCTTGCGGTGGAGCTGCAGGTGCGTCTGCTGGAGCTGAGCGAGGGGGTGCTGGACCGCAGCTCCGATTCGACCGGAGCGGTGATCGGCCTGTTCCAGCGGGGGGTGACGGTGCTGGCAACCCTCGCCGAGGCGGCGGGCACCAGCCCTGCAAGCCTGGTGGAGCACACGGCCGATCTCCTGCAGAACAACGGCTACGGCCAGTTCGATGGGCTGATCCCTGCGCTGACGCCCGCCCTGGGGGAAGTGGGCCTGCTGCAGCTGGAAGAGGCCCTGCTGGAGCGCGGCGGCATCGATCGGCTCACGATGGAGCAACTCGCCCAGGGTCGGGGCGATCTGGATGGCTACCTGGAGCTGTTTGAGCCCTCACAGCTCACCTGGCCCGACACCGCCGCTGAGGTGGCGAGCCACCTGCTCCAGGCCGGCCGCGCCGAGCAGGCTCTGACCGTGCTCGATGGCGCCGCCGCTGCCACCCGGATCATGCAGGCCGAGGAGTGGCACACCACCCGCATCGCCGCGCTCGATGCCCTCGGCCGCAGCGAGGACGCCCAGCAGCACCGCTGGCAGGTGTTCAGCCAGACCCTGTCGATCCCAATGCTGCGCGACCACCTCAAGCGGCTCGACGACTTCGCCGATGTGGAAGCGGAGGAGCGGGCCTTCGCGGTGGTGGAAGCGCACCCTTTGCCGCTGGCGGCGCTGCAGTTCCTGGTGTTCTGGCCCTCCCTGCCCCGGGCGGCCCGTTACGTGATCCTGCACCTTCACGACTGGGATGGTGATGTCTACGCGGTCTACGAACCAGCGGCCGAGCGCCTCAGCGCCGATCACCCGCTTGCTGCCAGCGTGCTGCTGCGGGCCATGGTGGTGTTCGCCTTGTCGATGGGTCGCTCCAAGCGGTATCGCTATGCGGCCGAGCACCTGCGCCAGTGCGAGCTGCTCGACGCCCGCATCGACAACTGGCAGGGGGTGGAACCCCACAGCAGCTTCGCGGGGCGGCTGCGGGAAACGTTCGGCCAGAAGTGGAGCTTCTGGCAGCTGGTGGAGCGGTGAGTCCAGCCGCGGAACCTGCAGCACGGCCTCCGCTGTGCCCATCCGGCGAAGGCTGCCATGTCAGAGGGCGGAGCCAACAGGAGTCAGGCAGGGGCGAGACCAGCCAGATTGGCCAGGGCTTCTCCCTTGTTTGAGCAGGCTCCCTGAGGGTTTCCCCCATGACCCATCCGCTGCTCTTCCTGCTGGCCCCTGCAGCAGCCCTGCCGAGCGAGCCCACCACCAGGGCCGGACTGCAGGCCGCACAGGATCGGGGACCGGCTGGCGGCTTCTCCCTTCGGATCTTCAGCACAGGGCGCAGCCCCACGGATCTGAGCCGGTTGCCCGTCGATGGGCGGCTCACCGGTGATCAGCCCCGCTCCAGCGATGGCACCCAGCTGCTCTGTGACGCGTTGCTCCCCCAGATCGAACCCCAGCGCCACTGGCTTGGGGTCTATCGCGGTGATGGCGAGGCTGACGAGCAGTTCCATTGCGTGGACAGGTTCGCCCTCAGCGAAGCGGGCAATGAAACCTGCTGGTTCTATCCCACCCACGACGGGACCTTTCTGAGCTGGGAGCGGGGCCTGAGGTTGACCCTCACACCAGGGGCCATCGTCGACTGTCCCGACGACCTGCAGCGTGCCCCCTACGACCGCGGCCGGATCTCCCTGCTCTGGAGCCTGCTGGGTGATGACGCCAGCCTCACGTGCGTGGGCCTGACCTACGGCGGCCAACGCATCCACTGGCCGCTGGGCTCGCTGATCGCCGAGCCGATGGCCACCTGGAGCCGCTTCTGCGTGAACAGCGCGGCAGAGGACAGCCTGGTTGTGCAGGAGTGTCTGACGGTCTTTTCCGAACCCGCAATCGAACCGTGACGCAGGTGATGGAGCGGTTCAGCGCTTCAGGTCGAAGCGATCCGCCTCCATCACCTTCACCCAGGCGTTTACGAAGTCGCCCATAAAACGTGGGCCGCCATCGCTCTGGGCATAGACCTCGGCGATCGCCCGCAGCTGCGAGTTGGAGCCGAACACCAGGTCCACCCGGCTGCCGCTCCAGCGCAGCTCACCGCTGCGGCGGTCGCGCCCCTCGAACAGCTCACCGTGCTCGTCCACCGGCGCCCAGGTGGTGGCCATGTCGAGCAGATTCACGAAGAAGTCGTTGCTCAGCACCCCCGGCCGGTCGGTGAGCACGCCATGGCGGCTGCCATCGGTGTTCGCGCCCAGCACCCGCAGGCCGCCTACCAGCACCGTCATCTCCGGCGCGCTCAGGCCCAGCAGCTGGGCCCGGTCCACCAGCAGGTGCTCGGCCGTGACGCTCATCGGTCCCTTCTGCCAGTTGCGGAAGCCGTCGGCCTGAGGCTCCATCACCGCAAAGGAGGCCACGTCGGTGTGCTCCTGGTCGGCATCCATCCGGCCGGGGGTGAACGGCACTTCCAGCGTCTGACGGGCAGCCGCAGCGGCCTGCTCCAAGCCCACGCCGCCAGCCAGCACGATCAGATCCGCCAGCGACACCCGCACGCCATCGCTGCGCGACGCGTTGAACGCTTGCTGGATGCCCTCCAGTACCAACAGCACCCGCTGCAGCCGCTCGGGCTGGTTCACCGCCCAGTCCTTCTGAGGCGCCAGGCGAACCCGGGCGCCGTTGGCGCCGCCGCGTTTGTCGGAGCCGCGGAAGCTGGAGGCCGAGGCCCAGGCGGTGCTCACCAGCTCGGCCACGTTCAGGCCGGATGTGGCGACGCGCCCCTTGAGATCGGCGATGGCGGCGGCGTCCACCAGCGGGTGATCCAGCGCTGGAATCGGGTCCTGCCAGAGCAGCTCCTCGGCGGGCACCTCGGGGCCGAGGTAGAGGGCTTTGGGCCCCATGTCGCGGTGGGTGAGCTTGAACCAGGCGCGCGCGAACGCCTCGGCGAAGGCCTCCGGGTGCTGGTGGAAACGGCGCGAGATCGGCTCGTAGATCGGATCGAAGCGCAGCGACAGATCCGCCGTGGTCATCATCGGCGGGTGCTTGAGCCCGGGGATGTGGGCGTCGGGGATCAGGTGCTCCTCGCGGCAGTCCCTGGCCTGCCACTGCCAGGCGCCGGCGGGGCTCTTGATCAGCTCCCACTCGTAGCCGAAAAGCATGTCGAAGTAGCCCATGTCCCAACGGGTGGGATGGGGTTTCCAGGCCCCTTCGATGCCGCTGGTGGTGGCATCGGCCCCCTTGCCGCTGCCGTGGCGGTTGTGCCAGCCCAGGCCCATCTCCTCCATGGGTGCTCCCTCCGGCGGCGGGCCCACCAGTTCGGCGCTGGCGGCGCCATGGGCCTTGCCGAAGGTGTGGCCGCCGGCGGTGAGGGCCACCGTCTCCTCGTCGTTCATCGCCATCCGCGCGAAGGTCTCGCGCACGTCGCGCCCCGACGCCACCGGATCGGGCACCCCATTGGGGCCCTCGGGGTTCACGTAGATCAGGCCCATCTGCACGGCGGCCAGCGGGTTCTCCAGCTGGCGGTCGCCGCTGTAGCGCTCATCGCCGAGCCAGGTGGTCTCGTTGCCCCAATAAATGTCTTCCTCGGGCTGCCAGATGTCGGCGCGGCCGCCGCCGAAGCCAAACGTGCGCAGCCCCATTGATTCGAGCGCGCAGTTGCCGGCCAGGATCATCAGGTCGGCCCAGGAGATCTGGTTGCCGTACTTCTGCTTGATCGGCCACAGCAGCCGGCGGGCCTTGTCGAGGTTGCCGTTGTCGGGCCAGCTGTTGATCGGCGCGAAGCGCTGGTTGCCGGTGCCGCCGCCGCCCCTGCCATCGGCGGTGCGGTAGGTGCCGGCGCTGTGCCAGGCCATGCGGATGAACAGGCCGCCGTAGTGGCCCCAGTCGGCCGGCCACCACTCCTGGGAGTCGGTCATCAGCGCGATCAGGTCGCGCTTGAGGCCGGCGAAGTCGAGCTGTTGGAAGGCTTCGGCGTAGTCGAATGCCTCCCCCAGCGGGTTGGCGGCCGGGCAGTGCTGCCGCAGGATCGCCAGGTTGAGCTGCTGGGGCCACCAGTCGCGCGGCGAGGGCCCGCGGCCCGCCACCGCCATCGGCGCGGCGCCGTGGTTGAAGGGGCACGTGCCGAGTTCGGTCATGGTGGACGTGTCCCGATGCATCGCTGTTCGTGAACCTAGGCAGCACGGACAGCCCCCGCCGGGAAGATCACGTTGCGTTGCAGGTCATGCAGGCGAATACGGTAATGATTCCTTCCCGGTCAGGCGAGGCCAGGCTCTTGTTGGTTCTCCCGTGCCTCCTCAGCGTTTTGGCAACCACCGCAACAATGACAAGGTGATGATCAGGGGGATCTTCCTGGTGCCGATCCTCCGTGAAAACGTGGGCATCAGCGGCATTCTCGTGCTGATGGTGATGCTGTTGCAGATGCTGTCGCTCCTGGCCTGGTTCGTGACCGTTCTGTTATCCCTTCACCCTCCCCGGGGGACCGGGACGGTGGCTGCCACCCCCACCCCTTCCTGAACACCATGTCGTCGCCCTCCGGCCCTGGCGCCAGCATCGATCTGATCGGCGCCACCGCCCTGGGGGTGGGGGGAATGATGGGGGCCGGGCTTTACACCCTGCTGGGACTGGCCGCCCGCAGCGCCGGGGTGCTGCTGCCGCTGGCCTTCCTGCTCGCGGGGGTCGCCGCTTCCTTCTCGGTGTACTCCTACGCCAGGCTGGGCACGGCCTTCCCCAGCCGCGGCGGCGGCGCCCACTTCCTGCTGGCCGCCCTGGGCGACACCGATCTCTGCGCCTCCCTGAACGTCTTCCAGTACGGGGCCTATCTGATCGCCACCTCGCTCTATGGCGCGGGTTTCGCTGAGTATGTAGGGGCCCTGGCCGGCGGGCATCTGCCCGCGGTCGCCCTGCGGCTGATCGGGGCCGCCGCTGTGGTGGTGTTCACCGTGGTCAACCTGGTGGGCCCGCAGCTGGTGGACCGCTCCCAGAAGCTGATCATCGCTGCTGAGGTAGTGATCCTGGTGCTGCTGCTGATCCTGGGCACCACCCACGCCGATCCCGCCCGGATACTCGCCACCGCCTGGCCCGGCGGAGCCGGCGTGGTAACGGCGGCGGGCCTGCTGTACGTGACCTTCCAGGGATTCGGGGTGGTGAGCAATGCCGCCCAGGACATGCCATCTCCCCGCACCCAGCTGCCGCGGGCCATGTTCCTGGCCCTTGGCATCGTGCTCGTCGTGTACCTGCTGGTCAGCACCCTGGTGGTGAGCCTGCTGCCCCTGGCCGAGATCGAGCGGGATGCCGGCCATGTGCTCGCCAACGCCGGCGGCGCCGTTCTGGGCCGCGCAGGCTTCCTGGTGATCGCCGCGGCCGCGATCCTGGCCACCGCTTCGGCGGTGAACGCCACCCTGTTCGCCTCGGCCAACATCGGCGCCGATCTGGCCGACTCCCGCCAGCTGCCGGATGCCCTGGCCCGCCCCTGGCACCGCAACACAGATCTGTCGCTGCCGGTGTCGGCCGGGGTGGTGATCCTGCTGGTGCTGTTCTTCCCGCTCGATGCGGTCGGTCAGATGACCAGCCTGGCGTTCCTGATCGTTTACGGAGCTGTCAGTGCCGCCCACCTGAGAGTCCGAGGCAAGACGGGCGCCCGGGCCTGGCCGCTGCTGCTGGCCGTGGCCATCAATGCCGCCCTGTTCGTGTCCCTGATGATTGACACGATCCGCACCGGATCCCCCGCGACCTGGATCACCTTCCTGGCTGTGCTGGCCGGGAGCTTCGTGCTCACGGCCTGGCTGCGGCGCGGACGCTGAGGGCCTCACTCCGCCGCGAACTGCTGCCGGGCGGCCTCGAGATCCTTGAGGGCGACGTCGCTGAGGTCGCGGTAGGTACGAGGGATGGGTTCAGGCACCCCAGGACGCCATCGATCCGCCGATCAACCCTGCCGGACCACCCGAAAGGTGAGGTTGATCCGCTCGTCCTCGATCCGCAGGCGGCGGGGAACCTGATGCTGCCAATGCGCCTGCGTGGGGGGATCCATCACGAGCAGATCCCCCATCCCCAGTTCAAACGCCAGCGGCGCCAGATCTCCCGCCCGGCACTGCCGCGGGCGCAGGCGAAAGCTTCGGGAGGAGCCGAGGCTCAGCGAGGCGATCGGAGCCCAAGGATCGAGTTCCGGCTCATCGTCAGCGTGCCAGTGGAGCCGGTCGCGGCCGTTGCGGTAGCGATTCAGCAGCAGGGAGTTGAACCTCACCCCGATCTCCGCCTCCACCCGGTCCTTGAGCCGCTGTACGGCCGGGGTCCAGGGTTCGATCCGATTGCGGACTCCGCTGTAGGTGTAGGCGCAGCCTGGATCCCCCATCCAGCAGGTGAGTCGCGGCAGCGGATGGGTGCGCCCCCAGAGGGTGATCGACTCCTGCTGCCAGGGCACTTCACCGCGCACCCTGGCAGCGAAGGCTTCAGCCTCCGACAGCCAGCCCGGCCAGAAGCGCAGGCGCAGGCCAGGACGCCGCACCAGTTCCGGCCGAGGGCATGGGGCCGCGCTCGGTTGGGAACCGGGAGCCGGACCCTCGAAGAGATTGAGCTGGAGGCTCATGGCACGCAACTCAGGATCGAGGTCTGCACGCCCCTCAGGGTGGCGGTGCAGCGAGTCTGCAACATGGCCGAGCCCGTATTCCCCCGCTAGAAGCAAGGAATCACCCCTGAAGGCTGAGGATGAACAACCGCCTGGTCCTTCATCATCTGCCGAAGTGGCACCAGAATGCGGCCTTCGTCATCGCCCTGGGAGTCTCGCCACTGATCAACCTGTTGATCACCTTTCTGATCAGGCAACGCATGGGCCCTCAGAAGGCGACTCACAACGGATGGACGATCAACAATCTAGATCTGGTCGGCTTTGTCGCCTTCCTTCTTGGATCCATCCTGGTGGTTTTCTCCATCAATCTGGTGCGGACGCTGCTATACAAGCACCAGCGGATCCGCGGAACCCTGCTCGTGCTCGGAGTTCTGGTGACCGCGGATCTGATCCTGAACATAGTGCTGATCGGATACCGGATCTGCACGATCCCTACCATCGACGCGACGCTTCTGCTTCTCGTGTCCGGCCTGGCCTATCTGGCGCTCACCCTCACCTTCCTGTTTTGGTACTGGTTCATCGATTACCCCACCCAGGTGCGGCATCTCCATGACCGGGATCACCTGTGTGCGATCGTCTTTCCAAGGGAGGCCGTCCTCGCCGATGCCCACTGGCTGCCGAATCCGCTCGATTACCTCTATCTCACGGTGATCACGAGCAACACCCTCGGACCACCGGAGAACCACACGCCCGTGAGCCGCTCGATCAAGCTGGTCCAGATGGTGCACTCCACCACCATGCTGGTGCTTCTGGTCCTGGTGGTGTCCAGGGCCGTGAACACCCTGCACCAGCAGTGAGGGGCAACGTTGATGAGGCTGCCCCCGAGATGGCTCCAGACAGTGACAGTGGCGGTGGCGGTGGCGGGCGAGGTGGATACCGATGTGATGGTCCTGGATCTGATCAAGCAGGCTGTTCCTCAGATTGACGGGGCGGCGACGATGGCGCAGGGATGCACGGTGGGCTCCCTCTCCATTGTGGAGCCCCGACGATTCGCTAGGCTTCTAACATTGATGGGATCCACCATGCTCACAGGCTCTGATCTGCTCGCCAAGGTCAAGGAACTGGGCGACGCATCTAAATCCGATCTGGTGCGTGGTTGCGGCTACGTGAGCACCAAGAAGGACGGCACCGAGCGCCTGAACTTCACCGCCTTCTATGAGGCGCTGCTGGAGGCCAAGGGCATGAGCCTCGGTGGCGGCGGCGGCCGCAGCGGCAAACGCCCTGGGCGGCAGCTCAGCTACGCCACCAAGGTGCAGTTCAACGGCAACCTGCTGGTGGGCAAGGCCTACACCGCCCAGCTGGGCCTCCGGCCGGGCGATGAATTCGAGATCAAGCTGGGCAAGAAGCAGATTCGCCTCGTCCCCCTCGGCGGCAGCGACGAAGACGAGTGAGCTGAGGCCATCCCCCCCCCCGAGTCCCTGCCAGGAACTTGCCTGGCACTTCACCGGTGAAGGTGATGGCACACCCGGGCACGAGCTTCACCCTGCCGACTGCGGCGGGGTAACCCTGTTCACCAGATAAGTCAGAGCAGGCTGGTCGATTCCGCCGCGTCTCCCTTGATGTGGTTCTCAGCTGCTGCCTCTCCCTCCCCGCAGGGAATCACAGCAGTCTTGGTGATGCTTGGCGCTGAATCGCCTGATGCATCCAGGAGCAAACGATGCAGCGCCCCTCGCCGATCATGGGCGCGAGCAGGCCATCCTCGGCTGACAGCCGCTGCGACCTACGCTCGCCCCTGCGTTGCTTTCCTCCATGGCCAGTCAGTGGCAGAACTTCCTGCGCAACCTGGGCGAATGGCGCGGCAGCTTCACCACCATCGCTGCCGATGGCTCCCTGCGGGACAGCAGCCCCTCGGTGCTGACCCTGGCCAGCGAGGACGACGATCACTTGGTGCGCTTCGGCCTGCGCCGCTGGCCTGCAGGCACGGCTGTAGCCCCGGGCGGGGGCCCGGTGGAAGGAGCGGGTGAGCCGAGCCGGGCCATTGAGCAGGAGTACCGCACCCTCGGCCGGCAGGTGGTGTTCTTCGCGTCGGGGGCGTTCAACAAGGGCTCGCTGCAGGTGGCGCCGAACACGGCCTTCGGAGGGGAGTTCGGCTTCATCGGCGGCAACCGGCGCCACCGGCTGGTGCAGCTCTACAGCGAGGCCGGCAGCTTCGATCAGCTGGTGCTGATCCGTGAGTTCCGTGCCGGCAGCGGTGCGGCCGAGTGTGCGCCCACGAGCGCCGATCAGCTGCTGGGGAGCTGGGCAGGGCAGAGCTCCACCATCAGCGCCGACTGGCCCGAGCCCACCCTCAGCGACTGCCGGCTGGCAATCACGCCCGCCGGCCTCAGCCGCCTGAAGCTCCTGCCCGATGGAGGCTTCTGCCGTCTGCCCGAGCAGGTGAGCCACCGCGAGGCGTTCGTACTCGAGGGCGGCTGGCTGCCGGCCCCCGGGCGGATGGAGCGCCTGATCCGCCGCTACGACGCAACCGGCGCCTGGCTCTCCGCCAGCCACGAGGTGCTCAGCCGCAGCTGATGAAGCGGTGCGTTCCTCCTGGGTGGCCAGAAGCTGCAACTGGTGGTTGGCCTTCTCCAGCTCCGGGATGCACTCATTCACCCTTTGCTCCAGAACCTTTTTAAAGAATCCGCAATCCCCGATTGCGCTCGGGGAAGTCAAGACACCAATCAGCTCATGGCGGCCAGCAGCTGAGCGTGGCAGAGGACAGATGGGTGAGCACTGTTTCATTCCATGTGAACCGAGAGGTTATGAATCCGGTACGTGGCGATGGTGGATACAAGGGAAGACAGCCCTTCCCATCGGGATATTGAGGGCCATGGAGGGATGTGGTGAAGCAAGAGTCAACGACTGGCTGGACCACAAATAAGGGCAAAATACAGCGGTTGTAAAGCTGTTACCCGTTCGGGGCTCGCTACGCCGGTTGCCGCAAGATGAAGGGGCGATGGCAAACGGCTGCATGGGCGACACCGATGCTCTGGGCTCCACGACCAGGGCTCTGTGGTTCCGCACGCTGGTTCCGGCCGTGCGTCAGTCCTTCGTCCACGCCCGTGATCGCTGCGGGGCCCATCGGTTTTACACGCTGCTGGTGTTCCTGCCCTCAGCAGCCCTGGTGCTGCTCGGGGCCTGGAGCCTCGCCTCCAGCGCCCGCAGCCGTGCCCTGGATCTTCTGGCCAACGAGCAGACGCTGGCGGTGCGGCTCGCCGTTCATTCGTTCACCGATCCCCTCGCCGGGAACGTGAGGGGTCTGGAGGTGCTGAGCCGCCAGCAGTCGCTGCAGCTCGCCCTCAGGGATCCCAGTCCGGCTCACCGCCTTGCCTTCGCCCGCGATGCCGCCGCCCTTGCCGACACCCTCGGCAGTCTCGACAAGGTGCGCTGGATCGACCAGGACGGCCGGGAGCAGGCGAGGGTGGACTGGGACGGCAAGCGGGCGGCGGTGGTGCCCGACGCCCAGCTGCAGTCCAAACGCTCGCGCTACTTCGTGCTCGACACCCGGACCCTGCCCCAGGGCAGCCTGTACGTGTCGCCCATCGATCTGAACGTGGACAACCGGCAGGTGGAGGTGCCGCCCAAGCCCACCCTGCGCCTTGCCCGGCCCCTGGTGGATGACACCGGCCGGCGCCGCGGCCTTCTGATCGTGAACGTGCTGGCGCAGGAGATGCTGAAGGGCCTGAGCACGGTCTCCAGTGAATTCAACGACGACATCATCCTGATCAATGCCGAGGGGGATGAGCTCAGGAGTCCTCGTGCGGCTGGAGGTGGGCCGCTCCTGTTCGACGGAGTCCGCTCGCTGTCCCGCCGATTCCCCGACGCCTGGCCGCACCTCCGGAGCACAGACCGTGGCCAGCGGTTCCTCGCCTCGGGCCTGTGGACCTGGCAGGCCGTGCGCCCCTTTGCCCCCCGCGTGTTCACCAGTTCCGGCAGCCCAGCCCTCGAGGGACCGTCACCAGGCGGTCTGCGCCCCGCCCATGCCCGGATCTGGACGGTGGTGAGCCGGGTGGAGCCGCAGCGGCTCGCCGCCGTGGAACGCCGGGTGAGCCTCCCCTACGCCACCGCCACCATCTTGCTGCTGGCCGGGCTGGCGACCATGAGCTCCCTTGTGAGCAGGGTGATCGAGCAGCGCCGCCGGGCGGTCGAGCAGATGGAAGTGCTGGCGGAAAACGCCGCCGATGTGGTCTTCCGCTCGTCTCCGGATGGAGCACTGGAATGGGTCTCACCCTCGGTGACGCAGGTGCTGGGCTTTCCGCCCGAAGCCGTGGTCGGACGCCGCGGCCCCGATCTCATCGTGGCGGAGGATCTGCACCGCTTTGCGGCCGCCCATCAGCAGGTGTTGGCCGGCCGCAAGGCCGAGTTCGAGGCACGCTTCCGCAGCGCCGATGGATCGCCCCACTGGCTGGCCGTCTCGATCCGGCCGCTGCTGGATCAACGGGGTGCCTTGATCGGCCGTGCCGGCCACTGGCGCGACATTCAGGACGAGATGGAGGCCAGACTGGCGATGGCCGCCTCGGAGCAACGCTTCGAGCTGGCGATGGAGAACGCGGCCGTCGGCATGGCGCTGGTGGCGCTGGAAGGAACCTTCCTGCGGGTCAACCGCGCGCTGTGCCGCATCTTCGGCCGCGACAGCGACAACCTGCTCGCCTGCAACTGGCAGGCCCTCACCCATCCCGACGACCTGGCCCGGGACATCACGCTGATGCGCAGGCTGATGAGGGGGGCCATCCCCACCTACCGGTTGCGCAAGCGCTTCCTCAAACCCGACGGCGGCATCGTCTGGGGCGATCTGTCGGTGGCCGCCATTCGCGACACGGACGGCAACGTGACCATGGTGATCAAGCAGATCCTCGACATCACCAAGGTTGTGACGGCGCAGCAGGAACTGACAGCCCAAAAGGAGCAGTACCAGCTGCTGGCCGAGCAGGCCTCCGACGTGGTGCTGCAGACCGACCACCATCACCGACTGGTGTGGCTCTCCCCTTCAGGCCAGGACGTGTTCGGCAGGGCCGGCGCCGACTTGCTCGGCCGCGACCTCGGCGACTGGATTCACCCCGACGACCTGCCCCAACTGGAGCTGCTCAGGCGGCAGGGGGCCGTGCACGGCACCGTCCTCCGGCCCGACCAGGGGCAGGTGATCCGCCTGCTGCACCCTGGGGGCATCTACCGCTGGAACGCCGTACGCCTGCGGCTGATCCGGGATCGGGGCGGCAGCGTCACCGGCGAGGTGCTGGCGCTGCGGGATGTGGACGACCTGATCGCGGCCCGCAGCAATCTGGAAAGCGAGCGGCAGTTTCTACGGGCCACCCTCGATTCGCTGCTAGATCCGCACCTGATTCTGGAGCCCGTTTACAACCGTGATGGGGAGCCGGTGGATCTCATCTGCGCGGACGCCAACCCAGGAACACTCCGCTACATGGCACTCGACCGTTCCCGGCTGATCGGTGCGCGACTTTCGCGCCTGATGCCCGGCATCGTGGACACAGGGCTGATGGCGCTGTATCTGAATGTGCTGGTGAGCGGGGAGCCACTGGTGCTCGATAACTTCTTCTACCCCAACCACGAGACCATCGGCGGCGACCATCGCTACGACATCCGCGTCATGCGCTCAGGCGAGCGGCTCACCCTGGCCTGGCGGGATGTCACCGAGCGCTACGTGGCCCAGGAACGGCTGGCTGCATCGGAACTGAACTACCGCCTGCTGGCGGAGAACGCCACCGATCTGGTGATGCGCGTGCGGGACGGCCGGGTGGCGTGGATCTCCACCAATGCCCTGGCGATTCTGGGGCTGCCCGCCGAGCACTGGCTCGGCCGCCCGATCCTGGAGATGGTGCCCACCGAGGAGCGGCAGCACTACTTCGAAGACCAGGAGCTGATGACCCAGGGACGGACCGTGTCGCGTCGGGTGCGGCTGATCACGGCCGACGGCAGCGGCCATTGGTTCTCGCTCCACGCCAAGACCTTCATCGACGAGTCCGGCCAGGCCGATGGCATCTCCGCCTCTCTGCGCAACATCGATGCTGAGATGGCCGTGGAGGCCGAACTCGATTACCGGGCCCGCCATGACCAGCTCACCGGCCTGCTCAACCGCCGTGAGGCCCTGGTCCGGATCGAGGCGATCACCAACCGCTCGGATCGGAGGCAGGGCCAGACGGCCGTGCTGTTCATCGACGTGGACAAGTTCAAGCAGGTGAACGACACCTTCGGCCACGCCGCCGGCGACGCGGTGCTCCAGGTCCTGGCGGAGCGGTTGCGGACCACGCTGCGCGAGGGCGATCTCACCGCCCGCTTGGGCGGCGATGAGCTGCTGGTGGCCCTGCAGGGAATCGACGACCTGGCCCAGGCGGTGGCGGTGGCAGAGAAGCTCCGCGCCGTCGGCAGCGAGCCGATCCTGCACGCGGGATCGGTGATCGCCTCGAGCCTGAGCATCGGCGTGGCCATCGCCCGGGGGGGCGAGTCGATCGATGGCCTGATCGCCCGCGCCGATCAGGCGATGTACCGGGCCAAACAGGCCGGCCGCAATCAGGTGATCACGATCGAGGAGGCAGGCCATACCCAGCCGGCGGAGATCATCACGCTGGCGTGCGATTACGGCTTTGGTCCGGCTCCGGAAGGTTGAAGCTCCGATAAGCGACTGCATTCTTTCAGCCCTCCGTTCAAGGCGCCGGCACCACGCGGTCAGACACGCCGTTGGCTCTATGGACCGGCAGTTACCAGGAGTTGCCGCTGAGGTAGTAGTTCACTCCGAAGCGGCTCACGGCGATCGCGTCCGGGGGCAGTCCCGCGTAGCTCACCCCCACCACGGCCGGGGCCACGGCGGCGGCGGCGCGTGCCCGCCAGGATCGGCCGATGAATCCGGCCGACTCAGCCCCAACCCCGCAGCTTTTCGATGGCCTCGACAACGCGCCGGCCACCGTGCTGCTGGCCCACGGGGCCGGAGCGCCGATGGACAGCCCGTTCATGGCCGCCATCGCCGCCGGCCTGGCGACGCGGGGCTGGCGGGTGCTGCGCTTCGAATTTCCCTACATGGCCCGGCAGCGCAGCAGCGGCGGTCGCCATGGGCCGGATCGGCTGCCGGTGCTGGAGGACACCTTCCGCAGGATGGTGCGGCAGCAGGCGGATGCCTGGCCAGGACAACCCCTCGTCCTGGCGGGCAAATCGATGGGAGGCAGGGTCGCCAGCCTGCTGGTGGATGAACTGGCAGAGGCGGCTGGGGTGCGCGGCTGCCTCTGTCTGGGCTATCCCTTCCACCCGCCTGGCCGGCCGCTGCAGCTGCGCACCGAGCACCTGGCGAGCCTGCACTCCCCCACCCTGATCCTGCAGGGCGAGCGCGACAGCTTCGGCCGCCGGGAGGAGGTGGCCGGCTATTCCCTCTCTCAGCATGTGCAGGTGCAATGGATCCCCGCCGGAGACCACAGCTTCAAACCCACCCGCAGCTCCGGCCTCAGCGAGGCGCAGAACTGGGCCACAGCGGTGGCCTGCAGCGACGCCTTCCTGCGGTCGTTGCTGCACCAGTGATGGCGCGGCGCAGAAGAAACGGTGCAGACTCCTAGCGTGAAGAGCGGAAGCTGTCGATCCGGCGCCATGGATCGCCCCACTCCTGCGGATGTCGCCCAACTGCGCAGGGAGTACCGGCAGGCGGGGCTGCGCCGCGAGGATCTCGATCCCGAGCCCATCGCCCAGTTCCGCCGATGGCTCGCCGAGGCTCTTGTCGCCGACCTGCCGGAGCCCAACGCCATGGTGCTCGCCACCAGCGACGGCAGCCGCTGCAGTTCGCGCACGGTGCTCCTCAAGGCCTTCGATGAACGGGGCTTCGTGTTCTTCACCAACTACGGCAGCCGCAAGGCCCGCGACATCGCCGCCCGGGATCAGGTCAGCCTGCTGTTCCCCTGGTATGCGATCGAACGGCAGGTGGGCATCCTGGGTCGGGCCGAGCGCATCAGCGCCACCGAATCGCTGGCCTACTTCGCCTCCCGTCCCCGCGGCAGCCGGCTGGGGGCCTGGGTGTCCGACCAGAGTTCGGTGATCGACTCCCGCCGCCTGCTCGAGATGCAGTGGCAGGCGATGCAGCGGCGGTTCGCCAGCGGTGAGATCCCGCTGCCCTCCTTCTGGGGCGGGTTCCGGGTGCGGCCGTTGGAGATCGAGTTCTGGCAGGGGAGGGAGAACCGCCTGCACGACCGCTTCCGCTACCTGCGCGGCAACGAGCAGCAGACCTGGCGGATCGAAAGGCTGGCCCCCTGAGGATGGCCGCCGCGCTCTCATTCCCTGGATTCCTGAACGGTGAGGCGGCTGATCAACAGACCCATCACCGCAGCCACGTAGAACGTACCGGCAATCGCAATCACCACGCTCACCATCTGCGCAGGGGCTGACTGCGGCACCACATCGCCATAGCCCATCGTGGTGAGACTGACGAAGGCGAAATAGTTCAGCTTCACGAAGTTCACTCCCCACACCGGGGTCGCGGTGTCGTGGAGAGCCTCGGAGAGGCCTGTGCCGCGAAAGCTCCCCGGGTCGATGGTCTCCAGCGCACAGAGGAGCAGACCGGCGAAGATCCCCAGCATCAGATAGCCAGCCAGGGCACCCTGGAGCACGGCGGCATTCACCCGTTTCTCCCCGGCGAGCAGGGAGATCAGGCGGATGGCGCTCCAGCCGCTGAACACGGTCCAGAGCACCACCACCGGGATCCCGGTGGTGCGCAGCTCGCTGGGGGTGAGCGTCCAGAGCAGCCAGAAGCCGATGGCGGTGATCCCCAGAACCCCGTAGGCCCGCCCGGATGCCGACACACTGCCGGCGGGACCCCTGTTCTGCCGTCCCAGCCCCAGGATCAGAACCAGTCCCAGCAGCAGATAGCCGATCGACGTGAGCCCGCTCCAGGGGGGAGGCAGCGCGAAACACACCAGCACCGCCAGGCAGACGACCAGCAGCAGGGCGTAGAAGCGACCGAGGCGGCTGATCATCGGCCAGATCCGAGGAGGAGAAGAAGTGGGCGAGCCGCGAGGCCCGTGTTCCGAGGGATGCTGCCAGAAACGTCGCGCCCCGGTTTCGCTGCGGCCTGGAGCCTGGCAGCAGTCAGATTTCGTGAACGGCAGCCACGGGGACGCCCCAGCCTCCGGCAACCTGCTCCGCAGACCTCCGAACCGTCAACGCCGGTGATCCCTGGGGAGTTCGGGGTGATCGAACTGCAAGGCGTGCACCGCCGCTACGCCGGCACGGCAGCGGTGGATGGGATCGATCTGGCGATGGCCCCAGGGGAGTTCTTCTCCCTGCTGGGACCCTCCGGCTGCGGCAAGACCACCACCCTGCGGCTGATCGCGGGGTTCGAGCGGCCCGATGCCGGCGTGATCCGGCTGCTGGGGCAGGACGTGACCGGCCTGCCACCCCACCGACGCAGGGTGAACACGGTGTTCCAGCACTATGCCCTGTTCCCCCATCTGAGCGTCTGGGACAACGTGGCGTTCGGCCCGCGCAACCATCGACTGCCGGAGCCGGAGGTGCGGCGGCGGGTGGGTGAGGCGCTGGAGCGTGTGCGCATGGGGGAGCTGGCGCGCCGCAGACCGGCCCAGCTCTCGGGAGGCCAGCAGCAGCGGGTGGCGCTGGCGCGCGCCCTGGTGAACGAGCCCGCGGCCCTGCTGCTCGACGAACCCCTGGCGGCCCTTGACGCCGGTCTCCGCCGCACGATGCAACAGGAACTGAAGCGGATCCAGCGGGAGGCGGGGATCGGCTTTCTGCTCGTGACCCACGACCAGGACGAGGCCCTGGCCCTCAGCGATCGGCTGGCCGTGATGCAGTCGGGCCGCATTGCCCAGTGCGGCAGCCCACGGGAGGTCTACGACCGACCGGTGAACGAATGGGTGGCAGGTTTCCTCGGCCGCGCCAATCTGCTGGCGGATCCGCTGGGACAGGGGCTGAGGATGCTGCGACCGGAACAACTGAGCCTCAGGGGGGAGGCCCCGCTGGCCACGGAAGCCGGGCGGCGGGCCCAGGTGGAAGCGGTCGCCTTCCAGGGGGCCACGCTGCAGGTGGTGCTGCGTGACGGGGACGGCCAGGAGCTGGTGGCCAGAATCGGACGCAGGGATCCTGGGGCGGAGGTGCGGGTCGGGGAGGTGATCTGGGTGGTGTGGCCGGCGCAGGCCGGTCATCCTCTTCCGTCCTGATCGCCCGGTTCCGCCAACCCCTCGCTCCCTCACCACCGCCAGCCGATGCCCCGCCCCGCCCCGCTCGTTTCCACTTCCCTGGCCAGGGGGGGAGCCGTCCCGGCGATGGGGCGCCGACGCTTCCTGCGCCATGCCCTGCTGGCCGGCGGAACGGCGGCCCTCGGTCCGGCGCTGCTGGCCGCCTGTCGCTCCGGCGGCGGCGACCGGTCAAGGCGGCTGGTGATCTCCAACTGGCCGCTCTACATCGATCCCACCAGCGATGGGGTGCCGGGCACGGTGGATCGCTTCCGGAAGCAGACCGGCATCGAGGTGAGCTACAGCGAGGACCAGAACGATTCGGTGGCGTTCTTCGCCAAGATCCAGCCCGAGCTGTCCGCTGGCCGGCCCATCGCCCAGGACCTGTTCGTCACCCCCTACTGGCTCGCCGCGCGCCTGATCCGGCTCGGCTGGGCCGATCCCCTGCCCCTTGAGGAGGTGGCCAACGCCGCACGCCTGATTCCCACCCTGCGCAAGCCCTCCTGGGATCCCAGCGGACGCTTCACCCTCCCCTGGCAGTCGGGCATCACCGGCATCGCTTACAACATCGAAGCCACCGGTCGTCCCCTCACCTCCGTCGACGACCTCTTCGATCCCCGGCTCAAGGGCAAGGTGGGATTCCTGACGGAGATGCGCGACACGATGGGGATGCTGATGCTCGCTGACGGCAAGGACATCACACAGCCCACGTTTGCGGCGGCCGAACCGAGCTTCGCCCGACTGGAGCGGGCGAAGAAGGACGGGCAGATCCGGGCGTTCACCGGCAACGATTACCAGGACGATCTGCTGGCGGGCAACTTCGCCGCCTGCGTGGCCTGGTCGGGCGATGTGGCCCAGCTGGCGCTGGAGCAGCCCAAGCTGCGCTTCCTGGTGCCGGCCACCGGCACCACGCTCTGGGCCGACGTGATGGTGATGCCGAAGGGCGCCCCGCATCGCCGGGAGGCCGCGGAGTGGATGAATTTCGTCTACGACCCGGTTCATGCCGCGCGGATCGCCGCGGCCGTGAAGTACATCAGCCCGGTGCAGGGCGTGCAAGAGGTGCTTGCCCGCACGTCCGACACCGCCGCGCTGGCGCGGAACCCGCTGATGTTCCCCGATCGGGCGATGGAAGCCCGCCTGAAGGTGTTCGGTCCCCTGGCACCGGCAGAGGAGGCCCAGTTCGATGAGCGCTTCGCGTCGATCACTGAGGGCTGAACCCCGGACCGCCCGGACCCGGCGCCAGGACTGGCTGCCCTGGCTGCTGGTCGCCCCGGGGCTCACCTGGCTGGTGCTGTGGTTCGTGCTGCCGCTGGCGCAGCTGCTGCCCGTCTCCCTCTCGGACACGGCGGATCGCTTCCGCATGACCCTGGTCTTCAGCGGCCGCATCGCCAACTACACGGAGGTGATCGGCCAGTACACGCCGGTGCTGGCACGGTCCCTCGTCTACGCCGGAGCCGCCACCGCCCTGGCGGTGCTGATCGCCTACCCCCTGGCCTGGGTGATCCGCTTCCGCGGGGGACGATGGAAAGCGGTGCTGCTCGCCCTGGTGGTGGTGCCGTTCTTCACCCCTTATCTGGTGCGCGCGATCGCCTGGACCACCCTGCTCGGTGACGACGGCCCGCTGCTGAGCGCCCTGCGGGCCGTGGGACTGCCGCAGGGAACCCGGCTGCTGAACACCGCGTTCGCCGTGGTGGGTGGCCTCACCTACAACGCCCTGCCGTTCATGGTGCTGCCGATCACCCTCAGCCTCGAGCGCATCCCCACCGAACTGCTGGATGCGGCGCGGGATCTGCAGGGCGGTCCCTGGACCGTGTTCCGCAGGGTGGTGCTGCCCCTGAGCGCTCCGGGGCTGGCCGCGGGGATCGTGCTCAGCCTGATCCCGGCCGCCGGCGATGTGGTGAACCCCCAGTTCCTGGGGGGCCCGAACAACCGCATGATCGGCAACGTGATGCAGAGCCTGATGCTGGTGCAACGCCAGCTTCCCCGGGGAGCCGCCCTCGCCCTGGTGCTCATGGCGCTGATGACGGCCACCGTCGTGGTGCATGTGCGACGGCATGGCAGCAGCGATCTGACCCTCACATGAGGATCGGGAACGCGCTGCTGGTGGGCGTGGCGGCCCTCGCCTATGGGGTGCTGTTCGCCCCGATCGCGGTGATCGTGGTCTTCGGGTTCAACGAACCGGTGGGGCGGTTCAACCTGATCTGGCAGCGCTTCACCCTGGAGAACTGGCTGCACCCGCTGCGGGATGCCGCCCTCAACCAGGCGTTGGCGAACAGCCTGGCTCTGGCGCTGGCGGCGAGCGCCATCGCCACCGTGCTGGGGGGGCTGATGGCCCTGGCCCTCAGCCGCCATCGCCTGCGCGGGCGCAGCTGGATCGAGATGCTGCTCGTTCTGCCGCTCACGAGCCCGGAGGTGGTGCTGGCCACCTCCCTGCTCACCCTGTTCGTGCAGACGAATCTGCCGAGAGGTTTCGGCACCCTGCTGATTGCCCACAGCCTGTTCTGCCTGAGTTATGCGGGCCTGACACTCAAGGCGCGGCTGGCGGAGATGGACGGCAGCCTGGAGGAAGCGGCGATGGACCTGGGGGCCAGGCCGCTGCGGGCCTTTCGCCTGGTCACCTTGCCCCTGATCGCTCCGGGACTGCTGGCGGCCTTCCTGCTGTCCTTCTCGCTCTCGCTCGACGACTACATCATCTCGATGTTCACGGCCGGCGAAACGGTGACGCTGCCGCTCTACATCGCCGGGGCGTTCCAGCGGGAGATCAGTCCCCAGATCCATGTGCTGGCGACGATGGTGCTGGTGGTGAGCGTGGCCCTGCTGGGCCTGAGCGTGCGCGGCGGCCGTTCCGCCTGACTGTTTCGCCCCGGGGAACCCGTTGGCTGAACCCACTGCCGACGTCCCCGCCTCAGCCATCTGTGCTGGTTCAGGGTGGCGACAGCCCCGCTTCCTGCGGCCGGATCCTGGTCCGTGGGGCAGGGGTGGGGAAGAGGCGACGCAGCGACGCCGCCCGGCCCTCTCCCACTTCGGTACCAGGAATCCAGAGGCTCTCCAGATAGAAGAACGCCACCCCCAGCTGACGCTCGCGGGCGGCCTGCACCTGCGCCTCAATCAGCTCCGTGGCCACGGGCCGGTTGCGCTGGCCGGCCATGATGCCGATCGACACGGGGATCTTCCGCTGGCTCTCCAGCACCTCCGCCCGCCCCAGGTGCGGCAGGAAGCTCTCCACATCGGGCCGGTAGATCTGGATCACCAGTTCGTCGACAACCCCGCGCCGCACCCAGGCCAGCCAGTCCTGCAGCTGCAGCTTGTAGGCGTGGTCGTAGTAGTTGGGCGACACCGACACGATCGCCCCGGGCCGGCGGCTCCGCACCGCGCGGGCGAGCCCCTCCATCAAGGCGGTGAGGCGGTCAGCGCGCCACTTCACCCAGGCAGGGTCCGCCGGATCAGGGGGCACCGGCCGGCCGGTCTCGCGGCGGTAGGCGGCGATGGTGAAGGGGTCGTAGCCGAACTCCCGCGGCAGGCTCATGTGGTCGTCGAACTGGATGCCGTCCACGTCGTACGTCCCCACCACCTCCAGCACCAGATCGCGGATCAGCTGCTGCACCTCCGGTCGGAACGGATTCAGCCAGGCCACCTCCCCGGCCGCGCTGATCGAGGTGCGGCCACCGTCCTGCCGCTGGGTCAGCCAGTCGGGATGGCGTCGGGCCAGTTCGCCTCCGGGCGGTGTCATCAGGCCGAACTCGAACCAGGGAATCACCAGCAGACCGCGGCCATGGGCCTGCTCGAGCAGGTCAGCCAGGATGTCTTGCCCCTGAAAGCCGCGGTAGGTGAACGACTGCAGCCCGCGGCTTTCGCTCACAGCACTGGGGTAGTAGGCGATGCCGTCGTTCCACACCACCGGATACAGGGTGTTGAGGTGGAGGTCGGCCAGAGCGGCCACCGCCGCCTTCGTCCGCTCCCGGTCCCTGAGGATGGGCATGTCGTTGGCGGTCAGCCACACCCCCCGGATCTCGGCAGGGCCGGCCGACGGTGCCCCGGCCTGAGACAGGGCCGGCGGCGACGCCTGAAGCACCAGAAGGAGCGCCACGCCACAGGCGAGCAGCGCCAGCAGCCAGCGGCGCAGGACGCCTGGCAGGGGAAACCGCTTCAGGCGATCCACGCATCCTGTCCGGCGTCGCCTTTCGGCAGGCAGGCCTCCAGTTCCCGCAGGCGCCGCTCCAGGCCCTCGATCCGCTCCAGATAGGCCAGGGCCACCGCCATCCCGGGGGTGTTGAGGCCGAAATCGTCACGCAGCCGTGCGGCCCGGCGCGCCAGCACGAGGGTGCGGGAATGGAACGTCCAGGCCGTTCCACGTTGCTCGATGGCGAGGGCTCCGAACTCCACCAGCTCCACAACCTCGTCGTGGGCGAGCCCCGAGCAGGCCATCAGTTCGTCCAGCGCGATCACGTCCTCCCGGTCCGGGAGCAGGGTCAGATCATCAGGCATGGGTGGGGAGCGGAGTGAAGGGTGCGCGGGGATCGAAGCTGGAGGCGGCGGCGAGTTCGCGGTAGAGCTCCCGTTCCTTGTCGCTGATCACCGTGGGCGTGACCAGCTGCAGAACGCCATAGAGATCGCCGGCACCCTCGCCGCGGCGCGGCAGGCCCTTGCCGGCGAGGCGCAGCTTCTGCCCCCCCTTCGCCCCCGGCTTCACGGCAACCCTGACCCTGCCGTCGAGGGTGGGCAGTTCGATCTCGGCCCCCAGCACCGCCTCCCAGGGGGTGATCGGCACCTCCAGATAGAGGTCATGCCCCACCGCCCGGAAGAGGGGGTGCTGCTGGAGATGGATGTCGATGTAGAGATCACCGGCAGGACCTTCGCCGTAGCCGGGCCCACCCCGACCTGCCACCCGCAGGCGCTCGCCATCCACGACCCCGCGGGGCACCCGCACCTTCGTGGCGCGGGACACCGTTCTCACACCACCGTCTGCGGTCGTCTCCGGCACCGAGAGATCAAGGCTGAGTTCAAGGCCCCGGGCCGCGTCCTCCAGGCTGATCGTGGCGGTGGCCTGGTAATCCTGGCCCCGCATGGCGAAAGGAGCGCCTGCTCGTCGGCGTCCGCCAGCCCGAGGGCCGGACGCCGGACTGCCGGCTGCCCGCTGGCCCAGCCGCTCCAGCAGATCGGCCAGGTCGATGTCCTCGAGCCCGCCCTCCTGCCAGACCTGGCCACCCCAGTCACCGGAGGGGCGGAACTCCTCGCCGCTGCGGTGGCGGCCGAGCTGGTCGTAGGCCTCCTTCTGCTCCGGATCGGAGAGCACCTGGTAGGCCTCATTCACCTCCTTGAACTTCGCCTCGGCGTCGTCCTCACTGGAGATGTCGGGGTGGTAGCGGCGGGCGAGTCGGCGGTAGGCCTTGCGGATGTCTTCCGCAGAGGAATCCCTCTCCACACCGAGGGTCGCGTAGTAGTCCGTGTACTTCACGGCGACTCGGTCATCGACCTGGCTGGCGGAACCACTCGTAGTCTTAGCCATCATGGGAAGGAAAGGCACGGCCCTCTTCACCGGGTCCAGCTCCTGTCCACCCCAGCGGCCCGGGTCAGGTTGACGATGTCAAGAGCCCGCACCAGGCTGCAGGGTGTGATCCTCAGGGTCAGGGCCCATGCCCCAGCGCGAACGCGACGCCATCCTCCGGCGAGCCCGGGGCTTCTGCGCCCCGTTCCGCATCGACGATGGAGACAGCTTCCGCCTCTCGTCCATCGATCCCGGGGACACCCTTGAGCTTGATGCCGGTGACAAGCCGGAATCCAAGCAGGTGCTGGCGGAGGGCGTGGAGATCCTGGCCGACCTGCAGGACCGCCTCTATGCCCAGGACCGATGGGCGGTGCTGCTGATCTTTCAGGCCATGGACGCTGCCGGCAAGGACGCACCATCAAGCACGTGATGAGCGGTGTGAATCCCCAGGGCTGCCAGGTCAACTCCTTCAAGGCCCCCACGGCACTCGATCTCGACCACGACTTCCTCTGGCGCTGCAACCGCTGCCTGCCGGAGCGCGGCCGGATCGGCATCTTCAACCGCAGCTATTACGAGGAAACCCTGGTGGTGCGGGTGCATCCTGAGATGCTGGCAAGGCAATCGCTCCCACCTGAACTGGTGGGCAAGGACATCTGGCAGCAGCGCTTCAAGGACATCCGCCATTACGAGAAGTACCTCACGAACAACGGCGTGGTGATTCGCAAATTCTTCCTGCACGTTCGCGCAAGGAGCAGAAAAAGCGCTTTCTCGAACGCCTTGACCAGCCAGAGAAGAACTGGAAGTTCTCCCTCAACGACATCAAGGAGCGGGCTTTCTGGGATGACTACATGCAGACCTACGAGGCCATGGTGCGCCACACGGCCAGCAAGCGTTCCCCCTGGTATGTGGTACCGGCCGACAACAAGTGGTTCACGCGCCTGGTGGTCGCCGCCGCGGTGATCGACACATTGGCTTCGCTTAATCTCCAGTATCCCACAGTGAGCAAGTCGATGCGCGCGGAACTGCAAGCGGCGCGAGAGCAACTGATGGCCGAGCCATAGAGTGCATCCACGATTCGATCGGGATCGTTGCCCCAGATATCGAGCTCAGTCGACTCAACAGGGCTCGCCATCTTGTGTCAGGAACGAAGCGGAACAATGGTGCGATCTAAGGATCCGCGGCGGGTGTGCTGGCGGAAAGGCCATAGGGGGCAGCATCTGCAGGGTTGGTCACACCGAGTCGTTCGCGCCAGAGCTGCAGCGGCAGTTCCCACCCTTCCTCCCAGCGGGCGGTGCAGAACGGGGCCGCACCCCAGCCCATCGCCACGCCATGGCTGATGGAAGCGGAGAGGGCCGAGAAACGGTTCACATCGAGGCGGAAGCTGCTGATCTGGGCCGCGTGGTTGAGGCTCACATAGGCCGGAAAGCCAATCTGTGTGGCCGTGATCGCCAGCACGCCCGACTCCCCGACCGGAGTGGTACTGAATCCACTGACCACATGATGCAGATCATGGGTGGTGGCGATCCGCTGGGTGAGCCACTGGCCGTCGGAGTCAGTCGCCCGGGGCCTGAAGAACTCCGGGTCGTAGCGAAGTCGGAGGATCAAGCTGGCATACCTCTGCCCAAGAGAGCCGTGCGGCAACTGCGCCAACCGCTCGATATCCGGCTGCAGCGGCGGATAGCGCTCATCCATCATCGCGGACCCGCCTGGCAACGCCCGAAAGCGTGCGATGCAGGCCTCCATCTGAGGCGTATCGAGAAAGCTGTCGACGAGGTCCGCAACCCGATCAAGGTCGCCACCACTGCGACCCACATTGATCACATGGCGCAGTTGGCGCAGGGCCTGGAGCGATTCCTGGAAGCGCGGCATGGCAGCCGAGGAGAGTCAGACAGCTCACACACCATGGCTAGCCCTGCGACGAACACAAGCAGCAGCAACAAAAAAGCCACCCCTGCGGGTGGCTTCCTCGCTGCCTCGCCCATGGCGTTT
>JANWUR010000022.1 GCA_024958655.1 Cyanobium sp. FGCU6 | reverse complement strand
GGCTGCGGCGCTTTCTGCTGCGCGGGCTGGAGAAGGTGAATGGTGAATGGCTGCTTTGGGGCACGACGCACAACCTCAACAAGTTGTGGCGCTACCTCAAGAAACAGAAGCTGCAGGAAGCGTTAGCGATGGGGTGAGGAGTGCAACCCCGCCAAGGTGCATGGCGGGGTTGCTCAGGCATTCCAGAAACAATAAATCCGGTAAGATCGACTGCAGCTGGCACAAGAAAAGTGCACAGCGGCAAGAAATGGCGTCGGCGACGGCGCTACGGGCAACACGCTCCTAGGGCCCCAGGGCGACCACCGCGGAGTGAGCTGGGTAATCAAGAAGTGCCATGGCTTGCCCTTGCAGGTCTGGTGCATCTCCGGATCCCGCTCCCGCTTCTCATTCTTGGTGGAGCTGGGTGCCGCGATGATGGTGGCATCGACGATCGTGCCCTGCTTCATCGCCATCCCGTTGGCCTTGGGATGCTCCTTCACGGCTTCAAAAATCTGCTCACCCAGATCGTTCTGCTCCAGCAGGTGCCGGAACGCCAGGATCGTGGCCTCATCCGGGATCCGGTCACTGATCAGGGCGATACCGGCAAAGCGGCGCATCGTCGCCACCTCGATCAACGCATCCTCCATCGCTGGATCGCTCAGGTCGTACCACTGCTGCAGCAGGTGGATCCGCAGCAACCGCTTCGCGGAAGCCAAGGGCTACGTCTCCAACGGGTAAGGAGGCCGACCACCCTTGCTGCTGGTCTTTGGATAGGAGGGCTCGATCAGGTCAACCAGCGCTTTCCAGGGCACAACAGCCTCCATCTCAGCCAGGAAGCGTTCGCGCCTGGTGCGCTTTTTGGCCGTCGACTGCTCATAATCACCGTAGGCGAAGCCTTGCGCGAAGCGGTAGCCGAACTGCTTGGCGCCCATGAAGCCAGTCCCCACCTGCGATTACAGGGCCATTCTCGCGCAGGATGGCGGGGTTTTCCAGAGTCTCCCTAAGTGTGTAGTCCCACCAGGTAGTTCAGCTGACAAGGGGGTGTGGATCGCCAGGGTCGGGGTGTCAACGCCCGTCCCAGAACCTCACACCCATGCATAGCCACCCCCCCAATGCCCGAATGACTCCGATCAGTCGGGAGCGCCTGATTCGTCGGCTCCTTGATGAAGGTGAGCCGCTCAACGCCCTTGCAGGAGAAGCCGGGATCAGCCTCAGTAGCACCTACAAGTGGCTGGCGCGGTTTCGCCAAGGCGGTTCAGCGGCACTGGCGGACGCTCCGTCGATCCGCAGCAACTGCAGCAGGCCATGGATCAACGCCACCAGCGCTGCACGCTCCGCCGAATCGCCAAGGCCCTCAAGGCGCCCCTCGCCACTGTCGGGAGGGTGATGAACGCCCTGGGGCTTGGCCGACTCAGGAACCTGGAGCCCCAAAAGCCAGTGCAGCGCTACCAGTGGGAGCGCCCCGGCGACATGATCCACGTCACCACCAAACAGCTGGTCCGTTTCGAGCGTGTGGGCCACCGGATCACCGGGGATCGTCGTCATGGCTGCTCGCGGGTGAGCCGGGTACGAGAAGGTGCATGTCGCAATCGACGACGTCACCCGCCTGGCCTACGGCGAGGTGCTCGCCGACGAGCAAAGGGTGACGACTGCTGGGTTCCGTGCCCGAGCCGTCGGCTGGTTCTCGGGGCAGGGGACCATCTGCCGCCGGGTTCCCTCGGACAACGGTCCCGCCTACCGCTCCAGTGACTGGCGAAAAGTCTGCCGGGCCTTGGATCTCAAGCCCATCCGCACCAAGCCCTACACGCCACGCACCAACGGCAAAGCAGGGCGTTTCATCAAAACCCTTCTGGCGGAATGGGCTTACGTCATCACCTACCAGACATCAGAGGGACGCAATCGTTGGCTACCCCACTATCTGGGGATCTATAATTGCCGCAGGTATCACATGGCTCTCGGTGGCCTCATCCCTCAGCAGCTGCTGGAGGCACTGCTGAGGGATGAATGACCTTGTGAGAAATCCCGGTTAGGTTGGTCGGGTTTGTTTGGTGCTCTGCATCATGGCCAAGTGGCGGCTTTTTCTCACCGTGCTGCCCTTCACCTCCCTGTTTGCCCTGGCCAAGGTGGGCATGCATCGGCTGGGCTGGGAACTGTGGGCCTTTGATTCCCTCACCGGTGCCCTGTTCGGGGCCGCCACCTTTGTGATCGCCTTCGTGCTGAGCGGCACCCTGAGCGAATACAACGCCAGCGAGGAGATGGTGCTGCAGGTGGTGAACGCCGTGGAATCCATCGCCGATCTCAACAGCCTCAGCGCCGCCAGCCAGCCCGCCTATGACGGAGCCCCCCTGCAGCAAAAGCTGGCCGAGCTGCTGGGCGACACCGAAAGCTGGCTGCGCAATACCCTCAGCCTGGAGCAGCTGCAACGCAATCTGGATGCCCTCAATCTGAGCTTCGCTGGGCTGAAACTGGCCGGGGAAGCCTCGGCAGCCAACGATTGCCAGGCGGAGCTGGCCCGCCTGCGTCTGTTGATCAGCCGCATGCACATCAATCGCAGCTCCAGCTTCCTCGGGCCCGCCTACGCCATGTTGGAGATCTTTCTGGTGGCGGCTGTGGTGGCCCTGCTACTGATCAAAGCCGATCTCTTCAATGAGGTGTTGGTGGTGTCGTGCTTTCTCTTCACCTCCTTCACCTACCTGCTCCTGCTGATCCGCGATCTCGACAACCCCTTCCAATACGATGGCAGCTCCTGCGTGGATGCCGATCTCACACCCCTGGCCGCCAGTCGCGCCAGGCTTCAGGGAACGACCCCCTGATTTCTCGCCATGGCCCCCACCTCGCCCCGTTCCGAGATCCTCTGCCTGCTGCGCGACGGCGGAGATCGGGAGCGGATCCCCGGCCTGATCGAGCAGCTGGAGCAGCACTTCCCTGCCCAACCTGGCCACTGCCCCCCCACAACGTGGAGGAGCGCCCGCGCATCGAGGGGAACCTGCCGGAGGTGTGGCAGGACACCGTCAGCGTGATCGGTGGCCTGATGCGCCAGCCTCCCGCCTGGTGGGCAACCGCTTTCAAGCCGTAAGCGAGTACCCCCGCTTCTCCTGGCAGGAGGCCCTGCTGAATGCCATCGCCCATCGCAACTACAGCGTGCAGGGCAACGGCATCGAGGTGTGGCTGTTCGACGACCGCATGGAGGTGGTGATCCCCGGCGGGCTGCTGCCGGTTCTCAATCTCCAGGAGCTGCTCAGTCGCAGGCGCGTGCACTGCAGCCGCAATCCGCGGCTGATGCGAACCCTGGTGGATCTGGGCCTCACCCGCGACCAGGGCGAGGGGATCCCGCGCATGTTTGCCGGGATGGAAGACGCCTTCCTGCCGGCACCCCGGATTGAGCCCACCACCTGAAACGTCTCTGTGGTGCTGGGCAACACCACCACCCTCACCGAAGCTGATCGCGCCTTTTTGGAGCGCCTCGCCTCCGAAGAACTCACCCAGGAGGAATTCCGCGCCCTGCTTCAGGCTCACCGCCCCATCCAGGTGGACAACGCCAGCCTGCGGCAGCTGATCGACCTCGACACCCTCGGTGCCGGTCAGGTCCTGCGTCGCCTGCGGGATCGCTCCATGCTGGAGCTGCACCGGGCTGGCTCGCAGAGCGACTACACCCTTGGGCCGGCGCTGCTTGCTGGCAGCGGATCGGGGGGATCTCCCCGCGGATCGAGGGGGACTGCTGGATCCTGAGCTCCAGCAGGTGCTCGCCTCTCATGGCACTCGTCCTCGCAAGGAGAAGCTGCGGCAGACGATCTGCCAGCTCTGCTCAGACCAGTGGCGATCTGTCGCCTGGTTGACTGCACGTGCTGCGCGACTGGCAGGGCTCGATCGATCGCTGGCGCTGTTTGCGTCAGGAGTACTGGGATGACCAGATTCCGCGACGATCTCAGGGTGGTTGTTGCCGGCTCCGCCGAGGTGGATCGGGCCCTCGGCTGGCAGCCAGGAACGCTCACGCCATGGTTGGAACAGCACGGCCACCTTCAGCCAGGTCAGGCCAAACCGGCCCGGCCCACGGAGGCCGTGGAGCACGCCATGGACCAGAAGCGCCAGCCGCCGCGTTGGCGGCAATCATGGGCCCACATCCGGACTAAGCTTGCACCCTGCCTGGGAGCCTCCATGCGCACCGTCAACGTTCACGAGGCCAAAACCCAGTTCTCCAGGTTGATCGACGCCGCCCATGCCGGTGAAACGATTCTGGTGGCCAAGGACGGCAAGCCCTGGGCACGGCTGGTGCCGCTGGAAACCGATCGCCCCCGCCGCCAGCCCGGCCTGCTGCGGGGTCAGCTGCAGCTCCCCCCCCTCGACGTGCTGCTCGACCCTCTGCCCCCCGAGGAGTTCGACGGCCTTGACGCTCCGTTGCCCTCCTGATGCCCCCTGCCCTTCTTCTGGACACCCACGCCCTGCTCTGGTGGTTGGTGGAACCCGAGAAGCTCTCTTCCCTCGCTTACTCGGCCGTCAACGACCCGGCGGCATCGATCTTTGTGAGTGCCGCCACCGGCTGGGAGCTCGCCACCAAAGTGCGCCTGGGCAAACTGCCTGGTGCCGAACAGCTGCTGCAGGACCTGCCTTCCCTGCTGCGACACCAGGGTTTTCAGCCGTTGGCCGTGCAGCTGCATCACGGTGTGCATGCCGGCGGCTATCGGCAGGCCCACCGGGATCCCTTTGATCGGCTGCTGGCGGCCCAGGCCGAGCTGGAGGGCCTGCAACTGGTGAGCCTCGACCCTGCCCTGGCCAGCTTCCCCTGCCGCCTGCTCTGGTGAAGCATGACCACCTCGGCCCCATCACGAACCAGGAGGTGAGAGGACGGCAGCTTTTGTCAGTGCGCTGCGCACCCATCCATCAGCTCAGGGGGAGCCCGCCGGGGAGGAGGCTCCGCTGGACTCCTCCTGCGCCGGGGCCTGAGGCACAGCGGTAGCACTTCCCGTGTCGCCACCTGGAGAAGCACAACAGCGGTGCAGGCCTGCAAAACGCTGTCGGCTGGAGAACGCAGTGCAGGGGCGCTCGATCACCCTGGCAGAGATGGACCGCGCCAAAGCCGACGGTGTCCTGGAAGAACTGCTCCTCTGCAGCCCGGTGCACGGGCACCGTGCGTTCGAGCAGCCCTCTGGCAAGCCGGCCGCCGCCTGCCGGCGCCTGTTCCACCTGAAGGGCCCAGATGGTGAACCAGGGCCGTGTGCATGGAAGCCTCTGCCGGCATCACCCTCGTCGAGGACCATGAGTTCAACTCCCCCTCTCAGGCGGCCATGGCGCTCCTGGCCCGCACCGCCAATGGCCGGATCGAGTGGAAGGACACTGCCGGGGGCGAGGAATAAGCCGCCCCACCCCCCGATCACGACCTCGACCCATGCGCCGCCCCTGCTACTGAGCCAGGCCAGACTCCGCCAGATGGACAACATCTGCGCCACCCTGAGCCACTGAAGCGGCAGCGAAGATACGGCACCAATTGCAGACATTGATCGTCCGACACCGACAGCCGTTTTGATCAGTGAATTACGGCGCACCTTGTCCCTGGATGAGAATCTCAAGGGCATCTAGGCGAGTCATCAACCTCTGCTCCAGGGCGGCCAGTCGATCATCCAAGTCCTGACTAGTGACACCAGTGGCCTTGGCCGCTCGAGACGAGCTGGCCTTCACGGGCCAGGCACCAGTGCGAAACGTCTGTTCCAGGACGGCCCACGTGGCTTTCCTTGGCGCAGGGCCCAGCTGCTGTTCGGCCCAGGCTTGAGCATCCGCTGCCCTGGGGAAGCGGGCCTTGAGGGCTTTGAGCTGACATTCCTCTTCTGGCAACAGGCTCTGGGGGGCAAGGGCACCTGTGGCCGATCTCGACTCCTCCGCCGTCGTCAGGTCCTCCACCATGGAGCGAACGGCGCTGTTCTGCTCACCCAGGGTGCGAAACAATTCAGCGTCGGTTTTGGCCATCCTGGCCATCAAGGCGCCGAAACGGTCGCTCAGCTCACCCATTGGGCTGAGCCCCTCCACGCAGCAAGGTGCGCATCTTGTCGATCAACTCGGTGATCCGCAGGATGCTCCAGAACCCTGCCTGCTCTTTGGCTTCATCCAGATCAGTCAGCAAGCGATCAAGGGCTTGCTGCTTGCCCTCGAACATTTCCAGTTCGCTATGCAGTTCCTGAGCCAGGGCCAGGGCCTCGGTCTTCTCCTGTCCGATGACAGCCAGCCGCTCCTCATAGCTGCGCAATGTGCTGAGGAAGAGGTCACGGGCTTCGCGCAGCTCCTTGGATCGCCTTTGCAACTGACCACGGGATCGCACCAACGAGGCATGGCTGTTGCGCATGGCGCTGTAGTGGTGTGCGATTTGTTCCGAGCTCAGGCCATCGAGATCCCGCGGGAAGTCGCTGGTGGATCGAATGCCCTTGCACTCCACCAGCGAGGGTTCGGGCGTAGGGCTGCTGACCGCCAGGTGGAGGGGGAGCTCCTGTTGCTCGGGCATGGCTGGTGTATCGCGAATCCCAGTAAAGACCAGCCTGAGGCCACTGGCGCAGGCCGATCAGATCAGCCTGCTGGCTGTGGGCCAGATCCCTTGCAGCAAAAGAGTTCATCCTTCAACTCCGACCTGTAACGCCAATCCCGCCAGCCCTGCAGCGCCCACGCCCACCAGCTCCGGCACGTCCAGCACCGCCATCCATTCCGGCTGTGGATCAACCGCCATCGCCTGCCGCAGCTGCTCTCCACACTGGCTGTTCGATCCTCGCGCCCTGGCCCGAGACTTCGCCATGGCCCCTCCCTGCAGCAGTCTTGTCTCCGGAGCACCAAGCTCCGGCCCCACAGTGACGCACAGGCTCCACCTGTAGTGCTTCTGGCCGCCTGATGCCACCATGGGTGGAGTCCATGGGGGGTGCGCTGATGGCTGTGACGACCTTCAACCTGCAGAACCTGCGCGGCCAGTGCCTGCTGTTCCGCTGCCTGGAGACCGGCTTCGTGACCACGGCGCCAGCGCTCACCCGCTACCAGCAGGGCCGTGGCATCGACCCCAGCCGCAGGGAGCTGGTGGGGGAACGGCCCAAGCAATGGTGCAGGAGCCGCCCGGTGACGATCTGCGAGCACTGCGGCCTGGCGATCAAGGGCAACCAGTGGACCGTCCGCCAACACCAGCAGAGCAAGCGCTGTACAAAGGCCAGGACGCAGCTGCCGCTCTGATGGACCACCCGATCTGGCTCCTGATTCCCTGGCTGGTGTTCGCCGGCGGGGTCGGGTTCAAGTGCTGGACGCTCACCCGCCTGATCCGCCGCCAGGTGCTCAGCAGCGCCTGGGGGATGGAGCGCTTCCGTGCGGAGCTGGAGCGGACCTGGCAGCGGAGTGGGTCCGCCAGAGCCTGAGCAGGTAAGGCAAACCTCCTAACGGGGATGTCATGACCACCGTCACACTCACCTCCAAGGGGCAGCTGACCCTGCCCAGACCCCTGCGGGATGCCCTCGGACTGGCACCTGGAGCCCGGCTGCAGGCCAGCATCGACCGACAGGGACGCCTTGTTCTGGTGCCGTCGAAGTACGAGCCGGAGGAGCTGTTTCTCCACCGCCCCAAGGTGGACTGCTGCCTGAGCCTCGAGCAGATGGAGCAGGCCATTGCCGCCGCCGCCGGCAGACCCGATGACCTTGACGACGCTTGACACCAACGTCGTCGTGCGCCTGTTGATCGGTGACGACCCCAGGCAGACACCGAGCGCCGAGAGAGCCTTCCTGGAAGCCATCGCTGCCGGTGGCCTGGGTGCTGCGCGGCTACGACCTCCCTCGCCAGACCCGCTAGGAGCTGCTCGAAATGCTCCCCGATGACGTAGCTCGACGGCATGGCGACCACAATGCTGCCCAGGCTTGACACGATCAAGCTTTGATCGCTGCAGCAACGCACGGCCTCAGGCCTCAGCCACCCAGTTGTCTGCCCTCAGTCCAGGAAAAGCGCTGAAATCTCTGGGATTGTTGGTCACCAGGATCACGTCCAGGGCGATGGCATGGGCGGCGATCAGCTTGTCGAGGGCATCGCGGCGGCGTTCACGACTGGCCAGCCGCACGGGCCCATAGGCGCAAGCCGCCTTGTGATCAAACGCTGCCACCGGAACCTCAGCGACACAACGATCCAACGCACGGCGATTCCGCTCCGCATCCGATCCGGAAGCCAGAATCCCGAATTCCAGTTCAGCGGCCGTGATGGCGGAGATCAGCACTTCCCCCACCCGGCAACATCCGAGCCGCCGGGCGAGCTGCGACGGTTGATATCGCATCAGGTAGATGCAGATGTTGGTGTCGAGCAGAAACAGGGGGCGCATCGTCAGAGGGCTTCGCGATCGGCCTGCTCCTGATCCCCCTGCCCTCAGCCATAAACCCCGGCGCAAACGAGGCAAGGGGCTTCAGGGCGCCGCGGATCGGCCGGCCTACCGGGCGAATGCGCAGTTCATCCCCCACCCGCTCGATCAGCGGCGTCCAGATCCGAGCGCCCATAGGCCAGATCGGCGGGGATGCGCACCGCCTGGGAGTTGCCGTTGCGAAACTGGCGGGTGAGCGCCATGGCGTCCCTGGATGTACTCGTACATTAGCGTGGCTGAAATCACTGTCGTTGGAGTGCACCACCGCCAGGTTGTCGATCGCCAGGGCGGCGATGTGCACATCCGCGAGCAGAGCGCTCTGCAGCACATCGGCCTCGCAGAAACTCGACAGGCTGGCGAAATAGCGTGGGCTGGGCTGCAACTGCAAGTGTAATAGCAGCCCAAGTGCCGGCAGGGCCTGCAGGAACTGCCGGAAGTGCTCAGCCTGGTCGATCCCACTGAACGCCGACTGCTCTGCTGGAGCTGCCTGCGCAAGCATCCGCTCTCGCCCCGCCAGATCCAACGGGTGATGGGGCTGGACCGCCAGATCCAGGAGCAGATGGAGCGGGAGGGGATCGGCAAACTTAGGGTGGTCAGGGTGAGCCCCATTCAGTAGTTGGTGCTCACCCTGACCATGACGGTATGGGTTTTCGGATCAAGGATGGCAAGCATGAAGTCGTTCACATCTTCGTCCAGATTGGTGCGAATGATCGTTGGGGCACGCATGATATCGGTGCCTGCGGTTCTGATCTGATACCAACCGCTCTGAGGTAATACTGGAAGGGCCTCTCTGAATCGCTGCATCTGCTGAGCACCGCTGGGATTGTAGATGGATCCCTCCGGTGGCAACGGCTTTCCGATCTCCTGGGCGAGTCTGAGCCTGACTTCTCTCGCGGATCGGACTCCCGCGAGATGCTTCAGGACAGCCTCTGAAATCGGGAGAGGCTGCCACCTGCCTGAGGCGAGCGCCACATCCGTCCAGGCCTTGAAGGTGGTTGCACTAAGGCCAAAAATCATCGTGATCTTGAGGCCTTCCCGGCCAAACCATCCCGACTCCGCTGGTGTCGCCACATACACAAGAGTCCTGGCACTCTGTGGAAGGACGAACTGGCGGCGAATAACGCTCTCATCCATCTGACGGGCTGAGCAGCCCATGAGCATGACGAGGCAGCTCAGTCCTGCGGCAGCCGGAGGCTTCATGGCCCCTCCCTCTGATGCGTCAAGCGAATGCTGCTCCAGAGAGAAGAGCGGGCAGGTGCCCCCCGCGGCCCCGCATGAGCGAGGCCCAGCGGCAGTTCGCCGTCACCCACCACAACCTCGCCCGCCAGCAGGCCGCTGCCGCTGCCGCTGAAGCGGGGCCTGGATCCGGATCACCGCAACGCGATCGTGATCGCAGCCTGTGGCCGGGAGGGCGCGACACGCGAGCGACAGCAGGCTTTGTTCCACTCGTAGAGCTCTGGATAGCATCTCGCACCAGCGCTTCCGAATGGCTGCTGCTGCCATGACAACGCCTCGTTTTCGCCGCGCCCAGAGGCTACCCCGGCCACCGGCACCGACTCTGCCTACCTGGAACTCGCCCTGCGTCGGCAGCTTCCCATCGCCATGCATGCGGGGGCTGTTGATGGCTTGAGGCGGGGGCTGATGCCTTGAAAATCCTGCATCTGTCACAGAAGTTTCAAGGCAAGCCACGACCGAGGTCGCATGATCACGCGCCCATCCTGCCTGCCGGCCCTTGAGGCGACCCTCACCCGCTCGCCGGAGGTGACGATGGGGACCAACATCTGGCCCAGCCGCTGTAGCTGGTGGGGCTACAGACGGCAGGGGAAGAGACCATCGACCCCAGGATGATCAGGGTCAGCGTTGCCAGAGCCAGGGGGAGGGAAGCCAGCGCAAGACCGGCGAGGTCGCGCTGCCCTGCCGCTGCCAGGTGAATGGGTGATCCGCTACCCACCGAATTAGCCGGATCATTCGCGGCGGAAACTGACGGAACCGCAGTCCTTTGACACCAAGGCAAGTATTTCCATGTGGAACATCTTTACCTTCCGGCACAGGATCAGCCGGAATCCACGCAATGAGGCCAAGGAACCGACTCTTTAAGCCAATGAATACAAGCAATAATAGAACTCTTTCCCGAACGAATCAGCGCGGAAGGATCCTGAGGATCAAGAAAGAAAGAGGTCGTTCACGCAGCAGTAGTTGCAATGACATAAGCCTATTAACCAAGATGCTCGAGAAGGAAATGCGTTACATACTTGATCACCTCATCTGAAATACTCCGCACCTCGTGGCTTTTCTCTTGGCGATAATGATCTGTAAGCGTGGCATGACTGTCGAACCGCTCTAATCTTCCCTGTAGCTGTTCAGAGGGGAAAACCGCTGAAGGAAGGTGCGTCATGATGAAATTTATTCGCTCCGCTGGGCAGATCTTGTCCTTGCCGTATCTCAGCGTGAGAACTGGAGTGGATGAGTTGCTTGCGGATTTAACGTCTTTGGGGTCCATGCCGAGATCTTCCAAGAGCTTCTGAGAAGCCAGGGGAGACTTAAAGGGCAAACTCGGTTGGGCAGCCACTCCAGCGGCAATGGATTCCTGCGAGATGGTGGCAAGAACAATCCCTCCTGTCATACACATTCCAATGATGCCTATTCTTCTTCTTTCGGGATCACTAGCTTGAATCTCACCGGCCAAATGTCGTATCCATGAAGCAACAGGGCTTGTTTTTCCCAGGCGAAACACCTCAAACTCCTTTCGCATACAGAAGAATGCGCGCCCTACCCCAATAAGGCCCGAGAAGTTTGCACCCACTTGGCCGTAGAATACTGGAGCATGCACCTTAAAGTTATCACTAAGCCGCAGCGCCAACTGGATAAACGGTAGGCTAAATCCATCTAGTTCATGCATCAGGATAATAGACGGCCCAGTGCCGCCTGCCCAAACTTGATGCTCTATCGTTCCAACGCGATGGGGCGCTTGGCTGAATTTGGCCAAAAATTTGCTGACAACATCATCCATTGTGGAGCACTTGACCACCTGCTCTAGCTTAGCGTGGGATGATCGCTCGTCAAAGACAACATTCAAGGATGTAGATGGGCTGGAGAGCATGCTTTTGCCCTTGCCGCCATCAGCATGCTGTGCTCACCGGCACAGATCCCAGGCAGGGCACCCAATCTCGACCATCTGATCTGTGACGGCAAGACGCTGAAACCCACGTCAGGGAAGTACGCATACAGCTGCTTGGCAAGCAGGATCTTGAGGGTGCTAGGAATTTCCGAAGGAATGGGCCACGCAGCGATCGCTGCGCCGCCTGATCTACAGCCAGTTCCAGGCCAAGCGCAAGATCCCTTTCGTGGCAGCCGATCACGAGCTCAGCCATCGCCGCGCACGGTGATGTATTCGATGATCATGCCACCAGCCAGCGCGTCATGTCAGAGCGGAGGTGGGCCTGTCTCAGCCCTGCTGTCCCTAAGCTGACTGCAAGAACATCATCTATGGCATGGTCGCCGCGATTCCCGCTCTGGCAGATCGTCCCGGGCGCCAGTTGTTGCAGGCGGTCGTCGATCCGATCGGCTACTACCGTCGCTGCTTCCGCGCGCACAACGGCGTGGTGCGGGTGCAGATGGTGCCCGGCCTGTCTGCCCAGCAGGTGTTGATCAACGATCCGGCGGTTCTCCAGGAGCTGATGGGGCGTGACAACGGCCGTGGGATCAGCGCGCCCGGCCACCTCAACGAGCTGATGGCGCAGGTGGTGGGACAACACTCACTGATGCTGCTCGAACCCGCTCCCCACCGGGCGCGGCGACGTCTGCTCACACCCCCGTTCCATGGCGAGCGGCTCAGAGCGTATGGAGCCCTGATCCAGTCCATCGCCAGGCAGGTGTTCGCTGAGCTGCAGCCCGGCAAGGAATGGAATGCCCGCACGCAGATGCAGCGGATCACCATGCGCGTGATCCTCTCGGCCGTGTTTGGCCTGCATGAAGGAGAGCGCTATCGGCACCTGGAGGGATTGTTGCAGCGCAATCTCAACCTGCGCACCGGACGCCTCGGCACCGTGATGCTGTTTGTGCCTGCGTTGCGCCGCGATCTCGGGTCCTGGAGCCCAGGAGGCAGGGTGCTGCGCCTGGAGAGCGAAACCCGGCTGCTGCTGATGCGGGAGATTGCCGAGCGGCGCCGCAGTCTTGAGGCTGGTGATGGTGAAGCAAGGGTGGATGTGCTCAGCCTTTTGCTCGCCTGCCGGGATGAACAGGGAGAGGGCCTCAGCGACGCTGAACTCCACGATGAACTGATCACCCTGCTGCTCGCCGGCCACGAAACCAGCGCCACTGTGCTCACCTGGGCCCTGCACTGGATCCATCACCAGGACGAGGTGCGCCAGGGACTGCTCGCTGAACTGGCCACGTGCGAAAACCCCGACGACCCCGAGCTGATCCAGCGGCTTCCCTACCTCAACGCGGTGGTGAACGAGGTGCTGCGCATTCATCCGGTGGCGATGCTGCTGTTCCCCCGTTTGGTGGAGGAACCCCTGGAGATGGCGGGCTGGGCCTTTGAGCCGGGTGATGTGCTGCTCGGCTGCATCCAGGCCGTGCACGAGCGCGCCGATCTCTTCCCGGAGCCGCTCAGCTTCAATCCGCAGCGCTTTCTGGAGCGGAGTTATGGCCCCGGCGAATTTCTGCCCTTCGGCGGTGGCGCGCGCCGCTGCCTTGGAGCCGCTCTCGCCCTCTACGAGATCAAGCTGATCCTCGCCACCCTGCTGAGGCAGCACCGCCTCGCGCTCACCCCAGCCTGCGACCGCCCCCTGCCACCACGCCGTCGCGGCTTCCTCCTGGGACCGTCGCGACCGGTGCGGCTGCGGGTGCTCGAGAGTTGAATCGATGTGCATCGTAACGGCAGCCAGCTCTTCTCGAGCCATCGCCAGAGGATCCCTACGGCCGCTTCATCGAAGGGTCGTCGGTCTGATCAGCCGTGCTGACGCCAGTGTGCCGATTGCCCCTGCAGGTGTTCTGCCCTGGGATCACGAACCCACGGAACTACAGCAGGCCCGCGCGCATGGCAAGAGCCTGCACCCCTCAGCCTTCTTCCGCCTCCCCGTCTGCCGCCTCGCTGTCGATGGCGTCCTCGTCTCCATCCTCGTCGTCCTCACCCAGCACCTCCTCCAGGAGTTCCCGGGCGGTCTTGAGGCGGGCGCTGTCGGCCGCCCACACGGCGATGCTGATCCCATCCGGCTGCTCCTGCTCCAACAGCTCCTCGAGGTTGTCGAGGTGAACCTCCTCGACGAAATTCAGCAGCACCAGGCTGATCTGCAGCGCATCCTCGGGCGTGAGCTCGGCCGCCTCCATGGCGTCGAGAACCTGCTGGATCGCGGGAGTGGTGCCCTCCTCGAGGGTGGATGCGTCGTAGGCGTCGCTCATGGTGATGCCGAAGGGCCTTCCCACCTTGGGGCATGGAGGAGCTTCCTCACCCGCCCAAACACCGCAATGGAAAGTCACGGCACCAGCTGGAGCCAGGACAATTCCGCTCCTGAGTGAGGCTCACAACCAGAACGACACAATCACGGCTGCCACCGCCGGCGCCGGGACGGAACAGCTGGATCAGTAGGTGGTGGAATCCACCGGCCTGAGCTGCCACATCGCCTCGCCGGGCACCAGCTTGTAGCTCAACTGCCGCGTACCGCCGGTAGGACGGCTGTTGCTGTCGCCGGGCCGGTACACGGGGAACCGGCGCACCAGCCGGGTTTCCACCACGGCGTACTGGTCGTGGCCCATGTAACCACTGGCCTCCCTGGCACCCATCTCCTGCATGCGAATCGGCAGGAGGCTGCCGGCCCCGGTGCTGGTCCAGGCCCTCACCGAGCCGAAGCTGCCACTGCCGGCGCTCTGCACATAGACGAACAGATCGGGCTGGCCGTCACTGTTGAGATCCTCGATCTCGGCGCCGATCACCCGCCCCTCGATCTCCTCCCTCACCGCGGCGAACGGTTTGCCGTTGCGGCGGGCCTGCACCGTGAGCTGCTGCATCGATCCCTCCCCCTTCGCCTCCACGGTGTAGGTGACACCCTGCAGCGAGAGGGTCCGGCTGAAGGGTGCCGCCAGGGCCACGCCTGCGAGGCCGATCACCGCCGCCGCAACCGCAAGCCGAAGCACGCGTGCCGGTAAGGAGTGCAACGCGATCATGGAAGGCAGGCGACTGATCCCAGTCTGGCGGTCACGACCCCGCGCGCTCCGGTTCAGGAGCGGAAACGGCGTCCAGGGCCGAGCAACAGCGCGCGCACCTTCTCCCGGCCTGCCGCCCGGGCCAGTTCGACCACCAGGCAGTAGAGCAACACCCCTGCGAAGATCCACAGCGCCAGCACGGCGAACAGGGGCCAGGTGATCTCGGAGCCCATCGCCTGCAGGGCTTCGGGCAGGTTTCCGGTGCGCACCAGCCGTGGGATGAACTCCTCCACGAACCGGAACAGCACGGCCGCGAGCGTGAACAGAACGGCCTGCCAGAGGATCTGCAGAATCCGTCGAGCGGGAAACAGCCAGGCGATCGGCAGCGCCTCCAGCAGCACGATCGTCTTGGCCACGATCAGGGCGCCGGCGGTGGCGACCGTGGCCCGCAGCGGCGTCAGGCCGCCATGGGCCTCGGTCACCGCCTTGGTGAGGGCGATCAGATGAAACAGAACCAGAAAGAACAGAAAGGCCGGCAGGGCCTCTTTCAGTTCCCGGAGCAGGAGCTGCCGCAGCCCATGCTTCACCACCGGTCACCCTGCTGCGCACCGCAGCGTAGGGGCTTCAGAGCGGCGGCTCGCAATCGCGCTGCACCGACACCCAGTGGGAGATCCAGCCATGGGCATCGGCGATCGGCGCGATATCGATCTCGACCCAGAAGCGACGGCCGTTGCGGCGCTGGTTGAGGATCTTCTGGCGCACAGGCTGCCAGTGGCGCATCGCCTCGCGCAGCACCCGCCGGGCCTTCGGATCGGTGGCGTCGCACTGGAACAGACGTGGACTTCGCCCCAGCACCTCGGGCAGGGCGTAGCCCGTCTGTGCGAGGGCGGCGGGATTGGCGAACAGGATCAGGGGGCCGGGCACATCGATCGGCTCGGCGCTGGTCACGAACACCGCATCCCGCACCTCGCGCAGCACCGCCTCAAGCAGCAGCAGGCGGGGGTCCTCCTCCGAACGGGAGCCCCTCGGCGCCAGCAGTCCCACCCCCACGCCGTCGTCGGTGGCGAACAGGCGCACGGCCACCGGATGACCAGCCCGCGGCACCGTCAGATCCAGGGGGCCGCTGCCGGCAAGGGCGGTACCCAGTCGTTCGATCCGCTCCGCCAGCTCCGGCCAGGCCGCCTCGAGGGCCTCGCCGGTGCAATCGGCCGTGCGCGGACCCATCCACTCCCGGGCGGTGCTGTCGAAATGGCAGATCTCACCGCTGGAGCGCACGAGCAGCAGACCATCGCCGGGCAGCAGCAGGAAGCGGTCGGCCGGCCAGGTTGAAGGCGGGGTGGTGATCGAGGCGGGCATGATCCGCACCTCCAGGGCACAGGCCCATTGTCGTCACCCGCACCCTGTGCCGTCAGCCCAGGGGCGTCAACGCTGCCGGCCTTGCAGCCCGCGACTAGGATCGTCGTGGATCCGCGGGCCTTCAGCCGAAGGAGACCATGCCCCGTGATCGCTCCGAACCGCTCCCCCGCTTCGCGGAGCTGAGTGTGGCAGCGCTCGAGGCGAACTACGGCACCTACCTCCGCACCCTGAGGCTGCTGGTGAAGCAGGGCTACAGCCTGCTCAAGGTTCAGCGCAGCCTCTGCTGGATCCGCCTCCAGCACCTCCATCAGGGCCTGCCCGGGAAGTACCCGGAACCCGACTGGCTGTACCGGCAACTGCAGGCCAGCGGCCATGGTGGCCCCCGCCGCACCCGCGCGGCCCGGGCCGGCGGGATCGGCGGCGGCAGGATCCGGCGCAAGCCCGCTCCCTTGGCCCAACAGGGCTGAGGGCAGGATGACAGCGCCCATTCCGCTGCTGTGCCCCTGCTCGCAGGGCTGCTGATGGGGCAGGCCGTCCATCCCCCTGCCCGCGCTGAGCTGCTCTACAGCCTCGACACCTGGTGCAGCCTCGACGGCACCAAGCCCGTGGCCTGCCGCCTGGAGGCGATCGATGAAGGGGAGGCCACGATCTACCGCCACCGGATCGGCGCGCTGGAACGGCTGGTGTGGATCCGCGAGCAGCCGGTGGTGCGGATCGAGCTGTGGGACGAAGCCACACGCCACTGGCGCACGACACGCTCGGCGGCCGCCCTGTTGGGCGAGAACCTGCTGTGCTTCGACGGCATCGCCCTGTGCGTGGTGAATCCCTACGACCTCAACCGCATCCGCGACCGGGTGGATCGGCTCGATCAACGCGACCGGAACCGGATGCGTGACCGCTACGACGACCGCCTGGACAACGCCCGGGATCGCTGGCGCAACGACTGGAACGACGTGCGAGGCGACTGCGCGACGACGTGCGCGACGGGTGCGCCCCGGGTGGGTCCTGGTCCGGCCCTGGAGCTGGGGCTGGTACGGCACCTGGGGGGCACCCCCATGGGGCTGGTGGGGGACCCGGTCGGTGGCCTGGGGCATCGGCACCCTCGCCACGGCCTCGGTGATCAACGCCGCCGTGGATCAGTCCCTGGCCGCCAGCCGCACCACCATCGTGGTGCCGGACAGCGGCTACACCCTCAACTACAACAGCATCACCCCCACCGGCAGCGACACGATCAGCTTCAGCGCCGGCAACGGCCAGACCACCTGGGAGCTGACCGCCGACTGCCGCCGGGGCTGGCTCAACGGCGGCGAGCCGGCCAGCGCCGCCCAGGCCCAGCTGCTCAACGCCGCCTGCCAGGTGGCCTACGGGCCTGCCGATGAGGCCGGCGAGCCCGGACGGAACCGCACCGACAGGGAACCGACCAACAGCAGCCACAGCGGCGCCTCGCCCCAGTGGCTGTAAGGGGTGAGGGCGGTGCGCTGACGCACCGTCACCACGGCACTGGTGGGAATGCCGGCGGCCAGGCGCCGGCGTACCCCGCCCTCCGCATCCACCAGCAGGCTCGGGCCGGTGTTGGCGGCGCTCACCAGCCAGCGGCCGGTCTCGATCGCCCGCAGCCTGGCCAGGGCCTCGTACTGCCGCTGCAGCAGCAGCGGATAAGGATCGAGGTTGGCGCTGGCCACCAGCCAGCGGGCCCCCTCCCGGCTGGCAGCCGCCAAACCGTGGCCGTCGGCGATCTCGTAGCAGATGGCGGCGGCCACGGCGCCGCTCGGCCGCGGCAGCAGCCGCGACGGCCCGCCGGGGGAAATCCCCCCCACCGCCGAAAGGCCGCTCCAGCGCAGCAGGCCCGTCAGCGGCACCCACTCCCCCAGCGGCACCAACCGGTGCTTGTCGACGGCCCCATCCGGATCCCGCTCGCCCGGCTCGAAGCGCAGCAGGCTGCTGCGCAGTTCCTCCCCCTGCCGGCGGAATCCACCGGCCAGCACCTCCGCTCCGGCCAGGAGCGGCAGCGGCTCCCCCTGCAGCAGCGACCCTTCGGGCAGCACCAGGACATCCACCTCCGGTGCGCGGTGGCGGCGCTGGGCCTCCTCCAGCTGCATCCGCCAGCGGCGCTGCTCCGGGGCCTCGAACTTGCGGCGGGTGGGAATCGCCGGCTGCACCAGCAGCACCCGTTCGGCTGGCCCCGCTTCGCCGGGCCGTTCCTCGATCACCGCCGCCAGGGCGGGAGCATGGCCCGCCAGCAGCAGCGCCAGGCCCGCGGCCGCCACCGGCCCCCGGGGCCGGGCCACCACCAGGCGCCAGAGACACCAGCCGATGGCCAGCTGCAGAGCGGCGATGCCCCCCGCCCCCGTGAGCCTGGCCAGCTGGGCCAGGGAGGGGTCGCCGGGCAGGGGGGAACTCCCCAGACCGATCCAGAACAGAGGGCCGCGAGCCAGCAACACCTCCATCAGACCCCAGACCGTGACGCCGATCACAACGCTGGCAGGGCGGCGCGGATCCAACCGTCGCACCCCCAGGGCCCAGAGAGCCACCAACAGCCCACCGGCCAGGCCGCAGAGCAGCCAGATCAGCAGGCACAGGGGCAGGCTCAGGGGCCCTGGCACCCCGACCCAGTCGAGGGGATGGAGCCAGAGCAGCCAGTGATGGCTCGCCAGCACCGCCGCCAGACCCCAGAGAAACCCGCTGCCGCCACAGACGGCACGGGAGGGAGAACCGGCCAGGCTCCAGAGCACCGCCAGGGCCGGCCAGAGCAGCGGCGGCAGGCCGATCGGCGGCAGGGCCAGGCCCGCCACGGCGCCGGCGGCCAGGGCGACCGTCCAGCGCAGACGCCGGTCATCGCCCATGGCCCCCCCGCCGGGAAACGGCCAATCTCGGAGGGCAACCCTACAGGGTGGAGGTCGACGGCATCTGCCCCGGCACCGCTCCTCCCATCGCTTCCCCCACGAGGACCCCACGACCATGGACCAGGGCAATCTGCTGCAGATGCTGCTGCTCCGCGGCCTCGGCACCACCACGCTGGTGGCCGACCGACTGCGCAGCGTCAGCCAGGACTGGGTGCGCAGCGGCCGCGTCGATCCGAACCAGGCGCCGGCCCTGGTTGACGACGTGCTGAGGGCCCTGCGGGGCGAATCGCCGGAGGTGGAACAGCAGGCCGAACGCCAGCTGGAGCGCAACCGCGACCAGCTGCTGCACGACCTGGGACTGGCGCGCCAGCGGGAGCTCGACGAGCTGCGCGGCCGCATCGACCGGCTGGAGCGGATGATGCGCCAGCGCGGCACCGCCGATGTGGCGCCGCTGCAGGACACCGACTTCCCGCCCGACTGAGGCGGCGGCGGCACGCCCCTCCGGCGGGGGAGGGCTGGCAGAATCCCTCCGACCTCGCCGGGAGCCGGCATGCGCGACATTCTGATCAGTTCGGCGGTCTGCGTGGCCTGCCTCCTGGTGGCCCTCGTCAGCCAGCTGGTGTCTCCCACACCGATGGCCGCCGCCGCCCCGCCCATCGCCGAGGCGGCGATCACGAGGGCCGAGCCCGCCGCGGCCCGCACGCCTGCCGCCCCGGCGGCGATCAGCTCGCCGCTCGAGCTCGACCCCGACGACCGCAACCCCACCCTGTTCACCATGGCCCCCACTTCCCCCACAGGCGACGCCGCCGACCTCGCCCAGGCCGGTGCCCTCGGAGGATCGATGGAGGCTCCCAGGGAAACCGTCACCCCCAGCGGCCTGCGCATCACCGATCTGGTGGTCGGCACCGGCGCAGAGGCCCAGCCGGGGCAGACCGTGCAGGTGCATTACCGCGGCACCCTCACCGATGGCCGTGAGTTCGACGCCAGCTACGGCCGCGGCCCCTTCAGCTTCCCCCTCGGCGGTGGCCGGGTGATCAAGGGCTGGGATGAAGGCGTGGCCGGCATGCGGGTCGGCGGCAAGCGCCGGCTGGTGATCCCCCCCGACCTGGCCTATGGCGAACGCGGCGCCGGCGGCGTGATTCCCCCCAACGCCACCCTGGTCTTTGAGGTGGAGCTGCTGCGCATCGGCGGCTGAGGGCCGCTGAGCCTCGCCCCGGGAGGCGCTCGTTAGGATGCGCGCGCCTCCGGCACCTGGCCGGGTTTCATCCAGCACTCCTCCCCGTTCCATGGCTCACACGCTGCCCGAACTGCCCTACGGCCTCGATGCGCTCGAGCCCAACATCTCCCGCCAGACGCTGGAGTTCCACCACGGCAAGCACCACAACGCCTACGTCACCAACCTGAACAACCTGGTGGCCGGCACCGACCTGGAAACCAAGAGCCTGGAAGACACCATCACCGCCGTTGCCGGTGATGCCGCCAAAGCCGGCGTGTTCAACAACGCCGCCCAGGTGTGGAACCACAGCTTCTACTGGCAGTGCATGAAGCCAGGCGGCGGCGGCACCCCCAGCGGCGCCCTGCTCGAGAAGATCAACGCCGACTTCGGCAGCTTCGAGAAGTTCGTTGAAGCGTTCAAGGCGGCCGGCGCCACCCAGTTCGGCAGCGGCTGGGCCTGGCTGGTGCTCGATGGCGGCACCCTCAAGGTCACCAAGACCGGCAACGCCGATCTGCCCCTGGCCCACGGCCAGAAGGCCCTGCTCACCATGGATGTGTGGGAGCACGCCTACTATCTCGACTACCAGAACCGCCGTCCCGACTACATCACCACCTTCCTCGACAAACTGGTGAACTGGGACTTCGTGGCCGCCAACCTGGCCGCGGCCTGATCGGCGCTGCCGCAGCAACCATCAGCCCCTGGGATCCCCGGGGGCTTTTTCATGGCCCCGGCCGCGCTGCCGCCAGCACCGCCTCCGGCGCGATCCACATGGCATCGCCATAGGAGAAGAAGCGGTACCGGCGCTCGATCGCCTCGGCGTAGAGGGCCAGCAGACGCTCGCGGCCGATCAGGGCGCTCACCAGCAGCAGCAGCGAGCTCTTCGGCAGGTGGAAGTTGGTGAGCAGGCCCTGCACCACGGCGAAGCGATAGCCCGGCTGGATCACCAGATTCACAGGACCGGTGTGGGGGCAGAGCTCGCCGCCGTGCAGCTGGGCCACCGCCTCCAGGCTGCGCACCGAGGTGGTGCCGATGGCGATCACCCGGCCTCCGCGCGCCCGGCAGGCCGCCACCGCCTCCACCAGCGCCGGGCTCACCTCCACCCACTCGCTGTGGAGCTCCAGAGCGCTCAGATCTTCGGTTTCGATCGGCCGGAACGTGCCCAGACCCACGTGCAGGGTGGTGGTGGCCAGCTTCACCCCACGCGCCTGGATCGCCGCCAGCAGCTCATCGCTGAGGTGCAGGCCGGCGGTGGGGGCGGCCACGGCCCCGGGACGGGCGGCGTAGCGGGTCTGGTAGCGCTCGTTGTCGCTGGCGTCGTGCTCGTGGATGTAAGGCGGCAGAGGGATCGCGCCGTAGCGCAGCAGCAGGGGTTCGAGGGCAGCCGCATCGCCGAACTGCACCGGGAACTGCACGATGCGGCCGCCGGTGGCGGGATCGCTGCCCACCACCTGCACCGTCAGTGGCGGCTGGCCGTCGGCCACCACCTCCAGACTGTCTCCGTGCCGCAGCTTCTTGGCGGGCCTGGCCAGACAGAGCCACTGGCCCTGCCCGCCCGGCCAGGGCTCCAGCACCAGCAGCTCCACCGCACCACCTGCGGGCCGCCGCGCCTCCAGCCGGGCCCTCAGCACCCGGGTGTCATTCACCACCAGCAGATCACCGGGCCGGAGTTCGTGCTGCAGATCCCAGGCGCTGAGATGACGGGCCTGGGGCGGAGGCCCCGCATCCGGGGGATCCACCACCAGCAGCCGGGCGGCATGGCGGGGCTCCACCGGCCGCTGGGCAATCCGCTCCGGCGGCAGGGCGAAGTCGTAGCTGGAGAGGCGCAGGTCGGAGTCGGAGGGATCGACCCCTCCGGTCTCAGAAGGCAAGGCTCTCGGGCGCCGTCTCGATCAGCTCCGCCAGGTCCTTGAGGAAGGCGGCGGCATGGGAGCCATACACCACCCGGTGGTCGCAGGTGAGATTCACCTGCATCTGGCGCTTCACGGCGATCGAGCCATCCTTGCCCGCCACAACCGTGGGTCGGGAGGCGGCCACCGCCAGGATCGCGCCCGTTCCGGGGGGGAGGATGGCGTCGAAGCGATCCACCCCGAACATCCCCAGGTTGGAGAGGGTGAAGGTGCCGGTGCTGTACTCCTCGGGCTTGAGCTGCTTGGCCCGGGCCCGCTCCACCAGGTCGGCCCAGTTGCGCGCCAGCGCGTAGATGTCGGTGCGGTCGGCGGCGGCCAGCACCGGCGTGATCAGGCCGCCGTCTTCCATGGCCACGGCCACGGCCACGTTCACCGCAGCCGGATAGGCCATGCCGGCCTCGGTGGTGGCCGCATTCACCTGCGGGTGGCGGGCCAGCACCACGCCCACGGCCTTGGCCAGCAGGGCGGTCATGGTGACGCCCTTGGCCTTCACCGATTTGTAGAAGGCATCGAGTTTGTCGGTGGTGATCGTGTAGCCCACCCGGAAGCAGGGCACCTGCAGGCTGGCCGCCATGTTGCGGTTGACCGCCTGCTGCAGGGTGTTGAACGGCACCGTCTCCCCGGCTGCACCGAACGCCTGGCCGGCTGGGGCGACAGGCGCAGCGGCGGCCCCGCTGCCGTTGCCGGACGCCGCGAGAACAGCCGGGCCACTGCCCTCCGCCACCCGCGGCAGGCTCACCGGCTGACCACCCGCCCGCTCCACGTCCTCCGCCTGGATCCGGCCATGGGGACCGCTGCCCCGGACTCCGGCCAGATCGACACCGAGCTGAGCCGCCAGTTTGCGGGCCCGGGGCGTGGCCACCAGACGACCATCAGCGCGGGCCACCGCCACAGGAGCGGCAACCGGGGTGGGTGCAGGGGCGGCAGCAAGCGGGGCCGGGGCCACTGGTGCGGGGGCGACGGCCGGAGCCGGGGGGGCAGGAGCGGGCGGAGCCGCAACAGGAGCGGCGGCGGCAGGAGCAGCGGGGGCGTTGGCCTGCACCTCGGCGATCTCCGCCTCGCTCTCGACGATCAGGCCGATGGTCTCGCCCACCGGAGCGGTGCCGCCGGCGGGCATCAGCACGGCCGCCAGAAAGCCTTCGTTGAAGGATTCCACATCCATGTCGGCCTTGTCCGACTCCACCACGAGCACCGACTCACCGCGCTCCACGCGGTCGCCGGGTTTCTTGAGCCATTCCACGATCTTGCCCTCCGTCATCGTGGAGGAGAGGGCGGGCATGAAGATTTCGTGGGTGGCCAACGGAGGAGCCCGCGCGGTTCGGGGGATTTTAAGCGGCGACAGGGGCGCTCCCCTTGCGCTCAGGCGCCTTCGATCGCCTGGATCACGCCATCGCGCACCAGCACCGCCACCTGCAGCTTCTGCACCAGGTTGTCGCCCACCGTCACGTCACAGAAGCTCTCGAGCTGCCCCTGTTCCACGATCTGCTCGAGCTCCAGCTCGCGCACCTGACGCTGCTGCTCGAGCATCTGGCGCTTCTGTTCCTCCAGCTCAGCCCGTTTGGCCGCCACCTGCTGCTGCACCGAGCCCACCTGCTCCTGCACCCGAGGGTCGAGCGGATTGGCACTCTGGCGCCGGATCTCCTCGATCAGGCTCTGACCCTCCTGCTCGAGCTGGGCCAGCTGCTGATCCACACCGCTGATGGCATTGCTCAGCTCCCGCTCGGCATCCTCCTTCCAGCGAGGAGTGACCACGGCCCGCACGGTGATCGAACGCTTGATGCTCAAGGTTGTGGCGTCGGCCATGGGAAGGGAGGAACTGGGATGAGGTTGTCAGGCCGACGGCCGGACGGTCAACGGACAGGCCCGATGGGCTCAGGAAGGTCTGACCCTGCGGCGACGGCGGGTGCGTACCGGCACTTTCCCGGCGGAGGAAGTGGCGTCGTCGAGAACCGGCTTGTCGGGGGTGGAGGGGGAAGGCTTGGCAGTGGCGGCACGGAACCGGTAGCCGATCGCGGCAGCACGCCGCAGCACCACCCCGAGCAATGAGCCGGAAGACTCGCCATGACTGGCTCCAGCGGCAAATGCCGCTGCGAACACCAACGAGGAGACAGCCAGGCGCACAGTTTCGCGGACCATGAGCATCCGCCGAGCTGGATCCACTGGTTTCACCTGTTCGAGTACCTGGCTCCGCCCCTGCTTGAGCAGAACCCTGAGCCTGCGGCGCAGCGCGGGCAGAGGCTCGGCGAGGTCGGCGGCTCCAAGCACCGGGCCGTCCATCTGGATCAGTCCCAGCCGGAGGGCCTCCACGGTGGGAGCCCGGGCGATCAGGTCGCCCATGGCGTCGTAGCGACGGCTCACCTGCTCCCGCTGGCGCAGCACCTGGCGCTGTTCGATCTCGATCTGTCCGCCAAGGGAATAGATCGCCAGCGGAACCAGCAGCAGATATCCAAGAGCGGCGGCGGCGGCCCAGCGACGAAAACGACCCAGGAGCAGCTTCACACCGGAGTTGCGTGGATCGAGGGCGTGGGCCACGGCCATCAGCACCAGCGACAGCAGGGCAATGACGCCATTGTTCACCAAGGTGGCGATCTGCTGATGTTGCCAGCCCGGGGCAAGCAGGCTCAACGGCAGAACCATCGAGGCCGCCGAAACGGCAAAGATGATGCCTGTGGCCTGCGAGGCACGAGCGAGAAAGCGCGCTGCGGAAACGCCCGCGGGGGAAGAGGGCCGGATCGTGGAACCCACGCCGGCCCTCAGGGCCTCGGAGCAAGAGAAATCCGACGCCGCAGGCGACGGCTCCAACCGAAGGCCGCCACACCTCCGATCACAGGAAGAGGACCCGGTACGGGATCCGCGTTGACCTGAGTGGCTGTGGCGATATTATAAGTGGTGGTCGTGGGATAAGTGAGTTGAAAATTAGTAGAAACTCCCCCAGTAGATATACTTCCTGCGGCATTGAAAAGGGTCTGCCCACTGCCGGGGGGAGGAGCGAGTTCAGAATACACAAACAAGGGGCTGTACGCCGGTGGGTTGGGATAGCCAAGCTGCCCAGCCAGTGCCGTGGCGAACTCACGCGCTGTGTTCTCATTCCCATTCCAGGGCTGGGATGAGATGTAGGTTGACCTGAATGTATCAACATTGATGGAGCCTGGAACGTCAGTGGCGGTGACGTTCCAGTCAGATCCGCCCACGTTGATGGTCACGGCCCCAGCAGGGGATCCGGCAATCACCGAGGAGACAAGTGCGACGGCAGCACTGACAAAACCGACAAGTGGAGCGTTCCTTCTGGTACACATGAACTGCAATTCCATGCTAAGTTAGGGGATTATCCCTCATCACTATCCGCAAGCGGCCGGGAAGGGGAGAAACGTCTTGAACTGTTAACAGAGGCCAACGTATCGCTCAGCTTCCTCCATAGATCCCGGCGATCCCGCTCCGGTCCCGCTCCGTGATCCGGTCGCGGCGCTGCTTGAGGGTCTGGGTGAGCAGGCCGTTCTCGATCGTGAACGGGGCCACCAGGGCAACCCCTCCGAGACGCTCGTCGGGCCGCGAACCCGGGCGCTCCGCCAACAGCCTGTTGAACTCACGGGTCAGGGCCCGCAGCAGGGCCGGATCCACGTCCTGCGGCCGTTCATGGTCGGGCACGGCGGTGCCGGCGGCGGCCGCGAAGCCTTCCAGGGCCTCGGCCCGGGGCACCAGCAGGGCGCCCAGCTGCTTGCGGTCCTGGCCCACCAGCATCACCTGCTCCACCAGCGGACTGGCGGCCAGAGCCTCCTCAAGGGGGCCGGGTTCGATGTTCTCGCCGCTGCTGAGCACGATCGTGTCCTTGGCCCGGCCGGTGAGCACCAGCGAGCCATCGGGCAGCAGCCGCCCGAGATCGCCGGTGTCGAACCAGCCCTCGGCATCGAGCACCCTGGCGGTGGCCTCGGGTTTGCCGAAGTAGCCCCCCATCACCTGGGGACCCTTGGCCAGCACGACTCCCCGGCCCCCCGGCTCCACGGGCCGGCCGCTCTCGGGATCGACGATGCGCAGGGCCGTGGCCGGCAGGGGCCGGCCGGCGCTGCCCCGCCGGTTCGCCCAGGGGCGCCGGCAGGTGAGCACCGGACTGGTCTCGGTGAGCCCGTAGCCCACCAGCAGTTCGATGCCGATCGCTTCGAAGAAAGCATCCACGTGCAGCGGCAGGGCGCCGCCGCCGCTGATGGCCGTACGCAGCTCGCCACCCACCAGCTGGGTGCGCACCTTCGGCCAGAGCAGTGCCGAGGCCAGGCGATGCAGGGGCCAGCGCAAGGCCGCCTTCAGCCCCGCCAGCCCCCGTCGCAGGGCTGGTTCCGGTTCCAGGGTGAGATCGGCCGCGATGCGCCGGCCCAGGCCATAGGCACGGCTGTTGGCCAGGGCCGCCTCGATCAGGCGGCGACGGCCGGCCGGCATCGAGCCCATCGCGTCCTCGAAACCTGAAAGCAGCGCCTCCCACAGACGCGGCACGCTGATCAGGTACTGGGGGCGCACCTTCTGCAGGTCGGTGCGCAGGTGGCGGAGATTGGTGTAGGTCTGCGCGCAGCCACAGGAGAGCAGGAAGTATTCGGCGCTGCGTTCGTAGGAATGCCAGATCGGCAGCACGCTCAACACCCGGTCTCCGGGCAGGGGCGCCACCGCCACCCCGAGATGGCGCAGCTGGTGCAACAGGTTGGCGTGGGTGAGGGGAACCCCCTTGGGCTGGCCGGTGGTGCCGGAGGTGTAGAGGATCGTGGCCAGGCGCTGCGGATCGGCCGGCGGTGACGGCGGCAAGGGCCCGGCCTGGCCCAACGCCAGCAGCTCCTCCCAGCTGCGGCAGGGGCCCCGGCCGGCGGCCAGGCCGGGGCCGGCCTCCCCTTCGAGCACCACCACGAAACGCAGACGTTCCGCCAGGCCCGGCTCCAGCGCCAGTTGGGCCAGCAGGTCAGCGCTCTCGACCACCAGCCCCACAGCCCCGCAGTCGGCAAGGATGTAACGCAGTTCCTCCACCGGCGCGCTGCTGCCCCGCACCGCATCGGCGGCACCGGCGCGCATCAGCCCCTGATCGGCCACGAACCAGCGGGGACCGTTCTCGGCGAACAGGGCCACCACGTCGCCGGGACCGACAGCGAGGGCAGCGAAGCCTGCGGCAGCCTGCGCGATCCGCCTGTTCAGCTCCGCATAGCTGATCTGCTCGGGCGACTGGGCGTGGGGAGCATCGAGGGCGAGCCGCTCGCCATGGCGGTCGGCCAGCACAGGCCAGAGCTGCTCGAGGCCGGTGAGGGAACTCCAGTCGCTGCGCCGGGCCAGGGCCCTGGTGTCGTCCGCGTCAGCGGTCCAGGCGACCTCAGACCGGGGGGCTCCGGCGGCCAGCGACATGGGGGGAAGGGGCGGATCAGCGCCCAATGGTTACCACCCCTGGAGCGCTTCCGGTGGGGTCGGCGGCCGCAGACGCAGCCTGAACCGCCGGGCGAAGGCCGCCAGCAGCCGGGGCTGCAACGCCGCGGCGGTCAGCTCCGGCCGCCACTCCGCCAGTCGCCCCACCGGCCGATCGACGATGCCGCAGGGGGTGATGGCCGCAAAGCCTTCCAGGGAACAGTCCACGTTGAGCGCCAGGCCGTGCTGGCTGATCCAGCGCCGGGCCCCCACCCCGATCGAAGCCAGCTTGTGGCCCTCCAGCCACACGCCGGTGAGCCCCGGCAGCCGCCCGGCCGTCAGACCCAGCTCGGCCAGCAGATCGATCACCACCTGCTCCAACCCGCGCAGGTAGAGGTGCAGGTCGCCCCCATGGCGCTGCAGGTTGAGCACCGGATAGAGCACCAGCTGACCGGGCAGGTGGTGGGTCACCTCACCGCCCCGATCGATGCGGTGGAGCGGCAGGGGCGGATCGGCCGGATCGAAGCGCAGGTGAGCGACGTCACCGCCGCGGCCCAGGGTGTAGCAGGGCTCGTGCTGCAGCACCAGCAGCGCCTCCGGCCCGCAGGGATCCTGAAGCAGGCGGGCCTGCAGCTGGCGCTGCCACCCCCAGGCCTGCAGGAAGGGCACCGGGCGCGCCACTTCGAAAAGGATTGCGTCGGCTGTGGGGCGCATGATCCGGACTTCCTAGCGTGGATGCAACCGGAACCCCGGAGACCGGACGAGATCCGGCCCAACCCCTCCGGCAACCGGCACCCGATGAAACTGCTCATTCACGGCCGCAACCTCGATGTGACCCCGGCGATCCGGGACTACACCGAGACCAAGCTCACCCGCGCGATCAATCACTTCGAAGGCATTGTCAAGGAAGCGGACGTCCACCTGTCGGTGGCCCGCAATCCCCGCGTTCCTCAGCAGATCGCCGAAGTCACGATGTTCGCCAACGGCACCGTGATCCGGGCCCAGGAGCGCAGTGACAACCTGTACGCCAGCATCGACCTGGTGGCCAGCAAGCTCAGCCGCCAGCTCACCCGCTACAAGGATCGGCTGCTGGAGCGCCAGCAGGGACCGGTGCACCGCTCAGCGCGCGATGAGGAGGCCGGCGCCGCCACCCTGCCGCTGCCGGGAGCCAGCCTCACCGACGGCAAGGAACCCGTCACCCCCAGCCGGGGAGTGCGCCGCAAGTATTTCGCGATGCCGCCGATGAGCCTCGACGATGCCCTGCATCAACTGGATGTGATCGACCACGACTTCTACGTCTTCCGCGACGCCGACACCAACCAGATCCAGGTGGTGTACCGGCGCAACCACGGCGGCTTCGGGGTGATCCAGCCTCGTGAGTCCTGATCGAGGGCGGCGCTCCGACGACCGTCCCGATCTGGCACCGCGGATCGAGCACGCCCTGCTCGATCCGCACCGGGGCAGGGAGGCGGTTCTGGCCTGCTGCGAGGAGGCACGCCACTTCGGCTTTGCAGCGGTGTGCCTGGCCTCCCGCTGGGTGGCGATCGCCAGGGAGCGGCTGCCCCTGGAGGGGCCGGTGCGGCTGGTGTCGGTGGTGGGATTTCCTTTCGGGGCCGTGCCGACGGCGATCAAGCGGGCCGAGGCGGAGGCCGCGGCCGCTGCCGGTGCCGACGAACTCGATGTGGTGCCGGATTTCGGCGCCCTCGCCGACGGCGATGGCAATGCTGTGCTCGACGACCTGGCGGCGATCACCGATCTGGGTCTGCCGGTGAAGGTGATCGTGGAAAGCGGCCGGCTCGAGCCCTCGGCCCTTTCCCTGCTGGTGGAGGTGAGCGTCGACGCCGGCGCCCGCTTCCTCAAGACCGGCAGTGGCTTCGGACCGAAGGTCACCCCAGCCGAGGTGACCCGTCTTCGGGAGCTGGCGCGGGGGCGGGCGGCGATCAAGGCCGCCGGCGGGATCGCCGACCTGGAGCAGGCCTACGCCCTGCTGGAGGCCGGGGCCGGCCGGCTGGGCACCAGCCGGGGCGTCGCCCTGATGGAGGCTCTTCGCCACCCACCCTCGCCCTGAAGCGGCCGGAACCATGCCCGAGACGGTGCTCGAAGGGCTGGCCCTCGCCTGCGGCCCCCTCGGCGAGAGCGACCGGCTGCTCTCCCTGCTGAGCGCGGAGGCGGGGCTGCTGCGGTTGGCGGTGCCCGGCGCCCGTCGGCCTCGCAGCAGCCTGGCGGCAGCCCAGCCGCTCACCCTCCTGCGGCTGCAGGTGGGTGGCCGGGGAGGGCTGCGGCGGGTGCGCCAGCTCACCGTGCTGCGCAGTTTCAGCGAACTCGGCCAGCGGCTGGAGACCCTGGCGGCTGCCCAGGCCCTGGCGGAGCTGGCGCTGCGACTGGTTCCGGCGAACGACCCGGCACCGGGGATACTGGCCGATCTGTTGCTGCAGTACGGGCGTCTGGAGGAGGTGGTGCTGGAACGCTCCGATCGGATCGAGGCCCTGGCCACGGCCGTTCAGGGCAGCGTGCATCTGCTGGCGCTCGGCGGCTTCGCCCTCCCCCTGGCCCGTTGCTGCCGCACGGGCACCCGCCTTGAACCTCCCCTGGGGAACTGGGACTGGCGCTGCAGCCTGCTGCCGGGGGAGGGGCTGGCGATCGGTGCACTGCCGGGAGCGCGGGTGGTGCTGAACGCCTCGGAACTGGCCCTGCTGCAGAGGCTGCCGCGGCCGGCGCCGCCCCGCCGCCGTGATGGCGCCCTGCTCGGGCCGCCATCCGTGTGGCTGCATCTGCTTGCGGTCGTCGAGGTCTGGTGCGGCGAGCACCTGGGCCGGACACCCCGTGCCTTCAGACTGCTGCGAACCGCTGTCGAACCGGTGAGCACGAGCGGACGATGAGTCAGAACGGGGTGCGGAGCGGGCTGGGCGAACGCGGACTGGGGGCGGTGCTCGCCCTGCCTGGATTCCGGCGCCTGTGGATCGGCCAGATCTTCTCCCAGCTGGCCGACAAGTTCTACATCGTGCTGATGGTGTTTCTGATCGCCCAGCACTGGGTCAGCGACACCCCCCAGAGCAATGAGGTGCTCGCCGAGGCTGCCGCCGCGATGCGCATGAGCCTGGAGAACAGGGCCCAGATGATCACCCTGCTGGCCACCGGGATCTACGTGGCCAACACCATCCCGGCGATGCTGCTGGGCACGGTCGCCGGCGTGTGGGCCGACCGCTGGCCGAAACGCACCGTGATGGTGGCCTCCAATGGCCTGCGGGCCCTGCTCGTGCTGCTCATCCCGCTCTGCCTGATCCCGGGGCCCAGCTGGATGGGTCTCAGCTGGGGCTACTGGGCCCTCGTGCTGATGACCTTCCTGGAATCGGTGCTGACCCAGTTCTTCGCCCCGGCGGAGCAGGCGGCGATCCCGCTGCTGGTGCCCTCCCACCAGCTGCTGGCCGCCAATTCGGCCTACCAGGCCACGAGCATGGCGGCCACGATCGTGGGCTTCGCCCTCGGCGATCCGATCCTGCGCCTGCTGCGGATGCTGCTGGAGCCCACCGGCCTGCGCGACGGCGAGGTGCTGCTGCTGCCGCTCTGCTACGGCCTGGCTGCGCTGGCGATCGCCGGGATCACGATCGACGAACCCGCCCGCTCCAACCGCAACGTCTCGGTGTGGCAGGAAGTGGGGGAGGGGCTGCAGGTGCTGAAGGAACGGGCCAGCGTGCGTGGAGCCATGATCCAGCTGGTGCTGCTGTACAGCATCCTGGCCGCCCTCTATGTGCTGGCGATCAGCCTGGCGGCCGCGATCGGAGAGCTGGGCCCCACCGGCTTCGGCACCCTGCTGGCGATGAGCGGTGTGGGGCTGGCGGTGGGAGCGCTGGTGATGGCCCAGCTCGGGGACCGTTTCCGCCGCAGGCTGCTGGCGGCGGTGGGGCTGGGTCTGATCGCCGGCTCCCTGGTGCTGCTGGGCCAGATCCGGGGAAATCTGCCCCTCACGCTCTCCTTCTGCGCCCTGCTGGGCTTCGGCTCCGCCCTGGTGGCCATCCCGGCCCAGACCACCATCCAGGAGGACACCCCGGAAGACCAGAGGGGCAAGGTCTTCGGCCTGCAGAACAACCTGATCAACATCGCCCTCAGCCTGCCCCTCGCCCTGGCCGGTGCGGTGGTGAGCCGTTACGGGTTGCTGCCGGTGCTCTGGGCCCTGGCCTCGATCGCCGCCGCCGCCGTCCTGTTGGAGCAACCCTGGCGCCCCTGACGCGGCGGATGCGCCGGGGGTTGCCACAACGGAGCCGCTGGCAGCACTGCTAGTTTTCAGTGTCGGATGCAACCGCTCCCGGTGCTTCACGTTGCCTGGCTGGGCAAAAAGTCCCCGTTCTGCGGCAACGTCACCTACGGACTGAGCACCACGGCGGCCCTGCGGGAACGGGGCCATCGGGTCAGCTTCATCCACTTCGACACCCCGACGGCGCCGCTGAGCCGTCAGGAGGACAACCCTCCCCTCCCCATCGGCGACCACTCCTCAGGCGACAGCAGGGAGGTTGCCCTTCCGTACCTGGTGAAGTCGCAGGTGTACACCATCCCCTCGCCAGGGGCCCAGCGCGAGCTGCGGGAATCGTTGGAGCGACTGCGGCCGGATCTGGTGCACGCCAGCCTCACCCTCTCCCCCCTCGACTTCCGCCTGCCGGATCTGTGCCAGCAGCTGGGGCTTCCCCTGGTGGCCACCTTCCATCCGGCCTTCGATGCCGGTCTGCGCAACCTGGCCGCCGGCACCCAGCAGCTCACCTACCAGCTCTACGCCCCGTCGCTGGCCCGCTTCGACCGGGTGATCGTGTTCTCCGACCTCCAGGCCGAGCTGCTGGAGCGCCTGGGAGTTCGGCGGGAACGGCTGGCGGTGATCCCCAATGGCGTGGATCCCTGCCTCTGGTGCCCTCCTCCGGACGGACCAGCCGCGGAACTGGAGGCGCTGCGCCGGCAGTTCGCCGGACGGCGCGTGTTCCTCTACATGGGGCGGGTGTCGACGGAGAAGAACGTGGAGGCCCTGCTGCGGGCGTGGCGACTCGTTCGGCCCGAGGGCTGCGTGCTGGTGGTGGTGGGGGATGGGCCCCTGCTCAGCTCCCTGCAGAACGGCCTCGAGGACGACGTGGTCTGGTGGGGCTACGAGGCCAGCCAGCAGCGGCGGATCGCCCTGCTGCAGCTGGCGGAGGTGTTCCTGCTGCCGTCGTTGGTGGAAGGTCTGTCCCTGGCTCTGCTGGAGGCGATGGCCAGCGGCACAGCCTGTGTGGCCACCGACGCCGGAGCCGATGGCGAAGTGCTGGAGGGGGGAGCGGGCATCGTCATCCGCACCCAGGGGGTGACCACCCAGCTGCGCACGCTGTTGCCGGTGCTGCGCGATCAGCCCGTGCTCACGGCCGAACTCGGGCGCCGGGCGCGGGAGCGGGTGCTGGAGCGCTACACCCTCACCAGCAACATCGATGCCCTCGAGCGCCTCTACAAGGGTCTGATCCGCACCCCGATGGCCGCCTGAGCCGCGGTGGCGATGGGGCGGCCCCCACGGTTCGACAGCCTCCTGGTGCAGCTGCGTCTGGCGGTGCTGGGCACCGCCGCCCTCGGCTTCACGGCCGCTGCACTGGCCACGATCCAGCTCAACCGCCAGCACCTGATCCGCGACCACCGGCAGCGGGTGGAAGCCGCGGCTGAACAGCTGGTGGCCCGCCTCGACGCGGTGGCCGCCAGTCCCCAGCCGGTGGACCTCAGCCGGCTGCGCCAGGACCTCGATCGCCAGTCCCGCCGCGGTCGCTTCTTCTGGATCCGCCTGAGCGATGGGCGCCTGCTGCTCTCACGGCCGCTGCGAGGGATCGACACAGCGGCGCTGTTCAACGTGCCAGGCGGGACGGGCAGCGGGCCTGGACCTGTGGCAGCCCGCACCATCGGCAACCACCGCTATCTGATGCAGCGCCATCACCGCAGCCGCGATGGCACCGATCTCTGGGTGGCGGAGGACGTGAATGAACACTGGCGGGCCCTGGTGCGCCTGCTGATCAACATGCTGTTGATCTGGCTCGGCTGCCTGGCCCTCACCCTGCTGGCCCTCACCCTGTTCACCCGCCGGATCATCCGGCCCCTGCGGGAACTCAACCGCATGGCGGCGGCCATCACCACCGACACGCTGGCCACCAGCAGGCTGCCGGTGGCCGGGGCACCCCAGGAAGTGAAGGATCTCGCCGAGGCCTTCAACAGCCTGCTCGAGCGGCTGGCGCGCACCTGGGACCACCAGCGCAGCTTCGTGAGTGCGGTGAGCCACGAACTGCGCAACCCCCTGACGATCATCAGCGGCTATCTGCGCCGTCTGCAGCGACGGGGGGGCAGCCTCCAGCCAGAACAGCTGCGGGCCCTTGCCACCGCCGAGGCCGAAACCCACCGCATCACGCGTCTGCTCAACGACCTGCTCGACCTGTCCCGCAGCGAGTCGGGTCGGCTGGAGCTGCGGCCGGGCCCGGTGGCGGTGGACGAGATCCTGCTGATGGCCTGCGACCTGGCACGCAGCCAGCTGGCCCGGCGGTTGGAGCTGCGGCTGCCGGAGAATTCCAGCGAACAGCCGGTGATGGCGATCGCTGAGGCCGACCGTCTGCAGCAGGTCGTGCTGAACCTGATCGAGAACGCCGACAAATACACCCCGGACAACTCCGCGATCGAGGTGGAGCTCCTGCGGGGCCACGGACCAGCCGGCCAGCCTGGGCTGGTGATCAGCGTGCGCGACCGCGGCATCGGCATCCCACCTGAGGATCTGCCGCGGATCTTCGAGCGGTTCCATCGCGCCGCCAACGCCCTCGACCAGGCCCGCGGTTCGGGGCTGGGCCTCTCGATCGTGCAGCTGCTGGTGGATGCGATGGGCGGCACCATCACGGTGGAGAGCCAGCCGGGCCAGGGGAGCTGCTTCCGCCTGCACCTGCAGGCAGCCGAAGCCCAGGGGCTGGCCTGTGGATCGCGCGAGGGACCGTCGGCTCAGTAGCGCTCCGGGACCGGCAGGTGCCAGTCCGGCCGTTTGCCGGCGGCCCGCAGGGAAGCCTCCCGGGCTTCCAGACGCCGCCGATCCACGCGCCAGAGACGGTAGAGGCCCTCCCGGGCCAGTTCCTGCGGAGCCAGGCCCTGCCAGTAGGGCTCGTCCGCGGTGGTGGCATCAATCACTACCAGCACCGTGGGCTGGAGGGCGGCGGCGGAGGGCTTCTGACCCTCCCGCCGCTCCCGACGCAACCGTTCAGCCAGATTGATCAGCCCGCCGGCCCAGCGCCCTTCGTAGATCACCAACCGCCGGCTGTAGTAGTGGAGAGAGGGTTTGAGGATGCCCACCATCGCCAGCGGCTCTCCAGGTTTCGCAAGCGTGCCGGCCGCCGCGGCAATCGTCCGCACGGGCAGTCCCCGCACCTGATCCCCCAGAGACCAGCAGGGAAGCAGAGCCGTGGGGACGAACAGGGCGAAGGGGATCTGCAGCGCCAGCAGAGCGATCGGAACCGGACGACGGCGCAGCATCCAGCCTGCCAGGGCGGCGGCCGTCAGGCAGAGGGCCGCGGGCACGAGCAGAGCTCTGGCCAGCAGCTCGGCCGGCAGGGTGGGCATCTCGGGATCCTGGATCAGGGGGACCCACAGGGGAGCCAGGGCAAAGACAGCGGCGAGCAGCAGGGCGAGCAGCAGGCTGAAGCTCCAGGCCAGGCGGCCCGCAGGATCGGGCGGCTCGGCGGCGTCATCGCTGCCGAAGCGGCTGCGGCAGGCCAGGGCGATCAACACCCCGGCCGCGGGAGTGGCCGGCAGCCAGTAGCTGGGCAGCTTGGTGGCGGCGAGGGTGAAGAACAGCAGCACCGCCAGCAGCCAGCAGGCGGCGAAGCGATCCAGCGAAGCGGCGGCGGGCCTCGGCTGAGCGGGGCGGCGCCAGGAGAGGGCCAGCGGGCCGATCGCCCGGGTGAGACCCAGCAGCAGCAGCGGGGTGGCGGGCAGGCTGGCCACCACCAGCACCGGAACGAAGAACCACCAGGGCTGGAGGTGGTGATTGACGACGGCGGTGAAGCGCTGGAGGTTGTGGTAGCCGAAGAAGCTGTCCCAGTAGGGCCGTCCTTCGCGCAGGAGCGCCAGGCCGTACCAGGGCAGGGCCACCAGGGCGGTGAGCGCCAATCCGGTGAGCGGGCGCAGCCTTCGCCGCAGTCCGGCGAGGTCGGCCTGGAGCCAGCCGAACGACAGCAGGGTGAGGGCGAACAGAACCACGGCCACGGGCCCCTTGGTGAGGACCGCCAGGCCCAGAACGGGCCAGGCCGGCCACCAGGGACCGACCCCAGCCGCGTAGGTGCGCCAGGCCAGCAGCAGGGTCGCGGCCACCAGAGCACTGAACACGGCGTCGCTGACGCCGATGCGACCCCAGAGCAGGACGAGGGGCGAGAGGGCGAAACCAAGAGCGGCTGTGACGGCCACCACCGCCGGGGGGCGGCTCCCCGGCTGGGGGTGGCGCAGCAGCGTGTCGCAGAGCAGCAGCATCAGGGCCACGCAGGCCAGGGCCGACGGCAGCGAGGAGGCCCAGGTGCCCAGCGGGTTCCAGCGGGCCTGGTCCGGCAGGGCATACAGGGCAGCCATCAGCCAGTACACCAGCGGCGGCTTGTCGTAACGCGGCAGGCCATTCACCTGGGGGATCAACCAATCGCCGCTTTCGGCCATGGCCCGCGCCGAGGCCGCGAACAGCGGGGGCGTCTCGTCGACCAGGCCGGTGCTGCCGAGCCGCCAGACGAACAGCATCAGACCGAGGGCCAGAACGGCCAGCAGAGCCAGGCGTCTGGAGCGCGGGGCCACCGGTTGCACAGGGTTGGCCATCACCCCACCCCCACGCGGTTCTCCTCCAGCGGCAGGGGCGCCGCTGGCCCCGCCGCCGGCTCCGGCTGGCGCCAGAACACCTGCCGGCGATGGATCAACACCACCGACACCAGGGCCAGGGCGGCACCAAGCCACTGCAGCGGCCGCAGCCGCTCGCCCAGCAGCACCATCCCCGTGAACAGAGCGAACACCGGGGTCAGGAAGGTGAGGGCGGAGAAGCCGGTGAGGTCACCCTGGGTGGCGAACCAGAAGAACAGGCCGTAGGCCAGGGCACTGCCGAGCAGGGAGGCGTAGGCCAGCAGCCCCCAGTCGAGCGGGCTCCAGTGGGGGATCAGGCCGCCGGCACCAGCTGGACCGAGCCCCGAGAGTGCCAGCAGGGGAAGACCACCGAGCAGCAGATGCCAGCCCGTGACCACCAGCGGGTCGCTGCGCCGGCAGGCATAGCGGCTGAGCACCGTGCCCACCGCCATCGCGGCGGAGGCCCCGAGCATCCACAGCTCCCCGTGGCTCCAGGCCGGCTGGCCCAGCACCCGGGGGCCTTCGAGCCACCAGTGCCGCAGCAGGGAAGGCGGCAGACCCAGGCAGAGAATGCCCAGCAGCCCGATCAGCAGACCCAGCCAACCCACGGGGTTGATGGCCTCCGCGAACAGCACACGGGCCAGCAGCGCCACCAGCAGGGGCTGGGAGTCGATCAGCACCGAGCCCAGGCCGGCACCGGTCTCGGACAGGCCCCGGGTCAGCAGTCCCTGGAACAGGGTGGCATCCACAAGGGTGAACAGCAGCAGCCAGGGCCGATCCTCCCTGGCCACCAGCAGATCGCGCCCCGTCAGGGCGGCCACCAGCAGCAACGCCAGCCCCGCCGGCAGGATTCGCAAGGCGGCCACCAGCTGGGGGGAGGCTCCCTCGAGCAGGGGGCGCATCGCCGCCATCGCCGTGCCCCACAGGGCAAAGGGCAGAAGCATCGACAGCCAGCGCAGGGGCTGGGGCATGGGCTGGCTCCGGGCCCGGCGGGCCGTCCTCGGCCCTCTTTTTAAGATCCCCTCAACACCGACCGACCCGATGGCCTGGCCCTGGCGCCGCAAGACCCGTCGCACCCTGGCAAGAATCGCGATCGAGGGGCCGATCGCCGGCCCCACCCGCGAGCGGGTGATCCAGGCTCTCGACGCCGTGGGGCGACGCGAATGCCCTGCCCTGCTCCTGCGCATCGACAGCCCCGGCGGCACCGTGGGCGACAGCCAGGAGATCCATGCCGCCATTCAGCGCCTGCGGCAGAAGGGCTGCCGGGTAGTCGCCAGCTTCGGCAACATCTCGGCTTCCGGCGGCGTGTATGTGGGAGTGGCGGCGGAGCGCATCGTCGCCAATCCCGGCACGATCACCGGCTCGATCGGCGTGATCCTGCGTGGCAACGATCTCTCCCGGCTGCTGGAGCGGATCGGCATCCGCTTCGACACCGTGAAAAGCGGCCTCTACAAAGACATCCTCTCCCCCGACCGGGCCCTCAGCGAGGACGAACGGGCCCTGCTGCAGGGTCTGATCGACGCCAGCTATGGCCAGTTCGTGGCCGCGGTGGCCGAAGGGCGGGGCCTGAGCGAGGAGGCGGTGCGCAGCTTCGCCGACGGCCGGGTGTTCACCGGCGAGCAGGCCCGCGACCTCGGCCTGGTGGACGCCCTGGGCGACGAGGAGGCGGCCCGGCGGCTGGCGGCGGACCTGGCGGGCCTGGATCCGGAGAAGTGCCGTCCGGTCACCTTCGGCAGGCCGCCGAAGCGCTTCGCCGGTCTGATTCCCGGCCGCGGCGCCCTGCGGGCCGTGGGTGAGGCGCTGAGCCTCGAACTCGCCTGGAGCGGGCAGCCGCTCTGGCTGCACCGCCCCTGAGCTCCGCCATGACGCCTTCCCTCCAGCTTCGGGCCCTGCGCGGCGCCACCACCGCCGAGGCCAACACCGCCGAGGCGATCGCCTCGGCGGTGGCCGAGCTGGTGGATGCCCTGATGCTCCGCAACCGGCTCGACGGCTCTCGGCTGCTCTCGGTCACCTTCTCTGTGACCGCCGACCTCGATGCCTGTTTCCCGGCCGCAGTGGCCCGGCGGCGGCAGGGATGGGACGCTGTGGCGCTGCTCGACTGCCAGCAGATGGCGGTGGCCGGGGATCTGCCGCGCTGCATCCGGCTGCTGGCGCATGCCTGGCTCGAACCCGAGCGGATTCCCGACCACCCCTACCTGCGGGAGGCCTCGCGGCTGCGGCCGGACAGGGCCCATCCCGCCTCAGCCACCTCCCCTTCCGACCACTGCACGCCCGAGGGGTGAGGCGGCGTTCTGAGGATTTTCATTTCCGCTCCGGCTTCCCATGGCCCCCTTCCTGCGAACCGATCGCCTGTGGTCGGCCGCCGGCCTCGCCGGTGCCTCTCTGGCTGTCGGCGCAGCCGCGGCTCTGCTTCCCCTGGATCGCACCACCGCTTCCTTGTTCGGCCTGCAGCCGGCCCAGGCGGGCAGCGGCACCTGCGAGTCGTTGATGTCCTACCGCTGGGAGGGCAGCAAGGACTTCCGCAATCTCACCTGTTTCATAACCGAGACCACCCGGCTGCGGCGCTCGGAGTATTTCCTCAAGCTGAGACCGAAGGACCGCAAGACCGCCATCCTCAAGCTCAGCATCAGCCTGCCGGAGAACTTCGACGTGAAGCTCGACCCGAAGCGCATCCGCCTGTGCGAGATGAGCGACGGCGGCATGCTCAGCCGCACCCGCTGCGAGAAGGTGATTCCCGCCACCGTGGAGGTGGCTCCGAACGGGCGCGCCATCGAGATCTTCCCCAACACACCCGTTTCGGACAAGGGAACGATCGGCGTGCACATGACCCTGTTCAATCCCTTCACCGCCACGATGTACCAGCTCAACGCCATGGCCCAGGCCCCGGGGGACATCCCGGTTTCGGGCTACCTGGGCAGCTGGATGATCCAGATCGAGCCCAACTGATCGAGAGGCCGGGCTCCGCTCAGGATCCGGCCAGACCGGCTGGTAGGGTGTCCGGCTGACAGGAATCGAGACGCCGGGAGGCTGCCATGACCAAACGCACCTTGGAAGGAACCAGCCGCAAGCGCAAGCGCGTGTCTGGTTTCCGCGTGCGCATGCGCACCCATACCGGCCGCCGCGTGATCCGCGCCCGTCGTCGCCGCGGTCGCACCCGTCTGGCGGTCTGAGCCCGGCACCGCCGTCGTGGCCCTGCCCCAGCGGCACCGCCTCCGGGGCCACCGGGTGTTCGAGAGGATCTACCGCAAGGCCCCGCGCCTTCACGGCACCGCGATGGTGCTGAGGGTCTGGCCATCCGAAGCCCGGTTGCTGCCGCCTCAGGAGCGCAACCATCCCTGCAGTCCCTGGCGCTGCGCCGTTGTGGTGAGCGCCAAGGTGAGCAAGCTCGCGGTTCAGCGCAACCGTCTGCGCCGCCTCCTCCACGCCCACCTTCTTGAGCAGCCGATCGTCTCAGCGCAGCCGATCTGGTTGCTGATCAGTCTGAAGCCCGGTTCTCCCGACCTCCCGCCGGAGCAGCTGCTGGGAGAATGCCGCCATCTGTTGCACAAGGCAGGACTCACCCCATGACCGGTACCCCCACGGCCGCACCCGCCGGCGCGGCGAGCCCTGCCCCTGCCGAAACGACCTTCTACGAGGGCGGTCCCGCCCGCGGCGACCTGATCGTGAACCTGCTGTTCGGCCTCACCCTGATCGGTCTGCCCTTCGCCGTGGGAGCGATCGTGCGCGCGCTGTGGCTGCGCTACCGCATCACCAGCCGGCGGATCGAGGTGAACGGCGGCTGGCTCGGCCGCGATCGCACCCAGGTGGTCTATTCCCAGATCCGCGAGGTGCGCGCCGTTCCGCGCGGCTTCGGCGCCTGGGGCGACATGGTGCTGGTGCTCGACGACGGCTTCAAGCTCGAGATGCGCTCGGTGCCCCGCTTCCGCGAACTCGAGGCCTACATCGAGGAACAGCGCCGCAGCCGGCGCGGCAAGACAGGAGCCGCCGGCCGAGCGAGCACCGGCTTCGGATCCACCGACGAGACCGCCGCCTGAGCCTCCCGGTCGGGCACACTGTCCCCCGGATCCCCCCACCCCGAACTCCCCCGCCGTGATCGGCTACATCTCCGACAACCTGCTGATCCCGATCCTGGATTTCTTCTATGGATTGGTTCCCAGCTATGGCCTCGCGATCGTCGCTCTCACGGTGGTCATCCGGCTCGCCCTCTTTCCGCTGAGCGCCGGCTCGATCCGCAGCGCCCGGCGGATGCGCATCGCCCAGCCGGTGATGCAGCAGCGCCAGGCTGAGATCCGCAGCAAGTACGCCAATGAGCCCCAGAAGCAGCAGGAGGAGCTGGGCAAGCTGATGAAGGAGTTCGGCAGCCCCCTCTCGGGCTGTCTGCCCCTGTTGGTGCAGATGCCGATCCTGTTCGCCCTGTTCGCCACCCTGCGCGGCAGCCCGTTCGCGGATGTGCCCTACACCTTCAACCTGAAGGTGCTGCCGGCCGACCAGATCGCCACCGTCGAACCCCGGCCGTTCAACACCCCCAGCCATTCGATCTTCGTCACCGCCACCCAGCACGTGCCGGTGATCGGCAGCCTGGAGAAGGGTCTCAAGCTTGGGGTGGGTGAAACCGGCAAGGTGGATCTGCACACCCGTGAAGGCGGCAGCTTCGCCTCCGTTCTCGACGGCGTGGAGAACGGAGACGCCTTCAACCCCACCTGGAGTGTGACCAAGGGCGAGGGCATCGTGAGCGTGGATTCCGACGGCACCATCCACGCCCTGGCCCCCGGCGACGCCGTGGTGGAGGGCAAGATCCCCGGCCTGGCCGCTCGCAGCGGCTTCCTGTTCATCAAGGCCCTCGGTCAGGTGGGCTTCCTCACCGACGGGGCCGTGAACTGGGATGTGGCGATCCTGGTGGCCTCCTTCGGCGCCACCCTGTTCGTGTCGCAGCTGCTCTCGGGCATGGGCATGCCCGCCAACCCGCAGCAGGCCACCGCCAACAAGATCACGCCGGTCATGATCACGGCGATGTTCCTGTTCTTCCCCCTGCCCGCCGGTGTGTTGCTCTACATGGTGGTGGCCAACATCTTCCAGGGGGTGCAGACGTGGCTCCTGAGCCGCGAGGCTCTGCCCGACAACCTTCAGAAGATCCTCGACAAGCAGCTTGCCCAGCAGACCGTGGCCGCCACGGCAGGCAACGCCCCCGCCAGCGGCCGCCTTCCCTTCGAACCCAAGGGCCGCAAGTGAGCGAAGGCGGTGGTCCCACCACGGAGCCGCTGCGGCCGGTGTCGCTGCCGGAGCTGCGGTTGCAGGCCACAGGCAGGTGCTGGGAGGTGGATCAGCCCGTGGAGGGCCTGGCCAGCCTCACCCCGGTGAGGGGATCGCTGGAGGCCCGTCATCACGGCACGGCCCTCGAGCTCAAGGCCCGGGTGACCACGATCGTCACCCTCTGCTGCGACCGCTGCCTGCAGCATTTCAACCACCCCCTGCGTGCCGAGGTGGAGGAGCTGGTGGAGATCCGCACCCCCAACGATCCCGATCCGTTCCGGGCCGCTGTCGACGACCTGGCTCCCGCTGGCGACGATCTCGACGATCGCCTCGACGCCGAGGGCCGCTTCGACCCGGAGCGCTGGCTGTTCGAGCAGCTCAGCCTTCAGCTGCCCCTGGTGAACCGCTGCGGGCCCGACTGCCCGGGGCCGGCCACCTGGAGCAGCGAGCCCGCGGGCGGCGACCCCCGCTGGGCCACCCTGCAACGCCTCAAGTCCTGACGGCCCTGACGGGTTCCGCCATGAGCGCCTCCCTTGCCGACCAGCTGGATCTGCTGATCCGCGCCCGCACGCCGATCCTCTGGATCCGCAGCCTTGAGGAGGATCGGGTGGAAACCCTGCTGGAGCAGGTGGCCCAGCGCCTGGGCAGCCGCCCCCTGCTGCGCTGGGACTTCGTCGCCGGCCTGCGCGGCGCGCCGAACCGCGACGGGGAAGCGGCGCGTCAGCCGATGGCGGCCCTCGACCTCCTCACGGCCCTGCCTCCGGAGCCGGGGGCGATCCTTCTGCTCAAAGACTTCCACCGCTACGGCGATGACGCGGGCATCTGCCGGCGTTTGCGCAACCTGGCGATCGAGCTCCGCCGCCTCCCCCACACGCTGGTGATCAGTGCGCCCGAATGGATGCTGCCGCGGGAGCTGGAAGACACGGTGACCCTGCTGGAGCTGCCCCTGCCCGACGCGGAGGAGATCGGGGCCCTGCTGCGGGCGATCGCCGAGGCCACCGGCAGGCCGATGCCGTCCGACGTGCTCGCCTCGCTCACGGCCGCCTGCCATGGCCTGAGTGCCCAGCGGGTGCGGCAGCTGGCGGCGCGGGCTCTGGCCCGCCGCGGCGGGCTCGGGGAGGAGGATCTGGCGGAGGTGCTGGAGGAGAAGCGCCAGGCGATCGCCCGCAGCGAGCTTCTGGAGTACTGCCCCAGCGAGGCCACCCCGGCCGACATCGGCGGCCTTGAGCGGCTGAAGCACTGGCTGGAGCAGCGCCACCGGGCCTTCGGGGAGGAGGCGCGCGCCTACGGGCTGCCCCTGCCCCGCGGCGTGCTGCTGGTGGGGCCCCAGGGCACGGGCAAGTCGCTGACCGCCAAGGCGATCGCCCACAGCTGGGGCATGCCGCTGCTGCGCCTTGATGTGGGCCGGCTGTTCGCAGGCCTGGTGGGGGCCAGCGAGGCCCGCACCCGCGAGATGATCCAGCGCGCCGAGGCCATGGCCCCCTGCGTGCTGTGGATCGACGAGATCGACAAGGGCTTCGGGCTGGGGAGCGGCGACAGCCGCAGCGACGGTGGCACCAGCCAACGGGTGCTGGCGAGCGTGCTGACCTGGATGGCGGAGAAGACGAGCGCGGTGTTCGTGGTGGCTACCGCCAACGCGGTGGAGCGCCTGCCGGCGGAACTGCTGCGCAAGGGCCGCTTCGACGAGATTTTCCTGCTCGAACTCCCCGACGCCGAGGAACGGCGCACGATCCTCGATCTGCAGCTGCGCCGGCGCCGGCCGCAGCACACCCTGCCCCTGGAGGTGCTCGTGGGACGCACCGAAGGTTTCTCCGGCGCGGAGCTGGAGCAGACGGTGATCGAGGCGATGCATCTGGCGTTCGGCGAAGGCCGCGATCTGGCGGAGGCCGACCTGATCGCCGCGGCCAGCCAGGTGGTGCCGCTGTCGCGCACGGCCCGTGAACAGTTGGAGGCCCTGCGGCAGTGGGCCAGCAGCGGCCGGGCCCGGCCCGCCTCCGCCCCGCGGATCGCCAGCCCGGGCGTGTAACGCCGGTTGAAGAACTCCCACGTCTGGTAACGACCCACCGCTGCCGGCGGGACCGGTCCGCCCGTGCTCCCTAGCGTCAGCCGAGCACCTGTGTCCCCCGTGATCCCAAGCCCCACCCCCCGTTCCCGCGGTGAACTGGCCACCCAGCTGGCTGTGGCCTGCCTCGGCGCCGGCGTGATCACCAGCGTGGCCGTGGCCCAGGGACAGAACCCCTTCACGGCGCTCGGGATCACCCTGTTCTCCGCGGTGGCCGCCGTAGCCGTGGGCCAGGTTCTCTGAACTTCGGCGGTGGCCGGCACCCCGGCCCAACCGGCGGCAGGCGGCGCCGATGATCAGCAGCAGCAGCCAATCACCAGCGGCGGGAAGCTCCCTGCGGGCCCTGATGCCCGCCCTCGCCAACAAGACCTACTTCAACTACGGCGGTCAGGGCCCCCTGCCCACCCCCTCCCTTGAGGCGATCGTGGCCTGCTGGAGGGAGATCCAGCAGTTGGGCCCCTTCAGCGAGGCCGTCTGGCCGCTGGTGACCCGCACCACCAGCCAACTGCGCCTGCGCCTTGCGGAGATCTTCGGAGCGGGGCCCCACCGGATCGCCTTCACCGAGAACGTCACCTCGGGTTGCGTGCTGCCCCTGTGGGGCCTGCCCTGGCGTCCGGGGGATGAGATCCTGCTGGCGGACGCCGAGCACCCGGGCGTGGTGGCCGCCTGCCATGAACTGGCCCGGCGCGAGCACCTGAGCCTGGCCACGTTCTCCGTGACGCGCCTGCGCGGCGATGCCGCCGCCACCGATGCCGCGGTGCTGGCAGCCCTGGAGCGGGCCCTCGGCAACCGCACCCGGTTGGTGGTGCTCTCCCACCTGCTCTGGAACACCGGCCAGGTGATGCCGATCGCCGCCGTGGCCGCCCGACTGCGGGAGCATCCCGCCCACCCCTGGCTGCTGGTGGATGCGGCCCAGTCGCTGGGCAGCCTGCCGCTGGAGGGGGCGGCCCGCGCCGCCGACATCTATGCCGGCACGGGCCACAAGTGGTGCTGCGGGCCGGAGGGTCTGGGAGCGGTGCTGCTTTCGGAGCGCACCCTGGCGGAAGCCCGGCCGACCCTGATCGGCTGGCGCAGCCTGGCCGACGAATCCATCAGCGAAAGCCGCTTCCATGGCGATGCCCGCCGCTTCGAGGTGGCCACCTCCTGCACACCCCTGTTTGCGGGCCTGGATCGCTCCCTCGCGCTGCTGGCGGCGGAGGGAGCGGCCGAGGAGCGACTGACCCGGATCAAGCACAGCAGCGGCCGCCTCTGGCACGGCCTGCAGCAGCTGCCGGGCGTACGGACCCTGCTGGAGGTGCCGCCGCCGGCGGGACTGGTGAGCTTCACCCTGGCATCGCTGGAGCCGGCGCTGGTGGTGAAGCGGCTCGGCGAGAGGGGCATCTGGCTGCGGAAGCTCGAGGATCCGCTCTGCCTGCGGGCCTGCACCCACGTGACCACCACCGACGAGGAGGTGGACCGGCTGCTGGCCGCCCTGGCCGAGCTGATCGCCGCAGGCTGAGGCGGAAGGCGTTCAGCAGAAAGGGGGCCTCACGGCCCCCCAACACACAGCCGTGATCCGATGCTCAACGGCCGCCGCTGGCCGAAGGCTCGAAATCGGGGGCGCGGTAGGAGTCGAGGAAGTTGCGATACACCCAGCCCGCCAGCAGAGCCCCCACGATCGGGGCCACCCAGAACAGCCAGAGCTGACCCATCGCCTCGGCGCCGGCCCATACCGCCACGCCGGTGCTGCGGGCGGGATTGACCGAGGTGTTGGTGACCGGGATGCTGATCAGGTGGATCAGGGTGAGCGCGAGGCCGATCGGCACGCCGGCGAAACCGGTGGGCGCCAGGCGGTCGGTGGCGCCGAGGATGACGATCAGGAAGATGAAGGTGAGCAGCACTTCGATGATCAGGGCCGCCCAGAAGCCGTAACCACCGGGGGAATGGGCAGCGAAGCCGTTGGTGGCGAGCGGATTGCTGCCGGAGAGGGAGAAGCCCTCACGGCCGCTGGCCACCAGGAGGATCACGCCGCCGGCGATGATCGCCCCCAGCACCTGGGCCACGATGTAGGCGACCATCTGGGAACCGGGGAACTTACCGGAGGCCCAGAGACCGAAGCTGACCGCCGGATTGATGTGGCAGCCTGAGATGTGGCCGATGGCGTACACCATCGTGAGCAGGGTGAGACCGAAGGCCAGGGCAACCCCGAGGAAGCCGAGGCCGAGAGGATTCTCCGTGGCGGGGCTGTTGTACGGGAAGACGGCGGCCAGAACGGCACTGCCGCAGCCTCCGAGGACGAGCCAGAAGGTGCCGATCAATTCGGCAAGGAACTTCCTGGACAGGGGAATCGCTGCCATGCGGAAATTGACGAAGAGCGTGAAGACAAAAATATACTGACAGGCTTACCGAAACCCGCAACCCTCTGCAAGGAAATGAGCAGGACTCCAGAGACTCAATCCTCTGCTCCCGCAACAAAATGCAGCAACCTGCCAAAGGAAACGCGAAGATTCCTGGGGGAAGCGCGTTGCCGCTTGACGAATTCGGTCCTTTCTTGAGGATTTCACCCTGGTCAATCCCGCAGATGTGAACCTTTCGGCGTGAACCCGTTGGCCTGAAACTGTGGGCGTGAATAGGTTGCCAGCGGTTCCCCACGCCTCCCTCCGCTCCGGAGGGTCACTGCCATGCCCCATCCCCGATCCCCGCTCCACGCTCTTGTGCTCGGCACCACCACCATGGTGAGCCTGGCGGTGCTGGTCGCTCCGGCCCGGGCCCTCGAGCCGCAGGAGATGATCGAGACCGCGAAGGTGGCCTGCCTTGAGAGTGCCGGCAAGAACGGCTGGAACACTGAGATGGCCGAGGTGATCTCCGCCCGCTCGCTGGATTCCGACCGGGTGGAGGTGATCTTCAACCTCACCCGCGATGGCAGCAGCAAGGCCCGTCTCACTTGCCCTTACAGCATCAGCAAAGGGGTGATGGGCACCCTCGGAGAAGCCGCCGCCGGTGTGCTCGAACCGGCTGCCGCACCGGATCTCAGCGTGCCGGTGGACCGCACCAAAGCCTGGTGGCTGCTGCTGCCGATCGGTCTCGGCCTGCTTTCCTGGGCTGCCCTGCGCGCCAAGGACGGCGCTGCCTACGTGCCCGCAGCCGCCTCCGGTTTCGGCACCGCTGCCGGCGCCGTGCGGGGCGTGGGTGACGGCCTGTGGCTGGCGGAAGCGGCCGCGCGTGACGGCCTGCTGGAGGTGCGTGAGCACGCCGACGGTGCCTCGGCGGTGCTGCACCGGGTGCGCAACGGCGACAGCGTGCACCTCACCGGCCTGCGGCGCGGCGACTGGCTGGAGGTGAGCCAGGGAGGCTGGGTGCGCGAGTTCGACGTGCGCTACGACCGCGCCGGCGTGGTGTTCCGCTGACGGGCGGGCGTCCGGCGGCGGCTGAGGATCAATGGCAGCGGGCCCGCAGGGCCCGCTCGGCCTCCTCCCGGTCGTCGAAATGGATCTTGGTGGTGCCGAGGATCTGGTAATCCTCATGGCCCTTGCCGGCGATCAGCACCAGATCGTCGGGCCCGGCGGCAGCGATCGAGGCGGCGATCGCCGCCGCCCGATCCGCCTCCACCTGCAGCTCCGTGCCGGCCGGGATGCCGGCCACCACATCGTCGAGGATCCGGCGGGGATCCTCCGTGCGGGGGTTGTCGGAGGTGACCACCACCGCATCGGCGAGCCGGGCCGCGATCGCCCCCATCTGGGGCCGCTTGCTGCGGTCGCGATCACCGCCGCAGCCGAACACGCAGATCAGGCGTCCGCGGGTGAAGGGCCGGCAGGCCGCCAGGGCGTTCTCCAGGCCATCGGGGGTGTGGGCGTAGTCCACCAGCACGGAAGGGACGGGACGGGTGCCCGGCCCCGCCACCCGTTCCATCCGGCCGGGCACGCCGCGGAAGCTCTCCAGCCCCTCCAGCAACCGGGGCAGGGGAATCTCCAGCTGGGCGAGCACACCCACGGCCTGCAGGAGATTCATCAGGTTGAAGCGGCCCACCAGCGGCGAGCGGAAGGTCCCCTCCCCCACCGGACTCACGAGGGTGCCCGCCACCCCGCCCGCCGCCATCTCGAGATCGACGATCCGCAGCTCGGCGGCCGGATCCTCCAGCGAACTGCGCCAGCAGAGCCTGTTCTCCTGTTGCAGCCGCTCCGCCAGACGCCGCCCCCAGGGGTCATCGATGTTCACCACGGCGCCGCCGCTGAGCAGGGGCGGGGCGAACAGCTTCGCCTTGGCGGCGAAGTAGTCGTCCATGCTGGGGTGGTAGTCGAGGTGGTCCTGGGTGAGGTTGGTGAACACCACGCCGGCGTAGCGGCAGCCGGCCACCCGCTGCTGGTCGAGGGCATGGGAGCTCACTTCCATGGCACCGATCCGGGCGCCGGCCTCCAGCGCCTGGGCCAGCTGGGTCTGCAGGGTGTCGGCGAAGGCGGTGGTGTGCTGGGCCGTCACGCAGTGGCCGGGCCAGCGGTTCACCAGCGTGCCGAACAGGGCCGCCGGATGGCCGGCCCGGGCCGCGAGGTGCTCGATCAGGTAGGTGGTGGTGGTCTTGCCGTTGGTGCCGGTGACGCCGATGAGCTGGAAGCGCTGGCTGGGGTTCTGCCAGAAGGCCGACGCCAGCTCGCCGGCCCAGAAGGCCACAGGATCGGGGGCCACCAGCACCGGGTCCTCCGGGGAGGGGGGATCTGCGGCTGCGGCGGCCGCGCCGATGATGGCCGCGGGCGCACCGGCGGTCAGCACCTGGCGCCAGAAGCTGCCGCCATCCACTTTGCCGCCCGGCAGGCCGATGAACAGGGTGCCAGGCCCGACCCGCCGGGAGTCACAGCTGATGCTGTCCAGCTCCGCGTTCGGAAGGGCGGCAGACAGCGGCAGACCCACCTCGTGGAGCAGCGGATGAAGCAGCTGGGTCATGGAGTGGCGGAGGGCCGTGAGGGGCCCTTTCTAGGGCGAATGGCCGGGCTGCCCGCCGGTGCTGTGCCGGCTCTCTCCGCAGGCGGCTCCTTCGCCGGCCTGAGGCGCCGGAGCACCATGGCGAACCAGCCAGTCGGCCAACCGCTCACCACCGAGGCGGGGCGGCACCCGGGGCAGCTCCTGCCAGCCCTCGCCCTCCGCCCCCTCCAGGGCCAGCACCGGCACACTCAGGTCGTAGCGGGCGCGCAGGGCCGGATCGAGGTCCACGTCCACCACCCGGAGAGGCGGGGGCTGGGGCAGGGCGCGGAGCCGTTCCTCCAGCCCCTCGCACAGGCAGCAGCCCTGGCGGCTGAACAGCAGCAGGGAGGGCAGATGCGGCATGGGAAGGATTCAGTCGGGAACGGGATCGCAGCCGCAGGGCGTGAAGGGGTGGCAGCGGCACAGGCGGCGGACGGTGAGCCAGCCGCCGCGCCAGGGTCCGTGGCGCTGGATCGCCTCCAGACCGTAGGCACTGCAGCTGGGCACGAAGCGGCAGTGCGGCCCCAGCAGGGGCGAGATCCAGCGTCGATAGGCCTCGATCAAGGCCAGAAGAAGGGCGGCCAGGCCTCGGTTTAAGATCGCCAATCGGCGTTGCACGGTTCCGGCCGGCGGGATGCATTCCAGCATGACGCCCGCCCCGCCTCAGCGGCGCCCTTCCACCCTGCCCATCTGTTATGTCTCGCTACCGCGGCCCTCGCCTGAGGATCACGCGGCGCTTGGGGGACCTTCCCGGTCTCACCCGTAAGTCCGCCAAGCGGGCTTATCCCCCCGGTCAGCACGGCCAAGCCCGTCGCAAGCGCTCCGAATACGCGATCCGTCTGGAAGAGAAGCAGAAGCTTCGCTTCAACTACGGCATTTCCGAACGTCAGCTCGTCCGCTACGTGAAGAAAGCCCGTGCCCAGGAGGGTTCCACCGGAACCAACCTGCTCAAGCTGCTCGAGAACCGTCTCGATAACGTCTGTTTCCGCCTGGGCTTCGGCCCCACCGTGCCGGGCGCCCGCCAGTTCGTGAACCACGGGCACGTCACCGTGAACGGGCGGCTGGTCGACATCCCCAGCTACCAGTGCCGCCCCGGCGATGTGGTCGCCGTGCGCGAGCGCAAGTGCAGCAAGAAGCTGGCCGAAGGCAACCTGGAGTTCCCCGGCCTGGCCAACATCCCCCCGCACCTCGAACTCGACAAGCCCAAGCTCACCGCCAAGGTGGTGGGTAGATGCGAGCGGGAGTGGGTGGCCCTGGAGATCAACGAACTGCTGGTGGTCGAGTTCTACAGCCGTAAGGTCTGAGGCCGGTCCACCGCTTCCGCGGCAGCGCCCAGGGGCCTGCCGCACTTCAGGCCCCTGCCGATGGCGGGGGCTTTCTGGTGGGCAGGCAAGCAGCGGCGCGATTCGGTGGCAGCGCGGTGGTGAGCAAGGAGCGGCACAAGCCCAGTGCCCAGAATTCCTCGGAGCAGGCTCAGTTCGAAAGACAAGCAGCAAGGAACCACTCACGTCATCTGCCGATGTTGACGCCCTGGGCTGGCAAAAAACATGAAAATCACTCGAGCGCTGCCCCTGAGTATCAGGCAGGGCGCCTTTGTTGGCGGAGCAGTGATTAGGTGTAGGCCTGTCCACACGAGGAGTGTGTTCGAAGTGTCGCTTCTCCACAGGCAACGCCAGCAGACCTTCGCATCGACTGTACGATCCCTACAATCACGGACTGACCAAAGGAATCGTTTGTCTTCCATGGCGACGGTAGATATGGAAGTCGCTGTCGGTAGTGAGAAGCAACGGTGAGTCGTTCATCTCCGCCAGCCGAATCAAAGCAGCATCAGCAAGAGAGGCAGGAACATTCTCATAACGCTTGAAGAGTGAACTCACAGAGCCGATCTGCTCTTGTAGAACGAACGGCAATTGAACTACCCCTCGCTCTATGAACTGCAAAGCCAGCGAGGGATCAAAACTGGCGCGCTTCAGCAGGAAACAAGTCTCCGCAACGACAGCCTCACAGCTCAGCAATGGAGGCTGAAAAAATCGAAACTGTTCAACTGCCCATCTATGATGAGTGTCGTTGCGATTCAACAGGGCAACCCAAGGGCCTGTATCCAGCAGCAGCACCATAATCAGTTTGCACCAAAGTCAGACATGTAAGCAGGGTTGGATGATAAATCTGCTGGTCCATCAGCACAACAACCTACCAAATCGGCCAACAGATCAGCGGCGGATTGCGGTGCAGAGCCTCCCACTCCCTGCTCTGAGGACTGGAGGAACGCCGTCAATGCTCGTCGAACCAACTCAGACTTGCTCAGCCGACGACGATGAGCCTGCTCTGTGAGCTGAGCATCAAGGGCTTCGGGCAACTTGAGTGAGATCACCGCCATGGCAAGCACCCCGCCGTTACCCCATCATCCTACCAGCTGCCATACGGTATTATCATCAAGGGTGTCGCACGGTGCTCGGAGCTGGGCTGCAGGGTCTGCTTATGCCATCAGCACCAGCTTCCCCCAAGGGACATTTCTGCTCGCTCTTGCCGATGCTTCTAACGCTCAAGATCAGAAGCGGCCGAGATTTTGGAAGTACCGATTACCTCCGCTCCCGTCTTCTGAATCATGAAGCTAGACCCCTTCGCAACTCCAGTGGAGTGATTGTGCAAACATTCCTTTATAACAGGATCCATACGAGCTTGCCAGCCAGCTCCAGCAACCTTAAGGTTATCGATAACATCTGAGGATACTTGCACCAGCCGTATGGGCCGTGGATGCGCCTGTGCGGCTGGCCCATTTTGCCGTGCATTCCTTATGCTTGCGCCCTTGTCCTATTCCACCAAACCCCTTTCCGGATAAAGCCGTGGGGTTGCCGGAGTGGGTGAGGAAGGGCTCTGGTAAGCCTCTTGAAACTGATGATAAAACTGTTCGCGTAGTTTCACATAGCGGTCCATGATTTTACTGGCAGAGGCATCATCACGTGCATTGGCAAACTCCAGCAGCAGCAGGCCCTGCTCCTGCATTGTGTCGTGGATATCACGGGGGATGAGATGTTTACTTGCCTCCAGACGAGTGAGAAAGTCCGTGAGTGGCACGATGTCTCCGTTGACGATCAGACCATCAACCATGGTGCCGCTCCTTCGGCGGTTTAGATCCGTCGCGATCCTCTCCAACTGTTCCCGCAGGCCCATTACGGCTTGTTCTGTCTTGATCTCCCCTTGTACAACTGGTTTCTGCGGAATTCCTTGGGTGGGCTTTAGGCGTTGCCCATTCCACCAAACTGTACCCGCTAGGAGGAGGAGTGCGAGGAGCGGTAGCCATTTCACCGTGGATGCGGGGACTATTGTCGGTCTAGTTTGGGTAACGACAGAAAGGACATCTGCAGGGATGCTTCCATCGGGTTCCAGGATGGTAACAGCACGAAGGTAATTGGGAATTAGATCAAATGACACCGCACTTATTCGAACAGGAATGACCCTTCCTTTGGGGTGGGGCCACCTCTCGCGAGCAAGGGCAAGTTCGCTGAGGCAGTAACTGCCCTTGGCAATCGAATGATGGCTAATGAGGAAGATAAAAAGATCGGAGTCATCTACCGCTTTTCGAATGCGCGCATGATAGTCACCACCAACGGGAAGACTCTCCGAATCGAAAAACACATCTATTCCCGCGCCTACCAATGCCAGCTGTATCTGCTCGGCCATTTCTTTGTCTTCTGAGGCATGTGATAGGAAGACATTCATTGGTAAGATGGTTTAAGTTAGAAGTGGGTCGCTAATCCAGGCTGCTGGCACATCCCACCTGAGCTGGGCTGCACCCGTCAAGGAGTGACGGAATACCCAGGCTGTTCGCGTTTCTTTCTGTGGCGACATCAAATTCCACTTCTCTTTCTAGCTATAAAATCACCCCAGTCAAACTCGTTGAACAAGCAGACTGCAGTGGGCCGAACGCTGCCATCACCTGGCTGCAAGAGGCAATGGTGAGACCAGCTCATCATGGTGGCGGGTCTGGTGAATGGCATTGTTCTGCGGACAGTCAGTTATCACCGCTGGAAGGATCTATCGAGCTATCCAGCAGAAGACGGATAATGCGGCGAGCAAGCGGTTCCTTGATCTCACGATGCCTGGGCACTGGCTGCGAGACACCTGTAGCTGGATTTCAATACCAATCATGTCTACCTCCATGGCGTACTAGGACGCATCCACCCTGCTCGATCGACCTGATCAGATCAGCCCGCATCATGGCATGACTAATTCACCGAGCTTGCGAGCACCCTGAATATGGCCACCTGATAGGTCAAGGTATAGATCCTTCAAATGTTCAACTAAATCAGCCAGGTTTTCGCCTTGCGTCCAGTAATCAGGATATTCTTCAAGGTAGCCAATCCAGGAATCGTCCACCTGCCAATGAACGTACTTGATCGTTTGCATTGAATGCTCCTCCGGTTACTGATGCACTGGGGTATTCATAACAGTCTACTCAGGTCGCCCATGATCCGGCCAGTGCCACGCGCCAAGCAACTCAAGGTCTCTGTGCCGCAGAACGCTGCCATCACGAGGTTGCGAGGTGTGATCGGCAAAGAATATAGCCTTTCGGTTGCGGCTCAGGTGTATGGCAAGTTATACTTTCCTCTATGCAGCAACACTTCTCTGCAGCGCTTCCTGGGCAAGCGTGTTGAGACTCTTCCCCTGCACCTCCGCAGTCATCGCCAACTTCTCATGCAGCTCAGGTGGAATTCGCAAATTGAACTTACCTGAATACTGTTTACGCGGCTCAATTCCTTGTTCCTTGCAGACCTCAAGAAACACCTCCAGCGATTTCTTAAACTCATGACGAAGTTCATCTGGGGTTGAGCCATAGAAGTCTGCTCCACCAGAAATCCCGAGAATCTCCCCGCGAAAAAGATCCGTTTCCTCGTCATACTCAATCTTGGCTTGGTAGCCGTCCACTTTCATCAAATTCATGGTGTCACTCCGTGTTCTTCGAACCATTTGCGGATTGAAGCAACAGCACCCTTATCTGTATTGGGCGATGGGTGGGGCCTGTGGAAGACCCTGACTTCGCCAAACAGAACGACCGCGACTCGGCTGCCCGCCCTCTCGCTGACCTCTCCACCAAGCTCCTGAAACAGGGCTTCGATGTCCCTCCACGGCAAGCTGCCGCTTACAGGTCGGGAGAAGATCAGCTCAAGGGCGCGCTGGTACTTCCGCTTCATTCCTTCATGGTACTCCCTACCGGTACCAGATGCGGCTACCTCTCGACGGCTTGCTGGATACGGATAACGCTGCCCCTGAGTGGCAGGCAAGGAGCTTTGGCTGGCGGAGCAAAGTGCTCTTGGTGGCCTGTCCACTCGAGGGGCTTGTTAGCCTGCTTCCTCAGCAGTGATGCCTAACTCACTCGCGACTTGAGGCCACTCTGACATCAGTTTCTGTACGCCCGAAGCCTTTACCAGCCAAGTCGACTTACTCCATTGGGCCCCTTCAAAGTGCTCCGCATAAGAAGATAGCGTGTCGGTTAGTAGCTTTGAGAAACGAGCCAAAACCCCAAACTCGAGACCATCATAATGCTTATACTGCTCTTCAAACGTGGCTATCCCTGACTTCCAAGTAAGCGTCGTCGCTTCTTCGTGACTAGGTGTTTCAGATGCATTCACGGAATCCTCTGCGAGGAAAGAAAGCAATATGGCAGCTGCATAGTCCCTCGTGGAGTCGCTTTTGCGGGAAAGGAGGAAGTCGCGATTCGCAATAGCGTGTCCAAAGTAATAGGCGGCATACATTGTGAGCTTCTCTGGCGCTCGCTTCTTGACGGCAAACACTGACGGGATGTCAACGTTCAGTCCAGGTTCTTTAGATACGAACTGATAAACAGGGAATGTCATGCCGTGCTTTCCACGTGCCGTGAAGGCCCTAAAGCACGACATATAGCGCTCTCTTTGTCGCAAGCTATCGAAAACAGTAGGGCCGACAAGAATTTGTCCGCCATCTGCAACATCCATGATTCGTTGAGCCATGGATACGCCCGCACCAGCAACATTACGTCTGCCGTTGACATCTTTCACCAGGTTATCGATATTCTCATTTATACCTACTCTAACCTCGAAGCGTCTAGATGGCTCTGGTGCGGTGTCGTTCTGTTCTGCAATCATACGAAGAACCTGAAGAGCAAGTAGGAGATGGGTATCTATGCCGACTGCATTTATGAGAGCGATGGCAACGCCGTCGCCTGTCGGGAGAAGGATGGTTTTATTCTGCGGAGCATTCACGGTCGCCAGCGAACTTTTGATGACGGTGTTTAGGGTCGCTACAACGTCGGACTGTGCCTCGACACTCCGATCTTTAGTAAAACCTACTACATCCAAGAAGACGTAATGAACTCGAGCGGTTTCAGCCATCACATTGACTCCATGGTCGACAGGCTAACTCTCCAGATCAGAAGCGGGCAATGATCTAGGCATAGAAACCAACATTTGTACCCGACTTCTGCATCTGGATGTTAGCCTGCGACATGAGGATGTTCATCACAGATAATGTGAAAAGGGAGTTCGTGGACTCGCGTAGGTCCATGCTTGAGTCACTTTCATGAGGAAATCGAAAAGGTCAACAAGGGAGGAGCAGTCGCCCTTCAAGTAAAGCATTTGACGTGAATCCTCCGAGAGCTTGGCTGGATTATAAATCCATCCGTCATTCAGAATCAGCGTGTAGTCACGCTCAAGACAGGTGATCACGTTAGGAAGATCAGCCCTATTGGAAGCGGCAATTTGGGAGAGGTAAACCAGTAGCGTCTCTATTGTGGGTCCTTTGAATGCGACGACACATACTGGGATATGATCGAGTTTAATATGCTCGCAAGTTAACGCGCGTGCAGCACTCCACGGCCAAGGATCAAGCCTAGGACTGATCTCTAGCTGACGAACAGACCTCACAGTTTCAATGGCGTTCCGAAGTTCCGATGGATTCCATAGAGGTGCAGTCGAAAGAACCGATTTTACTTCGATTACAGCCGTAACCGCATGAAGGAGACCGAGTGAGACACCTGGGGCCAAAAGAAATCTTGGGGCACTCTGCGGAAGTAACATTATGTCGAGCTGACCTGATCTGCGGCCAGTCGGAGACGTTATCTCTCCGGTCACAAAGTCAAACTCTCGGGGCAGTGAGCTTTCCAGAAAGTCAGCAACGATCAATTCTCGCGCAGTACCCTTGGAGGTTGAATGGCGAAGGATTCCTGCCTCTTCAGCTTTCGCGAGTAGAGAGGTGCGAATTCTGGTAAAATGGTCGTTTAGAAAACCCATGTGATTACTGTCGGGCTAACGCTGCCCCTGAGTGGCAGGCAAGGAGCTTGGGGGGCGGAGCAGAGAGATGATGGTGGCCTGACCACTCGAGGGGCTTGTTCGAAGAGTGGGTCCTTTCGATATCTCGCTAGGCCTGTCAAATGAATTGAATATCTTCTTCGACGCGAGCTTCTTCGCTTGATTTTGTGGGATTGCCAATCCGACGATACAAATAAGTCATCTCACCATCTTTCTTTTGCGGCTACCCAGGAATATCTGCCTAAATTATAGTATACTCTCAAGGGGCGGCAGACTTGTACAAAGAAAAGAGACATTAATTGAATCCGCAAGGATCTCATGCTAATATCTGGCGAGACTAATTCAGAGCCCACCGTGGAGCAGTCGAGGATCATCCCTTGGTCAAAAGGAATGAACTTTGGTATGGGGATCAACCTCCTGAATGGGGCAATAGCTGGCAAGGGTGTAAATCCAGGTGAGCCATCGGGTCCAACCGGAGCCCCGGGTCAAAATGTCACATATAATATAACGCAAATTCGATCCTTAGAGGACCTGTATGAATCTGTTGGTGTTTCAGCGCGAGCCTCGGGGCAGTACAATTTATTCTCCGCTTCAGGAAAGTTTAAGTATGTTAATGAATCCCGATTTACATCCCAATCAATTTTTCTCTTGGCGAGGTGTGTCGTCGAAAATGCATTTAAGCTCTGTGAGAATGTCAATTTGTTGCCAGAAGCAGCTACGCTAATTAGTTCAGGAAAGCAAGATATTTTCCAGCAGAGATATGGAGATGGGTTTGTTCGTGGCATGCAAATGGGGGGCGAGTTCTTTGCAATCATTTCTATTTCATCTAGTACCGAAGAGATGCAGCAGAAAATTGCAGCATCATTACAGGCTAAATATGGTGGTGCTCTTGCTTCAGCGAGTGCTGATATGAGGCTCAATAACACCACCAAGGAAATGATCTCCCAAAGCCAAGTAAATATCTCAACTTATCAACGTGCTGGAACTGGTGAAGAGCAGAGACTAGCTGATGACATTGAGGAGGTAATGCAGCGGCTGTGCGCATTCCCTTCAATTGTGCTTAATCAACCAGTTCCCTATGAGGTACTAGTTTCCGATTATCGAACTCTAAACTTGCCGGTCGGCCCAAATCTAGTCGACATAACCACTCAAGGCAGTAGGTTATCCGATTATGAACGTTTGCACTTAAAGCTACTAACCATAAGAAACGATATTGAATTTGTCCAGTCACATACGCGCTATTTCAATGATCCGCCTACCATAACTCAGTTAAATCAATGGCAGCAGGAGGTTGCACAAGAGATCGACACCCTTATTAGCCAGGCCTCCCAATGCTGTAACAATCCTTCAGAATGCCCTGTTTTCCCCATGAGGCTTCCAAGTGGATACTACATGCCGGAGAGAAAGGAAACGAGGTATACCGACGAGCCTCTACTTAACTTATTTATATCACAGATTATTCAAGCTTTAGAGGCGCATGACTTGCCACTTTTAACATCACTCTTCGATGAAGAATGTTTCACTGAGATGAAGCATTGGATGACTGTCGAAGGTTATTCAAGTGATGAGCAGCAGTCCTACATTTTAGAGGTCGGGCTCAAGGCACCGACAAGCATGTATCCCGAAGATGGACTTAAGTCAAATCATTTTACTCAGATTCAACATATATCTTTTTGCGGCAAGCAGACACCTGGAACCTTCGAAGAGCTCCTTTTCTTTGCAACTCTTTCTGATGACACACGCAAACGCTTTTATTGCCAAGTTAAATCGGCTGCTTCTGGGCGAATTGGTCTTGTCGGAGGCGTGGGTTAGGTAGGTCGGCAGCCATGCAATGTTGAACTTGAGATTTTCTGCCTCAAAAGGGTGAGCAATTAATTCTGACCTATTAATTAGTGATCCCTGAAAAAACAAATCGTGAGCTGGTTCCGATTTCGGCCAGGGAGCAGGGCGGAGACAGCTCGCAGGCACGGTTATCCAGTGACCAGCGATTCAGCTGTCTCAAGCAGCCAAATGCTCCTGAGCAGCATCCAGAGACAGCCTGGCCATTGCCAGGCGTAGAAGCAGGCAAAGATAATGACAAAAAAGAGGCGGAGGAGCCTCCTAATCTTCTCTGCGCACATCACCAGAAATGCCATGGAGATCGATGTCTCTGCAACTTTGGCCAGCCGAGCCATAATCAAATCAAGTGAATACTTCCTCTTCCCTGATCCAAAGCATCCTTCCACCTCGTTTCGCCTCCGCTGGTCTGCGCTGAGCTGCTGCTTGTGAGCAGCATTGATCTCTGGATCCTTTGGTGGTCTTCCTAATCGCTTACCAGACAGCCGTATATTGTTTCTAGCACAGAAGTTCCGGTTCTTGGTATTGATGTAGATGCGATCGGCGCAGATTCGTTCAGGATAACATCGGTATTCTTGCTTGTATTTCTTGGCTTGTGGAATCAGATCCTCCGCTTCATTGTATGGATCCCAGCTGATCCTGTGCAGGAAGGCAAAGCCATTACGCACGGCAACACTGATCTTGGCACCGAACTCAACAGCAGCTCTTGCCTTGCCACGAACAATGGGACGAACCTGTCTCTGAACCAAGTTGACGATGCGGTCGGGGATGCTACGCGTTTTGGCGTAAAGCAGGATGCTTTGTTGGCGGTGCAGCTCGCTGATCACTAAGAGCTTATGCCACCAGTGCGTCTTCAGTCCCGAAAGCCTTGCCCCAGAGGCGATCAGAGCATCGATGGCATCAAGATTTCGCTGCAGGTAGTCGAGCTGGCGCCGTATCGTGGCTTTTATCTTGCGGCGGCGTGGCTTCTTCTGCCTGGCAACACGGAGGAAGTTGGCACGTGCCCTACCACGCAGGGCTGATTCAAAGTTTCAGTCTGGTCTCGGGGTTGGCTGCCGCAGCGCCATCGCCAGCAGGGCCCTGATGTCGTGCATCACCGCCTGCATGCCAGCGCGGATCGATTGAAATCCCGTCAGCCGCAGCAAGTTCAGGGCTGCCGTTCGCAGCGTCGCCATCGCGCCAGCACCATTGCCCCGGTAGCGGTGGGCGTCCTCATGGAGCTGGGTATCGCGGATCCAGTGCCAGCCCTCAATGCTCCAGCGGTCTCGCACCAGTTGCAGCAAGGCTTCTGGGGTGATGCGCAGGCTGGTGAGAAACAGGTGGGTTGCCTAGAACGGCGTGCCGTCGCGGCTGCCGCTGGCGTTCACCTCCACGATCCAGCTGGTGCCGATCCAGGCCTCGGCGATGTGATCGGGTGCCTGTTTCGCTCGCAGCGTCCAGGTGATCTCGCGACCGTGACTTTCCTCGTGATCCGTTGCCACGAATGGGATCTTGCGTGTTCCCTGGAACTGGCTGCGGATCTGGCGGTGGAGCGTCTTCTGGTTGGCCTTGACTGTCAAGAGGAAGTCGGCCCCCTGCTCCTGGAGCTGCCAAAAAACGGACGCTGCGTATGGAGCGCATCCGCCTGGATCAGCACTCCGTCCAGATCAAGCTCACCGAGCAGCTGCCGCAGCACCGCCCGCTCGTGGTTTTCGCCGGTGGCGTAGCAAGCCTGGCTGATCGCCACGCCCAAGGCGGCCGAGTAGATCGTCACCTGGGCGATGAATGCCGAGCCGCCGCCAGCAGTGGGCTCGATCGAGCCCCTCAGCGTCTTGCCGTCACAGACCAGCTGGTCGAGATCGCCTGCACCACCAGGAATCTGAGCGAGCGTCTAGTCGCGGATGGCGGCGCAGAGGGCGGCGACATCGACAAGCCGGAAGAAATAGCGGAAAGCCGAATCCGACGGTGGACGCCGCAACTCCAGCCCAAGCGCCTCGGTGAGCACACTGTGGTGGCGGATCGCGAACCGCTCCAGATCCCGCAGGCTATGGCAACGGCTGAGGATCCCCAGCACCGCCACCAGGAGCAGATACCAGGCCGGGATGCGCACCCCCCGTCGCATGCGGGTATCAGGGATCGCCTTCAGGTAGCTGATCAGGTCGAGATCGGTTGCAGCAGAAGCGGTTTCGAGCACAAGGAGGAGGCTGTTCCGCCGACCTCACCCCATGCTGACAGCCCCGGCCAGGGGGCCTATGACACACTTTGAATCAGCCCTGCCCTACCACGGTCATATCGTGGCCGGTGCTTACGAAGGTCTGAGCGCTGGTCGCAGAGATCATCAATGATCCGTTCGGTCGACTCCCTCGCCTCGTTCAGCAACTTCAGATCAGTCGGATAGGTGATGTCTGCTGGCGTGCAAGAGGCATCAATGGTGAGCGTCCCCCAGTTCTTGCCCTCTGGCCAATCTGCAGGCTTCACGAAGTCGTCGAGTGAGAGCTGGTTGCCAGCATCGTCATCTGGATCGTCAGAGTCTTCGTCATCTGGAAGACTCGACAAGGCCTCAATCACCATGGCTTTACCGCGTTCAGCGATCAGTTCGTTGACCCGACTGAGGGCTTCTTCTGAGAATCGCTTGCGGAAATGAACCATCATCGATGGGTCGAATGGCGCCTTGCTGGAATAGCCGGCAAAGCCAAGGAAAAACTGCATGTAAGCGTTTTCTCTGATCTGCTCGACGGTTTCCTCGTCGGTCAGGGAGAGCCGCTGCTTGATGAACAGCGCTCCAAACGCCAGCCGTACAGGCTTTGCAGGAGCGCCAGTGGTAGGGTTGAACTGAGGGGCATATGTTTCTTCCAGCTCTTCCCATGGCATCAGAGAGGAGAAGACCACCCAGCGGTTCTCCGGGTCCAACGTGCCACCAAACGGGACATGGAACTCCTCGATTGAGAGCTGCCCGTTATGGTGTTTTCGGTACATCTGCAGCGTTCAGCAGTTACAGGAATTGTCAATTGTCCTGTTCACAGCCAGTTTATCGGCTTTCGATCGCTGAAACCAGCTCCCCCGCAGTGGATCTGGGTTTTTCAGGAGTCCCTAATTAGATTAACCTATTTGCGTTAAGCTATTTAATTTCCGCTTATTCGAAGTTCTAGCTTATTGACGATCGTGTATCTGCTTTGTTGGCATATAAGTATAGGCGCGAACCTTCGAACGCTGTATGGGCGGGTCCGGTATCCGCTTTGCGGCGGGTGCCGTTGTCGGCATATCCAGCCGATGGCAAACCAGCAGATTTCTCCAAAGCGCAAGTATGGTAGTGTGATTGGCGTATTGTACAGTGGGCAGGTGGAGATCTTATGCGGACCCGGTATCGCCAGCGGCTTTCTGCCAATACTCTACATGAAGCCTGGCAGAATGATAATCTTTATTGGTCCGTGAATCAAAATGCTCACAGTTCATTCTGCGTGAGCAAACATGCTTAGAAAGCATAAACCACAGCCCTGAGTGCTTTGCTATCATCTTGATTGCCCTTCGGTTTTCCTGATCTTTGCGATGCAGCGATAAGATGGTTCGCAAATTAATACTTGGTATATTCAGGAGAGCAAGTACTTTCAGGCGATTGGAAAAGGATTATCGGCGAGAACAATAAATCAATGCGCGAAAAGCGCCTTGGTTCAGTTTGGAATCTCCGATTCTTTGAACGCAATATGGGCGGATCAGCCCAAGAAGCTTTAGCCCAGCAACCTGTAGGCATTGGATCCGGCCCGTTCATCGACCGCTCCTTCAAAAGCCCTGCTGGAACAGCTGGCGCGAGGGTCGCAGGGTTGCAGCCATGGCCTTATGCGGGTTCGCTATGGATTTGTTCAACCGGCTACATAGGGCCTGCTGAGAAACCCAGAACCGTTGCGCCACAGTTGATTCCAGCA
>JANWUR010000021.1 GCA_024958655.1 Cyanobium sp. FGCU6 | reverse complement strand
AGCCATAGCCATAGCCATAGCCATAGCCATAGCCATAGCCATAGCCATAGCCATATTTCTTGTAACTCGAACTTGCTCGGCGATCGGGATGGTTGGCCACCACCCCCAGCACATCCACTCCCGTGGTGCTGACCCGCTGAAGGGCCTGGCCGGGAAGGTCACGGTTCACGCGCTCCAGGCCCACCACAAACACCAGACCATCCAGATGGCTGGCCAGCAGCACCGGGTCGCTCAGCAGCAACGCCGGCGGCGTGTCAAACAGCACCAGGTCGTAGTCCGCCAGGTCGCGGATCTCGCGCACCACGGCGGCGCAGCGCTCCGAGCTCAGCAGCTGCGTGGCATCGGGGGGCATCGGCCCGGCAGACAGCAGATCGAGGCCCGGCTGCACGTGGCGCAACACCTTGGTAACGGCCAGCGTGTCGTCGGTCAGCAGGCTCGCCAGCCCTTGGCCGTTGTCCAGTCCCAGAAAGCGATGCAGCATCGGCCGCCGCAGGTCGGCATCCACCAGCAGCACCTTCTGCCCCAGATCTGCGAGCGTCTGCGCGAACAGCGCCGCCATCGTGCTCTTGCCCTCACCCTGCGTGCTCGAGGTGATCGCCACCATCCGCACCGCCTTATCCGCCCGCAGCAGCCGGAAATTGGCGAACAGGTTGCGCAGCGATTCCTTCAGCGCGAACCGCTCGCCGCTCTCCAGCCCCTCGATCGCTGCCGCCACCGTGCTGCTGCCTTCCTTGCGCAGGTGTGGCACTTCACCCAGCAGCGGCAGCCCCAACCCTTCCTTCAGTTCGCTGGCCCGGTGGAACACGTGATCCAGCCGGTCGCGCAGCAGCGCCACACCCAACCCCCCCAGGCTTCCCAGCAGCACGCTCAGGGCCAGGTTCCGCCCCAGGCTCGGTTTCACCGGCGTCGAGCCGAACGCCGGTGGCGCGATCACCCGCCACGGCAGCGTTCGCTGCGCCACCTGCAGCCGGAAGTTCTCCCGCGCCCGGATGTAACTCGTGAGGTTCTCGCGCGCCACCTCCAGCTTCTGCTGCAGCGCGTCGTATTGCTTGATCTGCGCCGGGTTTCTCGAGAACGCCTTGTTCAGGTCCGCCAGCTGCCGGCGGATCTCCGCCTGCTGCGAGCTGTTCTCGCTCAGCGCTCCCGCCACCGCATCCAGCTCCCGCCGCTGCAGCAGCGGCCGCAGCCGGTCGCGGCGGTCGCGCAACTCCCGCACCTGGGGTGAATTCGGCTGGAAGCTCGCCTCCGCCTCCGCCAGCTCCTTCTCCACGGCCGTGAGATCGCTGAGCAGCTGGCCGAAGGCCCCCACAGCCAGCTCGCTTTGCTGCCCGCCCAGCTGATTGCCGCCCCCTTGGAAACTTGGGCCTGTCAGCTTCCCCTGCCGCACCGCCTGGGCCATCCCCTCCAGCTTCGCCTGTTGTTGCTGCAGCTCATCGAGCTTCTGCCCCAGCTGCACCCGCTGGTCCTGGATCGCCCCGGCCCGCTGCATCGGCTCCACATAGCTGTTGCGCCGCCGGAACTCCGACACCTGCACCTGCAGGTCGTTCACACGCTGCTGCAGCGCCGGTGCCTGCGCATCCAGAAACTCCAGGCCCTGCGTCAGCCGCTCCTGCCGTTGCTGCAGCGAATAGGACAGATACGTCTGGCTCAGCTTCTCCAGCAGCATCCGCCCCTCCACCGGGTCGGGCCATTGCAGCGTCACCTGCAGCACCCCATCGCCCCCGACGGCGGCGCCCCGCGCTCCCCCTCTCGGGGCGGCAATCGACAGACCCCCCGCAAGCTTCTCCGTCTCCACACCCGTGCGCTCTGCCAGCGGGGCCAGCAGCAGCGGGCTGCTCAGCACCTGGATCAACGTGCCCGTGTTCGTGGTGCCGCTCCGCTGCAGCGCCAGATCTTCCAGGTTGGAACCAGACCCGCCCGACGAAGCGTTGTCGTCGCTGTTGATCGGATCCTGCACCAGCAACTGGAAGCTGCCCTGATACGTGGGGCTCAGCAGCCGCTGCGCCAGCGTCACCCCCGCCCCCACCAACATGCTGGCCGCCAGCACACTCCCCGCCAGCCGCCGCCGCCGCCTCAACGCCGCCAGCAGTTGCCCAAAATCGAGCTCCTCCTCCGCTCCTCCCGGCACGTTCGCCATCGTCACGGTCTGCACCACAGGCACCGCCGCAGCGGCAGCGAGGGGAGCCGAGGGCCGGGAGGAACTCATGCGCGAAGGGCGGACGGCGGGCAAACACGGGCTGGCAAGGGAACTCCTAACCCTCAAATACATTATAAGCTGATACTGTATTGTAAAAATATATATGATCTAGTCGCGGGCCACACCAACCCGCAATGGGGGCGTTCCGGATGCGAGCGACGCTCGAGCATCAGGCGGATCACCACTGGAAACCTACTCCATCTCTCCTGTTTTTCAACTTCCCGCTCGGTGCGTGTTCGCCCATGGCCCAGCGCGGCTTCCGGCTGCGCACCTGTGTTTCCCCGCTCTCCCATGGCAAGATGCGCGCCAGCTTCTCCTGCGCACAGGTGCTGCCCCTGCTGGAACATTGCAAGCGCCGAGTTCCGGCCCCCCATCGGCGTTTTCGGCTTCGGGTCACCGCCGCCCTGCTCAGCGCGGTCCTTCCCCTCGCCCCGCTGTGCGCAGCCACGGCACCAGCCGCTCCTGCTGCCCAGGGCCAGGCGCTGAGCTTCGATCGCGATGCCTACATCCTCGGCCCCGGTGATCGTCTCGAACTCACCTTTCTCTCAGCTTCCTATAAGGAACTGGGCGGCATCTTCGATCTCCTCAGCGACGGCAGCACCTCTCTCCCCTCCCTCGGCTCCGTGGTGCTCGAAGGCCTCACGGTGCAGCAGGCCAACCGCTGGCTGCAACGCCTCTACGCCCGCACGCTCCGCCGCCCCAACCTCAACCTCCGCGTCGTCAACCCCAGGCCCCTGCAGGTGTCGGTGGTGGGCGAAGTGGAGAACCCCGGCCTCTACAGCCTCTCCGCCCAGGGCGAATCCTCCGCCGTCGAAGGCATCGGCACCAGCACCGCCGGCGGCGGCGGCGGTGCTCGCCTCAGCGGCCTGCCCACCGTGGTGAGCGCCATCCAGAAGGCCGGCGGCCTCACCCTCATCGCCAACCTCACCGACGTGCGCCTCCAACGCCGCATGCCCGGCGACAGCAAGCAGCTGCGCGAAACCACCCTCGATCTGCTCGCCCTCCTCCAGCGCGGCGACAAGCGCCAGAACCCCTTCCTCCAGGACGGCGACACCATCGTCGTGGCCAAGGCCGCCTCCATCCCCTCCAGCGAGGTGATGGAGCTCGCCGCCACCAACCTCTCCCCCCAGAGCATCCGCGTGAACCTCGTGGGTGAGGTGAAGCGTCCCGGCCAGCTCGAACTGCCCGCCAACATCCCCCTCGCCCAGGCCATCCTCGCCGCCGGCGGCACCACCGACGTCCGCGCCAACAGGGGCGACATCGAGCTGGTGCGCATCAACCGCAACGGCACCGCCTCCACCCAGCGCTTCCGCCTCGACTTCCGCCGTGGCGTCAGCAGCGCCTTCAACCCGCCGCTGCGCGATGGCGATTCGGTGATCGTCTACCGCAGCGTCTACGGCGTCGCCGCCGATGCCATCAACACCGTGGCCACGCCCCTCACCGGCCTCGCCAACATCGCCTCGCTCTTCTACCTCATTTACAACAACCGCAACAACAACAACTGAGGCATGGTCCGCCCCACTCCCGCTGCCGCGCTCTGGGCCCTCTTCTGGCTCTGCGGCACCGCCCTCGCCGTGTGGGTGCCGCTCCTCCTCCTTCAGCACGTCACCACCGCGCCCCGCGCCGCCCGCCGCACCCCCGCGCCGCGCAACCCGCCAAAGACCCGCCGCCCCACCCTGCCCCTGGCGGGCCCTGCCCCTGCCCGCACCCCCCAGGCACCCGCACCCGCGCCGCTGCCCACCGCCCTCGCGGCGCCCGCCTACTCGGCTTACCCCACCCCCGCCTACCCCCGTCTGGCCCGCGCCAGCACGCCCTACATCCCCGCGTTGTTCCCGCCGGCGGTTCAGAGCGATGCCCTCGAGCCCGGCGAACTCATCTTCCCCAGCCGCGTGCGCTCCGGCACCGCCCTCCTCGGTGGTCCCCTCGGCCTTGAATCGATCGGCGAGAAGGCGATGGTGCCCGCCGCCCGCACTGAACTGGCCCTGCGTGCCCTCGCCGCCGATCCCCTCCAGGTCTTCCCCCGCCACTGGCGCCACGAACTGCGGAGCCTCGTGCGCACCGCCCTCCGCGTGCTGCCCGGCGAGATGGTGCGCATCCCCGCTCCCCACCGCCGCACCCCCGAGGAGATTCCCCTCGCCGTGAGCGACCGCGGCCGCGCCGAAACCACCATCGCCCCCTCCTCCCCCACCTCCTTCCAGAAACTCGAGGGCTGGGCCCAGCGTCAGTCCGCCCTGCCCAGCGGCACCGTGCGGCCCGTGGTGGTGGTGCTGGAGCCCATCGAGCTCCGCCAACAGCCGGCTGGCCTCCTGCCTTCCACCGTCATTCCTCGCCCCGCCGCTTCCCAGGCCCCGGTCGACGCGTCTCAGACCCCAGTCTCGCGTCTGAAGGTGGTTGAGAATGCATCCATCCCGATTTCGATCAGCTCCGAAGACATCCTTCCCTGATCCGGCTCAGCCAGCCGCCTGCAGCAGCCACAGCTGATCGCCTTCCAGCCAGCCCACCAGCAGCACCCCCTCGGCGCGGCCGCTGCGCCGCTCGCCTGCTGTCAGGCCCAGCTCCTTCGCCTTCGCCGCCGCCAGCCGCCGCAGTTCCAGCCCCTCCTCCAGGCCCGCTCCCTCCACCGGCTCGGCCTGCTCCCACAACCCCCGCAGCGCCGCCGTGTCCTTGCCCTCGCCGGCCGGTGCGCCGCGCAGCTCCTCCAGCGCCTGCCTTGCCGCCGCCAGCCCCGCAGGCAGGGCCGCCAGGGCCGCTGCCTGGGTCGGGGCCGCGGGCTTGGCCGCCGCTCCCGACGCGATCGGGGTTTGCCCCCTTGGGGTTCGGCCCCCTGGGGTGCGCCCCTTGGGTGGCTTGGGGGGTGGTGCCACGGTTGTGGTCACGCGGGCGCCGGCGCCCTTGGCCGCGGGGGCGTTCGCCGGCCGCTCGGCCGGCAGCGGCGCCAGCAGGTTGGCGGGTGGTGGCGGCAGCAGGCTCGGTGGCGGCAGCGGGATCGTGTTCAGCGCCAGCGCCTGCGGCGCCCGCCGGCTGAAGCGCAGCAGCTCCGGCGTGTCGTCCGGTGCCCGCGCCACTTCCGGCGCGCGCCCGCCGCGGCTCTGGCGCAGGCCCGCATAGGTGAGCCCCAGGCCATGCAGCAGCACCGCCGCCAGCAGCGCGATCCCCAGCGGCCGCCCCATCCCCTCCCTCATGGCAGCTGCAGCTCCAGCGGCAGCCCGCTGCCCTCCAGCCGGCCGATCAGACCCTGCACCGTTCCCCAGGGCACGTCACGATCCGGCACCAGACGCAGCCGCACCGCTCCCTCCTGGCCCGCCTGCCGCCGCCGCGCCTGCTCCAGCAGCGCCGGCAGGTCGTGTGGTCGGATCGGCTGGTTCCACACCCGCAGCCCGCCCGCGGCGTCCACCGCCAGCGCCACCACCCCCTGCGCCGCCGGTCGCTGCGCCAGCCGCTGCGGCAGCAGCACCAGCGCCAGCCCCGCCGCCGCCAGCGCCGCCGCCATTGCCCCCATCGCGATTCCCTCAATCACCGCGTCGCCTCTCATCGCCCTTCCGGCAGTTCCAGCACCACCGCCGCCGCGCCCTGCCGCCGCAGCCAGCCCAGCGCCTCGCTCACCTCACCGATCGGCAGCGCCGACGACGGCAGCAGCCGCACATCGGCCGTCGCCCCTTCGCTCCTCAGCAGCTGCGCCAGCGCCGGCGCCGTGATCGGCTCGCCGTTCACGAACCAGTGCCGCCCGCCGCCCCGCACCAGCCACAGCGTGGTACCAGCCTCCGCGCCACCCTGAGGCGCCGGCCGCGCTGCTGGCGCGCGCGTCAGCCACAGGGCCGGCAGCGCCGCCGTAGCGCCGCTCACCAGCAGCGTCAGCCCCACCAGGCACAGCACCAACCCATTCATCGCTGCGCTCCCCGCCGCAGCTGCCGCCGCAGCTCCTCGATCTGCCACCCCCGCGCCGCCTGGTTCGCCAGCAGCCCCGCCGTGGCGATCAGGCTCACGATCAGCCCCAGCGCCGTGGCCAGCAGCACCCGCCCATAGCCCGCCAGCGGTGCCCCCGGCGGCAGCGTCAGCCCCGGCCCCAGTGCCGCCAGCACCGCCATCAGCCCCAGCACCGTGCCGATCAGCCCCAGCAGCGGCGCCAGCACCGCCGCCGCCTGCAGCACCGCCTCCCCGAACACCATCTGCCGCTCCCACTCCTCCAGCTGCTCCTCGCCGCCACCGCCCCCCGCCTCCAGCCGCTCGCGCCACTGCCGCGCCCGGCCGGCGCGCCGCCGCCACCACTGCCACCAGAACCGTCCCCGGTCGAACACCACCGTGAGCACCGCGATCGACGCCAGCAGCAGCAGCAGGCCCACCAGGCCCCCCACCCCCGGGATCACTCCCTTCACCCTCGTGCCATCCCGCCCTTCGGTTCCGGATCGTATGGGGGCGGCCCGCCGTTGCCCGGTGTCCCGCCCGCTTGACAACCCCCGGGCCGACCCTCGCCGTTCGCCTGACTAGGGTGCGGCAGGCACAGACCCGCTGCGATGAGCCCCATCCACGCCGACAACAGCCTGACCATCGGCCGCACCCCGCTCGTGCGCCTCAATCGCGTCACCGCCGGCTGCGGCGCCCGGGTGCTGGCCAAGATCGAGGGTCGCAACCCCGCCTACTCGTTGAAGTGCCGCATCGGCGCCGCCATGATCTGGCAGGCCGAGAAAGACGGCCTGCTGGGGCCCGGCAAGGAGCTGATCGAACCCACCAGCGGCAACACCGGCATCGCCCTGGCCTTCGTGGCCGCCGCCCGCGGCATCCCCGTCACCCTCACCATGCCCGAGACCATGAGCCTGGAGCGGCGCAAGCTGCTCACGGCCTATGGCGCCAAGCTCGTGCTCACCGAAGGTCGCATGGGCATGAAGGGGGCGATCGAGGCCGCCCGCCAGCTGGCCGAAGCCGATCCGGATCGTTACGTGATGCTGCAGCAGTTCATGAACCCGGCCAATCCCCAGATCCACCACGACACCACCGGCCCCGAGATCTGGGAGGACACCGACGGCCAGGTGGATGCCGTGGTGGCCGGCGTCGGCACCGGCGGCACCATCACCGGCGTCAGCCGCTACATCAAGCACACCCTCGGCAAGCCCCTGGTGTCGGTGGCGGTCGAACCCGTCAACAGTCCCGTCATCCGCCAGACCCTCGACGGCAGCGCCCTCCAGCCCGGCCCCCACAAGATCCAGGGCATCGGCGCCGGCTTCGTGCCCGCCAACCTCGACCTCTCCCTGCTCGATCGCGTCGAACCCGTGAGCGATGAGGAGGCGGTAGCAATGGCCCGCCGCCTGATGCGCGAAGAGGGCATCCTCGCCGGCATCTCCTGCGGTGCCGCCACCGTGGCCGCCCTGCGCCTCGCCCGCGAGCCCGCCTTCAACGGGCGCACCGTGGTGGTGGTGCTGCCCGATTCCGGTGAGCGCTACCTCAGCTCCGTGCTGTTCGAGGGCGTGTTCAACGAGAAGGGGCTGGCGGCGGTCGGATGAGCTACCTGCGCCAGATCATGCAGCGGCTCAATGCCCGCACCGCTGCCACCAGCCCGGGCGAGGCCCCGGCCGCCGCGCCCTCCCCCCTGCTCGAGCGCCACCTCGCCGACTACGACGCCCAGCTCGCCGCCTGCAGCCCGGCGATGCTCCAGTACGAATGGGCCTGGATCGAGCAGCACCTCGACACCCTCACCCTCGCCCGCTCCACCCCCGCCATGCTGGCGGCCGCCGGCGGCCCGGCCCACCTCGAGGCCCTGCTGGAGGAGAGCCGCCGCTTCCGCGCCCTGCTCGAGCAGCGCTTCGCCGCCGCCGGCCTCTCCCCCGCCGCCCACCGCCACACCGTGGTCGCCACCGAACACGCCTGGGAGCTCAGCCCACCGGACCTGCGCAGCCAGTGGGGCTTCTGACCTAGGCCAGCCGCGCCCCCTCCAGCCGGGCGCCCGCCAGCTTCGCCCCCTCCAGAGCCGCGTCGCTCAGGTCGCAGCCCTCCAGCCGCGCCTCCTGCAGATCCGCTCCCCCCAGCTGCGTTCCATACAGGCACGCCCCCCGCAGGTCGGCGCCGTGCAACTGCACCCCCTGCAGCAGCGCCCAGCTCAGGTCGGCGCCCCGCAGGTCGGCGCCCCCCAGATCCGTGAGCTGATCCAGGCTGCTGCGGAAATCGGCCTCCACCAGCCGCGCCCCCTCCCAGCGGCTCCCCGCCGCCAGCACCCCCCGCAGGCAGCAGCGGTGCAGCACCGCCCCCCGCAGGTCGGCCCCCTGCAGCCGCGCCGCCGACAGGTCGGCGTCGTGCCAGAACGAACCCTCCGCCTGCAGCTCCGACAGATCCGCTCCCCACAGCAGCGCCTGCTGGAAGCAGCCGCCCCGCACCACCGCCCGCTGCAGCCGCGCATGGCCGAAGCGCGCCTCCTTGAAGCACCCCCCGCTCAGGTCGCAGTCGCTCAGATCCAGGTCCACGCCGTCGAGATCGCCCAGCCGCAGCCCGGCAAACGACCGCCGCCCGCAGGCCAGTGCCGCCCGCAGGCTCGCCACATCAACGGGCAGGGCGTCGTGGCCCCCGAACTCAGAGGATGGCGGCGAGGGCATCGAGCTGCTGGCGGCGGGAGGCCAGCATCAGTTTCTCCGCCGCACCCAGCAGGCGGAACACTCCCCTGTCGATCACGTCGTAGAACACCAGGCTTCCCTCCGGTCGCCGCCGCACCACCCCGGCGATCGTCAGCAGCTTCAGGTGCTTCGACACCAGCGCCTGGCTCAGCCCCGTCTTCTCCACCACCGCCGTCACATTCAGCGGCCCCTGCCGCAGCGCCTCCAGCACCGCCAGCCGGTTGGGCTCGGAGAACACCTTCAGGTACTCGGCGAGCGCGTCCATGGCCGGGTGGAACGGGGGATCTGGCCCCAAACCTACCACCCTTCCATGCCAGGCGGTGGATGCGGAATCCTGCTGACGTGGCTCCGTGATCCCCTAGTATCACGATGCCGTTGTGTAGCCCATGACCGCCACCGCCCCCCGGCCCGCTGCCGCCCCCACGCCCGCCGCGCCCCACCTGCGCGAAGACCTGCTCACGCCGCGCTTCTACTCCACCCAGATCGAGCGGGCCGCCCGCACCGATCTCGACGCCCAGCGCCAGGCCTTCGACGCCATGCTCGGCGAGATGGAGGCCGACTACAACCGCGACCACTTCGATCGCCGCGCCCCCCTCGATCGCCTCCGCCACCTCTCCCCCCAGGAGAAGGAGGCCTATGAGAGCTACCTGGTGCGCTCCTGCGTGTCAGAGTTCTCCGGCTTCCTGCTGTTCAAGGAGCTCTCCCGCCGCCTTCAGCAGGCCGGCCGCGCCGAGCTCTCCCGCCTCTTCGCGCTCATGGCCCGCGACGAGGCCCGCCACGCCGGCTTCCTCAACCGCGCCCTGGTGGCCGAAGGCATCACCATCGATCTGCCCGCCCTCAGCGGCAAGCGGCCGATCACCTGGTTTCCGCTCAGCTGGGTGCTGTATTCGGTGTATCTCTCCGAGAAGATCGGCTACTGGCGCTACATCCTCATCGATCGCCATCTCAAGGCGAATCCCTCCAGCAACTTCGCGCCCCTGTTCGATTTCTTCGAGCCCTGGTGCCAGGACGAAAACCGCCACGGCGACATCTTCAACATGCTGATCCGCTGCTGGCCAGGCCTCACCACCGGCCTGCGCGCCAACATCCTCAGCCGTTTCTTTCTCTGGTCGGTGTTCCTCACCCACAGCCTCACGGTCTGTGAGCGCGGCGAGTTCTACCGCCTGCTCGGCATGGAACCGGCCGCCTTCGATGCCGATGTGATGCGCCACACCAACGACACCGCCCGCCGCGCCTTCCCCAGGGTGTTCCGCCTCGATGCCGGGTATCTCCGCCTGCGCGATCAGATCGTCGAGACCTTCCGCTCCCTCAAACGCGCCACCGGTTTCCAGAAGCTGCGACTGCGCCTGCGCTTCGCCGGCCTGCTCTGGCGCCAGTTCACCCAACCGATGGAGCCCGGTCGCGTCAACTCGATTGTATAGATCATCACCTGTAGGTGAAGCCCCGGGCACCCTTCCCTGCAATATGGCTGGATGTTGGGCAGCGGCTGGAAACGACGGGGGCAGGATGCCCCCAGCGGTGATCGCCGGCGCATCCGCAGGGACACGCCCGATCGCCGCGGCCGCATCCAGCGCCGCGAGCCCCGCTACAGCGTTCCCATCTACAGCGTGCAGGTGGGGGTGGAGCTGTTCATCGAGGAGCAGCGCTACAACGGCCTGCTGTGGGACATCAGCCGCTCCGGCGCCTGCCTGCGCTCCTTTGTTCCCATCCCCCCGCACCACAACTGCCTGGCCCGTTTCTACAAGCACGCCAGCGACGAGTTCATCGAATGCCAGGCCCGCCTGATCTGGTCGGATGCCGTGTTGCAGGCCCACTTCACCGGGCTGGAGTTCCACGAACCGATCACCTCCTCCGCCACCTTTCTCAGCCGGCTGCTGGAGATCTTCCCGCCCAAGCCCGATCGCCGCGCTTCGCGCGGATCCGCCGGCGTCTGAGCCAGACCCGCCACGTCGCCCACCTTCAACCTGCAACGTTCTCGTAATCTTTGATCGTCATATAACAGCAACGTCATAGCGTTGAGCGGTCCGGTCGTTCCCCCCGCGATGACCACCTCCCTTCCCGGGCCCATCTCGGCCCCTGCCCGCATCCGCCGCCTCCATGCCCGCATCGGCGCCGCCCACCGCCAGGCCGAGGGCATGGCCTTCTCCCGCGCCCTGCTTGACGGCGAGGTCAGCCCCCTGCAGCTCGCCGCCCTGATCCGCGCCCTCGCTCCCGCCTACGCCCACCTCGAGGCCCGCGGCCCCCTGATCGCCGCCTCCCTCGGCGCCACCGCCCTCCCCTGGGACGACCTGGCTCGCAGCGCTGCCCTCCAGCACGACCAGGCACGCCTCGCCGCCGCCGGCGTGCCCCCCACTCCCACCTCACCCGCCGCCCTCGCCTGGCTCGCCGAGCTCGAGCGCCTGGCCGATCAGGCGCCCCACCGCTGGCTCGCCCACCTCTACGTGCGCTACGGCGGCGACCTCTCCGGCGGCCAGCAGCTGGCCGAGCAGGCCCGCCGCATCCTCGCCGCCCACGGCCTGCCCGACCTCGAGTTCTGGGCCTTCGCCCGACCCACCGCCGCGCTCAAGCAGGCCCTCCACGACGCCTTCGATCAGCTCGACCTCACCCCCGCGCAGGACGAGGAGCTGCTGGCCGAGGCCGAGGCCGCCTTCGTGGCCACCCAGCGCCTGCTGGCCGAGCTGGCCTGACGCCCGCCGCCCGACCCTCTCCCCCAGCCACCACCATGACCCTTGCCCCCGCCGCGCCCGATCGGCACGCCCTGCTGCTCCGCTACGACCGGCCGGTCCCCCGCTACACCAGCTACCCCACCGCCGCCGCCTTCCACGACGGCGTCGGCCCCCAGGCGCTGGAGCGGCGTCTCGCCGGCACGGTCGATCGGCCCCTCTCTCTCTACGTGCATGTGCCCTTCTGCCGCCACGCCTGCTGGTACTGCGGCTGCAACCGCGTCACCACCCAGGCGGGCTCCAGAGCCGTGGCGCCCTACCTCGCCGCCCTCGCCCGCGAACTCGAGCGGCTGGAGGCCGCCATCGGCGGTCGTCGCCGCCTCGAGCAGCTCCACTGGGGCGGCGGCACCCCCAACTACCTCACGGCCGAGGAGACCAGCGCGCTCTGCCAGCTGATCAGCCGCCATTTCGATCCGGTGCCTGATCTCGAGGCCTCGATCGAGGTGAACCCCGAGTTCCTCGATCGCGAGCGGGTGCTGCAGCTGCGGCAGCTGGGCTTCAACCGCATCAGCTTCGGCATCCAGGACGCCGATCCCGCCGTTCAGCAGGCCGTCAACCGCGTGGTGCCCGTGGATCAGCTGCGGCGGGTGATGGGCTGGATGCGCGAGGCCGGCTTCGACAGCGTCAACGTGGATCTGATCTGTGGCCTGCCCCTGCAGACCCCCGGGCGCTTCGCCGCCACCCTCGCCCTGGTGCGCGACCTTCGCCCCGATCGCGTCTCGCTGTTCTCCTTCGCCTACCTGCCCGAGCAGCTGCCCCTGCAGCGCCGGATCGCCGCCGGCGATCTGCCCACGCGCGAGCAGCGGCTCACCATGCTCGAAGACGCCTGCAGCGGCTTCCTCGCCGCCGGCTACGAAGCCATCGGCATGGATCACTACTCCCTCGCCACCGATGGCCTCGCCCTGGCCGCCCGCGAGGGCCGCCTGCACCGCAACTTCCAGGGCTACACCACCGGCGGCGAGCTCGACCTGCTCGGCGTGGGCCCCACCGCCATCTCCCAGTTCCCCGATCTGTTCGTGCAGAACCACCGCGAGCTGCGCACCTACTACGGCGCCATCGGAGCGGGGCGCCTGCCGGTGGAGCGGGGCCTGGTGGTGGACGATCCGGCCGTGCTCGAGCGCCGGGCCCTGATCCGCGACGTGATGTGCCGCTTCCGGGTGGCGTTCGATCCGCGCCGCTTCGCCCGCGAGTGGGCGGATCTCCAGCTTCTCGCCGCCGACGGCCTGGTGACCCTCAGCGAACAGGCCGGGCAGGCCGTGGCTGAGGTCACCCCCGCCGGCCGCTGGCTGATCCGCACCGTGGCCGCCGTGTTCGATCCCGAGCAGCGGCGGCGTGCCAGCGGCTCGCGCCTGATCTGAGGCGCGAGCCGCCGGCGGGAAACCGCTGGCGCGAGACCGCGGATCTCAGAGGGCGATCGGGCCGCGATCGCCGGTGCGGATGCGGATCGCCTCCCGCACCGGGGTCACGAAGATCTTGCCGTCGCCGATCTCACCGGTGCGGGCTGCCGCGCTGATGGCGGCCAGCGCCGCCTCCAGCTTTTCATCGGCCACCACCACCATCACCTTCGACTTAGGCAGAAACTCCACGGTGAATTCGTTGCCGCGATAGCGCTCCACCTGCCCCTTCTGGCGGCCGAAGCCGCGGGCGTCGCTCACGGTCATGCCGACGATGTCGAGGTCGACAAGGGCCGACTTGACCGCGTCCACCTTGGTGGGACGGATCAGAGCTGTGATCATGTTCATGGTTGTTATCCGTGTGGGAGTCGCTTAGTTGGTCATCGGGTCGTAGGCCTCTTCGCCATGGGCCACGAAGTCGAGACCCCGCTCCTCCTGCTGCGGACTCACCCGCAACGGCATGAGCGCGCCGAGAATCCAGAAGATCACCGCCGTGCCGATGGCCACGAACACGTAGGTGATCACCACGGCCTGCAGCTGGGCGAAGAACAGACCGCCATTGCCGGAGGTTTTCATGATCTCCGCCGATCGGGGGAAGTAGTCGGCCGGCACCAGGGTGGCGGACGCCAGGATGCCGGTGAGCAGTGCGCCCACGGTTCCTCCCACCCCGTGCACCATAAAGGTGTCGAGGGAATCGTCGAACCTGATCGCCGCCTTGATCCGCACGGCGATGAAGCAGGCGGTGGCGGTGAGCGCACCGATCAGAATCGACTGCGGCATGTACACGAACCCCGCGGCGGGCGTGATGCCCACCAGCCCGGCCACGGCGCCCGTGGCGGCACCGACAGCGGTGGGCTTGCCGTCCTTGAACCATTCGATCAGGCACCAGGTGAGCAGGCCCGCGGAGGCGGAGGTGCTGGTGGTGAGGAAGGGATAGCCGGCGGTCTTGGCGGCGAACATGCTCGCTCCGTTGAAGCCGAACCAGCCGAACCACAGCAGACCGGCCCCCAGCAGGATGAACGGCACGTTGTGCGGCGGACGGATGCTCTCGGGGTAATCCGTGCGCGATCCGATGATCATCGCCCCCACCACGGCGGCCACGCCCGAGGCGATGTGCACCACGGTGCCACCGGCGAAATCGATCGCACCAATGGCGCCGAAGGGGCCGAGGAAGCCTCCGCCCCACACCATCTTGGCCATCGGGCTGTAGATCAGCAGGCTCCAGATCAGGCAGAACCAGAACCAGGCCTTGAAGCTGATCCGCTCCACCAGGGCGCCGGAGATCAGGGCCGGGGTGATGATGGCGAACATGCCCTGGAACAGGGCAAAGGAGGTGGAGGAGAGGGCGAAGCCATCAGCGAGGGGGGCATCGCCGACGGCGCCTCCCAACCCATTCAGCCACATCAGTTCAAGGCCGCCGATGAAGGGGCTGCCGAAGCCCACGCCGAACGCGAGGCTGTAGCCCACCACCACCCAGAGCACCCCGATCAGACCCATCAGGAAGAAGCTCATCATCATCGTGTTGAGCACATTCTTCGCCCGGGTGAAGCCCCCGTAGAAGAACGCCAGGCCCGGGGTCATCAGCAGCACCATCGCCGAGCCGATCAGCATCAGCAGGGTGTCGGCGCCGTCGGTGGGCATCTTCGTGAGCACCGCCTTGGCGGACCCTGCCAGCAGGGGGCCGATGCCCGCTCCCGCGGCGATCAACAGAAAAGCAGCCCGACGGAGCTGCGGTTGCCGCACCCCGGCCAGCAGGGTGGTGCGGATGCGATCCACTGTGGCCAGAGCAGGGGGATCACCACTGGACCCGACACCCCGTTTCATCACCTGAAATTCACGAAGGACCAGACCGCAGGCTGGCGACCGGGATGGACAACGCCCGTAACCATCACGACGGTTTAAGGTTCTCCTCAGAAAAAGAGTGCCAGGGGTTAACCCCTGGCACCCTGAGCTGCGGGGCGCGAAACCGCTGGCCTCAGGCCACCGCCGCCGCCGCCCGGTCGAAGTAGGTGCCGATCTCCGACAGCAGCGCCGAGCAGTCGCCGGGGGTGATGCCGTTGCGATCGCCCACCAGGGCAAGCGCCGCCGCCTTCATGCCGCGCACTCCCTCGGCCACCGAGGCGCCGGGAACGCCCAGGGCCAGATAGGTTTCGCGCAGGCCGTTCAGGCAGCGGTCTTCCAGCACCGAGGCGTCGCCGGTGAACACGGCGTAGGTCACGTAGCGAAGGATGATCTCCATGTCGCGCAGGCAGGCGGCCATGCGGCGATGGGTGTAGGCGTTGCCGCCGGGGGCGATCAGGGCCGGCTGCTGCTCGAACAGGGTGCGGGCGGCGTCGGTCACGATCCGTGAGCCGTTGGAGGTGATGCGGTTCACCGCATCCATCCGCTTGTTGGCGTCGGCCACCAGGCCGGCGAGGGCATCGATCTGGGCGGAGCTGAGAAATTCGCCGCGGGCATCGGCCTGGGCGATCACCTTGGTGAAGGCGTCGAACATGGGGCGGAGAGTTGTGGGTTCCGGCGCCAAAGGCTAGGGAGCCGGCTGGCCGCGGTGCGAGCCGCCGCCCCTCCAGACTCAACCGGCCCCGTTCCGCCGCTCCCATGGCCCCGTCGGCCGCGCTCCCCCTCTCCTGGTCCGAGCTGGAGGCCTTCGCCGGCGTCGAGCCGGATCCCCTCAGCGGCCCCGCCACCCCCCGCTCGCACCTGCGCAGCTTCGGCCGGCCGGAGTCGGAGGTGCGCGTCACCCTCTTCCGCGACCACCACGCCTGGTGCCCCTACTGCCAGAAGGTGTGGCTGTGGCTGGAGGAGCGGCGGGTGCCCTACCGCGTGGCCAAGGTCACGATGTTCTGCTATGGCGAAAAGGAAGACTGGTACCGGCGCCGGGTGCCCTCCGGCATGCTGCCCGCCATCGAACTCGACGGCCGCCTCGTGACCGAGAGCGACCGGATCCTGGAGGTGCTCGAGGCCAGCTTCGGCAGCCTCGGGCCCGGCATGAACGACCCCAGGGTCCTGCCCCTGCGCCGGCTCGAGCGGCTGCTGTTCCGCGCCTGGTGCCAGTGGCTCTGCCAGCCCCTCGGTGCCGGGGCGGCGGAGCGGGCTCGCCTGGCCTTCGACGAGGTGGCCGCCCGCATGGCCGAAGCGCTTGAGGCCACCCCGGGACCCTTCCTGCTGGGGGATCTGAGCACCGCCGATCTGGTGTTCGTGCCCTATGTGGAGCGCATGTCGGCGAGCCTCGCTTACTACAAGGGCTACCTGCTGCGACGCCGGCATCCCGCCATCGATCGCTGGTTCGCGGCCCTCGAGCAGCGGCCCGCCTACCTCGGCACCCAGAGCGACTTCCATACCCACGTCCACGACCTGCCGCCCCAGATGGGCGGCTGTTACGCCGAGGCCTCGCCCGAGCGCCGCGACCTGTCCGAGCGGATCGACCACGGCCCCTGGCCGATCGTCGCCGACGGCCCCGACCCCGAAACCAGCGAGCCCCCGCCGGCCGACGCCGCGGCCCGGGCCATCGGCAGGGTGCTGCGCCACCGGGGCGTGCTGGTGCGCCGCTACGCCGCCGCCGGCGATGGCTTCGATGCCGCCCTGCGCTCTGCCCTCACCCATCTGGCCCAGGGGGTGGACTGCCCGCCCCCGCCCGGCAGTGCGGCGGCCCTGCGCACCCTGCGCGATCGCATCTCGGTGCCCCGCGACATGCCGCTGCACGCCGCCCGGCGGCTGCGCCAGGCCCTGGAGCACACGGCTGGTCTCGACCCGGCGGATCCGGCCGCCCAGGGTCTGCCGATCCCCGTGCAGCATCGCCGCGACCAGGATCCGGCCCCCTTCCTGGCGGCCGCCGGCTGAAGCAGTCGGCTGAGGTCGCCGGCGAGCCGCGCGTTCAGCGGCCGGGGGGGCGGACGGTGCGCCAGTCGCCGTTGGCGGTGCTCACTTCCACGCCGATGCCCACAGGTTCGTGCGCTCCACCCACTTCCTCACGCCACCAGGACACAGCCTCCAGCCAGGCGGCCTCCAAGGTGTCGTAGACGTCGTCCAACACGGGGTGGGGATCGCCGTTCTGATCCACCAGGCGGTATCGCCGGGCGGTGCCATAGAGCTGGCTCAGACTCTGGGCCAGGGTTGCGGGAACAGAAGGAACGGCCACCATTCACAGCGCGACGGTTCTCATACTCTGACGGGTGTGACAGCTCCAGACTGTCACCATGGCGACATCAGGACGTCTTCGCCGGCGACCGACGGCCGGTGCGGGCGCTCACCTGCCGGCTGCGGGTCTGATACCCGTGCACCACCGGCAGCCGCTCCGCCTCCCAGGCCTGCAGCGCCGCCGCCGGATCCGGGGCGTCGTCCGCCAGCCGGGCCGCCAGTCCCACCGCGTCCTCCAGGCCGGCGGTCATCCCCCGCGCCTGCGACGAACTCATCGCATGGCCCGCATCGCCGATCAGGGCCACCCGCCCCTGCACCAGCCGCGGCAGCGGATCGATGTCGAACGACCAGTTGGCAACCACCGCCTCCGCAGGCGTGGCGGCGATCAGGCCGGCCACATCGGCCGGCAGCTTGGCCAGCGCCGCCGCCGGCACCGGCTCCCGCAGCAGCCGGCGCTGCTCCTGCCGCTCGGCCGGCAGCGGTTCTTCCTGGAAGAAGCCCCAGTGGGTGAGGGGGGTGCCGTCAGCGGCCCGGCCCAGATCGAACACGTTGGCGTAGATGCCCCGCCCCCTCGCATACACGATGAAATCGCCGTCGCCGCAGAACGTGCCATCGGGCACCACCCCTCGCCAGACCCGGTCGCCCAGGTAGTGCAGCCGCCGCTGGGGCACCAGGGCAGGCGCCACGCGCGAGAACAGACCGTCAGCCCCCACCAGCAGCGCCCCCTGCCAGCGGCTGCCGTCGGCGAAGCGGGCCCGCACGCCCGCCTCATCCTGCTGCCACTCCACCAGCTCGGCGCCGGGGCGGAAGCTCTCCGGCGCCAGCCGCTCGGCCAGGGCCCCGAGGATCGCCGGCCGGGGGATCAGCAGCGAGGGCAGCTCGCCCGCCGCCCGCTCCGCCGGGCTGGTTTCGATCGGATCGCCGCGCAGGTTGCGGAACAGAAACCGCTGCACCGGGATGCCCGCCACCAGGAGCTCCTCCAGCAGACCCGGGATGCCGGCGGCGGCGATCGCCTCCACGCCGGCCTTCACCAGCAGGATGCCGCACCCTTCGTCGCGCAGCTGGGGCGAGCGCTCAAACAGCGTCACCGCATGGCCCTGGCGCTGCAGCAGCAGCGCCAGCAGCAGGCCGGCGCTGCCGGCCCCCACGACGGCGATGGGCTGGGATCGGTCCATCGGAACCCTGGGGGCCGCAGAGGCTCAGCGCAGGAACAGCATCTCCTGATACGACGGCAGCGGCCAGAGGTTGTCGTCCACCAGGGCTTCCAGGCCGTCGACGGCCTGGCGCAGCCGCCCCATCAGCGGCAGCAGCACGTCGGCGCAATGGCGGACGTGAGCCTCGGTGCCGTGGGGGGGATGGTCGATCGCGTCCTGCAGCTGGCCCGCCACGTCCATCAGGGCCTGGCTGTGGGCCGCCACCTGCTGCTGGGTGTCCGGCGACACCTGCAGACCCATCGAGCTCTGCAGCTGCAGGGAGCCCGCCAGCTCGCCGAGGTAGCGCATCGCCGCCGGGTACACCTGGGTGCGGGCGATCTGCACCGCCAGCTTGGCCTCCACCTCGATCGCCAGGACGTACTGCTCCGAGTACACCTCGTAGCGGCTCTCCAGCTCCACCGGCGTGAGCACGCCGGTGCGCTCGAACAGCTCGCGCACGTTGTCGCGCTTCAGCACCGGCAGGGCATCGGCGCTGGTGCGCAGGTTCTCCAGGCCCCGCTGCTCCACGGCGATGCGGTGCCACTCGGAGGAGTAGCCGTCGCCGCCGAACACCACGTTGCCGTGCTGGGTCATCACGTCCTGCAGCACCGCCAAGGCCGCGGCATCGAGCGGCGAACCGGCGTTCAGGCGGATCTGCAGCTGGTCGGCGATCCAGGCGAGCGAATCGGCCAGGACCGTGTTCAGCACCACCAGCGGACCGGCCACCGACTGGTTGGAGCCCACGGCGCGGAACTCGAAGCGGTTGCCGGTGAAAGCGAACGGGGAGGTGCGGTTGCGGTCGCCCGGATCCTTGGCGAACTCGGGCAGCGTCTGCACGCCGAAGTTCATCACGCCGCCGATCGCCGAGCCGCTCAGCCGACCCTCGCGGATCTGGCGGAACACATCCTCCAGCTGGCTGCCCAGATACACCGAGATGATCGCCGGCGGCGCCTCGTTGGCGCCGAGGCGATGGTCGTTGGAGGCGGTGGCGATCGCCGCCCGCAGCAGCGGACCGTAGAGGTGGATGCCGCGGATCACGGCGCCGCAGAACAGCAGGAACTGCAGGTTCTCGTGGGGGGTGTTACCCGGATCCAGCAGGTTGCCCTGGGTGGCGTTGCCGATCGACCAGTTCACGTGCTTGCCCGAGCCGTTGATGCCGGCGAAGGGCTTCTCGTGCAGCAGGCAGGCCAGACCGTGCTTCTTGGCCGTACTGCGCAGGATGGTCATCGTGAGCTGCTGGTGGTCGGTGGCCACGTTCGCCGCCTCGAAGAACGGGGCGATCTCGAACTGGGACGGGGCCACCTCGTTGTGGCGGGTCTTGGCGGGGATGCCGAGCCTGTACATCTGCCGCTCCACCTCCTGCATGAACACCTGCACCCGTTCGGGGATGGCGCCGAAGTAGTGGTCGTCGAACTGCTGACCCTTGGCCGACGACCTGCCGAACAGGGTGCGGCCGGCCAGCAGCAGGTCGGAGCGCAGCGGCAGCCAGGCGCTGTCGATCAGGAAGTACTCCTGCTCGGCGCCGCAGCTGGAGTTGATCGGCGCGATCTCCTTCTCGCCCAGCATCTTCAGCAGCCGGCGGGCCTGGGCGTCGACGGCGGCGTTGGAGCGCAGCAGCGGCGTTTTCTTGTCGAGGGCTTCGCCGGTCCAGGACACGAACACCGTGGGGATGCAGAGGGTGACCCCGTTGGGGGTCTCCATCAGAAACGCCGGACTGGTGATGTCCCAGGCGGTGTAGCCCCGGGCCTCGAAGGTGGAGCGGATGCCGCCGTTCGGGAACGAGGAGCCGTCGGGTTCGCCCTGCACCAGCACCTTGCCGGTGAACTCGGTGATCGCCGTGCCGTCGCCCTGGGGCGAGATGAAGCCGTCGTGCTTCTCGGCGGTGGAGTTGGTGAGCGGATAGAAAACGTGCGAGTAATAGAGGGCGCCGCGGCTGGTGGCCCACTCCTTCATCGCCTGGGCCACCACGTTGGCCACCGACACGTCGAGCTTGCTGCCCTCCCTGATCGTGCGCTGCACCGACTTGAAGATCTCCTTCGGCAGCGCGGCCTTCATCTTGTCCAGCGAGAACACGTCGCTCGCCCAGAGCTCATCGAGCTTCTGGATCGGCGGCGTGGGGGGCGTGGTCCGCTGCTGGATGGTCTGGATGGCGGCGAGGCGTGGGGAGCTCGGCATCGAATGGTGAAGCTTGGCCCATCATCCAATCTTCACGCCTACCCCTTCGTGTGGCGCCGTTGCTACCGATTGACCATCCTGCCCGCGATCCGCATCCAGGCCGCTCAGCGCAGATAACGGCGGATCGCCGGACGGCACCAGAACACCAGAACCGCCGTGTTCAGGGTCCACAGCAGTGGAGCCAGCACCGCCAGGGTGCCGCGCCCCGCCTCCACCAGCACCAGGCGCACGATCCCGTAGGGCAGCGCCACCGCCAGGCTCATCGACAGGGCCACGATCGCCAGCACCTGGCCCCAGTGCCGCCAGCGCAGCAGGGCGATGGCGGCCACGATGCCCACCACCGCCGTGGGCAGCACCGCCCCGGCCCCCACGGCGATGTGGGTGGCCCGCCAGGTGGGATCGCGCAGGATCACCGCCAGCACCGACGGGATCACCAGCACATTGGCCACCAGCCCCAACCAGGCCAGCGGACGGTAGCCACGCGGCGGCTCGAGCATCGCCGCGGTGGTCAGCAGGGGGGCCTGGGTTTGCATCCGCGGCATTCTCGCCGTCCCGCCGCTGATTCTGTCGCCCAGCTTGCCGACGGCCAGAGGATCACGGCAGCTCGAACAGCAGCAGGTCGGCGCCTGCCGGGCCCGCCACCAGCTGCAGCGACTGCGGAGCGGCGCTGCTCTCGATGCCCAGGCCATCGCCGCGGTTGAGCACCCCGTCCGCGGGCGATTCCGGGGGAGTGGCACCCTGGGAGCCCTGCAGCCGCACGCTGCCCTCGATCAGCTGCAGCCAGCCCCGCCGGCCGGCCGCCAGCGGCACCGGAAGGATGCTGCCCGCGCTGGGCCGGGCCCGCCACAGCCGCACCGGCCGGTGGATGGCCATGGTGCCGGTGGCGCCGGCGGGGTCGAGCAGCGGCGTCCAGTCCGCGCCGATCGCGAACTCCTTCTGGTCGTAGGCCGGCGCAATGCCGACGCTCGACGGTTCGATCCAGATCTGCAGCAGCCGGCAGGGACGCGCACCCTCGTTCCATTCCCCGTGCACCACGCCGGTGCCCGCGCTCATGCGCTGCACCTCGCCGGCCCGGATCACTGCGGCGTTGCCCATCGAATCGCGGTGGGTGAGTTCCCCTTCCACCATCACCGTGACGATCTCCATGTCGCGGTGGGGATGGAGGTCGAAGCCGCGGCCGGGGGCGATGGTGTCGTCGTTGATCACCCGCAGGGGGCCGAAGCCCATCCAGCGGCGATCGAGGTGGCCGGCGAAGCTGAAGCTGTGCCAGCTGTCGAGCCAGTCGAGGCGGCTGTGGAAGCGCTCGCCGGCCGGGCGGTACACGCCGATGGTGGCGGGTCTGGGGGCGAGGGAGGAGGGGCTGGTCATGGTGGGATCTCAGAGCTGAAGGGGCTGGAGCTGGGCCAGGCGGGCGACGATGTCGTCGATGCTGTCGTCGGCGGCGGGCCTGGCGCGGGTGGCCACCAGCTGGCGGCCCACCACGTGGGCGCCGAGGTGGGCCAGCTGGATGCGCAGGGCGGTGAGCACCTCCACCCCGCCGCCGCCGGAATGGCTGGCGATCGCGATCGGGCGGCCGTTGAACAGCAGCCGGAAGTCGTCGCCCTGCACCGACAGCCAGGCGATGGCGCTGGTCAGCACCGGCGGGATCGAGCCGTTGTACTCGGGGGCGCAGATCACCCAGCGGGGCACGGCCGCCATCCGCCGGCTCAGCGCCGGCACGCTCGCCGGCACGCCGGCGGCGGCGTGCAGCCGGGGGTTGTAGAGGGGCAGATCGAGGGTGGTGAGGTCGAGCACCTCGGCGCTGAGGCCCTGCTGGCGGGCGGCCGCGCCGAAGCGGTCGGCCAGCTTCAGGTTCTCGCCGCTGCTGGCGGCGATCACCAGAACGTCGGGGGCGGGGCTCATCGGGGCAGGAAGGGGTAGTCGGTGTAGCCCGCGGGACCGGGGCTGTAGAAGGTGGAGGGATCCACGGCGTTGAGCGGGGCCCCCTGCCGCAGGCGCTCCGGCAGATCGGGGTTGGCGAGGAAGGCGGAGCCGAACGCCACGGCATCCACCGCTCCCGCGGCGATGGCGGCGTCGGCTTCCGCCGCGTCATAGCCCATGTTCGCGATCAGCGGGCCGCGGAAGCGCTCGCGCACGGGGGGGAGCACGTCGCCCTGCTGGAGGCCGAGGAAATCGCCGCGCATCAGGTGCAGGTAGTCGAGCCCCCGGTCGTTGAGGTGCTCCCCCAGCCAGGTGGCGAGCCCCACCGGATCGCTGTCCCTGATGTCGTTGTAGGAGTTCAGCGGCGACAGCCGCAGCCCCATCAGCGGCGTTTCCCCCCGCACCGCCGCCAGCACCTCCAGCAGCAGCCGGGCCCGGTGTTCCAGCGGCCCGCCATAGGGGCCCTGGCGCCGGTTGGTGCCGTCGCGCAGGAACTGGTCGATCAGGTAGCCGTTGGCTCCGTGCACCTCCACGCCGTCGAAGCCGGCGGCGGTGGCGTTGCGGGCGGCGCGGCGGAAACCCGCCACGATCGCCGGCAGCTCGTCATCCGCCAGGGCCCGGGGCACCGTGTAGGGCTTCTTGCCTTCCGGGGTGTGCACCTCGTCGCCGCTGATGGCGATGGCACTGGGGGCCACCGGCACGCGCCCGCCGTTGAGCAGGGGGTGGCAGGCGCGACCGCCGTGCCAGATCTGCAGAACGATCCGGCCGCCGGCGGCGTGCACCGCCTCGGTGACGCGGCGCCAGCCCTCCACCTGCGCCTCTGCGTGGATGCCCGGCTCGCGGGCGAAGGCCGAGTTGCCTTCCATCGCCATCGTGGCTTCGGCCACGATCAGGCCGGCGCTGGCGCGCTGGGCGTAGTAGGTGGCCATCAGGGCGCCCGGAACGTGCCCGTCCTCGGCCCGGCAGCGGGTGAGGGGAGCCATCACCAGCCGATTGGGCAGGGTGAGGGGGCCCAGGGTGAGGGGCGTGAACAGATCGGTCATCGGCAGGGCGTCGCGCCGCATCTGCCAGGACTGTGACCCGGACGTGCTGGAGCTGGCAAGACGGCACCGCCGGGTGACCCACGCACCTGCGGGTGACCCAGGCCGCCGCGGGCGCTGTCCGGGCGGTACGTTCGGTGCCATCCGCCACCGGCCCCACCGGCCTCCCTTCATGGGCTCCGCCTTCCCGGCGCTGCGCCGTGGTGCCCTCACCACCCTGCAGGTGAACCTCGGCTACCGCTGCAACCAGGCCTGCCGCCACTGCCATGTGGATGCCGGCCCCACGCGCACCGAGAGCATGGACGCCGCCACCCTGGCCCTGATCGCCCCGGTGCTCCAGGCCCGCCGAATCAGCTGCCTCGATCTCACCGGTGGCGCCCCGGAGCTGCATCCCGGCTTCCGCGATCTGGTGCGCCAGGCCCGGGCGCTGGGGGTGGCGGTGATCGACCGCTGCAACCTCACGATCCTCAGCGAGCCCGGCCAGGAGGACCTGGCCGCGTTCCTGGCCGAGCAGGGCGTGCGCGTGGTGGCCTCCCTGCCCTGCTACCAGGAGGCGAACGTGGATCGCCAGCGCGGCAGCGGCGTGTTTGCGCGCAGCATCGCCGGCCTGCGTCGCCTCAACGCCCTCGGCTATGGCCACCCCGGCAGCGACCTCGATCTCACCCTCGTCTTCAACCCCCAGGGCCCCACGCTCCCGCCGCCCCAGGCCGCCCTCGAGGCCGACTACCGGCGGGTGCTGCGCGACGCCTACGGCATCGCGTTCCATCGGCTCCATGCCCTGGCCAACATGCCGATCCACCGCTTCGCCGCTTCGCTGGCGGCCGAGGGAAGCCTGGACGCCTATCTCCACCTGCTGCGCAGCCAACACAATCCCGCCAACCTGGCGGCGGTGATGTGCCGCAGCTTGATCAGCGTCGACTGGCAGGGCCACCTCCACGACTGCGACTTCAACCAGATGCTGGGGCTGCCCGCCGGCAACCCGGCCCTGGGCCATCTGCGCGATCTGCTCGCCATCGACCCCGCCGGGGCTGCGATCGCCGTGGCCGACCACTGCTTCGGTTGCACGGCCGGCAGCGGCTCCAGCTGCGGTGGGGCGCTGGCGGCCGCTGGCTGAAGGCGTTCCGGCCCACGCCCAGGCCGACGATCAGGCGGCCGAAGCCTCCCCCGGGGCTCCTTCCTGCTCCACCACAGGGCGGTGGGTGCCAAGCAGGCGGCAGCCGATCTGGATCTCCCCCCCATCGAGCAGGCGGCCGATTTTCAGCGCCTTGGCCTCCTCGTCGCGTTCGAAGGTCGACTGGTGGGTGGTCAGCCAGTCGATCTCCTCCTGGGTGATGATCCCCGTGGCCATGGTCTCCAGGAAGATCTCGCCGATGAGCATGGCTGCGATGGCTTCGGGCCAGCGATTCTACTGACCGCTACGTCGCGAAGAGAGGCCCGATCCCTGAGGGGACCGGGCCGGTGTGAACGTCTTCGTGGCAATGGCTGAAAAAAAGCTGAACGGACGATGGGCCTGTCAGGGCCGGGGATGGGTGATGTGGCCGGTTACGAGGATCCGGGCCGTCATGCGGTCGCCATCAATGTGTCGTCAGCGGGATAACGATCGTGCCAGCGATCGTTGCATCGAAGGATGAATTGGGTGTCGGAGCTGCCGAGGGCGGCACCTGGGGCCATGGCATCCAGGCGATCGGTCGACGTGCTGACCCGGGGGCACCTCAGGCGGTGCATCGGGTGGTTCTCGCAGGAACCGGACGACCGTGGATCGAATCGAGACTGTTGGAGCAGGGGCCTGCAGTCAACGAACTCCTGACGGCTGACCGGGTGGTGTGTCTTCCATCGCTGGACCCTCCTGGTTCGTGACACCACTGTCGTCCTGTACCGGAGCGGGTGCCATAGGCATTCATGCCTGACTTCAGGGGCCTGGCCCCGGGCCTGGCACGGCCGTCCGGGCGACCGCCGGTTCGATCACCATCACCACCGGTCGCACGCTGCCCTCCGCCGGGGGAGGTTGGCTGCGGACCCAGTCGTGGGCGAGCTGCCGGCTGCCGGGGCTCGGGGTTTCGACATTGGTGGTGGCGCTGCCATCCGGCCAGAGCGCCATGGGGATCACCTGGGCACGATCCCCGGCGCCGCACCGCAGCCGAACCACTTCCACCGGCAGCACCAGCGGCGTGTGCTTCACCAGGGCCCGCAGATGGTCGTTCCAGCGAGTGGCGAGAGGATCAGCCGTTTGCGCCTGGGGCCATGGGTCCGGCCGTGTCGGGCGAGCGGAGGGCCACAGAGGAGCTTCCACCAGATCCGCCAGGCTCAGGGGCCCGCCCAGAAGGTCGGCCCCGCTGCCACGGAATCCGGCGCCCACCCGGGCCTGATTCGTCGCCGAAGGCTCGCGCTGGGCCGGAGGAGCGGCCGCGGAGGCGGCCTGGTGCAGGTTCGCCCGGCTGCCATCGGCGCGGGTCCCCACGGTGGAGCTACCCCTTGCCAGGTTGACCGCTGGCTTCAAGGCGTTGAACGTGTGGATCCCCAGCGGCCTGGCGACAGGGGCGGCGGGGGCGCTCAACAACCACAGCGGCACCCACGAACCACTCGCGGTGGTGGACTTGCAGTCCAACCCGGGGGAGCGCTCGGAGGGATCGTTGGACATCGCGCACGGACTGGGCCGCCGGATTGTGCTGCAGCAGGGCGGATCCCGCCCGTGGCGATCGCTGCTGTCTGGCGGGCTCGCGCTGGCCCAGGACCCGGGACCTTGCGGGCTGATGGCGCGGCTCTTTGGATTCGCTTAAGATTCAGGTTCGCTCGCATCTCTGGCGTGAACGACAACCATCCCGTCCTCCAAGCCTTCGAGGCCCGGCTGAGGGCCCAGCAGGCTGAATACCAGCGCCTGCCCGATGAGCGCAGCCGCTACCGGCTGGCCCAGATCGAGCAGCTGATCGCCCAGTGGGCCCCCGGTCGTCTCGGCGCGATCTGACCCGGCTTCAAGCCGAATGCCCCGACCGCTTCGGCTGAGCTGCCTTGCCTGATGTTGCGATTCCTGGCGAGTTGCCAGGGTCAGCAGCCGAAGCGTCCATCGCTCCGGCTACAACCGGTGCACCGGCGGCGGACCCACCACGTCGGCACCACGAGCGCCCCTGTCGGTGGCAGCTCCGGAGATGCCCCCGTCCTCACCTGATGGGGGCATTTCTGTTGGCGCCTGTTTGTAGTTTGTAGGCAAGCCAGCACAGGACCTGCGGCCATGGGCAAGGACAAAGGCGGTTCCAGGACCAGCGAGAAGAAGGGCAAGCAGGCCGACCGCTATGAGCCCTCACCGATCCTCGACGACTTCGCCATCCACTCCGAAGGACGTCCTCCCAAGCTCGATCGCGGCTTCTACGAGAAGGAGCTGGCCCGTCTGCAGGTGGAACTGGTGAAGATGCAGTACTGGATCAAGGCGGTGGGCTACCGGCTGATCGTGCTCTTCGAGGGGCGGGATGCCGCCGGCAAGGGCGGCACGATCAAGCGGATCGTCGAACCCCTCAATCCCCGCGGCTGCAACGTCGTGGCCCTCGGCACCCCGTCGGATACCCAGAAGACCCAGTGGTACTTCCAGCGCTACGTGCCGCATTTCCCCTCGGCCGGCGAGATCGTGGTCTTCGACCGCAGCTGGTACAACCGCGCCGGTGTGGAGCGGGTGATGGAGTTCTGCACCCCGGAGGAGGTGCAGGAGTTCCTGCAGTCGTGCCCGGCCTTCGAGCGCATGCTGGTGTGCAGCGGCATCACCCTGATCAAGTACTGGTTCTCCGTGTCCGATGAGGAGCAGGAGGCCCGCTTCCGCTCCCGCATCGAAGACCCCACCCGGCGCTGGAAGCTGAGCCCGATGGATCTGGAATCCCGCGACCGCTGGGTGGAGTTCTCACGGGCCAAGGACGACATGTTCGCCCACACCAACATCCCCGAGGCCCCCTGGTACACGGTGGAGGCCGACGACAAGCGGCGGGCCCGGCTCAACTGCATCCGCCATCTGCTCAGCAAGGTGCCCTACGAGGACATGACGCCGCCGGCGATCAAGCTCCGCCCCCGTCGCAGTGGCGGCGACTACCGCAGGCCGCCGCTCAACGAGCAGTTCTTCGTGCCCAACGCCTATCCCTGATCGGCTGGCTGAGCGGCTGCCTCCGAGCGTTCACCACAGCTCCAGGCGCGGCTCGGAAGCATCGAGCCGCCAGAGCTGCACCCGCTGCCGCAGCAGCTCCTGCCCCACGATCGCCTCCACACCCAGGTCGCCGAAGATCGGGTTGCCGGTGACGATGCCCTCCACGGGCCGCACCGCCTCCAGACCCTGGGGCTCACCGGGGAGGCCCAGGCCGGCGAACGGCTGGCGACGCACCGTCTGCTCGCCGCAGAAACCCACCAGCCGCAGCGGCTTGGGGGCGCCCAGCGGATGGAGGCGGGCCGCCAGGGCCGGACTGAGGAACAGGCCTTCCGCGCCGGTGTCGGCCAGGGCCTCCACCGGCCCGCTCACACTGGTCAGGCGCACCACCGGCACCCCCCGCCGCCACTCCAGCGGCAGCGTCTGGCGGGGCGGGGTGGTTGGAGAACGGCCGATGCCGAGGGCGGTGCGGCCGAGGCTGAGCCGGCCGGCCGGTGGATCCACCCGGATCGGCAGCTGCCGCAGCGAGGGAGCTCCCAGCACCCCGTCCACCCCGCTAGGCAGGGCCGCCACCTCCAGCACCAGGGCCTCCGCCCCCCGCAGGCTCACGCCTTCGCCGTCGCCCCGCAGCGTGAGATCGGGCAGGGCGGTGCGGGCCGGTTGCAGCCGCTCGCAGCCGCGGCCGCCGCCCGAGAGGGCGAAGGCCCTGGGGGGAAGCGGGCGGGCGGCCAGGCCCAGGCGCTGCGCCGCCCCCGGCGTGAGCATCGCGGAGCTGGCGCCGGTGTCGAGCAGCAGCCGCACCGATCCGCGGGGGCTGCTGAACGTGAGCACGGGGGTGTCGCCACCCTGGGCCCGCTCCAGCGGCAGCCGCACGCTGCCGGTGAGGCGCCCGCCGGCCAGCGGATCCCCGTGCAGCTGAATCAGGGCCGCCACCAGGCTGAAGGCGCCCATCGCAAGGCCCATGATCCGCCCGGCATCGGTCGCTGATCGCAGCCTAGGGAAGGGAGCGGCGGGGTTCCCGGTAGATCGCCAGGGCCGCCAGCACCCCGCCGGCGAAGCCGGAGGCGTGGCCGATCCAGCTGACCCCCGGCGGGGTGAGGAAGGGCAGCAGGGTGGGCAGCATGCCGCCGTAGAGCAGCAGGCACAGCAGCGAGAGGGCGATCGACACCGGTCGCTTCTCCAGCCAGCCGATCAGCAGCAGGTAGCCGAGCAGGCCGTAGATCACGCCCGAGAGGCCGTGGCTGCCCACCGGCCAGAACCACCACACCGGGATGGCGGCGGCGTACACCCCCAGCCACACCGCGAGATAGTCGCGGCGGCTCTTGGCCAGCACCAGCCAGCTCAGCGGCAGGAACCAGAGGGTGTTGCTGATCAGGTGGCCGAAGCCGCCATGGCTGAACGGGGCCGTGAGCACGCCCAGGAACGATCCCCCCGGCAGCATCGGCAGGTTCCAGCGCCCGCCGAACACCAGCTGGTCGATCAGCTCCTGACCCCAGGGCACCGCCACCACCAGCAGCGGCAGCCAGAAGATCGTCTTCAGCTCTCGGCGCAGGGCGGCGAAGGTCACAGGGTGCCGGCGGGGCGGTGTCCAGCGTGGCAGCGACCAGCGGGCTCCGGCGGGGCGGTCCTCCGACCCTTCCTCTCGCCTATCCCGCGGCGCTGACGCGGGCCAGCAGCCCCCACCACAGCGGCACCGTCGCCAGGGCCAGCAGCGTGCCGCCGAGCACCAGGGCGGCCGCGCCGTCGGCATCGGCCGCGCCAGGCCTGGCCTCCGCCAGCAGCAGCACCGAGATCGCCGTGGGTGCGGCCGCCTGGAGCACCACCGCCTCCCGCACCAGGGCCGGCAGCTTCAGAACCAGACAGGCCGCCAGCATCAGGGCCGGGAACAGCACCAGCTTGATCGCCAGGGCCGCGGCCACCCCCGACGGCGCCGGCGGCCTCGACCGGCGCAGCATCACCCCCAGCCGCATCCCCACCACCGCCAGGGCCACCAGCAGCACGATCCGGGCCGGCCATGCCAGCAGGCTGGCCACCGCCGCGCTCCAGGGGGTGAGCTGCACCAGCACGGCCACCACCAGGCCGCGGCTCGCCGGGCTGGTGCGCAGGGCGGCCGCCAGGGCGCTCCAGCGGGCCGGCAGGCCCTCCACCAGCAGGGGGCCGATCGCCCAGGTGATCAGGGTTCCCACCAGGTCGTAGGTGATCGCGTGGCCGATCGCCCCCGGCGGCAGCAGAGCCACCGCCACCGGCAGACCCCAGTAGGCGGTGTTGCCGGTGACGCTGCCCAGCTGCAGGCTGCCGCAGGGCAGGAGCCGTCGCAGCGGCGGCAGGCTGCGCAGCAGCAGCAGCCCGGTCATGGTGCCGGCGAGCGCCAGGGCCCCGGAGATCAGCAGGCCGGGGCGCAGACCCGCCCGCAGCAGCAGGCCGGTGAGGCTGATCGGCACCCCCCACTGGATCAGCGGCCCGGCCAACCGGCCCGGCAGCCAGGGGAAGGCTCGCCCGAGCAGCAGGCCGAGCCCGAGGGCGGGCAGCAGTTCGAGGGCGAAGCGCAGCACAGCTGGTGCCCGGTACGGTGCCATCCTGCGCTGCCGCTCCGCCGTTCCGTGCCGCTCTCCCCCGCCGGGCTCCGCCGCCGCCTGTGGCTGGGTGCCGGCGTGGCGCTGGCCGCCACGGTGCTGCTGGTGCTGCTGCTGCGCCGCGACGAGCGCACCGCCTGGGATCAGGCCGCCCTCACCCGCGGGCGGGTGCAGGACGATCCGGTGACCCTCTCGCTCTGGGCCAACGAGCTGGGCCCACTGCTGCAGGAGGCGGAGGCTCTCGGGCCGATGCCGCGCCAAGCCGACAGGCTCCTGCCCTGGATGGTGGCCCAGTGCTCGATCAACCTGCGGCTGCAAGCGGTGCAGCGCCGCCACGGCAAACCGGTGGAAACGCCCCAGGAGATGGGCCGGCTGCCCTACTGCGAGGACGTGCCCGTGGTGGAGCGGGCGCTGCGCCGTGCTGCGGCCGGTTCCAGGGCCGGGGGCGTCACTCCCGCCAGATGACCTCCTGCACCCGGCGCTGCTCGGCGTAGCCACGGAAGCAGGCCAGGGCGGCCTCATGGCGCTCCAGGCTCTCGGCCATGCAGGCGTCGTGCAGGCACACCACCCGGTAGCCGCGGTCGGCGGCGTCCTTGACGGTGTGGTCGATGCACTGGTCCGTGAGGATGCCCGCCACCACCAGCACCTCGATGCCGATGTTGCGCAGCAGGTAGTCGAGGGTGGTGGAGCTGAAGGGCGACGACGAGCTCTTCGGCAGCACCAGTTCGTCGGGCAGGGGGTCGAGCTCCTCGATCACCCGGGCCTCCGCCGAGCCCGGCGGGAAGCCCATGCCGCAGCGTTTGTAGTCCAGGCTGCGGTCGCGGCCGTCGGCCGTGAGGTTGGCGATCACGGTGTGGATCACCTCGGCGCCGGCGCGGCGGGCCTCCGCCAGGGCCCGCCGCGCCGCCGGCAGGGTGCGCTGCCGGAACAGGCCACAGAACTCCGGCCGCAGCGTTTCCTGCCCGGGGCCGCAGGTGCCGTTCTGCAGATCCACCAGCAGCAGTGCGCTGCGCGACGCGGGCAGGCAGGCGGGATCCATGGCGGCGGCAGACCTGGCGGGGCAATCATGACGATGGTGACGACCTCCGGCATGTCCGCTTCCGACTCCCCGCGCCGCGTGGCGGTGACCTTCGTGAACCATGCCGGCGCCGTGCTGGTGAAGGTGGTGCCGGGGACGCGCTTCGCCGCGGCGGCCCAGCTGGGGGTGGGCTTCTCGCCGGTCTCCGACGCCTGGCGGATCGACGGCCTGCCGGACGACGGCCATCCGCTGGCGGTGCCGGACGGCGATCTGCGGCTGGTGGCCGATGCCGCTGCCCTGCGGCCGCTGGAGCCCGCGGAGGGCTGGTTCTGGGCTCCCGGCGACCGCCGCCATCGGGACGGCAGCCCCTATGCCGCCGACCAGCGCAGCTTCTGCCGGGCCCGCCGCGATGCCCTCGCCGCCGAGGGGATGACGCTCACGGCCGGCTTCGAGATCGAGTGGCTGGTGGCCGAACCCGGTCCCCTGGGTGAGGCCATGCCGGCGTTGGCCGGCGGCCCCTACGGCGCCGATCGCCTGATGGAGGGCCTCGACTACGCCGGCGCCCTGCTCGATGCCCTCGATACGGCCGGGCTGCCCTGGCTGCAGTTCCATCCCGAATACGGTGCCGCTCAGTTCGAGCTGTCGCTGGCCCCGGGCGATCCGATCGAGGCGGCCGATCGGCTGGTGCTGGCCAGGCTGCTGATCCAGCGGGTCACCCGGCGCTTCGGCTGGCGGGCCAGCTTCAGCCCCCTGCCGGAGGCCGTGCGGGTGGGCAACGGCGGCCATGTGCACCTCTCGCTCAGCCGCCGGGGGGTGCCGCTGCTGCAGGGGGGCGACGGCCCCGGCGGCCTGCCGCCCGCCGGCGAGGGACTGCTGGGGGCCCTGCTCGAGGCCCTGCCCGCCCTGCTGCCGATCGGCTGTCCGCTGGCGGTCTCCTACCGGCGGCTGGCGCCGAGCCGCTGGTCGGCGCCGTTCCAGGTGTGGGGGGTGGAGAACCGGGAGGCGGCCCTGCGGCTGGTGCCGGCGGCGGCCGACGGCGTCGACGCCCACCTCGAGCTCAAGACCGCCGACCTCGGCGCCAATCCCTACCTGCTGCTCGGGGCGCTGCAGGCGCTGGTGCAGGAGGGGCTGCGCCAGCCCCGGCCCCTGCCGGAACCGGTGCGGGGCGATCCAGCCCAGCTGCCCCGGCCGGCCCAGCGCCTGCCCCTCGATCTTGCGGCCGCCAGCGCCGCCTTCGCCGCCAGCCTGCCGCTGCGCCAGGCCATGGGTCCCCTGCTCCACGACACCCTGGTGGCGGGGCAGCAGGCCGAGGTGCGCCGGGCGGCCGCCCTCGATCCCGAGGAGCTGATCGCCTCCTGCCGCTGGCTGCCCCTGACGGGCTGAAGTGCCCAACGGGTCGCGGTTCAGCGGGGCGAGGAGAGGGTGGCGTCGCGCAGCTCGCGGTCGCCCACCTCGCCGAGGTGGTGGCAACCCAGGATCGCCTCCGCCCGGCGGTAGTGCTTGAACTCCAGCCAGTTGCCGGTGGGATCCACCAGGAAGAACGTGAGGTGTTCGAGCTCCTCGCCCGCGTAGCGACAGCGCGGCTCGACGGCAAAGCCGAGGCCGCGGCTGCGCACCCGCTCCACCAGCTGCTGCCAGTCGGCCTCTTCGGCGAAGACCAGGCCGAAGTGGCGCGGATAGATGCCGCGCTGGGGTGGAATCCCGGTGTCCTCGAGCTGGGCGACGAGCTGGTGGCCCCCCAGGTTCAGGATCAGGGCCCGGTCGCTGCGGCGGCCGGCGCGGCAGCCGAGGCCGTCCACATACCACCGCTCGGTGGCGTCCAGGTCGCCGGCGGGAATCGAGAGGTGGAACAGCGCAGGACCGCTCGCCATGGGGTGGACGCTCACCTCTCCGTCTGGAGCGTAGGCAACGCTCAGGGGCCTGGGGTGCGACCCCGGCCTCGCTGCGTGCGGCCGCTGACAGGACCCCCGAAGCGGTGTCGATCGCCACTGGCGGAGGCGTTGGCCATCGCTATCACGTGCCCACCCGTTTCCTGGCTCCGATGCTCACCCCCCCAACCCGCCTGCGGCTGCAGAACATCATCGAGCGCATCGCCGACTCCGCTCCCGTCTCCCTGCAGGAGCGCATCTACGTGCAGAAGTTCGCCGACCGGGATCCCACGGTGAGCAGCTGGCTGCGCCGCGCCCGCCGCCGCCAGCTCCACGGCGAGCCGGGCGGCGGCCTCGATGGTTTCCTCGCCGCCATGGACCTGGGCGAGCCGGGCGACGACGGCTCCTTCGATCCGCGTCGGGGCGATCTCGGCGACTGGTTCAGCGGGGCCCCGAACTGGCTCCGGCGCAGCTGAGGCCGGCGGGCCGAGGATGGAGCGATGGGCTCTCTCCTCCCCGCCGACAGCTCCTCCAGCTCGCCCACCGGCCTGGTCTGTGATCCCGCCTACCGCGATCACGACACCGGAGCCGGCCATCCCGAACGCCCCGCGCGGGTGGATGCGGTGATCCAGGGCCTGCACCGCAGCGGGCTGCTGGAGCACTGCCGGGTGATCGCCCCGCGCGTCGCCACCGAGACGGAGCTGCTGCGCTGCCATACCCCCGGCTATCTGCAGCGCGTGCGCGACGACATCGAGGCCGGTCGCGACCATCTCTCCACCGGCGACACCGCCATCGGGCCCGGGTCGGAGGCGGTGGCCCGCCTGGCCGCCGGGGGCGTGCTGGCGGCGGTGGAGGCGGTGATGGCCGGCGAGGTGCGCAACGCCTTCGCCGTGGTCCGCCCGCCGGGCCATCACGCCGGCTCCTGCCGGGGCATGGGCTTCTGCATCTACAACAACGTGGCGATCGCGGCCCGCGCCCTTCAGACCCTGCCGACGATCGAGCGGGTGCTGATCGTCGACTGGGACGTGCACCACGGCAACGGCACCCAGGAGATCTTCTGGAGCGACCCTTCGGTGCTGGTGTTTGGCAGCCACCAGAGCCCCCTCTATCCCGGCAGCGGCGCCGCAGCGGAGCGCGGCGGCGGCGCCGGGGAGGGTTTCACCGTGAACCTGCCGGTGCCCGCCGGCACCGACGGTGATGCGCTGGTCGACCTGTGGCGGCGGCAGTTGCCCGAGGCGGCGGCGGCGTTCGCGCCCGACTTCGTGCTTGTGTCGGCGGGATTCGATGCCCATCGGCGTGATCCCCTCGGCGATCTGGGCCTGGGCGACGACCACTTCGCCGCCCTCAGCCGGCTGGTGGTGGAGGTGGCGGAGCGCCATTGCGGCGGCCGGCTGGTGTCCGCCCTGGAGGGCGGCTACGACCTGGAAGCCCTGGCCTCCGCCGGTGCCGCCCACATCGCCGCCCTCATGCAGCGCTGAGGGCCGCCCACCACTGTTCCACCACCGCCGGCGTGCCGTACCACCGCGCTCCGAAGGCGCCGCCGTGGGCGATTCCTGGCAGCACCAGCTGCTCGGAGCCTGCCAGCAGGGCGGAGCGCACCGGCACCAGGCCGTCGCCGCGGTCGTGGGGGTCGCCCGTGCTGTTGCGGTAGGCGGTGGGCGCCATCCGCCGGGCCGTGGCGGTAGCGGCGGGATCGGCCAGGTCGAGGTCGCCGGCCACCGAGAGATAGCGCACGCGCTCGTCCTCCCCCGCTCCGGCGAAGAAGGCCCCCGGCAGCTCCCGCTCCACCCGCCGCCGCAGCGGCGTTGCCTTGAGCGCGGTGTGGGGGCTGCCGAGCATCACCAGGGTGTCGGCGAGGCGGCGACCACCCCAGCGCCGGCCCTCGAACGGCCCGTCGCCCAGGAACAGGCGCAGCATGATGCCGCCGGAGCTGTGGCCCACCAGCGTCACCCGGCCGGTGGCGGAGGCCGCGGCCTGGGCAGCCACCGTGGCGGCGACGCGATCGAGGATGCGGGCCCAGGCGAAGGGAAAGACGGTGAGCAGCCATTCCGGCGTGCCCACCTCCACCAGCGTCACCGGCTGGCCGCTGCGGCGCCGCAGGGTGTCGAGCATCGGCCCGTAGGCGGGCGGATCGATCAGGAAGCCGCCCAGCACCACGATCGGCTGGGACTGGGCGCTGGTGGTGGTGGCCATGGGCGCATCTTCACCGATCGGGCCGGGGAGAGGACCTAGAAGGAACGGCCGGGCCCGTCCCGCCCCCTCCTCTCGCCACGGCTCCGTGTCTCTCACTCCCTCCGCTTTGCCTCAGCCCGCCGCTCAGCCCGACGGGGCCGCCCTGCTGGCGTTGGAGCGCCGGGTACGCCACGGCGGCAGCGGCCTCAACCGGGATCTCCTCGCCGGCGTGTGGGGTCTGCAGCAGGTCTGGCCGCGGCGCGGCACCCGACCCGCCAGCTTCGCGGCTGCGCTGCTGCGGGGGCTGGAGGCCACGCTCGAGATCCACCCGGCAGCGGCGGAGCGCCTGGCCCTGGTGAACCGGGTCCGGGTCGGTCCCCTTGAGCTGCGGTTCGAGGGGGAGGGAGAGCTGCAGGGACGGCGGCCCCTGCTGAGCTTCGGCTTCGCGCGCCTCCAGCTGCGCCTGGGCGAGCGGGTGCTGATCGAGCGGTCGCTGCCGGATCCGGATCCGCGCCGGCGGCCGTTCTTCGCCCTGATCGGCACGGGATCGCTGCCGGCGGGCACCCGCTGGCTGGCGGCCCGGGGCCGGGGCGGCGGCCTGGCGCTCTGGTGCCGCCAGGCCACCGATCGTTGACGCCGGCTGTCCGTTACCGAGGACCCCGGCTCTGCCAGCGCCGACGCTCCTCGTTCCGCCAGCGCAGGTCGGCTTCCGCGTCCGCCTGCTCCAGCTGTCTGCGGGAGCGGTCGAGGTGCTCGGAGCCCTTCAGATAGGCCACCGCCCCCAGGCACAGCACCACCATCCCGGGAGCCGGATGGACCGTGAGCAGCAGCAGGCCGATCGGCACCAGGATCAGGGCCAGGCAGCCGGCCGCGCCCCGGTCGGGGGCCTGGCCGGCGTCGTGGGCCAGGCGCACCTGCTCGCGATGCAGCTCGAAGGCCTGGCGCTCGGCGTTGGCATGGGCGAGGCGCACCAGGTCGCGCCGCTCCTGGCGCCCTCGCTCGAGCGCGTCGTCGGGCGGGCCTGGGGAGGGGGGCATCGGCCCGGCGACACGCCTGCGCATCATCGCCAGGGGTGCAGGCGTGGGTTACGAGATGTGGTCGTTGCCACCGCAGCATTTAAGGATTGCTTTAGAAAGTGGTGATCAGGGGTGCCGCGCCTTCGTCGCTCGCGCGCTCCATCACCCGCCCCATCACCCATCCACACGGGGGTCCCATGTTCCGCACCACCACCCTGCTGGCTGCCACCTCGCTCACCGGTTTCGCGATGGTGGGTCTGGCCTTCCGCTTGCTGGCCTGCTGAGGTCAGGGGCAGCCACGCATCCGGCCCGCGAGGTGCACCGCATCCGAGCGACGGGCCAGGCGGGCGCCTTCCACCGTGTAGAAGAGGAATCCCCTCTCATTGCGGTGCAGCACCGCCCGGTTTTTCCTCAGAAGCTGCTCGGCCCTCGCCCGGCAGTCGATCAGGGCCCGATAGTCGATCGGCCCGTAGCTGAGCTCTGCGGCGTTGGCCCCCTGAGCCTGCCGTTCGAGCACCGGACAGAGCCGCTGCCGGGTCTGTTGCACCAGCAGGATCTCAGCCGCCATCGCCTGCTGCGCCAGGGCGTCGCGCTCCTCGCGCCAGGGCCGGCAGCGTGAGGCCGGAGCGGCCTGCGCCGCCCCACCGAAGACCAGCGCGGCGCAGGCCAGCAGGACCCTGCGGATCAGCGCCCGAGCTGCAGGCGCGATCAAGCCACTGGGTGTGGGCATGGGTGCATTCCAGCGCGATGGGTTGTCCATGCTGGGGATGGTCATCGCCCGGAGGATTGCCGCTGTGGCAAAACCCTGTTTCGCACTCCACCTGCTGAGGCCTGCAACGGCGGTTCTGTTGCTGCTGGCCGGCCCAGGTCTGCCACTCTTCGCCGCAAGCCCCGTTGGTCCCGGCATGGGGCCCGGTGGACCGGGCTGGATGGCGGTCAGCGATCAACGCTTCATCGTGATGATGATTCCCCATCACGACGGTGCGATCGCGATGGCGGATCTGGCCCTCACCCGGGCCCGCCATCCGGAGCTGAAGGCACTCGCCCAGCGGATCGCCACCAGCCAGCGCCGCGAGAATGCCCAGATGCGCGCCTGGTACCGGCAGTGGTACGGCACGGAGGTGCCGGCCTGGACCGGGGGGCCAGGAATGGGCTACGGCATGGGGATGGGCATGGGTGGAGCGGAGGTCGGCCTGGCGGCGCTGCAGGCGGCGCCCGATTTCGATCGCGCCTTCATCGAGCAGATGATTCCCCATCACCGCATGGGCGTGATGATGGCCTCCCATGCCCTGATGGCCACCGACCATCCCCAGCTGCGGAAGCTTCAGGAAGGCATGGTGCGGGTGCAAAGCCAGGAGATCCGGCAGATGGCGGACTGGTACCGGCGCTGGTTCTCCAGCTGAGCCCCTCACGCCGGGATCGGGCGAGGGGAGCCGATCGGCGGATCGGGTGCATAATGCTTCCCTAGGCATATACGGATTCATGGGCGCTGCCGGCTCAATGCCTTCTCCCGAGCTGCTGGAGGAGTACAGCCAGTTCTTCCGCCTTCTCAGCGAGCCGGCCCGGCTTCTGCTGCTGTGCCATCTGCGCCAGGGCCCCACGGATGTGGCCTCCCTGATCGAGGCCACCGGCTTTTCCCAGTCGCACATCAGCCGCCAGCTGGGCCAGCTGCAGCGCGCCGGTCTGGTGACCTGTGAACGGGATGGGGTGCGGATGATCTATCGCGCCGACGACCCGCTGGTGGCCGACCTCTGCTCCCTTGTTCAGACTCGCCTCAAGCAGCGCCTCGAGGCCCAGCTCAGGCAGCTTCAGGCCGCCTGAGCCAGACGATCAGCCGCTGCTGCTGCCAGTGCCGCTGCCGCCGTCAGCGATCGCCGCCTCGTCGGCGTCTGATTGCTGGCTGTAGTCGAGCCCAGGGCCGAGCTGCCCCTTGCTCTGGAGCAAGCAGTTCCACCCAATTCACCACCGCCAGCAGCGCAACCCCGGCCAACGGGCTCCAGGTGTGATCATCGTGACGACCCGATGCACGGTTCCACCTGGCCATGAAGGAGCTCCACCAGGCGATCAATGCCCATCTGGCCTCTGAGTTCCAGGCCAGCCACACCTACCTGGCGATGTCGATCTGGCTCAGGGAGAAGGATCTGGCCGGCTTTTCCCAGTACATGCTCGCCAAGAGCGATGAGGAGCGCGGTCATGCCGCCCGCATGATCGCCTACCTGGTGGATTGCGACGCCGAGGTGGAGCTGCCCACGATTGCCGCCCCCGAGCGCGGCTGGCCCACGCTGCTGGGCCTGTTCGACCAGGTGTACGTCATGGAGCGGGGCGTGACCGCCTCGATCAACCGGCTCTATTCCCTGGCCGAGAGCCAGGGGGAGCGCAGTGCCACCGCCATGCTCGATTGGTTCGTGGCCGAGCAGCTGCAGGAGGAGGCCGAGGCCCGTTTCGTGCTGAAACGGTTGCGGCTGGCCGGCGACAACAGCGCCGCTCTGCTGCTGCTGGATCAGCAGTTCCTCGAGGGCACCGCCCTCGCCCACGTCAAGGGCTCGGGTTCGATCACGGGGGCCTGAACGACCTGCGTTGTCCCCTGCCGGCTCTCCAGACCACCAGCCGTTCGCGTGTCTTCCGGGACCGCCACTGCGCCCGATCAGTTCTCGTCCAGCAGTTGCTGCAGCCGCCGGGAGGCCTCGCCGGCCGGATCCACGGTTCGGGCGTCCATCGCCTGGAGGGGAACCGCTGGCAGTCTCAGCGGTCGGCCGGGGAGGCGGATCAGCCCTTGATCCTGGCCACCTCCTCCCTGGCACGCTTGAGCACATCCCCTTTGAGGGGAACGAAGCCCAGCTCCGCAGCCTGCTGCTGGGGCCCTTCCTCCAGTGCCCACAGCAGGAAGGTGCGAACGGCCTCGGCCTTGGCGTCCCCCTGTCCGCTCTGGTAGGCCAGGATCCAGGTGAAGGCCACGATCGGGAAGCTTTCGGCTCCTCTGGGGTTGCACTCCTCACCGCCCAGCCGCTCATCGAGGGTGATGTTGTTCAACGCCGCTGCTCCCGACTTCGAGTCGGCGAGAACGAACTGACCGTCGCGGTTCTGAAGCTTCGCCGGCTTCACCACGCCCCGCAGGAAGGCCTGGTTCACGTAACCCAGGGAGCCGGGGGTGTTCTGGATCAGGCCGGCCACTCCTTCGTTCCCCCTGGCGCCCAGACCGACGGGCCATTGCACGGCCTTGCCGACACCCACCCGCCGCTTCCATTCCGGCGAGAAGCAGGCCAGAGAATTGGTGAAGTTGAAGGTGGTGCCGGCACCATCGGTGCGGTGCACCACTGTCAGCGGCCTGGCCGGACAGCCCAGGGCACTCCAGTTGGTGATCCTGCCCAGGAAGATGTCAGCGAGCTGGGCCTGGGTCAGCTTGAGATCGGGGCAGTCGGGATTGTTGTAGGCCGGGCTGATCGTGCCCCCCAGCATCGGGATCTGAACCGCACCTCGCTTGCCGGCCATACCTTCTTTGAAGTTCCCTGCACTGAGCTGTTCGTCGGTGGCGCCGAAATCGACCGAGCCCGTCAGGAATGAACGCACCCCCTGCCCGGAGCCCACCGACTGGTAGTTGACCAGATAGCCCTTTTCTGCTTTGTAGTCGGCCGCCCAGCGCTGGTAGGCGGGAGCGGGAAAGGAGGCCCCAGAGCCGTTGATCGACGGCAGGCGGCGACCGGCGCAGGCACTGATGCCGGTTGTCAGGGCGACAAGCCCCACCGGGAGGGCGGCCTTGCGGAGATAGGCAATGGGCCTGGAGCGTGTTGTGGCCACGGGAGCAACGGGCGACGGCGTGCCGCCCATCTAAAGGGTGGCAGGGTGGGGATCTGGTTAAGGCGCTGTCCAGAGGTTGCGGATCGGACAGCGCACCTCCCCTGGGCCGCGCTACCTGGCCGTCAGGCCTTCGTCCTGCTCCGCCTTTGGTGGGGCTGCCGGTGGGAGCGGCGGCACGGCAGGAGGCGGCAGCACCTCCAGCTCCGGAGGGTTGGGGGCGGTGTCCGGCCCGACCAGCTCCACCGCCGTGCGCTCGATCACCAGCCGGAAGCGCAGCGGGGCCTGCTGCCGGTTGATGAAGGCCTGAACGGCGGCCACCTGATTGGGGGTGGGCAGGGCGGGATCGGTGACCCGCACCCGGGCCCGGATCAGCGGCGGGTTCCTCTGCCAGTCGATCGTCAGACCCACCAGATCGATGCCGGGATCGCTGCCGAGGGTGATCGTGCTGCTGCGCAGCTCGCGCTCGATCGTGGCCTCCAGCTGCTGGGCCTTGGTTTCCAGCCGGGCGCGGGTCACCAGGCGAACGAAGCTGCTGCCGAGGGGAATCACCAGCAGGGCGGTGAGGGCCACGCTGGTGAGCCCGAGGCGGCTGTGCCACAGCCGCTTGCGGTACACCCGCTCCAGGGTTCCCAGGGTGGCCATCGACCCCACCATGATCCCGAGCAGGTTGGTGGCGAACAGCAGCAGTGCCCCGTAGGCCTGCACCCACTGGGAGGAGGCCAGCAGGATGCCCACCACGCACATCGGCGGCACCAGGGCCACGGCGATGGCCAGCCCGGCCAGGGCCGAGATGGCGTCCTTGCGCAGCTTGGCGTACATCGCCACCGCTCCGGCCACCAGGGCCACCCCCAGGTCGAGCAGGTTGGGGCTGGTGCGATTCATCACCTCGCTGCCGAAGCTGGGGAAGGCCACCAGATGGCCCACCGCCATCGCCAGCAGCACGCAGATCACCACCCCGAGCAGCAGGGTGCGCAGCGCCCGCAGGAACATCGGCAGCCGGCCCCGCAGGATCTCGAAGGCCATCGCCTCCAGCGGCATGATCCAGGGGGCCACCACCATGGCGCCGATCACCACCCCGGGGCTGTTGGCCAGCAGGCCCAGGCTGGCGATCAGGGTGGCGCCCACGGTGAGCACCACAAACACCTGGCTGAAGCTGGCGTCGTGCTCGAACTCCTGCTGCAGCGCGGCCAGCCTGTCGTCGCCCTCAGAGGCTGGGGGGGAGGTCATGGCAGGCTCGCGCCGTTGAGGCACCACAGCCTGATGCGTGGTAAGGATGCGTTCGACACAAGCCCAAACTCCAGCCCCACCGCCACCATGGCCTCGCAGAAGCCTGCCGTCGCGGGCCTCGTGCTGGTGGCCCTCCTTCCCCATCCGCGGCACATTCAGCCGCCTCGGGCGGAACCAGCGCCCCCCCTCCATCGCCGCATCGCGGATGACAACGCATTGGCGGCCCTCGCCGTGACCAGGCCCGACAAGGCGGCGACCACCACCGTGGCCAGGCTCGTGAGCTGGGCGCCTTCCGGGCCGCCCACCCCCAGCACCATCGCCACGGCCGTGAGCGGCAGCCGGTAGCCGCCGGCGATGCCCGCCGCCGCTCCGGCGGCACCCGCCAGATCCCCCGGGATGCCGAAGGGCGCGGCGAACACGCGGCCGGTGAGGTCACCGATCGCCAGGAAGGGCACGAACACACCGCCGCAGCCACCCGCCAGCACCGCCGCGGTGGTCGAGCCCGCCCGCAGCAGCGCCAGGGCCAGCAGACGCGCCGGTGAGCTCTCGTTGGTTTCCGCCCACACGATCGCCGTGCCCCCCGGCCCGAAGGCTGCCGCCGGCGCGGCCAGCCAGCCGATCAGCAGCGCCAGGCCCAGCAGCGTGCCCCCGCCCACCAGCAGGCGTGCCAGCGGACGATCGCGCCATCCCCTGGCCCAGTAGATCGCCTCGCCCGTGAGCGCCGTGAGGGCGCCGGCGGCTCCGCCGATGAACACGATGGCCTCCACGGCGTCCAGGAAGCCCGCGGGCGAGACCTTGGGCACCACCAGCCGGATCAGATTGAGGTTGAACTGGGCGTTCACCGCCCAGCCGGTGATGCCTCCGGTCAGCATCGCGGCGGCCCGCGCCGCGGTGAGCGGGATCCGTCGCCGCTCCGCCAGCTCGAACATGAAGAAGCTGCCCACCAGCGGGATGCCCATCAGCGCCGACACGCTGGCGGCGCCACCGCCGATCGCCAGCGGCCGCACCAGCTGGCGGAGGCCCGGGATGGCGCTGCCCAACCAGCTGCCGGTGGCCACCCCCACGTGCGCGGCCGGCGACTCGGTGCCCATCGGCGCCCCCAACCCGACGGTGGCCAGGATCGCCAGGGCCCTCAGCGGAGCGAGGTTCCAGGGAAATCGCTCCTCCGCGCCGGAGGCGTTCACCACATCGCCGGTGAGATCCGCCCGGGCGATGTCGTGGGGGAATGAATACCACGAGGCCTTTGATCCTCCCGCCTTGGGCTTGCTGTCCTCAAGGGGGGCGATCGTCTGCACCGGTTGGCCCTTCCCCAGCCCGAACAGGATCAGCACCGCCAGGCTGACGCCCAGCAGGGGCAGAACCAGCAGCCAGGGCCTGCTGAGGCCAGCGGTGCTCGCAAGGCTGAACTTGATCAACTCGGTGAGCAGCACGGCAGCCGCACAGCCGATCAGGCCCCCGAGCAGGCCTGCCGCAGCCCAGGCGCAGATCTTGGCGGGCTGTAGGGATCGCGTCATGGTGTGGGTGGCTGGCCGTTGGGTGGGGTGAGCTTGAAGGGGGGAGCAACGTAATCGGCAGGCAGATACTCAGCCGGGATGGTGCTCGAATTACCATCTCTGAGCGAAGTGTAACTGGGTGAGAGAATCTCGATGCGAGCCTCATTGCACTTATCCTGAATATTCTGGTGAAGTTCAGAGTAAGTAAATACCATCAGGCTTGGCTCGCTGGTGAAGGCGTTCAGCTGGTAGGTGATGGCATGGTCTCCCAGTTTGGTCTGCAGCACAAAGGGTGCCGGTTCCGGCAGAATGTGGCGTGTGGCGAGGGCCGCTTCGATCAGGCTTGTATAGGCTTGGCGCCAAGGAACGTCGTAACCCAAGGTGATCGATGTCTGGAGAATCAGGCTGCGGCTCAGTTCGCGCGAGGAGATGTTGAAGTTGATCACCCCGCTGGTTAACAGGGTTGAGTTGGGGATGGTGATCACCTGATTGGCAGGCGTGCAGATCCGAATCGCCAGGAAATTCTTTTCCACGATGTCGCCGATCACATCGCCGACGCGGATGTGATCGCCGACTCGGAATGGACGCGTGTAAATCAGAATGACCCCGCCAAGCATATTGTTGATCACCGATGTGGAGCCTAGGGATAGGAGCAGCCCGAGAAAGACTGTGATTCCCCGAAACGCGGGGGAGTCGAACCCCGGCAGAAAGGGAAAGCCCAGAATGGCGGCCAGTGCGATTACAAGCAGCACCAGCAGGTTGTATGTGGGCTTGGCCCAGTCGGCATAGAAGCCGGGAATCACCAGACTTCCCTGTTCTATGGCGAGAAAAAGGGGTTTGATGATACGCAGACAATAGTAGGCGATGACAATGATGAGTGCCAGTACAAAGAGATTAGGGAGATAGTTGCCAATTGCGGCCAGCACGAGCTCCGCTGCAGCAAAGAAATAGTCCACGATGCTCTCGCCGAAGGCTCGCGTCCATGGGAAGAGGCGCAGAATGAAGGTGGCCCAGGCGAAGAGAAGGGCTAGCAGCACCACAAGGCGAACGATCTTCAGCCCCTGCAGTCCGAATGAGCTGATGGCAGAAGGAGAAACGATTTCCGCACTGCGAAAGCGGAGGCCCGGCGAGTGAGTCGTGATGAAATGGCCGATGACCGGAAAAATTCGGCCTGAGCTCTGGATGATGACGGCGCCAACCATCAGTACGGCGACGCTGGCGACAGCGGTATAGAGGGTATTGCGCAGCAGTTGTCTGGGCTCGCGGTCCTGGCGATAGCGAGACAGGGCAGTCTTGATTTTCTCCAGGGCCCGCTCGGCGACCTGCTGCTTCGGCAAACGCCTGGCCTGCGCGTCGCGTTCGTTGATCGTGAGCAGCACGTCCGAGCCACTGCTCAGGTACAGTGACATATCATCTGAACTTTCGCGGATCACCAGATCCGCCAGGTCCACCGAATCATCATTGGCCAGTCTTTTCAGCCGTTGCGTGATGGTCTGAGCTCGTTCTTCAGCTGTAAAGCCAGCGATGCCACGCTTAATGAAGAAAATCGGCTGGCCATCCAGGAGAACAGGAACACCATCGATCTGCTGCCCTGTTCCTGCCTGGAGCTTGAGTGCTTCCGGCTGGGCCTGGCCCTGGGCACCCCCGAGGACTGGTGCAGCAAATGTCAGCAGAACGACGGCGACGACCAGGGCTGCGGCTCGCCAGGCCTTCCGTCGCCATCGACCAGGCCGTGCTGGAGAAGGTGAGAGATCCATGCGATGGCGACGAAGGATCGAGACTGGCCCCCGTGATGCCCATTGTTGCCTTCGTTCCAATCACGGCCGGCAACGGCTCGGATGTGACAGGCGCTGCCGAACCGGATGTTCGGCCTGCCTGCGCAGGTGACGGCAGCGACGTCTTGCGCGGGATCCCGTTTGGCGTTCTCCTGGGTGCGGCTTACACGGCACATTCTGAGTGCGCATCCGGCAACCGGCCTGACTGGGCAGACCCTGCTGCCCGAGGACGTGCTGGCCCAGGGGTCAACGCCCGAAAAAAACCCGGGAGTCCGGAGGGTTCAGGGGTCTCCAGTGAGGTGGAACCTCAGAAGCAGTGGGGAAGGAACGGGATATGGCAGGCGGCGTAGCCGTCGATCAGGGGACCGAGGCCGATCCGATGGGCAATGCCGGCGCCGGTGAGGCCTTCCGTGATCTCACCGATGGCGATGGCGAGCATGGCCGCGCCGCTATTCAATGAGACGGCTCGTCCCTTTCGCGCTGTTCACGGTGGATCTGCTCGGTGGCACGGCGACCCAGCCACTGGTCGGTGGCGGGGTGTTGGTCATGGGTGTGGGGAGCGTCGGGGGGGGTGATCAGGACCGTGGAGAGAGATCGCTGGGACGGCTGAGCACGAAGGCCACCATCCCGGTGAGAACGACGATCAGGGCGACCATGCCGGCGACGGCGGCGGTGTAATCGGTGCTCATGGCGATCAACCCAGGCCGAGTTGGGAAAGGATGCCCTGGCCGGTGAGCAGTTCGGTGGCCAGGCCGATCACGAAACCGAGCATGGCCAGGCGGCCGTTCCAGGTTTCGGCGAAGGCGACGAAGCCGAAGCGGGAGGTGGTGTCAGCCATGGAACTTCAAAGTATTTCTGTAAGCGTAACAGAATGTGAAGCTGCGGCGCTCGCCGCTCGATGCTGTTGCTTCCGGCCCGGATCCCTGCCGGATCCCGTGGCGGAACGGGGCTGGCGCTGGCCCGCTCCTGGGTGGCGGAGGATCTCCAGGCGCGCAACCTGCTGCTGCTGGGCAACCTGCCTGGCGCCCTGGTCGAAGGTCTGTGAGGTCGTGATGGTCTGCGCCAGGGAGACAGACGGGTTGGGGAACACTGGGGACAGGGTCCACGACGGCATGCCGCCCAGGCCCGTTCCTGCGTCTTGCTCCGATGGCTGCTTCCAACCCGTCCGATCTGATCGCCGCCGCCGGCCTCTACCGGGAGACCGCCTGGAAGCTGCTGAGTGAGCAGGGCCGCCTGCATGTGGAGACCCTGATCGCCTCCACCGCCTGGATGGCCGGATCGCTGCTGTACCGCAGCTTCGGCTTCGATCCTGCCCTCCCCCCGGGCACGGCGGTGCTCTCCGATCAGGCCAACCAGCAGGGCCCCCGGTTGATGGAGGTGATGCTGGCCGCCCTCAGGCAGATGGGGCATGACCTGAACGAGGCCAGCCTGGACCGCGCCTTCCTCACCACAGAGGCCTCCCAGCTCGATTTCCAGGCGGCAAGCGAGCGCCTGGCCCCCTTCTTTCTCAAGATCGCCGAGCTGAAGGGTCTGGATCTGCCCCGTGCCGCCGAGGCGGCGGCGGTCGCCACCGGCCTGCTGGTTCACGACGGCCGCGAGGTGCTGCCGGTGGATCGGGGCGCCGCCATCGCCGTGGCCGGCTTCGTGGAGGGCTGCAAGACCGCTCCCCCAGCTGTTCCGCCGGTCTGAGCGTCAGGGAGTGGCGAACGTGACCGGAACCGACAGAGGTGTCCAGGGCAGCAGGTCGAGGCTGCGGGGCTGGCCTTCGACCAGCGGATCGATGGAGTCCGCATCTTCGGCGAGGGCCACCACCCTCCACGTGCCCTGCGTGGCGAAGCCGTTGGCCAGGGTGAAGACCCAGGTCATCGTGCGTCCCGCACCACTGAGTGCGGCGGAGAAGGCCGATTGGGAAAGGTTCAGGCTCACGCTCCCCACCTGGAGCGTTCCTCCCTCCCGCAGGGGGCGGCACCGACTGCCGGATCCGACCACCAGAACGCAGGCCTGGAGGTCATCGGTGAGGGAGAACCGCACCACCGTGCCGAAGTACCCAGGGCCCAGGACGTTGGGGAACCGGCGCTGACGCTGGATCTCCATCACGGGTCGTGCGATCGCGGCGGAGCCGAAGGAATTGCTGAAGCCGGTGGCCACCCGGTTCGGAGTTCCGATCGCCAGCGTGCCGAGGGGCTGCTGATCGCGAACGATTGCAGTGGTGCGGGCGCTGATCGTGTCGATGACCTGGGTTGCTCCCCCGTCCAGGATCATGGGGATCACGGCCGTTCGCTCTCCAGGCTGGCCAGCGGGCGTCTGACCGAGAACCTGATAGCGCCGCTGGCCGGTTCCCACCGGGACGGACGAGCAGCCATTGCTCGTGGGCACCTGCACGTTGAGCGTTCCCTCGTACTGGCTGCGGGTGGTGCGCTGGAAGCGGGGGACCCGGGCGAAGGGAACCGTCACCCGCTCCACGCTGGTGATCGTGTTTTCGGCCAGCGGAATGCTGCCGGCAGGCTGGAACTGGAGGCGGCCGTTCCCCTGGCAGCGCGCCAGGCTGACCGACATCAGCACACTGAGGCCGGCCGGGAGCCCCTTCACCTGGGTGGTGAGCGGCGCTGCCGCCACCGAGGGGGTGGCGAGGGCTCCGGCCAGGGCTCCAGGCAGGAACCAGGCCAGGGATGCGTGCTGGCGGTTAGGGACGGGACTCACCATGGCGGGATGTTCGAAGGAGCATGTGGAAGCAGGCCTGCCAACGTGTGGCAGCGCGACCCTTGCACGATGCTCCGGCTTCTGATCCCGTTCACCCTGTTCGCGATCATGTTTGCCCTCGGATTGGGCCTGAAGGGCGAGGGGATGTCCCTGCTGCGCCGTCGCCCCGCGCTGTTCGTGCGGGTGGTGATCGGCTCCTGCGTGCTCGTGCCGCTGGTGGCCCTGCTGCTGCTGCATCTGCCCCTGAGCCGCACATTTTCACCGGCGGCGCGCTTTGCCATCGCCCTGATGGCCATCAGCCCGAGTGCCCCATTCGTATTGCGCAAGGCCGGCCGGCAGGGGGGGGACAGCGAGCTGGCCGCCACCCTCCAGGTGCTCGCCGCGCTGGTGGCGATCGTTTCGATCCCGTTGATGGCGGATGTGTTCCGCGCCGCCTTCGATGTCAGCGACTGGGACATCGGCCCGGCTCAGGTGGCCCCGCAGGTCGCCAAGGCCCAGGTGCTGCCGCTGCTGCTGGGGTTGGCGCTGCGCCGCTGGCGTCCCGCCCTGGCCGATCGCATCGTGGTTCCCCTGCAGCGGTTTGCTGATCTGCTGCTGCTGCTGCTCACGATCCTTGTGCTGGTGATCGCCAGCCGCCAACTGGTGCCATTCGTCGTGGCCAATGTCCTGGCCCTGCCGTTCATGGCGGCCGTGGTGCTGGCCTCGCTGGCAATCGGTCTGCTGCTGGCCGGACCCGCCCCGCAGGAGCGCATCACCACCTCGCTGGTGACCTCGATGCGCAACCCGGGCCTCGCCCTGCTGTTTGCCAGCCTCTATGGCCAGGATCTCCCAGGGGTGAAGCTCGGAATCCTGGCCTATCTGCTCATCACCGTGATCCTCTCGATTCCCTTTCTGCGCTGGCGCCGGGCCCAGCGCAGGTCGTCAGGAACATCTGCGCGGTTGCAGGCGGGCGGCAGTCTGGACAAGAAAAAGCCGTCCCCCTGAGGGAACGACCGTGAAGACGGATCACCGCCGATGGGCGGTGAATCAGCCATTGATCAGCGGTGGATCACCAGCGCTTACCGCCGCCGAAGGAGCCGGACTCCTGACGCCCGCCCCCGGTGCGGGGCTCGGCCTTGTTGACGCGGATGTCGCGTCCCATCCACTCAACGTCCTGAAGGTCGTTGATGGCTTTGGTTTCTTCGGCATCGCTGGCCATTTCCACGAAGGCGAACCCGCGCTTGCGGCCGGTTTCGCGATCGAGGGGGAGGCTGCACTTGCGCACTTCGCCGTATTCGGCAAAGAGGCTCTGGACGTCCTGCACCTCCGCATCGAAGGAGAGGTTGCCCACGTAAATCGTCATGAGATTGAACTTGGAACTATGAACCGATTCGTTGAAAGCCCTGGAGAAAGTTGCCGGCCTAGTGGAGAAATCCTGTGGGAGACGCCGTTTCGGAGAGAAACCCGCTGAAGAGTGATCGATGAATCTTCTTCATCGTACAGCAGGCGGCGGACGGTCGAGCGACCGTCACCCCTTTGCGGAACCGCGAGGCTGCGCCTGGCGAAAAGGCTGGCTAGGGATGGGGTCGCTCCCTGCCTGGCTCCCATGTCCCGCGCCCAGCTCAACGCGTTCGTGCTGAAGATGAATGCCGATCCCGATCTCAAGGCGCGGGTGGATGCCGCCGCCGATGCCTCGGCGGTGGTGGTGATCGCTGCGGGACAGGGGCATCCGTTCTCCGCAGCGTCGTGGACCCGCCATCTGCGGGGCTGAAGCCATAGAAAGAGCCCCGATGGAGCAATCCATCGGGGCTGTGAAGAAGATGAAGCCGCTGCTGCCGGGATTCAGCCCAGGCCGATCTGGCTGAGGATGCCCTGGCCGGTGAGCAGTTCGGTGGCCAGGCCGATCACGAACCCGAGCATGGCGAGGCGGCCGTTCCAGGTTTCAGCGAAAGCGACGAAGCCGAAGCGGGGGGAGGAGTCAGCCATGGAGGTGAAGGGGTGTTTCGAAACTTGAAGGAATAGTAACGGATCGTGAAGGGGGCGTTGGTAGTCCAGGCTGCTCTTTGCCTGGCTCAGCACCGCGCTTTGCCCCTTGGGCCCGCCATCAATCACCCAGCAGGGCGCCTGACCCCAGCGGCGGCGCGGAGGGATCCCCCAGCGGACTGGAGAGGTTCAAAGGCCCCGCCTTCACCGTGGGGAACTGGGGGGCGAACATCTGGCGATCCACCATCGCTTCCTGCGCCGCACTCTCCGGCGCCGGTTGCGGAGCCAGTTCGTTCGTGGCGGTGCTCGCGCAGGCTCCCAGCAGGACAGCCAGCATCAGGGCCCAGGTCGCTGCCCAGAGCCGGCTCCACGGGCGAAGACCCCTTCGCATCGCTTCTTCGCCCCGAGCCGTCCGCCTCCGCACCTTATCGATTCAGGGGCACCACGGCCATGCCGATCGGTGCCAGGGCAATCAGGGCCAGGCGGAGGTGCTGCCAGGCGAACGGCAGGCCGATCACCGTGACGGCGCAGGCCAGCGCCGAGGCCAGGTGACCCAGCGCCAGCCACCAGCCGGCCACCAGGAACCAGATCAGGTTGCCGAGGAAGCCGAGGGGGCCGCTGCCGAGGCCCGCCTGGCCGGTGAGTTCGCTGCGGCTCACCGCCTCGAGCCCGAAGGGCCGGAAGGAGAAGGTGCCGATGCGGAAGCAGGCGCCGGCCCAGGGCAACCCCACGATCGTGAGTGCCGCCAGCACACCTGCCAGCCACCAGCTGATCCCCATCAGCACGCCGCCGCACAGGAACCAGACGACATTGGCGAGGAAGCGCAGCATGGGAGGGAGGGGGGAGGGATCCGTGGTTCCCCGTCCCATCCTGCCCGTGCCCGGCCGATAGGGTTGTGCCTGGCAGATGGGCGGGCACGGCCATGGCACGGGGCGACCGACGTCTGAGCACCCACACCCTGATCCTGGCCCGGGGTGGCTGAGCCGCCACCGGTCGCTCCGCTGCGCGGCGTGTGGATCGCCGAGGGCCGCCATTCGCCGGTGCTGCGTTCAGCCGAGGGGATCGCCCGTGCCCTGGAGCGACTCCGCGCGCTGGGCTTCAACACTCTGTTCCCCGCCGTCTGGAACCGGGGGGCCACCGCCTTCCCCAGCCAGGTGATGGAGCGCCATGGCTTCGCGGTCCAGGATCCCCTCTATGGAGGGTTCGATCCGCTGGCCGAGCTGGTGCGGCAGGCCCGCCCGCTCGGCCTGGCGGTGATCCCCTGGTTCGAGTACGGCTTCGCCGCTTCGCCGCAGGCCGATGGCGGTCCACTGCTGAGTGCTCGCCCCGACTGGGCCGCCCGCGATCCTCAGGGGGCTCCGGTGCGCCACGGTTCGCTGCTGTGGATGAACGGCCTGCACCCCGAGGTGCAGCAGCTGCTGATCGACCTGGCGGTGGAGGTGCTCGAGCTCTACGAGGTGGATGGCATCCAGGGCGACGACCGCTGGCCGGCCCTGCCCTGGAACGCTGGCTACGACCCCTGGACCCGCCACTGCTGGCGGGCCGCAGGCGGTGGTCCGGTGCCACCGCCGCCGCGCGATTCCGCCTGGATGGCCTTCCGCGCCGATCGCCTGACGGAGCATCTCCGCGCCCTGCGTACCGCGTGCAGCACAGCCCGGCCCGGCGCTCTGGTGTCGATGGCGCCGGCGCCCCTGCCCCACGGCTTCCGTGAGCTGCTCCAGGATTCCGACCGCTGGATGCGGGAGAACCTCGTGGATCTGCTCCATCCCCAGCTCTACCGCGCCGATGAACGGGCCTATGGAGCGGCGCTGGCCCGCACCGTGCGCGGCTGGGGCGCCGAGCAGCGCGCCCGCCTGGCCCCCGGCCTCAGCTTCCGCGTCCATGGCCGCACCCTGAGCCCGGCCACGGTCGCGGCGATGCTGCGCCGCCATCGTGGGCTCGGTCTGGCCGGCGCGGTGTTCTTCCACTTCGACGGCCTGGACGAGGGCTGGCCTCCGGAGGGGCTGGCTCAGGCGGGTGTCCCGTCGGGGCCGAGGGTGCCGGGGAGATGGCCGGTCTTGACCCAGATCGTGCAGCCCCGAGAGCTGCGGGGTTGATGGGGGCTGCCGGCGGGGTTCCGCAGCCAGCTGCCCGCCGGATAACGTCCATGCTCGTCTTCGAAGATGCCCTCGAGCACAACGATCTCCTCGCCGCCGGGGTGGCCGTGCGCGGGGAATGCCGTGCCGGGGGCCCAGCGCACCAGGGCCACCGATTCCGAGCCGAAGCTGTGCAGCGGCAGCACCGCCAGCCCCGGCACCAGTCCGGGGAACCACGGGGTGGCCTTGGTGTTCACGGCGAGTCGCTGCCGATCGGCTGGATGCATCTGGCGCAGCTTCACCAGCAGCTTGCAGCCCTCCTGGCTGAAGGGGGCATGGGCGCTGCCGGCCGGGTTGCGCAGGTAGGTGCCGGCCGGGTGGTCGCCAGTGTCGTCGGAGAACACGCCCTCCAGCACCAGGATCTCCTCGCCAGCGTCGTGCCGGTGCTGCGGGAAGCGGCTGCCGGGGGCGTAGCGCACAATCGAGGTGGCCCGGGCCACCTCGCCACCGTCTCGCTCCAGCAGGCGCCGTTCCACCCCGGCGGTGGGCGAGGCCACCCAGGGCAGGGTCTCGGTGGCGATCACCACCCGCCGGTTCAGATCTGCGTTGAGCTGCATACCCCCATTGTCCCGCTCACAACCCCTGAGGCGGGCCGGCCAGGATCGGGAAGCAGCCCTTCAGTCCCCCCACCAGCATCTGCACGGCGATGGCACTGAGCAGGAGGCCCATCAGCCGGCTGATCACCTTCTCCTGCAGCTCACCAAGCGCGCGCCTCAGCGGCATCGACACCATCAGCACGAGGTAGATGCCGAGGGCGAGCAGGGCGATCACGGCCGTGAGGGCCAGGCGGCCGGGCCAGTCGCTGGGGGCCTCGGCCACCACCAGCGAGATCGCCCCCGGCCCAGCCAGCAGCGGCAATCCGATCGGCACCACCCCCAGCGTCTCGGTGGCGCTCTCGTCAGGGTCGCTGGCCACGTCGTGGCCCTCGATCAGCCGCAGGCCGATCGGCAGCAGGATCAGTCCGCCCGCCACCCGGAAGGAATCGAGGGTGATGGCGAACAGGTCGAGCAGGGCCTGTCCCCACCAGCAGGCGGCGGTGAGGGTGAAGAGAAACGTGAGTACGGCCAGGCGGCTGATCCGGCGGATCCGGAGGGGATCCCCCTCCGCCGCCTTCACCACCACCGGCAGAACGCCGATGGGGGAGCTGATCGCCAGCAGACCCACGGCCGTGTTGATCAGCGCCATGCCGTGCCCCCTGTGCGCGGGGCCCTCAGCCCACCGACACGCCGGCGACGCGGCCACCCATGCGGTTCACCCGCAGCACCACCTCGCCGCTGCGCACCCAGGCGTTCGAGGCCACCCCGGAAACGGTGAGGGTGGCGACCCGCTCGCCAGTGGCCCTTTTGCCCGCCGGCACCCGCAGGGCCTCCGCGCCGGTGCCGAGCTGGGGGGTGCGAACCAGGGGCATGGGGGGCAGGGGGCGAAGGGAGGGGCAGCGTCGGGATCATCCGCGGACGTCCAGGTGAAGCTTGCAAATCATTGGGCGTCCTTACACCGTCTTTCCATTCTCCGAGGCAGAGGCCGGCCTCAGGCGGAGGCCCGGGCCTGCAGGGCCCGATCGGAGGGAAGGCGCAGCTCACTGGCCATCCCCAGCGCCTGCAGCAGGCGCACGAAGATATAGGTGGGATCCGGCAGCCGCCGCACCCGACCCCGCTCCAGGGTGAAGCCCTGGAGCACCGAGCGCGGGAAAGCGTGGTGCAGGTTGTGCCAGCCCTCCCCCAGGGTGATCAGGGCCACCCAGCCGTTGTTGCGGCTGGCATCGCCGGTGGCGAAGGGTTGCTCGCCCACCAGGTGGGCCACCGAGTTCACTGTGGCCACCCCGTGGAACAGCAGGGTGGTGCTCAGGCAGAAGGCCCCCAGCCAGGCCAGGCCCCCCCAGTGCCAGGACAGAGCCGCCAGGGCCAGCAGCGGCAGGAAGTGGAGCCTGTCGATGGTGCGCAGCACCGGATCGGCCTCCACGTCGGACGGGAGGTTGTCGGGATGGAAGGCCGACCCCAGCAGCCAGCCGGCCTGGGAGCGCCAGAAGCCTCGCCAGCCCCGCACCGGTTCGAGCGGTGTATGGGGATCGGCCACGGTGTCGCCGTGGCGATGGTGGGCGAGATGGTGCGCCTTCCACCAGCTCGGCCCCATCTGGCCCGCCGAGGCCGCCACCAGGCAGCCGGCCCAGAGCACGGCCACGGGGGTGCGGTAGCTGCGGTGGGTCAGCAGCCGGTGGTAGATCGCTGTGGTGGCCAGCATTCGCGCGAGATAGAGACCCAGGGCCCAGAGGGCGGCGCCAAGGCTCAGGCCGGTCAGCAGAAGGGAGAGGCTGCCCAGATGGCAGGCACCGATGAGCACGGGGCCGATTGCGTGGAGCCGTCGGCGCAGGCGGTGCGGATGGGGGGCAGGCAGAAAGTTCTCTCGGCAATGCGCCACCCTACGCATCATCCCTGCAGCTCCCCCGGCGCCGCCGATGCCATCGCCTCCTGCCGGTGCGTTCCCCTGGGATCATCGCGATCCGGAACGGATCCGCCGGCTGATGCCGCTGCTGGGCTGGCTCCACCGCCACTACTTCCGCGTCCGCACCAGCGGCTGGGAGCACGTGCCGCCCGCGGGGCCGATGCTGGTGGTCGGCGCCCACAACGGCGGTCTCGCCTCGCCCGACCTGGCGATGACCATCTACGACTGGCACCAGCGTTTCGGCTATGAACGCCGCATCTACGGTCTGGCCCACGCCAAGCTCTGGGCCGGCTACCCCTGGATCGCCGAGCAGGTGGCCGCCGTCGGAGCGATCCCCTTCCACGGCCGCAAGGCCCTGGCGGTGCTCGAGCGGGGTGACAGCCTCCTGGTGTACCCGGGCGGCGGCCAGGACGCCTTTCGCCCCCACCGGCAGCGGGGCCGCATCCAGTTCGCTGGCCGCACCGGTTTCCTGCGCCTGGCGATCCGCCGGGGCGTGCCGATCGTGCCCCTGATCTCCTGGGGCGCCCACGACACCCTGTTCGTGATCGGCGATCTCTATCCCCTGGCGCAGGCCGTGCATCGCCTCGGCGTTCCCTGGCCCCTCGGGCTCGACCCGGAGATGCTGCCGCTCTACCTGGGCTTGCCCTGGGGGCTGGCCCTGGGCCCCGTGCCCAACCTGCCGCTGCCTGTGACGATCCACACCCGGGTCTGCGCGCCGATCCGCCTGGGCCGATCGGGGCTGTCGGCCAGCCGCGACCGGGATTATGTGCAGGAGAGCTACCGGCTCGTCACCGGCACGATGCAGGCGGAACTCGATCGCCTGCGGGCCGAGGCCGCCTAGGCCGGGGCTGTGCCGCGCACGATGCCCGCCAGCACCTCCTCGGCCAGGCTCTCCGCCTCCTTCACCAGCTGCTCGCCGAGCAGGAAGGTGGCCTGCCAGCCGATCCCGGCCGCCACCAGCGGGCCCACGAACGGGATGAAGCGCGTCACCTCCTTGGTGGCCACGCTGCGGGCCATTCGGCGCAGCAGCGCCATCACCCCCTCGCGGGCCAGGTACTTGGTGGCGAACTGGGCCGTCTTGGCCATCAGCCCCGGCAGGGCGTCCGGCCCCAGCAGGCGCCGCACGTAGGCCAGCTGATTGTCGGTGAGGCCGTAGATGCAGGCGATCTCGTTGCCCAGCTTCAGCAGCAGCGAGATGTCGGCGCCGATGTCGAGGCCGGGGATCGGGTTGAGGCCGTTGGCCGCCGCCAGGCCCGCATAGGGCACGATGCGCTCGCCCGCCACCTGGCGTTTGCGGCTGAGGGCCTGCTCGCCATAGGCCGCCATGTCGGCGACGAAGCGCGAGCGCTTCAGACCGCCCAGGGCCTCGGCGATCGCCTCCAGCAGCTCGCGCAGATCGTGCTGGGCGGGCTGACGGGCCGAGGTGAGGTACACCCGCGATGGCGGATCGGGTTCGAGCTGGTGGCGGATGTCGGCGCTGATCAGCCGGCGGGTTTCCTGCTCGTTGTGGCCGTTGTCGTGCAGGCCGTCCTCGATCGCCCGGTCGATCATGTTCCGCACCACGAAGCAGGGTTTGCCGCGGGCGGTGAGCTCCCGGTAGAGATAGGCGTCGCTGTCGTAGAACCGCTGGGCGGTGACCAGCAGGAAGCAGTCGAAGTCGTCGAGCTTCAGGCGTTCGATGTAGGTGTCGCGCGGCCACTTCTGGGTGCCGCAGCCCGGCAGGTCCACGAAGGTGATGCCCTTGTGCACGTATTCCTGGGGGTCGTTGGTGGTCTCCACCACGCCCACCGCCGCGATCTTCTCGCCGGCGATGGCGTTGATCAGCGACGACTTGCCGCTGCCCGACGGACCGATCAGGCCGCAGCGCACCTGGATCTCCTCGAACTCCCGGATCGACTGCTGGCAGCGCTCGGTGAACTCGCGGATCAGATCGGGGTTGGAACTGGCCATGGCGACGGCGGAGCGGATCCCCTTCCTAATCCCAGCGTTCGACCTGGATCCGGCCGGTTCTCCGTCAGCCCGCGAGGGGACGACGGGTGAGCTCCAGCAGGAAGGCCACCGCCAGGGAGTCGCGCCCGGCCGTTGCCGCCAGGCTGCGGGCGGCGCGCTGCAGCTCCCAGTGGCGCTGCTGGAGGTTGCCCAGTTCGCGCCGCAGCCGCTCGAACAACAGGTGATTGCCGCAGCGGGACATCGCTGCGTGCAGGTGAGAGGCCCGGCGACGCAGCCCATCGACCTCCTGGCAGAGGCTGCCCACCAGGGTTTCGGAGGTGCGCAGGCTTGGGGAGCTGAAGCTGTTCATGCCGCCAGCGGAGCCGCTTCCACCAGCTTCGGCGCCACCCGCAGGCCGGGTTCGCCGTTGGGCACCACCAGCAGATCGGCGGCCCGGATGCGCGAGATCAGGCGGGTGGTGGTGACCCGGGTGGTGCCGATCAGTTCGCCGATGCGCTCGTGGGTGAGACGGAAGGGAAGATCGCACCAGTCGCCGCAGCGGCGGCCGAGGCGACGCACCAGCAGGGCGAACAGGGCGTGCAGGCGCTGCTCGGCGCTGCCGAGGTGGCGGATGCGCAGCAGCTGCAGCGTCCACTCGTTGACGGCATCGAAGCCGGCGCCCTCGACGGGCTGAGCATCGCTGCGGAAGCACAGGGGTGTGAGGGCCTCGACGCAGACGCCCTCACTGCAGAGGCGGTCGGTGCGCAGCTGGTCGCCGGGCTGGAGGAAGGCGATGGTCATGCCCTCGGTGTCCTCGCAGGGGCAGTAGACGCGGGCGACGCCTTCGATCACCTCGAGGCAGCTGGCGCCGGGGCGGAGGGAGGGATCGATCAGCACCGTCTGGCCGGCCGGCATGCGGATGGCCGCCACGGCGTCATCGGGGAGGAAGCGGAAGCTCATCGGTGCAGGCGAGCGCAGCTGTTGCGAATGACTCGCAATGTAGGCAATAACCTGGGTTTTTGCAAGCGATTCTCAATAGCTGGTGTTCAGTTGCGAAGCCTCCCGTTCCCGCTGCCCCTTCCCCTCGAGCAGCCGGTGGCGCGCCCGGTCGCTGATCTCCTCGCCGAGCAGCGTCAGCAGGGCGTAGACCGCCACCAGCGCGAGGATCTGATCCCAGGCGAAGCTGCTCAGGCTCTCCATCAGCTGGCTGCCCAGACCCGTCGCCCCCACCAGGCCCACCACCACGGTCTCCCGCAGCATCACGTCGGCCCGGTAGGCCCCGTAGGCCAGATAGGCGTTGGCCACGGGGGCCAGGCGCCCGTAGAGCAGGGCCTGGCGCGGACCGCTGCCGGCCCCGAGCAGGGCCTGCTGCCGCCCCGCGCCGCTATCCACGGCGCTCTCGAGCAGCAGGCGACCCAGGATTCCCAGGTTGTGCAGCCCGAGGGCCAGGGCCGCCGTGAGCAGGCCCGGCTGCAGCAGGAACAGCAGCAGCAGGGCGGTGAGCGGCGGCGGCCAGAGCCGCTGCAGTGCCCAGCCCAGTCGCATCAGCATCTTCATGGCGGGCCAGGGGGCCACCAGCAGCCATTGCAGCGGGGCCAGTCCCACCGCCAGGCAGGCCGCCACCAGGGTGAGCACCACCGTGCCTGCCACCAGGGCCGGCCAGGGCAGCGCCGCCACGGCGGCCCAGTCGGGGGGGGGCAGAGCCGGCAGCGGCGGACGCCTGAGCAGCGCCGAGGCCTCCACCCCGAGAGCCCGGGCCACCACCAGGCCCAGCGGAACCAGGGCCAGGAGCGCCAGCACCATCTCCCGCCCCCGGCGCCCCACCCCGCCGCCGGCCAGCCCCAGGCGGGAGGGCATCAGCCAGCGGCGGCGCAGCCGTGCCACCCCGGTCTCCAGGGCCAGCATCACCGCCAGCAGCAGCCACAGTCCGCTCCACAGCTCGCGGAACTCCAGCGACTGCATCGTGAGGCGCAGCTCGGTGCCCAGGCCCCCCAGGCCGAACACCCCCAGCAGGGTGGCGCTGCGCAGGGCGCACTCCAGCCGGTAGCCGCCGTAGCTGAGCAGTCCCGGCAGCAGGGGCGGTCCGAGGGCCGTGAGCAATGCCGCCGGCGCCGGCGCTCCGCCGCCGCGCAGGGCCTCGAGGGTGTGGGTGGGCAGGGTGTCGAGCAGATCGGCGATCACCCGGGCCACCAGCGCGCCGAAGGGCAGGGCGATGGCCAGCACCGCCACCACCGGCTGCAACCCCAGCAGCTGCAGCAGGATCAGCCCCCAGATCAGTTCGTGGACCGAGCGGGGGATCGCCAGCAGGCGCCGCAGCGCTTCGGCGGGCCAGCGGTGGCCGGAGAGCGTGCTCCACACGGTGCGGGAGCTGGCTGCCCCGAGCACCAGGCCGAGCACCAGGCTGGCGGACCAGCCCAGAAAGGCCATCCCCAGCGTCACTGCCAGTCCGCCCATGATCGAGCGGAGCACCACCGGATCCAGCGACGGCTGCACCGCCGCCAGCAGGAAGCGGCCGATCAGTTCACCCCCTCCCCCGTGCCACTGGGAGGGGAGCAGCGCCAGCACCGGCAGCAGCACCAGCGCCGGCAGCAGCATCAGCAGGGGCGGGGCGGGCCTCATGCCCCGCTTCCGCCGTAGAGCTCGGCCAGCAGATCGCCATCCACGTCGGCCACGGCCCGGTCGAACAGCACCCGACCTCGGCGCAGGCCGATCGCCCGGTCGAAGCCGGCGAGCAGATCAGGCCGGTGCAGGCTCAGCAGCAGGGCCCTCGGCGGGGAGGCCAGGGCCAGCAGCAGCTGGAGAAGGTCGGCGGCCAGGCGGGGGTCGAGGCTGGCCAGCGGCTCATCGGCCAGCAGCAGCACCGGTTCCTGCCGCAGCAGGCGGGCGATCGCCACCCGCTGGCGCTGGCCGCCGGAGAGGGCCCCCACCGGCGCGCCCAGCAGGCTGGGATCCAGGTCCAGCCGCCGCAGCACCGCCGCGCAGGCGTCGCTCTCCAGGGGCACCAGCAGGTTGAGCAGGGTGCGCGGCCAGCCCCAGTGCGCCAGCCGCGCCGCATTCAGGTTCTGCTGCACGGTGAGCTCCTCGATCAGGCGCAGGTCCTGCCAGAGGGTGCCGATGCGGGCCTGCTGGCGGCGCCGGGCCCGCCGACTCCGGGCCAGAGGCACGCCCTCCCACAGCACGGTGCCCGCCGCGGGCTTCAGCAGGCCATTGGCCACGGCCAGCAGCGTGCTCTTGCCGGCGCCGCTGGCGCCGAGCAGCGCCACCCGCTCGCCGGGGTGCAGGCGCAGATCCACATGATCCAGCCGGGGATCCTGGCGCCCCGGCACCCGGATCCCCCGCAGTTCCAGCACCGGGGTGCTCACCGGCGGAACATCAGCGGATCTTGCCGATCGAACGGCCCACCTGCTCGATGCGCCCGTAGGCCTCGGGCGAGGCCTTGGTGAACTGCTGGGCGCCGAACAGGGAGAGGATCTGTTTCTGCTCGGGATCGCTGGGCCGCCAGCTCAGGATCGCCTGCTGCAGCTTCGTGGTGAAGCCGGCCCCGAAGCGGCGGTCGAGATCGGGCTGAGCGATCCAGTGGTAGTCGGGATAGCCGGGGCTGCGCCAGAGGGCCTGCACCCGCGCCCGGTTGGCCTTGCCATCGTGCAGGCTGGCGCGCCACACCTGCTCGTTCACCACCCCGGCGTCATAGGCGCCGCTCTGCACCAGCGCGATGGTGGCGTCGTGACTGCCGCTGAAGCCCGGGGCACCGCCGGCGAAATCGCTCAGCTTCACGCCCGCCTGCTGCAGGAAGTATTGAGGCATCAGCCGGCCGGAGGTGGAGCTCTCCGAGCCGAAGGTGAAGCGCCGGCCCTTGAGGGTCGTGAGCCCCTTCTGCTGGTTGAAGGGACGCAGGCCGCTGCGGACGTTGCCGATGAAGACGCTGTGGAACGACACATCGATGTCGCGCTGGGCCAGCACCTTGGCCCCTGGCCTCTGCAGGCGCGCCTGGACGCCGGTGAGGCCGCCGAACCACACCAGATCGAGATCGCCGGTGCGGAAGGCGCTCACGGCCGCGGCGTAATCCACCACGGGCACGTACTTCACCTTCACCCCCAGCTGGCGGCTCAGTTCGCCCGCCACCAGGGGATAGAGGCGATTGAGCTTCTCCGGTTTCTGGTCGGGGATGGCACCGATGCGCAGCACCGGCTGGCTGGTGCTCTGGGCCGCCGCCGGCGCCACCAGCGGACCGGTGGGAGCGACGGCCGGGGACAGCGCGGGGGCGACGGCGAGCGCGAGGCCGGCGATCAGGCCGGTGAACGGGGCGGCGCTGCGGAGGCGGAAGGGCATCGAAGGAGGCAGTGGCCGGAATCGGGCAGGGTTTCAGTATGTGCCTTTGCTTCCTGCCCATGGCGCCCCGGCAGCGCATCGCCGAGTTCCTGGCAGGGCCCGGGCCGATCGTGGATGTGCGCAGTCCGGCGGAATACCGCCAGGGCCACATCCCCGGCGCGCACAATCTGCCCCTGTTCGACGACGCCGGCCGGGCAGAGGTGGGCACCCTCTATCGACAGGAGGGGCGTGCGGCGGCGGTGCTGCGGGGTCTGGCGCTGGTGGGCCCGCGGCTCGAGACCCTCGCCCGCGCCCTGGGCGAGCTGGCGGCCACCGCACCGGGGATGCCCCTGCGGCTTCACTGCTGGCGCGGCGGCATGCGCAGCGAGAGCGTGGCGCGGCTGGCGGAGGCGCTGGAGCTGCCGGTGCTGCTGCTGTTGGGCGGCTACAAGGCCTACCGCCGCTGGGTGCTGGAGCTGTTCGAGCGCCCCTGGCCCCTGCGGCTGCTGGGGGGGCGCACCGGCACCGGCAAGACCGACCTGCTGCTGGCCCTGGCGGGTCAGGGGGTGCCGGTGGTGGATCTTGAGGGGCTGGCCAACCACCGGGGCAGCAGCTTCGGGGCGCTCGGGTTGCCGGCTCAGCCCAGCAGCGAGCAGTTCGAGAACCTGCTGGCCGCGGCTCTGGCCCGGCTGGAGGGAGCCGGGGAGATCTGGCTGGAGGCCGAGAGTTCCCAGGTGGGCCGCTGCCGCATCCCGGCCGGACTTTGGCGCCACATGAAGGAGGCGCCGGTGCTGGAGGTGCTGCGGCCCCTGGAGGAGCGGGTGGCCCGGCTGGTGGGGGTCTACGGGGGGCAGGAGCCGCAGCTGGTGGCCGAGGCCACCCGCCGCATCGCCCGGCGCCTGGGCCCGCAGCGCACCGCGGCCGCCCTGGGTGCGATCGAGCAGGGGGATGCAGCGGCCGCCTGCCGGCAGATGCTCGACTACTACGACCGCTGCTACGACCACGACCTCAGCAGCCACGCGGTGCGCTCGCTGGATCTGGGCGACCGCTCGGCCGAGGAGGCCGCCGGGCTGCTGCTGGAACAGGGGCTGGTGGCCCGGGCCCCGCTCCGTGACTAGCAAGGGCACGACCCCTCTCCCCTCGCCATGGGCACCCAGCAGGCCGAACTGATCTTCTGCGGCGGCCCGATCCTCACCATGGACGACGTTCGCCCCCGCGTGGAGGCGGTGGCGATCGCCGGCGGCCGCATCCTGGCGGCAGGCGGCGAAGCCGAGGTGATGGCCACCGCCGGGGAAAGCACCAGGGTGATCGATCTGGCGGGACAAGTGCTGCTGCCCTCCTTCATCGATGCCCACGGTCACTTCGCCAACGCGCTGCAGATCGTGACCTGGGCGAACGTGTCGGGGGTGCCGGCCGGACCGGTCACCCGCATCGCCGACATCCTGCGGGTGCTGCGCGAGCACGTGGACGCCCATCCGCTGCAGCCGGGCGCGTGGATCATCGGCTACGGCTACGACGTCTCCAACCTTGCCGACGGCCGCCAGCTCAGCCGCGACGACCTCGATCCGCTGTTCCCGGACAACCCGGTGCTGCTGATCCACAGCTCCAACCACGGCGCCGTCCTCAATTCGGCGGCCTTCCAGTTGGTGGGCATCGACGCCTCCACGCCCGATCCGGCCGGCGGCCTGATCCTGCGCAAGGCGGGCAGCCGCGAACCCGATGGGCTGCTGATGGAAACGGCCTTCCTGCCGATCTTCACGGCCATGCCGCAGCCGGGCGAGCAGGAGCTGCTCGAGCGCTTCGACGACGCCCAGCGGATCTACGCCCGCGTCGGGGTCACCACGATGCAGGAGGGGGCCACCAGCGCCCACGACCTCGGGCTGATCCGCAAGGCGGCTGAACAGGGCCGCCTCTGGCTCGATCTGGTCTCCATGCCCCTGGTGCTGGAGGTGCCGAAGCTGGTGAAGGAGTACTTCCCCGACTTCAGCGGCGGGCCGCTGGAGCTGCCCGAGGCCGCCGCCGAGTCGTTCGGCACCTACCACCACCGGCTGAAGCTGGCCGGCATCAAAGCGGTGATCGATGGCTCCCCCCAGGGCAAGACTGCCTTCTGGAGCGAACCGCTGCTCACCGGCGGCCCCAACGGCGAGCCCGACTGGCGCGGCCAGCCCCTGTTCCCGCCCGAGCTCATCCACCAGATCGTGAAGGAGCTTGCCGCGACCTGATCAGCAACAAAGCACCGCAAGCCTTAGGCAGCGCACCAAGCAGCCGCT
>JANWUR010000002.1 GCA_024958655.1 Cyanobium sp. FGCU6 | reverse complement strand
TTCCTGCTGGAATCAACTGTGGCGCAACGGTTCTGGGTTTCTCAGCAGGCCCTAAATATTTACCTGGAAATTCCATGAAAGCATTCTCACTGCTGTCATTGCTGGGGCATCCATTGTGCTGTCCTCGCTTCCCTCTGAGGCAGCGGTCATTATGTACACCGATCGCAATTCGTCCTTGCCGCTTTATCCAGTTCATCCACTGACAATTGTAATGATTTGGCGACAGAATTTGTTTCATCACCGTTAAACCATAGCATTCCGGGCTACAGCTATAATGCCGAGGGATTAACTTTGCTTTCCTCGAATTATGGGTCCCAATTTTTGCATAACGGTGTTAACGGAGATTATCTTGGTGTTAATGGAGATATTCTTGCGCTCAATTTCACGGCTGGCGCTCCGGCTGCTGTGGGCGGTTATTGCTTTGGCTGGGATAGCAATAATCCGGCCAGCGACGTTGTCATTGTCACTGCCTATCCAGGCGCAACTGAGCACTCAGTTTTAACCAGCTCATCCACCAACTTCTTCGGCTGGATTGATGATAGTGGCACACCATTCACCTCGCTTGTAATCAAGCCTGGTTCTCCAGGCTCCTTCCCAGCTGTGGACGATCTCATCCTCGGCCAGGCTGCTTCGCCTCCGGCGCCAGCTCAGGTGCCGGGTCCTCTCCCTGTGATGGGTGCGGCTGCCGCCTTCTCCATCAGCCGCCGCCTGCGTTCCCGCATCGCCGCCGCACGTCCTCGTACCTGACGAGGAGCGTCGCGCTCTGGCGCTGTTGCTGGCTGTCGCTGCCCCTGCTGGCCCGGGTTCTGATGCACGCTGCCTCGGCGGTGCATCCTGCCGACGGGCGTCTGGCTTCCGCACGCAGGCGCTGCAGGCAACGGACGGTGACAGCAACCCTGGGCTTTCTGCTGCTGCCGCTGCAGGGGTTCGCCAACTGGCGCGGCCTCAGCCAGGGGCTAAGGATCCTGCGCTTCCGCGTCCGGTGGGTCCAGTGCCGTCCAGGGCGACGGCCGTGGAAGCTGCTTCTCGATAGCCCCATTCTCATGTGGGCGCTGGAGGATCCGCAGCACACCCAATGGTCCTGGGTGGGTTCCCTCCGGTAGCTGGTGGTCAAGGCGTGCCCGGGGCGGGAGGCGTTTCAGGTTCAGCCCTCGCTGCTGTGACGGACACTTCTTGATGGCGGTTTCACCGAACTGCCCATCAAGCTTCTCATGTGCTGGCTGTGGCCAGGCTGCCGCCGCTGCATCGCGATCGGTTTGAGTGCCTGCTGCTTGCGCAGGCGGAATCGGAGGGTCGTTTGTTGATCACCGCCGATACGCTCGTGGCCCGCTATCCGGGTCCGGTGCGAGACCAGGCCAGCTTCTGAGCGGGGCAGGGTCTCGGGTCGCTCAGCCGAAGTGCCGGAAGCCATCGATGCCGCTGGCAGCCCCCGGCCAGGGGCTGCCGTCGCTCCAGCCAAGGTGGCCGGAGCGGTCGCTCGTTTCCAGCCTGCCGATCATGTTGACGCCAGGGAGCGCGATCACCAGCGCTGCCGCCCAGGCGGGCTCCAGGGCCAGCACCAGCTCGAAGTCTTCACCGCCGCTCAGGCACCAGCGCTCCGCTTCCGGAAGGGCGACCATGGCCCGATCGAGGGGCAGGCCGTGGCGATCCAGCCGGGCTGCGCAACCGCTGGCTGCGGCGATCGCCGCGGCGGCGGCCGCCAGGCCGTCGCTGCTGTCGCAGCCACCCACCCGCCAGGCTGCCTGCGGCGGCCGGCTGCTTATCAACGCCCGCACCGCGTCGAAGCGGGGCACGGGGCGCCGATGGGCGGCGATCGCCCGGTTCACGAGATCCCCGCTCATCTCTCCTGGCCCGTCGGTGTCCCCGGGGCTGCCGATCTCCCCCTGCAGCAGCGCCAGCCCCAGGCGGCTCAGGCCATGGGGCCCGGTGCAGACGAGCCGATCGCCCGGCCGGCCATTGCCACGACGGATCGGACCGCCGTCCGCCGCCAGCCGGCCCAGGGCCGTGATCGCCAGCACCCGCTGGCCGCCACCGCTGCAATCCCCCCCCAGCAGCACGCCGCCATGGGCGCGCAGGGCCTCGCTCAGCCCCTGATACACCCCCTCCACCCAGCTCCAGGCGGTGCCGGCTGGCGCCACCAGCCCCACCGTGATCCCTATCCCCTGCGTGCAGCCCATCGCCGCCAGATCGGAGAGGTTGGCCGCAGCTGCCCGCCAGCCCACGTCCGCTGGCGGCGTGGTGGCGTCGCTGAAGTGGAGGCCATCCACCAGTACGTCGGTGTTGACCACCAGGTTTCCTTCGCCATCTGCCGGCAGCAGCGCCGCGTCATCGGCGAACTGGCCCGGAGGGGCGAAGGCCGCCAGCCTGTGAATCAGTTCCCACTCGCCCAGATCGGCCAGGGTTTCTGCCAAGGCGCCGCTCAGGCGTGAGCCTTCAGGTTCGCAGCCCCGTCGATCACCCGCACCGACACAATCCGGTCGTCGACCCCGAGCTCCTCGAGCACATCGAAGCCATCGATCACGTAACCGAAGGCGGCGTTGCGGCCATCCACCAGGTTGAGGCCGGCCGGGGTGAGTTCCGGCTCGTAGAGGAAGAAGAAGAACTGCGACGACCCGTCGTCGAGTTGCTCGTCGGAGTGGGCCCAGCCCAGGGTGCCGTAGGTGGCAAAGGGCAGCACCGGCTGGGCCTTGTAACGGCCCACGTCCTCGAAGGTCTGGTTGTAGATCGGTGCGGCATCACCCTCGATGCGGATCTCCAGCGGCACGTGGCGCTCCTGGCCGGTCTTTGCATCCACGTAGCCCACGGCCTCGCCCTTGGGGTCGCCGCTCTGGAGCACGTAGAAATCCTCGGCGCGGGTGAAGGGCAGGTCGTCGTAGAACTTCCGCAGGGCCAGATCCACGAAAGCCCCCGCCGTGAGTGGGGCGTTGTAGCCATCCACCACCGCGGTGAGATCGCCCTTGGTCGTGGTGATAAGCAGCGTGGCGCGGCCCAGCAGCCGCGGCAGGGCGTCGAACTCGGATGGGATCGCGAAGGGGAAGTCGCCCGCCAGCAGCGCTTCGGCATCGCCGATGCTGGCGAGGGCCGTGCGGCGCGCGGCCAGGAAGGCGTCGCGGTCGCTGGTCTCAGCGGCGTCGGCCACCACCTGCAACTGACCCTGCAGCTGGTCGAGCAGGCCGGTCGCCTGGGCAAGCTGCTCGCCACGGAAGCTCTTCAGGATCGTGTCGCGCTGGGTCGAGAGCTGCGACTGGGTCCGGCTGATGGTGGCGGCCAGGGGTTTCCAACGCTTGGCGCGCAGGTCGTCGCTGGTGGCTTCGAGCAGCCGCTGCAGGCTCTGCAGCTGCGGCGCCTCGATCGGCAGGGCATTGCGCAGGATCGCCTCCGGATCCTTGACGGCGTTGCCCTGGGGCAGGGCCGCCCGGGCCGGGGGCGAGGGTGTCAGCAGCAGCGAGGCGGCCAGCAGCAGCGCCACCACTGCCTGTGACCATCGCGTCCCGGTGATCTGCAGGCCGGCGAGGAAGCCGCTGCTCGCCGCGGCCTGGCGGTGCCGCTTGCCGTCCATGCTCTCACTGCGCCTGGTCGGACTCTGGCACAGCCCAACCGCTGCCCGTCGGCGGAGCGCCGCCGGCTCGGAGCGCCCCGGTAGCCAGACGTACAATCCCCCGATCCGATCGATCCGCCGGAATGATCTCCAGCAACGACTTTCGCACCGGCACCACGATCGAACTGGATGGCCAGGTCTGGCGAGTCGTCGAATTCCTGCACGTCAAGCCCGGCAAGGGATCGGCCTTCGTGCGCACCAAGCTGAAGGCCGTGCAGAGCGGCAACGTGGTGGAGAAGACCTTCCGGGCCGGTGAAACCGTTCCCCAGGCCCTGCTGGAGAAAGCCACCCTCCAGCACACCTACATGGAAGGGGATGATTACGTGTTCATGGATATGGCCTCCTACGAGGAGACCCGGCTCACCGCCTCCCAGATCGGTGACGGCCGCAAATACCTCAAGGAGGGCATGGAGGTGAGCGTCGTGTACTGGAACGGCAAACCGCTGGAGGTCGAGCTGCCCAATTCCGTGATTCTCGAGGTCACCCAGACTGACCCCGGCGTCAAGGGCGACACCGCCACCGGCGGTACCAAGCCCGCGATCGTGGAGACCGGAGCCCAGGTGATGGTGCCCCTGTTCATCTCGATCGGCGAGAAGATCAAGGTCGATACCCGCAGCGACAGCTATCTCGGCCGGGAGTCCTGATCGCCATGCAGCTCGACCACGATCAACTGCGCCAGTTGCTGGCCCTGCTCGGAGACAGTGACATCCAGGAGCTCAAGCTCGAAGGCGACGACTTCCGCCTCGAGGTGCGTCGCAACCTGCCGGTCCCGGCTCCTGTGGCCGTGCTCCCCGCCCCGCTCCCGGCGGCGGTCGTTCCGCCGGTTGCGCCGGTTCCCGCTGCTGCCGTTCCCGCAGCGCCGTCGGCGCCCCCGCCGGCCGCTGCTGCCGCCCGCAGCGATCTGCAGACGATCACCGCTCCGATGGTGGGCACCTTCTACCGTTCGCCGGCGCCGGGTGAGCCTGCCTTTGTGGAAGTGGGCAGCCGCGTGGCTGCCGGCCAGCCGGTCTGCATCCTTGAAGCCATGAAGCTGATGAATGAACTCGAGACGGAGTTCAGCGGCGAGGTTGTGGAGATCCTTGTGGAGAACGGAACCCCGGTGGAGTTCGGCCAGGCGCTGATGAAGATCCGGGCGGCCTGAGCTCCGCTGCCGGCGCCGACCAACCCAGCTCCCGGGCCGCGGCGATCGCTGCCACCATGCTGTCTGGCCGGGCCAGGCCCCGGCCGGCGATCGCGAAGGCGGTGCCATGGTCGGGGGAGGTGCGCAGGAACGGCAAGCCCAGGCTCGTGTTCACAGCCTTGTCGAAGGCGAGGAGCTTTACCGGGATCAGGCCCTGATCGTGATACAGAGCCAGGTAGCCGTCCGGACCTTGCTCCTGGCCTCGCCAGGCCGCGGCCGCCTCGAGCCAGCAGCTGTCCGGCGGCAGCGGTCCTTCAAGCACCACGTCTGGGTGTGCGGCCCGCCAGGCCTGCAGGCAGGGGATCAGCCATCGCTGCTCCTCCCACCCGAGCAGCCCCTCCTCGCCCGCATGGGGGTTGAGCCCGGCCACCACCAGGCGGGGCTGCGCCCGGAAGCGGCGGCAGAAGCTCAGCAGCACATCGAGCTTGGCGCGCACCCGCTCCGGTGTGAGCGTGCCCGGCACGGCGGCCAGGGGGATGTGGGTGGTGGCCAGCAGGGTGTTCAGTCGCCAGTCGCCGGCCACGGATCGGGCGGTGAACAGCATGGAGGCTTCGTCCACGCCCGCCAGCTCCGCCAGACGTTCGGTCTGGCCGGGATAGTCATGGCCGGCCTGGTGCCAGCCGGCCTTGGCGATCGGGGCCGTCACCAGTGCATCGCAACGGCCCTCGAGCACCAGTTCGGCGGCCCGCGTCAGCCAGCGGAAGCCGGCTTCGCCCGCCGCCGCTCCGCTCTCGCCGGGCTGCACCGGTGCCTCCAGGGGCAGATCGAGCACCGCGAGCTCTGCCGGGTCCGCCAGCGGACCGGCGGCCGTCGCCTTGAGCCTGTGGTAGTGCTCCTCGAGCCAGCGGCGGCAGCCCACCAGCAGCATGGTCCCTGGTTCGGGCGGGGAGATCGCGAGGGCCCTGAGCGTCACCTCCGCTCCGATCCCGGCCGGATCGCCCAGGCTGATGGCGATCCGGCCGGCGCCCCGGGGCTGCTGTAGAAGGGAGGAACCGGGATGGACGGTGGCCATGCTGCGCTGGTTGATCGTGGGTTCGCTGGTGTTGGGCCTGGGGATCGGGTTTCAGAGGAGCTGGATCAAGGTCGACTGGGTCAAGATGGCCGCAGACACGGATCTTCCCTTCCTTGCCGATCCCGGCCAGCCCATGCGCTGGCTTGGTAATCAATAGCCCCCGCACGGGAGCTCCGTCCAGGAAGGGATCAGAACGGCGGAGACGCCCCCAGCTCCTCGGCCAGACTGGCGCGGAAACCTTCCCGGTAGCTGGGGTAACGCAGGCGGTAACCGAGCCCCTCCCGCAGCAGGCGGCTGCTCACACGGCGGTTCTCGCTCCAGAAGCTGCGGGCCATCGGGCTGAGTCTGGCTTCGATCTGCTCGTAGCGCTGGGCCGGCGGCAGCGGTAGATCCAGCAGGTGGGCGGCGAAGCCAAGGGTCTCGCTGGAGGGACAGGGGGTCTCGTCCGCCACGATCAGGGTGTGGGGGCGGCGAGACTCCGGCAGGGCCAGGTTGTGCAGAACGGCGCCGACGATGTCGTCGACATGGATGCGGCAGAACACCTGGCCGCTCTTGTACAGCAGCCGGGCCGTGCCATCCCGCAGGCTGGCGAACGGCGTGCGGTTGGGACCGTAGATCGCCGGCAGCCTGAACACCTGCAGGGGCAGATGGCACGCGCGCCAGGCCTGCTCGCAGGCGAGGCGGGCCCGGCTGCGGCCGAGCCCCGGCGCGGGCGTGGTGGTTTCGTCCACCCAGGCGCCGCCGGTGTCGCCATACACGCCGGTGGTGGAGAGATAGCCCACCCAGCGCAGCGGCAGCCCGGCCAACAGGGTGCCGAGTTGGCTGAGCACCGGATCACGCCCCTCGGTGTCTGGGGGGATCGTCACCAGGACATGGGTGACGTCCCCCAGGGCCCCGGCATCGGGCACAAGGCCGAGGACGGGGTCGAAGACCATCGAGGCCAGGGTTTCGCGGCCAGCCTTCGCGGGCTCGGGGGCCTGGCGGTGGGTCACCGTCACCGCGACGCCGGAGTCGACAAGGGCCGCGGCGAGGCGCTGGCCCGTGTACCCGCCTCCGAACACCACCATCCTGCCGATCCGGGCGGCCGCAGAAGGGGAGAGCTTGACAGCTTCCTCCTTCATGAGTACACCTGTATCACTCGCCATTGTCGTTCCATGGCCCTCCGTGCCGCCTTCACCTCTGCCCCGCGATCTGATGTCGCCCTCGGCTCCGCCTTCGGTTCGGTTGCCGTTCCTGCACGCACCGTGTTCGCCCATCCGGTTCTCTTTACACCGGCTGTGCTGCTGCCGGTGGAGCTGGTCGCCGGCGCTGGCGCCGTCCCCGCCGCCCTGAGGCGGTGCCGCCGCCGGGCGGTGCGCCGCCACCGTCAGATTTGCTCTGCCAGCGCAGGCGCCACTGCTGCACCTCTGCTGCTCACGGCCGTCCTCGTCGTGATGGCGGTGCTGGTGGCTCCCGAGCGCCCGGCGGATCAGGAGGCCATCTGCCAGCGCCACAACGGCGTTGCCGCCTGTCGGGTCTGGTGAACATCGCCTCGGTCAGGTCTGCGACTGGGGCTCGGTGTCTCGATCGCATCCGAAGGTGTCACCCACTCCAGCAGACGCATGGCCAGGCGCAGATCTCCTTCGGTCCAGGCGCGCAGAGCCACGGCCCGCCTCGGGTCGTAAAAGGGCTGGCGGCGATACCAGCTGAACACCTCACTGTCACCCTTCGCGCCGTTGCAGCCCAGGCAGGCCGGCACGCAGTTCTCGGTCACGCTGCCACCACCCCGGCTGCGTGGATGCACGTGGTCGATTGATTCGGATGCCGCTCCGCAATAGAGGCAGCGGCGGCCGGTGAAGCCGTGGAGCGAGCGCCGCCAGTGCCGATCGCGCAGTTTGGGGCAGAGATCCTCGAGGAACACTCCATCCCTGGTCTGCATCGAAGCGCCTCGATTGGCGGAAGTTTGCCCCGGGTGCCAGGGGTGTCAATGTGTCGAGGACAGCACTTTGGCGTCTTGGCGGGATCGCTGGTGCAGATGCGGCTGGGGCCCACCGGCCTGATCGAGGTGGTGAGCCCGTTCGATGCGGTCACCCAGGCCCAGCTGCGCGCCGTCCGGCCCCCTGGGCGCTGGCTGAGTCGGCGGGCCTGCTGGGAGTTTCCGCTCGAGGCCGCCGCCGCCCTTGAGCAACGGCTGCGTGGCCGTTTCCCGGTCAGCGACGACCTGCAGCGCTGGCTGGTGTGGCTGCGGCAGCCCCTGCCGCCCCTGCCACCCCATCGCCAGCTCGTGGCGGCGGCCGATCCCGACGCTCCTCTCATCGACGGGCGCCGTCTGTTCGCCCACCAGCGCACCGCCGTGCGCTGGCTGCTGGCTCGCCGCGGTGCCCTGCTCGCCGATGCCATGGGTCTGGGCAAGACCCTTTCGGCGCTCGTGGCTGCCCGTGGCATGGTGCGCTGCGCCGATTGTCGGGTGGTGGTGGTGGCACCGGCGGGACTGCATGCTCTCTGGCGCCAGGAGTCGCTGGCCCTGGGGCTGAGGCTGGAGCTGCACAGCTGGGCCCGGCTGCCGCAGGAGCTGCCGGAGGCCGGCACCGTGCTGATCGCCGACGAGGCCCACTTCGCCCAGTCGCTTGCGGCGGCTCGCACGCGGGCCTTCCTGCGCCTGGCACGCCATCCGCGCCTGCGCGCCGTGTGGCTGCTCACCGGCACGCCGCTGCGCAACGGCCGCCCTGTGCAGCTGTTCCCGCTGCTGGCGGCGATCGGCCATCCCCTTGGTCAAGATCCCCAGGGCTTTGAAGAGCGCTACTGCCAGGGCCACTGGCGGGAGCGGGGCGGCCGTCGTGTCTGGGAGGCCCGGGGCGCCAGCCATCTGGAGGAGCTGCAGCGGCTGGTGCGCCCCCTGGTGCTGCATCGGCGGAAGCAGCAGTGTCTGGATCTGCCCCCGAAGGAGCGGCGGCTGGTGCCGGTGCAGCTGGAGGGTGGTGCGGCCCGCGGCTTCGAGCGTCGCCTGGATGCCCGGGTGGCCGACTACCGCCGCAGGGTCCGACGGGGCGAGGTGCGCCGCGATGCGGAGCTGCTGGCGGTGCTCACCGCGCTGCGTCAGATCGGGTCGCACTACAAGGTGCCGGTGGCCCTGAAGCTTCTGCGGCAACTGCTGGCCGGGGGTGAGGCGGTGGTGGTGTTCACCTCCTTCGTGGCCACAGCCCGGCGCCTGCATCGCCAGTGCGGCGGCGACGAGCGGGCTGTGCTGCTCACCGGCACCGTGCCGTCCCCGCGCCGCCAGCCGCTGGTGGATGCCTTCCAGGCTGGGCAGCGGCCCTTGCTGGTGGCCACCTACGGCACCGCCGGCCTCGGCTTCACCCTGCATCGGGCCCGCCATGTGGTGCTGGTGGAACGCCCCTGGACTCCCGGCGATGCGGAGCAGGCCGAGGACCGCTGCCATCGCATCGGCATGGCAGCCGGGCTCACCAGTCACTGGCTGCAGCTGGGAGCCGCCGATTCCCTGGTCGACGACCTGATTGCCGACAAGGCGGAACGCATCGCCCGGGTCCTTGAGAGTCCCGGCGAACGCTGCCGCCGTCGGGCCCTGCCGGAGCGGGTGCGCCGTCTGCTGGACGGCTGGTGAACGGGGAGGGCCGCCCGCAGAGCAGGGTCTGGACTCAGTTGCTGCTGCAGGCGGCCTGCCGCATCTTGAGCTCCTGGGCCAGCATCGGATCAACACGGCCTGCCGGCAGCGCCCTGGCCAGCTTCACCGCCGCGGCGATGTCGCGACAGGCGGCCTCGTCATCGCCGTCGAGGGTGTGCAGCAGGAAGCGCTCATTCAGGGGCTGGGGATCGCGCGGGAAGGCCGCAACAACGCGATCGCAGCGACGCTTGGCGTCATCGATGTCGTCCATGCGCACGTCCCTGAGGCAGTCGTCAACTGTGAGCCGACGCTGGGGCAGGGGTTCCTCGGCACAGCCCGCCAGCAGGAGGAGGGCCAGCGACATGCTGCCCAGGACCCGGCCGAGCAGCCGCAGCCCGGAGCGATCAGTTGCCGTAGCGCTCACTGCGGGTCATGCCACCGGACCCACCAGGACTACCACCCGGCGAATCGGTGGGGATGGTGGTGGGGTCGCCGCCGGACGTTGGGTTCGTCACCATCCGCACCCGACGGCTGTAGAGATCGCCGAGGTACCGGCCGCAATCGGGATAGGAGCCAGGGTTCTGCACCACCGCCTCGGTGATCATGACCGCGGCATGTTCGGGAGAGGTCCTGAACAGGCTCGCGCTCTGCCGCTTGATTAACGCGTAGGCAGCCGTCCAGCTCACCTCATGGTTGTTGCCGTTGTTGCGCATGAAGCAATAGGTCTGGGCGCCTTTGGCGCCGGCGCCGCTCTCGGTGCTGCCCTGCGCTCCGGCGGGCAGGCCGCCGATGAGAGCCACCAGGGCCAGTCCGGCACCGACCCCGATCCGCCACGGGGAGCGGCGCACGGTGGAGCCGGTCGGCCGGGTGCTGGAAGCCATCGGGACGGGGGCGGAAAGCGGGTCTCAAGGTATCGATCCCTGCTGTTCTGTCCAGGGTGGTGAAGCCCGCCCTGGCGGGCGCCTGGCCATCAGGTCAGCCCCCGGGCGGGGCGCCTCCTGCCGGCAGCACCAGCCGCACGATCAGCGGCAGCACCAGCAGCACGGTGATCAGACGCACCGCATGCAGGGCCGCAACGGCGGCGCCCACCCCGTACTCGGCGCCCACCAGGCTCATGCCGCTGATCCCTCCGGGCGCGGCGCCCAGCAGGGACACCAGGGGATCGATGCCCAGCAGGCGGCTGCTCCAGAGGCCCACCACCAGGCCGGTGGCCACCAGAGTGAAGGTGATCAGCAGGGCGGGCCGCCAGAGGCGACCGAGTTCCAGAACCGTGGCTGAGGTGAGCCCCGTGCCGATCACCGTGCCGATGGCGATCTCCAGCAGGGTGCGGGTGCCGCTGGGCCACTGGGCGATCTCCAGCCTGCCGGACATGCTCACGAGCCCCGCCCCGAGCAGGGCCCCTGCCAGGGGGGCGGCCGGAATGCCGGTGCGCAGGGCCAGCAGACCCCCGCCCAGACCGGCCGCGAGGTACACCAACAGGTTCCAGGGGTAGGTCATCGGCGGCTCGGGCCCGTATCCGCGCGTGCCCCGCCAGTCTGCGAGATCACTGCAGGTGCGGGTTGAGGCTGGCTGTCTCCTGTGTTGTCATGCCCGCAACCACAAGCTCCAGCGATGACCTCCTCTTCGGTCTCCTTCCGGATCACCCGCAACACCCACGACCTCGCCGAGACCATCCATGCCCTCTCCCAGCGGCTGGTGAGCCTTGAGCAGCGGCTGGCAGCGATGGAAGGGGAGCTGGCCGCCCGCGAGCAGGAGGATGAGGAGGTGGATCCCGATCAGCTCGAGAGCCTCGAGAGTGTGGAGCGTCTGCTGCGCGACTGCCGCGATCTGCTCGAGAGCGAGCCTGCTCCGGGCCCTGTGTCCACGGTCTCCCTGGACGATGACGACGTTCCCTACATCTCTGCCGCCTGACCAGCTCTCGCGCCCCCTGGCACGGGGTGGCAGCATGGGAAGAAAGCGGACGATGGCTTACCCCACTTCCCCGTCTCCTGGGTCTTCCTCGCACCTGCCCGGCCGGGGTTCCCGCGCCGATGCCAGCGAACATCAGCTCGAGAAGCTCGAGTTCGCCCTGGCTGTGGCCCTCACCCGCGGCGACACCACGCGTACCGCCTGGCTGCGGGACCAGATTGCCGCCCTGGGCGGCAATCACGAGGAACCCGGCACCTGAAGTCCCCCTCCATGACAGGAACGAGCACCCTGCCGTCCCCTTCCGCCCGCCCCCTGCCTCCCCGCTCCCTGGTCGGGGCTGCCGGCAGCTCCGATCCCGAGCGCCGGCAGCAGCTGCTGGATCGGGCTGCAGCCCTCGACAGTCAGGCGAAGGCGGCGGCCGAGCAGGGCGACACCGATGAAGCCGCCCGCCTGATTCTCGAGTCGCTGGAGTGCGAACGGCGGGCCGGAGGTCTCGGCCCCCAGGTTCTTCAGCTGATCAAGCCCCGGGGCTGAACGCTGATTCCGCACTGGGTAGAAGCACCCAAGCTCATCGCTTCGTTGCCGGGATCACAGTTCCGCCGGTCCTTCCGGTGCCTGGATGGTCCCTCCCCACGGGATCGCCATGTCCTCCCTTGCCTGCGGCTATCGCAACGGCAGTCCCCAACTGGTGGTGCTGCGCTGCCTCGGCTGCGACACCTTGCATCTCGAGCGGGTGATCTTCCCGTTCGAGATGCTCACCTTTCATTGCCCCCCAGGCAGCGAAATCCAGGTCTGGCGTCGCTCCGGTGCTCCCGGTCGTCGGGGCCGTGGCGGCGAGGGCCCGCCGCAGGAGGAGCTGGTGGAGGTGCTGCCGGCGGAGGAGCTGCGCCTTGAGGGTGCGGACGATGGCCCTGCTCTGCCTCTCCCTGGCCTGCTGGAAGCACCTGCCGCCGAACTGCGCCGGCGCTGTGCCGAGGATCCGAGCGAGCCTGTGCTCCGCCATCTGGCCGCCCAGGAGCGCCTGGCTGCCGCCTGGGGTCGCGAGCGGATCGTGCGGGGCTGACGATCGGGTTCACGACGGTGTCTGTCCCCTAGGCTTTGGCGCATTTGCCTGCTCCATGGCCCTGTCTGCGCGGCTGCTGAGCTTCGGCATCCTCGGTTTCCTTGTGCTGGGTTCGGCGGCCACGGCGGCGGAACTCGCTCCGATCACCCTCGACGAGGCCCTGGCCCAGGTGGAGCTGCCCCCACCCGCCGCCAACACGGCTGGCGATTCGCCGCAGACCACCACCTTGTCGCCAGAGGCGAAGCCGGAATCCCCCTGGGCGGGCACGCTCGAGCTCTACGGGTTCGCACCCTTCCGCACCACCACCACCACCACGATCAACGGCTTCACCGCTGAGGCCGACTTCAGTCTGGGTCAGGTTCTGCGGGCGCTCACCTCCGCCTTCTCCCTGCGGGGCAGCGTCGAGTACGGCCGGGTGGGCCTGATGACCGACGTGAGCTACACCAGCGTGCGAGGGGTGAAGGCCACCGCCCTCCCCTCGGAGCGCGGGGCGATCGTGGATCTGCTGCGCCTCCAGGATCGCCGCCCCCTGCGGGACAAGCTGCGTGACCGCGCGGGGGAGCGGCTCGATGGCCTGCGGCTGGCGGCCCTGCGCGAGCGCCTGGGCGATCGGCTGGACGGGCGTCTCAGGGACCGTCTGGACGGGCGGCTGCTGGAGCGTTTGTCGTCCCGTGACCGGCGTGCGCTCCAGGCCCTGGCCGGACTGTCCAACCGCGAGATTGACCGCAGCCTGAACACCACCCTCGAAAGCCAGGAGGGCCTCTACGACATCGCCCTGCGCTATCGCTTCGGTGAACGGGAGAGTGCCGTGGCCTGGCCCGGCGCCGTCACGGTGGTGCCCTATGCGGGGGTCCGGATCGTGGATGCCGGGTTGCAGATCACCAATGCCCTTCAGCGTGGCTCCTTCCAGCTCCGCAGCCGCACCGATTCGTTTGGCCAGCCCTATGCCCAGGCGCTGTTCGGTACCTGGGGACAGGTGTTCCTCACCCCCCGTTTGCGCATGTTCGCCCGCGGCGACGTGGGAACGGCGGGGAGTGGGTCGGGCAGCGACCTTTCGGCCAATGCCCAGGTGGGTGTGGGCTACGCGGTGGGCAATTCCACCCAGCTCGATCTGTCCTGGCGTTATCTGCATCTCGACCGCGACAACGGCCAGAGCCCGAGGAGTGCCTACCTGATCAATCAGAACGGTGTTGAGCTCGGCGTGAAGTTCTTCTTCTGAGTCCGCCATTCATCGATCGTGATCGGCTGCCAGACAGCCCGCGCCACAATGGCCTGGGCTTTCCTGACCCCCTGAACCCATGACAACCGTCGACTGGCTCTGGGTGCTCCATCCCGCCCTGGCGGTGGTGCTCGTCTACCCGTTGATCGGGATGACGATCCGCCTCGGGGTGCAGACCCGTTCCCGCCGGGTGGACAAGGCCAAGCTCCCTGCCAGCACCGGTCGGGATCACGCCGATCTGGGCAGCTGGCTGGCGGCGGCCGTGGTGGGGATCGTGCTCGTCGCCCTCACGGTGGTGATCGCCACCAAGGCGGCTCCCGGCAGTTTTGAGGGCGGCCCCACCCGGGCCCTGACGCTGCTGCTGGTGGTGATGGGCACGGTTGTCTCGCTGGTGGCTCTGTGGCGGGTCAGGGCCAGGGCCTACCGGCTGTGCTTCGCCCTGCTCACCTGGATCGGAGTCCTGGGTCTGGGCGCCCAGCCAGAGGTGTATCGCGTCAGTGACAACCCGCTCAGCACTGAGTTCTGGACCTCCCATTACTGGGCCGGTGTGGCCGTGGTGGGGCTGATGCTGTTTTCGCTGGGTGCCCGGCCGGAGATCCTCAGGGAGCCGCGCCTGCGCCGTCTGCACGTGAGTGCCAGTGTGCTGGCGGCCGTTCTGTTCACGCTGCAGGGCATCACCGGCAGCCGCGATCTGCTCACGATTCCGCTCAGCTGGCAGAAAACGTTTCTCGGAGCCTGCAACTGGAGCGAGATGCGGTGTCCGCCGCCGCCCAGGGCCCCGGCCCTGCCAGGTTCACCCTGAGCCTTGGCGGTCTCAAGGGGGTGGAGGCGGTTGTCGCGGCGCAGGCGCGGTGATGGCTGCGCGTCCTGGCGAGCGCTCCAGCGGCCCAGGGCCTCGGCGATGCCGGCCACCTGGCTGAGCAACCCCGGGGTGAGCGTGAGCGGCGGGGCGTAGGGGGCGTCAGGGTTGGCTTGCCTGGCCATCAGGTGGGCAGCAGCGGCACGCCTTCGCTTCCGGCGGCGGCCTGCAGGGCCTGATCGCGGCTGGCCAGGGGAAGTCCGAGGCGCAGGGCCAGCTCCAGATAGGCCGCGTCGTAAGACGTCAGCCGGTGGGCACGGGCCAGGGCCAGGGTGTCGTGCCAGATGGTGGTGGTGCCGGCGTGGTCGATGCGGATCGGCAGGCCTTCGAGCAGGCCGAGGAAGGAGCGCATGGCGGCGGCGGTGATCCGGCCCCGGCGTTCGGCCTGAATCAGCACGTTGGCGGTTTCCCACAACCAGAGCGAGGGCACGTGCGCCTCGGATGTCTGCAGGCGCGACAGGATCGCCCAGGCGGCCTCACTGGCTTCATCGGCGAAGCACCAGGCGCAGCTGAGCGACACATCCAGCACCAGATCGCCCGCATCGGGGCGTTCGGCCGGTGGTGTCATGGCCGGCCTTGATCGCGCAGCTCGCGCCAGGAGAGACCTCCCAGGCGCTGACCCGCGCTGAAGGCCCGCAAGCGCTTGATGGTGTCGGCCACATCCGGCCGAACCTGATCGTCAGGCGGCACGAGCCTGGCTACGGGACGCCCGTGGCGGGTGATCGTGATCTGCTCGCCAGCCACTACCGCGTCCAGCAGGGCAGCGAGGTGGGTCTTGGCCTCGAACGCGCCGACGCTGCGCATGGCGGAGTTTCAACCAGTTGCCGACCAGTTTATGGGCATGCCGCCATCGTCTGCCGCCTCAGGGCTGGATTCCACTAAGGCGAGGCGTGCCCTGGCACCCTCCAGCACCGTGAAGTCACCGGGAGACTCGTAGCCGCGCCCTTCGGCATCCGGCCCCCGCAGCTGGAACAGAACCGGGGCTGACGCAGGCCCCGGCGTCGCTGTGGGGGGAGCGGTTGCCGGAGGCGCCAGGGGCCGCTCGAAGACCCGCAGGCCGAGCACCGGGCAGCAGAGCAGCAGTTCGCGGAGGTACCCCTCGGCCTCGGCCCGCTCCACCTCCGACTGCGAGATGGAACGGCCCTGCTGCTGGTTATCGAGCCTGATGCGGCGGGCTTCTCGGGCGAGATCCAGCAGGCGGGCCTCCAGATGCAGGCCGTGGGCCTTGTTGAGGTGGCTGTCCTTGTCGGTGAAGGCGAAGGCCACGGTCCAGAAATCGCGGGAGGCGGCGTGCTGCTCCAGGCGACGGCCGAGGGGATCGGCTTCGCCGATGTAGGCGAGCTCGCCGCTGCCATCCGGATCAGGCCCCAACAGCACGTAGACGCCGGGGCGCTGCGCTTCCGGCCGGGCGAGGAATTCCGACAGCTGGGAGCGGGGCACCACAAAGCCGATGCCGCTCCAGTTGCTCTTCTCCACGATGCGCATGCCTTCCGGGATGCCGGACGGGACGAACAGGCGGAGCGCGAAAGGTTGGGAGGAAGTCATGTTGTCCCATAGTTCTCCAGCAGGGCGATCACCAGGCGGATCATCAGTTTCTTGTAGAGCAGGTGGGCAGCCCGTAGATGAGCGGTGGGGTACAGCGGCTGGCCATCGAAGGTCTGCTCGATCGCCCCGAGGATGCCGGCGAGCGCCTGGCGATTGTCTTGGCCGAACAGCCGGGTGGCTTCGCCGCAGCGGGCGAGATCAGCTCGAAGCGTTTCGATGGCCCGCTGCGCCTCCGCCGGCCCGCTGCGTCTCCGCCAGCCCCAGAGCTTCCGGACTGCGATCCGGTTCAGTGCTGGCGGGCGCGAGCCGATCGTCGTCGTAGGCGAGCAACCAGCGCCGGGCGCGGCTGTAGCGCTGCACCACCTCCAGCAGCGCCTGGCCTTCATCGCAGATCTGAGCATTTAGAGCATCACCTTTTCTGATAAGTTCTCCAGCAAGTGATTCAAGCTGCTCGCAGATCGCTCTGGCATCTCCTGGGAGGGGAGTGCGGTTGATATCTTGCGAAGTATTTGAATGCCGATTGCGGGGCGAGCGCTGCCCGTCATTTTGCTGAGAACCTTTGATTGAAATCCTAGTGATCTCAGGAGCAGAAAACAAAGACTCGCAGAGCAGGGGTTTGTGGGTTCACAATGGCGAGCGTTGGGGAAAGAGCAAATCTGAATGACTGTCTACGCAGTCGCACCACTTTGCCAACTGTTCCAACTCGACCATAATCCTTGGAGTGCTCGTTGATTTCGTAGCAGTTTCCTGATCAGACACTGACTCCTCCCCAATAATCCTTGCCTTTGACCTGTTGATATTCCCCGGCTGATCCGGTGGCAATCTCCGGGGAGTCGCTTCGCCAACTCGATCGGGTGATCGCCCAGGTGATGGACCTCGGCGACCCCCTGCTGGCAGCGGTGCTTTGGCGGGCCCAGCCGGGTTGGTCCACGCTCCGCTCCTGGACCTACTGGCACATGAAGCTGGGTCTGGCCGCCTCTGGCCCACGCTGGCACCTCTTGCACCGCTCGGCTGGGTGCTCGATGGCGGCACGGCCATCGCTCTGTGCTACAGCTATCGGGTGCAGAAGGCTTCAGCAGGAACTCTCCTGGATGAGCCCGATCCTCGGCACACCCAGTAGCACCAGGCCGCTAGTCTGACCAGACTGAACTAGATCAGGTCATCGATCTGCGCTACGTCAACGTTCAGGAGGCCAAGACCCACCTCTCGGCTTTGCTGGCCCGGGTTGAGGCCGGTGAACGCATCGTGCTGGCCCGTCATGGCAAGCCCATCGCCCAGCTGGTGCCCCTTGATCCCAGCCCCCGCCGCCAGCTCGGCTTCCTGAAGGGAAGCGTCGATGGGGTGTTCTTTGAGCTCCTGCCCAACGACGCGCTGGAGCGCTGGGGCGCATGAAGCTGTTGCTCGACACCCACGTGCTGCTGTGGGCTCTGCTGGAGCCTCACAAGCTCTCGCCTGAGCTGCGCAACGCCCTGGAGGACAGCGACAACACGCTCCTCGTCAGCGCCGCCTCCGCCTGGGAGATCGCCACCAAGTGGAGGCTGGGCAAACTGCAGCACGCCAGAGCCGTCGTCGAGAACTACGCCATGGCCCTGCATCGCCTGACGCCGGTCGATCTGCCGATCAACGCTGCCGTGGCCCGCCAGGCGGCCTCTGGGCTTTGCCGCACCGTGATCCCTTCGATCGCCTGCTGGCGGCCCAGGCCACATCCGACAACCTCGTGCTGGAGCATGTGGCGGCCACGATCACGGGCTGGCCGCGGTGGCTGGCGTGCATCCTCGCCCAGTCGGCGCTCCAGGTCGTGGGCAGGCGCAGGCTGCAGGCTGGCATGCCACCTGCATGGATGGTCTGCGATCCAGCGTGTCACGCATCACGAGAGCGCCCCATCCCGTCTGGCTTGATGCGCTGATGCGCTGATTCCTTGATGTAGAGTGTTGAGTGTCGGTGGTTGGGGCTTGAGCGTGCGCACCACACTGGACATCGAAGACGACGTGCTGGCAGCAGCCAAGGAGTTGGCCCGTCGCCAGGGCACCTCAGCGGGCCAGATGGTGTCGCGCCTGTTGCGGGCCGCGTTGAACGGCAGCGCCTCGCCGGGTCTGTCCGCTGGCGAATCCCCCCCGGCTGTGGCCGGTTTCCGACCCTTTGCTGCCCCGGCCGGCCAGGTGGTGACCAATGAGCGGATCGATCAGTTGCGGGATGAGGCCGGCCTCTGATGGCCCTGGCCCTACTGGACATCAACGTGCTGATCGCCCTGCTGGATCAGGGACATGTGCTGCACGCTGCCGCCACCGGTTGGTTGGCGCAGGAGCTGGATCACGGTTGGGCCACCTGCCCGATCACTGAAAACGGCGTGGTGCGGATCATGGCTCAGCCGGCCTATCCCAACCCGCAGCCGGCCGCCCTGGTGGCTGCACGACTGGCCGAGGCCTGCCACCATCCCAGCCATGGGTTCCTGCCGGAGCCGATCAGCCTGCTGCAGGACGGTCTGATTCGCTGGGAGCGTCTGCTGGGGCCCCGCCAGATCACCGACGCCTATCTGCTGGCGCTGGCCGTCCACCATGGCGCCCGCTTCACCACCTTTGATCAGAGAATCGATATCGATGTGGTGCCTACAGCAGAGAAGTCCCATCTCTGCATCATTCAGGAGTCGGCCCTGGGGGGCGGGCCTCAGCGCTGATCGGCCTGGCGGTAGACAGCATTGCGCTCTCGCTTTCCCACCGCCACAACCAGCACCAGCACTTCGCAATCACGCACCGCGTAGATGAGGCGAAATCCAGCAGCGCGGAGATTGATCCTGGTGCGATGACTGGATCCGTGAGAAGGTTCCGGTTCGTGTCTCTCAGTGCTGCGCTCAGCGGTCGTGGTAACGGCAGGCCAGGAACACAAGTGTGGTTCCCTCAAGCCGGTAGATGAGCCGATGCTCGTCGTTGATCCGGCGCGACCAGCAGCGCGAGAGGATCTCCCGCAGCGGTTCCGGCTTGCCGATCCCCGCAGACGCGTCGCGCAGGCAGTCCTGGATCAGCTGGTTGATCCGCTTCATCTGTTTACGGTCGTGGCCCTGCCAGTAGAGATAGTGCTCCCAGGCGGCGGGAGTCCAGGCCAGCCGCTCAGCTGCCGGCCTCGAGCGGCTCGGCCTCGAGCTGATCGGTGTCGATGAGGGGGTGCGCCAGCAGCTCCCCGCGTCCGGCCTGCTCCAGGGAGCGCTGCAGGTGGGCGGCGTTGGCAGGAGAGCGGAGCAGATGCACCGTTTCCATCAGGCTGTTGTAGGTGTCGAGCGACATCACCACAGCGCCCTGGGCGTGGCGCCGGGGGATCAGGGTCACGTCGGCATCGGCCGCGACGCGATCGAGCACCGCCTTGAAGCTCTCGCGGGCCTCGGAGAAACTGACGACCTGCATGGCACTGTCCAGCTACCTGTACAACAGCATTGGGCCCGCAGCCGTGCGCCAGGGTTGCGGGCGTTGAAGCGGCCCTGGCGAAGAACCAGACGACGCCACGCGCATCCAGACGTCACCGGCAGGGCCGGGGCCACTGCAGTGGCACCTGGAGAACGTTGAGGCCACGATCACTGGCTGGAGCCGGCGGCATCCGCAGCACTGAGAGCCAGAAACCGGACGTAGAGTCATGTCTCTACCGGTGGCCGTGAACGGCCGAAAGCGCTCCGTGACTCAGTCCAGGCCTCAGGATCGCTCCACTGACGCCAGCCAGCCCTTCCCGCAGGCGATCCGCCGCTGGGGCAACAGCCTGGCGGTCAGGCTCCCGGCCGATTGTCTGCGTCAGGCGGGACTGCAGGAAGGCGATCAGATCGACATCGTCGTTGGACCTGATGGCCGCCTGAGCCTGGAGCCTCGGCGCAGGCTGGATCGCTTTGCCCTGGCCACGGATCTGCGCCAGCTTCAGGCCACCATGCCTCTCACCCCTTCGGTGATCGAGGAGTGCCGCGGCGGTGAACGCTGGTGACGCGGACCCGTCGATGATCTATCTCGACACCAGCGTGGTGGTGGCGCTGCTGACCCCGGAAGAGCGCAGTGCCCAAGCCCTCGACTGGTTTGGGCAATCGCGCGAACCCCTGATCAGCAGCGATTGGCTGATCACCGAAACCCACAGCGCCCTGGGAATGAAGCAGCGCCATCACGGCCTTAGTTCAACAGCACGCCAGGCGGCTGGGGAGCAGTTCGAGCGCCTGCTGCGGGGCGGGGTGGAACTTCGTTCCCTCGATCGCGCTCGCTTTCGCCAGGCGGCCGAGCTGCTCCAGGATCCGGGCCTCGGCCTGCGCGCGGGTGACGCCTTGCATCTGGCGGTGGCGCTGCACAGCCGCTGCACCCGGCTGGCCAGCTTCGATGGGCGGATGCAGCAAGCCGCAAAGCCCCTGGGGATCGGGTCGGTGCAGGAGCTTCGGCTGGAGACCGATCAGCGAGGGGAATGACCCCCTCACCCGGCAGCAGGGCGATCAGGCAAGGCCGATGCCCAGCACTCCCAGCAGCGCCCGCTCCAGTTCCGCCAGTTCTTCCCGGCTGAGGGTGGTGAGGGGGCCGTCGCCCAGGCGTGAGCGATCCAGAGAGCGCGGCTGATCCGCCATCGCAAAGGAGTTGCAAAGAAGGCGGTCGCGGGCGCGGATCGGCACCCGCAGTGCCCGGGCGCCGCGGCGCTCCTGGGTGGTGAGGGGCACCACCACCACTGTGGCCAGGCCAGCCTGCGTGATCGGATCGGCCTGGAGAATCACCACCGGACGCAGCTTGCCCACCTCTGCGCCCTGATTGGGATTCAGGCGCGCCACCCAGATCTCAGCCCGACGCATCAGCGCCACCACGGCTGGGGCGTCGGCTGTTCAGGTTGCTCCTGGGAGGCGGCCCCCTCCGCCAACGCCAGGGCCTCGCTGTCGGTCGGCAGAAAATCGGCCGCCACATCCAGGCTTTCGGCGCGTGCCGAGGCATCGCTCGCCAGCGCTTCTGCAGCAGCAACGAGCCCGGCCATGAAGCGCTCCTGCTCCCGGCGGTGCAGCAACTCCTCCAGGGCTTCGCGGATCAGCTCCGAGCGCGGCTGACCGCAGTGACGTGCCTCCTCACCCAGTCGGCGCTCCAGGCCTTCCGGCAACCGCAAGCTGAACGCAGCCATACCAGATGCGCTGACAAGTCGTATCTCATTTTGTCATGCAGGAGGTGGTGCGGCAGGTCTCCTCGGGTCGTTGCCTGCGGCAGCGCTTGCGTCGCGCGTTCCCTGGGAGGGGCTCGGGATGAAGAGCCAGATCAAGGGGCATCCAGGCTGACCCGCAGCGGCTCCTGACCGTCCGCCAATCGGGCATCAGCGAGGCGACCCAGCTCCACGGCGACGTCCTTGCCCTTGCCCGCCGCCCCGGTGGCCATGGGGTTCTTCTTGTGGTCCGCGTGATGCTGACGGCGATCTCGGTCAACACGCGATGCGCCATGAACAACCCAGCCCAGCTCTTCGGTCCAGCCTGAATCGCGGCAAAGGAACCTGAGCAACCCTCAGGTCTGGGCCAGACTCGGCATGGGCAAGCACACCAGGCGTTGGGGCTGGACCCAGGGACATACTTCAGGTGAGATCAGGACTCAGAAGTGGCTGGCAATGCACTCAGGATTGCGAATGCCGATCTGCGCGAGGCTCTTTGCCTTGAAGCCTGATCCTGGAAAGGAGAGTTGGCCTGCGATCACAAGCGCCGCAAGGGATCGATCGCAACTGCTTGGCGTTCTGCGGTGGAGAAGGCATCGCCATGGCTCCCAGCACGTGCTTCATGTGGTGCCGATAGACCCGTTCCCAGGTCGAGCCCCTGATCTCGCCGCTGAGCAGCTGGTAGCCACGAAAGGCTTCGATCAGTTCGGACCAGTCCTCGATCGAGAGGGGAGCGGCAGCAGCGCTGAGCTTTGAGCCCCCACCCGAGCTGGTGGACAAGCCTGGAGCATCTGCAGCTGATCCCGCACCGGTTGCAGCATGGTGCGGCCGGAGGATGCGAGCGACGCAGAGATCCGGATCAACGCCCTTCTGAAATACATCGAACACATAGACGACTGCATCCCGAATTTCATCGACTTGATCGCATCGCCATGGAATTGGAACCAATACCTGTCGTCTGCTCGTCGTCGATTCGGCGCGACCAGCAGCCCGAGAGGTTCTCCCGCAGCGCTTCCGGCTTGCCTCGGAGAAACTGGCGATCTGCATCGCCAAACCCCTGACAACGGTTAAGCCGCCTTCGATTGACCAACTGGCCCGCCACAGGGTGGAGCAGGAGATAGTCGCGATTTTGATGCCTTATCTATACGCCTGACTGCAGAGGTGGCTGGGAACTCAGAGAGATAAACAAACGCTCCGGTCGTCCTGGCAAGGGCCTGAACCCCATCGATGTGGAGAAGCTGTGGCGGCGAGCGCGTTCCGCTTCTCCAGCAGTAGCCGCCACATCGAGCACCATCAGCCGCACACCCAGGATCTGCCCCGCCCGTTGGCACTGCTTCATGGCATCCACCAGCAGGATGCGCCCCAGCCCCTTGCCCTGCTGTCTCTCGTCCACAGCAAGGTGGCTGAGAAAAACGCCTGGGATCAGGTTCGAGCGCGGTGCCCGCGGGGCAGCATCGGAGGGCACGTCGGCCACGCCGATGGCATGGGCATTGATGGCGTAGAAGCCCAGACAGGCCCGAAGTTCGGCGACCTGGGCAGCGATGGTGGCGACGTAGAGCCGGGTATAGCCATCACGCTGCTGGCGCTTGGCGGTGCGGCGCAGAAAATTGTCCTGGCTGTCGCTGCCGCAGCTGAAGTCCTTGGTGTCGTGCAAGCCAGGGTCAAAGGCTTCGATCCGAACCGCCACCGGATCAGGAGCGCAAAACCTGGTCCTGGTGCAGCTGCCAAGCCTCCAGCAGGGCGGGCGTTGGCGTGGTCTCTTCGTCGAGTGCGGCGAGCAGGGCCTGGTGATCGCCCTGGCTGAGCAGGGTCTGCTGCCTGCCACGGAGCAGCTCCTGGGCGCGTGCATACGCCGACATCACCACGAAGGCGGAGGCCTCGATGCCCATCAGGTCTGCGGCGGCCTCAATGCTGGCCTTCACCGAGGGCTTGGTGCGCTGGTCCATCCGAGCGGAGCGGGGCTCGTCGATCGCTTCGATCGCCGCATGGAGCGTGGTCTCGACCGGCGACATGTCACGCCAGGAAGCAGCCTTGTCATTGTACGGGGGATGGCCGTACGTGGTCGCCGCCTGGCAGGGGCTACCGCGTCGAGGTCAGCGCATACCCCATCGCCCGATAGCCCCGCAGTCGCCGCTCCCACATGCGTTGCGGAACCGGATGGCCGAGATCGAGCCAGTCGATGATGCGCACGCTGGTTTTCCCTGCTTGCTGCCGGTGCAGGCGGCCGGCGTATTGGTGCAGCGTGCCCTTCCACGAGACGGGCAGCGCCAGCAACAGCGTGTCGAGCGGCGGGTGGTCGAAGCCTTCACCCACCAGACGGCCGGTGGCAAGCACGATGCGGGGTGCATCAGGAGGTAACGCTTCCAGCGCGGCGAGGGTGGCGCTGCGCTGGCGTGCGCTCAGCCGCCCATGCAAAAGGAACAGGTTTGGCACCTCCCCAGCCAGAGCTGCGGCGATCGTCGTGATGTGATCGGTGCGCTCGCTGAGCAGCAGCAGTTTGCGACCCTCTTCCCAGCAGTCGAGGGCCTCGGCCACGATCCGATCGGTTCGGTGTGGCTCCTCCGCCAGCCGGCGCATCAGCTCCTGGATCGGCAGATCGGTTGGAAGCCCCTCGAGCTGATGGGTGCGGCTCACCAGCTCCAGGATCTGGGGCGATCCGGCAGGCCGCTGGGCGATGCGGCGAATGGGGCCGCACTGCAGGAACAGGATCGGCTGCAGACCGTCGCGGCGCACCAGGGTGGCGGACAGCCCCAGCACGTAGCGGGCCTTCACCTGGCGCAGGATCGCCTCAAAGGAAGCCGCCGCGATGTGGTGGCATTCGTCGACAATCACTTGCCCGTAGGTCTGCACCAAGGGATTCACCTCGCCCTTGCGCACCAGCGACTGCATCACGGCGATGTCGAGCTGGCCGGTGGGCCTGGCTTTGCCGCCAACGATGCAACCGATCGCTTCGGGTGGGACGTCCAGGAAGGTCTGCAGTCGCTCCTGCCACTGGCGCAGCAACTCGGCGCGATGCACCAGCACCAGGGTGTTCACGCCCCGCTGGGCCAGGATCGCTGCCGCCACCACGGTTTTGCCGAAGGCCGTCGGTGCCTGCAGCACGCCGATGTTATGGCGCAGCATCCCCTCCACCGCAGCCTTCTGGTCAGCGCGCAGCTGGCCCGCAAACATCAGCTCCGGCGGTGAGCCGTTCTGCCGCTCATCCACCAGCTCCCAGCTGACCCCCTGCTCCTGGAGCAGGGTCTGCACCGGCTCCAGGCAGCCGCGCGGCAGGGCGAGGTGTTGCGGGAAGTTCTCAGCGCAGCCGATCACCCGCGGCTTGTCCCACACCGACAGGCGCATGGCCTGGGCTTTGTAGAAGGCTGGATTGGCAAAGGCAGCCAGGCGGATCAGGCGATTGAGCAGTGGCTGCGGCAACCCCGAACGCTCCACATACAACCGATCGGCAAGGGTGAGGTTGAGGGAGGCGGGTAACGGTCCACTGAGTTTTGTTGGCGCTGGGCGTTGCTTCCAGGGGGTCGCCAGGTCCTCCTCGTCGATGAAGGCGAGATCGAGGGGATGGCCACCGCCGGTGGCGCTCTGAAGCACGCTCCGCAGCCCCGTCAGCGACAACCGCTGCAGGGATGCCAGGTAGACCCACTGATCGGCATAGGGCTGCAGGTCGTCATCCACGAAGATGCTGCAACCCCGCTGCCGGGCTTCCTTCTGCAGCGGCAGGGCGATCAGGTTGCCGAAGCCCCCCTTCGGCATGGTGTCCTGGTTGGGGAACAGCCGGTCGTAGGAGCTCAGCTGCAGCTGACGCGTGGCGTTGCAGGTGTGGCTGATCAGGGCTGCCCCCAGCTGCCGACACGAGCGCAGAAAGGCCCGGGCGTCATCACGCCAGTCCTGCTCGTCGAAATCCACCGCCAGCAGGTGGCAGTGGTCGTTGTTCAGCAGGGGGTAGAGGCCGATGGTGTGCTCGCCGGCCAGGTGGCCGTAGATCGCTGCATCGCTGAGGGGCAGAAGCACCCGGTGGTTGCAGTCGCGGCAGGAGATCCGTGGCTTCTCGCAGAGGCCTGGCTGCCACTCATTGGCGCAGGCCGGCGCATAGCCCGAGCGCCCGCTGCTGCTCTGCCAGCGCAGGGCATAGACGTCGTCACGGCCGCGGAAGAGACTCCGGAACAGCCTCACCTTCTCCTGCGTGGAACTGGGGCCCTTGGCAGGGTCGGCCTCCACAAACGGCGCGGGTTCCGTTGGGGCAGGTTCGCCGGATCTCCAGGCGATGCCGTGGGCCTCCAGCAGCCCGATCAAGCGTGCGTTCTCCCGGCGCAGCTGATCCAGCTCCGAGGACACGGAATCAGCCATAAGGTGTCAGCGCTGATCGGCCTGGCGATAGACAGCGTTGCGCTCCCGCACCTCGTAGACGAGGCGGAACCCGGCGGCCCGCAACTTGATCTTGTAGCGGTTGGAGGATCCACGCAATTTGCTCACGGGGATCCTGGGCTCATGCAGCCGCTCGGCCAACTTGTTCTTGAACTGCTCTCGGATTCCTGGCGTCAGCTTCCGCCACTCCCGAAGGGCTTCCGGGTGAAATGCCAGCTCAAAGGGCATCGAGGCTGACCCGCACCGGCTCCTGGCCATCCGCCAGCCGCGCATCTGCCATGCGGCCCAGCTCCAGGTCGTCCACCAGATCCATCAGTTCTTCGTAGGCCCTGGCCGGCACGCAGTAGAAGGCCGGCTCGTTGCGGTTGAGCACCGCGACGGCCATCCCCTCTCCTGCCGCCAGGGTGGCCATGGGGTTTTTCTTGTGTTCCGAGATGCTCACGGCAGTCTCGGCGAGTACACGGTGGGCCATCAGCGGGACAGGAAGGCAATACACCACACACTAGGTCTCCAGTCAGGTCTCTGGAAAGGTCGCTGGGCGGGTCTGGATCGAGTGGGTGGTGCCCGGCTGGTCTCCAGCAATTGTGGAGGCCGTCCTGGGGAATTGTTTCCCTGTTATTGCAGCGTTAGGTGATCAGTCGTTGATGCTGAAGCAGCTTGCCCTGATCACCTCCGGACATGATGTTGGGACGAATTCAGGTGACAGCCTCCGCCCAGCCGTGATTCCGGACCATCCAGGGCACGACGGCCCATGAATTCACCCCGCGGAGGTGTACGCATGACGAATCAATGGCGCAGTCGTGAGAGAAGTTGTGGGAGAAGGTCGCTGCCACTCCCTGGCATTGCCTGTCATCGCCTGGTTCCTGCTGGCCCTCAGCCAGCCGATGGGAGAAAGGCAGCACGCTGATCGTTGGGGATTTCTCAGGCCTGGACTGAAAGCGGGTGACCGGACTCGAACCGGCGACGTTCAGCTTGGGAAGCTTCTCGGTTGATTAACAGAACTGCTTGCGCTGCCTTGAGTCTCATGCGCCCTCAAGCTTGGATGTGAGAAGGTCTGTGAGAAGGTTTTGGCCTTCTCCCCTGTTGCGAGAAGGCGCAAGTTGGAGCCGGCGGACATAAGGCGAAGGGGCGTGGGCTGCTCTGTGAAGGGCGTTCTCTTTGCGCAAGCCCAGTATTCCTTTGCACATGGCAATTCTTCGTCAAGACCGCGAGGTACAAGCAAGATCTGAAAGTTGAATCCAGAGCACCCGAGAGAATGGCAGGCTGAGTTATCCAACGTCTGACTCCGGCGGTTTCAGCAGTGCGTCCGGTCGGCGACGGCCGTCCTTCAGCGTGCCACGGCTGCGCCGTGGCGTGCATCGGCCAGCCGCCGCCGCCCTCCGCTCCGGGGCCGGTGTGGGGGTGGGCAGGCATGGCTGCTCTCCCGCGGCTGCGGTGGCCGGGCATTCGCCCGCATCAATGGGGGTAGAGGTGGGCCCCAGGCCTCCTCGCGCGGCTACGCGGCCAGCTGAGCATTGAGGGCTGAATCTGGCGGTCTTGCTGATCAGTTTTCAAGGCCGCCAGCGGATGGCTTTGCTTTGGTCAGATCCACTGCCGTGCAGTCGCTTTGCCCGCCACAGAGTGCGTTTGCACTGGTAGAATAAGAGCTGCGCCAAAGGCCAAGAGCCCATCGCCGGCGGCAACCTAATCCCTGGTCTCGCCATCACGGCTGCGTATGCCTAAGCGGTTGTGATGCCCCGATCAGTTGTCCTTTCTGGCAACTGAATCCATGGCTTACTGTATTGAATCGCGGCCGGAGATTGTCCCGGCTCGCTCGCTGGTGATCGCGGCCGGGGGCGGCCGTGATCTGGCCTGGCCTCATCAGCGCGTGGCCGCTGAGCTGCTGGCCCGCAGTGGCGGCCGGCTGGTGCATCTGCTGCTCCATGGCGGGGCCCGTGGTGCCGATGCCGCCATTGGCCGCGCTGCCCACCAGCTGGGCTGGTCCTCCGTGGTGATGCCAGCTCGGTGGGAGCGGCATGGCCGGGCGGCTGGGCCAATCCGTAATCGGGAGCTGCTCGAGCAGGCCATTGCCCAGGCCGTGGCCCACACCTCCCCGGTCTCGATCGCCTCGGTGCTGGTGGTGGCGTTCCCCGGTGGCGTTGGCACCGCCTCGCTGGTGCAGCAGGCCCGTCGCATGGCCTCCAGTTCGCCGGTGCCGCTCTCGGTGGCCGAGGTCAGCACTTCGGCCGGGCTCTGGGCTGTTCCTGCCTCCGCCCGCCCCTGAAGCCTTGCGCCCCATCAGCGCTCCGTTCTCACTCCAGTTCCTTCATTCCTCTTCCACCGTCATGGCCGTTCTCACTCCCATTTCCGCGGCTCCAGCCGATGTCCCAGCGGCAGCCCCCTCGGCGCAAGGCCCCGCCTGCTCGCTGCAGCGTTCCGGTTCCCTCTGGCAGCTGGGCATCGAGGCCCAGGAGCTCACCACCGCGATCGGCCAGCTGGCCGAGCAGTTGGAAACCGATGACCCCGAGCAGCGCGCCTCAGCCCTCGCCGAGCTGGAGGCGGCACTCCTTGCAGAAGAAGGCAACAAGCAGGCCCTCGCCGGCAAGGCTGATGCCACCTGCTGGGTGATCGAGCACCTGCGCGGCCAGGCCGCCTACCGGCAGCAGCAGGCCAAGCGCCTCAGTGATCTGGCCCGCTCGGATGTCGGCCGGGCCGATGCGCTGGAGGAGTCCCTGATCTTTGTCCTCACCCAGCTGCAGCCGGCGGCCACACGGTTCTCGTTCCCCAATCACGAGCTCAGCAGCCGCAAATCCTCGGCCGTGGTGATTGACGACGAGGAGGCCCTCGATCCTGAGTGGCTCATGGTCACGACCACCAGGAAGCCCGACAGAGCCGCCATCAAAGAGGCCCTCAAGGCGGGCCGCCAGATCAGCGGTGCTCAGCTCCTTTCCCGCCGTTCCTGGCGCATCCACTGACGGCAGCCAGAGGGGGCATCGCCCCTCCTCGGAGGGCCCGCTCCTGCAGCGGGTCCCTGTCCTGCCATCCCGAACTCCAACCTTCCTCACCCCCGGAACCAGCCATGACAACCGCCGTCTTCTCACCTGAGCAGATTGCCGCTCTATCGGCCCCGCTCGATCGCTCCAAGGTCAAGCAGCGCGACCAGGGCCGCGCCAAGGTCAGCTACCTGGAGGGCTGGCAAGCCATCGCCGAAGCCAACCGCATCTTTGGCTTTGACGGCTGGCAGCGCGAAACCATCGCCGTGGAGTGCGTCAACCAGAGCGAGCGCTCGATCGGCCGTGATGGTCGCTCTGGCTGGGGCGTCACCTACACCGCCCGCGTCCGCATCACGGTGGGTGCCACTGATGCGGGGCCTCTGATCCGCGAGGGAAGCGGTGCCGGCCACGGCATCGACATCGACCTGGGCCAGGCCCATGAATCGGCCATCAAGGAGGCCGAGACGGACGCCATGAAGCGGGCCCTGATGACCTTCGGGAATCCGTTTGGCCTGGCCCTCTATGACCGTCTCCAGCGTGGTGTGACATCGTCGGCCGGCGGCGAGGAACAGGTCCGCCCTGGGCCTCGGGATCTCGCGCCTGTTCCCAGCACAACGACGGGGCAAGGCCAGCGACAGCCCAGCCAGCCTCAGCGGGGTCCGGTCGTTGAGCCCCGTGATGCTGAGCCGGACGATCCAGCCCTGGCACCGCTGGATAGCGCCACGATCCACCAGCTCCACAGCACCATCCGCTCTCTGCCCCGGCCCGCCCTGGAGGGCTTCACCAAGGCGTTCCGCAAGCGCTTCCAGGTGCCGCCCGATGCCCCGTCGATTGCTGATCGGATCTGCCAGAGGTGTCATCACGACTGGATCGAAGCCTTCCTGGTGCAGCACCAGCCCGGCAAAGTTCAGCTGGTGCCTGCTGAGGCGGCCTGAGATTCGCAGGCCGGCCCACGACATCAAAAAACCCCCGCCAGAAGGCGGGGGCAGACGCGATGGGCTGGATCAGCTGGCCCTACGGAAGGTGGATCCACATGCAGGTAGGAAGCCGCAGATCGCGGGCCAGCTTGGCCACGGTCGCTGCCACCTCCTGCAGCTTGTTCAGGGGGATCGTCTCCGCTGTCGGATCGACAGCATCGAGCGAAGTTCCCAAAACATGGATCTGGTTGGCTGCATCAACCGGTGCATCACCGTGTTCGTGCATCGCCTCCAGGTGCCCATCCTCTTCCAGTTGCTGCTCAGGCGGGATCTGCTCGACAATCGACCTGAGCTGTAGCCCATTTGGAGTTGCCACCAGATTCACGCGTAAGCCCTCAAACTCAGAGAGGCGTGACAGGTCACCAAAGCGACGGCTGCAGACCAGCGCTCGGTGGAGGTTATTGGCTGCGTCGATAATGCTGACGACAGCGAATGGAACCCCGTACGGGGATGTTCCATGCCAGTTGATCTGATGCAGGATGCCCGACGTGGGCAGGGACTTGGTCATTACGAACGTGGGCGTGAACTGTGGTCATTGCAATCGCAGGGGCAGCAGGAGCTGAGAACTGTTCTCCAGCAGGGAACCGATGGAGCTGCAGCTTTCCAGTCGCCGGAGATGCGGCTTTTAGGCACATGACTGATCACCAAGCAACGGCATCTGCTTGGCGCGGCTCCCGCCACGCTGATGGGGCCACTTCGCGGGGGCAGGCGCCAGTCGGGGCTGGTTGCTCGCGCCGCAGTGCGCTTTCCGGCCGCGGCATTTGTACCGCGGATTTGTCGAGTCCAAGACCCTCAACACTTCCCGGAACTGCCCCTTTGGCGTGATGGCCAGCAGCACCTTCGCCGCCTCCACGATCGGCTTGATCGCGCGAGCAAATGCGGGGTCACTGATCAGGGTGTGCATGGGCCGCTCCCGGAAGCCGACCTGCTCGCCTTTGCTGTTGATCAGGATCGGCCGCGTCACCGGGTTGATGTCCTTCAGGGCTTGATAGACCTGAGGCGGGATGCGGTGATACACGAGATCAGCGAGGCAGCTGGCGGTAGCGGGAGACCCCCAGCGATGACCAACGACCGATTCGTAGAACTGCCGGAACTGGGCATCAAACAGCGGTTCAGGGCGCTCTGTACCCAGGTCGATCCAGGCTTCCAGCAGCCGCTCTTCCACCGAGCGGTGGTCCACGATCCCGAAGGCTTGCTGGCACAGCGCGATCAGTGAAACCTCAGCGCCGATCTCCAGCATGCGCACCGCCGCAGGGCCGTAGGTCGGCGAGGTCCGGCTGAGCTCACCCCAGAACCGGATCAGCGCTTGGTGGGACAGGGTCGTGGCATAGCCAGTGGGCCCTGGGTAGGGCACATCCATCAGCGGAGGCCCTGAAATGGACCTGTCCTGGGCTGGACTGGCTGGGATCACTGAGATTTCGCCTGGCCCTGGCTTGCGTTCGGGCGTGATTCCCTCAACAACGCGCTCGATCGTGCGCTGAGCCTGGGAATTGGAGAGCATGTGCACCGAGGCCGCGGCACTCCGCATCGAGAAGCGGAAGCTGCCATCCGGCATCAGGAAGGCGTCCAGTGTCGCTGGCCCGTAGCGGACCTTGCGCAGCTGTGCCGTGTAGGCGTTGGCTTCAGCCGGGGGCTGAACCTCCTTGAGACGATCCAGTCCCCTGGGCTTTTTGGAGCTGCAGTGGACTGGAAGCGGGGCCTGTTCTGGCCTGTTAACAAGACGCGCGCAGTGTGGCTGCACGCTCGATGGCGCGGTAATTTCAGTCATGACGACCGGTACTGGTTGTTAATGGCGTGCTGCTGGAACAGCACGTCGGCCTATCGACCCCTGGGTGCACTGCATCTGGGGGTCTCCCCCTACGCAGACACCACAGATGGCGTCACGGCCGATGGGAACAAATTAACTGCCCCGCCAAGAAGTGACCAGCACGGTCGGTGAAGAAATCCCGGGAAGGCGTTGACCTTTACAAGCCCCCCGTGCTTCCTGCGTGGCCGCATGATGCACGGGGGGCTTGTAAGCTACGACCCTGTCAAACAGGCTTCCAAATTTCTTAAGGTTTTTCAATCAGGACACCTTGCGGCGCAAGCGATCTGAGGAGCTGAGGTCTCTGATTGCATGTCACCGCGTGCTGACATGGCTTCCCGGTCGTGCGCCCTTGGGTTGGCTTGGCGCTTTAGCCCCCCCTTCTGTTTGGGTGGCAATTGCTGGGCTTCGGCTATTCGCGCTGCAGCTGTTGTGATCGGCTGCGACTAATAGAGCCCGCTTCTGGGCTCCAGGGATAGAGCCGACATGGGCACCCCGCCGCTTCGACTACTTGCGCGGGAGGGGCGGAAGGGTGGCACTGCCCTGGCGCCGGCGATCACGCCACCCGGCCTGCCCCGGCTTGCGCACCGCGCAAGGGCTGACGCGAGTCGCTCCGCGACCCTTGCGCGGCGCTGGCGGCGCCGGGGCTCGACGGCGGTGTCGTTCGCCAGCCCAGCAATGGCCGCCTCCCCTCTCAGCAGCACCTGCCCGATCCGCATCGTCTCGGTGCATCTGCTTGATGCCGCTGGCCGGCTTCTCAGGGTTCTCTTCCTCGATCGCGAGGGGCACATCTCGGCTGAGCCGCACTACGTGCCCCGAGAAGAGGCGCTGATCCTGGCTTCCAATCAGCAGCGGGTGCTCGGGCCTCAGGCCAGGGTGCAGGTGCTCTGAGGTGCTTGCCCGGCGGCATCCCCGCCGGGTTTTCTCTATCGGGGGTGTGGATCGCGTCCGGGTCGAAGTTCTCAGCCGAGCCCCACGTACACCGGCTGGAACCACTGCATCCGCCGGCTCTGACGCTTCTCGCCATGCAGCACGGTGTGCCAATGGCCCCGGCGCCAATGGGGCCGGCGAGCGGTGCCGCTGCTGCTGGTGCCAGCCGCGGACCCTTCTGATGGGGCCCTGGGGGTGCGATCGAGCCGGAAGTCCTTACCGATCCACACCGGGCCCTGGGGCGTCACGGCGCCAGAGTCATCCCCGCTGCCAGCGGAGAAGCCCTTGCCGCTGGGTACCTTGGCCGCCGGGCCGGTGGTCAGCAGTTCCGGCTGGTAGAGCTGCACCAGCAAGGCGTTGATCGCCAGGCCCTCCATCCGCTGGTTGGTGCTCTGCACCGCCTGCTCATCCCACTGCCAGGCCGGATGGCTCAGGTCCTCCACGGTGGGCTGTCGTTCACCGATCTGCTGGAAGGAATGGCGGGTGAGGTAGCTGGCGCCATCGAGGGCCAGGCCGACGCAACTGATGCCGCTGATCCGCTGGGCCTCGGCTGGCAGCCAGTCGGCCATCGCCCGCAGATCGGCCACGATCACCACCGGGATCGGCACCCCGTCTTCTGTAAACAGGGCGCCATCGGGAAGCATCAGCCGGAAGCAGGGCAGCACCAGCGGCAGCTCGTCATCCAGGCGGGGCGAGGGTGTGCGGCGGAAGGCCTCCGCCAGCTCCGGTGCCAGGAAGCGAGGCGGAGCTTCGACGATCCGTGCCCAGCGGCAGGTGGTGGCAGCCCAGAAGCCGATCGGATCGGCCAGCTCGTTCATCACCTCCGCGCCGGCCTCGATCAGGGCGGCGTAGGCCAGGTGATTGGCCCAGTGCTGGAAGCCCCGCGGTGAGCGGTAGCGATGCTGCTCCTGCTGGATGTACGGATCCTGGCGGCGCAGTTCCGTGATCACCGTGCCGATCGGCGGCAGCTCCGCCTGGCTGGCCCGGATCGATTCAGGCGTCAGCCGGCTCATCAGCGCGATTCAGCAATGCTGGTGGCAGATCCTCGCCATCCTGGCCGGATGGCGGATGCTGGGAGCACGTCCCAGGGAGAAGCGCTGCCGTGTCTCAGTTCCACATCACCACCCAGGACGATCTGCCTGGGCCCGATGGCGATGAGCCGTACGACACGTTCGTCAACCAGACCGAGTACGGCAACGCCCGCTTCCTGCGCACCAACGTGCTCTCGGCCCGGCCAGATCTCAAGAAGTACACAGCGCTGCGCTTCCGGCAGGAGGTCAAGCGCCATGCCGATGCCGCAGGGCCGGGAGAAGACGTGGTGCTGGTGTTCATGGAGGCCCTGGAGCTGGAGCCGCCGCTGACCCTGGTCTGCAGCGACATCCACCTGCAGATGGAGGGCTACCCGGTGGAGCAGGGGGCGGTGATCGAGATCCCGCTGCTGCCGCCGGGCAGCCGGGGACCAGCCAAGGGTTTCGGCTGAGGGGGCTGGGGCTCGGCTCCGCTGGCGCCGATACCGTGGGGGCCCTGCTCTCCCCTCGGCCCGGCGATGCCTGCCCATGCGCTCCTGCCGGCCGTGAACCGTCTGCTCAAGCAGGTGGAGGAGACCAGCGGCCTGCCGGTGGCAGTGGCCCAGCAGAGCGACCTGAGCACCCTGGCCACGCTGCGGCCGGCGACGCCGGGGTATCAGGCGCACGTGATCGCCTATCGCGATGCAGATGAGGCCAGCAGCTACCACGTTGCCTTTGAGGCCGCCCTGCTGCTGCGCATCGTGCAGGTGCCCCCCGAGCAGCGGGTGAACCTCACCGAGAAGCGAGAGGCCAAGGAGAAGGTGGTCTCGCAGGTGGAGAAGCTGTTCAAGGGCCGCCTCGGCCTGGCTCAGGCCCGGCAGGCAGGGCTGCGCTTCTACGACGGGCTGATGGTGCAGCTGCGCTCCACAGGGCCGGGGCTGTGGGCCGATCGCTGGCTGTTCGAGCAGGTGCCGGAGCTGCGGGGCCTGCAGGCGGCGGTGCTGCAGAGCCAGGTGCAGGGGAATGTGCCCTGCCTCAATGCCGAGGTCGACAAGATGAGCCCCGCCGATGTGGTGAAGGCCAGTCGGGCAATGAACGCCGCCTACGCCTTCCAGGCCGCCGAGCTGATCGGCATCCCGCCGCTGGCGATTCCGTATCAGGCGGCAGGGTTTGAGGCCCTGGCCAAGGAGCTGGTCGCCATCACCCGTGCCGAGCCCACCACGGCCGATCCGGACCGGGAGATCGTCGATGCCTGGGCCGAGAAGCTGGGCCTCACCCGCTGGTACGCCTGGAAGACGCCCTGATGGAAGGCACGGCGTTCTCGATCGAGGAGGCCAGCTTTGATGCCTCGCTGCTGCCGGAGGGCAGCCGCACCCCTGGCAGCGAGGCGTTCCACCGGGCGGTGACCGACTACTTCCAGCGCTCCTATGCCGGGATGGGAGGGCAGCTGTCGGTGGTGTTCGCCGCCGGCCGCATCGAGGTGGCCTGGGAGCCGGCGCCGCCGGAGGCACCAGCGATGGCCACGATCGGCCCGCTGCTGCAGCAGCGCCGCTTCGATGAAGCCAGGCCGCTGCTCGAAACCCTGCTGCAGCTGCAGCCCGAACACCCGGAGGCCCTCTACAACCTGGGTGTGCTCGCCAGCGAAGAAGGCAGGCTGGAAGAGGCCCGGCTGCTGCTGCGCCGGGCGGTGGTCGCCAATGCGCCCGATTCCCACGCCCAGGCCAATGCCCAGGTGGCCCTGGCGCTCGCTGCGATGCGGCTGGGTGACAAGGCAGAAGCCCGCCAGGCCCTGGAGGCAGCGATCGAGGTGGAGCCGCAGAACGCCTTTGCCCTGCGCAGCCTCGGCAGCCTGCTGGTGATCGCTGGGGCCTATGCGGCAGCGGTGGAGCGCTTCCGCCAGGCGCTGGCGGCGGCGCCGGACGATCTGATCGCCACCTTCAACCTGGCCCAGGCGTTGCTGGAGCTCGATCCAGACGAGCACCGCGACGAGGCCGACCGGTTGCTGCTGCGGGTGATCGAGGCCCAGCCCTATGGCGAGCTGGCCGACAAGGCCAAGGACCTGCGCAGCAGCATCGCCAGACGCGATCTGCGGGCGGACCAGCCCGATGGGCTGCGGCAGGACGCTGTGAGCTACTGCCTCCAGGCCCTGCAGCTGTTTGAGGGGATGGACCAGCAGCGCTTCCTGGCGGTGCTCAGCGAGGTGGCGGCTGTCGGCCAGGGCGGGCTGCAGATCAACGAACCCGGCACCTCCCGCAGCCTCAAGACCCTCCCAGGAACCTGGAGCGATCTGGCCGTGGCCTGCCTGATCCACGTGGGGATGAAGCGCCTGATGCCGGATGAGGACTCAGGCTTGGGGATCGGGGCGGAGTACGAGGAGGCGGCGCGGTTGCAGGACGCAGAAAGTATCGAACACTGAAACTATGCGCTGGCTGCATAGTTTTGAGCCCGCCGCCCCTTCGCCCGCAGATGCCAGTCGCTGCAGTGTTTCGCCATGAATTGGCCGCCCTGGCCAGTGAGGCATCATCCTTGGTGTGGATTAGCCGCACCCTGCCCTCCCCCTTGGACTTCCGCCAGCTCTTCAAGCTCCGCCTGGTGGTGGCGGCCCTGGGCGAGACCCAGCGGCTGGGCTGGTGGAACAGTGGCGTGCTGACCGGCACTGGGGAGTTCCTGTTCCAGCAGGGCTTTCCCCGCTCCTCGCCGTTCGCGCAGACCCGGGCCGGGTTCCGGGTGGCCCAGCTGGCCTGCGATGAGGCCCTGGCAATCCAGCCCACCCCTGGCGGGCCGATCACCTGCCATCTGTTTCGGCTCACGCCCCAGCTGGAGGACGCGTTCGAGAACGAGCGCAACCGCTGGATGGATGAGCATCAGGAGAGGGCGGGAAGCTTCAAGGGCCCCTGGAAATCTAAAACGTGCCAATGGCAGAGGGTTCATGAGCGAGGGGTGAAGACGGCATGAGCAACCAGATGCATCAGCCCACGCTGCAGAAGCCCGACTTAATGGCTGAACGTCCTGGCGTGGGTGCGCTAGCGAGCCAGCCAATGAACACCAGACAGTCTCGTGTGACCTCAGCAACGCCCTTCCAAAGCAAGTACTGGGCGACACAACTGGCGCTGCGCTCAGCGGGTGGTTCGATCAACCAGTTGTCAGGGGCGATCTCAAACGCACGCGTCGACCTGAATCCCCATCAGGTGGATGCAGCACTGTTCGCAGTTCGATCCCCTTTTTCCAAGGGTGTGATCCTCGCCGACGAGGTCGGACTGGGCAAGACGATCGAAGCTGGCCTCGTGCTGTCCCAATACTGGGCTGAGCGAAGGCGTCGCATTCTGGTGATCGTTCCTGCAACCCTGAGAAAACAGTGGGCCCAGGAGCTGGAGGAGAAGTTTCATCTTCCCGCCGTGGTTCTCGATGCCACCAGTTCCAAGAAGATCGCCAAAGCAGGACAGGCTAACCCGTTCCAGCAAGAGGATCGCATCGTGGTCTGCTCGTACCACTTTGCCGCTAATCGATCAGCGGCCGTTACGAGTTACCCGTGGGATCTCGTGATCATTGACGAAGCACACAGGCTCCGCAATGTTTACAAGAAGAGCAACAAGATGGCGCAGACCTTGATGCAGGCTTTGCGGCCTTACACCAAGGTGATGCTGACGGCCACGCCACTTCAGAACTCGTTGATGGAGCTCTATGGCTTGGTGAGCTTCATCGATCCACATATTTTCGGAGATCAGCTGTCGTTCCGTGAACAGTTTGTCATGACAGATAACGAAGAATCTCGCAATGCTGAATTACGGGTGCGGCTGCTTCCGGTGTGTCAGCGCACCCTGCGCAGGCAGGTGTTGGAATACATCAAATTCACACAGCGCATCCCACTCACCTGGGAGTTTCACCCCAGCGAGGCGGAACAAAAGCTCTACGAGGGTGTCTCCACCTATCTGCAGCGAGAGGTGCTGTATGCACTGCCGAATGCGCAGCGTACCCTGATGACGATGGTGCTACGCAAGCTGCTTGCATCCTCCAGCTTTGCGATTGCCAAGACCCTGCGGGGTCTCCTTAATCGGCTGCTAAAGAAACGTAGCACCGGCGCTTCTACTGATGCCGTGGCCGAAGACGGCGATGCATCATTTATCCCTGACTACGAGAGCCTTGGCGAAACCAGTGATGAATGGGAGGGCGACGAGGAATCCGCCATCCCGTCAGAGGATGAGGCCATCTCCGATCCCGAACTGCTGAACGAGGAGATCAAAGAGCTTGAAGGATTTGTAGCGCTGGCGGAAACCATCAATTGGAATGCAAAAGGCGATGCCCTGGTCGAGGCCTTGGCGGCCGCCTTCCCCAAAGCCGCAGCACTTGGAGGCGCACAGAAGGCGGTGGTGTTCACCGAATCGCAACGCACGCAGAGCTATCTGTTCGAGCTACTGGAGCGATCTGGCTATGAAGGCAAGGTTGTCATCTTGAACGGCGACAACAAGGACAACCGATCCAAGTTGATCTATAAGCAATGGCTGGAGCGCCATCAAGGGCAAGACTTCATTACGGGCAGCCAGGCGGTAGATGTCAAAGCGGCAATCGTCGAAGAGTTTCGCGACCGTGCCACGATTCTGGTTGCCACCGAGGCCGCGGCCGAGGGCGTGAATCTTCAGTTCTGCTCACTGGTGGTCAACTACGACCTCCCTTGGAATCCGCAACGAATCGAACAGCGGATCGGTCGCTGCCACCGATATGGCCAGAAGCATGATGTGGTGGTTGTGAATTTCCTGAATCAGAAAAACGCAGCCGATCAACGCATCTATGAACTGCTGGCTGAGAAGTTTCACCTCTTCGACGGTGTGTTTGGTGCCAGCGATCAGGTTCTTGGCGCCTTGGAATCCGGAGTGGACATTGAACGGCGAATCGCCGAGATCTATCAGGATTGCCGCAGCCAGGACGCCATCACAAAGGCATTCAGCCAGCTGCAGCTGGATCTGGAGCAGCAAATCCAGGATCGCCTGCAAGAGACGCGGCAGTTTGTGCTCGAACACTTCGATGAGGAGGTGCAAGAACGCCTGAAGGTGCACCGAGACGAAGCACGAGCTGCTCTTGATGAGCGAGGCAGGCGGTTGCTGGCCTTAGCCCGAGAAGAGTTGGGGAGTGAAGCGGAGTTTTCGGCCACGGAGGCCGGCTTCAACTACCGGCCCAGTGGCCCTCCACTGGGTCCCACAGGTCACTATCTGTTCGATTGGAAGGAGGCCGAGGAGCGGGGCGATCACTTCTTCCGCACCGATCACCCGCTGGCGCAGCAGCTGATTGAAACAGCCATGGCGCGGCCCATGGACTGCAGCGAAGTCGTCTTCGACTACGAGGCCTATGGCGCACCTGTGGCGATCCTTGCGGAACGCCAGGCCCAGAGCGGCTGGCTGCGTGCCACGAAGATCACCGTGAAGGGGGTGGACACGGAGGAACATCTGCTAGTGGCAGCCGTTGCCGATGCTGGCTTGAAGGGTGAGTGTGCCGTCGAGGCACTGGATGCGGGATGGTGCGACCGGCTGCTGAATCTACCCGCCCGCGTTGGGCAGGTGACGACGATCAGTGAAGAGAGCTCAGAGCAGCTGGAAACGTTGCTGGCCCGGCAGCACGCGGCCAAGCTAGCTGAGATTGAGGCACGCAACAGTGAGTATTTTGAGGAAGAGGTCGACAAATTAGATCGCTGGGCTGATGACATGAAGCTATCTTTGGAGAACGACATCAAGCAGCTCAACGTAGAGATCAAAGCCGTACGCAAGGAGGCCAAAACCAAAGTAGTGCTGGCCGAAAAGCTGGAGGCTCAGAAACGAATCAAATCACTGGAACAGCAGCTCCATAGCAAGCGACGCCAACTCTTCGACGCGCAGGACGAGATCGACAATCAAAGAAGCAGGTTGATTGACGACATCGAACGCCAACTGCAGACCAGCACCGACCGTGACACACTGTTCACGGTGCGCTGGCAGCTCCCTCAGGTCAGCAGCTTTTGAACTCTCCCATGGCAGCGAAGCACACACGGCTGGAACTCACCTGGATTGGCAAGGACAACAGCCCGCGGTTAGAGCCAAGGATTCTTCTTGAAGACCCAGATTTATCCTATCGTGCGGGAGCAGGCAGTGCAAGCGAAGGATATCACGACAACATCCTAATCAACGGCGACAACCTCTTGGCGCTAAAGGCGCTCGAAGCCGGTCATGCTGAGAGAGTTCAGTGTATTTGCATAGATCCTCCATACAATACAGGCTCTGCATTTTCACACTACGATGATGGGATTGAGCATTCATTGTGGCTTTCACTCATGAGAGAGAGGCTGTTGGTGATGCGAAACCTGCTAGCGACCACAGGGTCACTATGGGTATTTGTAGATGATTCTGAGGCTCACTACCTCAAGGTCCTCCTAGATGAGGTATTCGGGAGATTAAACTTCGTCGCAAACGTCATATGGCAGAAAACCACTAGCGCGAGGAATGATGCACTATTTTTCTCGTCGTCTCACGATCACTTGCTTGTTTTTGCAAAAGACAAGGAATCGCTCAGGCTCAATGGTCTTCCGCGCACTGCCGCATCGGAAACGGCCTATTCAAACCCCGATGATGATCCCAGGGGGCCATGGCGCGAAGGAGACTATAAATGTGCAAAGTCTGCCGAGGAGCGGCCAAATCTCTATTATCCCATCGTTCACCCATTTACAGGCCAAGAGATATGGCCTCGAAGAAATAGAGTCTGGGCCTACAGCCGCGAGGTTTGCCATCAGCATGGCAACGAAAACCTTCTATGGTGGGGAAAAACTGGTAACTACAAGTTTCCCAAGCTCAAGCGGTTTCGTACTCAGGCACCTGAATCACTTGTACCTACAACCCTTTGGCTAGCGGACGACGTGGATCAAACCAGGAAAGCACGACTTGAGAGTATAGCTCTATTCCCTGAAGACCCATTTCCCACGCCAAAACCCGAACGCCTCATCGCTCGCATAATCCAGATCGCATCCAATCAAGGTGATGTTATTCTTGACTCATTTCTAGGATCCGGGACAACCGCAGCAGTCGCACATAAGTTGCGTAGAAAATGGATCGGGATCGAGATTCATCAACATGCAGTAACCCATTGCGTGCCGAGGCTGAAGAAGGTTATTGATGGCTCGGATCATGGAGGGGTTACGGCTACTTACAGTTGGCCCGGAGGCGGCGGTTTTAGGTTTTGTCGACTCGCTTCTTCACTACTTGAGAAGGATAAGTGGGGAAACTGGGTTGTTAGCAAGAATTACAATCCCGAGATGCTCGCCGAAGCAATGTGCAAGCTTGAGGGGTTTCGCTATGCACCGGATCCTGCTGTTTTCTGGATCCATGGTCAGTCAACCGAGACGGATCTAATCTATGTCACCACCCAGAATCTAGGCCGGGAACAGTTGCAATTCATCAGCGATCAGGTGGGCGATGAGCGCACCCTTCTGATCTGCTGCTCGGCTTTTCGGGCTAAACCCGATGAATTTACTAATCTCACCCTCAAGAAGATTCCCCAGGCTGTGCTGCATCGCTGCGAGTGGGACCGGGACGACTACAGCCTCAATGTCAATTCCCTGTCGGATCCTGAGCCTGAAACCGATACAAGCAATGAGGACTCCGCCGTAGGCATTGCGTCCCCTGACGACACTGCCGAGGTGGTGACACCTCGACCTGCCACTAGGCGAGCTGGGCAAAGGCGCCGAAGTTCAACGATGCAAGAGCTACCTCTCTTTGCCACTCTCGATCAAGGAGGAGACGCGTGATGGCCAGCCATGTGAACAGCATCAGCTCTCGCCTCAGCCTGCGCACACCGCAGCGGCAATCCCTGGACATCCTGCACCAGGTGATGGAGCTGGCCAAGCCGCACAAGAATCCAGACCTCAATGCGTCGTTGGCAACGATTCGTTCGGGCTTCAACAGCATTGAGGATTTCGAGGCCTCCTTCCCGAGTCTCTGCTTTGCCTTGGCAACGGGTGTTGGCAAGACTCGGTTGATGGGTGCCTTCATCACCTATCTGTTCGTGGCTCATGGTATTCGTCACTTCTTCGTGCTGGCGCCCAATCTCACGATCTACAAGAAGCTGATCACTGACTTCACGCCGAATACACCAAAGTATGTTTTTCAAGGAATTTCAGAGTTTGCCGTTAAGCCACCCACGTTGGTAACCGGAGAGACCTACGAGATCCCATTCCAGATTGAAATGGATCGAGCAGGTTTCGATGACGTCGTGATCAACCTATTCAATATCGCCAAGTTCAATACTCGCTCTCAGGAGACCCGCAAGGCTTGGCGCCTTTCTGAATATCTCGGACAATCCTATTTTGAATACCTATCAGAGCTAGATGACCTGGTCATGATCATGGATGAAGCCCACCGCTATCGGGCTTTGGCGAGCATGCAGTCCATCGAAGCTCTGAAGCCTGTGATGGGCCTAGAGCTCACCGCCACACCGCAGGTTGAGAGGGGTAGCTCGATCACTCGCTTTAAGAATATCATTTTTGACTATCCCCTCTCGTCGGCAATGAAGGATGGCTATGTCAAAGAACCTGCAGTAGCCACCCGCCAAGACTTCAACGCCGCCGCTATGGAGCCAGCGGCGCTGGAGCGACTGAAGCTGGAGGATGGGATTCGCATTCATGAGGCTACCAAAGTTGAGCTTGAGGTATACGCCCAGCAAAATGCCGTTCGACGTGTCAAGCCTTTTCTTCTTGTCATCGCCCGTGACACCAACCATGCCAATGAAATCTTCAGCCTGATTGAAGACGAGTCATTCTTCGACGGACACTACCGAGGGCGTGCCATTCAAGTGCACTCAGGCCAAAGAGGAGCTGAGAAGGATGAGAATGTGGAACGCTTGCTTGCTGTTGAACATTCCGACGAGCCAACTGAGATCGTTGTGCATGTGAATATGCTCAAAGAGGGCTGGGATGTCACCAACCTCTACACAATCGTGCCATTACGAGCAGCGGACTCACGCACCCTCGTCGAGCAATCGATCGGGCGCGGCCTGCGGCTTCCTTATGGCAAGCGCACTGGTGTTGCTGCTGTCGATCGCCTCACCATCGTCGCTCACGACCGTTTTCAGGACATTGTCGATGAGGCCAATAGGGGCGGATACACATTCAATGTCGTCGCGATCGGCAAAGACATTCCCGACAAGCCAACCAAAACCGTTGTCGTCAACCCTAACTACGCTGGCATCCTGGGCGTCTCAGCGAATTCGGAGAAGGGGTCAGCAGAGACAAGCTCCACCGCTGGAGACACTCCTCCATCGAATGGAACAGTCCAAGCCGTTGATGGACCTAAACCACGCTTCACTAATCCAGCTGAGCAGCGCACGGCCCAGCTGGCACTGGACGCAATCCGCAAGGTGTGCCGTGACAGCAAGTCCGTTCCGGGCCCCGTAGCCTTGGCGAGCACAGGGGTCCAGCAGGCAATTGTGCAAGAGGTCCAGGCACGTCTTAACAGTGGGCAGCATGAGCTGCTGCCAGGCATAGATCCTGCCAAGATCGAAGCCGTCGTCAAAGAGACGACAGCGGTCTACATTCAGCACACGATTGCCATCCCTCGCGTCCTCGTATTGCCCCAGGGCACTGTCACAGCAGGCTTCAATCCCTTCCAGCTTGACATTGCCAATGTTACCTTGCAACCTGTTTCCCAAGACATCCTGATCCAGCATCTGGCCAGCGAAACACGGGAAACGATCGGTGCCTTGGAGGGTGGATTCGAGGAGGAGCGTCTGGAAGACTACATTGTTCGTGGCCTGATCGACTTTGATGATATCAATTATGATGAGCAGGCAGACCTGCTTTACGATCTGTCGTCCCAATTCATTGCTCGCCTGCGCGGTTATTTGCAGGAAGACTCGAAAATCAAAAATGTCCTGACGTTCCACCAACGCCGGATCTGTTCGCTGATTCACGAACAGATGCAAAATCACGCGTGGGAGCAGGCGTCTAGTTATGAGGTTGTGGTCAGCCAGGGCTTTAGTGAGGTGCGCCCGCAAGCGTTTGCCGCTCCAGCCGACGCAGTGGTGCGCGATCACAAAATCCCCGTCGAGGACAAGAGCAACATCCGTAACATGCTCTTCGGCTTTTTTGACAAGTGCCTTTATCCCACGCAAAAATTTGATAGCGACCCCGAGCGCCGCTTCGCCAGCCTTCTCGAAAGGGACACCATTGTTGAGAAGTGGTTCAAGCCTGGCAAGGGCGTCTTCCAGATTCGATACGGCAGGGACAGCAACTACGAGCCCGACTTTGTTGTCGAAACACAGACAGAAAAGTTGCTATGTGAACCCAAGCGAGCGGATCAGGTGAACGATGCCACCGTCCTTGCCAAAGCTCGCGCAGCAGTCCTGTGGTGTAGCCACGCCTCCATCCACGAGCAGGCACACAACGGCAAGCCATGGCGTTACCTGTTGATTTCCCACGATGTGATTGCCGACAACATGACCCTGCTCGGGTTGCCCAATAGCTATACCCAGGGTGATTCGCGCGAGTAGCACACTCTTCCTTTCGGATTCGGATTCTTTCGTCTTCGGCCGAAGCGCCGTTCTCCTCCGACTGGACAGGGAGGCGGAACGAATACGGATCAGGTGAGTCGTCATGCGGCATCTGTGGCTCTGGGGCCTGCCCTGGTTGCTGAGTGGGGTGTCGAGTCGCCGCCGGCCCGGCGCGCACCCACCGCATCCGTCGGCCAGTCCTCGCGCCGCGTCAAGGATCAGGCCATGCGCCCCCAGGGGGGCGTCCTTGCCACGGCGCTACGGCCGGCCGGTGGGGGTGGGGTTCTCCGCCGTCCTCCAGATGGCTTCCCTCGCTTCCCCTCCTCGCCGCCAGCAGCAGTCGCCGGTTCTCAGCCGTTCTGCCCTCAAGGCCCGCAATGCCCTGGTGCTGGAGCACCTGCCCCTGGCTGATGCCCTGGCTTACGCCACCGCCCGGCGCCTGTTCCCGCTGGTGGAGCGGGAGGATCTGATCCAGGTGGCCCGTGAGGCCCTGGTTCGCTCCGCCCCCCGCTGCAGAGCAGGCGATCCGCCAGCGCCCTATCTGCGCCGCTGCATCACCGGGGCCCTGCAGCACCATCTGCGCGATCGGGTGCGGCTGGTGCGCGTGCCGCGCCGGCTGCATGAGCAGGGCCAGTGCCCGCTGGGGCACCTCAGCCTCGATGCCAGCGGTGATGGCGAGCCGTGCCTGCTCGATCAGCTGGCCTCTCCTGAGCCCGAGCTGGGGTCCAGCGAGGCCGAGCAGCAGCTGGCGCTGGAGCAGCTGGTCGAGCAGCTGCCCGCGGCCCAGGCCACGGCCCTGCGGCTCACGCTCCTGGAGGGCCTGTCGCTCCGCGCTGCAGCCGAGCGGCTCCAGATCAGCGCCATGTCGGTGCAGCGGGCCCAGAAGAAGGCCATCGCCGCCCTGCGCCAGCAGCTTGCAGGTGGGGGCTGAGGCCCCTTCCTGCAGCTGGGTCTAAGGGCCTGCCTGGCAAAGGCCCATGGAGGGCTGGCCGGTTCGCCTGCGGCGGCCCCACTGATGCCGATGGCACCACCGCAACTGAGCAGCAACACCGCCCCGATCCTGGCCCTGGTCGGCGCTGAGATCCTCTCGCTGATGGCCTTTGTGGGGGTCTGCGAGATCCGCGCCAAGGACATCGCCCTGTGCGAGAGCCGCTGGGCTCTTGCCCTGCCGGCGATTGCCCTGGCGGGCCAGTCGGCCGCCACCTATTTCATGGACTCCGGGCGGGGGCATGGCCCCGGAACCGGTGGTCGAGGTCCAGGTGGCGGCGGCCCCGATGGCGGCATCCCGGCGGGAACGGTGCGGCACCTGCCGCCCAGGAACCGGCTCGGGCAGTTCCGCAGTGGCACAAGCGATGAGGACGGGGACGATGCGCTGGCTGCTTGATCTGGCCGTCGCCTTCCTGGCCCTTGGGCTCCTGGAGGCCATGGTGAAACCGCTGGCGCGGCGGTTTGTGCAGCGCCGCATCCTGAAGGCGGCGCCGGTGCTGTTCCGCCAGCTCGATCCCCTGCTGCCGGGGCTGCTGCAGCGCTGCTCCGGCGCCGAGCTCGAGCAGGTGGTGCGCCAGAAGCTGGAGACCCTCACCGGCGAGAGCTGGACCAGTGACGACCTGGAGCCGCTGTTTGCCCTGTTTGACCCGCGGGCTGCAGCGGATCACGCCGTGGGGCAGATGGGCGATGAGGGCTTCTCGGCCTGGCTGGACGGGGCGTCGCCGGACGATCTGGAGCGGTGGCAGCCATGAGCAGGTCGCCTCTGCAGGGGAAGCCTGCGATCCCCACCAGCAACTACGTCAGCCACTACGACCCGGCCAAGAGCCATCACCGGGCTTGGCTGCAGGCGGTGCTGGACCGGTTGGTGCAGCACGAGCCCGAGGCGCTGGCTGAGGGCAGTGAGCTGCGGGACCTGTGGAAGGCAGTGGTGGAGACCAAGGCGCCCACTGAGATCCCCGCGGGCGTCGCGGTGGCCATGCCCCTGGTCAAGGAGTTCGAGGGCTGCAAGCTCACCGCCTACCCCGATCCCGAGACTGGCGCTGAGCCCTGGACCATCGGCTGGGGCAGCACCACGTACAACGACGGTGCACCGGTCAAGAAGGGCGATCGGATCAGCCAGGAGCTGGCCGATGCCCTGCTCGCCGGCCGACTGAATCGTGACGCCCAGCTGCTGGCCCAGCGCATCCCTGGCTGGGCGGAGCTGGGCCACAACCAGCAGGCGGCACTGCTGTCGTTCACCTACAACTGCGGCCCGGCCTGGTTCGGCAGCAAGGGGTTCACCACCATCACCAAGGTGCTGCAGGCCGGTGAGCTGGAGAAGCTCCCCGCGGCGTTGATGCTTTACGTCAATCCCGGTGGCCCCAGTGAGGCCGGCCTGCGGCGGCGGCGCAAGGCAGAGGCCGCGCTCTGGAGCGCATCCCCCATTCGGGTGAACAACAACCCCCCGGTCGGGGCAGGCGTGATTCGCCATCCCAACCCGCTGGTGGGAGTACCCCGGTTCAGTCAGCGCGACTCGGCCCAGCTGGCCCAGCGCGACCGCACCTGCTTCTCATCGAGTTGCGCCATGTTGCTGGAGACGATCAAGCCCGGCACGCTCAAGGGCGCCAATGGCGATGACCAGTACCTGGCGGTGGTGCAGCGCTTTGGCGACACCACCGACGCCAGCGCCCAGCTCCGTGCCCTGGCTCACTACGGCGTCACAGCCCGGTTGGTGCAGAACGCAGATTTCCAGCTGATCGAGCAGCAGATCAATCGCGGCATCCCCGTCCCCTGCGGCTACATCCACCGCGGGCCTGTCGATCGGCCCACCGGCTCGGGGCATTGGCTGATCGTCTATGGCCACACCCCCACCCAGGTGGTGGTGAACGACCCCTGGGGTGAGTCGGATCTGATCCATGGCACCACCCTCAACGCCAAGGGGATGGGGCTGAGTTTCAGCCGCCTGAACTTCGGCAAGCGCTGGATGGTGGAGCCCATCGGCGGCGGTGCCTATCGCTATGCACCCGGCAAGGGCTGGGCGGTGGTGGTGGACAGCCTCGGCTGAGCGAAGCGTTCAACGCAGCGGCAGTGGGCGGCGGCGTTGACGTGCCGCCTGGGTCACAGAAGGCGGCATCGTCCGGCCTGTCTGGCAGGCGGCATCGATCTCACGGCCTGCTTTGCGGGGCTTGATCGCGTATCGATGTCATATGGCTGCTGCCACGCAAGCCATGCGCCGATAGATTCAGGTCCGCGGCAGTGATCTTTGACCATCAATGATTCTGCTGCTGACCATCGCGGCTCGCTCCAGTGCATGGCCAATGCCTCTGCTCGTCCCGATGCGCGCGACGCTGATCTTGATGCTCTGATCCGTACCTGGCAGGAATTGCTGATGCCATGGGCCCGGAATGGCTGGCTCGCTAAGGCTGTCCGGATTTCGCGTCCCCTGCCCCAACCATCTTCATCCGAGCGTCCCCCCGCATGAGTCCCACGCTTGTCTGCGCTGATCCCCATCACCCGCTGAACCGGCTGATCGCCGAGCGCCTCGGGATTCAGGCCCAGCTTCCAGGCGCAGCATCGGAGGGAGAAGACGGTCCGCTGCTGCTCCTGCACACGGTCAGCGCGTCACCGTCGCGTTGTGAACCCGGCGAGCGACCGGTGTTGCTGATCGCTCCCTGGCATCTGGATCTGCCTGATGGTCCCCCCGGAGCTGCCCTGCTGCGCCATGGCCCGCTGCTCTCCGATCTGGGCCATCACGATCAGGCGCTCAGCCTGCAGCGGCTGCTGCTCTGGCCCTATGGCAACGAACCGCTGGCCTGGTTGGCTATTGAGGATCTGCTGGCTGCGATCGAGGACTGGCTGCGCGACCCCTGGTGGGGGGAGCGCTGGCTGGAAGGTCCTGAGGCGTTCACGGCGGAGCAGACGGCGGCAGCCATCAGCTCCGCTCTGCAGACGGCCATCTCCAGTGCCGAGAGCTTTGCCGCCCTCAAGTTCCAGGCCAGCGACCGGGATGGCGATGGACGGCTTGACCCCGACGAACTGCGCGCCACGCTCCTGCAGGCCGGCGTCAGCGCCAGCGAGGCCGGCTGGGCGCTGGAACTGCTCGGCAGCACCACCGGGGTGGATGCCAGCCAGTTTCATGAGGCCTTGGACCCCGCACTGGAGCTCGCCCTGGCCGAACAACAGGCGTCAGTTCAGCTCGTGCGGCTGGAGCCTCAGGCCGCCGTCGCGGAACTGCTGCTGCATGGATGGAGCCAGTCTGCGGCCACCGACTTTCATCAGCGACCCGCTGCGCCGCGTCCGGCCGCCAGCGTCAGTCTCTGCAAGGGCAGGACACCGTTGGCCGAGATGCTTCGCACCAGGGTCGTCGACTGGATTCCGGTCGAGATCGTGCCGGCCCTGGGGGTGATCAGCCGGCGGGCGGGCCGCCTCGAGGGGCAGAACGCCCTGCTGTTCACGTATCGACGCCGCGATGGCCGTGTCGATGTGCTGGAGCGCAGCCTTGATTTCCGCCTGTTCGATCTGCGCGACCGGGATGTCCACGACTCCGGTGAGCTGCTGACCTGGCGTCAGGGCGATCTCGAACGCAGCCTGACCCTGGTCGAGCATCGGGTGGTGGCGCTGAAGGTGCGGGGCCACTGGGGCGATCTGCATCGGGCCGAACGGCTGCTGATCCGGGGTGAGCTGATACCCGCCTGGATGCGGGTGCTGTTCCGCCGCAGCGGTGAGTTTCAGCTGCAGCAGGAGCTGCCGCGGGCCCCGGCCGACCTCGTCTGCCGCTGCGCCCGGGTCCGTTGCGATCGTGCAGCACAGCTGATCCAGCAGCAGCCGTCGCTCACCCTGGCCGATCTGGCCCGTCAGACCAAGGCGACGACCGTCTGTGGCGGCTGCATCCCGATGTTCGAGAGCTGGCTGGCCGCCGGCGGCCCGATGCCCCCCGGTGCGGCGGCAACCGCGACGGGGCCCTTGCTGTCCATCGCCGGCAGCGACGTGCAGCCGGTGGTGGCCACCAGCCCATCGCTGCAGCCCATTCATGACCAGCTCAGCGAGGCCCGGGCCTTTCTGCAGCAGTCCTACGGCGAGCAGAACCTGGTTGATGTGCTGCAGCCGCGCCTGGCGGAGGTGGAGGAACAGCTGCAGCGGCAGGGTCACTACAGCCACACTTACGACGAACTCGCCACGGGTGCCCGGCTCGCCTGGCGCAATGCCACCCGCTGCCTCGGCCGGCATCTCTGGCATGAGCTCGATGTGCGCGATCGGCGCGAGCTTGAGAGCGAGGAGGAGATGTTCGAGGCCATCCTCGATCACATTGCCGCCGCCACCAATGGCGGCGAACTGCGCTCCACGATCACGGTGTTCAAGCCCGATGGCCGGCGGATCTGGAATCCGCAGTTCTGCCGCTATGCGGGCTACCGGCAGAGCGATGGCTCCATCCTGGGAGACCCGATGCAGCTGGCGTTCACCGACGCGCTGCTCGCCATGGGCTGGGAGCCGGGCGAGCGGGGCCGCTTCGATCTGCTGCCGATCGTCATTCAGCGGCCTGGCCGGTCGCCCCGCTGGTTTGAGCTGCCGCGCGAACTGATTCTGGAGGTGCCGATCCGCCATCCGGAGTACTCCTGGTTCGCGGAGCTCGATCTGCGTTGGTATGCGTTGCCGGCGGTGAGCAACATGGCCTTTGACTGCGGCGGCATTCAGTACACGGCGGCGCCGTTCAACGGCTTCTACATGGGCACCGAGATCGGCGCCCGCAATTTCGCCGATCTCGACCGCTACAACCAGCTGCCGCTGATTGCCGCCAGACTGGGACTGGACACCAGCTCGGAGCGCAGTCTCTGGCGCGACCGTGCCGTGGTCGAGCTCAATGTGGCGGTGCTTCACTCCTATGCACAGGCAGGGGTGCGGATGGCGGATCACCACACGCTGACCCGCTCGTTCATGGAGTTCAGCGCCAGCGAACACCAGTGCGGCCGCAGCGTGCAGGTGGATCGCCGTTACGTGGTGCCGCCGATCTCAGCATCACTCACGCCTACCTTTCATGCCAGCTTTGACGGCGAACAGATCCTCAAGCCCAACTTCTTTCTCCAGCCCGATCCCTGGCTCAGCGCCCAGCCCCAGGCTGCCGGCGGCTGTCCGTTTCACAAGGGAAACTGAGTCTGAGGCGGGCCGCAGCCGGCCGGTGAGTGGGGCCCGCCTTGGGCTCTGCTGCTCAGCCCTGATCCACAGGTGTGGATCTGCCCAGCCTGACGCGGCGGCGGAGACGCCGGCTGAAGGATAAGGCGGCGCCTGCGCCGAGCAGCGGCAGGGGCGCGGGCACTGCTGTCGGTCCAACCACCACGTTGATGGTGTCACCGCCATCGGTAAGGGTCCAGCTACCGATCAGGCCTGTCGTGGTGAAGCCGAGCGTGGCTAGGGTGGTGGAGCCGAATGTTGCACTGCTGAAGAGCGGAGAACCGGGTGAGTATGTCGAAGGAAGGCCGACGAAGCCCGTGCCGATAAAGGTATTCGGGTCGCCGGAGAAGGTAGTCGCAATGCCGGAGACGGACGACGCAAGATACAGGTTAGCGTTGTCATTAAAAGAAGCTGGGCCTGTGACAGCGTAAAAAGGCAGACTGATGCCGGAGGGTCCTGTGCAGATCGATGCAGACACAGAAATAATCGATCCAGGATCGATGCAGGCGATCCCGCCGGGCAAGAAGGGATTGCCGATGGCCAGCGAACCGGTCGCTGCGATGATCACATCGCTGCCGCTCTCGTAGATGTTGTAAGTGAGAACTGCCTGCGCAGGGCTGGCAACAGCGAGCACAGCGGTGGCGCCAACGGCCAGAAACCCGTAGGGGAAACAGCGCAGCATGACTTCAACAAATCCATACCGTAATATTTTAACACTTGAAACTCAGAGCAGTGCCGCACAAGTCGTGGTGCTGGTGAGTACACCAAAACCTTGCGCCAGCGGTTCCAGGTGCCGGCAGATGCCGCCCTCCATCGCCGATCGCATCTGCCAGACGCCCCACCCCCTGCAGATTCACCGCCGGCAACCCCATCAGCCGATGCGCCGAGAGCGGTGAGCGGTAAGCACCGCTCCGATTCCGATCAATCCGGCAAAACTGATCAGCAGGCCGTTCTGGTGGCCGATCACCCCCCAGAGATAGCCGCAGGCCACCGCCAACACCGCCATTAGGGAGCAGACCCCTGTCAGCACCCTGCGCCAGGGCCTGCAGCCAGCCAGCGGCGTTCTCATGCTCGACACCCCCACCAGCCCGTACACCAGCAGGAAGCTGAGCACCGTGACCCCTCCAAACAGGTTGTAGAGCGTCTCCGGGGGCAGACCCCGCTGCACCAGTACGGCACCGAAGCCGATGATCGGCAGCCCAAGGCCAATCATGGCTGGCGCGGGAGTCTGGAATCGGGGGTGAACGGCAGCCAGGCGGCGTGGCAGAACCCCCTGCCTGGCCAGCCCCAGACCCAAACGGCCAAAGGCCGTGAGGCTGCCCAGGCTGCTGCCGAACAGGCAGAGAAATGTGCCGAACTGGATCCAGCGGCCGGAACCGCTCTGGCCGAGCTGATCGGCGAGCAGGGTGATCGGATCGAGGGCCGTGCGCTGCGCGGCCGGCAACCAGCCCAGCCCCTCGCTGAGCACCACCGCCCAGAACAGAAACAGCCCACCCGCCACCAACACCGAAGTCCGCAGAGCCCGGGGCACGGCCTGCTCCGGCCGCAGCGCTTCCTGACCGAGGTTGGCGGCGCTTTCGAATCCCATGAAGCTGAGCACGGCCACCATCAGCCCGGCGCGCACCTGGGAGCCCGTGTCCCCGCTGGGATCGATCGCCTGCAGATCAGCCGCCGCACCTCCCTGATGCAGCACCGCCAGGCAGAGCCCCAGCACGATCAGCACCGAGAAGGTCTCGGTGAGCAGCATGGTGGTGGTTGAGAGACGCACGTCGCGGCGGGCCAGGTCCAGGCTGGCCAGGGCACCGACCAGAAAGGTGGCCAGGGGCAGCGGCGGCAGCCCCAGGGGTGACAGTAGGAAGCTGAGGTAGGAGCCGAGAAAAGCCATGCAGGCCAGGGCTGCGGCGCCGTAGCCCAGCAGCATTGCCCAACTGGCGAGACCGCCGACACCCTGGCCCAGGCCCACCTCCACATAACCGGCGATGCCGGTGGGGCGGGCGGGCTCATGGCGGAAAAGCACCAATGTCTCGCTTACCAGCAAGATCACCGCGAGGGCGATGGCATAGGCGAGCCAGGTGGCTCTCCCTGCAGCCTGCTGCACATCGGGAATGTTGAGAACGGCCGTGAGGGTGAGCCCGACCGTGGCCAGGGACTGGCCGAGGATCGCCGCTGGGCCAAGGCAGCGGCGCAGCCCTGGAGTGGCGGAGGTTGGGGGTGTCACTGACATGGCGGAGACGGGCGTTGAGCGGCTCGCGAGGGTTTGCATGGCGCTGCGATCATGCGGTGTCGCGAGCTTCTGCCCGCAGCATCAGCACCGAACGGGCCGGCACCTCGGGATCCTCGGTCGCGTCCTCCCCGCCGCAGTTCCAGCTTGTGTTTTCTTCAGAACCGTCGTAGCAGGAGTTGACGTCACGTTCAGCTCCATTTCCCGGACAGGCAGGCCATCCACCTCCGGGCTGCCCTCCTGATCGCGGGTGAGGTGCTGAAGGTGGTGCCGGGCCTCGGTGCTGAACAAGAGCGAACTGAAGGCCCCGACCTCGCCCATCTTGCGCGTGCAAGTGGAGAGCTGAGCGCCAGCACCGCCGCAGCGACGGTGATGCCGAGGACGTAGCGGCCATCGGCATCAGGGATCAGGAACGGCAGTAGGCCCGCCGCGAGAAGCGGCGGCAACCACATCCGCAGCCTCTGCATCAACAGCAGATTGACCCCCAGGCTCATCCCCATCCCCAGGGCGATGTGCGGCTTCAGCAGCTGGGCTGCGAGCACCCCCACGCCACCGGCGATGCCGCAGGCAAGCGGCAGTTGCCAGGCCCGCCCCAGCCAGGGACAGTGGGTCGGCTCGATGAAGCGCTCATGGGAGATGACGATCAGCGGCGGGAGCAGCAGCACCCGCCATCCAGTGAGCTGAACCAGCCCCACCATCAGTGACAGGTAGACCCACCAGGACCTCTGCCAGCCCGGTTCCGCTGCGACATCGGCGTCAACCGGGGAAGCCATATCCCCCCTCCCCCCCTGCCTGCGACGCAAAACGGCCAACACGGCATTCAGGCCGATCAGACCGATGGCGATCTGCACGGGGTAGGCCCAGCTGTGGATGCCCACGATCACCGGCAGAGCGGCGGCAGACAGCGCCGGCGCCAGGGTGCTGCGAAACAGGCTGAGTAACAGCCGGGCCGCCAGCACCGCCAGCAGCAGAGCCAGGCTTTCGATGGCGACGTGATTGTGGATCCACAGCCCGCCCACTGCCGCCGTTGTGGGCACCACGACCAGCTGCCAGGGCGACGAGGCCCATCGACCGTTGGGCCGGCTCAGCACGGTGGCCGCCAGAGGGCCCAGCTCCGGAAAGAGCAGAAAGCCCCAGCCCGGCAGGGTGGACAGGCCGCCCAACAGGCTGCAGTAGCCAACGGCCAGCATCCGGCCGCGCAAGACCTGTGCAGATTCAGCCGTCGTTGACCGGAGAGAAGCGCCTGATGAGGGCAGCGGCGTTGAAGCGGCCACTCGCAATTATGGGTCCGAGGGGGGCGTATCCGCTGGCCACCAGCCTCGCGATTGTCCGCACGGTTGATCTGCACGCGACGGGGCGTCCCAAGGATTTGGACCGATTGCCGTGTCACGCTGGCCACTGACCGGTCTCGAGCCAGTGGGCGCAGGCTGGGGAGAGCTTCTGATGGGCCTGCTGATCAAAGCGCTCGATGTGCTCCGGGCTGAGCACGTCGCGGTGATCACGGGCAGGCCCCTGATCGAAGAACATCCTGGCGTCCTGCATATGTTTGCCCCCAAACGGCGCCAGCCGCTCGGCATGTGCACGCATGAAGGAGAAGGACGCGTGCTCAAGAATGCGATCGAGCTTCAACGCCTCAGGCTCCACCCCGATGAAGGCGGCAAGGCGCCGGATCTGTCCTTCTGGATCCTGGTTCAGCTGGGCGTAGTGCAGCAGCAGCACATTGGCCTGGTGACGCAGCTGCCACCACGACCCCACCACATCAAAGAGATCGCAGCAGCCATAGCCATCGCTGGAAAGCCACGCCTCGAAGAATTCCTGGGGATCTTCAGGGATCACAAGCGGTCTCGCCTCGGCGGACCATGTCGCGTGGATGTCATTGATGCGCTCCAGCGTGTCGGGGGTGAACTGCCGCAAGTAGCGATGAAAGCTGATGGCAAGGTCCTTGCCGTTGCGTCCAACGAATACATAGCGGGCTGCATCATCAATGGGCAGGCAATCGGCAGGTAGGTGAGATTTAATCACACGGCGTTCACCACGCTGCCGCTGCTGAGTGAGGCATGCCAGCATCGCGGAATGATCCCCGAAGCTCGAGTCCAGCCAAGGCGAGGAGTCAGAGAGCGACGCCTCCAGTTCGGCGCCATTGTGGAGGATCTGCTGAAGAATCCATTGCGTCCAGGTTGTGCCGGCCTTGAAGGGGTCGGCGACAACAATGTCGCCTATCATGAAGCCCCCATCAGCAAGAAAGGCACTCCAGACCTCAGAGCAGCTGAGGTAATCCCGAACCGAACGGCTTGGCAGGGTGAGACCTGGCTTCATGGTGAACAAGATCCAAGACAGTTGTGACGTGTAATCAGTAGGATAGGAACTTCAGTGACGGTGGTGAACAAGGTCTCTTGCCCCCCCCCGCCCGTCGCGGCGCCGATCGTCACGGCCACACGCTGTGATGCTGGCATCCCGGCTTCCGCGGAATCAGCGCTCTGCCGCCGCCACCGGCCCATCCCATGCTGCTGGATTGATCACCCCTACGGCGAGGCGGAGATCACGTAGCTGAAGGAAGAACCGATGCCTGTGCTGAGCAAACTTCTGCGCCGGATCGAGGAGATCGATACCGAGCTGGAAGCCCTCCACAAGCCCGTGGTGCTCTGCTGCAGGCCATGGCGCAGCCCCCCGCCGACTCAGCTGCTGCTGGTCAGCCACCCGTCGCCCTGGCCGCTGGGCCAGCTTTGATGGCTGCTCCAGGCGGCGAACCGTGGCAATCTGCAGCCATGCTCCGCTTCCTGCTCAACATCCTCTGGTTCGTGCTCGGCGGACTGGTGATGGGCCTCGGGTGGTGGCTGGCGGGTGTGGTCTGCGCCATCACGATCGTGGGGATCCCGTGGGCGCGGGCCTGCTTTGTGATCGGCAACTTCTCCTTCTGGCCGTTCGGTCTGGAAGCCGTCAGCCGCCATGAGCTCACCGGCCAAAGCGATTTCGGCACCGGCCCCTTTGGTCTGCTCGGCAACGTGATCTGGTTTGTGGTGGCCGGCTGGTGGCTGGCGATCGGTCACCTCAGCTCAGCGGTGGCCTGTTTCGTCACGATCATCGGCATCCCCTTTGGCATTCAGCACATCAAGCTGGCCCTGATCGCTCTGGCACCGATCGGCATGGAGGTGGTGCCGCAGCGCCGTTGAGCCATCAATCCGCGACCCGTGTGTCACCAGCACTGCCCAGCGGGTTTCAGCTCAGACGCTGGCAACGGCATGGGCGATCCGGAGGTGTCCATCCCCCCCCACCTCTCGATGGCTACCTGCCGCCGTCTCTTGCCCGGTGCGGCAGGTGATCCTGCCCCTCGATCCCAACGGCAGCAAAGCCACTGATCAAGAGCGCATCGTGCGCAACGACGGCCGCTCAGGCCCCCCAGTCAAAAAGGCCCGGTTCATCCCTAGGACCCAGGCCTACGCGATCGCCCGCAAGCTGGCTGCCGAACGCCTCGGCACCGTCACAGTGCTCTGAGGCCTGTTGGCGATCGCCTCCGGCCCGGCACCAGCGGGCCTTTCTGCTGTCCCCTCATTGCGCATTGGCGTAGGCCAGCGTCTGCTCCAGAGCAACTCGCCACTGGCCGGGCGCGAACTGATGCTGATGGCCATGACCAGGCAGCAGCCAGGCCACATCCAGATCCAGGAGCCGCTCGACTGAGCACAGCTGCGCGCTCCAGTTCCACCAGCAGTACGTCCTGGAAGCCACGACCGCTTGATGCGCCGGGTTCCACCAGAGGTGATCGCCGCTGAACAGCACCTGTTTGCGCGCTCCCAGTACCGCCACCATCGAACCGGCCGTGTGACCGGGGGTGGGGATCAGCTGCAGGTCCGCATCCAGATGCTGGGCATCGCTGCCGCTCAGCTGGTGCTCGGCCTGGGGGGCGGCATCGGCGTCGGCCGCGTGGATCCAGCGCTCGGCTCCAAACGCCCGGGCCCACTGCGCATGATCGGCCACGTCATCGCGATGCGTGAGCACGATCCGCTGCAGGCCGCCCAAATCCATGATGCGCCGCGCCAGCGGTGCGCTCCAGCGCGGACCATCGATCAACACGTTGCCCTCAGGGCGGACCACCAGCCAGCTGCTGGCACCAAAGCTGCGCTTGGACGCCCAACCGCAGTAGTAGACATCCCCGCCTGCATGGCGCGTGATCAGAACCGGAAAGCCATCAGACGGCATCTGACGCAGCAGTTCGCGGCTGGTGCCGATCGCGGCCACCGGACAGGCCTGCAGCGCCAGCAGCGCCAGCCGCAGTTCGGCATCGCCCTCAGGTTGGCGCTGCACCCGTGAACTGCAGCCGGTCGGGGCGTAGTGCAGCGGATCGAACTGCCAGCAGGTGCCGCAGTCGATGCAGGTGGCATCGACAAAGAAGGGGCCAGGAACGTTGGCCGCCAACCGCTGTTCAGGCCTGGCCATCGCTTTTCACCCCTATCCTCCCGATGAATTCACCGTAGGCACGGCTGGCAGATGCGTTCAGCGTCGGGCCAGGCGGCCCTTGCTGACAAAGCCAGCCCGGTACAGCTCACTGGCGCTCATGGCCTGCGGGTTGATCACCTCGCCATAGCCGACACCTGCTGCGCCAGTGGTCAGAGGCCGTACAACGGATGCAGCCGCAGCTGATCGAGGTACTCAGCCGATCTCATCGCCCGGCCGTCATCACCCAACAGCGGGTGCCCCTGGCTGTCGAGAGGCTCGAGCACATCGCTGCCGTCCTTGGCGGTGCTGAGGCGAAAGCTGTCTGCCAGTGGCCTGAGCGGCCCGTTCAGCGCAGCGGCCGAGGCTGACGGCGGATCGGCCGCACCACCGGCTTGAGCGTCGCCGGGATCTGCAGTTGCTGGTCGGCCCAGTGGGCAGCGAGGGCCGCCAGGAGGCTGCTGCGGTCGCCGTGAATGCGGAGCATGGCGTTGGCTGAACTGATGCCCACCTGCCTGATCGGGCTGGCCCGCGCCACCAGCGCAGAAGGTGACAGGGCCGTGCAACCAATGGCACAGCCACGGTGATTAATCGGTCCGGGGGCCTCTACCGCGAGTGAGCCGCTGCGCCGTGGCGGCGGACCTCAGCCTCCTGTGGCTATCCCCCCCGCCGGTCTTGCTCCGGGTCCTCTCCAGTCTGGGGCCTTCCTGCGTCAGGCCCCCGCTGGGATCGGTCCCGTCGCTGCGCCGCTCTCGGCGCCGATTCCATGGCCATGCTTTCTGCTGCGGTTTCTCCGTTCTGCAAACCAGAGGAGGATCCGTTCCTGCTGCTCGAATCCAGCCTCAAGGCGATCGAGCGGATCCTGCAGCTGCGGCGGGGGCTGCCGCTGCGGCGCACCTGGATCGAGCAGCCCTATGGAGAAGAGGAAATCACCCTGCTGGAGGAGGAGGTGATCCCGGCGATCCAGCAGTGCCTGGCGCGGGTGGATGAGCTGGATGGGCGGCTGCTGGCCCAGCAGGAGCTGCTGCACCGCTGCCAGCTGGAGGCCGATCGTAAGGCGCTGGGTGCGTTGAGGCTGCAGATGGCCTGAGGCCCAGGGCCGGGGGGCTTCTTCGGCCCCCTCTCCGAATGGGCGCCGTACAGTGTCCGTACGTTCTGGGTGGGTGTCGCCTTGACCAGCACCAAACCGCAGGGCCACCGGCCGGCCAGGACCAGCCGGATCGAGCTGCGGGCCACAGACGACGACCGCGATCTGCTGGATCGGGCCGCGGCGGCCCTCGGCACCGACCGCAGTTCCTTCCTGCTCTCTCAAGGGCGGCTGGCGGCCCAGCGGGTGCTGGCCGACCGGGAGCAGTTCGTGCTTGATGCCGCCGCCCAGCAGGAGTGGGAGCGGATCAACAGCCGCCCGGCCCGCAGCCTGCCCGGGCTGGCGCGGCTGCTGGAGCGGCCCTCGCCTTTTGTCACCCCAGTGGCGGATCAGCCCCAGGCATGAGCCTCTACCAACCGCCAGAGCTGCTGGCGGCCCGTGACCAGCTCGCCGGCTTCCGCTGCCGCTCCGAGGAGCAGACCGCCTGGCTGGTGGAGGTGGCCAGGCAGGCCCATGGCACCGGCACCACCCGCGTGTTTGTCGTCACTGCGGTGGATCAGCCCCAAGTGGTTGCCTACTACGCCTGGTGCATAGCGAGCGTGGCGATCGCCGATCTGCCGGAGCGGCTGCGCCGTGGCGCCGGCCGCTACCCCCAGCCCATCGCCTTGCTGGCCCGCCTGGGAGTGGACGAACGCCATGAAGGCCAGGGCCTCGGTGCAGCCCTGCTGTTGGATGCGATCACCCGGGTCGCCAGCCTCAGCGAGGCCATCGGTTGCCGCGGCTTGCTGGTGCACGCCGAATCCGAGCAGGCCCGCAGCTTCTACGAGCACCTGATCCCGGAGTTTGAGCGCTCACCCACCGATCCTTTGCATCTGCTGCTGCTGGTCAAGGACATCCGCCGCACCCTGGGGCGCTGAACCAGGTCTCACATCCCCCGCGGCCAGAGCAGGCCTGTTGCAGGTCGCGTCGGGCCGCCACCCGATTCCCCATCGCCTCCACCGCCGCCGCCACCAGACCCCGAGAGCAGTGGTCCCTGCTGCGGGTGCTGGCGGGCACCCACGGCGCTCATCGGCGGGAAGTGGCGGATGAAGTCCGCCGAACCGGAGACCAGCTGCATCCCGCCCGGGGGCAGGCTGCTGATGAAGTGCAGCTCGTTGCACTCCCGCCAGTGGCTCAGGGAGGTGGCGGAGGTCCAGGGGCTGACCTGGTTGTGGCTGGTGCCCGACGGCACCCACAGCCACACGTCCCGGTCGCTGGAGCGCTGGCCCAGCTGCAGCATCACGCCATCGGGGCGGGTCACCTTGCCGAAATGGGTGCTGGCACCTCGGGTGGTGGTGGAGCCGATGAAAAGCGGCGCCGGCAGCTGGATCAACGGCGGCGGTGCATCGAACAGGCCCTGGTTCTGGAGAGTGAATTCGTAGTGGCCCAGGGCGATGCCACTGCGCAGCTGGTGGCCGTTGGCGTAGATGCTGGCGCTGATCGCCGACGGGAGCCCCCCGAAGCTGTTGCCGGAATAGCCGTGCAACACGACCTGGCCATAGAACTGCTTGCTGGTGCGGGGGAAGATCGCGATCGAGTTCCAGCCCGTGGTGCCGGGGCTCTTGTAGAGCGCATGGCAGCTGTCGCGATGCAGCTCGTCGTTGCCGCCATGGGTCTTGAGGGCCCAGCAGAAGAACTCCTTGCCGGGGGTGGTGTCCTGGGCGATCAGCAGGATCGCGCCGATCGACGTGGCACCGCTGAGGGTGCTGTCGACGTAGGCCAGCGCGGTGCTGCTGATGGTGGAATTGTTGTAGGTGCCGTAGCCGCCGTTGCTGGTGTTGTTGGTGAAGGTGCTGGCCAGCGCGTTCCCAAAGACCGCACTGCTGCTGGATTGGGTCTCCCCCTGGGCCGTGCTGCTGTCGGCGAGGAACCAGAGGTGGGCGGGTTCCACGGGATGGCCCAGCTGCCAGGTGTAGCCCCAGCGGTTGGCGGTCGCATCGGCATGGGAGCGGATCACCGAGAGGGGCGTGCTGGCGTTGCCGGGCAGGACGTTGACGGCGGCGGCAAAGGCGCGGAAGGCCCCGTCGAGCTGCATGCCGACCCCAGCGGGGTCCTTGCTGGTCCACTTCCAGCTGCCGGGGGCAAAGCTCTGGCAGAACACCTGATAGGTCATGGCCCCGCACCTCCCTGTGGGGCGGGGGCGTCCTTGGTGCGCAGGAGCAGGCCGTGGCCTCCGATCGCCAGCCACTCGTTGCCATCGGGCGCCTTGTAGTAGCTCATCGCTGCGCTGCTCAGATTCACCGTCGCGAAGTCAGGCGGCAGCAGCAGCGGCTCCCAGAACTGGGCGGGTTCGTTGGCGACCTCGTAGTAGCTCCAGTCGGTGGTGGCGATCACCAGCTCGGCGGGCCGGCTGATCCGCACCACGGTGAGCAGCCCATCCCGCAGCAGGCCGCGGGAGCCGGAGGGCTGGCCGGAGCGGACGTTCCAGCTCACGGCCCGCAATCCGTCGAAGCTGGAGGTGGAGGGGGGCGAGGCCGCCAGGATCCAGTGGCCGGACACCTGGTCACGGGCGATCAGCAGCGGCACCGCCTGCCTGTTCGTAAAGCGGTGTTGGCTGTAGGCGAACACGAAATATTCAGACCCAGGGGCGAGCGACCAGCCCACCTGGGCATTGAAAGGAAGCGGCGTGGTGCTCCAGGTGCCGCTGGTGTAGCCCACGTCTCCAGCGGGGTACACCCAGCCCTGTTCAGTGTCGGCCCCCACGTAGGGCTCGGTGTTGCCGATGCCCGGGCGAATCTGAAGGGTGGTGCCGGTGAGGAACACCTCCAGCAGCAGCACCGCCGGCTCACCACCAGGGGTGAGTTGGGCGAGGGTCGCCTCGATGCGCCAGCCGCATGGGTCCGTGGCAGTGGCCTCGGGGTTGGGTGCGGTGGCGATGCGCAGCTGGTGCTGGCTCACCTGGGCATTGGCCGCGGCGATCCAGTTCTGCAGATAGCCGTTCACCTCGGTGGCCACCGAGGGCCAGGTGGTCTCGGTGCCGAGGCGGCTGATGTCGATCAGGGTGCGACTGCTCATCTGGTAGGCCTCATCTCAGGGCGCCAGCACGACGGCGGTCACGGTCACGGCAATGGCGGCCTGGCTGGTGCCGGTGTTGCGCACCAGCGCCCGCAGCAGCGGCGCCGCCCCAGCGGTTTCGGTGGAGAAGTAGGTGCCGCCCGGTGGAGCGGTGACGGTGAGAGAGGCGGCGGTCGTGACCAGATCGAGCAGCACCCCGCTGCCTGGCGCCGGGTCCTGGGTGATCGGGCGGCTGCCATCGGCCTCGCGCGCTGCTGCCGAGCTGTAGAAGCTCACCCAGCCCGGCGCATCGGTGCTCACGGCCAGGAAATGGCCCAGCCGCCCCAGACCCGGCAGATCGAGCAGGGCACTGGCGCCCGGCAGCAGCGGCGTGGTGGTGGCGCTCACGTTCAGTCGCTGGCCAGGGACCTGGGTGCGCGGCAGCCAGTTGGCCATGGCTGCTCTCCTCCCTGTTGGTTAAGGCAGCACCTGGATGCGGCGGATGGCCCGCACCTGGGTGATGGAAGCGCTCGTCTTGGCCTCGGCGTATTGATCCCCCATGTAGGTCATCCGCAGGAAGGCGGTGCCACTGGCGGCCTGGGTGGAGGTCCAGTGGAAGAAGGGATCGTCGCCGTAGTTCTCGTCGAAGTGCTTGAGCGTCTCCGCCCCACCAGCGCGGAAGGCGAGCACCGAAGTGAGGGCCGGATTGCTGTCGGTGTAGTTGCCGCCCGCCGGCACTGCATAGGGGTTGGCGCCGTAGCCGGCCCCGGAATAGGTGCCGTTCGCCGTCGCCTCCGGCTTGAAGGCCCGGTACAGCACATCCCACTCCTGGGTGGCGGGCAGGTACCAGTCGTCGTAGCCGCCGATGTTGAGCGAGCGGCAGAACTGCGCCGCCGGATGGCTGGCGTTGTTCATCGCCTCGCTGTTCGCCCAGCCGTCAAACACGCTCGTGGTGCCGGTGCTGGCGGTGTTGGTGGTCTTCCAGGCCACGTTCAGCAGCGAGCCAACAGCCTTGGGCGAAATGATCAACGCATGGGTGGCCACCCCATTGGCGGTGTGGCTGATCAGGCCGGCGTAGTAGCCGCCCTGGAAGGAGCTGCCGATGGCGGGCAGATCAGCCACGCGGATCGGGCCAAGCTGATAGACGGTGCCCGTGAGCAGATCGAGGTAGAGGTCACCATCCACCGCACCAGGAATGTTCAGCGGTGGTGCCCCGCTGCCGGTGAACCAGCCGGTACCGCGAGGACCGATCGCCCCATCGATGCCGGCAGGTCCCTGAATGCCCTGGGGCCCTTGCGGCCCAGCCGGGCCCTGAGGACCAGTCGCACCAGCAGGGCCGGCCACACCAGCAGGACCTTGCGGCCCCTGAATCGAGCCGCCATTCACCCAGCTGCTGGTGCCGCTGTCCCAGACCCGCAGCGAGTCATCGGCCTGCACCAGGTAGGCATCGCCCTGGGCGGCATTGGCGGGCAGGTTGGCGATCGCCGCCACCGAGCCCTTGAAGTTGATGCCGATCCCTGCCGGGCCCTGGATGCCCTGCGATCCGGTCGGACCAGCCGGGCCAGAAGGACCAGCGGGACCCTCGGGGCCCTGCAGACCGGCCGGGCCCTGGGGTCCCTGGGGGCCAGCAGGCCCCTGGTTGCCCTGCACACCAGGTGAACCCTGCGGGCCGGCGGGGCCCTCAGGACCGCGGATTGAACCGGTGGAATTCCAGGACCCCATGGCAGCCAGACGGGTGTTGCGTCATCGGCTATTGCCATGAAGCGGTGTGACGCGTTGCTGCAGAGCGGCCGCGACCTCAGCTGAAACGCAGCGACACCGCCAGGCCGGTTGGTGACCCACTGACGGCGGTGATCTCCAGCCAGAGCCAGTGATCCATCGGCACGGCAGGGTTCTGGAAGCCAGAGAAGACCGCGCCGGTGGTGGCGCCGCCATTGGCGCTGCTGATCGTGAGCGGGGAGCTGCTCACCGCCGTGCCGGCCGCAGAGACATCGGCGCCATGGCGGAGGGTGAGGCTGACGCTCGGGCTGGTGCCGCCAGTGAGCACGGCCTCGATCCGCTGCAGGCTCAGCGGCTGGGGTGCTCTCAGCAGGATGCGCCGCTCAGCGGTTTGGGGATTGGCGAGCCAGATCAGCTGGGGCGCCATCGGCCCGGGCGGGCCGAGCAGGGAGGCCAGCTGGCGCCAGGAGAGAACCATCGATGCCGCTGCGGCCTGCTCCTGCTCTTGCCATCAGGGCCCGCCCAAGAGCTCCCCGAGCCGTTGGGCGATGAGCAGCAGCTCCTGCTGCCGCCGCTGCTCGTCGATGGAGGGCTTCTTTGGCCGTGAGGGGCGCTCGTCGTAGAGGCTCAGCAGCAGGAGCCGGCTGGTGGAGCTGGCGGCGCAGCCCACCGGGCAGAGCAGGGCCGCACCGGCCAGGGAACCGCCGGAGGTGCGGATGGGCAGGGCTTCTGGTTGTTCCGTGGCGCACAGGCCCAGGGCGAGGTGGCCCAGGGCATCGGCCATCTCCACCCCCAGCAGGGGTTGCTGACCGGGGGTGAGTCCCAGCTGGCCATCGCGGCCGGCCGCCGCCAGCACGGTCACGCTGGTGCCCCCCTCCCAGCGCAGGAGCACGAGGGTGTGGAGCCCCTCGCCGTTGCTCTCCAGTGCAGTGCGCAGCAGGCTCTGGATTTTGGCCTTGCGTTGCTCCACCCGGTCTGTGAGGTTGTGATCGGGTGGACGCAAGAGCCGCTTGGCCAGATCAGGCTGGAGAGTCACAAGCAGCCAGCCGGAATAGAGCACCAGGCCGAGCAGCACGATGCGCAGCAGCCGGTAGAGCAGCTGCCAGGGATTGCGAGCATCGAGCACGTCGCCCACCGCTTTCTGCAGCGCATCGCTGGTGGCGCGAGTGAACACTTCCACCCGCTCGGCCAGGCCCTTGTTGGTGTCGGGCACGGCGATCAGGCAGAAAGTTCGTAGACCTGGCCGCTGAGGCGGTCCAGGTAGAAGTCCCCCACCGCTGGAGCAGGCTGCAAGGTCGTGGGCGGCGGCCCATCGCCGGAGTACCAGCGGGTGGCGCGGCTGCCGACGCCTGATTCCTGCACCACCGCCAGTGCCGGCTCACCGCTGCTGGGGTCCGGCATGAACCCCAAGCCCCCATTCGGGTGAAGCCGCAGGCGCCAGACCACGGCATGACGGCCGTCGTAGGGCTCGCCGGTGATGCCGCCGCTGGGGATCAGCGGTTGGATCACTCCACCGGTGCCGCCGCCGCCGTCGCGGTTGTTGAGGAGTTGCTGGGGCGGAACCGGGCAACCCACCAGGGCGACACGAAGGGTGGCGATCAGCATCCCCAGCTGCACCTGCACCGTCACATCAGCCCGCTGGGCATAGACGTGCCGCAGGCGTGGCGCCTGCCTGGAGACAGCCGGCCAGGGCACCACGTTGCTGCTGCCATCGCCCCAGGTCACCGAGATCGGTGAGGGGATGGTCTGCCGCGGGTTGATCAGCAGCTCGATCGCCGCCGAACCGATCGGTTCGTTCCAGCGGCTGTCGGCCGGTAGCCAGAACAATTCCAGGTCATCCGCCGGGATCGGGCCTTTGCGGTAGCCCAGCTCGGCCCAGCGGCTGAACTCCATCGGCAGCACCCACTGCTCCACCCCAGGGCAGCCGATCGGTGGAAGCAGCCGTACCCGTTGGCCGCCCACGGTGCTTGGTTGCTGGGGCAGGGGGTAGGGCATCGCCAGTAGGGGATCAGATCAGCGGGTCGTCGAAGAGGTCATCCGGTAGGGCAGTGAGAGCCAGCTCTGCATCGGGCGATGGATCAGCGGCTGGGTCGGGATCTGGATCCGGCTCTGCGCCGCCAGCAGCAGGCGACTCACCGTCCCGCTCCTGTTCGCTGGGCTCAGGACCGCTGGCATCGCCAACCGTGCTGGCGCCGGTGTCAGCCGGTTCCACGGGCAGGGCCTCGTCCTTGCGGCGACGCCCGCGCCGGCCGCGGGGTGATGCAGGTTTTGCATCGTCCTGCTCACGCGCCTCGCCAGCGGCCGCGGAGATGGGTGCCGGCGGCTCTGCAGCTGCGACCCCAACCGAAGGGGCCTCGGCCCCGGCCACCCGCCAACCCAGCCCCAGCCAGCCCGGCAGGTGCACCGGCCAGACGTAGCGCTCCTGGCTGCCCAGGCGGATGCGCAGCATCCCGGCCGGAAGAGGTCCCTGGGCAGCGATCCCGGCCATGGGGGAGTGGTTCATGGTCAGGCCGGCAGGGTGGCGGTCAGGCCGACGACCATTCCCTCAGGCGTGGAGGGGGTGACGACAGCCTTGGCAAAGCAGAGCGCCGGCAGGTCGGCGTTATCCACATCGGCCGTATCGAGGAGGATGTCGTGGCCGGAGATGTAGGCCTCGACCCGGCCGCCTTCCGCCGGCACAGCCACGGTGGCCACCGGCACGAAGGTCCCCATCGTTCCGTCGCGCAGCTCAGGCGCCAGGTGCAGCACCACGGTCACCGCAGCGCTGTGGCCGGGGTGCGACACCAGCAGCGAGAAGCGGGCCGCGGCGTCGAGCTTGGTGTTGAGCTTGACCACCTCACCGCTGGTGAAGACCTTCTCGGTGTCACGGGTGGCAGAGCGGTTGGTCCAGCCCACCAGCACCGTGGCGGCATCGAGGAGGGCATTGGCTTTCAGGCGAGTCATCGGTCGATCTCCAGATCAGGTGGGTGGTGTGCGTCTCAGGCAATGGGGGGCGATCAAGCGATCGGAGCAATGGAATGCAGCCGGCCCGCGGCGCGGGGGTGCATGACGCCGAAGCCCACGTACCAATCGATCCGGGTGCGGAACACCGGGGCATCAGGCACCTCGCCCAGATCCCGCACCGAAATCCCGTAGCGACCCTGGAACGGACCCTGCAGGCCGGTCACCGCCTGATCCCCGAAGGTGCAGCAGTAGATCGAGCTGGTGCCCCCGGCCTCGCCGTAACCGAGCACTTCCAGGCCCTGCGCGTCACGGTCGACGGTGAGGATCTGGCACTCCTGGTAGTGATGCACCATCACCCCCAGGTTGTTGGTGCTCACGTTGTAAACGCCCTGGCCGACGGTCTGGCGGGCGAGGGCATTGAGCTGGCGGCGCATCGCCTTGCTCATCACCAGGTACTTCCTGCCGCCGTAGGAGTTGACCGAGTCGATCAGCTCGTCGAGCTTGTCGAAATCGAGCGCCCCGCCGCCGTTGTTCAGCGCCATCTCGCTGCCAGGGGAGAGGCGCTTGGCCAGGCCGTCAAAGCCCCGGCCCTGGCTGGCGGTGGCATCACCATTGATCAGGGCGGCCTCGAGGGTGAGGCGCATCGAGCGGACCTTCATCTCGGTCTGCGCAGCACGAGCCTCAGGGCCCTGCAGGTCAACGATAGAGCGGTCCACATCCACGTCACCCCCGAAGAGGTGCACGGCTTCCGACTGGGGGTCGACGACGCCGTAGCTCTGCTTGTAGCCCTCGTTCACCGCCCGGAAGCCCACCGAGGGGAGTTCCTTCTCGACGGAATAGAAGAGGCCGCCGCCGGCGATGTTCATGAACGGCAGCCAGCTGAGCAGTTCGCCCTCAGCGAAGGTCTTGATCACCGCCAGGTGCTCCAGGCGGGTCTCGTACTTGGCTGCCTCGATCAGGGTGAGGCCCATCGGTGCTGCACTCCCGGGGTCCGGCCCCAGATCACGTCACCGCCTATTGCCATGGGGCGTGAGCAGCGCAGCGGTGATGTCGCCGAAAGATCTCTGTTGGGGCTCCGCTCCGGCCCTCTTCATGGTCGGGGGGCGCGTCAAGGGTGATACGAGCCCGCCGGTGTGGACGTTGGCTGCGCTGCGCTCCGCTTTCTCAGTGGTGGACGGGCCCTTGACCCGCCCCCCGCCGGCTGAGGGGTCCTACGCGGAGCCCTCCCATGGCCCCTCTATCCCACAAAGCTCAGCTGCAGCAGTTCTCTTGGCAGGTGCTGGAAGATCTGGCCTTCTGCAGCGGGCGCTGGCCGCGGCTGGCTGAGCTGGCAGCCCAGGTGCTGTTTGAGCGGCAGGCAGCTGCTCCGGCCGTGCCGGTTGATCCAGAGCTGGAGGCACTGCTGCCCTTCTGAGGGCCAGGGCCAGCAGCCGGCGGGGCTCCCCAGGGCCCTGCCTTTCTGCTGGTCGCGACCACCGGACAGAAAGCCCAAGAGGCTCAGCGGACCTGGCGGGCCATCGATCCACCGGGTGCGAACCCAACGACCGAGCTGGCGGGGGTTCAGCACGCGCGGGGGCCGGAGGCCTCACGGTCGGCGAGGGGAAGAAAGGGGGCACCGCTGCCCCAGCCGTCTCGCCCTGGCAAGGATCGGGCCAGGCGCCTCTGCGAGGCGTCCTTGCCAGGTCGCTACAGCCGGGGCCTGACGCGGGTGTCCCTCGCCTCCTTCGTGATGGCCTCCTCTTTCCCCCGCTGCGAGATCCGCCAGCTGGCGGTGTTCGTGTATCCCGGTGGGATCAAGGCGCATGATGCCGAGCGCATCACGGTCTTCTATGGCCGCCGCGGCCTGCCGGTCAAAAAGCCCCGCTTCATTCCGGCTCGGCTGGCCCATCAGCTGGCCCGCAAGCTGCAGGCCAAGCGGCTCGGCACCGTGGCGGTGCTGTGAGCCGCCGGGGCTGCGGCCCCTTGCCCCGGTGGGCCTGCGGGTCCCCGGGGCTTTTCGCTGACTCAGCGCACCGACTGATTCCGCTGCCAGCTGCGCTCCAGCTCCGCCCGATAGCGCTCGGTTCCCCAAGTGCTGCGACGCATCTGACGGTTGATCAGCCGAGTCACCTTCCAGGCCTTGAGCCCCATGCCGACAGCGAAAACCAGCCAGGGCACCAGAAGCCAGAGCGGATGTTCCATCAGGCCGGCAGCGGCGTCCTCGCTCTTCTACAGCGCTGGCTCTGCTGGTGTTGGCGGACGGTCCACTGGTTGCCCTTGATCGCCACACCGCAGTGCTCGCAGATCGTCACCGGCCGACTTCTGCACCACTGCTCGGGTCGCTCACCCACCAACTCGCGGCGGCTGGGGTCGATGCCCCTGCCCTGCTGGTAGCGGGTGAGGGCTGGTGCCGTGGTCACGAAGCCCGTCTCCAGACAGCGAAACAGCAGGGACTGGCCCCGCAGGTTCTGGACGTTGAAGGTGGTGGCCGTCATCAGCGCAGGGTCCGCTGCCGCTATAGATGGTGGCACGAGCTCCGTGTCTCCACCACAGGTGGCGGGGATCAGGCGGCTGGCGCGGAAACCGATCAGGACAGCAGAGCCTGAGAGAGGGGGATTTCCCAGAACCTGAAAAATTTCCGAGGCACCCTGCGCCGCCGCCGGAAACAGGGGGAATACCCCCGGGTTTGCATTCTTCTACGGCGATCTGCGGGGATCTACAGGGAGTTGCAGGGAGCTGATTTTGAAACGCAAATTATGAGGAGAATTCGCGATTTTTTTTGCGTCAGTTTCTCCCCTTTTGAGGTGTTGATCGTTTGGCCGGCGGTGTTTTCCGGGCTCCGGGCAGTTGCGGGGTTGATCGGCTCGCGCATCAGCGGCGGCGAGGTTGTTTGGTTGCGCGCTGGGCATTGCGTTCAGCTGCATCCATGCGCCGCGCGACAGCACTGGCCCAGCGGCGGCCGGGGTCACCGCCCCAGCCATCCCAGGCCTGACGGCCCTTGCCGTAGGTCTCCCAGCTGGAGCCCTGCTTGTCGACCTCGTGGCGGGCGAAGTAACTCACCATTCGATCGATGGTGGTGGGTGAGAGCTCCTGACGATGGAGCAGCTGACGGGCGCGGGCCAGGCCCACCGGCGTCATGCCCCGGTTGGAGGGAGGCTGCTGGGCCCGGCGCTCCAGGGCACGACGGGCGGCAGCCGCCACCGGCTCCGGTGGCCGGAAGGAGAGGCCGGCATAGAAGTTGCGGGGCCGTCGTGCCATCAGGTGAGCAGCGGCCTCAGCGCCGAGCCCCGCGGCCATTGACCGCGAAGGACGCCCGGTAGAGCTCAGACGCCGACATGGCCTGGGGATTGATCGGCTCGCCATTGCTGCCGATCCCCGACACCGTCAGTCCCCCAGCTGCCTGCATGCCGGCCGGCCCCCGCTGCTGGAACAGGAAGCCGTAGACGGGATGCACGCGCATCTGATCGAGGAACTCGGTCGTCGTCATCGGCCGACCGTCATCGCCGAGCAACGGCTTGCCCTGGGAGTCCAGGGGTTCGAGCACGTCCTTGCCATCGGCGCCAGTGGTCAGCCGGAAACAGGTGCCCAGCTGCCCCTTGAAGATGTCGAAGAACGTGCCCCTGGCATCACCACCGGTGCGGCCCTCGGCCTGGGAAAAGGCGCGCTCCAGCAGGCGGTCCTTGCGCAGCTGCAGGATCTGCTGCTTGGCCTCGTCGCGCTCGGCGGCAACAGCAGCCACCTTCTGGGCAGAGGCCTCCTCCATCTGCCGTTCGCGCAGCTCCATCTGCTGCTCGAGGATCTGCTTTTGCCGTTCGGCTTCCTGCAGGCGGGCGTACTCCTCGGGGTTGATCTCCGAGAAGCGGTTCAGCTGCTGGCGCAGGGTGCGGATCTCTTTTTCGAGCTGGTTGCTTTTGCGTCGCTCGGCCCGCAGGGGGTCGGTGAGGCGGCTGTCGTCCGCAGGGGGAGCACCGGCCTCGGATTGAGCAGCGCCAGAGCTGTCGCTGCTACTTGCGGCAGAACCGCCCTGGCCGCCAGCGCCGTTGGGATCACCCGTGGGGCCGCCGGCAGTCGTGGTCTCACCGGGCAGGCCGGTGGCGGCGTAATTGTCGTCAGCACCCTGGCCGCTGGCGGCGGTGGTGCTGGAGGTGGAAGAAGCTGTGGCAGTGGCCATGACCCAACGCGGCTGTCGTGGAGTGAGCACCCCGTCCGGGCTGTGCTCACCAGCTATTGCCAGCCATCTATCTGTGAGGAGACGGCAGCGGAGAGAGAGCGGAAGCCGTGGAGCTGCCTACGGTCAAGATCAGATGCCTGCCCCCCGTGAAGCGCCTGCTCTCGATTGCTTTGATCGCCGCAGCAGTGCTGGGAGGCAGCGCTGCCATAGCCTGTGAGAAGCACCTGAACGGCCACCAGAACAGCAGCGACACCAACACCGAAGGAGCCAAGAAGTAAGGCCTCTTTCCTTCTGAGCAGTCAGTCAGCCCCGCGACAGCTCCAGCTGCCTGGCCAGCCACAGCTCCACGTCCTCGTAGGTGTAGCGGACCAGGTTGCCCAGCTTCACGAAGGGCGGGCCGTAGCCACTGGAGTTCCAGCTGTAGATCGTGGAGGTCGAGACCCCCAGGTACGCCGCCAGGGTTTCAGGCGTGTAGAAGCCGGATGGCAGCGAGGTGGTGCTGCTGTCGGCGTTGGCGGCGGCGCGGCGCTTGGGCAGAAACAGCCAGCTCCCCAGCGGCAGCTGATCCGATGGACGGGCGGTGATGGTGGGGTTCAGGCCTCGCAGGGTGGTCACGGTGGTGCCGTGGCGCTCGGCCAGCACGTTGAGGCTGTCGCCGGTGCCCACCACCGCCACCCGGTTGGGTTTGAGCGCGGCCTGGATCCGTTCGCCGAGCAGCGGCTGGGTCAAGGATCCGATTCCACCGGCGCCATAGAGGCCGCCGAATTCGGTCACCGAGAAGGCCCCCAGCTGGCCGCGGCTGGGGGAAGGGAGCAGGCCTGGGGTGCGCAGCTCGGAAAGTGGGCCCAGCCACACCGCCCCGAAGCATGGGGTGAGCAGCGCCGGGGTGGTGGCAGAGACCGGCCGGATGCCGCTGGTGCTCCAGCTGATGGCCGCCGCCAGCCAGTCCCAGGGTTGAGATGGTGTCAGCGGCAGCACCGCCCCGCGGGTGAGGTAGCCCTCGTAGGTGAAGTCCCCCGTATCGAGCCCCGGGGCGTTCTCCTTGCTGGAGATGCCCCGCAGGCGCTTGAGAAAACCCTCGAACAGGAACCTCCCCGTGCGGGTGGAATCGAGCACGCCCGGCAGTTGGTTGGAGAACAGGAGGATGCGGGCATTGGCGTAGGGCTGCAGCGCAGAAGGCGGCAGCACTGGGGTCGGGGTCACGGTTCAGCCCCGCTCCAGCGCTGCAGTGAAGCCACCGCCGTTGCCGCTCAGCTGCGGGTCACGGCTCCAGTTCGCCAGGGTGGGGAGCATCAGCAGCAGCGCCTGGGCATGGCTGCCGCGCTGGCGGCGGAGAGCGGCCTCGATCGAGAGCCCCTCGCCATAGCGGGTGATGGTCTCCTCCCGCAGCAGTTCGGTGTCGTACTCGATCACGTCCGCCTTCTTGACCGGCAGGGTGCCGTCATCCGGCAAGGCGTCCGCGGGCACTGCCTTGCGGCGGCTCTCGATCGGGGCCTGCAGCTGGTCGGGGCCCAGCCCCGCCAGCTCGATGTCGATGGCGGCGATGGCATCCAGCTCCCGCCGAGCGGTGGGGATGGCATCGGGGTAGAGCTGCTCCAGATCTGCCATGGCGTCGTTGATGGCTCGGATCGCGGCCATCAGGGCCGGGATCGAGAGGGCGACGCGAATCCCCTCCAGGTCAGCAGTCCGCCAGCGGAATGGGGAGTCGGTGTGGGTCTGGCTCATGCGGCTGCAGGCGCGGCTGACTCCTCTTGCCTGAGGGGCACCGGCGCTGAGCTCTCAGCAACCTTGGGTTCCTGGGCTTGGCTTCCCTCCCCAGCCTTGGTGGCCGGGCTGTCATCGAGTGTCGGGCTGCTGATCGCATTGGCCGTGGCCAGGGCCAGTTGGTGACGCAGCTCCTCCCTGCTGATCACCCCCTTGTCGAAGAGCTCGATCCATTCCTTCACCTGGGGCTGGGGCTGGATCGGCGGGGTGAGCGGGCTCACCGTCACCTGCAGGCCAGCTCCCGGATCCAGGGCCTCACCGGTCAGGCCACACCAGTGCTGTAGCAGGGTCGAGAACAGCGAGGCCTTCTGGATCGCCATCGCCTGGAGCAGCGCATAGCTCTGGCTGGCGGTGAGGCTGATCTCCATTTCAGTGCGGGCGGCGCCCCGGTTCTGAGAGGGGATCAGAGCATCGCGGCGCATGGTGTCGTCGAGGATCTGCAGCCAGGCCCGGTGCTCTGCCAGCGAGCGGGCCCGGATCTCCACGAACTCGAAGGAGGCGTCCGAGGGAAGGTCCATGCAGGTGTTCGGGCCCAGCACCACCGGACCGGCCTGGCTGTTGCCCATGGCATCGACCATCCCCTTCCGGACGCCAACTGGTAGAGCAGTCCTGGAGAGGAGCTCCTCGTATTCGCTCTTGCAGCGGAAGTGGTTGAGGTACTGATGCGCCAGGCCCAGGTGGGGGAGGTCCCCTTCCCCGAAGGCCGAGCCATCGGAGGTGTACCAGCAGGCCGGCAGCCGGTTGATGCCATCAAACGTGGTGACCACCGGCTCCTCGCAACGCCAGCCGCTGGTGGCCTGGGGGTCGGCGCAGACCGGGTGGTGGGCCAGTTGCAGGCCGGTGACGGCCCTGCCCCTGGCGGTCCCACCCTTGGTGGTGTCGCCGGTGGTGAGCAGCGACAGGCTGCGGTAGTGCCAGCGGTCAGGGGCGTCGGCATCGCCGAGCAGGGCGTTGATTTGCTCTGCCACGGCTGCTTCTGGGCCCGCCGGCTCAGCACTCATCGGCCGGTTCACCGGCTCTCGCCAGACAATCCGGCCCGGAAGGCCGTAGGACACCGGCAGCTCCCAGTTCAGGCAGTTGGCGCGGGGCACCAGCTGCAGCCGGGGGAGAGACAGGCGATCACCGCGACGGAGGGCCTCCTGCCGGTCCCCCTCACTGGGCCAGCTGTGCTCGGGAGGGAGCACCAGCATCAAGGCTGCGCCGTCGCGAAGGACCAGCAGGTCAGCAGCGGCCAGGAAGACGCCCATGTCCGTGCCCCGACCGTCCACGTCGGTGAGCACCGAAGACAGGGTGGCCGGAAGGCTGATCCAGCTACCCCGGCTGAGCATGCCGGCGTAGGTGCGCAGGGCATCGCGGAAGAAGCCCGATGGCCGAGCAGCGTCAAGGCGCTTGCAGTAGGCGGTCTCCGGTTCCCGCTCGCCCTTAGGTAGGTAGTGCTCCTTGCGGCTGCTGCCGTTGGGAGCGGCGAGCAGCGCCCAGCAGTCGGTCGTAATCTGCAAAGAGCCCTTAAGGGCGTTGAGAGTGGAGTGTTCCTGCCAAGGGGCCACAACGGCAGCAGCAGCCAAAACCGATTGAGCGGGCACGAAGACGCGATTGACCTATGGGCTACGGCCTATTGCCAAGGGGCGGCCAAGGAATACTCGTTGATCTTTAAAACTTTGCCTTCGCCTGAATCAGGGATGCGTAAACCAAGCAAGCCACGATCCACGTTGCGATATTTCGTGCAAACACTGGTGGATATCAGCTCTTCTGAGCCTCGAAAAGACCGATCGTGGGGCAACCGCCTTGCTCGCTGTAATCGAGGCTCTGTCAAATGATACAACCCATCAGGATTGTGCGCATTATGTTTAGCGATAAGGAGTTGCTAGAAATAGCAAGTGGGCAGCCCCTTGAGGCCTACATGAGCCCGAAGCAGATCAGTGAGTTCTACTCGCTTAACGAGAAGGAGATCTATCGCTATTGGCTGAATGTGAAAAGCGTAAAGGAACTTTTCGACGGCTGGATCCAAAGCCTTCCCGCAAAGTCGGCGATCGCCAAGGTGGCCAAGTACGCTATCACTGAGTGGGCAAAAACTATCGTTGACAACCACTACATGGGGTATAGCGATGATGAGGCGATGGATATCGCGGCTGTTGCAGATAAAGTTAATCGCAGATTGAGGCGCTCTATTGGTCCTGACTGGAGGGAGGAGATGAGGCGCGATTTTGGCCTATAGCAGCAATTATGGAACAGGATTCATGTTCCAGCTCCTGATACAAGGACAAGTATTGCCGCAAACCGTCGCTTGTCATTCTTCGGTTTCGACGAGGTGTATTGCCACCACTCGCTGGTTGCAGGCCGCTGCAATTTCCTCCCATCGCTCCGCGCTGATTTCTAGCGTCTGCGGCAGCTCTCCTGCAGGCAACCCCAACCGCAGCAGCTTCTGCCCCCTTGCATGCAACTCCCGCCAGCTTGCCGGCACCTTGATTAGGAAGCCCTTGTCCCTGAGGTAGTGATACACCTCCCCATTGGCGTAGGTGCGGGCATAGGGGCGGAACGATCCTCGCTCCGGTGAATAGCGCCGAGCTGCCTGGAGGATGCCAAGCATGGCGATCTGCTCCAGGTCCTCTCTTGGGTGTCCGGTGCGGCGAGAGATGTTGCCAGCCACGGTCTTGGCGATGTCGCGGTGCTGCAACGCCAGGGCATTGGCCGCGGCGTGGGGATTGATTGGCCTGTGCCGCCGCGGCTTGGCCGGGAAGGCAATTACCAGCTGAACGGCCTGCTGGCAGGGCGCGGGCCGCGCACGCTGGGGGCGGCGCGGACGGCGAGCCAGGCAGCTCGCCACCACCGGCGGCCGTAGCGGCAGATCCAGCTGGCCCATTGCCGCAGCGCGGCAAGCGGGGGTTCGCAGGGGCCGGGCGATAGCGACCGTCATCGCTCAGCGGGAGAAGACCATCGGCACCGGCGAGCTGCCATAACCCCGACCCCGCCAGAACTGGGCCTCGATCCAGAGCACCCCCTGGCAGAAGGCATCCACCTGGTCGTCCACCCCGCCCCGGGGCGAGAAGGCCAGCAGCTCTTCCACCAGGGACTCGGCCTTGCGGGCAAAGCGCACCTGGCCGGCTTCCACCAGCGGGGCGACGGCATGGGCGCGGGAGGCCTTGCTGCCCTTGGGAGGGATGGCGATCAGCCCGGGCACCTGACGCTTGAGCAGTTGGCAAACGGCCGGGCCGTTGGCAGCGTCCTCGATCAGCACCGCGTTGGGGCGCAGGCCCTGGCGCTCCAAAGAAGTGAGGGAAGCCAGCAGAAACTTGATCACCCCCGGCAGATCGAGCCGCTGGCGGTGGGCCCAGAGGGCCTCGATCTGGAGTTCCGCCCAGGGATCAGGAGCAGTCGCCCCCTCTGGAGCGTGCCGCCCAGGGCGATGGGCGATGCCGGCGTTCGTGGCCAGCGCCAGTCCCTTCCGCCGCGCCTCAGCTGCCGGATGCCGCTGCGGCTCAAGCAGGCCCAGCAACGCAAAGCCGCAGGCGTCGTTCTCCTTGCCGTCCTTGAAGCTCAGGTCGCAGCTCAGCACCAGCGGCGCATAGCGACGGGGCTGGCCGGGAGCGACCGGCAGCGGCGGCTGGATCCAGCCCTTGCGGAACAGCAGTCCCTCCGCCGGGCTGGGCCGCTGCTGGTACAGGGCATTCCACCAGTAGGAGCCCAGACGGGTGCGGATGCGTTGCAGCACCGCCAGCGGCACACGCTCAGGGCAGAGGGGTTCGCCCGGCTGGCGCCAGTCGACGACCTTCGTGCAGGTATGCGGAATCTGCATAGAAATCGCCTCGGGCTCGGCAATGGCCGGGAGGTTGAGCACCGTCCAGTGCTCCGGGTTTTCCTGGCTCTCCTGCTCGAGCAACCAGGCGGTCATGTCCTGGTGGTCCCAGCGGGTCTGCACCACCACCTGCGCCGCCGGGAGCAGAACTCCCTCTGCAGTCAGCCCTGGCTCGGCACGGGTGAACCAGACGCTCTTGAGCCAGTCGATCAGCCGCTCGCGCTGCAGCGCCGACTTGGCGTCCTCGGGCCCCTTGTAGGGGTCATCGATGATGCCGAGGTTGTAGCCCTTGCCGGTGAACGGGCCCCTCACGCCAGCAGCGATGCAGCCACCGCGCTGGGGGGTGAGCCAGTTGCCCACAGCAGCCGAATCCTTGGAGAGGGCGTGGCCGGTCAGGCGGTAGTAGTGGCGGGCTTCCCTGGAGTGGGCGTACGCCAGCTCACCCGAGTAGCTGGCGATCGCGCAGAACAGTTCCGGGTGCCGGCTCACCCAGTAGGCCGGGAACAGCCGCGACACCAGCTGGCTTTTTCCATGGCGGGGCGGACAGCAGACGATCAGGCGCGTCAGTTTTCCGTCAGCCACCTGCTGCAGCAGGTCGATCAGGAGCTCAGAGAGGCGGTGGAACTGGAAGGAGGGGAAGGCGCTGCGGATGAAGTCGCGGAACAGCAAGCCTTGGCGGGTCGTTGTCGCCCGGTCGGGATCGGGAGCCCCCAGCAGACCCCAGTCGGCCCAGAGGTCGGTGGCGGGATCCAGCAGCAGTCCTCCGTCGAGGCCAGGCGAGGCTGTCGGCCGCAGGGTGGAGGCGATGCGGCCCATCAGCTTTTCGCCTCCGGCGGTTTGATCGGCGCGCGCAGCAGCCCGCCGATCTCAGCAATCACCCGGAAGGCACCCACCGCAGCACTGAACTGCTCGGCGTCCATGGCCCGGCGGGCGCAGTCATTGAGGGCAAAGATCTGCTCGGCCTGGTGACGGCGCCGGTCAGAGATCAGCTCCTCCACCATGCGCATCCGCGCCAGGTCGAGATAGCGATTGACCGTTTTGACATTGCTCACCCCCCAGCTTTCGCCCGCTTTTGCCCTGATCTCCAGCAGCGGCAACCGTTGCGCAATCCACAGCTGGGCCTCTGCAATCCGCCGCTCCACCTCGCCGGCAGTGGCCCTGGGGGTCTGGGCGTGATGGGGCGCCCGCCGTGGCGGATTGGTCTGACTGATCGGCCGGCTGGGGTCCACCGCTACCGGCGGCTCCCAGACAGCCTCACCATCCGCGTCCTGCTGATCCGGGGCAGATCGCAGCTCCTCCACCGGATCAGCAGCGCTCACGCTCAGGTTGTGGGCCCGGGGCGACATCAACTCAGAACGGCAGGGGGCTGGGTCTTCGGGGGGCGGATGGTCCAGAAGGGGTTGCCACGCTTCTCGGTGGCACTGCCCTGCTGGATGGCGGCTTCCTTGGCGGCCTTGAGCTGTTTCTCGATCTGCTGCACCGCCGCCGGGAAGTCGTAGGTCAGCCGGCCGGGGCTGTGGCAGAAGGACCAGTCGTTGTGGGAGAAGGAGGGATCCAGCTGGCCGCTGGCCATCGCCGTGTTGAGGGCCTCCAGCAGCGGCTCGAGCTGCTGCTCCAGCTGCTTCTGCTGCGCCTTGATCGCGGTGACCGCGTCCAGCAGGGCGTCGAGATCAGCATCAGCAGCCGCATCAGCGGCTGGCGCAGGGGGAGCAGCGAGTAGCAGGTCCGCCATCGAGGAGCACCAGAACAGTTGCTCGGACGTTTCCGAGCCTGCTCAATCTAGCGGCCAGCATCTGCTAGCCAACCCATCGATTCAGCTCGCGGCTGCCCTGGCTCTCAGAAGGGCCTGCGGGCTGAGCAGTAGCCGCTCCAGGCCGCAGCCCAGGCCGCCAGGCACTGCTCACGGCTGTAGAAGGTGCTGCAGAACGCTGCGCCGGGTTTGCTCCAGATCGTCTGGCCCAGCTCGTAGTGGTTCCCCTGAGCCGCCTCCAGCACCATGTAGCCGCCGAGCTGGGCGGCAGTGGAATAGGGCCGGCCGTGGGCCGACAGGGTCTTGAGGTCATAGAGCACCCGCACTTCGCGGCCCCGGCGCTCGCTCAGCGCCGGTGAGATGTAGGCGCCATCGAAGGCCCCGGCCACGTTGCGGGCCAGACAGCAGGTGAGCCGCTCGCTGGCGATCACCTGCACCTCCTCCCAGAGCGGCAGCTGCAGCAGCGGCAGGATCCAGTCCCGGTACTGGTGATGACCCGGCAAGGTCTCGGCTTCCAGCAGGGCATCGGCGGCGCTCCGGCCCACCAGGAAGCGGGCCTGGCTGTAGCGCTCCAGGGCCGCGTGCACCGTGGTGCCGCGCGGCTCCCAGATCGACCGCTTGGCTTCGATTGAGCGCTTGGCGGTGTCGCTCAGGCCATGGGCCAGCACGCCGGTGATCGATACGGGGAACAGGTGATCGCCCAGCCAATAGCGGTGGGCCTCCTCATCCCGCCAGAGGCCGGGGATGGGATCAAGCCAGGTCGATGTGGTGGTCTGCATGGCCGTTTCAGATGTGACGTGGCGTATCGATGGGCGTCACAGCCGAGATCGCTTGCTGGCAGAGGCTTCTGGCGGTGCTGGTAACGATGTAACCCTTTTTCAGAGATAGAAGCATTAGCAAGCAGCCGTGTCTGGTTGTGCAGGTGTGCATGTGTCTTTGAATTCATAGGGGGCTCTCTATGCTCCCTGGAGCGTTACATCGTTACGGTGGTCCAGATCGCTTGTGGGGCAGGCGATCTGGACGTTACCGCTGCTGTTATGTCTGGCCGTTTTGTGACGGCGGCTGGTTACAGCACGCTCAGGGGAATGGCGACCGCACGGCTGACCATGCCGGCGCCACAGAAACGCACCGGTCCAGCCCGTTGCGCACCGCTCAAGCGCAGCAGCACCACCGACCAGCTGTTCTGCCAGGCGGTATCGGCGAGGAACTGCTCGATCGCCTTGGCGGTGTTGCTCACCAGCAGGCGCTCCTGATCCACCCGCAGGCCATGGCGGCCCAGGGTCTGGGCTGCCAGGCCCGGGCTCACGTCGATGCAGCTGCTGTGGCAGGCGGCCAGCTCCACCAGTTCACCGATGGTGCGGGTGACGGGCTTGTCGTCGGTTTCCACCCGCACCTGCCGCTGCAGGATCGTCTGGATGCAGCGGGCCTCGTCGGGGATTTCGGTGCTCTGGCTGTAGCTGTCCCAGTTGTGGACCTCAATGCATTCCTCGGCTTCCTTCTGGCTGGGAACTGCATCGCTGAGTAGCGACCAGGCGCCGGCCATCAAGGTGCCGTACTGATCCCCCAGGCGCTGGGAATCGAAGTGGCGGGCGGCAGCTGCGGAGAAGACCACGACCGACTGGCGGATCACCGGGATCAGCGACACGGTGCGGGCGATCAACCGCCGCGCGAGCTCCGGGGTGATGTGGCGTTCAAGATCCCGATCGAGGCTCTGCCAGTGGGCCTCGCGCTCCTCCGGGCCCATCTCGCTGGGGCTGCGCAGGGTGAGCTGGGCAAAGCGGCTCTTGTCGGCTCCCTGTTTGAGGGCGGTGGCGATCGAGGACATCAGGAACATCGAGCGCACCCGGTAGCGGCTGACATCGCCGCTGGGGGAACCCTTGAGCATCTCGGCGCTGCTCTCGCTGCTGGCCACCCGCGCCAGCGAGAGGATCGCCTGCATCCGCTGCTGGTCGCCCTTCTCGTTGCTCTCCGCCTCATCAAAGACCACCGGCACGGCGTCCGAGCAGATGGTCTGGCGCAAGCCAGCCTCTGTCGTGGCGCCCGACACCGGCAGGCGCAGGTCGCCGAGCAGCGGCACCACGAAGCGATCCAGGATCTGGCTCTTGCCCGAGCCGGCACCGGCGGTGAGCCAGAGGTGCGGCCGCCAGCGCAGGGCACCGCAGATCGGCGCCAGCACCACCCAGCCCTGCAGCAGGGTGCCGGAGGCGGGCACCTCCCAGCGAAAGCGGTTGGCGATGCTGACGATCACCGCCGCTTCCTCCACGGTGAGGGGCTTAACGCTGCAGGGCCCCTCCTGGCGTTCGAGGCGCTGGTAGATGTACCGCGAGCTGAACGGTTTGGTGATCGGGTGCTCCCCCTCGGGGGTGATCAGACGATCGCCGAGGTGCAGCACGGTGCGGCCCTCATCCCACCAGGCCCCGCGGCCGCGGATGCGCTCCACCGCAAAAATCCCCATCGCGGCGGAGCTCTTGTGCAGATCGCTGGCCGCGGCCGGCCAGTTCACACCGGTGCGGCTGGGGTAGAGGGTCTCCCAGTACTCCAGTGGTGCCAGGGCCACCAGATGGGTGGCGGTGTGGCAGCCGCGGGGCAGGCGGATCACCTGGCCGGTGCTGGCGGGTTGGTAGAAGTTCGCATCCGCATCGAAGCCCAGGCAGAGGAAGGGCGCTGCCGGCCTGGGTGCCGCCGCCGCTGCCGGGGCGTGGTCGCTGCCATCGGCACCCGTCTCTGAGGGTGTCCATGGCTGGGCTGCTTTCGCCAGCTGCCGCGTGGCCTGCCGGGGCGTCCAGTCGGCATCAGCCAGGTCCCAGCCCTGGGGCAAATCCGCCGGCAGGGCCACCAGTTGCAGCTGGCAGTCGAGGGGATGCAGCAAGGCGGCCAGGCTCTGCATGGCCTCCACCCCGGAGGTATCGGCATCAGGCCAGAGCGTCACCGAACGGCCGGCCAACGGCGTCCAGTCCGCCTTGGCGATCGCCTTGGAGCCGTTGGCCCAAGTGAGCACCACGTGCTGCGGGAACAGGCGTGCGGCCGCATCGGCGGTGCCCTCCCCCTCCACCACCAGCACCAGGGCTTCTGGTCGTTGGACCAAACCCGGCAGGCCGTAGAGGGGCCGCGGTGCGGGCCAGTCGCAGGTGAAGGCATCGCGGCGGCTGGGGCGATGCCAGTTGCCATCCAGCCAGACCCGATGCAGAAAGGCTTTGCCGCCGCTGCGCAGCCGGATCCGCTGGATCCAGAACAGCACCTCACCGGCGGCGTTCCGGTAGGCCCACTGGGCGGTGGCCCCGCGGTTAAGCGGCGGCGGCGGGGCATCAATGGGCGGTTTCTCGGGCATGCGCCAGGGCTTGCCGGTGCGGCTGGAGCTCTGGCCGGAACCAGTGTTCTGGCCATCGGGCACCAGGCCAAGGAAGGCCTCCACCTGCCGGGCGGCCTCCACAAAGCTCCAGCCCTGCCGGCGCATCAGCAGGTCCATGCCGGAGCCAGCGCCACCACGCTGGTCCTTGCCGCCGCACTGGTTGCAGAACCAGGAGCCGCTGCCGCCCTTGTCATCAAAGCGGTAGCGATCCGTTCCGCCGCAGATCGGGCAGGGCTGATGGCGATCGCTCAGCTCCGCGTCGCTCAACCCTGCCAGGGCAGCAAGGATCTCTGGCCAGCGGCCCCGGGCCGCAGCAATGGCATCGGCCATGGGATCTCGCTCACCAGCCCTGGCTGGTGACTGCCTGGTTCCCCGACGAGCCGCGATCAGGCGCGGGCACCAGAGACTCACGGTGGATCACCGCGTCGAGCACCTGGCGCAGGGCGGCTGAGCGACTCAGCGAGCCGTGCCGACGGCGTGCATCAAGCCAGGCCAGCTGCTCTTGGGTGATCGAGACACTCACCGGCAGGGCGTAGTCGGACATGGGAACTCCGCTCGTGAACTACAGCCTAATGCCCTGGGCCAGCTCTCGCTAGGCTGAGCCAAAGACGGCCAGTGGCTAGCCCCTGTCCTGATTGCCTGTGATCCTGATGGCCCCGATCGTCCTGCGCGACTACCAGCAGCAGCTGCTGGTCGATCTCCGCGCGGCCCTCAAAGTCCACCGGCGGGTCTGCGCCGTGATGCCCACCGGTGCGGGCAAAGGCCAGACCATCGGTGCCATCGTTCAGGGCGCGGCCGGCAAGGGCCGGCGGGTGCTGGTGCTGGCTCACCGGGCTGAGCTGATTGAGCAGCTCACCGGAACTGTGCGCGCCTGGGGCCTGGAACCCGATGTGATCGCCCCTGGCCACGCGCTGCAGGGCCGGCAGGTGGCGGTGGGTTCGGTGCAGACCGTGGCCCGGCGTCTGGGGCAGCTGCCGCCGCCGGATCTGATCATTCAGGACGAGGCCCACCACCTGGTCGCCGGCAACGTCTGGGGCCGGATCATTGAGGCCTGGCCGGGCGCCCATCTGATCGGCAAAACCGCCACCCCGGAGCGGCTCGACGGCAAAGGGCTCGGCGTGGAGGCCGGCGGCTATATCGAGGCCCTGGTGCTGGGACCTTCAGCGGCCTGGCTGGTCGAACAGGGCTGGCTGGCCCGGCCCAAGGTGTTCTCCTGGCCAGGAGCCCGCAACAGCAAACTCCGCCGCCGCATGGGCGAGTTCGACCTGGAGCAGGCTGCACGCGCCTACGGGGACCGGGCCGCCATTGGCGATGCCGTCTCCCACTACCGCCGCCGGCTGCACCCCGGCACGGCGATCTGCTTCTGCTGCACCATCGAGCATGCCGAGCAGATGGCCACGGCCTTCCGCACTGCGGGAATCCGGGCCGCGGCGGTGAGCGGCGGCACGCCGGCCGAGGAGCGCAAACGCCTGATCGCCGGGCTCGGCACCGGCGAGGTGGAGGTGCTCAGCAGCTGCATGATCATTTCCGAGGGCACCGATATCCCTTCGGTGGGCGGCGCGATCCTGATGCGCCCCACCGCTTCCCTGAGCCTCTACTTGCAGATGGTGGGCCGGGCCCTGCGGCCCGCGCCGGGGAAGCAGGAGGCGGTGATCCTCGATCACGTCGGCAATGCCCATCGCCACGGCCTGCCCACCGATGAGCGTCAGTGGAACCTGGCCGGCCGCCGCCGCCGGGAAGGTGTCTCGATTCCGATCAAGGACTGCCCGGCCTGCTTCTGCAGCTGTCCGAGTGCTGCGCAGGTGTGCCCGGACTGCGGCCACCTGTTCCTGGACGACGAGCGCGATGAGCAGCGCCGCGGGCTGCAGCAGCTGGAGGGCGAGCTGGTTGAAGTCACGGGCGCCGCCCGCCACCGGCCCAAACCCAAGCAGCAGCAGAAGCCCCGGCGCACGCACCCTGCAGCCGGCTGCCGCACCTTCGAGGACCTCCTGCAGAGGGAGCGGGAGCGTGGCTACAAACCCGGCTGGGCCAGGCACGTCTGGGCTGCCCGCCAGCAGCGATAGGCCAGCCCGGCAACAGGAGGCATGGCCTCCTCACCCAGCGAACACGAGATCCAGCAACGCATCCGTCTGGCCTGTGGCCGCGGGGCGGTGCGGCTCTGGCGCAACAACACCGGTGCCCTGGTCGACCAGCAGGGGCGCTTTGTGCGCTTTGGTCTGTGCAAGGGCAGCAGTGACCTGATCGGCCTGCGGTCGCTTGAGATCACTCCGGAGATGGTCGGCATGCGGCTCGCCCAATTCGTTGCCCTGGAGGTCAAGACGGAGAGCGGAACCGTCAGCACTGAGCAGCGGGCCTTTCTGCGGCTGGTGCAGCAGTTGGGTGGCCTGGGGGCGGTCTGCCGCTCCATTGCTCAGGCCCAGGCCGTCCTGGACCTCGACCATGCAGGAGGACCAGGCGCATGAACCGGCCCGAGTTGCGCCGGCAGCTGCAGGCCCTGGCCCGCCGCTATCCCGGCATCCACCCGTACACGCTGTCCCTTCGATTTCAGGCACAGACGGGCCGGGTTCTCAGCGGCCAACAGGTCAAACAGCTCTTGGCCGAGCCAGGAAACGACCGAGGCCAGCCCGCCTAGCTGTAACAAGCTATGGCTAGCAGTGCCAAGCAGCGCTTAGGATTGGGCTATGGCACAAGCAAAGAAGCCCGTCAAGCGCACCTACCAGGCCGTTCTGGACTGGCAGGACGAGTCCCGCAGAGCCTTCGGGAAGATGCTGCTCAACTGGCGCCGCCGCAATGGCTGGACCCAGTACACCGCCTGCGAGTGGGGTGCGGAAGCCGAGTTTGAGGTGATCTCCTACGGCAACCTCTCGGTGATCGAGCAGGGCAAGGCCGGTGAGCTGCGCCAGAAGGCCTTCTTCCAGCTCGAGGAGCTCAACCGTCGCCTGGCGGAGAAGGACTGGGGAACAGTCAAGTCCCAGCGGTTGAAGGACCAGCTCAAGAATGCGGAGCCCCTGCGCGGCGATGACGACAAGCTCTGGGATGCCGTGGACTTCTGGAGCTGCTACATCGGCTATGTGCCGGTGCCGAGCACCTATCAAACCGCTCCGGCACCGACACTGACTGCCAAGCGAGCGGAGGAGCTCTGTCAGAAGTGGCGGCAGCACGTGCGCCGAGTCATCAAAGAGCGCGGTTTTGATGTCACCGAGGCTCTGGAGCTGTTGGAGGCCAGCGTTCCATCGGAGCACCAGAAGCGATTCCGCGAGGTGTTGGCTGTGGATGACTACAGCCCGGCAGAGCTCTCCCAGCTGTGGCTGGAGGGGGAGTACTTCATGCCCGAAAAGTGGATCATCCTCTGGGACGAAGAAAATCCAATCATTTAGGCCCGCCAAGCACCCCTGACATGGCGACCAGGACGAACCCGAGCCGGGTCAGGGTTGCGCCTAGCGTCAGCTAGCCGCTAAGCTCAGGCCAGCGGGCACAAGCCCGGCTCTCAGTTGCCATGACGCAATCCCCCGCACGCGCAGGCGTGCCACCCGACGCTCTCGAGCTGCTCGGCGAAAAAGGCGGCGCCGAGCGCGCGCTCACCGCCGCCCTGGCCTCCTTTCAGGAGCAGGTGCAGGCCGTTCCATCCCTTGATCTGGCTGCCGTGGTCGAAGCAGCCAAGCCAGCTTTCGCCTCTGGCATTGCCTTCAGCGCCCAGCTGGTCGACGTCCGCGGCCGCCACAAGTTGCGCGTCATCGTGATGCACGCCGGCGGCGCAGAGGTCACCAGCGAGGAGTGGGCCGACGAGGTCGACGACTTGCTGCAGGCCGCCGGCTGGATGCTGGCCATGCTGCTGGGCATTCCTTTGGCCAAGCAGGCTCGGCCTGTAGAGGCTGAGACGGCAGAGGTCAAAGGCCTTGCAGTCGTCAGGGTTCTCGATGCAGCGGCTGGGCCTGGGCCCAGCAAGGAGGAGGACACGGCTCCAGTGGTTGACGGCGATGTCGCTTTGGAGCCGCTCACGCCCCAGGAGATCGAGGCCACCCACCAGCGAATCCTCGCCCTGCCGCAGGCCGGACGTCAGGCGCTGACCAAGGCCTTCCGCGAGCACTTCCAGGTGCCGCGCAATGCCCGCTCGATCGGCGATCGCATCACCCAGCACCAGCACGCCGCCTTCATCGATCACTTCCTTGAGGAGTGCGAAGAACAAGGCCGGGGTGGCGCCGCGGCGCCGGTGGCGCCATGAAAGGCCTTCGTCGCTACGGCGAGCAGCCCCGCTCCCAGGCCGGCCGCCATTTCATCCAGACCCAGGTGCGCACCGACGTCTACCTGCGAGTCCGCGAGGTGATGGAGCGCCACAACCTCTCGGCCAGCGGAGCGGTGCATCACCTGCTGCGCGAGCGCTTTGGCCTGCCGCCCCTTCCCCCTTTCGATCAACAGCCCAATTCCACCGTTCACCCCGATTCAGCCCATGGCTAAGGACATCTTCCGCACGCCCCTCGCCGAAGTGCGCTGGGCCCACCTGATCACCCCAAGGCATCAGCTCGACAAGAGCAAACCCAAGGCCTGGACTGCCGATCTGCTGCTGGCCAACAGCGACGAGAAGGCCCAGTCCTTCCTGCTGGCGATGGAGGACCAGTTCATCGCCCTGCACGGGAGCCGCAAGCGCCGCGCCGAGAAGGGTTTCCCCTGGAAGCCCGACAAGGAGAAGCCCAGCGAGATCACCGTGGTGCGCTTCAAGGTGCCGCAGTTCCAGCGGCGCGACGGCTCCCTCTCCGAGGGGCCCCGCATTGTTGATGCCAAGAAGCAGCCCTGGGATGGGGCTGCCATCGGCAACGGCTCGAAGGTGATCGTTGCCTTCGACATCTACGACTGGGACGGAGAGAACGGCTGCGGCATGACCTTCCAGCCGCGTGCCGTTCAGGTCGTCGAGTTCGTGCCCTACGAGCAGGTCGACCCGACCGATGGCTTCGATGAGCTGGATGGCTACACCACCGCTCGCACTGCCGAGTCCGACAGCACAACGGGCTGGGTTGTTGATGACGACGACGAAGCCCCCTTCTGATGGCCTCGCCACACGTGCGCAGCAACGGGGCCGTCGGGCCCCGTCCCCAGTTGCCTGCCTTCTGCCGCACCCGGCGGCCCACCACCGTCATGGTCACGGCCTCCAGCCTGGCTTGCCTACGCGGCTTGGTGCTGCTGGGGCTCCTCTTTCAGCTCAGCACCCTGCTTCTCGTGATCGCCGGGCCCGTGCCGCCGCGGCCAGTCACCAGCCCCAACACCGTTTTTCGCCCCGGGGTCATACCCGTCACGCCACATCAGACCGATGAACAACACGACCTCCTCAAGCTCCCTGGTTCCCTTTGACTTCGAAGGCAGTCAGATCCGCGTCTTCACCGACGAGCAGGGTGAGCCCTGGTTTGTCGCCGCAGATGTCTGCTCAACCCTCGGCATCGGCAACGTCAGCCAGGCACTCAGCCGTCTGGACGGGGACGAGAAGACCCTCATTTCAAATGAGGGTGCCCCAGCAGGCGGGCCCCCGAGCCTGAACCTGATCAACGAACCTGGGCTCTACACCTTGGTGCTCGGCAGCCGCAAGCCGGAAGCCAAGCGCTTCAAGCGCTGGGTGACGCACCAGGTGCTACCTGCGATCCGCCGGACTGGGAGCTACACCGTGCCAGGCACGGTCCCCACACCGGCATCGTTGCCCTCCGAGAAGCAGGACAGCGTCGTCGCTCTTCTGCTGATCGGCCAAGCCATCGCACGGCTGCCCGGCGTGAAAGCCGGCATCGCCATGGCTGCCACGCTCAACTGCATCCAGGAAAACACTGGCCTGGCAGTGGAGACCCTGCGCCGTGCCTTGCCGGCTGCAGAAGAGCCCATCTGTTCGCTGAATGCCACGCAGCTGGGTCGAAAGGTGGGCATGTCGGCCCGGGTGATGAACCAGCACCTGGCGGCATGCGGGCTGCAGACCCGCAATGCCCGCGACGAGTGGGAGCTGACGAAGCGAGGTCAGGATTGGGCAGAGGCCATGCCCTACTGCCGCCATGGCCACAGCGGGTACCAGATCCTCTGGAATCCCGATGTGGTTGACCTCCTTCGAGAGCTGAGCTGATGGAGGGTCAGGACGCACAAGCAACATCCAATCGTCAGAGGGTCTGGGTGACGACTGCAGAAGCGTGCACTGCACTGGGGATGAGCCGCGAAACCCTCCGCCAGCTACGGCTGCGGGGGGTGCTCCAGCCAGGCAAGCACTACCGCCGCTGGGGCTGCACCCAGGGCCGGGGACCGCTGCAGTGGCACTTGGAGAACGTGGAGGCCACGATCACCGGCTGGAGCCGGCGCCATCTGCGGTTCTGACGCTGCAAACGGGGCGGGACACCAGCTCAGGTGAAATCAGGGACTCGGAAGTAGCCGGCAATGCACTCAGGATTGCGAATGGCGATCTGAGCGTGACTCTTTGCCTTGAAGCCTGACCCTGGGAAGAGGTCTTGGCCTTCAACAAAGATGCCATAGACGCTGTCATAGGCCTCAAGGCCGCTCTCTTCCCTGAGCTTGTGGACCATCTTGATCACGAGGCAATCAAGGGGCCGGTAGAGGTAGATGCCGTCCTCCTTTGCTCCGTTGGATGGCAGCTTGCCGCCCTCGCTTTCGACCACAAGCTTCACTTTCTCGTAGGCGACCCGTAGTTCATCAAGGGCACCATAGTCCGTCAGATTGAGGCAATGCCCCGGGTAAGCGAAGGCTCCCAAGACAGAGGGCTCAGCCATCTCGTCTGGTTTCTTCTGTTGTTTCTCTCTCGCCCAGGTCATGGCGCGGGAGGGGCTGTCGACCCAGAAGTAGATCCCTGGCCCCAGCCAGTCGTATTTGTTCTCGCTTGCAATCGGTGAGGTCTTGCCTTCGAGCACAAGCTCCGCAAGAGATCGATCGCAGCCGTGATGCAGAAGAAGGGGGCCGAGGCTATTTCGAACCGGCTTCGCCATCTTCAGGCCAATACGAGGGATTCCAATGACCCTTGGAATCGAGGAGACCGGCAGAGATCAGGAATTGCTTGGCCCAACCGGGCTCCTTGATCTTCTCATCCACCCAAGCCAGGTTCTCGGACGTCAGACGCGTCTCTTGGGCGGAGGCTTCGGGCGTGCCCTGGCCTGCTGGATTTTGGTGGGGGGTAAGCAGGGCCATGGAAGCACTGGCCTCGTGGGCCCTGAACTGTAGGTCTGTGGGGTGGTGTTGCGGTGTGGGGCGAACCATTCGCCACGAAGCCGCCCCAAAGATGGCTCGCTCACCGCGACCTGTCATGGGCAACAGGCTCTGCCAGCGGTCACGGGTTTCTGACCGGCCGGCTTCAGGAGGCGAGCAGGCGCTGCTCTGCCTTGGCGAAGGCGTCATCGACCACGTCATCCCCGCACCAGCGGCTGTAGGCGGCCAGGTGGGTCTGCACGCTGTGGCCCATCGCCGCGGCCACCACCTTGGGCGGCAGGTCGCAGATCACGTGGGCCCGGTGGGCGTAGCCGTGCCGGCAGGAGTAGGGCACGAGCTTCTCGCCCTTAGCTTCGTACTCCTGCCGGAGCTTGTTCCAGAGGGGGCGTCGGTGCAGGTACTGCCTGATGTCGTTGCCGCAGAAGCCGGAACGCATCGGCGGGAGATCGCCAGGGCAGAACTGCTCGGCCAGCTTCCATTCGACTGCCCAGTCGTCACAGGGCAGCAGCCGCAGGGCGCGAGGTTTGGTCTTGCCGCGGGAAGCCACCTTTTCATAGGTGCACCACAGACGCCCATCGCGTAGCTGCAGGTGCTGGAGCTCCTCGGGGCGCAATCCGTAGGCGGCCATCAGCTGGAAGGCCAGTCGCCACCGCGGGTCGGGCAAAGCCCGCACCAAAGCAAGGATGTGGTCCACCTCCAGGGGGGTGGTGACTGCTTTCGCGGAGCGTGACCGCCCCACAAAGGGGCTGAGGTCGGTTGGTGGCTCCCACTGGGTTGCTGGGAGTTGGCCCTGGGCCACCGCCCAACGGAGCAGCGCCGAGGTGGCCTGCATCTGAATCTGCCGGGTCCGCCCACCAGGCTTGTCTGCCCAGTGCAGGGTGAGCCGATCCAGCAGCTGGGGGGCGCTTCGGGGTGGCTGTCGGGTGGCGAAGGCTTCCAGTACCAGCTTCATGTGGTGCCGGTGCACCCTGGTCCAAGTTGATTCCTTGATTTCGCCGCTGCGGATTTTGTACTCGCGATAGCGCTCGATTAAGTCATTCCAGTCTATCTGCTGTTCAGGATTTGCCCTTTGAGCAATAGTAGATCCGTTGTCTGATTGCTCTGATGAGGTAAACGCGATCTTCTTCGCCGCCTGTTCAGGTTCTATTCCGCTGGTGAAATCGTCGTAGATCCTGCAAACGGCCTCGCCAATCTTCTTGGCATGATCGAAGTGCCAGGGGATCGGTAGTTGTATCTGACGCCGCTTCCCGCCGCCCGCTTTGGCCGTGATGTTCAGTCTGGCGAAGCCTCGGTGCTCCGTGAGCGCCCAGCCCCTTGGACATCCCTTGCGGGACAAGGCGTGAGCGGTCTCGACGCGGATGGCGATCTCCCAGGGGGCTGCCTCAGCCATGTGAGAAGGTCTGTGAGAAGGTCGGCCCTACAGCCTGGCACGGCCTGTCAGGTGCGGTCAGCCGCTGGCAGCCTTAAAGCCAGTGCCAGACTGGCTTTTTGGGGGATTTCTCAGGCCTGGACTGAAAGCGGGTGACCGGACTCGAACCGGCGACGTTCAGCTTGGGAAGCTGACATTCTACCACTGAATTACACCCGCGCCGTTGAAACTGCGTTGGTTGAGTTGGATGTCTCGCCGAGTCGATTGGAGTCGATCAGCGAGAAGAGCAATCAACACAATTTCTACACACCTTAGCACCACGGCCGGCGAAGAAGGCAGTGGTGCTAAGGCACGCTGGAGGCCTGGGTGTCCGCTCGTTGCGGACGGAGGCTCCAGATGGTCGTCTCAGGGCTTGGCCGCTGCAGGTTCCTCGCACTTCACGGCAGCGGAGAGCTGGCGACGGGCGACGACCACCGGCGCGGCCTTGGCCTTCAATTGCTGGGCGGCCTGTTCGATGGTCTGATTCTTTCTGCTGGCCACCCTGGCGACATCCTCCTTGAAGGTGCGCAACTGGTTCTGGAAGTTCTTCAGGCGCAGCTTCTCGAGGGTCTGTTCGGACGTTTCAAGGGAATTGAGCGCCTTGGCCAGAGCCTGATCGGCCGCCACCGCCTCGCCCACCGTGGAGGTGGGCTGGAGAGCTCCCACCTGATCCAGCGCCGCCCCCACAGCGGCGAGCTGGGTGCAGATCTTGGCTTCGGTCTTCTGTTCCTTGAGGGCCAGATCCTGTTTCTGGCAGCCGGCGGCGCTCAGGGCGAACAGGCAGGTGAGGGCGAGCAGGGGGCGGCGCATGGTCGCGGATTTCGTTCGTTGTGAACCCTAGGGAGGGTGCACCGCCTTGCCATCCCCGCTCAGCGCGACAGTTCCGCTGCAGCAGCGGCCACGCCGGCGCCCGTGGCCGCCTTGGCCAGACCCAGGTCCTGCAGGGTGGCCTCGATCGCCGCCACAGCCGTGAGGATGTCGCGGTCGCAGACGAAGCCGAGGTGGCCGATGCGGAACACATGCCCCTTTAGGTGGTCCTGACCACCGGCCAGCAGGATGTCGAAGCGCTCCTTCACCTTCTTGCGCAGGCTCTCGGCATCGATGCCCTCCGGCGCCACCGCGGTGATCGCCGGGCTGCCGTGCCCCTCGGCGGCGTATAAGGGCAGGCCGATCGCCTGCATCGCGGCGATCGTGGCTCGCCGGTGACGGTCGTGGCGGGCGAAGATCGCCTCCAGGCCTTCCTTCTCCATCATCTCCAGCGCCGCCTCGAGGGCGAAGTAGAGATTGATGGCCGGGGTGAAGGGATTGCTGTCGGCGTGGGCTGATTTGCGGTACCTGCCCAGATCCAGATAGAACTTCGGCAGATCGGAGCGCTCGTAGGCCGCCCAGGCCCGTTCGCTCATCGCCACGAAGCTCAGGCCCGGCGGCATCATGTAACCCTTCTGAGACCCCGAGCCGATCACGTCGATGCCCCAGGCATCCATCGGCACGTCGGTGGCCCCCAGGCTGGTGACGCAGTCGGCGATCGTGAGCGCGGTGCCGTGGGCACGCACGTGCCTGGCGATCGTCTGCAGGTCGTTGATCACCCCGGTGGAAGTTTCCGAGTGGGTGAGGATCACGGCCCGGATCGCCTTGGCGCTGTCGGCCTCCAGGGCGGCGCGGAAGGCCTCCGGATCCAGCGGCTGGCCCCATTCCGCCTTGATCACCTGCACGTCGAGGCCATAGGCCTTCGCCACCTTCACCCAGCGCTCGCCGAACTTGCCGTTGTCGCCGCAGAGCACCCGGTCGCCGCGGCTGAGGGTGTTCACGATCCCGGCTTCCATCGCCGCCGTGCCGCTGCCGGTGATCACCAGCACGTCGTGGCTGGTCTGGTGCAGCCACTTCAGCTGCGCGGTGGTGCGCTTGACGATCTTCTGGAAGTCGGCGCTGCGGTGGCCGATCGGATGGCGCGCCAGCGCCTGCAGGACCGTTTCCGGCACCGGCGTAGGGCCGGGGATCATCAGGGTGAGCTTGTCCTGCATGGTGGGAGCGGCGCGGAAGGCGGGCGGTGCCGGCCGGGCGGCGGCAGCGCAATCGACCACCATAAAAAACGGCCTTGCCGCACCACCCCTGCCGATGGACGTTTCCGCCCCGAACGAGCCGGTGGCGCCTGATCCTGGGCCCGCGGGCTTCACCCTGCCGGTGTGGGTGGCCGCGGCGGCCCGGGCGGCCCTGGGAGCCTTGCTTGGGCATCCCTTCAATCCACAGCGGCAGCTGGAGCTGCTGGAGCCGCCCGGTATGCGGCCCGTGGCGGTGCGGGCGGCGGCCCTTCTGGTGGATGGCTGGGCCCTGGGCGAGGCGGTGTGTGATCCGGGCGATCGGCTCGATCTCACCCGCGGGCTGGTGGTGTGGGTGCTCGCCTGTTGGCATGAGTCACCAGCCGCCGATGGGGCCGATCCTCTGTTGATCGAGGCGGGTGAGGGGGTGGGTGTGCGGGCCGGCAGCGCCGACGCCTGTGTTTCGGACTACGCCCGCCGCCTGCTGCGGGCCAACCTGCGACCCCTGCTGCCGCCCGGCCGTGGGCTGCGGCTGAAGGTGGTGCTGCCGGCCGGTCGGGTGCTGGCTGAGCGCACCAGCAATGCCGCCTTCGGAGTAGTGGACGGGCTGGCCCTGATCGGCACACGGGCCGAGGTGCAGGCCGGCGCTGATCCCGATCAGCTCGGCTCGGCCCGCGACGAGCTCGCGGCCCGGGCGGCGGCCCCCGGCTTCGGCGGTGATCTGGTGCTGGTGATCGGCGAGAACGGGCTCGACCTGGCGCCCCGCTGCGGTCTGCCCCCCGCCCTGCTGCTCAAAGCCGGCAACTGGCTCGGGCCGCTGCTGGTGGCCGCGGCCCAGCAGCGGGTGCAGCGGCTGTTGCTGTTCGGCGTGCAGGGCAAGCTCGTGAAGCTGGCGGGCGGGATCTTCCACACCCACCACCACCTGGCCGATGGCCGCGCGGAGGTGCTCACCGCCCTGGCGGCCCTCGAGGGTCTCGCCGGGAGTGCCCTGGCGGATCTGTACGCCGCCCCCACCACGGAGGCGGCCCTCGCCGGCCTCGATGCGACCGATCCCGAGCTGGCTGAGCGGCTGCGGCGGCGCCTTGCCGTCACCATCGAGGACCGTTGCCGCGACTATCTGGCCCGCCACGGCGAGACCGGCACGGCGGTGGGAGCCGTGCTGTTCGACCGCAGTCGGCGCATCCGGGCTGCCGGACCGATCGGCGGACCCCTGCTGGAGACCCTTGGGGGTGCGCCGTAGGGTGCAGACAGCGTGCCGCCGCCCTACATGACCCAGACCGCTCCCTCCGCCGCGGTGCGCGATGCGGCGAGCGGGTCGTCCCGCCATCCGGCCATCGTCATCCTGGATTTCGGCTCCCAGTATTCCGAGCTGATCGCGCGGCGCGTGCGCGAAACCGAGGTGTTCTCACTGGTGATGGCCTACACCACCAGCGCCGCCGACCTGAGGGCCCTCGCTCCTCGCGGCATCATCCTCAGCGGTGGGCCCAGTTCGGTGTACGAACCGGGGGCCCCGGTGTGCGATCCGGAGATCTGGAATCTCGGCATCCCCGTGCTGGGTGTCTGCTACGGCATGCAGCTGATGGTGCAGCAGCTGGGGGGATCGGTGGTGGCCGCGGGACGGGCCGAATACGGCAAGGCGCCGCTGTACGTGGATGATCCGATCGATCTGCTCACCAACGTTGAGAACGGCTCGACGATGTGGATGAGCCATGGCGATTCGGTGGAGCGCCTGCCGGAGGGCTTCGTGCGTCTCGCCCATACCGAGAACACGCCGGAGGCCGCAGTGGCCCACCACGGGCGCCGGCTCTACGGCGTGCAGTTTCACCCGGAGGTGGTGCACTCCCTATGCGGCATGGCCCTGATCCGCAATTTCGTCTATCACATCTGCGGCTGTGCACCCGACTGGACCACCGCCGCCTTCATCGACGAAGCGATCGCCGACGTGCGGGCCCAGGTGGGCGACAAACGCGTGCTGCTGGCCCTCTCGGGCGGTGTGGATTCCTCCACCCTCGCCTTCCTGCTGCACCGGGCGATCGGCGATCAGCTCACCTGCATGTTCATCGACCAGGGCTTCATGCGCAAGGGCGAGCCCGAGTTTCTGATGGACTTCTTCGACAGGAAGTTCCACATCAACGTGGAATACATCAATGCCCGCGAGCGCTTCATCGGCAAGCTTGCCGGTGTCACCGATCCGGAGGAGAAGCGCAAGCTGATCGGCACCGAATTCATCCGCGTCTTCGAGGAGGAAAGCAAGCGGCTCGGTCCCTTCGACTACCTCGCCCAGGGAACGCTCTATCCGGATGTGATTGAATCGGCCGGCACCAATATTGATCCCAAAACCGGCGAGCGGGTGGCCGTGAAGATCAAGAGCCACCACAACGTCGGTGGTCTGCCCAAGGACCTGCAGTTCAAGCTGGTGGAACCCCTGCGCCGCCTGTTCAAGGACGAGGTGCGCAAGGTGGGCCGCAGCCTCGGCCTGCCCCAGGAGATCGTGGGCCGCCATCCGTTCCCCGGCCCCGGCCTGGCGATCCGGATCCTGGGGGAGGTCACCGACGAGAAGCTCGACATCCTGCGCGATGCCGACCTGGTCGTGCGCGAGGAGGTGCGTGACGCCGGCCTCTACGACGAGATCTGGCAAGCCTTCGCCGTGCTGCTGCCGGTTCGCAGCGTGGGCGTGATGGGCGACAAGCGCACCTACGCGTTCCCGGTGGTGCTGCGCTGCGTCTCCTCCGAAGACGGCATGACCGCCGACTGGTCGCGTCTGCCCTACGACCTGCTGGAGCTGATCTCCAACCGGATCGTCAACGAGGTGAAGGGCGTGAACCGGGTGGTGCTGGACATCACCAGCAAACCGCCGGGCACGATCGAGTGGGAGTAGGGCACGGGGGGCTGGCCGCTTCGGGTCCACGCCGATACGATCAGCATCCATCGGCCCGTGCCGCGACCGCTGTGACTTCCGCCGTCCCGACCGCCGGCACCAGCGAGCCGGACCTCCAGCTTCAGCGCCGGCTCCAGCAGGACAGCATCCTGCTCGCTGGACGTGTCATCTATCTCAACCCCTTCCTTTACTGGCGTCGTTTCGATGCCAACACCGATCGCTGGCTGCGGGAACCCGGACAGCTGAGCGAGGAGCAGATCCAGGCCAACCGCCTGCGCTTCTACCCCGAACTCGACTGGGGCGCTCTCGAGCCGGGCGAGCTGGCGGTGAAGGACGGCGCCGTGGAGATGTTCCTCAAGAGCCTGGAGCTGATCAGCACCTTCAACCCCGAGCTCACCGCCGGCCACCTGCTCGAGGTGGAGCGCAAGATGGCCGTCACCAAGAAGCGGGCTTTCGAGCGCTGGGTCGAGCGGGCGCTGCAGCGCCGGGAGAGGGAGGGCCTGCGCGAGCGGCGCCGCTTCGACCGCGAGCGCCTGCTGCGGGGATGGTTGGAGTGGGTGAGTCTCGACGTCACCCGCCAGGCTCTCCTGCCCCTCAGCCTGCTGCTGGTGCTCGCCGTGGCAGGGGGCTGGTGGCTGGGGAGCCAGCGCTTCTGCCGCCAGCTGATCGTTGACCCCGGGGTCCAGCGGCCCCAGCCCTGACGGACGGCCGCTCCTCTCATCCACCCGCCACGCCAGACTGGTGGTCAACGGCGCTTCTCCTTCAGCCATGGCCACCGATCCCCTCGATGCCCTGCGCCTGGCACTGATGCAGGACGTCCTGCCGGTGGGGATGGCGGTGGCGGACCGGGTCCGCAAGGGCGGCCCCCGGGAGGTGCTCGCCGCCTTCGACGGCAGTCACCCCGATCCGCTCGGGCATCTTCGGCAGGAGGGCGAGCCGGCGGCCAGCCGGGTGCGCGAAGGCCTGGATCGCCTCCAGCCGGGCCTCGGCAATCCGGTGATGAAGGTGGAGGTGAGGGATGTGGAGCCCGAGCCGGCGCCCACCCCCGCCGACCCGGAGGACACGGCCGAACTGCAGACCGCTCTCGCCCGCATCGGGGCCCGGCTCGATGCCCTTGAGCGTCATCTGATCGCCGGCGGCTCCGGAGACACGGCCGGGCGCTGATGGCTTACGTCCCGGGTACCTCCCGCCACACCGGCGTCGGCTCCCAGGCGGCGGTGCTGATGGCTCTGGTGCTTGCCCTGTGCGGGGCGATGACGGTGCGCCTGGCCTGGCTGCAGCTGCTGCATGGCCGGGAGCACCGGGCGATGGCCGACGAGAACCGCATTCGCCTGATTCCCCGCGATCCGATCCGCGGCCGGCTGCTCGATCGCCATGGCCGGGTCCTGGCCACCAATCGGCTCACCTACAACCTCTATGTCCAGCCTCGGCTGGTGAGCGAGCGCCAATGGCCTGCCCTGCGGGACCGGCTGGCGGCGCTGCTCGGCCTGCAGGCCGGAACGCTCGATGATCAGCGTCGGCGGGGCGCCAATGACGAAGGCTTCCGCATCCTGCTGGCCTCCTCCCTCTCGCCGGAGCAGGTGCTGCGCTTCCGCGAGCAGGCCTCCACCCTCTCCGGAGCCGAGGTGGGGGCCGATGTGCTGCGCACCTATCCCCACGGCCGCCTCGGTGCCCACGTGATGGGGTACACCAGCAGCATCACCGAGGAGGAGTACGAACGTCTGCGCGAGCGCGGCTATCGGATCCGTGATCGCATCGGCCGCAGCGGCATCGAGCAGGCCTATGAATCCCACCTCCGGGGCGAATGGGGAGGACAGCAGCTGGAGGTGAATGCCGCCGGACAGGTGCAGCGCGTTCTCGGCGACAAACCGGCCCGGGCCGGCCGCGACCTGCGGCTGACCCTCGATCTCGATCTCCAGAAAGCCGCTGAACGGGCCCTCGACACGGTGGCGAAGGGGGCGATCGTCGCCCTTGATCCCCAGACCGGAGCCATCCGGGCGCTGGCCAGCCGCCCGGCGTTTGATCCCAACATCTTCTCCACGGGACCCACCATCGCCCAGTGGAACGATCTCAACCGCCCCGAGGCGCCGATGCTCAACCGGGCGTTCCAGGGGTTCCCGCCGGCCAGCACCTTCAAGATCGTCACCACGATCGCCGGGCTGGAGTCGGGCAGCTACGGCCCCACCTCCACCGTGCCCACGATGGGGAGCTTCTGTTACTACGGCCAGTGCTACGCCGATCACGGCTCCTTCGGCAGCATCGGCTTCCCCTTCGCCCTGGCCGTGAGCAGCAACAGCTTCTATTACCAGGTGGGGTTGAAGGTGGGCCCCGAGGAATTGTTCAAGGCCGCCCGTCGGATGGGGTACGGGCGGCTCACCGGCGTGGAACTGAAGGACGAGGAAACCCCTGGTCTGCTCGGGGATCCAGCCTGGAAGAAGAAGGTGCTCGGCGAACCCTGGACGCCGGTGGACACGATCACCTCCGCCATCGGCCAGGGGGCGGTGACCGTGACGGCTCTCCAGATGGCCCGGCTCTATGCGGCCGTGTCGAATGGCGGCTGGCTGGTGACCCCCCACCTGGTGGAACGCCCCACCCAGCGCACCTGGATCGGCCTCAAACCCGAGACCCTGGAAGTGGTGCGCAAGGGGCTGAGGATGGTGGTCACCGAAGGCACCGCCCGTCTGCTCAACGATTCCTCCCTGCCGCCGGTGGCCGGCAAGACCGGTACCGCCGAGGATCCACCGCGTCCGGATCATGCCTGGTTCGGTGGCTATGCCCCGGCCGATCGCCCCAATCTGGTGATCATCGCCTTCGGCGAAAACTCCGGCGGTTATGGCGGCACCGTTGCGGCGCCGATGGTGAAGGCCCTGATGACCACCTGGTTCCGACCCGGCAGCACCGCCGCCCCGCCAACCCCAGCCCCCTGAAGAGTCTCAGGCCACCAGTTCGAGCCGGCGCTGACCGAGCACCTGCCTGTAGTAGCCCCGCAGTTGCTCGGTGGCGGCGGCCCAGCCCCAGCGCTCTGCCTCCTCGCGGGCAGCGAGCCTGAGGGCGCCGCGGGTGTTCGCTTCACCCAGCAGGTTCCTCACGGCGGTGGTGAGGCTGCCGTCCTGATCAGGGTCGTAGAGAAAGCCATTCACCCCGTCGCTCACGATGTCGGGGATGCCACCGCGATTGGCGCCCACCACCGGACAGCCGGCCGCCATCGCCTCCAGCAGCACCAGGCCCAGGGTTTCGGTGCTGGAGGGGAACAGGAAGGCGTCGCCACTGGCATAGGCGCTGGCGAGGTCCTCCCCGGCCAGGTAGCCCACGAAGGTGGTGGGGGTGCTCTCGAACAGGCGTTCAAGCTGCTGGCGGTACGGCCCGTCCCCCACCAGGGCCAGGCGGGTGTCGGGCAGGGCTTCAAGTACCGGTCGGATGCGCTCGATCTGCTTCTCCGCCGACAGCCGGCCGATGTAGAGCAGCAGATTGCCGGTGTCGTCGTGGCGGCCGTGCAGCCGCTGGCGCATGGCCTCGCTGCGCAGGGCGGGGCGGAACAGTTCGGTGTCCACGCCGCGCTGCCAGAGGGCGGTGTGCTGGATGCCCTTGGCGCTCAGTTCGCCCACCATCGCGGTGGAGGTGCAGAGGTTGAGCTGGGCCTGGTTGTGCGCTGCCTTGAGCAGTTCCCACAGCAGCGGCTCCAGCATGCCCATGCCGTAGTGCTCCAGGTACTTGGGCAGATGGGTGTGGTAGCTGGCCACCAGCGGGATGCCGCGGGTCTTCGCCAGCCAGATGCCGCCCAGACCCAGCACGGCGGGGTTCACCACGTGGATCAGATCGGGGGCGAACGCCTCGAGCGCCTCCGACACCGAGGGCCGGGGCAGGGCCAGCTTCAGTTCGGGGTAGAGGGGCAGGGGCAGGGCCGGCACCCCGACCACACGGGCGCCCATCCAGGTCTCCGGCGCCCCCTCCGGACAGAAGATCAGCACCTCATCGCCAGCGGCCACAAGGTGCTGCACGGTCTTGGTGAGACGGGTGACGATCCCGTCGACCTTGGGCAAAAAGGTTTCGCTGAAAAAGACGATCTTCACGTGGGCCCCGGATCAGGCCATGGCCCTGATCGCTTCTGCCTGACGCTGCGTCCATGCCGAAACGCAGGGAATGCGTGAGCGGTCGCAGCGGTCGGCCCAGCGCCGGGCCACATCCACCACTTCCGCCAGAAGTCCGTCATCGAGGGTGGTGGGACTGAGGCCCAGTTCAATGAAGCAGCGGTTGTCGACGATCAGGTCGTTCTCGATCGCCTCCTTGCGCGGATTCGGCAGATAGTTGATCTGAGCTCCTGTGAGGGAGGCCACCTTGCGGGCCAGTTCGCCCACCTGGTGACTTTCCGTCATCTGGTTGAAGATCTTGACCTTCTCGCCGCTCGTAGGCGGATGTTCAAGCGCCAGCTGTACGCACTTCACCGAGTCGCGGATGTGGATGAACGCGCGGGTCTGGCCGCCGGTGCCATGCACGGTGAGGGGATAACCGATGGCGGCCTGCATCAGGAAGCGGTTCAGCACCGTGCCGTAGTCACCGTCGTAGTCGAAACGGTTGGTGAGCCGCGGATCGCGATCGGTGAGGTCGGTGTTGGTGCCCCAGACGATGCCCTGGTGAAGATCGGTGACGCGGATGCTGTCGTTCTTGTTGTAGTAGAAGAACAGCAGCTGATCGAGCGTTTTCGTCATGTGATAAACGCTGCCGGGATCCGCTGGGTGCAGGATCTTCTCGGTGAAGCGGCTGCCATCGGGCTGCGGCACTTCCACCGTGAGATAACCCTCGGGGATGGTGGCGCCCCTGTGCGAGCCATAGCCGTAGACCCCCATCGTGCCCAGGTGCACGATGTGGATGTCAAGGCCGCTCTCCACGATCGCGGCCAGCAGGTTGTGGGTGCCGTTGACGTTGTTGTCGACCGTGTAGCGCTTGTTGGCGCTGCTCTTCATCGAGTAGGGAGCAGCCCGCTGTTCGGCGAAATGAACCACCGCCTCTGGGCGTTCCGTGCGCAGCAGATCCAGCAGACGGTCGTACTCACGGGCGATGTCGAGGTGCACGAAGCGCATCGCACGCCCACCCACCTGCTCCCAGGCCCTCAGGCGCTCGGAGATCGTGGCGATGGGCGTGAGCGAGTCGACCTCGAGGTCGACGTCGATCTTGCGGCGGCTGAGGTTGTCGACGATCACCACGTCGTGGCCCGCATCCGACAGGTTGACCGCGCACGGCCAGCCGCAGAAGCCGTCACCGCCGAGAACGAAAACCTTCACCCCTGACTCCTGAACGGGCGGTTGCTCACGGGGCAAGCTACTACAGGCGTTCGATCGCCCCTGGCGCCGGGGAGAGACGGGGCGAACTCAGCTGATCCCGGCGGCCACGGCCACCATCACGGCCACCAGCACCAGGCCGCCGATCAGCAGCCAGCGGGTGCTGCGGGGGCTTTCCTCTCCCTCCTCCACGATCACCATGCGCGGCTCCTTGGCGAAGGCGTTCAGCTTGCCGCCATCTTCTTCGGTGACTTGCATCGGAGGGGGAGGAAGGGTCGGAAAACCCTATGGACCCCATCTGTGGGCTCCGGGCAACCGGCATGGATCGTCACAGTCCCCGTGATCAGCGCCTCACGTGCCGACGCGGCCGCACTGGGGCGAACTGGGGGAAGCTTCGGCCCGCACCGGCAGCCGACCCGCGAGCAGCGCCGCCCGACCGGCCTCGCAGGCCAGGGCCATGGCTCGCGCCATCGCTGGCGGATCGCCGGCCAGGGCGATGGCGCTGTTGATCAGCAGGGCGTCGGCCCCCATCTCCATGGCCTGGGCCGCCTCGCTGGGCACGCCGATCCCCGCGTCCACCACCACAGGCACCCCGGCGTTCTCGATGATCAGGGCGATGCTGGCGGCGTTGCGGATCCCCTGCCCCGAGCCGATCGGCGAGCCCAGTGGCATCACCGTGGCGCAGCCCACCTGCTCGAGGCGCTGCGCCAGCACCGGATCGGCATGGATGTAGGGCAGCACCGTGAAGCCTTCCTTCACCAGCTGCTCGGCTGCGGCCAGGGTGCCGATCGGATCGGGCAGCAGGTGGCGGGCATCGGGGATCACCTCCAGCTTCACGAAGGTGTTGTCCTCCTGGCCGGCCAGCTTCGCCAGTTCGCGGCCCAGCCGTGCCACCCGCACCGCCTCCTCGGCCGTGGCGCAGCCGGCGGTGTTGGGCAGCATCCAGATCCGGCTCCAGTCGATCGCCTCGATCAGCCCCTCATGACCCGCCGCTGCCGACTGCACGCGACGGACCGCCACCGTGACGATCTCGCAGCCACTGGCCTCCAGGCTGGCCTGCATCGCCGCCAGGCTGGGGTACTTGCCGGTCCCTGTCATCAGCCGGCTGCGGAAACGGCGCCCGCCGATCACCAGCCCATCATCCGGCAGGGCATCGGCATGGGCGGCGCTGGCGGGGACATCGGCGTAGGGGGACATCGGGCTCACGGCCGGGTGCGGGCTGGGTCGCTTCACCCCTAGTCTGCGACCTGGAGCTGTCGCTTTACCCATGCCCCTGCCGCTGGTCGCTGCGCCCCTTCTGATCGCCGCCTCGCCGGTGCCGAGCGACCTGTTCGTGCCCTACGTGCCACCCGGGGGCGCCATGACCGTCGGGGAGGTCAACACCTTCGACCCGATCGGCCGGGCCCGGTTGATCGCCGAACAGATCCCCCGCCGCTGGGTCGGCAGCTACCGCCCGTTCCAGGGGGGCGGAGGCCAGCCTGTGGAGCTGACGCTCGAGTCAGTCAGCGCCATCGGCCAGATGGTGGATCTGCGCGGCCAGGTCACCATCGCCGGAGTGACCTCACCGGTGCAGGGCAATCTCAATGCCAAGTCGGATCAGCTCGATCTGCTGCTCCTCGGCGACACCCTCGCGCCTGGCTTCGAGCCCGGTGGTCAGTTCCTCGGTCTTCAGGGCCTGTCCCTGGGTGGGTGGATCGCACCTCGCCTCACCGATCTCGGTGGGCGCCTCCAGCTCTCTCCTGTTCCCACGAGTGCCCCCAGGGCCGCGGACGGTTCGGCGGTGCGTGGACTCTGGTGAGCGGCTCGTACAGATTGACTGTCGCCACCAGGGCTCAGGCTGCCCGGTTGTCCTGTCCTCGCCGCCGCTCCAGGCGCTTGAGCCGCTTACTGGCGGTGCGGTTGCCGGCATCGAGAGCGAGGACCTGCCGGTAAAGCTCTTCAGCTTCTTCGGCCTTCTGCTGTTTCTCGAGCGCGAAGGCCAGATTGTTCAGGGCAACCGGGTAATCGGCCTTGGCCCGGAGGGCGGCCCGGTAGTGACGAACGGCGACAGGATACTTGTTCTGGGCCGCCAGGGCGAAGCCGAGCGCGTTCTCGATCAGGGCACGGGCCTCGTTCGGCGCCTGCTCGGCATCGGCCCGCTTGAGGGCAAGCTTGAGGTTGTCGGCGGCCTGGCCGTACAGCCGCTTGCGGAGTTGCACGGAGGCCAGTTCATACAGGCCGGAGGCATCCCCGGGACGGTCGCCATCCCTGCCGGCATTGCCGCCAAGCCGGGCCAGGGCGAGCTCATCACGCCGCACTCTCAGAATCTGGCGCCCCACCACAGCGGCGGCGGCGCCCAGCAGAACAATCAGCCCGATCAGATAGGCCTGGGGAAGCAGCTCCTGCATCGCGACCCGGAGGTCAGCCGGCAGCGGTGGTGACCACGGCGGTGAATCCGGCCGGATCGTGGATGGCCAACTGGGCGAGCATCTTGCGGTTCAGGCGTACGTCAGCCTTCTTCAGACCGCCGATGAGCCGGCTGTAGCTGGTGCCATTGATGCGGGCCGCAGCGTTGATGCGGGCAATCCAGAGACGACGGAAATCGCGCTTGCGCCGGCGACGATCGCGGTAGGCGTTGCACAGCGCCTTCATCACCCGCTGGTTAGCGGTGCGGAAGAGGCTGCCGTTGCTGCCCTGGAAGCCCCGGGCGAGACGAAGGATCTTGTTGCGGCGTTTGCGGGCGACGTTGCCCCTCTTGACGCGGGCCATGGATCAGGTGATGGGGGTGGTGGTCAGGTTGTGGTGGTGCGGGCCCGGACTCAGGCGTAAGGAAGCATCCGGGACACGTTCTCCGCGTCGCGTTCGTCGACGACGGCCATGGTGCCCAGGTAGCGCTTCCGCTTGGGGCTCTTGTGATCGAGCAGGTGATTGCGGAAGGCGCGGCGACGCAGAAACTTGCCGCTGCCGGTCACCTTGAACCGCTTGGCGGCTGCTTTGCGGGTCTTGAGCTTCGGCATCGGGCTTAGCGCGCGCACAAACGAGCAGAGTACGACGCCGGGGATCCCCCACCCAACTCCAACCCGCCCCGCCGCTTCCGCGCCCGCTGCCTGCCGATGCCCCTCCCAGAGCGTTCTGCTGCCGTCCTGTCCCGGCTGCTTCTTCCCTTGGCGCTGCTGCTGCCAGCGGGTTGCCAGGCCGCTGGGGGCCCCGGCCCGCTCCCTCCTCCTCCTCCTCCCCTGGCCGTCGCCGCCCCCCTCCATCCGCCGGTGTCGCCGGCGCCTGCTGTGGCCAGCGCCGATCCCGTGCTTCACGTTGCCCTGGCGGCGCGCCTGGGGCCCGCCGAATCCGCCGAATCCGCCGCTGCGGCGCCGCTGCGGCTGCGGGCCGCCAGCGGCATGGTGCGGCTGATCGATGCGGAAGGACGGCGGTTCATGGCACCGGAGCTTGTGCTGCACTGGCAGCGGGTTCCGCTTCCGAAACCGCTGCTGTGGCGTCGACAGGTGGCGGGGCCCTTCGCCAGCTTCGAGAGCGCCGAGCGCGCCGCCGAGCTCTGGCGGGCCGGTGGTGCCGAGGGCCTGCTGATCGCCCATCCCCGCGACTGGGAGGTGTGGGCCCCGGAGAACGCACCGGCGGTCGCGGAGGTGCCCGCCCGGGCTGTGACCGGCCGGCAGACCAGCGCACTGGAGCTGCAGCTGCGGCGCCCTGATGGGGCGGTGACCCTGCGGGGGCCCCTGCGGATCGAGGCGGAGAGGGGTCTGGCCTGGGGGGCCGGGGTGTATGCCGGCCCGTTTCGTCTGCTGGCCGATGCCCACGGCGGCTGGACGCTGGTGGAGCAGGTGCCGCTGGAGCGCTACCTGGCCGGTGTGGTGCCCCAAGAGATCGGCGCGGGCTCGCCCGCCGCGGCCCTGGCCGCTCAGGCGGTGCTCGCCCGCACCTGGGCGCTGCGAAACAGCCATCGCTTCGCGGTGGACGGCTACCACCTCTGCGCCGATACCCAGTGCCAGGTCTACAGCGATCCGCGGCAGGCCGGATCCACCGTGCTGGCAGCGATATCGACCACCCGCCATCGCGTGCTCACCTGGGAGAACAGGCCGATCCATGCGGTGTATCACGCCAGCAACGGCGGCGTGGCGGCCGGCTTCCCGGAAGCGTGGAACGGAGCTGCCCTCCCCTATCTGAAGGCCAGTCCGGATGGACCGGCCGCCTTCGCCAACCGCTTCCCCGTGCCCCTGACCCCCTCCTCGCTACCCGCGCTCCTTGTGGGAGGGAAGGAGGCCTACGGGTCCGACCATCCCCGCTTCCGCTGGCAGCGGCGCCTCACCGCTGACGGGATCGCCCAGGCTCTGGGCAGTGCCGGCGGTGTGGGGACGATCCAGGCCGTGGAGGTGCGCGAGCGGGGGCCGAGCGGCCGGGTGCTCACCCTGGCGATCCGGGGTTCCGCCGGGGAGCGGCAGCTGCGGCTCGATGCGATCCGCCGCACGCTGCGCACCCTTCCGAGCACCCTGTTCACCCTGGTTCCGGAGGGTCAGGGCGTGTGGTTGGTGCAGGGCGGCGGCTTCGGCCATGGCGCCGGTCTCTCCCAGGCTGGGGCCATCGATCTGGCCCGTCGGGGCTGGAGCAGTGAGCGGATCCTCGGTCATTACTACCCGGGCACCCGCCTGCAGACCGTCGGGGAGCTGGGGGACGCCCCTTAGAGTTCCGGCCACCCCGGGGATAGGCATGACGGCCGGCGGCACGGACAATCCGAGCGAGCAGGGCGTTCCTTCCCATCCCGGACAGCGCCGTGCCAAGGCCGGGCTGTTCCTGCTCGCCTGCACCGCTGCGGGCTTCGCCCCCCACGCCCTCGACCCGCTCCGCGGCTTGCTTCCGGCGCTCACCCTGGCCCTGCTGCTTGGCGCCTACAGCATCCGCACCGTGTTCCTGCGGCCGGATGCCCCCGCTTCTCCACCTGCCGACAGCCCGTCCCTGCAGGACGGTCCCTCGGTCGACGTGGTGGTGGCCGCCCGCGACGAGCAGGCGGTGATCGGCCGGCTGGTGGAGCGCGTGATGCGGCTGCAGTGGTCTGCCGATCGGCTGAACCTCTGGGTGATCGATGACGGCAGCGTCGACCGCACCCCCGAGCGGCTGCTGGAGCTGCAGCAGCAGCACCCGCAGCTGCGGGTGCTGCGCCGGCCCCGGGATGCGGGCGGGGGCAAGTCCGGGGCTCTGAACCTGGTGCTGTCCCAGTTGCAGGGCCGCTGGCTGCTGGTGCTTGACGCCGATGCCGATCTGCAGCCCGATGTGCTGCACCGGCTGGTGCCCTTCGCTGAGACGGGTGGTTGGGCGGCTGTTCAGCTGCGCAAGGCGGTTGTCAATGCCGACGTCAATCTGCTCACCCGGGCCCAGGCGATGGAGATGGCCCTCGATGCCGAGATCCAGGAGGGTCGTCTGGCGAACGGGGGGATCACCGAACTGCGCGGCAACGGCCAGCTGCTGCGGCGCGATGCCGTGCTGGCGGTGGGGGGGTTCAACGAGGCCACCGTCACCGACGACCTCGACCTGAGCTTCCGGTTCCTGCTGGCAGGGCTGCCCATCGGGCTGCTCTGGAATCCGCCGGTGCAGGAGGAAGCCGTGCTCACCCTGCCCGCCCTGTGGCGCCAGCGCCAGCGCTGGGCCGAGGGCGGCCTCCAGCGGTTCCTCGACTATGCGCCCGGTCTTTTGTCGGAGCGGCTCAACGGTAGGCAGAAGCTTGATCTGGCCTGCTTCTTCCTGCTCCAGTACGTGCTGCCGGTGCTCTCGGCCGCGGATCTGCTGGCCGCCCTCGTCACCCGCACCCCGCCCACGGTATGGCCGTTCTCGATCCTGGCCCTCTCCCTCTCCGGCCTGGCGGTGTTGCGGGGCTGCCGGCGGCCGAGCGAAGGACCGGCTCTGCCGGCGATGAACCTGCCGGCCTTGGCCCTGGTGATCGTCTACCTGGTGCACTGGTTCGTGGTGATCCCCTGGGTCACCCTGCGGATGACCTTGCGGCCCAAGCGTCTGGTGTGGGCCAAGACCCTGCACCTGGGTCAGCACGACGACGCGCCGGAGGACGAAGACCCGGGCGACGCCGAGGGAGAACTGGCCACGGAGGGCGGGTCGCTCTGATCCCGGCCGGCCGTGGGCTTGCGGTTCAGTCGTCGGGGTCGTCGGCTTCGGTGATCACCTCGCCGTTGAAGAACTCCGCCAGTCGCCGGGCCGAGTCCTGAACGACCGTTCCTGCCCTGTTGGTGTCGGTCGGAGCAGGGGCCTCAATGGGGGGGGTGGCAGCCGCCGTGACCACGGCCGTCGCCATGGCGGGAGGGGCCGCGGCTGGTTCGGCGACCGGTGAGACCCCGACCGGTGTGAGGGCCGGCTCCTGAGCCGGGGGAGGATCAGGGACCGGAGGGGACAGCGGGACCGGAGCGGGGCGGATCGGCGGAGCAGTCGTGGCCGCTGCCGGAGGGCGGGAGGCTGTCGTCCCTACCCCCCCGGCCACTAGGGACAGCTTGCGGGGGCTCCCCAGGGCCGCCTCCACCGAACGCTCGAGCAACGGCAGACGGCTCTGCACCATGGCCATCCAGGTGCCGGCCACTTCGATCAGGGCCTGGTGGTCGTCGAGGCGCACGAGCCGGGCCTGCTGGTTGAGCAGCATGCGGGTGGAGGGCAGCTCGAGCCGCGCCAGGATCTGCTGCCACAGCTCCGCCAGATCCTTGGGCGCTGCCTCCGGCGCGGTCGACGCAGGAGCGGCGGCCACGGGTTGCTTCAGTGCCGGCGGGGGTGGCTCCGGGGTGGGAGGTGCGGCGTTCGCATGGGTCACAGGCGCCCGCGGCGCCGCGGGCGGGGTGGCCGCCGGGGGTGGCGCTGAAGGCGCCGGCGCCATTGGTTCGGCCAGCAGTCCCAGCACCAGCACCTCCAGCCAGAGGCGGGGCTGCACGCTCAGCCGCAGCTGCTGCTCGCTGCCGCGCAGCTGGGCCTGCCACCGCAGCAGGCGAGCCTTGCCGAGGCGCCGGGCCACGTCGGGCAACCGCGGGCGCAGGGCCGGCGAGACCCCCGTCAGCTCCAGCCGATCCGGAGCCGTGCCGGCCAGCAGCAGATCCCGCAGCAGCCCCGCCAGCCCCTGCAGCACGGCCGCCGGATCGCGGCCTCGCTCCAGCAGCTGGCCGATTCCCTCCACGACCCCCAGGGGTTCCCCTGCGGCCATCGCTTCGGCCAGCTCCAACAGCTCCTGCTCCGGCACCACCCCCAGCAGTTCCCACACGGCCGAGGCCTCGATCGGTGGAGGCAGCAGGCTGAGCTGATCGAGAAGGCTTTCCGCGTCACGGAGCCCCCCCTGCGACCGCTGGGCCACGACGTGCACGGCCTCCGGCGTGATGCCGATCGCTTCCTGGGCGGCGATCCAACCCAGGTGGCGTTCCAGGGCCTCCAGGGGGATGCGACGGAAGTCGAAGCGCTGGCAGCGGCTCAGGATCGTGGGCAGGACCCGCTGGGGATCGGTGGTGGCGAGCACGAACACCACACGCGGCGGGGGCTCCTCCAGGGTCTTGAGCAGGGCGTTGAAGGCTGCCGTGGAGAGCATGTGGCATTCATCCACCACGTACACCTTCCAGCGGGCCTGCACCGGTGCGAAGCGCGAGCGCTCGATCAGCTCACGGATGTTGTCCACGCCGGTGTTGGAGGCCGCATCGATCTCGATCACATCGAGGGCGTTGCCAGCGGTGATCGAAGCGCACAGCTCGCAGGTGCCACAGGGCTCGGGGGTGGGGCCGTCGGCGCCCACGCAGTTCAGGGACCGCGCCAGGATGCGGGCGCTGGACGTCTTGCCGGTGCCGCGGGGGCCGCTGAACAGGTAGGCCGGGGCGATCCGGCCCGTGAGCAGGGCGTTGCCCAGGGTGGTGGCGATCGCCTCCTGACCCACCAGCTGGTCGAAGCGCTGGGGCCGGTACTTGTGGTGGAGCGGCTGGTAGGCCTGGGTCATGGCGCCATTGTGAAGGGGGGGGGGGCTACCCGATGGACCAGGGCCTCCAGCCTGTCTACGCGTGGCGCTGCTGTTTGTGGCCCTGATCTCAGCGTGAGAAAATTCAAACGATGACGAACCCAGCTCCATCAATCTCCATGAGTGTGCCATGACTCAGAAGTTGAAGACGGAATCGCAACCCCTGATTTCGGTGATCATGCCAGTGCTCAACAGCCGAAGGAAGATTGATGCCGCTCTAAACTCTCTGATCGCACAGCGATCGCGCCGTTTTGAAGTCGTGTTCTCAGATGGTGGGTCCACGGATGGTACGATCGATTATGCGATGCAAATACTTTCCGCTCATGGCATTGAAGCTCTGAGCATTATAGCCATTGGATCTTCGATTTACGCTGCTCTGAACCATGCTATTCGTCTCGCAAGAGGACGATGGTACTACGTCCTTGGTTCTGATGACTGCCTCTACTCGGCCGAGATAATTGAGCGAATCCAACCAGTTCTCGTGTCCTCTAGGGCGGATGTCATTTATGGCGATGCCTGGTTTGAGGCGGGCGAGGGCTTTCTTTATGGCGGCCCTTTCTGGCCCAGCAGGTTAGCTGCTTTGAACATCTGTCATCAGTCAATTTTTTATCGAGCGAGCCGCATTAATGAGTTGGCTTTGACCTACAATGAAGATTATCCGCTGCTTGCCGACTGGGATTACAATCTCAAGCTTTATTCCTGTTCACGCTTTCAGCACATCCCCTTGCTGATCTGCAGATTCTCATGCGAGGGGTTGTCCTCAACCCGTGTGGACTATAAATTCGAGCAGGAGCGTTATCAGCAGATCATGACATATTTTGGCTGGAGAAGCTTTTTCCTGTTCACGCCTGATTGGCTGTCTCGAAGTGTCGCTCACAGGCCAACATTTTTCAATCGCTGTGGGCTGATGGCTAATCGTTTGGTTTACAAACTCTGGCGACGCTTGCGTCTGATGACCGTCAGGTAAATTTGCGTGAATTAGCTTTTGCCGGATCGCAACTTCCTTGTAACCTTCAGCAGCAGTGACCGTGTTCCCAGTTGCCACCAAAGTCGGTAGGGAAGCGTGATCCGCCAGGCACTCTTGGGAATCCGGCGCAACAGAATCATTGGCAGTCTCAGCCTGTGTAGTTGCCAAAGGAGTTGATATGCTTTCCGATATTGATACCAGTTCCTAAGAGAGGCAGGCTCGAGGCCAATCGAAAACCATAGTTCTGCCAGGTTTTCACGAAGCGTCGTGAGTTCCTGTGGATAACTCCATGCTTGCGTGTAATCCAGAATCCATGTGGTTATCGATTGGCATTCATTGAGATATTGGTATCGCCTTGATTTGCGAACTGTGGCTGAGTGAAAACGGTAGTAATTCAGAGGTAGAGCTACACAGGCAATCGAGCGCTTATGCATTATGCTGACCCAAAGCAACATATCTCCACCGAGCTTGTGATCAGGCTTGAGCTGATATGGACTCACATACAGCCTTTTTTGAAGACGACCGCACTTGCATTAGGAATGACATTTTTCAGAGCCATGAAGTGGATTGCGAAATAGGTGCCAGCCATGCAGAAGTCCCGCGACCATAATTGGTGGCTGATGAAATCAGTCCATCCCTTGAGGCACCCAGTGAGCTCAGACTGTTCATTGATTGCCATGGATTGGCAATAAGCCATGGCTACTGCTTCCTGCTCAAGCTTTGCAATCATCGATTCCAGGAAGGTTGGGGCAGCCACGTCATCTGATTCGGCGATCCAGATGTACTCACCACTTGATTCCTGGATCCCACGATCCCATTGCATAAAGGTGGAGCCCGAATTTGTGTTGTTAACAATCAGTTTGTGAGGGCGTCCAGCCAAGATTGTCTTGATGATCTCAACAGAATCGTCCGAAGCCTATGAAGGCTGCCCTTTGCTGGGTGAGTTCACTGAATTTATGCGATCCAACGGATTTCGCCTTGTCTCCAAGAGGGCCAGCGTTGCCAGCAGTAAGATGAGGGCCTATTACGATGTTACTTTCCGGAATCAAAGATATTTTGGTTGATCGAGGTATCGGTGATTCGGTTTCGCTCTTGGTGCAGGGTTGACGGGCTTGAATGAATCGGCTTGCTTGATTACGATGCGAAAACCTATGAATTGAGATTGGATGGCTTGTGTCCCTTGCTAAGGAGACCTTGGAAAACCCAGGTGAACCACTGAACAATAATGCTCCTGTGACCGCAGGCCAGGACCAAGTCCATGGGCAGTAAGCAGCTCGGGTTCGGCGATTACGAGCAGACTACGGCCAAGAAGCGCACCAAGCGTGAGAAGTTTCTGGCTGAGATGGAGAAGGTGGTGCCATGGAAGGCACTCGTTGATCTGATTGAGCCTCACTACCCTATGACCAGCACGAAAGGCGGCCGGCCTCCCTACCCGCTAGCCACGATGCTGCGATCCACCTGATGCAGCAGTGGTATTCGCTCAGCGACCCAGGCATGGGAGAGGCTCTGATCGAGGTGCCCACCATGAGTCGTTTCGCCGGGATCGACCTGATCAGCGACAGGATTCCGGACGAGACGACGATTCTGGCGTTCCGGCACCTGCTGGAGAAGCACAACCAAGGCGAGCAGATTTTCCAGACGGTCAAAGCCCATCTCAAGGCACGGGGGATGGCGATGAAGCAAGGGACGATCATCGATGCCACGTTGATCGCTGTCCCTAGCTCCGCCAAAAACAAAGCTGGAGAGCGGGATCCGGAGATGCACTAGACCTGCAAGGGCAAGCAGTGGCACTTCGGGATGAAAGTCCACATTGTCGTGGACAAGGACACAGGCCTCATCCACTAGGTGGAGACCTCCGCCGCCAATGTGCACGACCTCACCCCAGCTGCAGACTTACTGCACGGCGAGGAGGAGGTGGTCTACGCGGATGCTGGCTACCAAGGAATTGAGCAACGAGAGGAGATGGAGGGCAAGGCTGTCAAGTTCCGGGTCGCCATGTGCCCCGGCGAGCGTCGGGCCCTTCCGGATACGCCTGAAGACCGGCTGGAGAATTTGGTGGAGATTGCCAAGGCTCATATCCGGGCAAGGGTGGAGCATCCCTTCCGGATGATAAAGCAGCAGTTCGGCTTTCAGAAGACCCGGCTGCGGGGCATGACCAACAACCGTTTCAAGATCAATGAGCTTGCCGCACTGACAAATCTCTTCCTGGCAAGGCGTCAGTTGCCATGGGGACATGAATGCGGAAGTAGTGTGCTCTTTGCGGACAAGACTGGGCACTGAAAGCAGGAAGAAATGGCCCAAAAGCGATGAAAACAGAGCTAATCGTAGCTCACATTCATCAAGAATGCCATTCCCGATTATTTGGAAGACCCCAAGGCTCTTCAGCAGCCTTGTTGCCCAGAGGTTCCTTAATGGTGTTGTTTGGCTCCTTCTCGCTGATCATCCCCTCCAGCCGCGCCTTCATCTCCTCCACCTCGCTGAGCTGATCCGCCAGTTTCTGGGCTGCGAGGCGGAGGCGCACGAACTGGTCGCTGGGTTGTTCGTTGCTGCCCCAGCGGCTTTCGGCCTTGGCGAGCTCCTGCTCAAGGCGGCTCTGCAGGCCCTGGCGCAGGCCATCAAGCTGCTCCAGGCTCTTCAGCGCCAGATCGCGACCTTTCTCGACATGCGCGGGATCAATCGTGATCCCGTGGCGTAGCAGCATGCGCACGCCGGTGAGCAGGGCGGCAGGCACGAACTGGCCGAAGGCCAGCGCCCCGATGCTGCCGGTGTGCAGCCAGTCCTCCACCTGGGAGCTGCGGTGCCGGCCGGTCTTGCACCAGTGGGCGAAGTGCTCGCAGTTGTTGAACAGCAGGTTGTAGTTCTGCTCCCCAAGCCGTCCCATCGCCCGTCGCAGCACGACACCCGTGGGTGAACAATCCTCCTGGGGGTAGTCCACGGTGGTGATCGGCTGGCCGCGGCTGAAGTCCTCAAGCTCACTGCGAAGGATTGCGCGCCCCTCCAGGTAGTGGGCCACGGTGCCGTCGCCCAGGTCGATGCCATGGTGCATGAACAGCCCGTGCTGGCGAGGGGCCTGCAGATGGTCGGCGGCAGCCAAGGACGGGGTGGTGGCGGTGGATCTCCAGCCTCGCGTCGGCCGGTCTCTGCGGGCATGGAGGCCAGGGTGGGGATTGCCCGACCAGAGGCCGCTGGCGCTCCTTCTCAGCAGGCCTGGTCGTCGATCGTCTCGGCGTTGGCGCTGGGGTGGGGCAGCACCTTCACCTTGTTGCGCTGCTCGACCAGGTCGCGGGTGATGGTGAAGCTCTTCACGTCCTGGCGCGACGGCAGGTCGTACATCACATCGAGCATCAGCTCCTCGACGATGCCCCGCAGCGCTCGGGCGCCGGTCTTGCGACGGTGAGCCTCAGCAGCGATCGCCTCGACGGCTCCGGGCTCGAAGTCGAGTCGCACGTCGTCCATGCTGAGCAGGGTCTGGAACTGCTTCACCAGGGCATCTCTGGGCTCGGTGAGAATGGCCTCCAGGGCCGGCGCGTCCAGGGGCGTCAGTACGGCGCTCACCGGCAGCCGGCCGATGAACTCCGGGATCAGGCCGTAGCGCACCAGATCGTCGGGCTCCAGATGGCGCAGCACTTCGGCGGCATGACGGTCCTTGCTGGGGCGGCTGCGGGTGTGGCCGCCCTCGGGCAGGAAGCCGATGGCATTGCGGCCCATGCGCCGCTGCACCACCTCCTCCAAGCCTACGAAGGCGCCACCACAGATGAACAGGATCTGACTCGTGTCGATCTGGATGCAGTCCTGGTAGGGGTGCTTGCGCCCTCCCTGGGGAGGCACGTTGGCCACCGTTCCCTCCAGCATCTTCAGCAGGGCCTGCTGCACCCCCTCGCCGGAGACGTCGCGGGTGATCGAGGGGTTCTCGCTCTTGCGGGCGATCTTGTCGATCTCGTCGATGTAGATGATCCCCCGCTGGGCCTGCTCCACATCCAGATCCGACTTCTGCAGCAGGCGCAGCAGGATGTTCTCCACGTCCTCACCCACATAGCCCGCCTCGGTGAGGGTGGTGGCGTCGGCCACGGCGAAGGGCACGTCGAGCAGCTCGGCCAGGGACTGGGCCAGGAGGGTCTTGCCGCAGCCGGTGGGACCGATCAGCAGGATGTTCGACTTGTGCAGGCGGGTGGCGGTGCGATCGGTCTCGCCCTGGCCGTCGCCCTGCCAGGCCAGGCGCTTGTAGTGGTTGTAGACCGCCACCGACAGCACCTTCTTGGCCTCTTCCTGCCCCACCACCTGCTGGTCGAGGAAACCCTTGATCTGCTGGGGTTTGGGGATCGAGGCCAGGGTGGGAGCCGGCTTGCTGCTCTTCCGGGGGGCCGCCTTGCGTCCGGTTTCCGGTGCCGGCCTGCCGGCGGGGCTGTGGTGATCGACCAGTTCCTCGTCGAGGATTTCGTTGCAGAGATCGATGCACTCATCGCAGATGTAGACGCCGGGCCCGGCGATGAGCTTGCGCACCTGCTCCTGCGACTTGCCGCAGAAGGAACATTTCAGGTGGGCATCGAACTTGGCCATGCAGCGTCGGGCGGGAGGGGACGGCGAGGGGCATCCGGCTGGTGGAGGGATCGACCCGGGGAGCGGACCCCCCGAACGCGATCCCAGGATCGACGCGAACGTGGGGTTCGTCAGCCTTCCTTAAGGATCAAACCGGGACGCCAGCGCTGGGCGCCAACGCACCGGAGTCGTCGACCACCCGGTCGATCAGTCCGTATTGAACCGCCTCTGCCGGCGAAAGGAAGTAGTCGCGGTCGGTATCTTCAGCGATCTTTTCCAGCGGTTGGCCGGTGTGCTCGGCGAGCAGGCCGTTGAGGGTTTCCTTCAGGTAGAGGATCTCCCGGGCCTGGATCTCGATGTCCACTGCCTGGCCCTGGGCGCCTCCGAGGGGCTGGTGGATCATGATCCGTGCGTTGGGAAGAGCGAGCCGTTTGCCTTTCGTTCCACCCGAGAGCAGGAAGGCCCCCATGGAGGCGGCCAGGCCATAGCAGATGGTGACGACGTCCGGGCTCACCTGCTGCATGGTGTCGTAGATCGCCAGGCCGGCGGTGACCGATCCCCCGGGGGAGTTGATGTAGATCTGGATGTCCTTCTCGGGATCCTCAGCTTCGAGGAACAGCAGCTGGGCCACCAGGGCATCCGCCACCTGGTCATCGATGCCGGAGCCGAGGAAGATGATCCGCTCCCGCAGCAGGCGGGAATAGATGTCGAACGCCCGCTCGCCCCGGCCCGACTGCTCAACCACCGTGGGGAGCACGCCCGGGGCGGCGCTGGGGGCCTGCCCGGCGAGCGCGGCCCAGGGACGCGGGCCCGACCAGGCGTTGTGGATGGGGTGGGGGCGAATCCCGTCGGGGCTGGAAGCGTCGATCACGCGGGGGTCGGCTCGGGGGAGGGGGGTGGAGCCCATGCTATGGGCAACTGCCCCCGCCCCCGTGGACGGTTGCCCGCTTCAGCCCTCTGCCTTGGCGGCCTTGCGGGCCCTGGGCTTGGCCGCGCTTTCCTTCTTCGCCCTGGCTTCACCCTCCGCTGCCGATTCGGATGCTCCTTCAGCGTCTGGCTCCGCTGCAGGAGCGGTCTTTTCGGTGACGGTGCCATTCTCCTCCAGCCAGGCCAGCAAGGCCTCCTGGAGGAGATCGTCGGCCACCGCCTGGCGCAGGCGGCCCGGATCGATCGAACTCGTGTCGCTCAGGCCGCGGTTGACCTCCTTCACCTTGGCGTCGATGTCCTTCGCAGCCACCTCGATCGCCTCGGCGGCGGCCAGGGCCTTGAGTGCCAGGCTGCGGCGCAGCCGCTGCTCGGCTTCCGGCCGGGAGGTGTCCATCAGGCTGCGGATCAGATCCGGGGTGAACAGCTTCTTCACGTCCATGCCCTGCTGGGCGATCTGGCCGGCCGTCTGCTCGATCAGGTTCTGTACCTCCTGGCGGATGAGGGTTTCCGGCAGTTCCACCTCCAGCTCCTCCACCAGGGCGGCCACCAGGGCGTCGTGGCGGTTGGTGCGATGGCGTCGCTCGGCGTCCTCCTTCAGGCGGGTCTCCAGGTCGGCGCGGAGTTCGGCGAGGGTCTGTTTGTCGCTGGCCTGCTGGGCGAAGGCGTCGTCGAGGTCAGGCAGTTCGCGGGTCTTGAGCTCCTGCAGCGTGATCGCGAAGCACGCCTCACGCCCGGCAGCCTCCTCCTGGGGATAGGAGTCGGGAAATGTGCAGGCCACCGTGCGCGTCTCTCCGACCTGCATGCCCACGATCCCTTCCACGAAGCCGGGGATCATCCGCCCCTCCTCCAGCTCCACTTCCATGCCGTCGCTGCTGCCACGCTCGATCGCCTCGCCGGTGTCAGTGAAGGTGCCGGAGAAGGCCACGCGGACAACGTCGCCGGTTGCGGCCGCCCGGTCCTCGACCGGGACGAGGGTGGCCATCTGGCGGCGGGACTGCTCGATCAGCTCATCCACCCGGGCCGGGTCGTAGCTCACGGCCTCGGCCTCGGCCTTCAGCCCTTTGGTGGAGCGGAGCCGCGGGGTGGGCTCCACGTCCATCTCCAGGGTGAGCACCAGCTCGCTGCCGGGATTGAATCGCTCCAGCACGGTCTCGAAGCCTTCGCTCAGCTCGGGCCGGCCCAGAGCTTCGATCCTCTCCTGGCTCAGGGCCTCGCGCATGACGCTGTCCACCAGATCCTCAAGGGCGGTGGCGCGGATGCGCAGGGGGCCGATCTGCTGCAGCAGCACCGGCCGCGGCACCTTGCCCTTGCGGAATCCGGGCAGCCGCACGCTGCGGCTCAGCTTCGCCATTGCCGCGTCGTAGCTGGCCTGGCAGCGTCCGCCGGGCACCCTCACCTCCACGGCGACCCGGCTGCCCGGCCGGGGGGCGGTGCTCACCCTGAGGCCGGTCTCCGGAGCCGACCCGCTCCCCGTTGTCTGGCTGTCTTCGGGGGCGGCAGCGGTGGTGCTGGCGGCTGGACTCATGGAACGGGCCTACGGCTGGGCAACGACCGATCCTAGAAAAGTGGTCGAACCGGGCCCCGGCCGCGTATTGTTTCTGCGACGCACAGGGCGCTGCATATCCCCAATCCACCACCCCGCACGTCCCCGGTGTTCCCACCGGAGGTCGCTGAAGGTCGGCAGGTTCGCTTCGGCTGAACATCCGGTTCTCAAGGCGGCGGTGCCGGCACGGTCCCGGTCTCCGGAGGCCCGTCCGGATGTTCTCCTCGCCCCGCTGTTCCGCCGATCCCGTCCCCTCCGCTCCGTTGACCTTCACCGCGACTGCACCCACCCCCTCCTCCACCCTCCCTCGTCGTCCCCTGCGGGTCGCCATCCTTGGCGCCACCGGTGCGGTGGGTCAGGAGTTGCTCCAGCTCCTGGCTGAGCGCTCGTTCCCCGTGGCGGAACTGATTCCCCTCGCCTCCCCGCGCTCCGCCGGCTGCAGCCTCGCCTGGGAGGGGCGGGATCACACCATCCGCGAGGCGAGCGAGGCGGCCTTCGAGGGCGTGGATCTGGTGCTGGCCTCGGCCGGTGGCAGCGCTTCGAAGCAGTGGGCGCCAGTGGCGGTGCAGGCCGGAGCCGTGGTGATCGACAACTCCAGCGCCTTCCGCCTCGATCCGGCCGTGCCCCTGGTGGTGCCCGAGGTGAACCCCGAGGCCGCCTTCGGCCATGCCGGCATCATCGCCAACCCCAACTGCACCACGATCCTGCTCACGGTGGCCCTCGCGCCGCTGGCGGCACGGCGGCCGCTCCGCCGGGTGGTGGTGAGCACCTACCAGTCGGCCAGCGGCGCGGGCGCCCGGGCCATGGAGGAGTTGCGCAGACTCAGCCGCACCGTGCTCGACGGCGGCGAGCCGGTGAGCACGGTGCTGCCCCACTCCCTGGCCTTCAACCTGTTCCTCCACAACTCCCCTCTGCAGGCCAACGGCTACTGCGAGGAGGAGCTGAAGATGGTCAACGAGACCCGCAAGATCATGGGGATTCCCGATCTGCGGCTCACCGCCACCTGCGTTCGCGTTCCGGTGCTGCGAGCCCATTCTGAGGCGGTGAACATCGAGTTCAGCGAGCCGTTCCCGGTGGCCGAAGCCCGCGCCCTCCTGGCAAAGGCGCCGGGGGTGGAGCTGATCGAGGACTTCGAGGCCAACCGCTTCCCCATGCCCACCGATGTGACCGGCCGGGATCCGGTGGCGGTGGGCCGCCTCCGCCAGGACCTCAGTGATCCGAATGCCCTGGAGCTCTGGCTCTGCGGCGACCAGATCCGCAAAGGTGCCGCCCTCAACGCCATCCAGATCGCCGAACTGCTATGCCAGCCGGCGGCCACCGTCTCAGGAGGTGGCGCTTGAGCACGGCCCCTTGCAGCGCCGCTCCCTTCGGTCGGGTGCTCACCGCCCTGGTCACCCCCTTTGCGGATGATGGATCGGTGGATGTCGAGCTGGCGGCGCGCCTGGCGGATCACCTGATCAACCAGGGCTCAGACGGGCTGGTGGTCTGTGGCACCACCGGTGAATCGCCCACCCTCAGCTGGGAGGAGCAGCACCGTCTGCTGGCGGCTGTGAAGGAGGCGGTCGCCGGCCGGGGGCCGGTGCTGGCTGGCAGCGGCAGCAACTGCACCGCCGAGGCCGTGGAGGCCACCCGGGAGGCGGCCGCCCTCGGCGCCGATGGGGCCCTCGTGGTGGTGCCCTACTACAACCGGCCTCCCCAGGCGGGCCTCGAGGCCCATTTCCGGGCCGTTGCCGCAGCGGCACCGGATCTTCCACTCATGCTCTACAACATCCCTGGTCGCACCGGCTGCAGCGTGGCGCCCGAAACGGTGGTTCGCCTGCTCAACTGCCCCAACGTGGTGAGTTTCAAGGCGGCCAGCGGCACCACCGAGGAGGTGAGCCAGCTGCGGGCCCTCTGCGGCGAACGCCTCGCCATCTACAGCGGTGATGATGCCCTCACCCTGCCGATGATGGCGGTGGGCGCCGTGGGGGTGGTGAGCGTGGCCAGCCACCTCGCCGGACCACAGATCAGCGCCATGGTCTCTGCCTTCCTTGGCGGCGACCATGCCGCCGCCCTCGCCTGGCACGAGGCGTTGCTTCCCCTCGGCAAGGCCCTGTTCTGCACCACCAACCCGATCCCCGTGAAGGCCGCGCTGGAGCTGAGCGGCTGGCCCGTGGGCTCTCCCCGTCTTCCCCTCCTTCCCGCCGACAGCGACGTGCGCCAGCGACTTTCCTCGATCCTTGCCGCCCTGCGTCCCACCTGACGCCAAGGCCCGCTTCCTCGATCCGCTCGCGAGCGAGCTTCCGATCCAGCTTCTCCTTCTTTCTGCTTTTCTCTCTTCATGACCAGTCCCAACGGCCACAACGGTTCCAGCGGCAAACAGCCGGCTCTGCGTGTCATCCCCCTCGGAGGCCTCCACGAGATCGGCAAGAACACCTGCGTCTTCGAATACGGCGATGAGCTCATGCTGGTGGATGCCGGCCTGGCCTTCCCCAGTGATGGCATGCACGGCGTGAACGTGGTGATGCCCGATACCAGTTATCTGCGCGAAAACCAGAAGCGCATCCGGGGCATGGTGGTCACCCATGGCCATGAAGATCACATCGGCGGTATTCCCCACCACCTCAAGAACTTCAATATCCCGGTCATCTACGGCCCTCGTCTGGCGATGTCGATGCTGCAGGGGAAGATGGAGGAAGCGGGCGTCACCGATCGCACCACCATCCAGACGGTTGGTCCACGGGATGTGGTGCATGTCGGCCAGCACTTCAAGGTCGAATTCATCCGTAACACCCACTCGATGGCCGACAGCTTCACGCTGGCCATCACCACGCCCGTTGGTGTGATCATCTTCACCGGTGATTTCAAGTTTGACCACACCCCAGTGGATGGAGAAACATTCGACATCCAACGCCTGGCCCATTATGGCGAGCAGGGTGTGCTCTGCCTCTTCAGCGATTCCACCAACGCAGAGATCCCCGGCTTCACTCCTCCGGAGCGATCCGTCTTCCCGAATCTTGATCGCCACATCAGCCAGGCAGACGGCCGGGTGATCATCACCACCTTCGCAAGCTCGATTCATCGTGTGTCGATGATTCTGGAGCTGGCGATGAAAAACGGGCGCAAGGTTGGGCTTCTCGGACGCTCGATGCTCAACGTGATCGCCAAGGCCAGGGAGCTCGGCTACATGCGTGCCCCTGATGACCTGTTCGTGCCGATCAAGCAGATCCGTGATCTTCCCGACCGCGAAACCCTGCTGCTGATGACCGGGAGCCAGGGCGAGCCTCTGGCCGCCCTCAGCCGCATCTCCCGGGGCGAGCATCCCCAGGTCCAGGTGAAGTCAAGCGACACCATCATCTTTTCGGCCAGCCCTATCCCTGGTAACACCATCTCGGTCGTGAACACCATCGATCGCCTGATGATGATGGGCGCCAAGGTGGTCTACGGCAAAGGCGAGGGCATTCACGTCTCCGGACACGGCTGCCAGGAGGACCACAAACTGATGCTGGCCCTGGCCAAGCCGAAGTTTTTCGTGCCCGTGCACGGCGAGCACCGCATGCTTGTCTGCCATTCCAAGACGGCTCAGTCGATGGGGGTGCCAGCTGACAACATCCTGATCGTCGACAACGGCGATGTGGTGGAACTCACCCCGGACACCATCCACAAGGGCGAGCCGGTCAAGGCAGGGATCGAACTGCTCGATGCCTCCCGCAATGGCATCGTCGATGCCAGGGTGCTCAAGGAACGCCAGCAGCTGGCTGAGGACGGGGTCATCACCCTGCTGGCGGTGATCACCACCGACGGGGTGATGGCGGCGCCGCCCCGGGTCAATCTGCGTGGTGTGGTCACCGCAGCCGATGCCCGCAAGCTCTCGGTCTGGGCGGAACGGGAGATCACCTGGGTGCTCGAGAACCGCTGGAACCAGCTCGCGCGCAACAGCGGCGGCAAGGCACCCGACGTGGATTGGGTCGGTGTCCAGCGCGAGATCGAGGTGGGTCTGCAGCGGCGCCTGCGCCGCGAACTCCAGGTCGACCCCCTGATCATCTGCCTGGTGCAGCCTGCCCCCGCCGGAACACCGGCTTATAAGGGTCGTGCTGACGCCGAGCCTGACACCCGTCCGGCCCCCCGAGGTCGCCGTGACGGTGGCCGCCCGGGCGCTCCGCTGCGTTCCGCAGCTCCCGCCCCGGTGGCGGCTTCGGCAGCTGCGCCTGCCCCCTCCGCCAGCCCCGCTCCCGCTCCTGCCGCCGCCCGCCGCAGTGCTGAAGAGCCCGAGCCCGCCGGCCGTACCCGCCGGCGTCGCTCCGCCGCCGTGGCCGGCTGATCCCCACCGGTGGCCCAGGCTCAGCCCAGGGCCACCTGCAGCAGCCCCTCCAGCAGATCCGAGTCTTCGTCGTCTTCGAACAGCTCCTCTTCCAGTAAGGAGGGAGCTTCCGCGACGGTTGCCAGACCGCTTGGAGGTGGCTGCAAGGGCAAACCTTCGAGCACGGCGGGGCTGGCTTCAGCCGGGGGGGTCTCGTTCTGCAGCTCCGGTGAACGTTCCGGAGCCTGTTTTGCGGGCCCATCACCGGGCGATGCCTTCACCTGGGCCGGGGCTGCGGATGCGGCCGGTTCCTGCAGGGCGAGTTCGATCTCCTCGGCCAGCAGAGGATCGACCCTGTGAACCTCGAGCAGCTCCGGCTCCTCCACCACGTCCGCCATCAGCCTCGGTGCCGGGGTCGATGCAGGGCTGGGATCGCCGGGCCCCTCCTCCGCGTCGCGAACAACCGCAGCGGGGATTTGTGGGTTCGCGGCCAGCCAGGGGGTGGCCGCTGCCTGGATGAGGCTGGCGGTGGCGGACGCGGTGCCAGCGGCAAAGGGGACGGCTGGATCCACCGTGAGGGGTGGAGCCACCGGCTCCGGCAGCGGTCGTTCCGATGCGGGGGCCGCCAGGGCAGGTGGCTCCACGATGTCCACCGCGGCGCGGACGATGGGCCGGTTGCATTGCTGCAGACCCTCTTCGGCACTGCGACGCAGGGCCGGTTCGGCGTTCGCCGTGTTCAGGACCTGGCGGTAGAGATCCTCGGCCGCGTCCCTGTCGCCGAAGCCGTGGAGATGGGAGTGGGCCATCAGTAACTGCAGCCGCTGGCGAAGGGCCGTGGCCAGGGCGTCATCCAGCGGGTCGAGATCGCCAAGCAGCCGCTCCCCCTGATCGAGCACGTCCTGCCAGCGGTCGTCGCAGTACGCCGCTTCGACAGCGGCATACCGATCGGCGGCGGCCGATTGCTCGTGCGGCTCAGCCATCGGTGTGGTCGGGGCCCATGAGAACCATTGTGCCTCGGTTCCATTCCAAACGCCAGCCGCCAGGCAGCGCCAGCCTCCCCGGAGACCCACCCGCTTCCAGCCGTGCGACCAGGTCGTCCAGCACCGTGGCGTTCAACGGTCGTCCGAGCCGCCTTCTCAGCCAGCTGTGCAGCAGGCGCCGTCGGTTCGCCCTGTTCAGGGCCGCGAGGGAGGCACGATTGAGCTGTTCCCTTCCATCGGAGGCAGGGCTCAGTGCCAGGGCAGCCACTGCGAGCTGGATCAGTTCGTCCAGGGCGTCCTCCTCTTCAGCCAGCCGCTCGGCCTGGGCGGCGATCCGGCGGGCGGCACCGGGATGCAGCGACTCCAGCACCGGCAGCACCTCCGTCCGCACGCGGTTGCGGCTGAAGCGGGGGTCGCCGTTGCTGGCATCTTCCCAGATCGGCAGGTGCTGCTGCCGGCAGATCCGCAGGGTGTCACCGCGGCTGAACGGCAGCAGGGGGCGGCAGAGGCGCGGAGCGCCGGGACTCTCCGCCAGCGGCCGGCTGGCCCGGAGGCTCGACGGACCACGCCGGTGGCTGCCGCGGGCCAGATGCAGCAGCACCGTCTCGGCCCGGTCATCGGCGGTATGGCCCGTGACCACGTGAGTGCATCCCAGGGACCGCGCCGCATCCGCCAGCCGCCCGTAGCGCCAGCGGCGGGCGGCGTCCTCCCCCTGGGGTGGCGGATCGGCCCGCTCCCCCAGCAGCGGCAGGCCGCGCCCGGCGGCCCAGAGGGCGAGGGCGGCGGCCTGGGCCGTGGCCTCCGGTCGCCAGCCATGGTCGCCGTGCCAGAGGTGAAGCGACCACTCATGCCGCCGCCGCAGGTCATGAAGCAGTCCGATCAGCGCCATCGAGTCCTGGCCCCCCGAGACGGCCACCAACAGTGGCGCGCCGAGCGGCAGCAGGTTGGGATGGGCCCGCAGATGGCGATGCAGCCGCAGGTGGTCGGCACTCCAGCCCCGACCGGGTTCCTGCGGCCTGGAGCCAGTCGCCGTGGGCTCGGATGGGAGAATCAAGGTAAGTCCGTTCCGGCTCGCCGATGTCGCGTCTCTCCAGCCTGCCCGCTTCCCTGCAGTCCGCCATCACCGAGCGGCGCCTGCTGAAGGTGATCGCCGGCCTGGCCAACTTCGACGCCGCTTCGGTGGAGCAGATCGCCCGGGCCGCCGCCGCTGGCGGCGCCGATCTGCTGGACATCGCCTGTGATCCGGCTCTTGTGAAGGCGGTGGCCGCCACGGCACCGGACCTGCCGATCTGCGTGTCGGCGGTGGATCCGGATCTGTTCCCGCCCGCCGTGGCCGCCGGCGCCACGATGGTGGAGATCGGCAACTTCGACAGCTTCTATCCCCAGGGCATTGTCTTCGGCGTCGCCGAGGTGCTGGAGCTCACCCGCCTGACGCGGGCCCTGCTTCCCGAGGTGGTGCTGTCGGTGACCGTTCCCCACGTGCTGCCCCTCGATCAGCAGGAGCAGCTGGCGGTGGATCTGGCGGCCGCCGGGGCCGATCTCATCCAGACCGAGGGCGGCACCAGCGCCCGGCCCTTCAGTGCCGGTTCCCTGGGGATGATCGAGAAGGCCGCGCCCACCCTGGCCGCCGCCCATGCCCTCAGCCGGGCGATCGAACTGCCGGTGCTGTGCGCCTCGGGCCTGTCGGCCGTCACCGTGCCCATGGCGCTGGCCTGCGGCGCTGCCGGCGTGGGCGTCGGCTCGGCTGTCAATCGCCTCAACGACGAACTGGCGATGGTAGCGGTGGTGAGGGGGCTGCGGGAGGCGATCGATCAACGGGCCGTTGTGCGCGTCTAAGGCCCTGACTAGCCTGGTTGGGATTGTCTTCCCTCCCGCGCACTCCCTGCCATGTCTGGTTTGCTGGTCTCCCTGCTCCAGTGGCCGATCCGGGCGATCATTCTTCTCCTGATCTCCCAGGTCCCCTTCCTGGGCGTGGAGATGGCGAGTTTCCCCATCGCCCTCGTCTCCGCCGTGGTGATCGGCCTTCTCGGCGTGATCCTCACCTGGCCCCTGAAGTTCATCCTCGGTCCGGCGTGGGCGATCACCACCCTCGGCGGGCTCATCCCGATCGGTTGGCTGTTCGACTGGGTGATCACGATCATCCTGTTCGGTCTGGCGGCCTGGCTGATTCAGGGGTTCCGCCTGCGCAACGGCCTCACCAGCGCCGCCCTCGGGGCCCTGGTGTACAGCGTGCTCTGCTACTTCATCCTCAACGCCATCCCCGGCCTGAACGTGAAGCTCACTGGAGCGGCGGCTCTGTTCACCGGTCCGATCGGCTGAAGCCGGGGTCGGCTTCCCCGCCCGGCTGAGGGCAGCGCTTCTCCCACCATGGGGCCCAGAATGGGCGTCATGGCTTTTCAGCTTCACGCTCCCTACGAACCGAAGGGTGACCAACCGGCCGCCATCGACGCCCTGGTGAAGGGTGTCGATGGCGGGCGCGGCTTTCAGACCCTCCTCGGTGCCACCGGCACTGGCAAGACGTTCACGATCGCCAACGTGATCGCCCGCACCGACCGACCGACGTTGGTGCTGGCCCACAACAAGACCCTGGCGGCCCAGCTCTGCAACGAACTGCGCGAGTTCTTTCCGCACAACGCGGTGGAGTACTTTATCTCCTACTACGACTATTATCAGCCGGAGGCCTATGTGCCGGTCTCTGATACCTACATCGCCAAAACCGCATCCATCAATGAAGAGATCGATATGCTGCGCCACTCCGCCACCCGTTCGCTGTTCGAGCGCCGGGATGTGATTGTGGTGGCGTCAATCAGCTGCATTTACGGCCTGGGGATTCCCTCGGAGTACCTCAAGGCGGCTGTGAAGTTCCGGGTGGGCGAAAGCCTCGACCTGCGCGGTTCTCTGCGGGAGCTCGTGAACAACCAGTATTCACGCAACGATCTGGAGATCTCGCGCGGTCGCTTCCGCGTGCGCGGCGACGTGCTGGAGATCGGCCCCGCGTACGAGGACCGGCTGGTGCGGGTGGAGCTGTTCGGCGATGAGGTGGAGGCGATCCGCTACGTGGATCCCACCACCGGAGAGATTCTGCAGAGCCTGGAGGCGATCAACATCTATCCGGCCAAGCACTTCGTGACCCCGAAGGAGCGGCTGGAGGAGGCGATCAAGGCGATCCGCGCCGAACTGCGGGAGCGGCTGGAGGTACTCAACAGCCAGGGGCGGCTGCTGGAGGCCCAGCGACTGGAGCAGCGCACCATCTACGACCTGGAGATGCTGGAGCAGGTGGGCTACTGCAACGGAGTGGAGAACTACGCCCGCCATCTGGCCGGCCGCGAAGCAGGTACTCCGCCTGAGTGCCTGATCGACTATTTCCCCGACGACTGGCTGTTGGTGGTGGATGAAAGCCACGTCACCTGCAGCCAGCTGCAGGCGATGTACAACGGCGACCAGAGCCGTAAGCAGGTGCTGATCGAGCATGGGTTTCGCCTGCCCTCCGCCGCCGACAACCGGCCCCTGAAGGGCGAGGAGTTCTGGCAGAAGGCGCGGCAGTCGATCTTCGTCTCCGCCACCCCCGGCAGCTGGGAGCTGGCCCAGAGCCAGGGGCAGGTGGTGGAGCAGGTGATCCGCCCCACCGGCGTGCTCGATCCGATCGTGGAGGTGCGTCCCACCGACGGCCAGGTGGACGACCTGCTGGGTGAGATCCGGGTGCGTGCCGACAAGCAGGAGCGGGTGCTGGTAACCACCCTCACCAAACGGATGGCGGAGGATCTCACCGACTACCTGGCCGAGAATGGCGTGCGGGTGCGCTATCTCCACTCCGAGATCCATTCGATCGAGCGGATCGAGATCATCCAGGATCTCCGAAACGGCGAGTACGACGTGCTGGTGGGTGTGAACCTGCTGCGGGAGGGCCTTGACCTGCCGGAAGTGTCGCTGGTGGCGATCCTCGATGCTGATAAGGAGGGCTTTCTGCGGGCTGAGCGCTCCTTGATCCAGACGATCGGCCGAGCCGCTCGTCACGTGGAGGGAGTGGCCCTGCTCTACGCCGACAATCTCACCGATTCGATGGCGAAGGCGATCAGCGAAACCGAGCGTCGCCGCGACATCCAGCAGGCCTACAACGAGAAACACGGCATCACCCCAACCCCCGCTGGCAAGCGGGCCGGAAATTCCATCCTTGCTTTCCTTGAGGTATCGCGGCGTCTGAGCGACGATCAGTTGGAGCAGGCGACCGAGCAGGCCGAGCACAACGACGTGCCCCTGGACGCCCTGCCCGAGCTGATTCAGCAGCTGGAGGACAGGATGAAAGCCGCCGCCAAGAACCTTGAGTTCGAGGAGGCCGCCAACCTGCGCGACCGGATCAAGGGCCTGCGCCAGAAGCTGGTGGGCAGGGCCTGAGGGAGGGGAATGGGGCTGCCGGTGCCGCCTGCTCTCTCCCGCTACGGGCTGCCGCTGGGGGCTCTGTTGGTCGGAGCGATGGTGGTGGAGGGGCACGTGCGCTTCCGGCCGAAACCGTTCGAGGAACTGCCCGTGCACCGGCGGTCCCTGCTGCGCAGCCACGACGGCGTGAAGGTGCGGGTGACGGCCCTCACACCCGCTGAGAGCCGGGATCTGATCGGCTTCGCCATCCCCGACGATCGCATCCAGCCGGTGTGGGTGCAGGTGGTGAACCGGGCCGATGTGCGCTGGTACCTGCCGCCGATCACCGTGGACAGCGAGTACTACTCCCCCCTGGAGGTGGCCTGGCTGGGGCACCGCTGGCTGACCCCGGGGATCAACCGCCAGATCGATCGCCACCTGCACGATCTGGGGCTGCCGATGACGGTGGAGCCGGGTCAGACCCGATCGGGCTTCATTTTCACCCACCGCGATGAGGGGGCGAAGTACACCAGCATCGAACTGGTGGGGGCCGGCCACGGCCAGGTGCGCCGCTTTTCCTTCCTGGCTCCGGTTCCGGGCCTGCGGACCGATTTTCAGAAGGTCGACTGGCCGCGGCTGATGTCACACGCCCGCCGCCGGAATCTCACGGATGAGCAGTTCCGGAGCTGGCTCGAGCGCCTTCCCTGCTGCACCCTCGGCGGCGATCGCCGTACGCCGGCCGACCCGCTCAACGTGGTGCTGGTGGGCGACCGGGACACCGTGTTCCCGCCGTTGGCCCGCCGCGGCTGGCACGTGACCCAGGCCCTCACGGTGACCTCCGCCTGGGAGACGGCGCGCTCCTCCCTGTTCGGCCACCGCTATCGCTATGCGCCGGTCTCCTCCCTCTATGTGTTCGGACGCCGTCAGGACATCGCGCTGCAGAAGGGTCGCGAGGATGTGAACCAGCGCAACCACATGCGGCTGTGGCTCGCGCCGGTGACGGTGAACCGCAAGCCTGTCTGGGTAGGCCAGATCAGCCGCGATATCGGTGTGCGCCTCACCCCCCGCACGATCACCACCCACAAGATCGACCCGGCGGTGGATGAGACCCGCTGGTATCTGCTCCAGGACCTGTTCTTCTCCGAATCGCTGGAGCGTTTCGGACTGGTGGGTGGTGTGGGGGCGGCGACCCTGGAGCAACCCCGCACCAACTACACCGGCGATCCCTATTTCACCGATGGGTTCCGGGGGGTGTTCTGGCTCACGCCCACCCCGATCGGCACCCGCAGCATCACCACCCGTTGGCTGGTGCCCGGCGCCTCCTCGCCCATGCAGGCCGGGCAGCCGGTTGGCGCGGCCCGGTGAAGGGCCCCTTCACTCCGGGCACGACTGCCAGCTGTCGGCGAAGGGGGTACTGGCTTCGAGGCAGCGCTCGATGCGCAGCACCAGATCCGATTCCATCAGGCCCACCGCCAGGCCCGCGGCCACCCTGGCGGCTATCCCCTTCACCAGGGCGGCCGACGGGGCCTCGCCGCCAGGAGGGGTTGTCCGCCGCAGCGCCTCACAGGTGAGGGCGGCGATGTCCTGCACCAGATCGGTCTGGGTGAGCAGGGCCGCTACTACGCTGTGGTCCACGGTCGCGCCGGCGGCGGTAGGCCGTGCGCACAGGGCTTCGCTGATCACGGGCTTGCCGCGGAGTCGCCCCGATGATGTCGGTTGCGGACCCCGCGCGCATCCCTCCCTCAGCCCGGCAGGGCGGTGAGGGCCTCCTGCGCCTGCAGCTCCAGGGCCGCGGCCGCATGGCGCTGCAGTTCGGTGTCGTTCAGCAGGGCCACCCGTGGCGGCACCGCCGGATCCTGCAGGAACCCGTAGACCCGCAGACACACGTTGAGGCAGCGCAGGGCCGCCAGCTGCAGATCGCGTCGCGCCTCCTCGTGCCCGTAATCGTTCACCCCGGCCGCCACCAGCTCCCGGTGCCAGAGATCCAGCAGCTCCTCCACGTGCCCCTGGCGTTCAGCCACCGGTTCGCTGCCGCCGATCAGGAACACCACATCGATCGCCGCCAGGCTCCGGGTCACCGTCTGCCAGTCCAGGATTGTGGCCACCGGATCGTCGGCCGGACCGCCGAACAGCAGGTTGTCTGCCCGCAGGTCACCGTGGACCAGGGTCCAGGGGCGCTGGCGCAGCGCCTCTTCGATGGCGTCGTTGTGGGCGACGGCCTCCCGGATGAGGTCCATCGCCGTGTCCCCCAGCCGCAGGGCGTAGTCGCGCTCGAAGGCCTGCAGCACGGCGGCGAAGTCGCCCGTGAACCAGAAGCTGTGCGAGGGCAGCCACGGGCGGGCTTCGAGACAGGGATCCCGCCAGTAACGGGCGTGCACCCTGGCGATGCGGCGCAGCACGGCACCGACTTCCTCCTGGCTCAGGCCCCGGACCTGGTCGCCGGGGCGCAGCGCCGACAGGTCGTCCATCAGCAGCCAGTGGTCGTCATCGCCATCGCTGCAGCCGTGCACCCGCGGCAGCTGGTCGGCCAGGGCCGGCGCCAGTTCGCGATAAAAGCGCACCTCGCGCTCGAAGGCCCGCAGCTGGCGCGAGAGCCCCTGGAACACCGGGTTGGCGCTCTCGCTCTTGAGCACCACCGCCGCGGGGCCGCAGCCCGGGGGATCGGTGCGCAGCCGCAGCCGGGTTGTGGTGGAGACAAAGCCGCGCTCAGCGCCGATCACCTGCGCCTCGAATCCTTCCACCCGGACGCCAAGCACCTTGGAGAGCCAGGCGGGATCGGCCCGGCGGATCGCTTGAGCGTCGTCCGGGCCGGTGGGATCGGTGGGTGGCGCGCTCATGGCTGCTTCCCAGCCGCGGTCATGTCCTCAGTGGCGGCTGGCGCAGGCATCATGGCGAGCGGACCGTCGTTCTCTCCTCCGGGGGATTCCCATGTTTCGCCATCTCCTCGTTCCCACCGACGGTTCCGATCTCTCCGACGGCACGATTCAGCGGGCCGTGAGCTTCGCCAGCGATGCCGGTGCCCGCATCACCTTCTTCCATGCCAAGGAGAGCTTCCTCACCCACATCGACGGGGCCCTCTACGGCGAGCCGATGGTGCTCGATCCCACCATGGCCGACCAGTTCGCCCGCGCCGAGGACGACTACACCGGTTCGGTGCTGGAGCGGGCCCGGGCCCTGGCGGTGGAGGGCGGGGTGGAGTGCGCCACGGTGTCCAGCGACAACCCGGTGATCTATGAGGCGATCATCGAGGCGGCCCGCGAGCAGGGCTGCGACCTGATCTTCATGGCCTCCCACGGACGTCGCGGCCTGGCGGGGCTGCTGCTCGGCAGCGAGACCCAGCGGGTGCTCACCCACTCGGAACTGCCGGTCCTGGTGTTCCGCAAGCCCGAATCACGCCCCGCCTGAGGCGTCGGGTCGGGTGATCAGGTGGATCGGCACCCCGACGGCCATCAGCGCCATGGCCACGGCACTGGAGCCGGGAGACTCGAGCACGGCACCCACCAGGAAGGCCAGCGATCCCGCCAGCATGACGCCGGCGCTCCAGGGCCAGCCCCAGGCCCGGAACGGCCGCGGCAGCTCCGGTTCCAGGCGCCGCAGCACGATCAGGCAGACGATGCCGGTGGCGTAGAGGGCCACGTAGATCACCGCCGCGATGCCCAGCAGCCGGCTGAAATCGCCCGCCATCACCAGGACGGCCCCGGCGGCGGCCGTGAGCAGCACGGCCACGGTGGGGGTGCCGCCGGCGTTCACCGTCGCCAGGGCGGGCAGCGTGAGGCCGGCTTCGGCCAGGCCGTAGAGGATCCGCGGGGCACCCATGGTGGTGGCGCCGATCAGCCCCAGCAGCGAGAGCAGCGCCAGGCCGGTGATAGCGCGAGCTCCGGCACTCCCGGCCAGCAGCCGGGCGGCATCGGCTGCGGGCAGGGAGGAGGAGGCCAGGGTCGCCGGCGGCAGCACGTGCAGAAGCGCCAGGTTCACCAGCAGGTAGATCGCCAGCACCGCGAGCAGCCCGCCGATCAGGGAACGGGGCAGGTCGGCCGGAGCATCCTCGAACTCCTCGGCGAAGTAGATCGGGCTGTGCCAACCGTCGTAGGTGGTGATCACGGCCTGCAGGGCCGGCACAGCCGCCAGAGCCAGGGCGGCCATCCCCGCGGGGGCGACAGGTGCTGGCACGGTTGCGGTGGCGGCACCCGCCTCGGTGCCCGCGGGCACGCCGATCAGGAAGCAGGCGGCCACCAGGGCCAGGAAGGCAACCGCCTTTGCCAGGCTCAGCAGTTGCAGGCTGGCGCCGCCGGCCCGCACCCCCACCAGCTGGATAAGGGCGAACAGGGCCAGGGCACCGATGGCGATCGCCCGCACCGCCACCAGGGGGCAGCCGGCTGTGAGGGATGCCGGCAACAGGGCGAGTCCGTACTCCCCCAGCGTGATCGCGACCCAGGCCAGCCCCACGCAGTGGCCGATCCAGTCGATCCAGCCCACGGTGAACCCCGCCAGAGGGCCGAAGGCCCGCCGGGCATAGACCGTCCAGCCGCCGGCTTCCGGCAGGGCCGCCGCCATTTCGGCCACGCACACCGCTCCCAGCAGGGCGTACAGACCGCCCAGAAGCCAGGCCCCCAGCACCAGGGGGGCCGTGCCCAGGGCCGCCGCCACCAGCCCTGGCGTGCGCAGGATGCCGGCGCCGATGGTGCCCCCCACCGCTCCCGCCAGCCCGAAGCCCACCCCCAGGACGCGCAGCAGCCCGCCGGGGGCCGCCGAGGCGGAGGGGGGTGGAGCGCCGTCGGGGTCGGGGGAAACGGCTGGCAACGACCCACGCGGCGTCTGAGAAGAGGCTAGGCGGGCTGGGGAAGGGGCTCCTTGCGGCGAATTCATGCCATAACTGTGTGGATTGCGCTGCGTTGCCGCCCATGGCCCTCGCTCCCCGGACCCTGCATCTCCCCCGCCCACGGGCCACCCGGCGCCTCGGGCTGGGGTCGCTCCGTCCTCGGAAGGCCGCCCGCTGCCCGCTTGCGCAGGCCGTGCGTGCCTCCGGCCCGTCCCGGCGCCGTCTGCTGCGGGAGGCTGCGGTGGTGGCCCTGGCCACCGGACTGCTCACCGGCGCCGCCCTGGCCGCTCCGGCTGGCTTCCTGCGGGACCCGCTGCCCACCCTCCAGGCCGCCGGCGCCCAGTTGCTCCCTGGCTGGGTGCCGCTGCCGGAGCAGCCCCTCACCGACTGCCGCTGAACCGGGGCTCCTCACTCCGGCCCGACGGACGGATTCCCGGACGGTCCTGAGCTCGCACTCGGAGCCGGTGGAACGGCAGAGTTGGGGCAGATTGCTCTCCTTTCCCATGGCCCGGGTCGAGATCTACACCTGGCGTGCCTGCCCCTTCTGCATCCGCGCCAAGCAGCTCCTTGATCGCAAAGGTGTGAGCTACGAGGAGTACGCGATCGACGGTGATGCCGCGGCTCGGCGCGCGATGGTGGAGCGCGGCTCCGACGGTCGCAGTTCGGTGCCTCAGATCTTCATTGATGATCAACACGTGGGCGGCTGCGACGACCTCCACGTCCTCGAGCGTCAGGGCCGCCTCGATGCGCTGCTGGCCGGAGCCGGCGCTGTGGGCTGAAGCGGGCAGGACGTCTCCGCCATGCACGTCCACGTCCTGCAGCACGTGGCGTTCGAGGGCCTCGGCTGCATCGGTCCCTGGCTGGAGTCCCGCGGCGCCCGCATCAGCTGGACCCGCTGGTTCGAGCCCGGAGCCTCTCCACCCCCTCTTGAGGGGATCGACCTGCTGATCGCTCTGGGCGGGCCGATGAGCGTGAACGATGAGGTGCGGCTTCCCTGGCTGCGGGAGGAGAAGGCCTGCGTGGCAGAGGCCGTGCGCTCCGGTCTGCCGCCGGGGGGCCTGCACCTGGCCCGCAGCGAGGCCTTTGCCCACCGGGCCTTCCAGGTTGGTCCGCGGGTGATCGGTCTCCAGTGCCACCTCGAAGTCACGCCGGCGGCCGTTGAGGCACTGATTCGCCACTGCGGCGACGAACTGGTGGCGGATCGGTTTGTGCGAGCGAGGCGGAGCTGCGTGCCGCGACCCCGGAGCGCTACGCAGAGGCCCATGCCCTCATGGAGCAGGTGTTGGCCTGGCTACTGCGGAAGCCGGAAGCGGGGGAGACCTGACGACGACCTTCCCTCCCCGGTGGTGAGGGATCAGTCCCGCCGCCTGCGGCTGGCCAGGACCACCAGGCGCGTGCCGCCATACACCGCCATCGCCACACCGCTGAGCGCCACGGCCATGGCGGTCTCGAGGCCGCTGGAACGGGGACAGACCGGCATGATCGAGAACAGGCTGAGGAGCATCAGGAACGCGCTGCCCACCACGCAGGCCGCCTCGGCGATGGCGCCCGGCAGCAGCCAGAGGGCGACGGCCGAGCCCGCGATCACCGCCAGGGCGCCGAGCAGCAGCAGCAGGGCGGCGAGGCGCCGATCCCGGCGTTCCTGGATCCAGCCGGGGGGCAACAGAAGCGCCAGCGTCAGCGGAGCAGGGAGAACCGCCAGGACAAGGAGGAACTGCTCCATGGGGCTGGTGTTCCGTGCCTTGCGGTGGCGACCCAGTTTCGATGCTGATGGTCGCCCTCGCGGACGAGCTGCTCCAGGGCGGGATCGTCGCCCTCCAGGGCGCCGATGCATCGAGCGTGAGCACCACCTGGATCGGGGATGATGGCCTGACCATTCCCATTGGGGTCCCCCTCCTCCGTGATGCCTGGATCCAGAGGGAGTCGAGCCGGTTTCGGAGGCAAGCCTGGACGGCCGGAATCGAACGGTCCGGTTCGCAAGCCCCTGAGCTCGCTCTCGCCCGGGATCATCGATCAGCAGGCCCGACAGTTGCTGCAGCAGGGACGGGCGCAGGAGGCTGAAGCCCTCTACCAGCAGCTACTTTGCCGAGATCCGCGCAATGCCGCGGTGCACTGCAACCTGGCGGCGCTCTATGGGGGCATCGGCAGGATTGCCGAATCGATCGACCACCTCAGAACGGCGATCATGTTGCGGCCGGATCATCCCGAGTCGCACTTCAACCTCGGCTTCGCCCTGAATGCCAAGGGGGAGCCGGCTGCCGCCATCGACAGCTACAACAGGGCCCTTTCCCTGCGCCCCGCTTTCCCGGAAGCCCTGCTCAACATCGGTGACATCCTGCGGAGCCATGGCGAATTCCGCAGCGCGATCGATCGCTACGAGAAGGCGCTCGCCCAGAGGCCCGATGATGTGCGGGCCCTGTGCAGTCGTGGTCTGGCGTTGATGGAGATGGGCGACCTCCCGGGAAAGATTGTTGCCTATGCCCATGCACATTCCCTTCGCCCTGAGGATGCGGAGATCCTCAGCGATTACGGCATCCTGCTCCAGAAGAATGGCGACCTGGAAGCGGCGATCGCTGCGCTCACCCAGGTCGTCACCCTCAGGCCCGGTGAAGCTCAGCCTTATCTTCACCTCGGCAACAGCCTGCGCAAGGCTGCTCGACTCAAGGAGGCGATTTCTGCCTATGAGCAGGCGATCCAGCGGGACCCCGGCTGCGTCGAGGCCCACTGGAATCTCGCCCTTCTCCTGTTGCTCACGGGCCAGCACGAGCGCGGCTGGCAGGAGTATGAATGGCGATGGAAGGGCAAGAACAACGGTTTCCACTACATGGAGACCGATCTGCCCGAATGGACGCCCGATCGGGGGAGTCGTCGGCCTTTGATCTGGCCGGAGCAGGGCATCGGCGACCAGCTCATGTTCGGCAGTCTCCTTGGCTCGCTGCAGGCGATGACCGATCAGCTGACCGTGTGCACGGACACGCGTCTGCTTGGCCTGTTTCGACGCTCCCTCCCCGGCATTCAGGTGGTGGATGCGTCCTATGAGCCGGGGGTCGATGAGGTGGACAGCCACCTGCCGATGGGAACGCTGGCGCGCCATTTCTTCGATTCAAGGGAGGCTTCCGATTCGCACGACGCATTTCTGCAGACCGATCCGGTGCGCTGTGCAGAACTCCGGCAACGGCTCCGAAGGCCTGGCCGTTCCCTGATCGGCCTGTCCTGGAGCAGCACCAACGCAGCGATCGGTCCCGACAAGTCGATCCCGCTCGACCTGCTCGCCCGGACGGTGCACGGAAGCGGAGCTGATCTCCTTTCCCTCCAGTACGGACCTGTTCAGGACACCATCAATGCCGTGGCAGCGGCCCACGGCATCGAGATCCGTCAGGAGTCCTCGGTCGATGCCTACAGCGACCTCGACGGACTGGCGTCCATCATCACCTGCTGCGATCTGGTGATCAGCATCAGCAACGTCACGGCCCACCTGGCCGGAGCCGTGGGGACACCCACCTGGGTGTTGCTGCCCCTGCTTCCCGACTGGCGCTGGGGACTCTCGGCCTCCACCACATCCTGGTATCCGTCCCTGCGCCTGTTCCGTCAGCGGCAGCAGGGGGACTGGGCCGACGTGATGGAGGAGGTGCGGGCAGCTCTCGGCGAGACCCTGCCCCCGCCACCCTGACCCCCCACGTCCCATCGGTGCGCTGCCGCTCCCTTCTGAGCCGGCTGGCCCTGCTTCTGGCCCTGGCCCTGCCGGCCGGAGCCTCGGCGGGCGAGCAGCCCACCGCGATTCTGCACGCCTTCGATCTGCCGTTTCGGCAGGTGGAAGAGCAGGTGTGCCGCTGGGGGAAGCAGGGCTGGTCGCACGTGCAGATCTCGCCGGCCCAGCAGTCGCACCCCGGACCCTTCGCGGCCCCGATGGGCTGGGCCCGGCGCTACCAGCCCGTGGATCACGGTGTGATCGCCGGGCTGGGCACGGAGCAGGATCTGCGCCGGCTGATCCGCCGGGCCCATGGCTGCGGGGTGCGGGTGATCGCCGATGTGGTCTTCAACCACATGGCCGATCTCGATGGCCGGCCGGAGCAGGAGAACCCACTCTGCTACCCGGGCCTGGGGCGGGCCGATTTCCACGGCCTTCCCGGGGCCACCCTGCGCCGCCCCTGCCGGGACACGGACAGCCGGGTGCCAGGCCGCAGCGGTTACGACGACGGCAACCGCGATTCCGAACTCGGCTGCTGGCTCGGCAGCCTGCCGGATCTGGTGTTCACGGCCAACGTGAAGCGGATTCAGAAGGCCCATCTCGAGCGGCTGCTCGGCCTGGGGATCGACGGCTTCCGCTTCGATGCCGCCAAGCACATGCCGCCGCAGGTGTTGAAGGAGTACATCGATCACGTCGATGCCCGCAGCCAACGTCGCATCTGGAACTACCTGGAGGTGATCCAGGACGGCGACACCGGGGCCCAGGACTACGCGTGGATCGCCGCCGTCACCGACTTCGTGCTGTACGGATCGCTGCGACGGGCCTTCTCCTGGGGTGGCGATCTGCGTTCCCTGCCGGCGGCGGTCCTTGCGGATCCCCGCAGCGTGAGCTTCGGCCGCAGCCACGACAACCTGGCGGAGATCCGCGTTCGACGCGAAGACGCCCTCAACCCCTGGAGCGATCCCGCCGATGCCTGGCTGGCGAGCGCCTATGTGCTGGCCCGGCAGCACGGAACCCCGCTGGTGCTCGCCGGCGATGCCGCCGCGGCGCCCTACCTGAGCGCCGGCGCCCTGTTCCGCCGCATCCTTGCGGGCCGGGCCCGGGAAGGGCGCCATGGGAACGAAACGATCCTGCGGCCGATCAACAGGAGCACCGTGCTGCTGCTGCAGCGGGGAGCCGAGGGATTCGCCGTGATCAACAAGGGCGCCGAGCGCTTCGATCAGCCGGTGCTCGATCTCACCCTGAGCGATCTGGAGGGCTGCTACCGGGAACTGCGCAGCGGCAGCACCGTGGCGATCGAGCGCCGGGGTCCGAAGAAGTTCGTGACCCGCTGGGGGAGCTGGAGCCGCGGTGGGCTGGCGGTGGAGCCCCGCGATGCCCTGTTCTTCGTGCGCGAACCCTTCAGCGCCTGCGGCCCCTGAGCCACGGACGGGCAGCTCCGGCTCGGCCAGCGTGCAGCCCGCTCCATACAGTTCCCTCCAGATGCGGATCCTGCCCTGTTCATCCCCGCCCTGCTTCCGCTCCTGCCATGAGCACTTCGGTGCCCGGCACCGTCTACCTGGTGGGGGCCGGCCCCGGTGACCCGGAGCTGCTCACCCTGCGGGCCCACCGGCTGCTGCAGAGCTGCGATGCCCTCGTCTATGACGCGCTGGTCCCCAGGGCCCTGCTCGAGCTGGTGCCTCCCCATTGCGAGCTCCACTTCGTCGGCAAACGCCGCGGCCACCATTCGGTGCCCCAGCGCAGCACCAACGCCGTGCTGGTGGAGCTGGCCGGCCGCCATCGCTCCGTGGTGCGCCTCAAGGGCGGCGATCCTTTCCTGTTCGGTCGCGGCGGCGAGGAGGCGGCCCACCTGGTGGCGGCCGGAGTGGCGGTGCAGGTGGTGCCTGGGGTCACGGCCGGCATCGCCGCCCCGGCCTATGCCGGCATTCCTGTCACCCATCGGGCAGCGGGCTCGAGCGTCACCTTCGTGACCGGCCACGAGGAGATCGACAAGGCCCGACCGTCGGTCGATTGGCGGGGGCTGGCCCGCAGCAGCGATGGGCTGGTGATCTACATGGGCCTGCACAATCTGCGCCGCATCGGCGACGAACTGATGGCTGGCGGGCTGGGGCCCGAGACGCCCGCGGCTGTGATCCAGCAGGGCACCGTCCAGGGCCAGCGGGTGCTGGTGACGGTGCTCGGCGAACTGGCGGACCGGGCCGAGGCCCAGGGCCTGGCATCCCCCTCGATCGTGCTGGTGGGAGCGATGGTGGCCCAGCGGGTTCCGGCCTGCGCCCCCGAGCCCGCCCTGGCGGAGATGCCGATCCCGTTCTGAGCCGCCTGGCAGTCGGAGGAAGGGCCCGGTGCGGGAACTGGTCCAAGGAAGAGCGAATTCCGTATCCATTTCCACGGTTGGGGGCCAGGCGCTTCGGTTCACTGGAAACTCTTCACCGGCTGCGGCATCGCCAGCTCCCCCCCCCCCATGAACGCCCGCACCGCCCCCCGCGACCCCCAGGTCCAGGCTCAGCAGGAGCCTCACCAACGCCCGCCCAGACCGGCGCCGATGTTCGAGCTGATCCCCTACGAGAAGTTCCGCGATACCCCGGCGGTCCGCTTCTTCGACATCACGGTTCCCAGCTCCAATGCCCGCGATCTGGTGGTGCACACCGGCCCTGCGGTGAGTCCACCGGACGATCCGGAGTCGGGAGCGTGGCAGTTCTATCTCCACCCCCATCAGGAGGACAATCTGCTCGCCCTGCACGGCGGCCGCACCTTCTACCTGGTGAACCTGGGCTGGAACTATCCCTTTCACATCGTCCGCCTCGATTGTGGCGGTGACATCCTGCGCATCCCCCCGGGCACTTTCCACCGCTCTGTCTCCGATCCTGATGGCTCGCTGGTGTTGAACCAGGCCGTACGCGACGAGGGCGCCAGCGTGGTGCGGGAGTTCAGGGTCTACAACAGCAACCGGATCCCCCGCCTCTACGCCGTCACCTCCCGCACGGCACCCCTGCCCAAGCTTCACGGCGTCAGCTGGTGAGCAGACGGGCCTCCTGGCCCCCGGCGAGAGCGGCCAGAGCCTGCTCAAAGGAGTCGGTGGGCTGGGGACGGCCGAACAGATAACCCTGGAACTGGTCACAGCCGAGCTCCAGCAGACTCTGGAACTGGCCTTCGGTTTCCACGCCCTCGGCGAGGGTGAGCAGTCCGAGGGACTGGGCCATGGAAACAGTGGCGCGCACAATCGCGCGGTTGGCGTTGTCGCGGTCGATGTTCTGGAGGAAGCAGCGGTCGATCTTGAGCTTGTTGATCGGCAGCGCATGCAGCATCGAGAGGGAGGAATAGCCGGTGCCGAAGTCGTCGATCGCCAGGCTGAAGCCAAGCCCGGCCAGTTTCTCAAGCTGCTCGATGGCCAGTTTGGGGTTGCGAAGCAGGGCCGTTTCGGTGATCTCCAGTTCGAACGCCCCGGCGCTCACATGATGCCGGCTCAGAGCCGCCGCGAGCTGGGATCCCAGTGAGGGTTCCTCCTGCTCGAGCTGAAGGGCGGAGATGTTGATCGCCAGCCTGGGGGGATCCATACGGCGCAGTTCCCAGAGCCGCACCTGCTGCAGGGCCTCCTCCAGCACCCAGGAGCCGATCGGCAGGATCAGGCCCGTCTGCTCGGCCAGGGGGATGAAGCGATCCGGCGGGATTTCCCCCCCTCCCTGGGACCGCCAGCGCAGGAGGGCCTCCGCCCCCACCGGACGACCCTGGCGGTCCACCTGGGGCTGATACACCAGCCGCAATTGCTCCCGGTCCACCGCGTGGGCCAGCTGCACCTCCAGCTCCAGCCGTTCGCGCAGCAGGGTGCTCATCGCCGTGGAGTACGCGCGCAGCTGATGCTTGCCGCTGTGCTTGGCCTCCATCAGGGCCGTGTTTGTGCATTGCAGCAGGCTTTCGGGATCCGTGCCGTGTTCCGGGAAGGTCGCCACCCCCACGCAGCTCGTCGGCCGCATCGCCACGCCGGTGCCGATCAGGGGCAGATCGTCCAGGGCCGCATGCACCTGGCGGGCCAGGTCGATCGCTTCGCCGATCGTGCCGCTGGGACAGTGCCGAACCACCACGAATTCATCACTCCCCAGCCGCGCCACCCAGTCGCTGGACTGGAGATGGTTGCGCAGACGTTGGCCGACGGCGGTGAGCACCTGGTTGCCCACCTCGGGTCCGAAGCTGTCGTTGATCGACTGGAAATCGTCGAGATCGATGCCGATCACCGCGATGCTGCAGTTGTAGGCGCCGGTCTGCATCAGGCCATGCAGGCGGCGGAGTGTGGCGGCCTTGTTCGGCAGGCCGGTGAGGGGGTCGAGGTAGGCCGCCTCCTCCAGCTGGCGTTCGATCACGTGCTGGTGGGTGATGTCGTGCACCGTGCCGATGGTGGTGAGCGGTTGGCCCTTCTCGTCGTACCGGGTTTCGCCCCGCTCCAGCACGATCTTCTCCTGGCCGTCCGGCAACAGCAGCCGGTGGCGCATCCGGTAAGCACTGCCGTTGAGCACGCTCTGGCGGAAAGTGGCCTCCAGGGCATCCCGGTCGTCGGGGTGGACCAGGCCCAGGAAGTTCTCGTAGCTGGGTCGCGTCTCCTCAGGGGTTGTGCCGAAGATCCGGTAGGTCTCCTCCGACCAGAGCAGCTCACCGGTGGCGTGGATCAGCTCCCAGCTGCCCAGATGGCTGATGCGCTCGGCCTCGTTGAGCATGAAGCCCAGCCGCTCCGACTCCCGCCGGGCCCGCTCCTTTTCGGTGCTGTCCCGTTGGGCGATCACCACCAGGGGGCGGCCCTGGAACGTCACCATCTGGTAGTGAAGATCCACATCGCGCAGGCGGCCGTCGCGGCCGCGATGGCGGGTGGGAAACGACCCTCGCGGCTGCTGCCGCATCTGCTCCATCCGCTCCTGCACCCATCGCTCGTCGTGCTGAGGGTCGGCCTGCAGAGAGGCCGGATCGAGGGCCAGGAATTCCTCGCGGCTGTAGCCCAGCCGTTCGTGCGCCGAGCGGTTGCAGTCGAGGAACCGCCAGCTCTGTGGATCGCAGAGCACCAGGTCGGTGCCGCTGAGATCGAGAGCCACGCGCAGCCCTTCCTCGAGGGAGGCCAGCCGCAGGGGGGCGCTCTGCGCCTCTTCGGAGGGCGCGGAACCGGTGGCTGACGCTTGGGCGGCGCCCTCCGGTGGTTCGAACCACTGGTTCTCCAACCTGGCTGCAAAGTGCTGCGGTTTTCAACGTTAGGGAGGTTTCTCCCCGCCGACACCGGTGTCAGCCAAGGTGGCGACGGCTACGTTGCGGCCTTCGCCAGGGAAGGGGATGCTTCGATCGTGCTCCGTGGCTTCCTCCCGGGCAATCGCGACCCTGGTCGCCCTCGGCACGGTTCTGGGCCTGTTCGCCACCGCCTGCGCCACCCGGAGGCCTGTGGTGGAGGTGCCTGTGTCCAAGTGGCCCGGCTATGAGTTCTTCGTGCTGGCCCATCACGAGGGGTTGGATCGGACCGCCGGCATCCGGATCCGACCGGTGGAGTATCCCGATCCCCAGGACATCGTGCATGCCTATCTGCGCGGCGATGTGCGGATCGCGCCGCTCACCACCGTGGAGGTGGTGGACATCTGTGCCAGGGCGTCGGAGCGCTGCCCGGTGGTGGTCCTCGTGCTCGACGAATCCACCGGCGCCGATGTGGTGCTGGCCCGCCCGACCATCCGCTCTGTCGCCGACCTCCGGGGTCGTCGGGTGGCCGTGGCCTTCTCCACCCTCGGGCCCTTCGTGCTGGCCCGGGCGCTGGAGCGCAGTGGTGTCCCCCTCGCTGCGGTCACGTTGCGGGGCATGACCCTGGGAGCCATGGGCGTCGCGCTAGCCCGGGGGGATGTGGACGCAGCGGTCTTGTACCCGCCCTTCAGCATGCAGGCTGAGCGGCAGCAGAACCTGCGGCGGCTGTTCGACAGCCGGGAGATCCCCGGGGAGATCTTCGATGTTCTGGCGATCGAGCCGGCCTGGCTGCGCGAGCACCCCGCCGAGGTCGAGGCCCTGGTGCGGGCCTGGGCCCAGGCCCACACCCATGCCGTCTCGCATCCGGACGCCTCCCATGCTGTGATGGCGAAACGGGAGGAGCTGCCCCTGGCGGAGTTCCGCACCACCCTGGCGGGACTGCGCTTCTTCCCCCTCGAGCAGCAGAAGCCGCTGCTGGCCCCCGGCGGACCGATCGTGCGTAATCTCGTTGCGGTGCAGAGGGTGCAGCGGCAGCTGGGGGTGCTTCCCGCCGGAGGTGTCCTGCCGGTGGTGACGGACGGGCCGGTGCGTCAGGCGCTCGCGCGATGAGAGGGGCGCTTGCTCTGCTTGGCCTGATGCTGGCCCCGGTCGTCCCTGCGCTGGCATTGGCGGGCTGCTGGAGGTCCACCCCGGCCTTCGAGGTGGCCATCACCAACTGGCCGGCCTACGAGTATCTCTATCTGGCGGAGCAACGGCAGCTCGGGCATCGCCACGGGTTGGCACTGAAGGTGCGCCAGTTCGGCTCGCTCCAGGACCAGCGGCTGGCCTACGTGCGCGGAGATGTCGACCTGCTGGCCACCAGCCTGCCGGAGACGATCGCCACCTGCCAGGACGCACCCACACGCTGTCCTGTGCTCGTGCTCGTGCTCGATGAGTCCCGCGGTGGCGACATGGTGCTGGGGGCGCCCGGCCTGCGGTCGATGGCGGATCTGGCGGGGCGGTCCGTGGGCGTGGAGACGACCGTGCTCGCCCAGGTTTTGCTGCTCCGCGGCCTCGAGCCCCATGGCCTCGGCCTCGACGACCTCAGGCTCGTGCCCGGAGATCCTTCGGATCTGGTGGAGGGGCTGCGGGACGGCCGGCTGGAGGCGATCGTCACCTATGTGCCCTACGCCACCCCCCTCCTGGTGGAGGGCCGCTACCCCCGCCTGTTCGGCTCCGAGCGCCTTCCTGGAGAAGTGGTGGATGTGCTGGCGGTGGACCCGGTCGTGCTGCGTCGTCACCCGGAGCGGGTGCGCGCCCTTGTGGCCACCTGGTGGGAGGCCCGGCGCTGGGCCCGGGAGCACCCGGGCCGGGCCGTAGCGCTGATGGCGGGGCGGGAGGGACTCTCTGCCGCCGCCTTCAAGGCCAGTGAGGCGGGCCTGGTCTATCCCGGGCCGGCGGATCAGGGGCGACTCCTGGCTCCGAGGGGTCCGGTCGCCGCCAGCCTGAATCAGATGGCGCGCCTGATGCTGCGGGCTGGCCGCATCACCCCCACGGCCCCTCTTCCCCGCCTATCCACGGAGGCGCTGGAGGGGGATGGGTAAGGTGACGGAGCCTGGGGGCGCCCTGGGGTTGGTCGATCGGCCCGGCAACGGTCAGGGCGGCCAGACGCTCGAGCGCCGCCTTGATCGCCGCCTGGTGCTGATCGTGCTCGCGGTGGCCCTGCTGGCCTCGACGCTGATGAGCCTGCTGGCGGTGCTGCTGGTGCTGCGGCTCAGTGGCCGGGATGCGGCGCGCGCCACCACCACCCTGCAGCGCCAGCTGAGTGTGGCCCTCACCAGCTACCTGCCGCTGTATGAGCTGCGCCGACGGGTCCAGCTCACCACTTCGGCCGGTGAGGCGGATCTGGCCGTGGTGCTCGACGCCAGACGTCTGGTGCTCGCGGCCAGCGACAGCGCCCTGGTGGGGGAAAGCCTCCCAGGGATGCTGCGCCGGCCGGAGTCGACGCCCCTGCGCCGGCTTCTGGAACCCTGCCTGAGGCCAGGCGCCTCCGCCCAGTGCCTGGAGCAGCCGCGGCTGCGGTTCGTCGGGCCGATCCCCCTGGTGGGCGGCGCCCAGGTGGTGGCGATGCGGACGTTTCCCCTGGCGCTGGAGAGCACCCGCAGCTTCGGTCCGAAGGCCACCCTGCTCACCGTGAAGGATCTGGAGGAGTACCGCAACGCGGCCATCCAGCTCACCATCACCTTCATCCTGGCGGGACTGCTGCCCCTGCTGCTCTCCAGTGGTGCCCTGCTGTGGCTGGTGCGGCGTCAGGTGCTTCCCGAGCTGATCGCCGAGGCCCATACCGATGAGCTCTCCGGTGTCTACAACCGCCGGGCCTTCCGTGAGAAGGCCGCTGCGCTGCTGGATCGGGCAGTCCCCACGCGGCAGGAGATGGTGCTGGCCCTGCTCGACATCGATCATTTCAAGTCGATCAACGACGGCTATGGCCACGCCGCCGGCGACGAGGTCATCCGTTACGTGTCGGCGTTTCTGGCTAATGCCCTGCGCCGCAGCGATCTGGTGGGCCGCCTCGGCGGCGATGAGTTCGCCCTGCTGCTGGTCACCGACCGTTCCCGGGCCCATGCGCTGCTGGAGCGCGCCCGCCAGGCGCTTGAGGCTGCTCCGCTGGTGATCGAGCATGACCACAGCGTGGTGATCCGCCTGTCGGTGGGGCTGGCTTCCGCCAGCGGGATCGGCAGCTGGGAGCTTCAGCCCCTGCTGGAGGCGGCCGACGCAGCCCTGTACGTGGCCAAGGACCGGGGCCGCAATCAGGTGGTGGATCTGGAGGGCCTGCCCCCGGATTCGGACTGGCAGGTGCGGGTGGTCTGAGGCCTGTCCTCAGTCGGCCATCCCGGAGCCGTCGAGCCGCAGATCGAGGGTGACATCTCTGGGCCGGCGACGGCCCTGCCAGGGAAGGGCGCCCGGGTCGAGGGTGGCCACGGCCTCCGCATCCGGCAGGAAGGCCGTGCCATCGGCGTCGAGTCGGAATCCCAGCAGCTCTCCGGGCCCCTCGAGCACCAGGGGCAGGGCCGGCTGGGGATCGATCGCCGGATGCAGGCACGGATGCAGCCGCTGCAGCCGGTAGCGCACGGCCAGGGGCGCGTTGTCGGTGCCGGCAGGGAGGCGCAGGGGTCGATTGCCCAGATGGAGCTGCCAGTCCTGGTGGAAGGCGGGGCTGGCGCTGATCTCGAACCGCCGCAGGGAGCCATCCACGAAGCGGCTGGTAAAGCCTCCCTCCCGCGGGAAATCGCAGATCAGGGGCCAGGGTTCCAGGGCGGTCCGCAGTTCCAGCCGGGCCTCTCCCCGCTGCCAGGTGAGCAGCAGCGGGAAGCGCCAGGCCCAGATGTCCCGGTATGGGGCAGGATCGAGCACGAGGCCGTCGGCCGCCAGGTCCGCCAGGATCGCGGTGAGGTCGCCCCAGAGCTGGCTGGGCAGCAGCATCCGATCGTGCAGGTCGGGGCCCCAGTCCCGCAGGGCCTCTGGCCGGTGGGCCGGATTCAGCAGGTGGGCCGCCAGGGCGCTCCAGAGCAGGGCCACGGCGGCGCTCCACTCCACCCGCGGCAGGCTCTCGAGCGCCCGGAACTCCACAAGCCCAAGACAGCCGGCAGGCGTACCGGGATTCCAGAATTTGTCGACGCTGATCTCGCTGCGGTGGTTGTTGCCGCTGCGGTCGGCGTGCAGATGGCGCAGCGTTTCGCCGATCAGCCAGCGGTGGTCGCTGCCGGCTTCCGAGCGGGTCTCGGCACGCTCCAGGGCGCCGTAGGCCAGCTCCAGATCGAAGATCTCGCCGGCGGCCTCATCCGGCCGGGGAGCCTGGGAGGCGGGTCCGACCCCGTCGCTGCTGAACAGATAGGCCAGGGCCGGATGGTGCTGCCAGTAGCGCAGGATCCCCGCCAGCCAGGCCGGCCGCGGGAAGAAGGGATGCTCCGCCAGGCTCGGGCCTCCCCAGAGGAGATGGTTGCCGCCGCCGGTGCCGGCCGGCTGTCCGTCGGGTCCCCGTTTCCAGCTGCGCAGGCCCACCCGCTCGCCGCAGCACTCAAGGTGCTGGAGCCAGTCGCGGTACTCGCTCCAGCCATGGCACACCGGCAGGTTCACCTCCAGCACGCCCGGATCGGCGGTGAGCCCCAGCACCTGCCAGTGCCCGTCGGCGTCCGCCGGCAGCATGCCGCTCAGTCCCGGCGGCCTCAGCCCCGCCAGGCTGTCGGCCACGGCCTGCAGGAGCACCTCCAGGGGGCGGCGCAGCAACGGCGGCAGGAACAGCTCCCAGCCATCGGCGCTCACCTCCAGGGTCAGCACCCGCGCCGGCACTCCGGCGGGCAGGTGCTGCAGCGGCAGGCGCAGCCCCGCCGGGCCCGCCGCCGGGCCGAGTTGCCGGTGTTCCGGCGCGAGCGGCCAGGCCGCGGCTTCCCAGAGGGGTGGTGCTTCGGGATCGGTATCCGGCTCCCCATCGAGGGCATCGAGGGGGGAGGCCCAGACGTGCCGGTGGGGGGCGAGGGGATCGCGCAGCTCGACCGGCTGCAGGGCCACGCCGAGCCGGGCCCCCAGCCGCTCCAGCCAGGCCGCACACTCTGCCGGGGCCGGTGGTTCACCGCCGCTGCCGTACTGCCCAGGGGCCGGCCAGCGAACGGGAGGAGGGGCGCCCCCCTCCCCTCGGATCAGTCGCAGGGCCCAGCGAGGGTTCACCTCCCCCTCGTAGCGCTTGCCGGGGCAGTACAGCAGGGTGCTGTCAGGCCAGATTTCGCGCTGCAGTTCCCGGGCCAGGGCGTGGGCGAAGCCGAGCTTGGTGGGGCCGTCGGCGGTGATGCTCCACTCCAGGCCCTCGGGAGTGAAGGGCACGTAGGTGGGCTCGCCACCGAGGGTGAGGCGGATGCCGGCGGTGGCCAGGCGCTGCTCGGCCTCGCGGGCCACCGGCTCCATCCAGGTCATGCGGGGTTTCGAGAAGGGAGGCCGGTGGCGGGATCGGATGGATCGCTCAGCCGGCCGGCACCGAAACCGGTTCCACCTTCCAGATCCGCTCGGCGTACTCGCGGATGGAGCGGTCGCTGCTGAAGAAGCCGCAGCGGGCCGTATTGAGCACTGCCATCGTGCCCCATCGAGAGGGATCCCGCCATACGGCATCCACCTCGTTCTGAGCGCGGCGGTAATCGCCGATGTCGGCCATCACCCGGAAGGGATCGTGGCCGCAGAGATTGGCCAGCAGGGGATGGAACAGGTCGCGGTCGCCCTCGCTGAAGTGGCCGGAGCCGATCAGGTCGATCGCCTCGCGGGTGGTGGGGTCGTTCTCCAGCCAGGGCATCGGGTGGTAGCCCTGGCGGTTGAGCACCGCCAGTTCGTCGGCCGTGTGCCCGAAGAGGAAGAAGTTGTCCGACCCCACCCGCTCGCGAATCTCGATGTTGGCGCCGTCGAGGGTGCCGATGGTGAGGGCACCGTTGAGCGACATCTTCATGTTGCCGGTGCCGGAGGCCTCCATGCCGGCGGTGGAGATCTGCTCGGAGAGGTCGACCGCCGGATAGATGCGGTGGGCCAGCTTGACGCTGAAGTTGGGCAGGAACACCACCCGCAGGCGTCCGTCCATGGCCGGATCGATGTTCACGATGTCGGCGATGCCGACGATTAGGCGGATGATCAGCTTGGCCATCGCGTAGCCAGGCGCCGCCTTGCCGCCGAAGATCACGGTGCGGGGGGGCAGGTCCTCGCCGGCCCGCAGGCGGATGTAGCGCTCCACCACCTGCAGGGCGGCGAGGTGCTGGCGCTTGTACTCGTGGATTCGCTTCACCTGCACGTCGAACAGGGAGGCGGGATCGACCAGGACGCCGGTGTCGTGGCGGATCGTGGCGGCCAGTCGCTCCTTCGCCTGCGCGCGCACCGCCATCCAGCGTTCGAGAAAAGCCGGGTCGCTGGCCTGGCTCTCCAGCCCGCCGAGCTGATCGAGGTCGCGCCGCCAGCCCTCGCCGATGGTGTCGTCGAGCAGGGCGGCCAGCGGCGGGTTGGCCACCGCCAGCCAGCGCCTTGGGGTGACGCCGTTGGTGATGTTGCCGAAGCGCTCCGGCCAGAGGCGGGCGAAGTCGGCGAACAGGTGCTCGCGCAGCAGCCTGCTGTGCAGTTCGGCGACCCCATTCACCTGATGGCTGCCCACCACCGCCAGGTGGGCCATGCGCACCTTCCGCTGCGGGCCTTCCTGGATCAGCGAGAGCCGCTCGAGCATCTCCGGCTGGCCCGGATAGCGCAGCCGCACGGTGCGCAGGAAACGGGCGTTGATTTCGAAGATGATCTCCAGCTGGCGAGGCAGCAGGTGCTGGAAGAGCTCGAGGCTCCAGCTCTCGAGGGCTTCAGGGAGCAGGGTGTGGTTGGTGTAGCTGATCGTCTGGGTGGTGATGCTCCAGGCGGTGTCCCAGTCGACGCCGTGCTCGTCGATCAGCAGCCGCATCAGTTCGGCCACGGCGATCGCCGGATGGGTGTCGTTGAGCTGCAGGGCGTACTTGCGGTGGAAGTCGGTGACGGCCAGTCCCTGGCCCTGCAGGATGCGGAACATGTCCTGCAGGGAGCAGGACACGAAGAAGATCTGCTGGCTGAGGCGCAGCCGCTTGCCCTGCTCCAGCTCGTCGTTGGGATAGAGCACCTTGGAGAGGGTCTCCGAGTTCACCTTGTGCAGCACGGCCCGGGTGTAGTCGCCGGCGTTGAAGGACGCGAAATCGAAGGCGTCCGGGGCCTGGGCTGACCACAGGCGCAGGGTGTTGGCGGTGCGCACGCCGCAGCCGAGGATCGGCGTGTCGTAGGCCACGCCGATCACGGTGTGGCCGCCGATCACCACCGGATAGCTCCACTCCGGTCGGATCACCTCCCATGGATTGCCGCAGGCGAGCCAGGGGTCGGTGCTCTCCATCTGGCCGTGCGGACCGATCTGCTGGCGGAAGATGCCGAACTCGTAGCGGATCCCGTAGCCGATCGCCGGCAGCTCCAGCGTGGCCATCGACTCCTGGAAGCAGGCGGCCAGTCGGCCCAGGCCACCGTTGCCCAGGCCCGGTTCCGGCTCTTCGGCGATCAGCTCTTCCAGCGAGAGGCCCAGCTCGGCGCAGGCGGCCTCGGCCTCCTCGCGCAGGTCAAGGTTGACCAGGTTGTTCTCCAGGTGGGGACCGAGCAGGTACTCGGCTGAGAGGTAGACCGCCGTGCGCACGTGGCGGCTGGTGTAGGTGTCGGCGGTGTCGACCCAGTTCTGCAGCAGCAGGTCGCGCACCGCCAGGGCCAGGCAGAGGTAGTGGTCGTGGCGCGTCGCCAGAGACGGCGACTTGGCCTGGCTGGAGAACAGGTGGCGACGCATCGCCTGGGCCAGGGAATGCCCCGTTTGGGCGGAGACGTGAACGGGCGCCATGAAGCGATTGCCGGATCTGTAACCTTCCTGAAGCAATCGCCGCGACAACGCTGCGCTCTTCGCTACAGATTCACCCTTTCTCCAGGCCCGCCGGCCGCAGCGCCGTCAGTGGCGCAGGGCCTCGGGGGCTTCTGCCGGGATGTGGCTGTCCTCCAGCAGTTCGGCCTTGATGCTCCACTCCAGTGTGCTGGTCACCTCGTCCGGGCCGGAGAAGCTGCCGGTGACGGCGGCGGTGAGCGGTGGCCTCGAGGAGGTGGCCAGCACCACGTAGCGGTCGTCGATCACCCCCTTGCCGCTGGGATCGAACCCGCGCCAGCCGGCACCCGGCAGGTACACCTCGGCCCAGGCGTGCAGGTCATAGCGCCTGGGTTTCGGCTCCAGCAGGTGATACCCGCTCACGAAACGGGCTGGCAGACCCACGCAGCGGCACGATTCGATCATCAGCATCGCCAGGTCGCGGCAGGAGCCCACCCGCTCCTTGAGGGTGCGGCCGGCGGGCCAGGCTGGGCCCACGTGCCGCTGGGTGTACTTCACCCGGTCCTGGATGATCTCGATCAGCTGGGCGAGGAACAGCAGGGCCCGCTGATCGCTGCCCATCAGGGCCTCCTGGGCCAGGTCCACCGCCGCGGGGTCGTGCTGGCCGTTCGGCAGCCACCCCGCCAGGGCACCGGCGAGATCCCCATTGAGATGGCCCACCGGATAGGGAAGTTCCGGCTCCGCGCCTTCCAGGCAGGCTTCGAGCCGCGGGGCCATCTGGGTTTCCACCACGCTCATCGCCCGCACCACAAACCGCTCGGTCGGTCCCAGGAACCGCGCTCGCAGGATCTCGTCGCCGCTGGCGGCCACCAGCGGATAGAAGGTGGTGGGCTCCGGTGAGACGTCAAGGCGGAAGTCGAGCAGGCGCTGGAAGCCGTGACCCCTCGGCTTGAGGCAGAAGCGGTGGGGCCCCAGCAGCACGGGCTCGGTGTAGCTGTAGTCGAGACTGTGGATCAGGCGGGCGCGCATGCCGGCTCGGGGCTGGGGGTGGAGGCGACGGGTGCGATGAAGTAGCGCTGCTCGATCAGGTCGTGCAGGCGGTTGAAGTCCTGCTGGAGGGCATCGATGGCTTCATGCAGGCCCCCCTCGATCAGCTCCTGGATGTGGGTGAAGCTCCAGCGGGCCAGGGTGAGCCCAGCCAGGCACTCCAGTTCGTCGGGCGGGCCGGGTACGGAGCTGCCGCGGATGATCCGCAGCGTTTCGTTGATGCGCTCGAGGCAGTAGCGCACCGAGCGGGGGAAGATCGGGTCGAGCAACAGGAACGAGGCCACCGCTTCCGGGGCGATCGCTTTCTGCTGCGACTGGCGGAACATCTGGTAGGCCCCGGCGGTGCGCAGCAGCGCGATCCATTGCAACTCGTCGAGCACCCCGCCCACGTCTTCCGTGGAGGGCAGCAGCAGGAAGTATTTGACGTCGAGGATGCGGGTGGTCTTGTCGGCCCGCTCGAGCAGACGGCCGAGACGGCTGAACTGCCAGGAGAGGTCGCGGCTGAGGGTGGCGTCGGTGATGCCGTAGAAGAGCTGACAGGCCCGGCGGATCTCATGGAGCTGCTCCTGCGGCGGTTGCTCCCAGAAATCGGCCTCCTGCAGGGTCCAGTAGATGGAATTGATCTGTTCCCACATCTCGGTGGTGATGATCTCGCGGATCTGGCGGGCGTTCTCACGGGCGAAGGTGACGCAGTTCACAACGCTGCTCGGGTTGTCGGTCTCGCGCACCAGGAAGTTCACCACGTCGTCCGGCCGGCCGGCCGGGCAGAGCCGGTCGAACAGTTCCCGGTCGCCGCTGGCGTCGATCAGCGGCAGCCAGGGCTCGGCACTGCCCGGGGGACAGTCGAGGGCCATGGCTTCGCTCACCTCGACGAAGCGGGAGATGTTCTCCGCCCGCTCCACGTAGCGGTTGATCCAGTAGAGGGAGTCGGCGACGCGGCTCAGCATGGTGCGTTCCCCTCCACGCCGATCTCATCAACGATCCAGGTGTCCTTACAGCCGCCGCCCTGGGAGGAATTCACCACCAGCGAACCGCGCCGCAGGGCAACGCGCGTGAGCCCGCCGGGGGTCACCCAGCCGCCCTTGCCCCGCAGCACGTAGGGGCGCAGATCGACGTGGCAGGGGTAGAGCTCACCCTCGCTGAGGGAGGGAACGGTGGAGAGCTCCAGGGTGGGCTGGGCAATGTAGTTGCGGGGGTTCGCCTCGATCTTCGAGGCGAAGATGGCGATCTCCTCGCGGCTGGCGTGGGGGCCGATCAGCATGCCGTAGCCCCCGGCCTCCGCCACGGCCTTCACCACCAGTTCGTTGAGGTTCGCCAGAACATAGGCCCGGTCCTTCGCACGCGCGCAGAGATAGGTGGGAACGTTCTCGATGATCGGCTCCTCGCCCAGGTAGTAGCGGATCATCTCCGGCACGTAGGCGTAGATCAGCTTGTCATCGGCGACGCCGGTGCCCGGAGCGTTGGCGATCGCCACCCGACCCGCCTTGTAGGCCGCCATCAGGCCGCGCACCCCCAGCATCGAATCGGCCCGGAACACGGCGGGATCGAGGAAATCGTCGTCGATGCGGCGGTAGATCACGTCGACCGGCTCGAGCCCGGAGGTGCTGCGCATCCACACCCGCTCGCCCTCACAGACCAGATCGCGGCCCTCCACCAGCTGGATGCCCATCTGCTGGGCGAGGTAGCTGTGTTCGAAGTAGGCGCTGTTGAACACACCCGGGGTGAGCAGCACCACCATGGGAGTGTCGGTCCAGGGGGCGAGCTCGCGCAGGGTCTGCAGCAGCTGGGAGGCGTAATTGTCGATCGGCTGCACGGTGCGGCCGGCGAACAGGTTGGGGAAGATCCGCTTCATCACCCTGCGGTTCTCCAGGAAGTAAGCCACGCCGGAGGGGCAGCGCAGGTTGTCTTCGAGCACCCGCCAGGTTCCGTTGCCGTCGCGCACCAGATCGAGACCGGAGATGTGGCAGTAGCGGCCCAGCGGCGGGTGGATCCCCTGCATCTGCGGGCGCCAGCCCTGGGAACTCTCCACGTCTTCCCGGGGCACCACGCCGTCGGCCATGATCCGGCCCTCGCCATAGACGTCGGCGAGGAACAGATCGATCGCCTCCAGCCGCTGGATCAGGCCCCGCTCCAGGCGCTGCCATTCGCCTGTGCCGATCAGCCGTGGCAGCGGATCGAAGGGCAGGATGCGCTCCACCCCCTGGCTGCCGGAATCGTTCAGACGGAAGGTGGCGCCCAGGCGCTTGAGCAGGGCTCCGGCGGCGGCGTGATTGTGGTTGAGCTGATCCAGCCCCATGCGTCCCAGGGAGGACAGCAGCGGCATCAGGGCCGGGCGAGGCTGGTCGTTGCCGCTGAAGTATTCGTCGTAGCCCCCATTGGGTCTGTACTCGGTGAACATGCCGCACCAGTTGCCTGCGGTGATCCTGCAGTGGTGCCAGCCCCTCTCCTGGTGGCCGTTGCTACGGAACTTGGCCCCCAGGGGCTCAGAGCAGGAAGTAAAGCTGGGCCATCGGCAGCGCCTCGGCAGGTTCGCAGGTGAGCAGTTCGCCATCGGCGAACACCTCGTAGGTCTGCGGGTCCACCTCCATCTTCGGCAGGGAGCTGTTGTTGCGCATCGCCGCCTTGCCGATGCCGCGGGTGTTCACCACCGGCACGCAGGCCCGGCGCAGTCCGAGGCTGCGGGGAAGGTCGGCATCGAGGGCGGCCTGGCTCACGAACGTGAGGCAGCTGGGGGCCAGGGCTCCGCCGAAGGCGGCGAACATCGGCCGGCCGTGCACCGGTCCGGGGGTGGGGATCGAGGCATTGGCATCTCCCATCTGGGCCCAGACGATCGAGCCGCCCTTGAGCACCAGCTCCGGCTTGACGCCGAAGAAGCCCGGCTTCCAGAGCACCAGATCCGCCAGCTTGCCCACCTCCACCGAGCCCACCTGGCTGTCGACGCCATGGGCGATCGCCGGATTGATCGTGACCTTGGCGATGTAGCGCTTGAGGCGGTGGTTGTCGTTGCGCTCGCTGTCCTCGGGCAGCGGGCCCCGCTGTTCCTTCATCTTGTGGGCCGTCTGGAAGGTGCGGGTGATCACCTCACCCACCCGGCCCATGGCCTGGGAGTCGCTGGCGATGATGCTGAAGGCCCCCAGATCGTGGAGAATGTCTTCGGCGGCGATCGTTTCGCGGCGGATGCGCGATTCGGCAAAGGCCACGTCCTCCGGGATGCGGGAATCGAGGTGGTGGCACACCATCAGCATGTCGAGGTGCTCCTCGAGCGTGTTGCGCGTGTAGGGGCGGGTGGGGTTGGTGCTGCTGGGCAGCACGTTGGTTTCGCCGCAGATGCGGATGATGTCGGGGGCGTGGCCGCCGCCGGCACCCTCGGTATGGAAGGTGTGGATCGTGCGGCCGCCGATGGCGCGGATCGTGTCCTCCACGAAGCCCGCTTCATTGAGGGTGTCGGTGTGGATGCACACCTGCACATCGAAGCGATCGGCCACCGTGAGGCAGCAGTCGATCGCCGCCGGGGTGGTGCCCCAGTCTTCGTGGAGCTTGAGGCCGCAGGCGCCGGCACGGATCTGCTCCTCGATCGCCGCCGGGGTGCTGGCGTTGCCCTTGCCGTAGAAGCCCAGATTGATGGGCAGACCTTCGGCGGCCTGCAGCATGCGGGCCAGGTGGAAGGCGCCGGGGGTGCAGGTGGTGGCGTTGGTGCCGGTGGCCGGACCCGTGCCGCCCCCCAGCAGCGTGGTGACGCCCGAGGAGAGGGCCGTCTCCACCTGCTGGGGGCAGATGAAGTGGATGTGGGTGTCGATCGCGCCCGCCGTCACGATGTGGCCTTCGCCGGCGATCGCCTCCGTCCCAGGTCCCACAACGATGTCGACACCGTCGCTGATGTCGGGGTTGCCCGCCTTGCCGATCGCCACGATGCGGCCGTCTCGCAGGCCGATGTCGGCCTTGACGATCCCCCACCAGTCGAGGATCAGGGCGTTGGTGATCACCGTGTCCACCGCCCCGTCTGTGCGGGTGGTCTGGGCCTGGCCCATGCCGTCGCGGATCACCTTGCCGCCGCCGAATTTCACCTCGTCGCCGTAGGTGGTGAAGTCCTTCTCCACCTCCAGGATCAGGGCGGTGTCGGCCAGGCGCAGGCGGTCGCCCGTGGTGGGGCCGTAGGTCTCGGCGTAGGCGCGGCGGTCGATCCGGTACGGCATGGGAAGGCGGGTGAAGGGTCGCGGCGGCGACGGGGTGTCAGTCGAGGGGGCCGTTCACCAGCCCGTTGAAGCCGAACACGCGGCGCTCACCCACGTAGGGCACCAGCTGCACCTCGCGGCTGTCGCCCGGCTCGAAGCGGATGGCCGTGCCGGCCGGGATGTCGAGGCGCAGGCCGCGGGCGGCGTCGCGGTCGAACTGCAGGGCGCCGTTGGCCTCATGGAAGTGGTAGTGGGAGCCCACCTGCACGGGCCGGTCGCCGGTGTTGGCCACCGTGAGGGTGGTGACGGGCCGGCCGGCATTGAGTTCGAGGGTGCCGGCTTCCGGGAGCAGTTCGCCGGGAATCAGGGGGGGCATGGCTCAGCGGATCGGATCGTGAAGGGTGACGAGTTTGGTGCCGTCGGGGAAGACGGCCTCGATCTGAACCTCGGGAATCAGTTCCGGCACCCCCTCCATCACCTGGTCGCGCCCCAGCCAGGTGGTGCCGTCCTGCATCAGCTGGGCCACAGTGCGGCCATCGCGGGCCCCCTCCAGCACGAGGAAGCTGAGCCAGGCCACGGCCTCGGGGTGGTTGAGCTTGAGGCCACGGTTCAGCCGTCGTTCGGCCAGCAGGGCCGCGGTGACGATCAGGAGCTTGTCCTTCTCCTGGGGGGTCAGGTGCATGGCGCCTGGGCGGGTGCGGCAAGGGCCTGGTTTGTCTGCACTCTGGCAGCGGACTGCCGGCTTGCACGGTTCAGGGGGAACGGCCCTGCCGGGCGAGCTGGCTGTGCGACCTGGGAGGAAGGCTGGGGCGTCAGCCCGCCAGGCCGGCCAGCGGATCTTCCTGGAACGGCCACACCCGCGGCCGCTCGGGGGCGGCCAGGCCCCGCTCCCGGCGCAACCGCGCCCAGATGCGCGTGAACCAGCTGCGGGCCGCTGTGGTGGACGGGCCCCGGTAGCGGGCCACCAGCCCCTGTTCCAGCGCCCCGCAGGCCATCTCCCCCTCCAGATCGCCGCGGTCGGCCCGCAGGTCCGCCAGCAGATCCGCCAGACGAGCGGCCTCAAGCGGCTCCGGGGCCGCCCAGGTGAGCGATCCGAACACAGCCGCGCCCGCCATGCCGTGCTCGCCCTGCAGGGCGGCTCCCCCCAGTTCGAGCCGGTCCACCAGCTCCCAGCGGGGTCCGTCCGCCCCGAGGCGCCGCAGCTCCAGGGCCGAGCGCCAGCGGCCCCGCCCCAGGTCTTCGCCGGCGGCGGTGCGGCCGAGCCGCACCACCTCAACCCCCAGCCAGCTGGCCCCAGGCTCAAGGTCCACCCGCACCGTCTGCTCGTAGAGGCCATCGGCGTAGAGCACCAGCTCCTGCGGCAGCCACTCCAGATCCGCCCCCGCCGCCAGCTGCACGTTCAGCTCCTGGGTGGCCCAGGCGCCGGCGGGGGATCGGCGCGAGCGGCCGATGGTGCCGTACACCTTCTGGGCCGCCACGCTGGTGATCAGGGCACGGCTGCCTGGCCCGAGATCCACGTCCAGGCTCAGGCGGTCGCCGCCCACCAGCCCGCCGGCGGTGTGCAGCAGCGGCAGCTCGCAGCGACCGTCGGCCCTGGAGAAGGTGCGCTGCAGCTTCAGCGGCGCCGTGGCGCCCCCCTGCAGCACCGTGCCGCTGGCTCCCGCCGTGAAGTGCATGGTGGCGGTGCCGTGCCAGGCCGTGGTGAGGGTTGCGGCGGCGGCAGGCGACATCGGGGTACGGTGCGGGCGATGACGTTCGGCCCACTCTGGGGGCGAGACGCCCGGGATGCTGCCGCCATGACCGAGCCCCTGCTGCTCACCCGTCGTCTTTCGCCCGGATCCGGCGCCGGGGAGCCCCTCCGTCTTCCTCTCGGGGCCGATGAGCGCACCCGGCTGCGGGGCCTGCGCCACAGCCTCTGCGGCCGGTCTCTGCTGCTGCAGTTGCCCCGGGGCGAGGCCCTGGCTCCCGGGGAGCTGCTGGGCGATGACGAGGGCGTGGCCCGGGTACTGGTGGAGGCCGCAGCGGAGCCCCTGCTGGTGGTGCGGGCGGCCGATGCCCTGGAGCTGTTGCGGGCGGCATATCACCTCGGCAACCGGCACGTGGCCCTGGAGGTGCGGGAGGGAGAGCTGCGGCTGCTGGAGGATCCTGTGCTGGCCTCCCTGCTGGAGCATCGGGGGCTGGTGGTGGAACGGCGCCACGAGCCCTTCCAGCCGGAGGCGGGGGCCTACGCCTCGGGCCACGGCCATGCCGAGCCCCGCGCTCATCACCATGCCCATCACTTCGGGAGCCCCCACGCGTGAGCCTTGCCCGCTTGCGCCTCTACCAGCTGGTGAGCCCGGCGCTGCCGGTGGGGGCCTTCAGCTATGCCGAGGGACTGGAAGTGCTGGTGCAGGGCGGTCGCCTGAAGGATGCCGCCGCCGTGCGCGCCTGGCTGGAGGCCGAGCTGGAGCGTGGTGTGCTGGCGATCGAGGCGGCGGCGCTGCCCAGGCTGATGGCCCTGCTGGAGGCCAGGGACTGGTGGGGAGTGGCCGATCTCGACGGTTGGCTGCTGGCACAGCGCGAAGCGCCGGAGATGCGGGCGCAGCAGCGGCAGATGGGCCGATCGCTGCTGCAGCTGCTGGCCGACCTGGGCTGGTCCCTGCCTGATCCCTGTCCGCGCCTGGGCTGGCCGGCCGCCTTCGCCGCCGCCGCTGGCGGCCTGGAGCTGGAGCCCGGGGATGTGGTGGAGGCTTACCTCTATGGCTGGACCGCCAACCAGCTCAGCGCCGCCGTCCGCCTGGTGCCGTTGGGCCCGACAGCAGCCCAGTGCCTGCAACTGCAGTTGGGGCCGCAGATCGTGCAGCGGGCCGAGGACCTGATGGTCGCCGATCCGCGGGACCGCTGGCAGGGGGGTGTCGGTGCCGGCCTGGCTCAGCTCGGCCAGGGGGCGCTGTATTCCCGCCTGTTCCGCAGCTGAATCCTCCTTTGAGGCCTTCCTCCCCGCGTGAGCGCTTGCCTAGCCTGCGCTCCAGCGTCGACGGGGCGATGGCCAGCAGGCTGCGGGTAGGGGTGGCTGGACCGGTGGGTTCCGGTAAGACCGCTCTGGTGGAGGTGCTGTGCCGTCGCCTGCGGGACCGGCTGCAGCTGGCCGTGGTCACCAACGACATCTACACCCAGGAGGACGCCCAGTTCCTCACCCGCGTCGGAGCCCTAGAGCCTGAACGCATCCGGGGGGTGGAGACAGGGGGCTGCCCCCACACCGCCATCCGCGAGGACTGCTCGATCAACCGGGCCGCCGTGCAGGAACTGGAGGAGGCCTTCCCCGGGCTGGATCTGGTGCTGGTGGAGAGCGGCGGTGACAACCTCGCCGCCAGCTTCAGCCCCGAACTGGTGGATCTGTGCATCTACGTGATCGATGTGGCGGCCGGCGACAAAATTCCCCGAAAGGGGGGGCCCGGCATCACCCGCTCCGATCTGCTGGTGATCAACAAGACGGATCTGGCCCCGATGGTGGGGGCGAGCCTGGCGGTGATGGAGGAGGACACACGCAGGATGAGACCGGGACGGCCGTGGTGCTTCACCAATCTTCGCAGTGGTGAAGGAGTGGAGACGGTCGAGGGGTTTCTGCTGCGACAGCTACCAAACACTGGGATCTGAAGCAAACATCAGCGTCTGCCCATCGTTGAGCAGGTCTCCGTGGGGAAAAACACTCAAAAGCCGGTGCGCAGCGGCATCGCGGGGCATTCTGTGCTGATTGCTACAAAGGGTCGCAGGCTTGGTCCGTAAGTTCCGAAAGCCGACAGTTTTGCGGCGTCAATTCATCTTGAATAGGGCCCCAATGGTTCTGAAACTCTCAAGCCGACTGGCTGCGACTCTCGCCGTATCTGCCGTGACCCTCACACTCGCCGCCTGTGGAGGCGGCGGTGGCGATGCCGGTGGAAGTTTTGACGGCGAAGTGAAGGTCGGCATCCTGCATTCGCTCAGCGGGACGATGGCCATCTCCGAAACGACCCTGAAGGAGGTCGAAGAGATGGCGATCAAGGAGATCAACGACGCCGGCGGAGTCAAGGTTGACGGCAAGTCCTACAAGATCGTGGCTGTCTCCGAGGATGGTGCTTCGGATTGGCCCACCTTCGCTGAAAAGGCTCAGAAACTGATCGACTCCGACAAGGTGGCGGTGGTGTTCGGTGGCTGGACCTCAGCCAGCCGCAAGGCCATGCTGCCGGTCTTCGAATCGAAGAACCACATCCTGTTCTACCCGATTCAGTACGAAGGTCAGGAGTGTTCCAGGAACATCTTCTACACCGGCGCCGTCCCCAACCAGCAGGCTGAGCCTGCGGTTCAGTGGTTGATGGACAAGTTCGGCGACAAACTAGGCAAGAAGGTCTACCTGGTTGGCTCCGACTACGTATATCCGCGTACGGCCAACACCATCATCAAGGAGCAGATGAAGGCTCTTGGTGGTGAAACCGTGGGTGAGGACTACATCCCCCTCGGCAATACTGAAGTTGCGCCGATCATCGCCAAGATCAAGAAGGCCTTCCCCAATGGCGGCATCATCATCAACACGCTGAACGGCGATTCCAACGTCGCCCTGTTCAAGCAGTTCAAGGCTGCAGGTATCGATCCGGCCAAGTACCCGATCATGTCCTTCTCCATCGCTGAGGAGGAGATCCGCCAGATCGGTCCTGAGTACACGACTGGCACCTACGCTGCCTGGAACTTCTTCATGAGCCTGGATACCCCGGCCTCGAAGAAGTTTACCGCCGATTTCCAGAAGATGTATGGGGCTGATCGGGTCACCGGTGATCCGGCCGAATCTGCCTACAACATGGTGTATCTCTGGAAGAATGCCGTTGAGAAGGCTGGAACCTTCGAGGATCTCGACAAGGTTCGCAAGAATATGATCGGTATCACTTTCGCTGCACCTCAGGGCGAGATCAAGATGTTCCCCAATCACCACACCTCCGAGCGGGTGCTGATCGGTGAGGCGGAGCCCACCGGTCAGTTCAAGATCCTGTACGACAGCAAGACGGCGATCCCGCCGATTCCCTGGAACCAGTTCGTGCCCGAAACCAAGGGATACACCTGCGACTGGACACAGGATCGTCCTGACGCCGGCAAGTTCAGGATGTGATGAGCCTGGAGGTGGTGCGCTCAGTGTGCATCACCCCCTCATCAGGGGCAAGAGCCTGTGCCCTTGCCCCATTCTCATACCCAAGCCCGCCTCACCCCCACTGTCAGTTTCCGTCCGCTACCCGGATTGCAGCGGATAGGAGACCTTCGCATTGCCTTATCAGCGTTGGAACTCTTCTTCTCTCAGATTCTGGATGGTCTCAGCATCGGCTCCGTCCTTCTTTTGGCGGCGACCGGGCTGGCCATCGTTTTTGGCCTCATGGGTGTGATCAATCTAGCCCATGGCGAGTTCATGATGCTCGGAGCCTATGTCACGTTTGTCGTCCAGTCGGTCTTCAAGCCGATCGGCGGCGTGATCTTCGAGCTCTATTTTCCAGTCGCTCTTGTCTTGTCCTTTCTGGTCACGGCGATTTTTGGCGTGCTGTTGGAGCGAACCCTGATTCGTCAGCTCTACGGCAGACCACTGGAAACGCTGTTGGCGACGTGGGGGGTGAGTCTGGTCCTTATCCAGTTGATCCGCAGCATTTCCACATCCATGCTGATCGGGATCCTTGTGACGGTCGCCCTTGGCTATGTGGGCAAGCGTTTTCTGCTTCCCCGCTTCTCCCAGAAACCGTTCTTTTCCTATCTGAGCGGACTCTGGTGGATCGTGTCCGGCATTGTGGGCATTGTTCTGATCGACCTCCTCTCCAAGGTTCGGCCTCTCTCGAGTGCCTGGTTCGGTCCTCGCAACATTGACGTCACGGCACCTAAATGGTTGCAGGGCAGTTGGGGCATGATCGGTGGCATCGAGCTGCCGGGTATCCGGATCTTCATCATCCTGCTCTCGGCCATTCTTCTGCTCGCCATGGTCTGGTTCCTTACCAAGAGCGTGTGGGGACTGCGGATCCGAGCGGTCACCCAGAACCGTCAGATGAGCAACTGTCTGGGCATCCCCACCGACAGGGTGGACAGCATCACCTTCGGGATCGGCTCCGGACTGGCTGGTGTTGCAGGTTGTGCCATCACCCTTCTCGGCTCGGTGGGTCCCAATCTCGGAGCGGCATATATCGTTTCCTGCTTCATGGTCATTGTTCTTGGTGGCGTGGGTAATCTGCTCGGCACAATCCTGGCGGCATTGATTCTCGGCGTCATTCAGTCGGTGGTTGGATCCGGGTCATTGCTGATCATGTTCCCCAATCTGCCTGATGCTGCCAAGGGTGTTGTCGAGTTCTTCGCTACGACCAGCATGTCGCTGGTGCTCGTCTTCATCTTCATCATCGCCTTTCTTCAGTTTCGTCCAAACGGAATGTTTCCCCAGAAGGGCAGGTCCGTTGATGCCTGATGTCCTGGCGCCAGATCTGCGGAGTATTCTCTCGTCCCACCGAACCTTGACCCTCCAACCGTGAAAATCCTCAGACGACTAGCCCCCTGGATTCTGCTGGCGATCGCCTTATTCATTCTTCCTGCGGTTCTGGATGATTTCAGGCTCAACCTGTTTGGTCGCTACTTCTCCCTCGCCATCACGGCTTTAGCGATTGATTTGATCTGGGGGTATACCGGTCTGCTCAGTCTTGGTCAGGGCATCTTTTTCGCACTCGGTGGCTATGCCGTTGCCATGAACCTGATGCTGAATACCAAGAGTGAGGCCGGCGGCAATGGCATCCCCAAATTCTTTGAGAACTACGGGGTTGAGCAGCTTCCGTTCTTCTGGCAGCCTTTCTGGTCGCCAGCCTTCACCCTGATTGCGATGTGGGTGATCCCTGCCATTGTGGCGGGCCTGGTGGGGTATCTGATTTTTAGAAACCGCATCAAGGGTGTGTATTTCTCGATCATCACCCAGGCGGCTCTGATGGTCTTCTATCACTTCTTCAATGGCCAGCAAAAACTGATCAATGGCACCAACGGGCTCAAGACAAGCACCTGTGAACTTTTCGGCATGCTGGTGGGCTCGCCGGACATGCAGCTGTGGCTGTACCGGCTCACGGTTGTGTGCCTGCCGATCGCCTTTCTCATCTGCCGCTACTTCACAAGCGGTCGTTTTGGGGATGTGCTGATAGCCATCCGCGACGATGAACAGAGGCTCCGCTTCACAGGCTTCAATCCCGTTCCCTTCAAAACCATCGTATTCCTAGTGGCTGGAGCGCTCTGCGGGATTTCTGGAGCTCTCTACACCGTTCAGTCTGGAATTGTTTCTCCTCAGTACATGTCGATCTCCAATTCGATCGAGATGGTCATCTGGGTCGCGGTTGGTGGTCGTGGCACTCTTGTCGGTCCCATCATCGGCGCCACAGTGGTGAATTACCTGCGCAGTCTTGTCAGTGAAGCTCTGCCCGAGGCCTGGTTGTTTGTTCAGGGAGCCCTGTTCATCTTTGTGGTGGTTTTGATGCCTGATGGGATCTACGGATGGTTCCGCAATGGCGGCTTCCGCTCTCTGCTTGCGGCATTCGGTATCGCCCCGCCTGCTCGTACCTACCCCCAGCTGGATGAGGAGATTGGCACCCTCGATGAGGTGTCCTGAGGGCGATTCATCAGACAATGATCCAACCGATCACTTCCGGTAATGCCTGCCTGCTCCGGTCGAGCTCCCGTTTCCATTCCACGCATCACCACCAATCGGGCACTCGTCTCGTTTCCCCTTGCCGTCAGTTTTCCGCACTCGCACCTTCACGGCCAGAGCCCATGACCCAACCCCTGCTTGAATTAAACGACGTCAGCGTCAGCTTTGACGGCTTCTACGCCTTGACCGATCTGAGTATCAAGCTCTACAAAGGTGAGCTCAAATCAATCATCGGACCCAACGGGGCCGGCAAGACCACCTTCCTTGATGTCATCACGGGTAAGGTTCGACCGACGAAAGGAACGGTGACGTTCAAGGGACAGTCGTTGGTGGGGCTCTCCGAACAGCGCATCTCACGCGAAGGAATCGGACGTAAGTTTCAGACGCCGCGCGTCTTCGACAATCTGACCGTGTTGCGTAACCTTGAACTTGCAGCCTCTCCCTACAAGAATCCCTTCAGTCTGCTTGCCAATCGTCTGCCCACCTCGGCGAAGGATGAAGTGCATCGACTGATGAACTATGTGGGTCTTGCTCCGCATGCCACTGCCAAGGCCGGTTCACTCTCTCACGGGCAGAAGCAGTGGCTCGCTATTGCGATGTTAGTGGCCCAGTCCCCGGAAGTGCTGCTCCTGGATGAACCCGTTGCCGGACTGACTGATGAAGAGACGGTTCGCACGGCCGAACTGATCAAGTCTCTGGCAGGGGATCATACCGTTGTCGTGATTGAGCACGACATGGAGTTTATCCGTGATCTTGATTTTGATGTGACGGTTCTTCATCAAGGTCAGGTGCTTACGGAAGGAAGCCTGGATCAGGTCAAGGCTGACCCGCGAGTGATTGAGGTGTATCTGGGCAAAACGGAAGACTGACCAATCATCGCCTCGCAATCAAGCGGCATCCCAACTTCCGCAACCACGCAACACCGACATTCCATCCATGAGTTCCCAACCGCTTCTGCAGGTTTCCGACCTTAATGTCTACTACGGCGAGAGCCACATTCTTCGCAATGTGGATCTGTCGATTTCTGAAGGGCAGATGGTTTGCCTCATTGGCCGCAACGGTGTAGGCAAGACCACCTTCTTGAAGACCGTCATTGGGCTGCTGCAGCAGCGGTCGGGGACGATTCAGTACGGAGACAAAACCCTCACGTCCGAACCCCCCTACCGCCGCGCGCGGGGGGGGATCGGCTACGTCTCTCAAGGCCGGGACATCATTCCTCAGGTGACTGTTAAGGAGAATCTGCTGCTGGGCATGGAGGCTCTACCAGGAGGTCTGAGCAAGAATCGCCATATCGACCCGTTGATTTTTGATCTCTTTCCGATCCTGGAAAAGTTCCTCAATCGCCGCGGCGGTGATCTCAGCGGAGGGCAACAACAACAACTTGCCATTGCCCGTGCTCTGCTCGGCAAGCCGAAGCTTTTGCTGCTGGATGAGCCCACCGAGGGTATTCAGCCCTCTATTATTCTCGACATCGAGCATGCTGTTCAGCGCATCATGAAAGAGACGGGGATCAGCGTACTGCTCGTTGAGCAACACCTTCACTTTGTGAGGCAATCAAACTTTTACTACGCCATGCAGCGCGGTGGCATTGTCTCAAGCGGTCCGACGGAGCAGCTCTCTGATGCCATCATTCAGGAATTTCTCACTGTCTGAGTGGTTGTAGGATCCCGCAGCTGCTCTTCGGCATTGTCTGAGCATCTTTTCTACTTCAGCCGGCCCAACTCCACTTTGCCACTGCTATGATTAGTATCTCGCTGCAAAAAGCCCTTTGGAGATTCGTTCCGAGGGGCTTTACCTGTTGCCTTTGGCACCGATTGATGATCACCCCACAGTAGATCAGCAGCCTCGGTTGAGCATCCAGGGCCTCGTGCCACTTTCGCGCAGACGGGCCTTGGGTGTTTCAGTGCTGCCCACTTCCTTACGCACAAGCCTTGGTTCCGCCACTTCCTTTTTCAGGCGGAGACTGCCGGTGAGCGTCATGGGCGGCTGAAACAGGCGGATGCCATTGCCACCGCAGGCAGGGCAGTCGGTTTGGCTCTTGCGTTCATCGATACGGCGCCAGACCTCATAGTTTTCGCAACCATTGGCGCAGCTGAACTCGTAGACGGGCATAGCAGAGAATGGGAAAGACTTCAGCGATTCGGAACAAACCATTGAGGGGGAGACATGGCCAGCAGGTCTCCCCTCTGCTCGTAACCTTACCGGGTCAAGGATGAACCCCGCATAAGGTGATGCCCGCCATCAGCTGGGCAGGATGTCCTGATCAAAGATCGAGGTGGGAATGGCAAGGGTGCAACAGGCATTGGGGATATCAACAATTCCGCTGATCCTGCCCTCGACCGGCGCACAGCTGAGCAGCAGATAAGCCTGCTCTCCAGTGTAGCCGAACTTTTTGAGGTATTCGATGGCATTGAGGCAGGCTCGGCGATAGGCGATGTGGACGTCCATGTAGTGCTGCTTGCCCTCGAACTCATCCACCGAGATGCCCTCGAAAACCAGGTAATCGGTGAAGTGCGGCTCCACGGGGCTGGTCTTGAACATGGGATTGACCATCCCATACTTCTCCATGCCGCCCTTGATGATCTCCACGTGCAGATCGAGGTAGCCTGACATCTCGATCGCTCCGCAGAAGGAGATCTCGCCATCACCCTGCGAGAAGTGGATGTCACCCATCGAAAGTTTGGCGCCTTCGACATACACAGGGAAGTAGATGCGAGTGCCTTTGGTGAGATTCTTGATGTCACAGTTGCCGCCGTGCTCACGCGGAGGCACCGTGCGGGCGGCCTCGTTGGCCACGCGCTCGAACTCCGAGGTGGGCAGGGTGCCAAGGATGGCGCTGTTGGGGTTGGGCAGCGCCGCCAGAACCGGTTCGCTCCCCGACAGGCCAGCGCCATAGGTGCGGCGATCGGGAGCCGTTTTCACGAGCTCTGTTTCCCGTCGGTTCCATTCCTTCAGCAGCTCATGGGAAGGAGCGCAGCCGATCAGGCCGGGGTGGGTGATGCCGGCAAAGCGCACACCTGGAATGTGACGGGAGGTGGTGTAAATGCCCTCCAGATCCCAGATTGCCTTGGCCGCCTTGGGGAAATGATCGGTGAGGAAGCCACCACCGTTCTCCTTGGCGAAGATACCGGTGAATCCCCACTCATCGCCCTGCAGGGCACCGACATCGAGGATATCGACGACGAGAATATCACCGGGCTGGGCGCCATTGACCCAGATGGGTCCGCTGAGTACGTGAACCACCTCGAGGTTCACATCGGCAATGTCCTGAGGATCGTCGTTGTTCTTGATCTGGCCGTCGGTCCAGTCTTTGCACTCGATCCGGAACACCTCTCCCGGATTGACCGACACCACTGCGGGGATATCGGGATGCCAGCGGTTATGCCCCGGCATCTCCTGCTGATCCATCGGCTTGGTGAGATCAACTTTGAAAAGAGTCTTTGGCATTGAGTAAAACCCCAGGGTGGTTTCACTCTTATCCTTGGTGACCTCAGCCCGGGCTGGGGTGTCAATTGCTACCAGACCACCTTCCCTGCTCCCGCCTTTTCACGTTGGCAGGGTTTTGTCCGGCTTCAGGGTGACTTCATCCTGCCAGGGCCGCGGTCGTCGAAGTCGCCACGCCGACAGAGATTGTCCTTCAAGCGTGCCATCCAGGGCTGAATGGTGAGCTTATTATTGGATTCAATCCTTCCGTCAAAGTGGTAGAAAACCTGCCAACGCTGTGGCGATGCTCCTAAAGGTAACTTGCTGGCATCCCTGAGCGGATCTCCAAAGAGATTGTCGTATGTGGGCCAACCCGGTTGCCCCTTGATGCTGCAGATGCCGTTGACCCTGAACAGCTGACTCTCGCCGCCCGGCTGCGAGACCCTGATCACCCCCTTGTACAGACCGTTGGCCACCCCGGGCTGGAAGGGCGCCACCAACTCGACCCGGGTCTGGCCCGCCTTCACCAGCAGATCACCGGCGCTGGCCCCCTGGGCCAGGGTTTCCCGCCGTTCGCTGCAGGCGGGCAGCAGCAGCCCCAGCAGGGCGATCACTCCCAGCCGCTGCGGTGACAGGCGGACTCGGCGAGCCTGACGCGGATGGCGCTGTGCCTGGTGCTCTCCCAGGCGCCCGCTCCGGTGACCGCCCGCGCCCCCCGCCAACCCCGCCTTCTTGCCGTCCATGCCCACGCCCATCGTCCTGGGCGACCCTATGACAACGGTGTGGAGCCCCTGGGCGGCGCGTTCGCGCCGTTCTCCTGCCGGCTCAGTCTGCCAGCAGGGATCGCCACAGCCGCTCAGCCTCTGCCGGCGGAAGGGGCGGTAGATCCCGCGTCTCGCAGCGCCGGACCGGACGGCAGCCGAGGCTGTTGATCAGCAGCAGCCCCTCGGCTTCCTCCAGATCAGCGGGTTCAAGCCGGGCCTCGCTCGCCAGTCCGCGCGCAAGGGCCCGCCCCCGCATCACACCCGGCAGGCAGCCGCTGGAGAGCGGCGGGGTCAGCCAGCGACCATCCCGCTGCAGGAGCAGGCTGGCGGTGGTGCCGCAGCAGACCTCCCCGGTGGTGCTGAGCAGCAGGGCATCATCGGCACCGCGGGCCCGCGCTTCCCGCCGGGCCTGGATCGAGCCTCCGTAGGCGAAGGTCTTGCAGCGGCTCAGCAGGCTGTCGGCATTGCGCCGCTCGAGGCGGCTGATCATCACCGCCAGGGGCTCGAAGCCTGGGTGGCAGGGGGTGAGCTGGAGCCAGAAGCGAGCCGGCGGAGGGGACTCGCCTGCGGCGGGCAGATCGATGCCGCGGGCCCCGGCATCCGGGGTGCCGCGGCTGAGATTGAGGCGCAACGCTCCTCTCGTGATGCCGCTGCGCCGTACCGCCTCCTCGATCCGTGGGATCACCGTTGCGGCGCCGGGAGGCTCCGGCAGGGCCAGCAGATTTGCTGAGGCTCGCCACCGCTCCAGATGCTGCTCCAGCAGAAGGGCCCGGCCGGCCTCCACCAGCAGCGTCTCGAACAGGCCGTCGGCGAGCAGCAGCCCCCGGTCGCTCAGCGGCAGCGCCAGGCTCCCGGGCGGCCCCCAGCTCCCCTCCGGGTCGGGGACATCGATCCAGGCGATCGGGGCGGCCACGCTCAGTTGGCCAGGGCCGCCAGCAGCGGCTGGATCTTCCAGCCCATCTCCCGTGCCTCCTCCTGCGGATCGGAGTCGGCGACGATGCCGCCGCCGGCATGCACCCGCAGCCGCGATCCCTTCATCATCACGCTGCGGATCAGGATGCTGCTGTCGAAACCCCCGTCGGCCCGGAGGTGGAACAGGGAGCCGCAGTAGGGCCCCCGGGGCAGGGGCTCCAGCTCGGCGAGGCGGCGGCAGGCCCGCAGCTTGGGGGCGCCGCTGATCGACCCCCCCGGCCAGCAGGCCCGCAGCAGATCGGCCACCCCCACACCGGAGTGCAGCCGGCCACGTACCACCGAGGTGAGGTGGTGCACCTGGGCGTAGCTCTCGAGTCCCACCAGCTGGGGCACGTGGATCGATCCGGGCCGGCACACCCGGCCCAGGTCGTTGCGCAGCAGATCCACGATCATCACGTTCTCGGCCCGGTCCTTGGGGGCGCAGACCAGTTCGGCGGCGCTTGCGGCGTCGGCGTCGGGATCGAGGTGGCGGGGCCGGGTGCCCTTGATCGGCCGCGTCTCCACCTGGCCATCCGGATCCAGGCGCAGAAAGCGCTCCGGCGATGCGGAGAGCACCGCCTCCTCTCCCGCTACCGCCAGGCCGGCGAATGGCGCGGGGCACTGCCGCCGCAGTCGTTCATACAGGGCCAGGGGATCCGGCGGCCGATCGAGGCGGGTTTCGCAGCAGGCCGTGAGGTTGGCCTGGAAGATGTCGCCGGCGGCGATCCAGTCGCGCAGGCGGTCCACCTGGCGGGCATAGCGATCCGGGGGGGTGTGCCAGTGCCAGGCCGCCAGGGGGATGGCCGGGTGGGGATCGCAACGGGGCCCGACAAGGTCCGCAGGTCCCGCCGGCGGCAGCACGCTCTCCAGCAGCGCCGCCATCGCCGCCAGCCGCTCGGGCGCTGCCCCCTCCAGCCAGCAGCGCCGCTCGGCGAGGTTGAAGTGAAGCAGGGGATCGTGGCGGGCGGCCCAGAGGGTGGCCATGTCGGAGGCTCGCCAGTGCTCGGCTGGCTCGACCCAGGCGCCGGCCTCATAGGCCAGCCACCCGAGCCAGGTTCCTCCCCGTTGCTCCAGCCCCGCCAGGGCCGCGAACGGATCGCTCGCCCCCGGGTGGCCAGGCAGGCCTTGACAGCGCACCACCTCCACCGGCTGAACACCGAGCACGGCGAAACTGCCGAGCGCGCTGCCATCGCCATCGAGTAGCACCAGCCCGTCGGCACCCTGCCGGCCGGCCAGGGCCTGCGCGACCGCCCAGGGGTCGCGCCAAGGCAGATCCAGGCGCAGGGGTGGCGCTGGCGCTGTGGGAACAGTGGGCCTCGAGCGCATCAGCGGGCGGCGGCCCCGGCGAGATCGGGCCGGCCGGCCTCGATCATGGCCGCATCGCGGATGCGGCAGCTGTCGCAGACGCCGCAGGGTTCGGCCCCACCCTGGTAGCAGCTCCAGGTGGAGGCGATCGGCACCCCCAGCCTCAGGGCCTGGCGCACGATCTCCGCCTTGCTCCAGGTCACCAGCGGCGCCCACAGCCGGGGGCCGCGGCCCTCCCGTCCGGCGCGGGTGGCCAGGTCGGCCAGGGTCTGGAACGCCGCCAGGTAGTCGGGGCGGCAGTCGGGATAGCCGGAGTAGTCGACGGCGTTGATGCCGAGAGCCACGCGGCTGGCGCCGCGCGCTTCGGCCAGGCTCAGCCCGAGGGCGATGAACACGGTGTTGCGGCCGGGCACGTAGGTGCTGGGGATCATGCCGGTCTGCACGCCGTCGCCGGGAACCGGGATCGTGGCGTCGGTGAGGGCCGAACCGCCCCAGGCCGCCAGGTTCACCTGGATCACGTGGTGTTCGTCCAGCCCCAGGCCGGCGGCCACGGCGGCGGCGGCCTCCAGTTCGCGGCGATGGCGCTGGCCGTAGTCGAAGGAGAGGCCGATCACCCGGTGTCCCTCCTCCACGGCCAGGGCGGCGGTGGTGGCCGAATCCAGGCCGCCCGAGAGCAGGGCGACGGTGACGGGGATGGAGGTGATCGGGGAGGCTGGGGACGCGGGCACGGCAGGGCTCGGCGGCGTCGCTGTGAAGCCGTCATTCCCATTGTGGTCGGGTCACGATCAACATGCCTGCGGTGCCCGCTGCTGCGCATGTCCTTCGTCCGCCCCCTGCTGCCCGGCCTTCTGGCCCTGCTGCCGCTGCTGCCCCTGCCGCGAGCCGCCGCGGTGCCGCGGCTGGATCTCGCCCGCTATCCCAGCCCCGCCGCCGGGGAGCGCCGCTGGGTGATCCAGCTCCCCGGGGTGCTGCCGCCCACCCGCGACCCCTCCCTCTCCCCCAGCCCGAGCGACTGGCGGGTGGAGCTGATCGTGGGGCGGGAGGTGGAGGTGGACTGCAACCGCCACCACTTCGGCGGCCGGCTCCGGCCCGAGTCGCTGCCGGGCTGGGGGTTCACCGTCTACCGGGTGTCTGACGTGGGCCCCATGGTCTCCACCCGGATGGCCTGCCCGCCCGGGGAGCCGAAGCGGCGGGCGTTCGTGCCGATGGGCGGCAAGCCGTTTGTGGTGCCCTACAACGCCAGCCTGCCGATCGTGGTCTATGCGCCCAGGGATCTGGAGGTTCGCTGGCGGCTGTGGAAGGCGGAGAAGCAGCAGCGCCCGGCGCAGCCGCTCTGAGGGTTCAGCGGACCCCGAGCCATTTGTGGTTCTGGAGGCTGAGCCGCCAGGCGGGGTGAGCGCGCACGTAGTCCACGGCCAGGTCCTGGCCGCGGCGGCAGTTCCAGCCTGGCTGCAGCAGCAGCGCCGGGGTGGGGGCCACCCCGGAGCGCGCCGCAAGGGCCCGGGTGGCCATCGCTTCGGCGAAGGCCAGATCAGCGGGTTCGTGCACCACCACCTTGAGCTCATCGCAGGCCGCCAACAGCTCAGGCGACGGCGGCCGGTGCCGCTTGGGCGACAGGGTGATCCAGGTGAAGCGCCCGCTCAGTTCCAGGGGCGCGGCGCCGCTGGTTTCGAGGTGCAGCGGTAGGCCCCCCGTGGCGCCCTCCAGGGTCTCGCACAACGGCCCGAGGTCGTGCTCCAGCGGCTCGCCGCCGGTGATCACGGCGAAGGCCGCCCCGGCCGCTGCGGCAGCGGCCAGCTCCTCGGCCAGTTCCGTCAACGGGCGCTGCGCATGGTTGCGGCGCTCCCAGGAGTGGCGCGTGTCGCACCAGGAGCAACCCACGGCACACCCCGCCAGACGCAGGAAGAAGGCGCTGCGGCCGGCGTGCAGGCCTTCGCCCTGCAGCGAATGGAAGGTTTCCACCACGGGCAGGGCGGGCTGCGATGGGGCGGACACGGAGGGAAGAGGCGGGCGCTGAACCACCGCATCAGCCCGCCAGCGAGGTGGAAACGCCGAGGGCCGGGAGTTGCTGGTCATGAGCGACGACGCCCACACGTGCCTGAGCCGCCTCGATCAGCCCGCGGAACAGGGGATGGGGCTTGCCGGGGCGCGAGAGGAATTCCGGGTGGTACTGGCAGGCGGTGAAGAAGGGGTGATCCTTCAGCTCGATGAGCTCCACCAGACGGCCGTCGGGGGAGGTGCCGCTGATGGCGTAGCCCGATTCCAGGAACAGGGTGCGGTAAGCGTTGTTGAACTCGTAGCGGTGGCGGTGGCGCTCGTACACCACCTCCTCGCCGTAGAGGCGCTGGCCGAGGGTGCCGGCCGCCAGACGGCAGGGGTAGACCCCCAGGCGCATGGTGCCGCCCAGGTCCACCACGTCCTGCTGCTCGGGCAGCAGGTGGATCACCGGGTGGGGCGAGTCGGGATCGAGTTCGGCGCTGGTGGCGCCCGCCAGGCCGGCCTGGTTGCGGGCCCACTCGATCACAGCGCACTGCATGCCCAGGCAGAGGCCAAGGAACGGCACCCGCTGCTCCCGCGCCCAGCGGATCGCCGCCACCTTGCCGTCGACGCCGCGGTTGCCGAAGCCTCCGGGCACCACCACGGCGTCCATCCCCCGAAGCAGGGTGTCGGCCCCCTGGCTCTCGATCTGCTCAGCACAGATCCAGTGAAGGTCGAGGGAGGCATCCTGCTCGAGGCAGGCGTGGCGCAGAGCCTCCACCACCGAGAGGTAGGCGTCGTTGAGCTGCACGTACTTGCCTACCAGCGCCACCTTCACCGCCGGGCCGGGACTGCGCAGCTTGCGCACCAGTTCGGCCCAGCGGGCCATGTCGCTCTCATGATCGTGCAGGTCGAGCACGTCGAGCACCTGGCGGCACAGGCCCTCCTGCTCCATCGCCAGCGGCACGGCGTAGATGCTGTCGGCATCGAGAGCCTGGATCACCGCATCCGGCCGCACGCCGCAGAAGCCGCCGATCTTGCGCTTGAGGTCGGCGGTGATCTCGCGGTCGCTGCGGCAGACGAGCACGTCGGGCTGGATGCCGATCGAGCGCAGCTCCTTCACCGAGTGCTGGGTGGGTTTGGTCTTGAGTTCGCCCGAGGTGCCGATGTAGGGCAGCAGGGTCACGTGCACGTAGGCCAGGTCGCGGCGGCCCACCTCACCGCGGAACTCGCGGATGGCCTCGAGGAACGGCAGGGACTCGATATCGCCGACGGTGCCGCCGATCTCGGTGATCACCACATCGGCGCCGGAATTGGCGGCCACCCGGTGGATGCGCTCGCGGATCTCGCCGGTGATGTGGGGGATCACCTGAACGGTGCCGCCGTTGTAATCACCGCGGCGTTCCTTGTTGATCACCGCCTGGTAGATCGAGCCGGTGGTCACGCTGTTGAGGCGAGACATCGCGGTATCGGTGAAGCGCTCGTAGTGGCCGAGATCAAGGTCGGTCTCGGCGCCGTCGTCGGTGACGAACACCTCGCCGTGCTGGTAGGGGCTCATGGTGCCCGGATCCACGTTCAGATACGGGTCGAGCTTGAGAATCGAGACGCTGTAGCCGCGGCTCTTGAGCAGGCGGCCCAGGCTGGCGGCCACGATCCCCTTACCGATGCTCGACACCACCCCGCCGGTCACGAAGACGAATTTGGCGGCGTGGGCGGGGGGCATGGCACATCCGGCTGACCCTTCAATCTACCGGCCGTGCCTCGAAGTCCCATCTCCCGGGCGGTGGGTGTGGCTCAGCCCTCCAGAAGGCTGCGCAGCATCCAGGCGGTCTTCTCGTGAATCTGCAGGCGTTGGGTGAGCAGATCGGCGGTGGGCTGGTCGTTGGCCTCGTCCGCCAGGGCGAACACGCTGCGGATCGTGCGGGCCACGGCCTCGTGCCCTTCCACCAGCTCCTTCACCATCGCCAGGGCCGTCGGCACCCCCTCGGCTTCCGGGATCGAGGCGAGCCGGCCATAGGTGGCGCCGCCGAACGGAGCGGGCAGGCCGAGGGCGCGGATCCGCTCGGCGATGGCATCGAGGGCGGTCCAGAGTTCGGTGTACTGCTCCATGAACATCAGGTGCAGCGTGTTGAACATCGGCCCGGTGACGTTCCAGTGGAAGCCATGGGACTTGGCGTAGAGCACGGTGCTGTCGGCCAGCACGCGGCCCAGCCCCTCGGCGATGGAGGTGCGCTGGTCGGCGGGGATGCCGATGTCGATCGGGGGGGCGGAGATGGTCATGGCGAGGCAAGGCTGACTGTGTTCTAGCCCTGGGTTCGACGGCTGGGTGGGGTGGCTCAGTCGAGGCTGCCCAGGTAGTCGCGCACGCGGCTGCGGTGGCGGGGCTGGCGCAGCTTGAGCAGGGCACGGGTCTCGATCTGGCGCACCCGTTCGCGCGAGAGCTGCAGGGTCTCGCCGATCTCGGTGAGGGTGCGGGGGGTGTCGTCCTCCAGGCCGAAGCGCTGACGCAGCACCTCGGCTTCGCGCTGGTCGAGTTCCGCCAGCAGGCACTCCAGGTCGTCGTGGAGCTGCTGGCGGGTGAGAGCCTCTTCGGGCGTGGCGTGGCTGTCCTCCAGCAGATCCCCCAGATCCGTGTCCTGGTTGCGGCCCACACGGGTGTCGAGGGAGATGGGCCTGGGCTGGCGCTCCAGGGTGAGCCGCACCGTCGCCTCGGCCAGGCCCAGCTCGGCTGCCAGTTCCGCCAGGCCGGGGGCACGGCCGAGGCGGAGCGTGAGCTGGCGCTGGGCCTTGCGGATGCGGTTCAGCTTCTCGGTGATGTGTACCGGCAGGCGGATGGTGCGGCTCTGGCTGGCGATCGCCCGGGTGATCCCCTGGCGAATCCACCAGTAGGCGTAGGTGCTGAAGCGGAAGCCCCGGGTGGGATCAAAGCGCTCCACCGCCCGCTCCAGGCCGAGGGTGCCCTCCTGCACCAGATCCAGCAGCTCGAGGCCACGCTGCTGGTACTTCTTGGCCACGGCCACCACCAGCCGCAGGTTGGCCTGGATCATCCGTTCCTTCGCGCGCCGGCCGCGGTGCAGGGCCAGGCGCAGTTCCGTGGGGGAGAGGGCGCAGCGGTTGGCCCAGGCCTCCATCCCCTCGCCGGTGCGATCCCTGGGATCGCAGCTTCCCCGGTGCTCCAGCAGCCGCTCGCGCCGCTGCACCTCACGGGCCAAGGTGAGCTCCTCCGCCTCATCGAGCAGGTTCACCCGACCGATGTCCCGCAGGTACTGCCGCACCAGATCGGTGGAGGAGGGTGGGGGGCCGCTCACGGGGGCTGAGGTCAGGACGTGACTCACACACCCTGCGGCCGGGTTCCGAGGAGTGGCCCGATCGGACCGCATTCCTTCGGGATCAGGCCGCTGGCTCCGGGGCCTGCAGGGTGAGGAGGCCGTCGGATTCGAGTTCGCGCAGGAAGTGTTCCACATCCCGGCGGATGGCGTTCGCATCGCCCTCGAACTGATCCTGCAGCCGCTCCACAAGGGCCTGAAGGCATAGGGGCTGTTCCAGCAGGGCCCAGATCCGCTGGCCTACGGCATCGAGGCTCACGTAGCAGTTCGAGGGCAGGCTGAGGATCACGGTGGCGTCATCGATGTCGGTGGCCATCGCATCAGGGCGGCGCGTGATCAGGGTGCGGTCATCCATCGGCTGGGTGCAGGCGGGGCTCTGCGCTGGCGAGAGGATCCTGCCCGGAGCAAGAGGGTGCCGCCAGGGCCTGCTCGAGGGCGTCGAGCACCTCATCGAGGCACCAGCGCGTCTGCGGCCGCCTGAGCCGCCAGACCCTGACGTTGCGGGCCAGCAGAGCCTGGAGACGGAAGCTGGCGGGGGTGTCGCAGGGTTTCAGGGGCCCGTAGAGGCAGTGCTGCAGGGCCAGGAACAGCTCGGCGCCGCGCAGGCGGCTGAGCTCCACGTTCGGGCCGTCCCCCGGTTCCAGCAGGACGAGATCGCGCAGGCCGGGTGCGGAGGGGGCGGGCCAGCCCTCGGGCTCGGTGACGGCGTGGGGGATCGTGTTGCTGGGTCCGTCAAGGGGGACGACCACTTTGTCGGAGCGCACGGGACTGGGCCGGGCGCCGCGGTCAAGGCCGAGCCGCTCGGCCGCGGCGTGGGTGAGATGGAGCTGGGGAGCACCTTGACGGATCACCAACTGGCCATGATCCCCGGCGCGCAGTGCAGTGAGATCGTCGGCGATCTGGATCGCGCCTCGCTGGATCAGGCCAGCGGCGGTGGTTGATTTGCCGGCGCCGGAGCTGCCGGAGATCGCAAGCAGCCCGCATTGCCAGAGCAAGGTGTTGGCGTGAAGAACGAGATCGCCCCGATGGCGGTGCAGAGCAGCCCGCACGTGGTGGGAGAGGACCCACAAAAAATGGTGTTCATCCACTTCGGCGCAAGGCTCGAAGTGGATAATGTGAGTTCCTTCAACTAAAAATCGTCCGACGCGTGGGCCGGCATCAAGAAAGAAATAATGAGGTAATGAATGCTTGGATAACAGCTCCGAGGAGAACTCGATGTGCGGATAAAAGAAGCATTCAAGCTTCAATAATGTTGAAGAAGGCGTGGATAGGATCTCAATATGTTTATGATCATGGAGTTGGAGGAATTCTGAGACCACCTCCATCGTCGGAACTCCCTCCGCCTGCAAGAGTGATATCCAACGATATTCGCTTTACTGAAGGAGTGATCCACTCCAGCTTATCCCGGCAAGGGGCAACTGGATGCTGTGGTTTCGTGAAAGCCTTCATCTGTCGAGCCCTCAAGCTGTGTAACGGGTGAGTGATGGGCTAGAGATCCCTAGCCAGGCACAAGCAGGAACATGCCTGCCATTAAACCTCTGCATACTATAGAGCCAGCCCGCATCCGAGACCCGGGATCGTCGTAGTGTAAAATTCGATACCAGGATTCCCTCATCTTGGCGGTGTCAACCAGCGACCTGGCGCTATTCGAGGATTCCATGGAGCTGAGGCAGGTCTCAACTTCGGCCGCGTCGCGCCGCAGCCGCACCGCCAAATCTGCACCCTGGAGGCCGAGTCGCCGCTGTCTGCGGACCTGATCGGGCACCCGGCCCTCCATGGCGGCGCGGATCAGCCAGCGGTCCTCGCCGTTCTCCGGATCGATGAACACCGCATCCGGCACCGACCAGGTGTAGGCCAGCAGCCTGGCATCGGCGCTCGGGTCGCGGATCTCCAGGCCGGCGGCCCGGGCCATCTGGGCATGAAGCGCCCCCACGCAGGAGCGGTCCGGCATCAGCCAGCTTCGCTCCTGGAGTGCCTCCCGGGCGGGAAGGAGATCGGAGTCCGCCAGCATCCTTTGCTTGAGCTGCAGCCGTTCGGCTGCGGCAGGCGCCAGGGCGGAGCCATCGAAGCTGAATTCCCGCAGGCGCCAGCGGCGCCAGTGGCGCACCACAGCCGCCGGTGCGCTGCGCAGGGCCCGCTGGCGCAGCCATTCCCGGGCCCCCAGCCGTTGCCACTGGTAGGCCAGCGGCTGGGACCAGAGGCTGCCGGCCCACGACAGCCCGGCATTGCCGCTCTGGCCGATCAGCAGCACCGAGCAGCCCGCCTCCCTGGCCAGGCGGTTGAGGGTGAGCATCCAGAAGGCATTGCCGGCGGCATGGCTGGGTTCCCGGTGGATCGCCAGCAGGGCCTGGATCGCCGCCACCGGCGACTGATCGGCAGCCGGCACGGGCTGGTGGTGGCGGATGCCGGCGGCGGCGGCGGTGGCGGCCGCAAAGGGCCACTCATCGCCGAAGCTGTCGCCGCTGAAGGGTGTGGTGTCGGCGATCGGCACTGAGGTGAAAGCCCGCAGCTCCTCCCCCGACTCCGCCAACATCCGGGCGGCGGTGGCGCTGATCGAGCCGGAATCAAGGCCGCCGCTCAGGGTGCTGCCCACCAGTCCGCCCCGGTCGCGCCGCAGGCGGCAGCGCACCGCCTCGTCGAACACCTCCAGGAAGCCGGCCACGTAGTCGCGGCGGTCGCGCAGCTTCAGCGGCGGTAGGCGCTCAAGATGCCAGTACTGTTCCAGCCGGTCCCGCTCCCGGGTGACCGTGAGCCGATGGGACGGCGGCAGTCGGTGCAGGCCGTGGCGCACGGTCTGTCCACCGTGGTAGGCCTGCCAGGCCACCAGCACCTGGGCCACATAGAGCTCGTCGATCTCGTAGGGCAGGAGCTGGAGATCGATCAGCACCGACTGGTCTGTGGCGAAGGCCAGCAGCGTGTCGGTGAGCACGTAGTAGAGCGAGGTGATGCCGAAATGGTCGCGGGCCAGGAAGAGGGAGCGCTCCCGCTCGTTCCAGATCGCGAAGGCCCAGTCGCCGTACATCCGTTCGCAACAGGCCTCGCCCCAGCGCAGCCAGGCCCGGTGGATCAGATGGGTGTCGTCACAGGCCGGCTCCCGGGGCGTTTCGGCGCCCCAGGCCTCGACGTTCAGCTCCAGCTGTTCGAGCAGCTCGCGGCGGTTGTCGATCCGGGCCGATCCGAGGCAGAGGCTGCCGGAGGAGCCGTGCTGTGACAGCCTGCCGCGCCAGTGGAGGTGGTCGAGGATCAGCTCCTGCCGCTGTTGATCCTCTGCCTCCGGTGGCAGGGCAGGTAATGGGGCGGTGGAGCGGCGGCGCACCAGGCCGGCCATCGGAACGATCACGATGGACCTTCTCAGCCCCGAAACCGTACCAGGGGCTGCCAGGTGGAGGGGACCGGAAAGCCGCTGATCGGTGCCCCCTCGCTCTCCAGCCAGGCATGGGCCGTCAGCCCCTCGCCGGGCGTGGCGACCCCGAGGGTGAGCTGGGCCGGTCGGCCGTGCCGACGCAGCAGCACGGTACCCACCAGGGCGCGGGGCAGGCAGGTGCCGCCGGTGGGCGCGCTGGCGGCCGCCCGGCTGATCGCCTCGGCGATGTCGCGGCTCAGGGGATCGGGGGCGGCGGCCCCTTGGGTGGGAAGGGAACCGGGTGTGGCTGCAGGGCGGAGCGCCAGCAGCCTCAGCAGGTGGCGCAGGGGCAGGATCCGCAGGGCCGCGCCTGCGGCGGGCAGCAGCAGCCAGGCCTGCAGCGTGAGCCGCCGCTGGCGGGCGCTCAGCCTGCTCCAGCGCTGCCAGGGCCCGCGAAGATGGGCAGGGGCTGAGGGCATTCCCATGGGCACACCCTATGGCCGCGATCCGGCCGAGCTGGTGGCGCTGCGCCGGGCTCTTCGCTGGATGCTGGCGGTGGAGCAGGGGGACGTGGCCACCCCTCCCGATGGCTCCGCTCTGGAGGCCGGGCCTCTGCTGGCCGCTGTGGCCCGCCACCGGCTTGAGCTCTGCCTCAGCCCCCATGCCGCCGCGCTCGGCTTTCCCGCCGTCGTGGTGGCGGAGCTCCAGCGCCGCGCGTCTCTGCAGCGACTGGGCGGGCTGGCGCTCGCCGGTCTGGCCGTGGAGCTGATCCCCCGCTTCGAGGCGGCAGGGGTGCGGGCGCTGGTGTTCAAGGGGCCGATGCTGGCCGCCCAGACCTGTGGCGATCCCGGTGGCCGGGGCAGCGGCGATCTCGATCTGCTGGTGGATCCGCAGGCGGTGGAAGCCGCCATTGCGGTGCTGGAGGAGGCGGGGTTCCAGCGGCTGCCGGGGTATGCGCCACGCCAGCTTCGGCGCCGGGCCTGGCGTTACGCCCGCTGGGCGATGAAGGAGCTGCCCCTGGCCCGGGGGCCGCTGCTGGTCGATCTCCACTGGGCGCTGACCAACGTGCAGCGTCAGCGGCCTGGATTCGAGGCCGTCTGGCGGCAGCGGCAGGAGATCCCGATCGGGGGGCGGCCCGTGCCCACCCTCGGCCACGCCCATGCCCTCGAGCATCTGGCCGCCCACGCGCTCGATGATCGCTGGGGTGAGCTGCGGGCCCTGGTGGATCTGGTGCGGCTGATGCGCCTGCGGGGGGAGGCGCTGGCGGACGATCTGCGCGCCCGGCCGGCGGTGGCCCTGGCCTGGGCCGTGGCCACCGCCCTGCTGGAGGTTCGTCTGCCGGGTCTGGAGGATCCCTGCCGGCTGTCGGGGCGGCAGCGCTGGGCCGTGGATGTGGCGCGACGGGCCCAGAGGGAAGCCCCGTTTCTGCATCAGCGGCAGTCCTGGCGCCTGAAGCGGGCCTGGGAGCTCTGGTACCAGCGGGTGGCCCTCAGTCGCTCCCCCCACGACTGGCTGCGCAGCGCCGCGGCCTATGCCCTGCCGCCGGCGGTGTTCAACGATCCCGCCTCCGGGGCCGACCGCCGCTTTGACGCCGCCCTGGCCTCCCGTCTGGCCCGGATTCGCCGGCGGCTCAGCTCCTAGTCGTGGAGGGCCCGGGCCCGGTCGCGGTCCGAAAGGCTCCGCCGGATGGTGCGGTCGGCGATGGCCAGCAGTTCCGTGTCGTGGCTGGCCACCAGCACCAGACGCTCCCGGCTGCGCTCGCGGATGATCTGGCGCACGAGGGCGGCGCTGCCTGGATCCAGGGAGGCGGTGGGTTCATCGAGCACTTCAACCGGCCGATCGATCAGCCAGGTGCGCAGCAGCACCAGCCGGCGGATCTCGCCGCCGGAGAAGCAGTCGAGCGAGAGATGCAGCTGGCCATCGAGGCCCTCCGGGCGTGCCAGCAGGTGAACCAGGTCCAGACGCTCCAGCCATACCGTCAGGGCTCCGTCGGTCCACTGCCCGGAACCGCTGCGCTGGAGCAGCAGGTTGTCGCGCAGGCTGCCCTCGAACAGCACCGGGTCCTGGGGCGCATAGGCCACCAGCTGCCGCCAGCGGCGGGCACCGGCGCGGCCCTCCAGCAGGCTGTGCCCCGCCGGCCCGTGCAGGTCCCAGCAGGATCGCTCCTCCCCCAGCAGCCCCGCGAAGCCATCCAGCAGGGTGGTCTTGCCGCTGCCCGAAGGGCCGGCCACCACGGTCAGCTGCCCCCGCACCAGCTCCACCGTCACCTGGGGGTCGTGCCAGCTCACCCGCAGCAGCGGCTGCGGAGCAGTCTCCTCGGGTCCCGCACCCGGCAGGCCGGGGGTGGAGGTGGGGTGTGGATCGCCCGCGGGAGCCCGCAGCCGCTGACGCAGCCGGCAGAGCTCCCCGTAGCCGGGGAGGGCGCCCAGGCCATAGCGCAGGTTGCTGATCACCGTGCCGAGCGAGCTGGCGGCCCGGACCACCAGCAGCAAGGTAGTGGCCACCGCCTCAGGGGTGAGGCTGTTCTGCACCAGCCACAGCCACAGGCCCACCACTGCCAGGGCCAGGCCATCGCGCAGCACCGTGTAGCTGGCCTGACGACGGACGGTGCTCTTCAGCACCTGGCGCACCTGTTCGGTTTCGCGGGCGAACCGCTCGAGCAGCCACGACTCGGCCCCTGCCGCCCGCACCGCCTTGAGGCCGTGCAGGCCATCGCCCACCGTGCGCTGGATGGCGCCGTTGAGCTGGGTCTGGAGGCGCCCCAGCTGCCAGGCTCCCGAGCGGCGCAGCAGGGCCGCCGTGGCCGCGGCGCCCAGGCCCAGCACCAGGGGCAGGGCGGCGTTGCGCGCCACCACCAGCACGCCCAGCCCGTAGATCAGCAGGGCGAGGATGTTCTGCATCGCCCGCACCCCCTGGTCGAGGGCCAGGGTGCTGCGGCTGATGTCGCTCACCAGCAGTCCGAGCAGATCGCCCCGACCCACGGTCTGCACCTGGTTCGCCGGTGCCGCCAGCACCAGGGCCAGCAGATCGTGCCGCAGCCGGTCGCTGAAGCCGTTCTGCAACTGTTCCTGCCGCACGCTGGCCAGGCCCTGCAGTGCCGAGCGGCCCACCACAACCATGAACAGAATCGGCAACGAGACCTGCAGCGGCAGGGCGGGGCCGCCACGTTGGTTGCCCAGCAGCAGCCGGATCGCCAGCCCCAGTCCTCCCACATCGAGCAGGCTGACGAGCAGGGTGAGGCCCACCTGTGTGCCCACCTGCCGCAGGCCCGCTTCGCGGATCAGGGCGGTCCAGAGGGCCCGGGGCCTGGCGGCTGGGAGCTGGAGGAGGTTTCGCATGCAGGGGTTCAGCCCCTTGCCTGCTCCTCCACCCAGGTGCTGGCCACGTGCAGCTCCTCCAGCTGCTTCGGCGCCACGTCGGCCGGAGCCTGGGTCATCAGGCAGCGGGCCTGCTGGGTTTTCGGGAAGGCGATCGTGTCGCGGATCGATTCCTCGCCCGCCAGCAGCATCACCATGCGATCGAGGCCGAAGGCCAGGCCGCCGTGGGGCGGGGCGCCCATGTCGAGGGCTTCGATCAGGAAGCCGAACTGGCGCTCGGCCTCCGCCGGCGGCAGGCCGATGGTGGCCAGCACCTGGCGCTGCAGGGCCGAATCGTGGATGCGCAGCGAGCCGCCGCCCAGCTCCAGGCCGTTGAGCACCAGGTCATAGGCCTGGGCGCGGGCGGTGGGCAGGGTGTCGGCCCAGCGCTCGGGATCGCTGCCCAGATCGCCTGCGTTGGGGGCGCAGAAGGGGTGGTGCAGGGCCTCGAGGCGGTTTTCGTCCTTGTTGAACTCGAACATCGGGAAATCCACCACCCACAGGAAGTTCCAGACGTCGTTCTCGCGCTCGGGCTGCACCAGGCCCAGCTCGCGGGCGAGGAACTGGCGCACCCGATCCAGCGCCTTGTTCACCGTGGCGGTGTCGCCGGCGCCGAACAGCAGCAGGGTGCCGGGCTCGGCGCCGGTGCGCGCCAGCAGCTCGGCTTTCTTCTCCTCGCTGAGGTTGTCCTTGATGGCGCCGATCGTGTCGATCTCGCCGCCCTCGCGCACGCGGATGAAGGCCAGGCCGCCGGCGCCGGCCTTCTGGGCCTCGCCGAACACATCGCCGCCGGGCTTGATGCGCACGTTGCTCAGGGCCTCGTTACCGCCGGGCACCGGCAGCACCTTCACCGAGCCGCCCGCGGCCACCGCGCCGCTGAACACCTTGAAACCCATGTCGGCCACCAGGTCGGACACGTTCACCAGCTCCATGCCGTAGCGGGTGTCGGGTCGGTCGGTGCCGTAGCGCTCCATCGCCTCGTGCCAGGTGAGGCGCGGGAACGGCCGTGGCAGCTCGATTCCCTTCACCGCCTTCCAGATGGCGGCGATCAGGCCCTCGTTGAGCTCCAGGATCTGCTCCTGGTCGAGGAAGCTCATCTCCATGTCCAGCTGGGTGAACTCCGGCTGTCGGTCGGCTCGGAGGTCTTCGTCGCGGAAGCAGCGGGCCACCTGGTAGTAGCGCTCGATGCCGCCCACCATCAGCAACTGCTTGAACAGCTGGGGCGACTGGGGCAGGGCGAACCACTCGCCGCCGCAGACGCGGCTCGGTACCAGATAGTCGCGGGCGCCTTCGGGGGTGGAGCGGGTGAGCACCGGCGTTTCCACCTCGATGAAACCCTGCTCCTCGAGGAAGCGGCGGGCGGCCTGAATCGTGTGGGCCCGCAGGCGCAGATTGCCGTTCATGCGCTCGCGGCGCAGATCCAGATAGCGGTGGCGCAGCCGCAGTTCCTCGCGGGTGTTCTCCTCGTCGTGCACCGACACCGGGAAGGGCAGGTTGCCCTTCACCTCGTTGAGCACCGTGAGGCCTTCGGCGAGCACCTCGATCTCACCGGTGGCCAGGCGTTCGTTCAGCGATGCGGCGGGGCGGGCCCGCACGGTTCCGCTCACCTGCAGCACGGTCTCGTTGCGCAGCCGCTCGGCCACGGCGAAGATGTCAGCGCCCCGGTCGGGGTCGACGGTGATCTGCACCGTGCCGCTGCGGTCGCGCAGGTCGATGAAGATCACGCCGCCGTGGTCGCGGCGCCGGTCCACCCAGCCGCAGAGCCGCACGGTCTGGCCGATGGCCTCACGGCGGAGGTCGCCGCACCCGTGGCTGCGCATGGTGGAACTGGAAACGAAGCGGTGAGTGTCCCACGTCGGCCCCCTTGGTGCCTCCCGCCCGCCGTGACCGGCGGCACTGCGGTCCGGCCGGTGAACCCCCTACGGTCGAAGTGGCAGCCGGGACCATGGATATCACCGACGCCCCCCGCGTGCGTCCCCACCCCTGGGCGGTGCTGCTGCTCACCCTGCTGACGCTGCGCTACCTGGGCTGGCGGCTCAGCTCCACCCTCAACCTGTCAGGCCCCCTGGCCACCTCCCTGAGCCTGCTGGCCCTTGCCTCTGAACTGGCCCTGATCGCTCACGGGCTGCTGTTGCCCTGGCTGAGCCTGGCCCTGCCCCGCACCGGTGCGGGGCCACAGCCGCCTCCGGAGGCGGCGGGCGCTGCGTTTTTGCCGACGCTCGACATCCTGGTGCCCTCCTACGGCGAGCCGCGGGAGGTGGTGGGCCGCTGCCTGCGGGCCTGCGTGGCGCTCGACCATCCGGCCAAGACCGTGTGGCTGCTCGACGATGGCGGCCGGCCGGACCTGCAGGATCTGGCTGCGGAGCTCGGCTGCGCCTACCTGGCCCGCGATCAGCGCCTGCACGCCAAGGCCGGCAATCTCAACCACGCTCTGCCCCATGGCCGCGGCGAGCTGATCGCGGTGATCGATGCCGATGTGGTGCCGTTGGAGACCTTCCTGCAGCGCACGCTCCCCTTGTTCCGGGATCCCGCCGTGGGTTTCGTGCAGACGCCGCAGCACGCCATGAACGCCGATCCGGTGATGCGCAACCTGCGGCTCGAGCGCTGGCTGATGCCCGACGAGGAGAGCTTCTACCGCTGGGTCGAGCCCGTGCGTCATGCCCTGGGAGCGATCGTGTGCGCCGGCACCTCGTTCGTGGTGCGGCGCTCCGCCCTGGAGCGGGTGGGGGGCTTCGAGACCGGCACCCCTTCGGAGGATCTGGCCACCGGCATCCGCATCACCGCCGCCGGTTACCGCAATGTGTACCTGGAGGAGAAGCTGAGCGCCGGCCTCGCCCCCCTGAGCGCGTCGGCGATGGCGCGCCAGCGCTGCCGCTGGGCCGCCGGCACCCTGCAGACCCTGCGCACCGGCGCCTCGCCGCTCGCGATCGCCGGCCTGAAGCCGTTGCAGCGCCTGGCCTATCTCGAGGGCATTCTGCACTGGCTGCTGGTGATCCCCCAGCTGCTGCTCGCCCTGCTGGCCCTCGCGCCCGGGCTGGTGGGCGTGGCGCCGGTGCTGGTGCGCGGCGACGGGCTGCTCACGGTGGCCCTGCCCTATGCGCTGGTCCAGCTGCTGCTGATCCGGCCCTTCAGCGGCGGCTCCCGCAACCCCGTGCTGCACGAGCTTTACCGCTGGATCTTCCTGGTTCCCCTGGGGCTCGCGGTTCTCGCCACCCTCGCCGGACGGCGGGCCCACTTCACCGTGACGCCGAAGGCGCTCCCCAGCCGCAGGCTGGATCCTTCCCGCCGCCTGCTGCTGCCCCTGCTCGTGCTGCTCGTGCTGCAGGTGCAGGCCCTCCTGCACCTCTGGCCCGGCCTCTCCCCCCACCTGGAGGCTGCCCTGTCTCCCCTGCCACCCGCCACGCTGGTCCTGGTCCTGGTCTGGGGTCTGTTGCAGACGCTGGTGCTCCTGCTGGCGATCCGCTGCTGCTTCGACCGGCCGGGGCAGGACGCCGCGCCCTGGTTCGCGTGCGCCCAGCCGGTGGGGCTCCACGGCGGGGCTGGGTCTCTGCCAGCCGTGCTCACCGCGGTGTCCGCACGGGGGGCGGAACTGCGGATCGAGGGCTCAGCGGCCGCCGCGTTCGCTGGAGTCGAGGCCACAGCCCCCTCGGCGCTGGACGGGTTGGTGGAAGACATGCGTCTGCCGCTGCGGGTGGAGACCAGCCGGCAGGGAGGCCAGGGGGCGCTCCTGCTGGCGGTTCGCTGGTGGGAGCTGTCTGGCCCGCAGCAGGAGGCTCTGGAGTGGGTGCTCTATCGCCGCGACGGCCTCTGGCCCCGCCTGAGTGCGCCGTTCGAGCCCATGGCGCTGCTGGCCGTGGCGCTGCGGCTGGCCCGAAGGGTGCCGCCGGAAGCGCCGTTCCAGCGAAGCCTGGTTCCCCAGCACCCGCTCCCCGGGCCGCGCCCGGCTCTTCAGCCCCGCCGGTAGAAGGGGCGCTTCACCACCAGGGCCGGTTCAGCCCGGCCGCGGATCTCCACCGCCAGCTCCGTGCCCGGTTTGCCGGCGTCTGCCGGCACATAGGCCAGGGCGATGCCCCGCTCCAGGGTCGGCGACCAGCCACCGCTGGTCACCGTGCCCACCGGGATGCCGTCGCGCAGCACCGGATAGCCGTGGCGAGGGATCGCCCTCCCTTCAAGGGCCAGGCCCACCAGCCGCCGGCCCAGCCCTTCGGCGCTCTGGCGCTCGAGCGCGGCGCGGCCGATGAAATCCGCGGGCATCTCCAGGTGCACCAGCCAGCCCAGCGAGGCCTCCAGCGGCGTGGTGAAGGCGTCCATGTCGCTGCCGTAAAGGTGCATCGCCGCCTCCAGCCGCAGGCTGTCCCGGGCCCCCAGGCCGCACGGGGTCACCCCCTCCTCGAGCAGGCGCCGCCAGAGGGCCTCACCCGCGGTGGCATCGAGCAGGATCTCGAAGCCGTCCTCGCCGGTGTAGCCGGTGCGGGCCACGAAGGCTGCTCCGATGCCGGCCAGCGTGAGATCCCGGTGACCGAAGCGGGGCAGGCCGCTCAGATCCTCGCCGGCGAGAGCCTCCAGCCGGGCCGGTGCCTCGGGTCCCTGCAGGGCCAGCAGGACGCCGCCGGCCTTGCGGTCGTGGATCGTGATCCCCTGCGGCTCCAGGTGCTGGCGGAGCCAGGCGGTGTCGCTCTCGGCGCAGGCGGCGTTGATCACCAGCAGCACGTCGTCGCCGGCGCCGCCTGTGCCGCGGCCCCGGTCGTAGACGATCAGGTCGTCAAGGATGCCGCCGCTGCCGTTCAGCAGCACCGTGTAGCAGGCCTCACCGGGGCCGATGCGGAACAGGTCGCTGGGCACCAGGCCCTGCAGCGCATCCTTCACACCCTCGCCCCGCAGGGTCAGCACCCCCATGTGGGAGATGTCGAACAGGCCGCAGGCGCTGCGCACGGCCCGGTGTTCCTGGACGAGCCCGCCGAACTGCACAGCCATCTCCCAGCCGGCGAAGGGCACCATGCGGCCGCCGGCGGCCACGGCGGCGCCGTGCAGGGGCGTGCGCCGGAGGGGGGCGGCGGGGGCGGAAGCGGCCGGATCGGCGGCCATCGGGGCTGCGGCGTACTGGCCGGATCCTATGGAGCCTCCCGCTCTTCATGGCTGCTTCAGCATGCCGAAGAAAGCCTGTGATTCGGTTTTTCCCCCTCATGGGCCCCGGACCACTGCCTAAGTTGGGCGGCCCAGGTGAATCCCGGAATGGGAAGCCGCCCCAGCTGTCGTCGTTGTCGCCACTGCACCCCGCCCAGCGATGTGCAGATGGGCTGGTGCCAGCTGCGGCGTCTGCCGATCCATCCCGAGCTGGTGGCTGAGTTGTGGTGCCACCACTGGACGGCACGGCCACCCCGGCTGCCGGTGATGCATCCCTTGCCGGGGGGGGCTTCGGCGATCGAGGGTCGTGAGGCCAACCAGCAGCTGAGCTTCACTCCGATGCTGCAGAACGGCTGATTCAGCCTGCTTCTGTGCCCTTCGCTACGCGACCGCCCCTGTGGGGCGCTCTAATGGATTCACAGCAGGCCCCTTTCAACCTGGAGGTGACCGGACCTTGGTCGCAACCCCCCATTCCTCCACCCTGGCTCCGATCGAGCTGATCGCCGCCCAGGGTGACTCCGACTTCTTCACCCTCCCCACCGGCGCCCACGTGTTCCGTCGTGGCGCCCGTGCCTCCGCCATCTATGCGCTCAGGCGCGGACTGGTGGAACTGGTGGGAGACAACGGCATCCGCACTTCCTACCAACCGGGCGAGCTGTTCAGCTACGGCGACATCGCCTGGCGGGAAGGCGTGCACCGCAGCGATGCCCTGGCCCGCACCCCGGTGGAGGTGATCCGGCTGGATCGGCTGCGCTTCCTCAACCTCCTGCACAACCACCCCACCCTGGCGGTGTTGCTGATCGGCCAGCAGCACGATCGGCTGCGGGAGCAGCGCTCCAGCGGCAGTCGCTGTTACTGAGATCCCCTTCAGGTCTTGCTGTCGAGCAGTAGCAGCAGGCTGCGCACCACCTTCGCCGCCAGCACGGCGCTGACGCCGCTGGGATCGAGATGGGGAGCCAGTTCCACCACGTCGGCCCCCACCAGACGGTGGTGGCGCAGTTCCTCCATCAGCACGGCGAAGTCGCTCCAGTGGAAGCCGCCCGGTTCCGGGGTGCCGGTGCCGGGCATCACGGCGGGATCGAACCAGTCGAGATCCACGGTGAGATAGAGGGGGCGGCCCCGGTGGGGCAGCAGGGCGGCCGCCATCCGGCCGATCGTCACCAGCCGGTCTCCGCGCCGCAGCTCCAGGAACTCCTCCCGGGTACCGCTGCGGATCGCAATCTGCAGCAGCTTCCCGCCCTCCGGCAGCACCTCCAGGCAGCGGCGCATGGCGCAGGCGTGGCTGTGGCGGGTGCCGAGCCATTCCTCCCGCAGATCGGCATGGGCGTCGAGCTGCACGAGCAGGAGGTCGGGATGGCGGGCGGCCACGGCGGCCACGGCGCCGCTGCTGATCGAATGCTCACCCCCGAGCATCAGCGGCAGCAGATCCAGGTCCAGCACAGCCTCAGTGGCACGGCGCACCGCCGCCACCACCGGCTCCGGGGCTCCGAAGGGGATCGCCACCGCCCCGAGGTCGGCGAAGGCCAGATCCTCCAGGTCGCGGTCGAGCTGGGGGCAGTAGGTCTCGAGGCCGGAGCTCACCTCCCGGATCGCCCCCGGCCCGAAGCGGGTGCCGGGCCGGAAGGAGGTGGTTCCGTCGTAGGGAACGCCGAACAGGCCCACGCGGCAGCCGGTGGGATCGCGGCGGGCGGCCATGAAGATCGCGCCCTCGGTGTCGAACAGCTCGCTCATCGGTTCACGATCATCGGATCAGGCTCCGGCCAGGGCGCGTTCGACGAACGCCGGCACCGCCTCGAACGCTCCCTGCTGCCAGCGGGGCGACCAGATCTCGCAGCCGCCGGCCACCGCCGCCGCCCGCTCCGGCCGGGGCCGGCGGTAGCGCGGGCCATCGAGGGCGGCGAAGGTCCAGCTCCACCAGCCGCTCGGATACATCGGCACCCAGCCGTACATCGGGTCGGCGTGAACGAACACCTCGCGCAGCAGACGCACCGTGTCGAGGTGCACCTGGCGGAAGGCCTCCGGTGATTCGCTCTGGGTGGCGAACACGCCGCCGGGGCGCAGGATGCGGCGGCAGTGCTCAAAGAAGGCCCGGTTGAACAGGCCCTCGGCCGGGCCGGCGGGATCGGAGCCGTCGACGATCACCACGTCGACGCTGGCGTCGGCGGCGTTCGCGGCCCAGGCGATGCCGTCGCCCACCGTGAGGTGAAAGCGCGGGTCGCTCCAGGCGGCGCCGCCGATCGAAGGCAGGTGCTGCCGGCTCCACTCCACCACCAGCCCGTCGATCTCCACCATGTCGAGGTGCTGCACGCCCGGATGGCGCAGGCATTCGCGGGCGGTGCCGCCGTCGCCGCCGCCGATCACCAGCACCCGCTCGATCCGCTCGGCGCCGCACAGGGCCGGGTGCACGATCGCCTCGTGGTAGTGCCGCTCCTGACGCTCGGCCGTCATCCAGCAGCCGTCGAGCAGGAGGCCCTTGCCGTAGCGCTCGCTCTCGATGATCGTGACGCGCTGGAACGCCGACCGCCGCTCGGCGATCACCCGGCCGGCCAGGCCGTAGCGAACGCCGTCGAAGGCTTCGTCCACCCAGCCGGGGGTGGGGGCGGTGTCGGTCACGGGAGGGGAGTCGCTCCCTCCAGCCAAGCGCATCGCCGCCTCGTTGCCGTGTCGTCGTCCTGACGCCCGCCTCCGGCGCCGCTAGATCTGCGGCAGCCCCCTGCCCCGTCGCCTCCGCCATGAACTGGTCCCGTCGAGGTCTGCTGCGGGCCGCGGCCGTGCTGGCGGGCGGCGCCGCCGCCGAACGGTTCACGGCGCCGGCCCTGGCCGCCGAGGCGGGAGAGGGGCCGGAGGCACCGCCGACCCGGCGTCCGCTGGCGGAGCGCCTGCAGGTGTGCCGGCCGCCCGGCGATCCCCTCGAGGAACTGCTGCGCCGCAACCGGGCCTTCGCCGCGGTGTGGCAGGAGGCCGAGCGCTCCGGCGATCCGGTGGGGCGTGCCCGGCTGCTGCACGACGCCTGGCCCCTGCATTGCCAGGTGCGTCCCGATGCCCTGGCGGAGGGGCAGAAGCCCTGGGCGGCCCTGCTGTGCTGCGCCGACTCCCGCGTGGCGCCCGAATGGATCTTCGCCTCGGGGTCGGGCGAGCTGTTCGAGGTGCGGGCCGCCGGTAACACCGCCTTCGACGCCGGCATCGCCTCGCTGGAGTACGCGGTGGCCGAGCTGGCGGTTCCCCTGATCCTGGTGATGGGCCACAGCGGCTGCGGCGCGGTGGGCGCCGCCCTCTCCGACCATCCGCTGACGCCGCTGCTGGAAGAGCTGGTGACCCCGATCCGGGCGGCGATCCGGCCGGGCGACGATCTGGGCGTGGCGATCCGGGCGAACGCGGCCGCCAGCGCCGCCGCCCTGCCGGGACGCAGCGCCCTGCTGCAGCAGGCGGTGGCGGAGGGGCGCCTGCGAATCGTGGCCTCGGTGTTCGACATCGGCAGCGGCCGGGTGAGCGTGCTCTGAGCCGCGCGGTGGCCCGGGGGCCGGCAAGCTGGGGTGATGGCTGCCCCCCTGCCCGATCTGCCCCTCGGCCGGGGCCTGACGATCCCGTCGGCCGAACTGGTCTGGCGCTTCTCGCGCGCCTCCGGCCCGGGGGGCCAGAACGTGAACACCACCGATTCGCGGGTGACGCTGCTGTTCCCGCTGGCCACCACCACCTCCCTGCCGCCGGCGCTGCGGGAGCGGGCCCTGCGGCGCCTCGGCTCCCGCCTGGTGGCGGGCACGCTGGCGATCACGGCCCAGGAGCACCGCTCCCAGTGGCGCAACCGCCAGGCGGCCCAGGAGCGCCTGGTGGCGCTGCTGCAGGAGGCCATCACCCCGCCGGCGCCGCCGCGGCGCCGCACCCGGCCGACGCGAGGTTCGGTGGAGCGGCGCCTGGCGGCCAAGAAGCTGCGCAGTGCGGTGAAGGGGCAGCGGCGCGGCCGCCCCTCCCTCCCCAACGACTGACGCCGCTCGCCGGCCAGGCCTCCGGGCTCGCGGCCGTCAGGGCCCGTGGCCCTCGGCTGCGCCGGCCGCCTCCTCGCGGATGCGGGCCTTGGCCTCCCGCCAGTACGCCTCGAGTTCCTGGATCGAGCGTCCGGCCAGGTCGCCTTCCAGGGCCGCCTCCACCCTGGAAAAACGCTGCAGGAACCTCCGGTTGGTGCCCGCCAGGCCCTCCTCGGGATCGAGCTCGCACCAGCGGGCCACGTTCACCAGGGTGAACAGCACATCCCCCAGCTCCTCCTGGGCGTGGGCGCTGTTGCCGGCAGCCACCGCCTCCTTGAGCTCGTCGAGCTCCTCGTGCACCTTGGCCCAGACGCCTTCGATGGCGTCCCATTCGAAGCCGGCGGCCGCCGCCTTGCGCGAAATCAGCATCGCCCCGGCCAGGGCCGGCTGGCCGCGCACCTTCCCCGCCAGCCGGTCGCTGAGGGGGCTGGCGGAGGTGGTGTCGCCGGCTTGCGCAGCCGTCTCGCTCGCGGCCTTCTCCTGCGCCTTGATCACCTCCCAGCTGCGGCGCACGGCCGTGCTGTCGCCCCCCCGTCCCCGCCCATCGGCGTCGGCCTCCTCGTCGAACACGTGGGGATGGCGGCGCACCAGTTTCTGCGTGAGCCCGTGGGCGACCCCCTCCAGATCGAAGCGCCCCTCCTCACGGGCAATGCGCGCATGCAGCAGCACCTGGAGCAGCAGGTCGCCCAGCTCCTCGGCCAGATGGCGGTCGTCGCCCTGGCGGATGGCATCGGCCACCTCGTGGGCCTCCTCCAGCACGTAGGGGATCAGGGAGGCGTGGGTCTGCTCCAGATCCCAGGCGCAGCCTTGCTCAGGATCCCGCAGGCGATCCACCACGGCGATCAGCTCCGCGAGGGCGGCGAGCGGGGAGGGGGCGGAGCCGGAGGCGCCGGTGGATGGAGGTTCAAGCACGTTGACCTGGAAGACGCTGCGGTCGGGTTTCGGTAGTTTGCGGCTTCAGCGCGGGTCAGCAAGGAATGGCGCAGGCCTGGATCGCTGCGGCGGCGCAAGGTCTGCGCCACGCCTGCCGGAGGTTCACCTGCGCCGTCTCGGCTTCTGAGACCGCCGCCACCTGGCGCAAGCCCGCAGCAGCCGCGGTGGCCGCGGCAGCGGGTCACCGTCCTGCAGCAGATGCAGCCAGGCGCTGGCCTCCAGCCCTACCAGCGCCGCGATCAGCAGGGGCCGCTGCTGCTCCCAGAGGGTGATCAGGCCGCCCGCCAGCCGCTGGGGCGGCGGTGCTCCGAGCGGCATCAGCAGCAGGCAGGCGGCGACGATCAGACCCGCCAGCCAGGCCAGCCGTCCGGCAGTGCCAAGCAGGGGGCTGTGGGAGAGCAGCGACCGGTGGCGCAGGAACCGGCGGTAGGGCCACCAGAAGACCGCCAGGGGCCCCCAGCGGGCGGTGACCCGCGAACGGGTATCGAGATCGGGGGAGAGCCACAGGCCGCCCAGCAGGAAGGCGACAGCAGCTGTGACCAGGCCGTGTGGGCCGAGGGCCGGCGCCCACAGCAGCCCGAAGGGCAGCGCCAGCAGGGTGGTGGCGCGGTCGTGGGCGCGGCCGCTGGCCATCAGCCGCTCCGGGTCGGCACGCGCCCGATGGTCCCGCGGGCAACCGATCCCGTCCAGCCTGCGGGATCGATCCCAGGGCACAATGGGTCCACGCGCGATTAGCTCAGCGGTAGAGCGCCTGCCTTACAAGCAGGATGTCGCTGGTTCGAACCCGGCATCGCGCATGGCTGTCGCTGGTGGCCACGGACGGCTCCCACACCATGGGGTTCAACGCGATCGGAAACGGGGCAAAGCTGCAGGGAGGCGATCGTCTCCCTCACTTGTTCCTGTATAGTTTAATACTGCGTGGACGTTGACGTCGAAGGCTCTGGTCGACTCGCAGGTGTTTGAGCAGGCCCTGCGCCAGGCGCCCAACGGCATGGCGCTCCTCACGACTGAAGGGCGTTTCCTGGAGGTCAATGAGGCCCTCTGCCGCCTGCTCGGCCGCGACGAGGCCACCCTGCGGCAGCTGACGCTGACGGATGTCACCCACCCTGACGACCGTGCCGAGAGCTCCCAGCTGGTGGCGGAGCTGTTGGCGGGCCGGCGGGAGGCCCTTTCGTTCGCGAAGCGCTATCTCCATGCCGATGGCCAGCTGATCTGGGGGCAGGTGGCGTTCTCCTGCCTGCGCAGCAGCGGGGAGTGCCTGCTCATCCTGCAGATCGTCGCCACCCGTGAGGCTCAACGTCAGTCGGCGGAGAACGCCGACGAGGTGGAGATCCGCCCAGGGCTGGATCCAGCCCTGCATGCCGACCCACTCACCGGCCTGCCCAGCCGCAACGCCATCCTCCAGAGCATCACTGCTGCCCTGGCCAGCGGACAATCACCAACCACCACGGCGGTGCTGAGCGTGGGGGTCGACCACCTCTCCCAGGTGAATCACGCCCTCACCCATCGGGCCGGCGACCAGCTGATTGCCACGGTGGCTCGGCGACTGGTGCAGGCCCTGAACCGATCCGGGCAGGTGGCCCGAGGCACCGGGGACACCTTCATCGTGCTGTTGGATCAGCTCGCCTCAGCGGAAGAGGCCGCAGGCCTTGCCGAACGGCTGCGCCTGGCCAGCAAGGGGCCGATGCGTTACGAGGGTCAGACCATCGAATGCTCAGTGAGCATCGGCGTGGCGATCGCCCATCGCGAACCCCATGCAGAGTCCGTGAGCGGGCCCACAGCCGATGAGCTGCTGCGTGATGCCTCGCTGGCCATGCGCGAGGCTGCAGCCCGGGGACGGGACCGCTGCGCATGGGCCGCTCCCCATCTGACAGCCCAGGCTCAGCAAAGCCTGCAGCTGCTGCAGGAGCTCCGCCAGGGACTGGAGAGAGCAGAGCTGCAGGCGTGGTTCATGCCCATCGTGAACCTCGCCGATGGCTCCCTGCGGGGCTACGAGGCTCTGTTGCGCTGGCTGCGGCGCGATGGCCGTCTGGAGATGCCCGACACCTTCCTGCCGATTGCCCGCCATGGACAGCTGTCAGAGGCGATTGATCGGCACGTGCTGCGCCGGAGCATTGCTGCGCTGTCGGAACTCCCCGCTCCGTTGAGCGTGGCCGCCAACCTCAGCACCGAGACACTCGCTCGCCCCGGCCTGGTGGAGCAGGTGCACCAGTGGCTGCAGCAGGCCGGCGTGAGCCCCGGGCGTCTGCATCTGGAGATCACCGAAACCACCCTGCTCAAGCTGGGGGCGGATGTCACAGCCACGATTCAAGGGCTGGCCCGGCTGGGTGTTCGCTGGGTGGTGGATGACTTCGGCACGGGCTTCTCGACGATCAGCCATCTGCGCGATCTGCCGATCCATGGCCTGAAGCTCGATCGCTCCTTCATCGAGGGCGTGCGCCATGGCGACCAGAAGTGCGTGCGGCTGGCCCAGGCGCTGGCTGGCCTGGCCGAGGGCCTTGAACTTGACACTGTCGCCGAGGGCATCGAGAGCGCTGAAGAGGCCATCTCCCTGCGGGATCTGGGCTGGTGCTGCGGCCAGGGCTGGTTCTTTGGTCAGGCTGCGCCGCTGAGCCACTGGCAGAGCACCCCGTGGCCTGCTCTGGGCCTTCCTCCCGCCCCAACCGCTGCGCCCCTGGTGGCGAGCCGCCGCAACTGGGCCCTGGCCGTCACGGAAACGGTGCCGGTCGGGCTGTTCGCCCTGCGCCTGCGTGATGGAGGCCAGCCGCAGTTGCTTTTCGCCAGTCGCCGCTTGCTGGAAATGCTCCAGATGGAGCGTGAGCAGCTGATGGTGGATCTGAGCCCGATCCTGGAGCGCACCCATCCCGACGACCGTTCTTCTCTGATCAGCCGCTGGCAACACCATCGGCAGACGGGCACCCCCCTGGCCTGGGAGGGGCGGTTGCAGATCGGCGTCGATGCCACCTGGATGCTGCTGGAGGCGGCACCGTTGCCCCAGGCCGATGGCAGCTGCATCTGGCAAGGAGTGGTCAGCGATATCACCAGCCGCAAACTGCAGGAGCTGCACCTCCGCCGGATCCTCGATGAGGCACCGATTGCGATGGCCATCCAGCAGCTGGGTGGAGCGGACCCGTCGATCACCTACGTCAACCAGCAGTTCAGCAGGTGCCTGGGCTACGAGCTGAGCACCATTCCCTGTCTCTCCGACTGGGCCCGATTGGCCTATCCCGATCCGCAGCAGCGCAATGCTGTCTACGAGGCCTGGGATGCCAGCGTTGCCCAGGCCAGGAGTACCGATGGGGTGGTGGCGCCCCTGGAGGCCGAGATCACCACGGCGGATGGTCGTGTCCGCCAGGCTCTGATTTCAGCGGTGCTGCTCGGGGACACGGAGATGGTGATCTCCGTTCTCGACATCACGGCCTGGCGCCAGGCTGAACAGGAGCTGCAGCGAGCCCGCACGGCCCTGGCGGAGAACGCCCTGGCGATCACCGAGGGGATTCCCGTCGGCACTTACACGATGGTGCTGCCAGCCGAGGGCGGCATGGCTTCGTTCAGCTTCATGAGCGAACGCTTCCTGCAGATCTGCGGCCTGCAGCGGCAGGAGGCCGCTGCCGATCCCTTCAAGGCCTTTGCCTGCGTCCATCCCGACGACTACGACGCCTGGGTGCAGCGCAATGCCGAGGCTTTCGCCCACAAGCAGCGCTTTGCCGGCGAGTGCCGGGTGGTGGTGGATGGCAAGGTGCGCTGGGTGCGAGCGGAATCTGTGCCCCGTGAACTCACCGATGGCAGCACGGTGTGGGAAGGAGTGCTGATGGACATCACCGACCAGCAACGGGCCCTGGAGCAACTGGAGAGGGAGCGGGCCCTGCTGACTACGGTCCTCAGCCACATTGATGCTCAGGTGTACATGAAGGACCGACAGGGCCGTTACCTCTACGCCAACGTCAGCACCGAACAGCTGCTCCGCCATGGCGTGGAGTCGCTTGTAGGCCGAACCGATGCCGAACTGATGCCGCTGGAGGCGGCGAAGGCGCTTGAGAAGCACGATGAGCAGGTGTTCCGAGAGGGCGGGCCCCTCTGGCGCGAGGAGCGCCTGCCGCTACCCGGCGGGCAGGAGCGGATTTTCCTCTCCAAGAAGCTGCTGTACCACCAGCCGGGCCAGGAGGACTGCCTGATCGGCTTCTCCACGGAGATCACCGAGCTGCACACGGCGTCGGCTCGGCTGGCCGCCTCGGAGGAGCAGTTCCGCCTGCTGGCGGAGAATTCCAGCGATGTGGTGTTCCGGGTCGACCCGCAAGGGCGAATCGCCTGGGTGTCGCCTTCGCTCACCACCGCCCTGGGCTGGCTCCCACAAGACTGGATCGGCCAGGTTGGCACCCGGTTTCTGCTGCATGGCGGTGAGGCCGAGCACTACAAAGCCAATCTCCAGAGCCTGCTCAGCAGCGGTCAACGCGTGATCGCCCGTGAGCAGATCTACGCCAAAGATGGCAGCATCCATTGGATCGAAACCCACGCCGTGCCTTATGTGAATGGCAAGGGCCTGGTGGATGGGATCGTTGCCAGCTTCCATCTCATTGATGAGATGGTGGCCGCCGAAGAGACGCTCAGGCTGAGCGAACGTCGCCACCGGCGCCTGGCCGATCAGATGCTGGATGTGGTGTGGGCCATCAATTTAGAGGGAAAGTTCACCTATGTCAGCCCCTCGCTGCTGCGGGTGCGTGGCTTTACGCCCGAAGAGCTGATCGCCATGCCATTGGAGCAGCAATTTCCGCAAGCATCCTATGCCGTGGTGTTGGAGGGGTTGCGGAAGGCCAGGGAGGATGTGGCGGCCGGTCGCCCCGTGTTCTTTCATGAAGAGGTGGAGGAATACTGCAAAGATGGCAGCACGGTCTGGACCGATGTCAAAGCCACCGGCATCTATGACGAGCATGGTGGCTTTCTGGAAATTGCGGGTGTATCTCGAGATATCACGCTCCGGCATCAGCTGAAAGAGGAGCTGCGCATCAGTGAGGAGCGCTACCGTTTACTGGCTGAAAATGCCCTTGATGTGATCTGGACGATCGAACCGGATGGACAGATCAGCTATGTGAGCCCATCGATTCAGCATCTGCGTGGCTTCTCGCCGGAGGAGGCCATCGCTCAACCGCTTGAGCAGATTCATCCACCGGAGTCGCGATGCCGCTCCCTGGCCTACTTCCAGCAGCTCCATCAAGATCTTGACGCGGGCCGGACCCCTAAGCCTTTTCGGGGAGAGTTGGAGTACTACCGCCGTGATGGCACCACCATCTGGACAGAGGTGATTGCCCTGCCTACCTTCAACGATCAGGGGGAATTCGACAAGCTGCTGGGCGTAAGCCGGGATATCAGTGAGCGCAAACATTATGAGCGCAGGCTGATGGAAGCCAACCAGCAGCTGGAGCAGCTTGCCACCACCGATAGCCTTACGGGCATCTGCAACCGCCGCCAGATTGAGGGCAGCATCCAGCAGGCCATCGAACGCTCCGATCGCTACGGAGAGCCGCTTGCGCTGATTCTGTGTGACATTGATTTCTTCAAGGCGATCAACGATCAGCTGGGGCATCCGGTCGGCGATCAGGTTTTGATTGAGTTCTGCCGGCGCATCCAGCAGCAACTCCGCAGCAGTGATGTGTTCGGGCGCTGGGGCGGAGAGGAGTTTCTGATCCTGCTCAACCAGGGTGATCAGATAGCTGCCATGGCTCTGGCCGAAAAGTTGCGGCAGCTGATCGCGGGCGCTCCCTTCACGGATGCGGGCACCGTGACGGCCAGCTTTGGGGTGGCCCAGCGGCAGGAGCAGGAGTCTGCCATTGATTGGTATCAGCGTGTTGACAACCGCGTTTATGCCGCCAAGCAGGCCGGCCGCAACTGTGTGGTCGGGAACTGAGGAAAGGGCCTGAGCGGATCAGGCTCAGTCGATCCGGATGACCCGGGCCCGACCGGCCTGTTTGGCCTCGTACATGGCGATGTCGGCGCGGGCGATGAGTGCGTCGACCCCTTCGGCGGGCATGGCGAAGGCAACCCCGATGCTGGCGGTGATCATCGCCTCCATGGCATCGCCTCGGATGGGGCGGCTGATGGCTGCCGCGATGGTTTCTGCCACGGCCACGGCGGCATCGAGATCAGCCACGGAGCGCAGCACGACCACCATCTCATCACCGCCCATGCGGCCGGCAAGATCGTCGCTGTGGATGACCTGGCGAATCCTCTCAGCAACGCTGCGCAGCACCAGATCACCAGCGGCATGGCCCAGACCGTCGTTGATCTCCTTGAAGCGGTCGAGATCGGAGAACAGCACGGCCAGACCTTCACCAGGGCGATGTCGTTCCGGGTGGTTCAGCAGCTCCTGGAGCTGCTCCAGGAGTTCGCGCCTGGTTAACAGGCCGGTCAGTTCATCAACGGTGGCGCGGAGGCGCAGCTGTTGCTCGCGTTCGCGGATTTCACGCGCCATCGCCTGAAAGGCCAACTGGATGGTCTCGAGCTCCGAAAAGCTGGCCATCGCAATCTCTGGTTCGCCGTCGGTGGCGCTGGATCTGAGATTGCGCATGCTGTCGGCCAACTCGGCGATGGGCTGGCTGAATTGGCGGCGCATGCGCAGGGTCTTCAATGCCACCAATGTGCCGCTGCCAACACTGGCGATCACCAGAAGCATCACAATGGCCGACTGCTCATCAGCCAGTTCCTTCGTGGGCACCAGGGTCACGATGGTGGCACCAACCGAATGGGCCGATGTGAGGATTGGAATCCAGTTCTGACCAGCAAGACTCAGGGGCTCGCGAACCGCTTGGTTTGGCGGGGTCTCGTGAATGGGGAAAGCGGGAATGCGTAGGGACGTGTTACTCGCCAGCAGTACGGATCCATCACGTGGTATCAGTAACACGGGAGTCTGGGTGGTGGCGCTGGATTGGCGTAGAAACCGTTGCAGAGATTCCAGATTCATCCGGCCCAGCAGCAAGCCGCCAGGCCTTTTGTGGACGATGTAAATACTCGCACGGCTGTCTTCGAAGCCCCGCAGGACCGGAGAGATGTCAGTGGCGCTGGGTGTCTGCAGCAGATCGCTGGCCAGGGCGCTACGACTCAAGGTGAATCCAGGAAAGACCTGGCTCCGCGGCAGGCTTTTGATGATTCGTGTGATCCGTAGCTGAGGATCGATTTCATAAAGATCGGAAAAGTCGGCAAGCAGTCTTGCTGTCTGTAGATTTCGTTGCGATTCCGATAACTCAGCGAAATGGGCGAGTTGGACTCTTGCCTGCTGCAGCTGCTCGCTGAGAGCCAGTTCAATTTTCTTGGCCTCGGCACGGTAGAGAGCGATGTAGCGCTTACGCAGCTCAGTGAGTGCCCATCCTCCAGAAGCGGCGAACAGAAGAATCAGCAGTACAAGAACCTGAGTTTCCTGGATGAGATTGCTCTGCCAGAAGGTGGGCAACCGGCGCTGTTTCACGGCTTGCCTTGAGACGTGGCAGGGTGGGAAGGTGTGGGGCTATAGGCATAAAGTCTTCCCTCGCTATCTCCATAGCGATTGAAGCTAACCGAGCCCAGGCTGGTATGGTGGACTGGCTTGCTCAATAGATAGCGCTTCACTGCCGCTGGAGTGCGATGCCCATGGGAAAAAGCCTGATCCAGGAGTTCCAGAGCCTGGCGTGTGCCGAGACTCATGGCATAGGGCTCATACCCAAAGCGTGCCTCGAAGCTCTGCAGATAGCGCTTCAGAGCTGGGGAGCCAGATGTCTCGAGATAGGGACTGACCTGAATGATGCGATTGGCAGCTTCACCGGCATTGCTCATCACGATGGCGGAGCGTGCCCATGGGGTCAGCACAATCGGAGCTTTGGGATGAGCGAGGTGAAATTGCTGAGCAATGTTGCCGATTGAGGCCAGGAAGGAGCCGCCGAGGATGTAGAGCCCATCCCAGCTCTGCTGCATCACTGCCTCGACCTGGCTCGGGTGATAGGTAGTGAAGTTTAGCCGTTGCACCTTAAGCTGCCATTTGCTGTGTGGACTTAGCTGCCCCTGGAAGACCTGCAGCGCCGGTTCTGTATAGGCAAGATTGCTTGTGTCCTGCAAAATCAACAGATGTTTACCCTTGAGGCTGGCAACCTTGGCGGCGATGAACTTCTGTTCGCTAACGAGGTCGGGAATAAGGCGTAGGAAGTAGTCGTCGCGGTTGCTCAGGCGTGCACTGGTTGCAGAGACATTGATGGAAAGCGCGCGATCAGATGCAAAGAGATCAAGGCATTTTACGGCATGGCTTGAGGCCTGCGTGTTGATAAAAAACTGAATTCCCCGTGCCATTGCCTGCTTTAGATCCGCCGGCGCCTGCTTCGGGTCTGGACTGTTGTAGGCGCTGTAAATCTCGATGGGGCTATTGGGATGCTCTTCTTTATAGAAATCGGCCGCGTTCTTGTCGCTTGGATCGATTGCTGCTCCTGGGGTCAGGGGCAGGTCGATGCCAATGGCCACCGGGATGGGAGCGCGCTGCTGCAGCAGCCCGGCAACGACTATGGCTCCAACCCCGAGAAGCGCAGCGGATAGGCTGGCAATCCTCGCGCTGCGTGTGCTTGGCAAGAGTTGTGGGACTCTTATCGTCATTGGGCACGTGCTCTCGCGCAGACAGTGGGCCAGGACTTTTGTAAGGCGGGCTTGTCGGTGAGGACGATTGAGTGTAAACCAGTGGCTGCCGGGCTGAGGCATGGTTGACGTCTCAGTCGCATAGGGTCTACCACGTAGTGCGCAGGCCCATGGATGGGCAGGTTGATCGGGGCCTGAGTGTCGCCCCGGGCTTTACGTGTGTGATGGCTCCGCCTTTGCGCCTTTGTCCCACCATTACGAAATAGCGCCCAGGTGCTTCCTTCGCTGAACGGCGACACTCGTGTCGTTGCTGCAGGTCAGATCGGCGTACCCAGGTGGTGAGAGCCTGGTGAAAAAGCGGTAAAAAAGTGGTGACAAGGTGCTGGAGTCTTGGCACAGTGCCGGAATCAGCAGAGTTTTAGCCTTGCAGTGGCAACTGATTGGGGTAAAGAGGCTCATCTGGTCAGCAATCGCGTCTACGGGTTGCTGATGAAGGCGTCCCTTGCTCAACCTGAATAAGACGTCAACCACAAGCGGAGCGCTACGCCTCAGGTGCGTCAGATACCCGTTCACCTTGTTGGGCCGAGGGCAGAATGGCGGCAAGCTGCAGGACGTGTTCAGGTGGGGGCTTTTCTATCAGCGGAGCCTTTGAATCCCGTTGCTGCCCCGGTCGATTGGCCCCACCGCGCCAGCCAGGGTTGCCGTCCTTTTCAAGGCGATCTTCCCCAGGGGCCGGACCTGTTCCGGATCAGGTTTGCGCAGTGGCGGCAGCTGTGCCTCAGCCAGCCATGCGGTCAGGCCATCCACTGCGGAGCTGAGTGATTGTCCTCAGCTCCTGAAAATGGTCTCGCTCGCTACGGCCTGAGGACGCCGCGGCTCCCTAACGATGGAGAGCATCGACCTCGGATGCGCCCCTGACCCCCCAGCTCTCCGCCCCATGACTTCCACCCTCCTGCCCACCCGGGATGCCGCCCTTGAACGCCGTCCGATGGACCCGGCGCGTGCCTTTGCCGCCGTGGCCCTGGCCGCGGTGTCCTGGGACGGCGTCCTCACGCCGGCCGGTTCGCGGGCCCTGCGCCACACCCTCGACTACCGCGATCCCTTCCGCGGTTTCGGCGACACCGAGATGGTGAAGTTGCTCGACGCCCTGCTCGCCGACCTGCGCTGCCATGGTGCCCAGCACCTGATGCTCGATGCCGCCGCCGCCCTCAGCGCCCGGCAGCGCCACACCGCCTATGCGGTGGCCGCCGAGATCATGCGCTCCGATGGCCCGCTGGAGGACGACGAGCGCAACATCCTCGCCAGCCTGGCCTGTGCCCTGGAACTGCCGGAAGAGGAAACGGTGCGGGTGGGCGAGGTCATGGACGTGCTTCATGCCGCCCTTTTGGATCCGGCCTGATCGCACTCCGGCAGGCTGGAAGCCCTGATTTCCAGCCGCCGATGCCTGCTGAGGTCGCCCTGGCCGTACTGGAGCGGGAGGGCCGCTGGCTGCTCCAGCTCCGCGACGACATCGAGGGGATCGTGCACCCCGGCAGCTGGGGGCTGTTCGGCGGCCACCTCGACCCCGGCGAAACCCCTGAGTTCGCCCTGCGCCGGGAGCTGCAGGAGGAGATCGGCTGGCTGGCGGGTGAGCTCAGCTTCTGGTTCGCCGATCGAGATCCCCATCGTGTCCTCCATGTGTTCCGCGGTGCCCTTACGGTTCCCCTCGATCAGCTGAGGCTGCAGGAGGGCCAGGACATGGCGCTTGCCACTGCACACGAGCTCCTGAGCGGTCGGGTGTGGAGCCCCCGCCTCGGGGAGTTTCGGACCCTGGCTCCTTCGCTGCAGCTGACAGTGCTCTCAGCCTGGTGAGGCGTTGATGGCCGTGGATCCGTCCTCCATCACCGTGCCGGAGGCCAGCACCAGCATCAGCCCATCCCCCGGGAGCGGCAGGAACGCTTCGGGGCGCGGACATGTGAGTGTAGGAACTGGTCAAGACGATGATGGCTGAGCGTTGGACGTCCCGTCCCTCCGATGGCCGATCGCCGCTCATCCGAACCCGCCACGATCCTGGTCGTGGACGACACCCCGGCCAATCTCGATCTGATGGCGGGGCTTCTCCAGGATCGCTACCGGGTGAAGGTGGCGATCAGTGGCGAGAAGGCCCTGCAGATCGCCCGCTCAGGCACCCCCCCCGATCTGATCCTGCTCGACATCATGATGCCGGGTCTCTCCGGCTATCAGGTGTGCGAACAGCTGAAGCGCGACCCTGCAACCCGGATGATTCCGATCATTTTCCTCACGGCCATGTCGGCCACCGAGGATGAAACCAGAGCACTGGAACTGGGTGCCGTGGATTTCATCAGCAAACCTGTCAATCCGCCGATCGTGCTGGCACGGGTGGCCACCCAGCTCCAGCTCAAGGACGCGGCCGATTTCCTGCGAGATCAGAACATCTTTCTCGAGGCCGAGGTGCAGCGGCGTACCCGTGATCTGATCGCCATCCAGGACGTGACCATCCAGATGATGGCCGGACTGGCGGAAACCCGCGACAGCGAGACCGGTCATCACATCCGCCGCACGCAGCACTACGTCAAGGCCCTGGCTGAACAGCTGCGCTCCCACCCCCGCTACGGCAGCCAGCTCGACGACCGCACGATCGATCTGCTCTTCCGCTCCGCCCCCCTGCATGACATCGGCAAGGTGGGCATCCCGGATCGCATCCTGCTCAAGCCCGGCCGCTTCACACCGGAGGAGTTCGCGATCATGAAGACCCACACCACCCTCGGTCGCGATGCCATCGCCACGGCCGAGCGACAGCTGGGGATGGAGGTGGACTTCCTGCACGTCGCCAAGGAGATCGCCTACAGCCACCAGGAGAAGTGGGACGGCAGCGGCTATCCGCAGGGCCTGGCCGGCGAGGCCATTCCGCTCTCGGCCCGGCTGATGGCCCTGGCCGATGTCTACGACGCCCTGATCAGTCCCCGCCTCTACAAGGAGGCGATGAGCCATGAGGCGGCGATGGCGATCATCGAGGCGGGCCGCGGCCGCCATTTCGATCCCGATGTCGTGGAGGCCTTCCGGGCCGTGGAGGGGCAGTTCCGCGCCATCGCTGAGTGTTTCCGTGACAGTGACGCCGATCTGCAGCGCAAAGCCGACTCCCTGCGCATCATGACGGGAGACGCGCGGCCCTAGCACCGCCTGCCCATGCGGATCCGGGCTGCCCATACGCTGCTCACCGCGCTTGTTCTCGCCCTGGCCACTGCCGGTGCCCTGGCGTTTCAGGGGTTCGAGCGGGAGCGCAGCCGCGAAACGGTCGCCTACCGCGGCCATATCGCGTCCAGCCGCGAGCTCACCCGCTTTCTGGCCGGTTCACGCCAGCTCACCGCCAGCGTGCAGGGGTTCGCGGCCACCGGCGACCCCCTCTACGCCCAGGCCTACTGGCGGGAGGTGGATGTGGCCCGCAGCCGCGAACGGGCGGCCAGGGCCCTCGACAGGATGGCCCTCACCGCGGAGGAACGGGCCCTGTTCAGCCAGGCCCGGGCCCGCTCCGATGCCCTGATCCCCGTGGAGACCGAGGCGATGGCGGCCGTGGAGGCCGGCGAACGGGAGCGGGCCATCGAGCTCGTGTTCGGTCCGGGATACCTGCGCGCCCTCCGCCAGATCCATGGCCCTGGGCAGCAGCTGCAGCAGCGGCTCGAGCGGCGTCTCGACCAGGCGATCAGTCAGCAGCGCCGCCGGGCCGCAGCCTGGTGGTGGTTGTGCCGTCTGCTGGCGCTGTTGGCGCTGCTGCTGGTGGTGGGGGTCCCTCTGGTTCTGCATCCGCGCGTTGTCGGCGAGCCCCTGCGGCGCCTCAACCAGCGGGTGCGGGCCCTGCTGGCGGGGGAGTCGCCCCCGCCCCTGGCCCTGGGCCCGGCCGTCGCCGAGATCCGGGAGCTGGCGGCCTCCATGGAGGCCTACCAGCAGATGGCCGCGCAGCTGGCGCGCGACCAGTGGGCCAAGGCCCAGCAGGTGCGCATCACCGCCGCCCTGCAGCGACTGCATGAACCGAGGGCTCTGGCCGACTGCTTCCTGAGGGAGCTCTCACCCCTGATCGGCATCGCCTCAGCCACCTTCTATCTGCGCGAGAGCGGGCGTGAACGGCTGCGCCTGGTGGGCAGCTATGCCCTTGCCGATCCCGAGGGCGCGTCGCCCTGCGTCGCCTTCGGCGATGGGCTGGTGGGTGAGTGCGCAAGCCAGGGCAGGCCCCTGGAACTCATGGCTCCTGCGGCCGAGGCCCTGGCGATCGCCAGTGGCACCGGCCGCTCCCCGGCCGGTGGGCTGCTGGTGGTGCCCGTGAGCATCGGCGAGGAGGTGCTGGCGGTGCTCGAGCTGGCCAGCTTCCATCCGCTTGAGCCCCATCAGCGCAGCCTGCTCAACGACCTCCTGCCCCTGCTGGCCCTCGCCCTCGAGGCCCTGCCCATCGCCTCACCGCTGCTATGAACCCCTTGCCGGCCCTGTTGCGTTCGCTCGAGCGGCGCACGCTCAGAACCAAGCTGGTGGCAGGGTTCGGGCTGGTGCTCACGGTGCCGATGGCCCTGGGTCTGGTGAGCCTGCGCAGCACCTTCCTGCTCAACCGCGACACCCAGCGGATCTACGCCCAGTATGTGCAGGGCTATGGCCATATCAGCCAGGCCAACCAGAGCCGCACCGCCATCGGCCGCCTGCTGCGGCAGGTGGTGCTGGCCCCCCTCGCCGCCACCCGTCCCCAGCGGCGGGCCGATCTCGATCGCGAGATGGTGCGGCTCAGCGAGCAGCTCGTGGCCGCCCGAAGCCATCTGGAGCGCCAGGACCTGGCGGCGGAGCTCAAGGACGTGGAGCGCCTGGCCGAGCGCTACCTGCTGCTGGTGCGCCGCACGGTCAGCCTGGCCGACCGGGAGCCCGAGGGACGCAGCCCTGCAGCCATCGAGTCGCTCACCGAGAGCGACTCCGACACCATCACCGATGCCCTCGATGCCGGCTTCCGGCGGATCCTGGAGCTCAGCGAGGCCGATGCCGGCCTGGCCTCCGCCAATGCCACCCGGCTCTACGACCAGACCCAGCGCCTGATCTTCGGCTTGGTGGCCGGCGGCCTGGGCCTCGGCGCCCTCTCCACCGTCGTGATCGCCCGATCGATCAGCGGCCCGGAGGATCGGTTGCAGCAGGCGGTGGAGCGGCTCGCCGCCGGCGAGCTCGATCTCCAGCTTCCTGGTCGCGACTTTCCCAACGAGATCGGATCCCTCAGCCGGGCCGTGGAGGTGCTGCGCCGTGGTGCCCGGCAGATGGAGACCCAGCGCTGGCTCAAGACCCACCAGGTGGCGATCGCCGCGCAGCTTCAGGGCTGCAACAGCTTCACCGAACTGGCCCGCGGCTTCTTTGCCGCCGTGGCTCCGATCCTCGGGGTCGGCCACGGTGTTTTTTACATCCACGACGAGGAGAAACAGCAGCTGCGCCTCCTGCACGGCTACGCGCTGCGGGAACGCAAGCGACTCCAACCCACCCTGCGGCTCGGCGAGGGCCTCGTGGGCCAGTGCGCCCTGGAGCGCCAGCCGATCCTGCTCACCCAGCCTCCCGCCGATTACGTGCGGATCGGCTCCAGCCTGGGGGAGACCGCGCCCGCTGTGCTGGCCCTTTACCCCGTGCTGCACAACGAGCGGCTGCTGGCAGTGGTGGAGCTGGCCGCCTGTCGACCGATCGTGGACCGTGAGCAGGACCTCCTCGACCAGGTGCTTCCTGCCCTGGCGATGAATCTGGAGACCCTCGAGCGCAGTTCCCGCACGGCCCGGCTGCTCGAACGCTCCCAGGAGCAGGCCACGGAGTTGGAACAGCAGCAGACCGCTCTCCGAACCACGGAGGCCTGGTATCGCGGCATCATCGAATCCGCCCCCGACGGCATTCTGGTGCTCGACGGCCAGGCCAGGGTGAACCTGGCGAATTCCCAGGCCGAGGCCATGTTCGGTGCCGGCCCGGCGGGCCTGGAGCAGCAGCGCCTGGATCAGCACGTGGCAGCCGACCAGCGCCCCCTGCTCGCGCGCCTCCTCCAGCAGGTGAACCAGGCTCCGGCGGCGGCGGCGCCGGCGGCGGTGGTGAGCACCGAGCTGGTCGGGCTGCGCCCCGACGGCACCACGTTCCCGTTCGAGATCGGCCTGTCGCGCCTGCCCGACCTGGGGGGGCGCGGCGCCAGCCTCTGCGCCGCCCTGCGGGACATCAGCCAGCGCCGTCTCCAGGAGCAGGCGATCCAGGACCTGGTGGATCAGCAGGAGGCCATCTTCCAGAGCGCCCCCAACGGCATTCTGCACTCTTCGGCGGGCACGATCATCCGTGCCAACCAGCGCATTGCCGAGTATCTCGGCTACACCCAGGTGGCACTGGTGGGTCAGCCGCTGTGCCTGCTCCACGGCTCCGACCACGACCTCGCCGCCTTCCGGGCGGTGATGGATCCCGCCCTGCAGCGCGGCGAGATCGCAGCCACGGAGTGGGTGTTCCGGCGCCGGGACGGCAGTCCGTTCCAGGCCGCGGTCTCGGCCCGTGCCTTGAAGACCGGGGGCGAGGAGCTGACGGCGGTGTGGATCTTCGAAGACATCGCCGAGCGCAAGGCCGCCGAGGAGAAGGTGAACGCCTACTTCAACAGCTCCAACGACGGGCTGCTGGTGCTCGATCCCGAACGGGGCTTCGAACATGCCAACGGCCGGGCGGTGGAACTGTTCGGCTGCTCTTCGATGGCGGAGCTGCTCGCCGCCGGGCCGGGCGAGTTCTCACCGGAACTGCAGGACAACGGCCGCTCATCCCGCGAGCTGGCGCAGGAGATCATCCGCACCACCCTCGAGCGGCAGGAGACGAACCGCTTCGAGTGGCTCCACGCCCGTGCCGACGGCACCACCTTCCCCTGCGAGGTCACGCTGGTGCCGATCACCCTGGCAGGCCGGCCGGTGCTGATGACCACCCTCCGCGACATCTCGGAGCGCAAGCAGGCCGAGCAGGAACTGCGTCAGGCGATGGCGCTGGCTGAGGAGGCGACCCAGGCCAAGAGCGATTTCCTGGCCAACATGAGCCACGAGATCCGCACGCCGATGAACGCGATCATCGGCATGACCCATCTCGCCCTGCAGACCGACCTGAACCCCAAGCAGCGCAACTACGTGCTCAAGGTGCAGCGGGCGGCCGAGAATCTGCTCGGCATCATCAACGACATCCTCGACTTCTCGAAGATCGAGGCGGGCAAGCTGCTGCTTGAAACGATCGACTTCCGCCTCGAGGACGTGCTCGAGCACCTGGCCAGCCTGGTGGGCATGAAGGCGGCCGACAAGGGCATCGAGCTGCTGTTCCGCGAGCCGCGCGATGTGCCCGTTGCCCTGCGCGGCGACCCGCTGCGGCTGGGTCAGGTGCTGATCAACCTGGGCAACAACGCCGTGAAATTCACCGATCACGGCGAGATCATCGTGGGCATCGAGGTGGTGAGCCAGAGCGCCGAGGGGGTGGAGCTCCACTTCCGGGTGCAGGATTCCGGCATCGGCATGTCAGAGGAGCAGTGCACCCGGCTGTTCCAGTCGTTCAGTCAGGCCGATTCCTCCGTCACCCGTCGCTATGGCGGCACCGGGCTCGGGCTGGCGATCTCCCGCAGCCTGGTGGAACAGATGGGAGGACGGATCTGGGTGGAGAGCCGCCTCGGCGCGGGCTCCACTTTCCACTTCACGGTCCGGCTGGGGCTGCAGGAGAATCCCGTGCCGCGGCGCATGTTCCGTGCCGAGGAGCTGCGGGGCCTGCGGGTGCTGGTGGCCGACGACAATGCCGCGGCCCGCGAGATCCTTGGAGGGATGTGCAGCAGCTTCGGGCTGACGGTGGAGCTGGCCCGGGATGGTCAGCAGGCGGTGGGGATGGTGGCGGAGGCCGATGGCCTCGGGCAGCCCTACGACCTGCTGCTGATCGACTGGAAGATGCCGGTGCTCGATGGTGTCGACAGCTCCCTGGCGATCGAGCAGACGCCTCTCACCCGCATCCCCCGCATCATCCTGATCACCGCGTTCGGCCGCGAGGACGCCATGGAACTGGCGGGCGAGCGGGGGGCGCTGTTCAGTGCCGTGCTCACGAAGCCCACCACCCCCTCCTCGCTGCTGGAGGCGATCGGCGAGGCTCTCGATGTCCGCCGCCTGGAGGATCCCCCTGTGGCCTCTCCCCGCGTGGATGCCGGAGCAATCACCGAATCCCTCCGAGGTGCTCGCCTGCTGCTGGTGGAGGACAACGAGATGAACCAGGAGCTGGCCATGGAGCTGCTGCGCAACGCCGGCATCGAGGTGGTGCTGGCGCAGCACGGCCGGGAGGCCCTCGACATCCTCGGCGGTGACCGCGACTTCGACGGCGTGCTGATGGACTGCCAGATGCCGGTGATGGATGGGTTCACCGCCACCCGGGCGATCCGCGCCGATGCCGCCTTGGCCCACCTGCCGGTGATCGCCCTCACCGCCAACGCCATGGCGGGCGATCGTGAGAAGGTGCTGGCGGCCGGCATGGTCGACCACGTCGCCAAGCCCCTCGATGTGGCCCACCTCTTCGCCACCCTCGCCCGCTGGGTGCATCCCGCCCCGTCCCGTCGGCCTGCTGTCGCCTTCCTCGCCCTGCCCGGCATCGACGTGCGGGCGGGTCTGGCGGCCACCAACCAGGATCCCGACCTCTATCGCCGGCTGCTGATGAAGTTCCGCAGCGGCTATGCAAGTTTCGCGGCGGCGTTCCGGAGTGCCCGCCATGCCGACGATCCCGATGCAGCTGCACGCCTGGCCCACACCCTCAAGGGCAGCGCCGGCACGATCGGCGCTGTCGCCGTTCGCCATGCGGCTGAGCGCCTGGAGCAGGCCTTGCGCCAGCCCTCGCCCCCCGGCGAGGCTGAGCTGGGGGAGCTGGTGGCGGCTGTGGCCAGCAGTCTGGCCCCCGTTCTGGCCGGCCTGGATCGGAGCCTGCCGCCGGAACCCGCCGCCGATGGCCCGGCGGGGCCGGAGGCCGCTCCGCCGTCCCCGGAGCTGATGACCCGTCTCGATCCGCTGCGGGCCCTGCTGCGCGAGAGCGATGGCAGGGCCAACGAGGCGCTGGCGGATCTGTCCGTACGGGTGTCGGGCAGTTCCTGGGGCCCGGTGATCGAACGGGCGCGGCAGGCGGCATCCCGCTACGACTACGACGCCGCCCTGGCGGCCCTGGACGATCCTGTCCTGCTCGGCTGATCTCTGACCCGGGTGCTCCCCGCCTGGGGCGCGCTCCGCCAGAGTGCGCCTCAGGCGGGCGGAGCCGGGCGTGATGGGCACAGGGGGCAGGCGGTGGGCACGCCCGGCCGCTGCTGGCGGTCTGTTGCTGGCCGTTGCCGGGGCGGCTCACCTGTTGGCGGCTTCCACGGCGCCGTCGCCGGTGGCCGGGTCCGCCGCGAGTGAGGACCGACCCTCCAGTTATGCGCTGGCGCAGCGCATGCCCTTCAACCGGCCCGGGTTCTTTCCCCTCGATCGCCGACCCGATCCCGCCCTCTACCGTCCCCGTGCCGCCTGGCAGGGCCGGCTGATCCTGCCCACGGCGGCGGAGGCGCGACAGCACGGCGGCGACTGGGTATGGATCGAACTGGAGCTGGCACCGCCCGCCCAGGGCGAGCTGGTGGGGCGCCGGCTGCGGCTCACCTGGCAGGAGCGCCCCGAACTGCAGCGGCTGGTGGCGCTGGTGACCACCGATATCCGCCTCACGCCGGCGGCGCGGCGGGCGATCGCCGCCGGCAACGTGCTGCCGGAGCGACTCGACGGGCGCCGTGCGGTGGGCCCGCTGCAGTCGCTCGCCGGTGCACGCCCCCACGACGACGTGATCGTGCGCCTCGAGGGGACGGTGGAGGTGAGGGGCGGCGGTGAGACGATGACGGAGCTGTGGGTGGACCATCCGCCGATCCAGACCACCGGGCGCTACGAGGGACTGGTGCGCGTGCTGGGGCCGGATCCTGCAGCCGGAGCTGATCGCTTCCGGGTGCGCCATTGGAACCGCTCCAGCGGCCGCTTCGATGGACCGCTCGCGAGCGTGCGCATCCCCCGCCAGCCCCGCGACGCCGATGGCCGCCATATCTCCACGCCGGATGGGCTCGCCGCGAGCCCGGCCGGCGCCGAGGGGTGGTACCTGCAGGGGGCTCCGGATGCGCAGGACGTCTTCACGGTGCAGTCGCTCGAGCCCAGGGCGCTGATGCGCCCCCAGGCCGATCGGGTGCTGCAGGCCGATCAGGGCAGGCACTGGATCCGGCACGGGAACTGGGGGGACACCGAGCGGCAGAAGGGCCGGATGAGCACGGTGGCGGTGGCGCCGCGGCCGTGGCGGATCGGCGATCGGGCGCTGCTGCTGCATGCCTTCGGCGGCATCGGCGGCGAGCGGGCCGAGCCCACGCCGGGCTTCACCGTGACCGGCCACTTCGCCTTCGGCGAGGCGCGGGTGGTGGCCGATCCCTTCAGCGGCGAGCCCCGTTTCGAGCTGCGCTTTCACCAGATCTACGCCCACAACCCCAACGCGATCGTGGCCGGCAGTCAGGACTGGAGCGCCTACGCCGGCGACCTGCAGAGGGGCTGGCTGGCCAGCCGTCCCCTGTCGGAAGTGCTGGTGCAGCTGCCGGCGCTGGAGGGGCCGCCCGGCACCGATGGCAACCTGTCGCTGCCGGAGGCCCTGGCGCTGCAGGCCGAGGTGCTGATGGCCCGCTACCGCAGCGGCGACGGGACCGGCCTGGCCAGCGTCACCCCTGCCACCTCCTGCGTGCAGGATTCCAGCCAGGCCCTGTTCCTGGCGATCCAGCAGCTGCGCCATCGCCTGGCGGCCGACCCGGCCACGGCGGAGCGCGCGGCGCCGCTGGCTGCCGTGGGTCGCTCCCTCGACGCTCTGCTCACGCCCTTCGGCCTGGTGCGGCCGGACTGGCGGGCCAATGCCGCCCTGCTGAATGCGGCCGAGCGGGGTTCATCGCCGCCCCAGCCGTTCCAGGCCGGTCAGAGCCTCGGCGACGTGCTGCTCAGCTGGCGCTCGATGCTGCCGCGCCGCGCCCACGACGATGTCGCTGCGGTGCTTCTGCGCCACGGGGCGGGGCTGTGGTTCCTGCGCACCAACCAGATTCCGGGGGGCGATCCGGAGATCGAACCGCTGGCGCCCACTGTGCTGCTGGGGCAGCTGGGGCCGGTGGCCTCGGTGCTCCAGGCGGTGACCGATGCGTTGGTGCCTCCCCTGCCCTGGCGGGGCCGCGGGAGGTGAGCGCGGTTCACAATGGGAGGTGTAGCGGATGGCACCCCAGGATGCAGCTCCCCCCGCGGCCGGCCGCCCCAGCGCCTGCTCAGGCAACCCCCTCCCGACGCCCCGTCGCCAACGGCGGGCCCACGCTTGGGGGGCTTGTGTTCCGCACCTTCCGGCTTCTGCTGATCCTCACCGGGATCATCATGACGATGGCCCTGGGGATGAACGCCCTCCAGGCCCTGCGTGACAGCCCCTCCACTCCCGCCTCCCGTGGTCGTTGACGGCGACCGGCGGCGACTGGCCATGCGGCGGCGTCTGGCCGATGGCCCCCGGCAGCGCTGGGCCTGGGCCGTCGGCTCCGGTCTGCCGGTGGTGGGCCTGCCCGTGCTGCTGCTGCACGCTGTGACCCGGCGCACGGGCGTGCCGCTGCTCTATGGGCTCGGCACCCTGGCCTCCGTGGGCTTTGCCCTGCTCACGGTGGTGGGAGCTCCCCAGGATCCCTCCTCCCGCAGCTGGTCGCCCCGCAGCGGCATCGGCCTGCTGGCGATGCTTGCCGCCACCGGATCCTTCGCCTTCGGTCACAAGCTTGGTCAGGACCGGGCCGCCCGTGATGCCGAGAAGTGGTTTCGCCTCGATCTCTGAGGCCTGGAGGCGTCAGAGCGGCGGTGTGGGGGCATCCGGGGGGGGAGGAAGCTCGACCTGGTACTGCACCTGCTGGGGGAAGGGGATCTCGATGTCGTGCTGGCGGAAGGCCTGCCACACCGCCACCTGCACCTCGCTGCAGATCGACACATTGTCCATCGGATCGGCAATCCAGAAGCGGAGGGCGTACTGAATGGCGGAATCGCCATAGCTGAGCAGCAGGCCCCGCGGTGACGGTGCGGCCAGCACCCGCGGACAGGCGGCGGCGGTGGCCTCGAGCAGGCTGATCACGATGGCGGGATCGTGCCGGTAGGCGGCGCCCACCAGCACCTGGCTGCGCCGCAGGCGATCGGTGCCGGTGTAGGTGGTGGTGGCAGCGGTGAAGAAGGTCTGGTTGGGCACCACCAGTTCGGCGTTGTCGCGATCGCGCCAGAGCACGGCCGCCCGCAGGCCCAGGCTGCGCACTTCGCAGGGATCCCCTTCCACGAACAGCACCTCGCCGGGCCGCACCGATCCCTCGAACAGCAGCCAGAGGCCGCTGATGAAATTGGAGAACACCTCTTTGATGCCGAACCCCAGGCCCACCGACAGGCCCCCGGCCACGGCCAGCAGGGCGGTGCCGTTGACGCCGATGTGGTCAAGGGCCCAGACCACACCGAGCCCCACCGCCAGATAGCGGAGCATCAGCGCCAGGGCGCGGCGGCTGCCGTCGCTGATGTGCAGGAAGCGCTGCGCCAGCCAGGCCACCCCCTGGGCCGGCGGGCCCGTTCCCATCGCCAGCAGGTAGACCGTCACCGTCGCCCCGAACAGCTGGCCGAGGTTCACCCTGCTGCCGAACCACGACCCCAGCGGCACCAGGGCCAGGTCCTGCAGGTTGTCGAAGCGATCGATCAGCGCCAGCGCCACGACCACCAGATACATCGGGCGGAGCAGCCGGCTGTCGATCAGCTTGAGCGAGTCAGGCTCGATCACGTGCGCAAGGGCCCTGTGCAGCAGCCTCAGGGCGCTCCAGCCCGCCAGAGCCCAGCTCAGAAAGGCCGCCAGTCCCCAGGGGCGTCCCGCCAGGGCCAGCAGAGCGGTGAGCAGCGCCAGCAGCAGCAGGCTGAGGGGGCGCAGCAGCGCCTGGCGCCGGTCGGGCCGGGCGTGACGCCGCAGCTGGGCCTCGGCCGCCAGCACCAGGGCCACGATCAGCACCTGGATCAGCACGGTTGGCCGCAGCAGGTAGCCGCCCCAGCCGGCCACCTCGGGCAGGAGGGTCTCCGGGCCGTTCATGGGGCACTCTGCGCGGACAGGGCCCGGACCAGGCGCCCGCTGGTGGTCTCGGCGTCGATCTCGCCGTAGAGGAAGCCGCTGATCAGCCGGCGGAAGCGCTCGGTACCCTCGGCGTCGACGTGCAGCAGGGGCATGGTGGCCGCCTCGTTGACGGCCCCCTGGGCCCGGGCCGCCTCCAGGGTCTCGAGAGTCCTGGAGCTTCCGGTGGGGAGGTGCAACTTGCGGTTCACCGGCAGGCTCGTGAGATCGCGCAGGGTGATGGTGCGCTGCACCAGGGGATTGATGCTGAAGCTGGCCAGCGATTCGGCAGCCCGGCGCTGGGTCGGGGTGGAGTTGATGCCGAAGGCCAGCAGGCGTTCGCGGGTGATCGGGGAGGCCGGCCCGCCGGGCCCCGAAGGCAGCACCGTCACACCCAGATGCGGGCCGAGCCGCAATTGCAGCCTCCCCAGCTGGGTGCTGCGGCACGAGATCCAGTCCAACCGGCCGTTGGCCAGCCCCTTCACCAGGGCGTCCTGGTCGGTGAGGAAATGGATCCCCTGCTGCAGGTGGGCGTTGGCCAGCCAGTCGAGCCAGGCGCGCATCCGGGCCCGATCGCTGGCGGTGGCCGGTTGGCCATCGGCCAGGCGCTTCACCGTGTCCAGGGTGCCGAGGGGGCCGAGGGTCCAGGCGAGGTTGATGGGATCGATCGGCAGACCCGCCTGCATGCGGCCGCCGTTGCGGGCCAGCAGCTCCTCCAGGGTGGTGGGGGGCTCTTTGACACGACGACGGTCGTAGCAGGCCAGCTGGGGCTGCAGCAGCAGGGGCAGGCCGATCAGCCGGCCATCCGGCTGACGCACCCGGGCCAGGGCACCGGGGTCGAGTTCATCGGCCACCGCGTCAGGGATGCGGATCGGCCGGGTCAGACCCTGCTGGGAGAGGCTGCGGGCGGTGGTGCCGTTCACCATCACCAGATCGGGGGCGAGCCCGTCCCGGCTGCGCCGCTTCAGTTCGCCGGCCAGGCGATCCTCCGGAAACGGTTGGAGCTCCACATGAACCCGCGGATGGAGGGTGCGATAGCTGCGGATCAGATCCCCGACCCGCTGGTTCAGATCCTCCAGCAGGGCCGCGTCGATCGTGTCGTCGTTGTTGATGCCCACCGCCAGCACGATCGCGCCGTGCACGTCGTTGCCCTGCGCGCCGCCCTGCTCGCCCGTCAGGGGAGCGGGCCCCTGGCGGCAGCCGGCCAGGGGCAGGGCGAACAGGAGGGCGAGGGGCCCTATCCGCCACCCCAGACCCCGGAGCATCCCGCTCAGCCCTCCGGGTAGAGCAGTTCGGCCAGCTCCTCGCTGTCCACGTCGTACACGCGGGCGAGGGTGGTCTCGATCGCGCTGGTCACCACATCGGGCAGGAAGCGCATGGCGTTGAGGGCGTCGTCGGCGATCTCCTCGGTGAGCAGTTTGTCGCCGCCCAGTTTTTCGTCGTTGATCACCGCCATCACCCAGCTCTGGTAGGCGTAGACCAGATCGGCGAACTCGAGCTCCGGGTCGTTCAGATCCAGGGCCATCGGGTCTTCCCCCCACGTGTCCCCTGCAGTTTGCCCGTTGCCGTTCCCCCTGCCCGCCGCCGGTGAGGATGGGGGCATGGACAAACCGCCCGTGGCGGCCCTGCAGGCCACCCTGATCGACTTCGCCATCGCTGAACTGGTGCGCCAGCACCGGGATAGCTTTCCGCCCGTGTGGACGGTGGAGAGCTGGGCCAAGCTGCTGATCTGGCTGGCGCTGAACTGCGGCTGCTCCGGCGACCCCGCCGCCCTCGAGGCCTTCGCCGCGGCCCTCGGGCCGGTGCTCACCGGCCGCATGCGGCGCACGTTCTTCGAGCGGGAGCTCGTGGATCTCGACCTGCAGGTGATGGCCGATCCGGCGGAACGGCAGGTGCTGGTGCTGCCCCTGGGCCCGGCCGCCGGCGCCCTCGATCCGGAGCGGGTGGCCTCGGCTCTAAAGCGGGTGGGTCTGCTGGAGCGGCTGGTGGCCGACCGCACCCGCTGGCAGGCCCTGGAGGCTGTCACCGCGGTGCCCTGGAGCGAGCCATGCGCCTGATCGGAGAGTTCCGCAGCAGCGGCTACCTGGCCCTGGCGGAGGCGGTGGAGGCCTTCTTCGACCGCCGGACCGAACTGCAGCGCCCCGGCACCGCCTTCGGCAACGATCCCGCCATACCGGCGAAGGTGTCCACCGATATCAGCCTCGTGGCCTTCGACCGCTCCGACCCCGAGGCCCACGGCCTGGCCGAGGTGATTCTGCGGGGGGTCTCGGCGGGGCTGCAGCGCTGGCTGGCGGAGCGGCCCCTGTTCCTGGAGTGCGCGCCGGAGCGCTCGCTGTTCGTCTGCCCCCTGTTCAACCTGCAGCGCTATGCCCCCGGCGAGGGCTTCCACGCCTGGCACTGCGACTGGACCACCACCGAGGAGGCCACCGAGCCGATCCGCCGGGTGCTGGCCTGGATCCTCTACTGCAACTCCCTGCCCGAGGGCGGCACCGAGTTCCACTGGCAGGACCACCATGTGGAGGCCGAGAAGGGCAAGCTGGTGATCTTCCCCGCCGGCCTCTCGCACATCCACCGCGGCCGGGTGAGCGCCACCCACACCAAGACGATCGCCACCGGCTGGATCAACGCCGGCAGCCTGGAGGATTACAGGGCGCGGCTGCAGGAGGGAACGATCAGCGCCTGAAGCGTGGTCTGCAGGTCGGCGGTGAGGGCGGCCACCGCAGCCCGGCGGTCGGCCCGGTAGGCCGGCAGACGCTCCTGCACGGCGATGGGAGGGGCGATCCGCACCCAGGCCCGGCGCCGCCCCAGCCGCGGCCGCTGGCCCGGATCACTGCCGAGGATGCGGCACTGGGTGTCCCAGAGCAGCAGCAGGGTGTCGGCGAAGCGCTCCTGGCTGGGGGACTCCCGCACGTAGTGGCCGCTCACCGCCACGAACGCCTCCACCATGCGCATGTGCCACAGGCGGCGGGCCGTCTCCTCCGCCAGCCGATCGGCCAGCCCCCGCTCCAGTGCGCACACCTCCCCCTGCCCGTTGGCGGGGGGGTAGAGGCGCTCCCAGCTGGCCTGCTCGATGCGGCGGCAGCGTTCCACCAGATCCCCACGGGCCTCCATCCCCAGCGGTTGCTCCACCACCGCCAGCGCTGCGTCCAGCAGCCGGGGCAGCCGCTCACCGATCCGGGCCGGGTCGTCGCCGTCGTTCCGGGGGGGCAGCGCGGGCAGATCGCGGCGGTAGGCCTCGCGGTAGAAGCGCTCGAGCAGGCCCAGCATCCGTTCCGCCAGGGCGATCAGCCGGTTGTAGAGGCGTTCGGGATCGAGGGAGCGAGCTGGGTCGGGGTGCAGGCCCGCGTCCCGCTCCAGCTGGGCGAGCAGCTCCTCGATCGCGGGCCAGATGGGGCTGCTGTAGGTGTACTGCAGGCCGATCGGCAGCAGTTCGGTGGCTTCGGGCCGGCCGGCCTTGGCCAGGTCGTCGGCGGTCCAGAAGGCCAGCTGGGCCACGCCCGGCTCCAGGGCGCTCACCACCTCATTGTGGCCGTTGGTGGCGCCTTCCGGAGCGGCGGCGAAGGGGTACGGACCCTCGAGCAGCAGCTCCCGAGCGGTGCGCAGGGCCGGCAGGTCAAGCTTGCCCCGCTGGATCGAGCAGCCGCCGAGCCGCGGCAGCAGCCAGCCGATGGCATCGCCCGCCCACAGCGGGATGCCGCGGTCGTAGAGGAACTGGGCGTGGGCCGGGGGGCGCTGGCTCCACAGCAGCCGGGCCATCGGCCCGGGATCGTCGATGCTCGGGTGGCGGAAGGCCAGCAGCAGCCGGCTCTGGCCCTGGCGGAAACGCTCCAGGGCCGCCGCGAGACGCTCCTGGCCCTCCACATCCACCCGGTCGATGCGGGCGCTGCGCCGCAGCCAGAGGGGCAGGCCGCGGCGGCAGGCCCAGAGCACGCGGCGATCCAGGCGGGGCGGCAGAAAGGTGAGGGGCGCGCCGGCGGGCATGGGGGGGCTCGGAGCGGCCGCGCCTGGGCGGGCCGGAAGACTCCTTTCTATAGTTGCAACCCCTGCCGGATGGGATCGGGTCGCGCCATGACACCGGCAGGAAGGACCACCGGCGGGTTCGGCAAGCCGTCTTCGGCGAAGGGTGCCGGGGTGCCTCGCAAGCAACGGGCCGGTGGGGTGCTGGGCCTTTCCGCTTCCCTCGATGCACGGCGTGTCGATCAGGCCACCAAGCTCCTCCAACGGGGCTTGCACGAGCAGGCCGAGCAGGAGTTTCTTGCTCTGGTCAGCGAGGGTTCGTCCCATCCCTGGGCCCATGCCAACCTCGGCACCCTCTGCCTGCTGCGTGGAGACTCGGCCGCAGCCGTCGGCCACCTCCAGCGGGCGCTCGACCTGCGCCCCGATGACCCCGATCTGCTCGCCAACCTTGCGGTGGCGCTCCGCTCCCAGGGCAGGCTCGAGGAGGCGCTCGCGCTGTTTCGCCAGGCTCTGGGCCACAGACCCGAAGACCCCGGCCTGCTCACCCAGCTGGGCAACATTCTCCAGGAGCTCGGGGACGCGGAAGAGGGCAACGCATGCTTCCAGCAGGCCATCGCTGCGGATCCGTACCACGCAGATGCTCAGTGGGGACTGGCGCTCGGGCTGCTGCGCTGCGGCCAGTTTGAGGAAGCCTGGCAGAAGTACGAGTGGCGCTGGCTCACCCGGAGCTTCCGGGCCGATCACCTACCCGGCACGCTTCCGGAGTGGACGCCGGAGCGGGCGGTGCAGCGGCTGCTGGTGTGGGGCGAGCAGGGCGTGGGCGATCAGATCCTTTTCGCCACGATGCTGCGGGAGGTTCTGGACCTGGTTCCAGCGGTCACCCTGCGGGCCGACCCCCGCCTTCAGCCCCTGTTGCAGCGCTCCCTGCCGGCCCTGCGCTTTTCCGATCCTCTCGCCCCGCTGGAGGAGAGCGCCTGGGAGGCCCAGATCGCCATGGGATCCCTGGGTCGCCACCTGCGCCGACAACTGGGCGACTTTCTCGCCCATCGCGCCCCCTTCCTGCAGGCCGATCCGCAGCGGAACAAGACCCTGAGGGAGCAGCTCGCCCCCGGTGGCCGGCTGGTGTGCGGCATCTCCTGGGCCAGCCGGGGCGCGGATCTTGCCTGGCGCAAGTCCATTCCTCTGGCCGAGCTGGCCGCCGCCCTCCATGGCCCGGACGTGCTGCTGGTGTCGCTGCAGTACGGACCGGTGACCGACGACCTCCAGGCGCTGCGCAAGGCCACCGGAATCGAGGTGGTGGAGGCCGAGGGGGTGGACACGTTGAACAACCTCGATGACCTGGCGGCCCTCATCACTGCCTGCGATCTCGTGGTCTCGATTTCCAACACCACGGTTCATCTCGCCGGTGCGCTGGGAACCCCCACCTGGGCCCTGCTTGAGGATGCGCCCAGCTGGCGCTGGGGACAGCGAGGCGACGGCGAGATCTCCCACTGGTACGCGTCCGTCCGGCTGTTCCGCCAGGACAGGAGCGACGACTGGACGAGGCCCCTGGACCAGGTGCGTGGGGAGCTGGCGGCGCTGCTGGCAAGGCGTGTCGGCTGAACCGAGCAGGACGACCTGAGCAAGAGGCCTGCTGTTTTGAGACGCTGGGCCCAGCCGTGGCGCCGCTGCGTCCGCCGCAGCCCTGCCCAAGCCCGACGACCCGGCGGGCACCGTGGCCCGCTGGCAGTGGCTGTGGGCATTGAGCGGTGCAGACCCCCCTGAGGGGACACCACAAAGGACGCCAGCAAGTCCGAGCAGCTTATGGAGGTTCATCCCAGTCCATTCCTTGCAATGGCGAAAGCCGGGGTGATTGCCAGTTTGCCGCGGATAAGACCCCGCCCATGGCGTCCTTCCCTCTGACCGATCTTGGCGGCGACGGTTAAGGGACGAACCACTCAGGCGGATTCCACTGTGGAGGCAGAAGCCTGGATAGGCGGGGGGCCTGATCAGCACATCCAACCATGCGTGATCATCGTTTGCAGAACGATACGAGATTTTGGATGGTTCTGCGGCTGTTTGGGCTCTCATTCTTGTGTGGGTGATCCAGGAACCGCCTGAGTGTTGTGCACCCTCTTTCGAGAAGCCTGGGAAGATCCTCGACATTCTTCACATGGAGGTCGCCCTGCTTCGTCACCAATCTCACCTTGCTTCCATCTGAGGTGAATGCAGCTTTCAAATAGCCAACCCCTCCACTTTCACCGCTGGAGAATGAAGCCAGTTGCCGGCCGGCCTGATCCCAGAGGCTGGCCGTGCCGTTCAGGGCAACGACAGCGATGACACGGCCATCGGGACTGAAGCTCACTATAGAGAGCGGACCTGCAGACGCTTTGATCGGCTGTTGAGGGAGTGCTTCAAGACGATCCTTCGATCGCTGTCGGAACAGGTAGAGGGTGCCGTCAAAACCAGCCAGCCCGATTGTGGAGCCATCGGGGGAGACGGAAAGCTGCCACCAGCTGCCATGCCGTTTCACCAGGTCCTGACAGTGAAGGCCGCGCACCTGCGGCATGTTCGCAACCAGGGTTCCGGAGCAGATCTGCCCCTCAGTTGTACTGAACAGCAGCCGTGTTCCGGACTTGGGCAGAAACTGCACGCTGGTGACTGGGCCCATTGGCTGGTCTGAATCAGCGCTGATCCCCATTGGGACGCAGGGCGGTTCTGGCCTGCTGAGCTCCACTGGACAGAGCAACGCCTGGGGGTCTTCGCCCCCGCGAGCCACGACAGCGAACTGTCGGCCATCGGGACTGAAGCTGATCTCACTGAAAGGGGCGCTCGGAGCAGGCTTCGCTGGTCGCTTGCTGTCTGGGGTACGGATGGACGCAGGGAGCTTGAGACGTTGGATCTGTCCCTGCTGATTCCATACCATGAATGGCCCGCGCCAGGGGAGGCCCACCACTTTGGTCTGGGGATTGATGCCTAACCTGGCGATGACGACATTGGGAGCGCTCTGGGTGGTTGGCACAGGCAACGTGGTACCGGTGCATCCTCCAACCCTGGACGAAGCCGTGTTGAAAGTTCCAGGAGTTTGCAAGGGCAACGGCTGCAGACAGACCGAGCGTTCGCCAAGGGCCGCCTCCGCCAGCCAGCGGCCGTCTGCACTGAAGGCGGCGGCAGACAGCCGAACCTGTCGTGCGGATGTCTCCAGATCCGACAGGTTCGGCCCTTCCCACTCATGGAGCAGGCCGGCGGTGGAGACGGTGAGCAGATTGCGTCCATCCGGCATGAATCGCACATCCTGGACAGGCGCCTGGTTCAGATAGGCAGCCAACGGTGTCTGCACCTTGGGACGACGGGCATCCCAGACTCGAGCCCATCCATCCAGGGATCCGGTGGCCAGCAAGTTTCCATCCTTGCTGAATCGAAGCTGAGAAGTGTTGAGCGCAGGCAGCAGCGAAGCGTTCCATCTCCCCTGGGAATCCCTCTGCCAGAGGCGCACACCATCCGGAGCTGAAGCGGCCAAGGCCTGACCATCCTCGGAGAATTCCATCGAGGCGATCCACAGCGCGGGCGTGGCGGTGGAGGGGGATGGCAGGGCGCGACCCGTGAAGGCGTCGAACAACCGGATCTCCCCGTTCTCGGTGGCGGTGCCGAGCAGGTTCCCCGCCGGACTGAAGCGAACCAACGCCAGTGATGGAGTGGCAGGATCACTGGCCTCGCCAAACCGCTCGGCAGCGAGCCCGGGGGGGGAGGCACCGAGAGGAAACACACGCAGCACACCCTTTTCTCGCTCCTGATCAATCACAGCCAGTCGTTGGCCATCCGGTGAAAAGTGCAGACGGTTGCGCAGACGAATCGGTACAACCTCCGCAAGGCCTGTGGATGCGAAGGAGTGGGTCTGCCTGCCAAAGCGATCCCAAATCCGAATCACACCATCGCTGGACACGGTTGCGAGTTTTTCCCCAGACCTGGCAAAGGCAAACGAGAGGATCTTGCTGGCTTCGGGCTGAGCTGAAGTGGAGGAGAGCTGAGAGAAGGAAGTATTGATTGGTTGGCCTTGGAGATCGCGCAGCTCGAAATGGTTATCCTGAAATACAATGCCAACCCTGCTGCCATCATGGTTGAATCGAATCAGTCTTGCTGAAGCATCCTCCTGGGTCAGCAGGTCAACCTTGTCAACCTCCTTGATACTGTCAAGAATGTGGCGCAGGTTGGCAGCGATGTAGGTGGCTGATCCAGGTACGTTTTCCCCCCAGGACTTACTCAGTTGGCGGCCGGCCTCCATCGCCTGCACAAGGGCATCGATCTGATCAAGCTGTTGCCCTTTGAATTGCTGGGCAGACTCAATAATCGTGAGCTCTTGCTGTTTGGCTGTTAACTGTGAATTGATTAACCCGAGATAAATTGTGTATGCCAGCAGAGGAAGGCCAATGCCTGCACTGATCCAGAGTTTGCGACGCTCCCGGCGTAATTCCTGTGCGTGCTGTTGGCGTTCTTCTTCTCGCTCAGCACGCTCCCGGTAGCCGCGCCGCCACTCCAGGATCGGCTTGGCCAGCACATCGTGGAAAATTTCGTAGCGCTTCTGCTCCTTCGGCTGATCCAGCGCTGGGGGCAAGGGCCGCAGGATCCGCTGGCTGCCGCTGCTGAGATGCTCCAGCAGGTGTTCGAGCTCCGTGCGGTTGACCAGATCCTGGGGGCGATCCACCTTGGTTGGATCCGTGAGCTCGAACACCGGGTAGGCGATCTTGGTGAGACCGGATGTCACCAGCTTGTCGAAGATGATCGCCGCGACCCGTTTCGACGACTCCGGCAAGCCTGCCATCAGCCGCTCCAGGTGCTCGCGCACAATCGTGCCGGCTCCGCCGAGGCGTTGGAGGGTGTCCCGCCTCAGGCGCGGTGGTGACTGCAGGCGACTCTCCTCCTCCCAGAGCCGCGTCATCACCAGCTGCAGGAAAGGTGTCTCCACGCGCAAAGTTTCAGACTCCGCTGGATGCGGATGAGCCGGCTGATCAGCGCCGACATCAGCCTCGCTCGTCTGGATCTGGCCCACCTTCACCTGGTCGAGCACATCCTGGATCAAGGCGGGTTCCACACTCGCCTTGTGAGAATCGGGAGGCAGCTTCCGATTGAACTCTTCAATCGGTTTGCGGATCGCATCGATCGCGGCGGCACGATCGAGATGATCGATCTGCAAGCGATTGGCAAACAGATCCGGGAGCTGCTGTTTGAAGCGATCAAGCTTGGCCAGCGAATCTTCGCGCAGCGAGATCAGCACATTCAGTGAGAGCCGTGAATCGTTGACAGCCGCTGGAAACTCCACGGCGAAGCTACCCGCACCACTGTCCTGGGGGTGATAAAGAAAATACTCCTCAAACTGATCAAGGATCAGCAACAGCTTGCCTGGGCTCCTGCTGCCGTCGTCACCGACCCGGCCGACGGCCTGGCTGGCAGCTTGCAGCAGCGAGCTGAGGCCAGCCCCGCACTCCTTCTCCTCGGCCAGCGGCCGCCCGATCAGGGCCTCGAGTTCTGTCGAGATCCGCTCCCGCAGGGTGGTGAGGGGATCATCCCGCCAGTCTCGGCAGACAATCACGGCCCATTCCGGCCAGCCTTGAGCCTCCGCACTCTGCTGCGACTGTTTCTTGAGTCGATTCGCCACTCCGGCCAACAGCACGGAGCTCTTTCCCACCCCGCTGGCCCCATAGAGGAGGGTGAGATGGGACGCGAGGAGATTGTTGATGATAATCTGGCACCAGTCCTCCCGGCCGAAGAAGATCGGTGCATCTTTTTCACCGTAAGGGATTAATCCTTTATACGGACATTCAAGGCTGGTGCTTTGATTTGCTGTTTCCGGATTCATGGCTAAGCTGCTTTCTTTTGCAGTGCAGTCAAGATTTTCCGCGCAACTTTGGTGAGCTCTTCACTCCGCTCTGCCCCTTCCAAGGCCATCAGTGGCTTCGAAACATCGTTGGCTGCCTGGTAGTCTTTCAAGGCCGAAAAATCGTAGAGGCAGTGATCCACGATCACGGGAAAGATCACAACCCCATCATCCTTAGCCGCCTGAAGCAGGGTGGGTAACTCTTCGCTGGTAATGAACTCCGAGTCAAGAAAACCGGCACTAACCAGTAACACGGCGACCTTGGCAGTGGAGAGTGCAGTCTGGATTTCGTCTCTCCACTGAGCACCCGGCTGAATCTGCGTATCATCCCATTCACTGAGCAGGCCCGCGCGGATTGCGGGAGCCAGAAATTCTTTCAGTTGCTGTAGCCAGTCGTGATCCTTATGGCTGTAGGAAAAGAAAACCTTATCCCTGATCAGTGATGCCTGACTTGTGGAGTCGGCAGACTTGGCTGGAGCCAGTGTGGGCGTGGCCTGCAGCCGATCTTCCACGTTGCTAATGTAATTCTCGAGGCTTACCGGTGGGCGCTGGAGGGTCTGCACGGAATAGCGATCCCAGATCCGCACATCCATCGGATCGGGGTGAGCCTGGATCGCCCACCATGGTTTGTCACTGGTTTCGAGTTTCTCCTGCCAGAGGCGGCGAAGAATCACGCGCTGGTTCCAGAGACTGAGGCCATAGCCGAGAAACCACATGGTTGTGTTATCTGCTCTCAGAATGCGGAGCAGTGAGCTGGGAATGAGCTCAGCCATGTCCCTGTTTGATAAATAATCGATATAATCATCTTCCTTGATCTGAAATGATTCGCTTTCATAGCCGCCATAAAGTTTCAGTACAACTGGGCGCTTGCCCAGGTCTAGATTGGCATACTTATTCGGTTCGGTGATCTCGGTTCGCTTGCCATCGGGCGATTGATGTCGGAAACATTCGGATTTAGACTCGCTCACGAAGCTCACCAGGTCGATCTCCTCTCCCGCTTCAGCAAACGCTTGCTCCAGGGTGCTGTCGAAGCAGGAGGTAACGATCAACGGATATATTGGCGTACGACTTCTTGAGCGAAGCAGGCTAGGTACTTTGGCGAAAAATCGATGCAGTGAATTGGGGGTATAGACTTTTCCAAACAAACTGCTCAGGGCCTCGTAGAGGATCGTCGCCCCGTCTTTGCTATTTGCGTATAAGTTCTGGGATACATTCTGAACCGGCAGGCGCAGAACAGCGCCACCGCGTCGCAACGGACACTCGGCGGGCAGCTGCTCCAGCTCGCGCATCTCGGCAAACGGGCAGGTCAACTGCTGCTGATACGAGGTTCCAAGTTCGGTGCCGTAGGAATCGAGATGAGCAGCAAGCTCTTGATTGCTGGGAGGGAAAGGTGAATCTGGGGTCCACGGCTGATTGTGGCCATCCGCTGTCTTTGGGCGATCGCACAGGTTGATGTCAGCGCCGAGGAAAGGGACAACCTTGCCCGCCAGGATCGCTTCGACGATCTTGCGGACATGGCCTTTCAGCAACACATCGCCAGCGGTGGACAGGGTCATTGCCTTGCTTTCTCAGACCTTTTTAAGAGCTAGACTGTGCTCAGCAATGGAGCCAAGGATTCCTCCCTTTTCCTAGGTATTGCCGTGGCCAGGGTGAGCTGGTAGCTGGCAACTCTTCACTAGATGCAACAAAGCACGCTTCTCCTCTTCCTGGTTGATGGTTGCCTGGGGTGGTTCCTACATTGAAACTGGAGATAGGTGCCCCTGCGCCGTCACCCCGTGTCCCTGCCACCCCTGCACAGCCCCCGGGTCCGGCCGAGCCTCAGGATCTGGCTGCCGATCGTGCTCGCAGGCGCTGCCGTGACCGCCGCCGGGTTGGGGCTCTGGCAGCGGAACGGCAGGCAGGCGCGGGAGAAGGTCCTGGAAAGCCAGACCGCTCCTGTGATCCGACAGGATCTGGCGGTGAGGGTGTCGGCCACGGGTTCCATCCGCCCCCTGACGCCTGTGAACATCAGCCCCAAACAGCCAGGCCGCATCCTCGCCATCGCCGTGGACCAGGGCGAGCAAGTGAAGGCGGGCCAACTGCTGGCCCGCATGGATGACAGCAATCTGCGGGGGGAGCTGCTCAGGGCGGAAGGCTTTCTGGCGGCGGCTGAGGCCAATCTGCGCAAGCTGGAATCGGGCAGCCGGCCGGAGGAAATCCGCCAGGCACGGGAGAATCTGCACGATGCCGAGGCCCAGATGATCGCCATCCAATCGGCTTACCGCAGCAATCAGAAGCTCTTTGAAGCCGGGGCCATCGGCAGGGTGTCCTTCGACACCAGCCGCTCCCAGTACCTGGCGTTACAGCAGCGGATCAGCGCGCTCAGGGCTCAGTTGGACCTGGTACAGGCCGGCTTTCGCAAGGAAGACATCGCCGCCGCCCGCGCCCAGGTGAGCCAGGCCGAAGGGGCTCTGCAAACCATCCGCACCCAGATCGCCGACACCTACATCCGCGCCCCGTTCGATGGGGTGATCACCCAGAAATACGCCGACATCGGCGCCTTCGTCACTCCCACCACCTCGGCGAGCGCCACCAGCTCAGCCACCTCCTCCTCCATCTTCGCCCTGGCGGGCGCCCTGGAGGGTGTGGCCAATGTGGCTGAAACCGATATCAACGCCATCTACCGCGGCCAGCCCGTGAGCCTGCAGGTGGATGCCTTTCCAGGGCGCACCTTTCACGGCCGGGTGCGGTTGATCGCACCGGAATCGGTGGTCGTCCAGAACGTCACCAGTTTTCAGGTGCGGATCCGGCTGGAGGATCCCGATCGCACCAGGCTGCTCTCCGGTATGAACTTCACCGCCAGTTTTCAGGTGGGTCGTCATCCTGGTGCGCTGCTGATTCCCACCACCGCGATTGTGAGTGAGCGGGAGGGTACGGGGGTTTTTGTCCTTGGTCCTCGCCAGCAGCCGGTGTTCCGCCCGATCCGTGTCGGCGCCACAGTGGGCACCCAATCCGAGGTGCTGACCGGCCTGAAGGTGGGGGAGCATGTGTTCCTCACCTTTCCGGGAAGACGGCCACCAAACGACAAGCCCGTGCGCTCCAATTCCCCCTTCCAGCAGCCTCAGGGTGCTGGAAGGATGCGTTGAGTCGTTGTCCCATGGCTTTTACCACGCCCTCCACAGGCTTCTCCGCTGCGCAGGCCCTTCGGGCTCAGGCCGCGCCCCTGCGCTCGCGCACCAACAGGCGGCTGGCCCAGCTGGCCGAGTCGGTGCCATTGGCATGGGAATCGCTGGCGGCCAACCGCATGCGCTCCCTGCTCACCATGCTGGGGGTGATCATCGGCATCGCCGCCGTGATCGCCATGGTGACCATCGGCCGTGGAGCCCAGACGCAGACGGTGAACCAACTCAGATCTCTCGGCTCCAATCTCCTCTTCATCCAGAGCGGCGTGGCCACCACCGGCAGCCCCGCCTCCCAGGGGGCCGGTTCGGCCACCACGCTCACCTGGGAGGACGCCAAGGCGATCGCCAGCGCCAGCTCGGCTGTGGCGGCTGTGGCACCGGTGTTGAACCGGCGAGCCCAGGTGGTGTACGGCGACCGCAACACCAGCACCTTCGTGGTGGGAACCACTCCCGACTACGTGACGGTGCGCGACTTCCTGCCGCTCAGCGGCCGTTTCTTCAACACCGACGACCTGCTCCGCGCCACCCGGGTGGCGGTTCTGGGGCAGACGGTGGTGGACAGTCTCGGGCTCAATGCCGAGAGCGCGCTGCAGACGACCGTGCGGATCCAGGGAGAACCCTTCACGGTGATCGGCACCCTGGAATACAAGGGAGTCACGGCCTTCCGAGACATGGATGATCAGGTGCTGATCCCTCTGACCACGATGGCCAGTCGCATCGTGGGGGTGAATGCCATCAGCGGCATCGCCCTCGATGCCATCTCCGTATCGGCCAGGCAGCCGGAGCAGATGGAGGCCGCGGAGTTTCAGATCACCAACCTGCTGCGGCGACGCCATGGCATCCAACCCCCGAAGCAGGACGACTTCCTGGTGCGCAGCCAGGCCGATCTCGTCAGCGCCTCCACCTCGGTGGCCAAAGTGTTCACAGCCTTGCTGGGGGGCTCGGCCGCAATCTCCCTGCTCGTGGGTGGGATCGGCATTATGAACATCATGTTGGTCTCAGTGAGTGAGCGGACCCGCGAAATCGGCATCCGCCGCGCCATCGGTGCCCGCAGTTCCGACATCCTGCAGCAGTTTCTGAGCGAATCGGTGGTGCTCTCTTGCTGCGGCGGCCTCGCCGGCGTGAGCCTCGGTGTGGTGGCCTCGGCCTTGATCAACCATGCCTTCGGTTGGAGGGTGGGGATGTCGCTGGATGCGGTTCTGATTTCACTGTTGTTCTGCATGGCGATCGGCGTGTTCTTCGGCTCCTACCCCGCCCGCAAGGCCGCCCGACTCGACCCGATCGAGGCGCTGCGCAGCACCTAGCCATGCTTCAGCTGGACCATATCGGCAAGGTGTATCAGGTGGGTGAGCTGGAGGCGCCGATCCTGAGTGATGTGAATCTCACCATCCTGCGGGGAGAATACGTGGCGATTATGGGTGCTTCTGGATCTGGCAAATCCACCCTGATGAACATTCTCGGCTGCCTTGAGCCGCCGAGCCGGGGGCGCTACTACTTTGATGGCCGCGATGTGACCAGCCTAAGCGATAACGAACGAACCGATCTGCGCAACTTCCGCATTGGCTTTGTCTTTCAGCAGTTCAACTTGCTCAGCCGCCTCAGTGCCATGGAGAACGTGATGCTGCCCATGGTGTATGCCGGCTACCCGCGTCGTGAGCGCCAGGTGTGCGCACGCCGCATGCTGGAACGGGTGGGTCTGGGCGAACGTCTCGACCATCTCCCCAGCCAGCTTTCCGGTGGTCAGCAGCAACGGGTGGCCATCGCCCGTGCGCTTGTGAACCAACCGGAGCTGGTGCTGGCGGACGAGCCCACGGGCGCCCTGGACACGCGCACCGGCCAGGAGGTGATGGAGTTGATCAGCCAGCTTCACCAGGAGGGCATCACGATTGTGCTGGTCACCCATGACGCTGCTGTGGCCCACCGAGCCCAGCGGCTTGTCCGGATCGAGGACGGACAGCTGGAGTGCTGACCGCAGCGCAGGTCTCGTGCCACTGCGCCGCAGCGGATCGGATCCGGATCCACCGGAGGATTGCAACCTCCCGGCGATCAGCCCGTGGAGATGTGGAACTCCTGCGTCAGCCGGGCCCTCACGGCCTCCTCCACCGGCAGAACGGCCAGCAGCCGTTGGATCTGCTTGGCCGTGCTCTCGAGATTGCCTTTCTCTCCCTGGTGGGCGACGCGAGCGTCGTGGAACAGTTTGCACGCGCGTTCACCTTCACCCAGCAGCAACAGGGCCTCAGGCTCCGTCACCCGTTCCCAGTAGTCGGAGGAAGGCGCTCCGCCTCGGGTTCGCGCCAGCTCCTCCAGCCTTTCGAGCACCTTTGCGGCCAGTTCCTTCGCCTGCTCGATCTTCCCCATCATCGCCGCTTTCGACGCGGCGTTGATGCCCGTATAGGTGTCGGTGGGAATCTTGCTGAAGCCCTCGGCATAGAGCACCTGGGATTGCTCGAGGGCGTCCCGGGCTTCGTCTGGCTCCCCCTTGCTGTCGTGCCGCTCCCAGCGATCCGCCCACACCGCCGCCAGCATGCCGAGGGTTTCTGTATCGCGCTGGCTCTCCTCCAGCAGTTTCGAAAGCTCGTAATGGGCCCGCTCCAGCTGGCCTGTGCGACGCAGCAACAGCCCCTGCAGCTGACGCAGACGCACGGATTCCGGGAAGCGTGCAAGAGCTGCCGTCAGAGCCTCCCCAGCCCTGCCGGCATCGCCAGCCTGGTACTGCTTGCTGCTGATCAGCAGTTCCACCGCCTTGGCCGGAAGCTGGGCGGTGGTGGTGTAGGCAGGGTCGTCGCCTTTCACCTTGGCCACCATCTCCTCGAACAGACCGGCCTGGGCCAGGGCGCGCAGATCGGCCGGTTCCTTCTTGCGGGCGGTGTCGAAGTCCGCTGCCATCCGCACGGCTTCCGCTCCGGGTGGTTCACCGCGCAGGCCGGCCGTCAGCTTCACCAGTTCGACCCCCGTCGGACCATCGGGATAGGCGGAAAAGTCGAGGTAGAGCTGGCCGCCCAGCACTCCCGGCGGCTTCTTGCCATCCAGGGAGGCCACCACATAGAAGAAGGGAAAGTCCGAGCCCTGGCTGTTCTTCTGCCTGGCACTCATCGCGTCGATCTCCGCCTCCACCCAGGCCGAGTCGCCCGTGCGCGTCGACCAGATCAGCACGCCACTGGCGCTGCGCTCCAGGTTCTGGCCCAGCTGGGAGGTGAGGCCCTTGCCTGCCACCAGCACGAACTGATCGAGGAACACCCGATAGCCGCATTGGCTCAGGGCGTCGTACAGGGCGATGGTCCACTCCCGGTCGAGGGATCGATAGGAGAGGAACACATCCCAGTCGAACCCATCCGGTCGTACCCGCGGGCGTGCACAGGCGTCAATCCAGCTGGTCATCGGTCTTGGGCATGAGGACAACGTTGGCGGATCTCGAGCCGGCTCCTGCGCCAGGGGGAGGACCGTGGTGATCACAGCCCATTGAGCTCCGTTCTGCCGGCAGCGCCGCCTGCGCCGATCCGCCGGTCGTTGCCGCCGTGGCTGGAGTTCGGGGCTGCAGGGTGGAGGGAGCGAGGGCGACGACGGAACCCATTCCTGGTCGGGGCGCGTATGCCCGGTTCAGCTGTTGAGAGCCTGGCTCTCGGGGGCTGAAGATGCAGGGAATCGCGCTAAATCTTTTCGATGTCCCCGGTCCGGTCTGGCCTTGAAGCGGGGGCGTAGATCAGCAGAGGCAACCCAACGCTTTCATGACACCTGGCATGGCAGGGATGGGGCCTACGGATGGGGAGGCTCCACGGAAACCGGTTCGTAGAGCGATTCAAACACCTCTCTGCTGATGGCATAGCCATCTCGACCTTCCTGATCATTCCAGACCAGGTAATCGCCCTTGCGGTAATGGGTTTCGCCTTCGTTGGTGTGGATCGCACCATCGCTCTCGGCTGGCTTCGCCCACACGATGCTCTGTTTCACATAGGTAGCAGGCGCGATCTGTCGATAGGTGCGTGCAAAGATGTCGCCATCCACGGTGTGCACTTCGCCGTTGCGCTCGACGAGCCAGTCGCCACTTCTGGCCTTCTGAAGTCCACCCCACTTGCGATAGCCGAACGCCTCAAGATCCAGATTCAGGCGGATCGCCGTCACCTGACGCTCTTCCCGCTGGCGGTAGGTTGAACAGCCGCTCAGAGGATCGGAGCTGGGGGCTTCCGCCTCCAGCGCGAGGTCAAACTCCTGCGGGAAGTGGCAGGGCTGCACTTTGACCGCTGCGGCAGTCCTGCCCAGGTTGAGGAGGTCCTCCACCGGCTTTGGATTGTCCATCTTCTGCATCTGCTTCAGCAGGTCATCGCTGAGGCCAGCAGCTTCGAGATGGGGATTGTCATCCTGGCCATCCCGCGGCGGCCGATCCCCACGCTCTCTGTAGAGCTTCACGTCATAGCGGGCATAGCTGTAACGTGCTGTGGCCGATAGTTCGTGGGGGCTCAGGCTGCGCAGTTCGGGGTCGATGATGCGTGGTGTGCTCAGGCAGTGCCCCATCCCCTGCATCAGGCTTTCCACCACCGAAGCGCAGTCATCCATCAGGCTCTGCAGTGCGGTGATCCCCTGCAGAGCGGCGATCGGGCCAGGGTTGCGCTCAACGGGAGTGCGGCCGGTTCCCACCGAGATGATCAGCAGGCGATCCTGTCCCGTGGCCCAGCGGAGCCCGAATCCTTCAAGCGTGGCCAGCCAGTAGGCCTGGAGAGCTGGATTGTTGTGCGGGCTGACGCCACCATCCATGAAGTTGCCGATCACCGGTTTCTGACCGGCGCTCACGGCGGAACTGATCGTGATCTTCTGGGGCCGGAAGAAGGTGGGAGCGGCTGTGGACGCCCGCACCACCGCCCAGAGCTTGTAGTCGCCGTTGGCGATCCGACCCGGTGCTCCCTGGAAATAGCGGCCTTTCGGGTTGTTGCTGATCGGCCATGGGCTGCCGGAGTCGATCCGTTTGCACATCACCAGCAGCCCTGTCTTCAGCTCATCCGGATCGCCGATGCGGCATTCGGCGCCAAGTTTCAGCTGGAGAAACTCCTCCAGCTTCCTGGGGTCATAGCGGGGCCTCAGAATCCCGAGCCTGAATTCCCACCACCTGGGTGTGAAGATCTTCCCTGCTAATTCGAGATACAGATCGATCACCTGCTGCACCGACCAGCCTTTGGCCAGAAGGGCCGCGATGATGGAGCCCGTGGATGTACCTGCGATCAGATCGAAGTAATGGCAGAGCCGGAACTGTGGGTTGTTGCCATGGCGTGCCTGGAGCAGGGATTCGATCCGCAGCAGGAAGCCGAGGCTGAGGATGCCGCGTACCCCGCCACCATCGAGAGACAGGATCCGTTTGGAGCCTTCGGCGGTGAAGTGCTCCTGCAGACTGGGGTGGTGGCTGAGCATGCTCACCGGTTTTACCTTCATTGTGACGGCAGCGTTCCGCTGCTGCCATCCGCAGATTCCAGGTGAACTGTCCTGACGACGGCCACCCTGAAGACAGCGACGCAGTCGCGGCCTGGCCGGCCAGGGCCGACGGGTCGATGGAGCGGCGATGACAGCCCGGCGGGGCCGAGGGCGCGCTCCCCTTTGAGACGATGGGCCCCAGCCGTGTCGCCGCCGTGTCCGCCGAAGCCCTGCCCAAGACCTACGACCCGGCCGGCACCGAGGCCCGCTGGCAGCGGCTGTGGGAAGAGGCGGGGGCGTTCCACCCCGACCCCGAAGCCCCCGGCGAGCCGTTCTCGGTGGTGATCCCGCCGCCGAACGTCACCGGTAGCCTGCACATGGGCCATGCCTTCAACACGGCCCTGATCGACACGATCGTGCGCTTCCAGCGCCTGCGGGGCCGGAACGTGCTCTGCCTGCCGGGCACCGATCACGCCTCGATCGCGGTGCAGACGATCCTCGAGAAGCGGATCCAGGCCGAGGGCGGCAGCCGTGACGACCTGGGCCGCGACGCCTTCCTGGAGCGCGCCTGGGCCTGGAAGGCCGAGAGCGGCGGCACGATCGTGGGCCAGCTGCGGCGGCTGGGCTACTCGGTGGACTGGGGGCGGGAGCGCTTCACCCTCGATGCTCAGCTGAACAAGGCGGTGGTGGAGGCCTTCGTGCGCCTGCACGAGCAGGGCCTGATCCACCGGGGCGAGTACCTGGTGAACTGGTGCCCGGCCTCCGGCTCGGCGGTGAGCGATCTGGAGGTGGAGATGAAGGAGATGGAGGGCCATCTCTGGCACTTCCGCTATCCGCTCACCGGCGTCGCCGGCGCCGCTGGCATCGACCACCTGGTGGTGGCCACCACCCGGCCGGAAACGCTGCTGGGTGACACCGGCGTGGCGGTGCATCCCGGCGATGAGCGCTACGCCGCCCTGGTGGGCCGCACGCTCACCCTGCCGCTGGTGGGCCGTGAGATCCCGATCGTGGCGGATGAGCACGTGGATCCGGCCTTCGGCACCGGCTGCGTCAAGGTGACCCCGGCCCACGATCCCAACGATTTCGCGATCGGCAGCCGCCACGGCCTGCCGCTGATCACGGTGATGGCCCGCGACGGCACGATGAACGAGGCCGCCGGCCGCTTCGCCGGCCTGGATCGCTTCGAGGCGCGCCGGGCGGTGGTGGCGGCGATGGAGGCCGAGGGCTTCCTGGTGAAGGTGGAGCCCCATCGCCACAGCGTGCCGATCTCGGATCGGGGCAAGGTGCCGGTGGAGCCGCTGCTCTCCACCCAGTGGTTCGTGAAGACAGAGCCGCTGGCGGCCCGCTGTCGCGAGGCTCTGGATGCCGCCGCCGCTGGCCCCGAGCCGCGCTTCGTGCCGGAGCGCTGGAGCAAGGTGTACCGCGACTGGCTCACCGGCATCCGCGACTGGTGCATCAGCCGCCAGCTGTGGTGGGGGCACCGCATCCCTGCCTGGTTCGTGGTGAGTGAGACCGGCGGCGTGATCACCGACGCCACGCCTTATGTGGTGGCCCGCGACGAGGCGGAGGCCAAGGCGAAGGCTGAGGCCCAGTTCGGCGCCGCCAGCGAAGCGGCCGGGCGGGCGCTGCAGCTGGAGCAGGACCCGGACGTGCTCGACACCTGGTTCTCCAGCGGCCTCTGGCCTTTCTCCACCCTCGGCTGGCCGGAGGAGGGCAGCGCCGATCTGGCCACCTGGTATCCCACCAGCGTGCTGGTGACCGGATTCGACATCATCTTCTTCTGGGTGGCCCGGATGACGATGATGGCCGGCGCCTTGATGACTGGGCGGGAAGGGTCTGGAATCCCGTGGATTCCTTTCAGAGATGTCTACATCCACGGCCTGGTGCGCGATGAGAACAACCGCAAGATGAGCAAGAGTGCGGGCAACGGCATCGACCCTCTGCTGCTGATCGAGCGCTACGGCGCCGATGCCCTGCGCTTCGCTCTGGTGCGCGAGGTGGCGGGAGCCGGTCAGGATATCCGCCTGGATTACGACCGCGGCAGTGACACCTCAGCCACGGTGGAGGCGACGCGCAACTTCGCCAACAAGCTCTGGAACGCCACCCGCTTCGCGCTGATGAACCTGGGCGGCGAAACACCCGCAAGCCTGGGCGAGCCTCATCCGGCGGCCCTGCAGCTTCCCGATCGCTGGATCCTGTCGCGCCTGGCGCGGGTGAACCGGGAAACGGCTGAGCGCTACGGCAGCTATGGCCTCGGCGAAGCCGCCAAAGGTCTCTATGAGTTCGCCTGGAACGAGGTGTGCGACTGGTATGTGGAGCTGATCAAGCGGCGCCTGCAGGTGCCGGCCGAGCTGGAGGGTGCGGCACGCGAGGCGGCCCTGGCCGACCAGCGCACCGCTCGTCAGGTGCTGGCGAAGGTGCTCAGCGAGCTGCTGGTGCTGCTGCACCCGCTGATGCCCCACCTCAGCGAGGAGCTGTGGCATGGCCTCACCACTGAGCCGGAGGGCACCTTCCTGGCACTGCAGCTGTGGCCCGTCGTGGACAAAGCGGCCCTGGATGACGAACTGGAAGCCAGCTTCGCCGAGCTGATCGAGGCGATCCGGGTGGTGCGCAACCTGCGGGCGGTGGCGGGGCTCAAGCCCTCCCAGGGCGCCCCGGTGGTGTTTGTGAGCGGTCGGACCGACCTGGCGGCCGTGCTGCGGGAGGCCACCGCGGATATCGCCTCGCTCACGCGGGCCGACTCGGTGCAGGTGCTTGATCCGGCCGCATCCGCCGCCCGCGGTGGCGAGCGCTGCCTGGCCGGGGTGAGCGGCGAGCTGCAGGTGCTGCTGCCGCTGGAGGGCCTGGTGGATCTGGAGGCCCTGCGGGGCCGGCTGGCGAAGGACCTGGCCAAGGCCGAGCAGGAGATCGCCGGCCTGGCGGGCCGCCTGGCCAACCCCAACTTCGCCGGCAAGGCGCCGCCCGAGGTGGTGGCTGAGTGCAGGGCCAACCTGGCGGAGGCGGAAGCCCAGGCGGTACTGGCGCGCCGGCGGCTGGCGGATCTGGGTTGAGGGGCTTACGGCAGCCGAGGTGAGTGTGAGGTCCTCCTACGTCCCCGCGGCGTCGATAACAGGCCGCTCAGCTCGATCACGCTGACCATGGTCATGAATGCCAGCCTGGGCGCAGAAGTGACGCAGCGTCTTTGGCGGTGGTCTGCCCGGAATCAGCCAAGCAGACTTTCTTGCCCATTGTTCAAGCCTGTTGGTCTGATGCTGATCTGCGTAGATCACAGCATTCCTGCGCAGGCAGGTGGGATTTTCCAGCGTTTCCATGGAAGTTGTTTATTCGTCTGCGTAAAATGGAGCGCGTCGCTGGCGCGAAACGTCCGTGGTTGCTAGGGCTGGATGGACGGCAGCCCGGCGCGTGTCTTCCCTCTACCCTCTTGTTGTTGGCGTTGCCCTGCTTGTGCTGGGCGCTTCTGCCTCGGCGGCCGGGGATGGCCACTCCGCACCGGTGCCGCCCGGCCGGACACCGGTGCTCACCACGCCCCAGGGAGCGCTGCGCGGGGTGGTGCGCCACGGAGTGATCGAGTACCGCGGTATTCCCTACGCCGTCCGGCCCGAGCGCTGGAGCCCGCCCCTGCCCTCCCCCGGTTGGCAGGGGTTGCGAGATGCAGGCAGCTTCGGTCCCGCCTGTCCCCAGCAGGCCCGCTTCAACCTCACCGAGGCCAGCAGCGAGGAGGATTGCCTCAGTCTCAACGTGAGCCGGCCGGTCTCGATCGCGCCCGGCCGTCGCCTGCCGGTTCTGGTGTGGATCCATGGCGGAGCGTTCGTGGGAGGCAGCGCGAACCTTTATCGGCTCGATCTGCCAGCACCTGGCCGCCCCTGAGCTCAGCCGGGGACTGTTCCACAAGGCGATCGTGATCAGTGGAGGGTGCCTGATGCCCCTGCCCTCGGTGGCGAGCTATGGCCAGCTCGGCAGCACCATCGCTGGGGCCGTCGGTTGTCCGCAGGCCAGCCGGGGTCCCCTGCTGGCCTGCCTGCGCGCCAAGCCTGTGGAGGCTCTGCTGCTGGCCGGTGATCAGGCCACCCGCGGCAAGACGATGACCTTCGGCCCTTCGATCGGTGCCAGCCAGGCCACGCCCCGTTCGATGGCTGACGCGCTGGCCCAGGGAGGGTGCACGACGTGCCTGTGCTGATGGGCGGCGCCCGGGATGAGCTGCGCCTCTACATCGGCTACGACCAGCAATCCGCAAATCCGATCACGGCTGAGAACTATCCGGATCGGTTGCTGGACCATTACGCCACGCCGGAGGATCCCCTCGATGCGGGCCGCCGCCAGCGGATCCTGGCCCGCTATCCCCTCTCGGATCCGCGTCGGGCGCCGGAAACCCTCGGCTCGGTGATTTCCCACTACAACCCGCAGGTCGGTATCAACAACTGCCTGTATTGGCACACGGCATCGGCGCTGCGACGCCGCATCGGCATGCCGATTTATGGCTTTGAGTTCAACGACCCCAAGGCCCTGGTGCTCGGCGTGGGGATTGCGGCAACCCCGGATCCACAGATGGAGTTCGCTGCCGTGCATTCCTCAGTTCTCAACTATCTCTTCCCCCACCTCTCCAACACCAGCCGCATCGACGCCCCCGACCTCCTGCTCCAATCCCAGCCCCTCGCTCTCCAGATGCAGCAGATCGTGGCCTCGTTCACCAGCCGAGGGGTTCCCACCGCCGCCGGGCTTCCCCCCTGGCCCGTGTTCCATAACAACAACAGCGTGATGTTGCTGTCGCCCGGCCAGTCGGGCCCCTACAACGCTGAGGCCTATCACGGCTGCAGTTTCTGGAAGGAGATCTTTCCCGGCAGGCTCACCTGAGCCAAAGGCCAGTGGGAAGGGGGTTGCCAGGGCCGTCGCCAGCGAACCGAGCACGCTCGCTACCCGGGACAACATCGCCCGCAGGTTGGCTTCGAAAAACCCATCCATCCGGGCCGGCTCGTAGGGATCGGTTTGTGGTTGCTACCTTCAGTCCTGTTGTTGAGGGGGAATGCGGCGAAAGACCCTCTGCATCCTCCTGATTGGCGGCAGCCTCTGCCTCATTCCCCTCGTCTGGTTCCAGCAGGCTCTCGATGACCGCAGCCGACGCCACTGGACGCGTGAGGCGGAGCGGGCGGCGAGCCGCCTGTGCCGGGCTCTGCAGGCGACGGATCTGGTGCTGGCCGGGCGTCCCCTTGCCCCTGCCAGCGCCGACCATCTTCTGAAGCTGGTGGCCCCTGAAGGGCTGGAGCGGATCCCCTCCCTCCCAGCCGGCACGGTGGGGGCTGCCGCCGTCGCGTCTTCGCTCCCAGGCCGGCCGCCGACTGAAATCCTGCGCTGCCCGCCGCCCCCGGGTCTGGCCGCCGCCTCCCTGCTCCGCGGTTCCCCTGATCCTTCGGATGTTCTCTATCTCGGGGCTCCAGGGCCGGCCGGCCCCGCTGCCGCCAGCGGCTGGATCCAGCTCGACGGGGTGCCTTTGCTCGGACGCCCCGAGGAGGGATTGCGCCTGGTGGACCTCGCCCCCTGGCCGGCGGCCGGCCCACCCCAACGGCCCCCCGCCTCGAGGGTGTGGCGTGTCGACCATGGGCCCCACAGCCTGTTGCTGGTCCTGGGCCAGGGTGCGGAGCCGGGCGAACGGCTGGAGCGGGGCCTGGCCTGGGCCCTGGGCGGGCTCGGGCTGCTGCTCACCGCTTTGCTGGCCTTCACGGCCGAGCAGCAGTGGCGTCGCCGGCAGCGACTGCTGCACTCCCTGCGCAACGATGCCACCAGCGGTCTGCTCTCCCGCTACGCCCTGGAGCGCGACCTCGAGTCGTCGTCCCTCCCGGCGGCCGCCGATTCCGCCCAGGCCCTGCTGCTCACCCTCGATTTCCCGGTGCTCGAGCGGCAGCGGCTCTTCCTCGATGAGGCCGACCGCCTGCTGATCCTCAACACCGCTGCCGCCACGCTCCGGCACGGTTGGCCCGGGGGAGCCGCGGCCGGCCGCGAACTCGCGGTGTACCGCGCCAACGACCACCGGATCGCCGCGATCCTGCCCCCCGCCGCCATCCCGGCCGCCGGCGAGGAGCCGTGCGTCGAAGCGCAGCTGGCCGAGCTGCTGCAGGCCGTCAGTGCGGCCATCGAGGGACTGGGCACACTCCACCTCAACTGGGACGACATCCGCATCACCGGCCAGAGGTTCACGCTCCACGGGCCGCGCTCCCCCCTGCTCGCTCTCCAGGCCTTCGGGGATCTCACCCCTGGCGCCGAACCCCGGGCCGTGCGTCTGCTCGTCCCCGCCGACGAACGGCGGGCCCGCGAGGACGCCGAGCTGCGGCGTCAGTTGATCGACCTCACGGCAGCGGACATCGACCTGCGCTTCCAGCCGATCCTGCTGCTGGCCGACCCGGGCTGCTTCGCCCTCGAACTGCTGCTGCGCTTTCGCTCCCCCCTGCTGCGGCGCCTCGGCACCGGTGCGGTGCTCCAGGCCGCTGGGGCCATGGGCATCGCCCACCGCATCGACGACCTGGTGGTGGATCAGCTGGCGGGGGTCCAGGAGCGGCTGCGGGCCAGTCCGTTGCTGCGGGAGAGGATCTCCTACATCTCCTTCAACGTCAGTGCCGCTTCCCTGGCCACGGAAGACCGGCTCTCCCGGCTGGTGGAGCGCCTGCAGCAGCGCGCCGTGGATGTCTCCCTGTTCCGGATCGAGATCACCGAGACGGCCGCCGGCGATGCCCATCCCGGTGCCTTGAGCACGGCGGCCGCCTCCGAGCGGCTGATGCGCGAAGTGAACCTGCGCGTGCTGATCGACGACTTCGGCTCCGGGCTCTCCAACTACCGCCGCATCAGCGAGGCCTGGTACGACGCCATCAAGCTCGACATCGAACTGATCCGCGGCATCGGTCAGTCGTTCCGGCTGCAGCGCTATGTGGGTTCCTTCATCGCCGCGGTGCACGGCCTCGGCAAGACGATCGTGGCCGAAGGGATCGAACGCTACGCCGATCTGGTGGTGGCGGTGCGGCAGGGGGCTGATGCCATACAGGGCTTTCACATCGCCCCTCCCCTGCTCTGGCAGGACCTGGAGGGCTTCCTGACGGGCTCGGAATGGGCTTCCGGCCGCAAGATCAAGCGCCTGATCGAGAGGATCGCCGCCTCCGATCGCATGCTCGATGCCTCGGGCCTGCAGGGCCCCGCCCCCGACGCGTCCAGGGTGCCGCTGGAGCGCTACATCCTCGACAACTGGTCGGGCCTGCGCAGCTTCGAGGAATTCGTGCTGCTGTTCGTCAACGAGCTTCGCTCGTGGGGTCTGGAGGTGCATCGCTTCTCGCTCGCCTTCCTCCCGGATCAGAACGACATCGACTGCAGCCAGTACATCTGGCTCAGCCGCTCGCCGGCCGAGGTGCAGCCGCTGCGGATGCCGCGGGAGTTCCTGCAGCGCGAGGAGCACCTCTCCAGTCCGCTGCATCACATCGCCGTGTACGGACGCCTGTTCCGTTACCGCTTCGACGACGACGGCGACCGTGGCTTCCCCTTCCTCGCCACCCTGCGCGCGCAGGGCTGCACCGACTATCTCGGCCTGCGTCTGGAATCCCGCGGGGTGTCGATCCCGGTGCTCACGATTGCCCTCAAGGGGGGCAACGGCTTCCAGGACACCCAGATCCAGCGGATCGAGGCGATGAGCAGCCTGCTCAGCCTGCTGTTCTATGCCTTCGAGAGTGAGCGGGCCCGGAGCACGGCCTGATCGATCGCGATCGGAACGTCCGCTGTGGACCATGGGGGCCGCGGCGCTGGCTGAGAATTAATTTTTCACCTGACTGCTGCCTTGACCGCGACGGCGCCGCCGCCCTCTCCCGCCACCCGGGATCTGATCTCCGCGGCCGAGCTTGAGCGCCTCAACGAGCGCCGCGACGGCCCCGGGCTCCGCCAGCTCGCCTTCCACCTGGCGGTGCTGCTGGTGGGCGGCCTGGTGTGGGGTTCCGAGGTGCTGCCCCTGTCCCTGCGGCTCCTGGGCCTGGTCCTGCTCGGTGCCGGCCTCGCCTTCGGCTTCTGCGCCATGCACGAGTGCGGCCATCGCACCGCCTTCCAGAGCCGCCGGCTCAACGACGCGGTGGCCTGGGTCGCCGGTGCCCTCAGCTTCTACAACGCCGACTTCTACCGCCGCTACCACCAGTGGCACCACCGCTACACCCACCAGATCGGGCTCGATCCCGAACTGGAGGAGGCGCCCCCCCACAACCTGGCCAGCTACCTGCTGGAGCTGAGCGGCATCCCCTGGTGGGTCGGCAAGATCCGCGGCCATGCCCGCGGCCTGGCGGGCGCCTTCGAGGGCTGCCCTTACGTCCCTGAGGCCGTGGCGCCGAAGGTGGTGCGCTCGATCCGCCTGCAGGTGGGGCTCTACGCCGTGCTGGCCGTGGCCTCGATCGCCTTCGGCTCCGATGCCCTGCTGCGCTTCTGGCTGCTGCCCCTGGCCCTCGGCCAGCCGCTGCTGCGCTTCGTGCTGATGGCGGAGCACGGCGGCTGCCCCTTCGAGCCCGACGGCCTGCGCAACACCCGCACCACCCTCACCCTGGCGCCCTTGCGCCGGCTGATGTGGAACATGCCGTTCCACGCCGAACACCACCTCTACCCCTCGCTGCCCTTCCACGCGGCTCCCGAGGCCCATGCCCTGCTGGCGCCCCATCTCGCGCACATCGGCGCGGGCTACTGGGCGGTGCACCGCACGTTCCGGCGCGACCTCGCCGCCCTCGCCCTGCCCCAGGCCGGTTGAGCTCCGTCCGCCCGTGCCCTCTTCTCCCGGCGAGCAGATCTTCCGCCTCGGCCGCTTCCGCTTCGATAACGGCCGCGAGCTCGAGGAGGCCCACCTCAGCTACCGGGTGTTCGGCGCGCTGGCCCCGGACCGCTCCAACCTGGTGCTCCATCCGAGCTCCTACGGCGCCTGGCTGGAGGAGCTGGAGTGGGTGGTGGGTCCGGTGCTCGATCCCGCCCGCTGGTGCATCGTGCTGGTGAGCCAGTTCGGCAACGGTCGCTCCAGCAGTCCCAGCAACGCTGCGATCGGCACCGCCGAGCAGGGCTGGCTGATCCGCCACGCCGACAACGTGCGCGCCCAGCGCCGCCTGCTGGAAGAGGTGTTCGGCGTGGAGGCGCCGGCGCTGATCTACGGCTGGTCGATGGGGGCGCAGCAGGCCTACCACTGGGGCGTGCTGGAGCCGGAGCGCAGTCGCCGCCTCTGCTGCCTCTGCGGCACCGCCCGCACCACCCCCCACAACCGCCTGTTCCTGCTCAGCCTGCGCCAGGCGCTCACCGCCGATCCGGCCTGGAACGGCGTGCGGTTCAGCGCAACGCCGGAGCAGGGGCTGCGCACCTTCGCGCTGATCTATGCCAGCTGGGCCGCCAGCCAGCCCTTCTACGCGGCGGGGGAGCACCGACGGCTGGGCTACGCCACGGTCGACGCCTACGTGGAGCAGGCCTGGCTGCCGGCCTACCGGCGCCACGATCCCCACGATCTGCTGGCGATGCTCGACACCTGGCTCGCCAGCGATGTGGCGGCGGCGGCCGGCTGCGGCGACGACCTGGCCGCCGCCCTCGGGCGCATCCGGGCCGCCACCTGTGTGATCGCCGGTTCCCACGACCTCTACTTCACCCCCGACGACTGCCGCGCCGAAGCGGCCCTGATCCCCGGGGCCCGCTTCCTCACGCTCAACTCGCCCCTCGGCCACCGCGCCGGCAACCCCCGCGACCACCCCCGCGAGCAGGCCCTGATCCGCCGTGCCGTCGACTCCCTCCTCCCTGCGCCATGACCGACCTCGCCGCCTACGCCGCCCACCACGGGGTTCGCCATTTCCTCTTCTCCTTCAGCGACCTGTTCGGGGTGCAGCGGGCCAAGCTGGTGCCGGCCTCCGCAGCGGCCGCTCTGGCGCTGGAGGGCGCCGGCTTCGCCGGTTTCGCCGCCTGGCTGGAGATGACCCCGGCCGACGCCGACGTGCTGGCCCGCCCCGATCCCGCCAGCCTCACGCAGCTGCCCTGGCTGCCGGAGGTGGCCTGGGTGGCCACCGATCTGGCGGTGGGCGGCGCGGCGCTGGAGCAGTCGCCGCGCCTGGTGCTGCAGCGCCAGCTGCAGCGGGCGGCGGCGAAGGGGCTGCACCTGCGCACGGGGGTGGAGGCCGAGTTCTTCCTGCTCGATCCCCACGCCGAGGCGATCGCCGACAGCCGCGACACCTGCGAGAAACCCTGCTACGACCAGCGGGCGCTGATGCGCCGCTACCCGCTGATCGCCGAGCTGCTGGCGGCGATGGAGTCCCTCGGCTGGGGGCCCTACCAGGCCGACCACGAGGACGCCAACGGCCAGTTCGAGATCAACTGGACCTTCGATCACGCCCTGACCACCGCCGACCGGCATGCCTTCTTCAGGGTGATGGTGGCCACCCTGGCGGAGCGCCAAGGCCTGCGGGCCAGCTTCGAGCCCAAGCCCTTCGATGACCTCACCGGCAACGGCGCCCACCTTCACATCTCTCTCTGGAGCGGCGACGGCTGCAACCTGTTCGCCGATCCCGCCGGCGAGCTCGGACTCTCCGCGCTCGGTTATCGGTTCCTGGCCGGTCTGCTGGCCCATGCCCCTGCCCTGTGTGCCCTCACCAACCCGGTGGAGGCGAGCTACCGGCGGCTGGGCCGGGCCACCTGCACCTCCGGTGCCTCCTGGTCGCCGGCCTGGATCACCTACGGCGGCAACAACCGCACCCACATGATCCGCATCCCCGATGCCGGCCGGATCGAACTGCGCCTCGGCGATGGCGCCGCCAGCCCCTACCTGCTGCAGGCCGCCGTGCTGGCGGCGGGCCTCGATGGCATCGAGCGCCAGCTCGATCCCGGCCGCCGTCTCGACACCAACGCCTACACCCATCCGCCCTCGGAGGCGGAGGCGCAGCGCCTGCCCACGAGCCTCGCCGAGTCCCTGGCCGCGTTCGAGGCCGACACCGTGCTCAGCGAAGCGCTGGGCCCGGAATTCTGCGCCGCCTACCGGGCCCTCGCCACCCGCCACCGGCTCGGCCGCGTGGCGCCTGAGCCGCCTACGGTGCGCTGAGGCGGCCGCGACGAGGGACGGATCGGCGATGGACGCTTCGCACCTGCTGTCGTCGTGGCTGCCGGCCCTGCGCAGTCCCCTGGGGGCTGCGGCTTTCGTGCCCCTCTATGCCCTCTGGGTCACCCTGCTGTTGCCGGGGGTGTGGGCCTCGATGCTCGCTGGCGCCCTGTATGGAACGGTGATGGGCAGCGTGCTGGTGTTCCTCGGGGCTTATCTCGGGGCCGTGGCCGCCTTCCTGCTCGGCCGCCACGTGCTGCGCGACTGGGCCCGCCGGCGCCTGGCGGCGGTGCCGAAGCTGCTGGCGGTGGAGCAGGCGGTGAGCCGCGAGGGCCTGAAGCTGGTGCTGCTCACCCGCCTCTCGCCCGCCTTCCCCTTCTCGCTGCTCAACCTGGCCTACGGGCTGAGCGAGGTGAGCCTGCGCGACTACACCCTCGGTCTGATCGGCATCCTGCCCGGCACGATCCTGTTCGTGGGCCTGGGTGCCCTGGCGGGTGATGTGGCCCGCTTCGGTGAGGTGCTTTCGGGTAAGGCCGATGCCGGCACCTGGGCGCTGCGGATCGTGGGGGTTCTGGCCACCGTGGCGAGTGTGTGGGTGGCGGGCAGGGCGGCCCGGCGGGCGCTTCCGTCCGTCGATCCGACCGACGAGGGGTAGCGGGCGCGGCCGCGTGAGGTGATGGGGGCCACCTGGCGGGGTCTGCACCCTCAAGCCTTAAGTCAGGCTTAACGCTGCGGGGCGGGCGCTTCAGCAGGTTGACCCCAGCTCCTGACGTTGTGCATGTCTTTCACCAAGGCTGGCCGGTCCCCCTTCGTCCTGACGAAGACCCAGCCGGTCATTCCCACGAAAGCGGCGGCCGTGAACGCCTTCCTGGGAAGGCCCACGCCGCCGCCGCCGGCTCCCCTGCTTGGCAGCCTCGACCTGTCGAAGGTGTCGACCACTCCGCCCAGCGAGCAGTTTCAGAGCGAAATCTCCACCACCATCAGCATCGGTGGGGCGTTGTACGTGGTGTCGAGCGGCGGTGGAGACACCCTGCAGGTGAGCAACATCACCGATCCCGGCAGGCCAGTCCTGCAGCAACGCCTGTCGCTGACGGGCTATGTCTCCCAGTCGGTCGCAAGCACCGGCGGCCTGCTTGCGGTGGCGCTCTCCCCGAGCGACTACGCCACCAACGGCGGCAGGGGTGTGGTGCGCTTCTACCAGGTGGGAACCAATGGCTCCCTCACCATGGTTCGGGATGTGCAGGTGGGCCATCTGCCCGATTCGATCGCCTTCAACAATCAGGGCACCAAGCTGGTGGTCGCCAATGAGGGGGAACCGACCAGCGGCTATGCCACCGATCCCAGCAGGGATCCGGCTGGCAGCATCGGCATCATCGACATCATCCAGGGCCGAGGCAATCTGCGGTTCAGCTACACCGACCTGCGTTTCGACAACATCCCTCTGCCTGATGGCATCCGCCTCTCCGGACCCAGCGTTCCCGATGGCCGCACCCCGAGCCAGTCCGTCGACATCGAGCCGGAGTACGTGACCATCCAAGGCAATCATGCCTACGTGACGCTGCAGGAGAACAATGCTGTAGCCAAGGTGAATCTGCTCACCTATCGAATTGAGACTATCTTCCCGCTGGGGGCTCTGGATTTTGCCGGACAGCTTGTTGATCTCAGCGACAAGGATGGTGGTTTCAGGCCGAAGCTCGGTCAGAGTTTTGAGGGCCTGCGCATGGCCGATGGCATCGCCGCGTACAGCGTTGGCGGCAGGACTTACCTTGTCACGGCCAACGAAGGTGATGCCCGCGACTACACCGGTTACAAGGATGAATCCGGCAATGGCCCTGATCCCAACGTCCGCACACTGACCGACGATGCCAGCGTCGGCGCCGGCGCTCGCGCCACCACCTTCGGCAGCCGCAGCATCAGCGTCTTCGATGGGGACACCGGCGCCCTGCTGTGGGACAGCGGCAACACGCTGCAGACGATCGCCTTCGCGGCAGGTGTCTACGCCGATGGCCGCAGCGACAGCAAGGGTGTGGAACCCGAAGGCGTCGTGGTCGCCCAGCTCAAGGGTCGCAGCTACGCCATCGTGAGCATGGAGCGCACCACGAACTCCATGCTGGCGGTGTTCGACATCACTGACCCGAAGGCCGGCCAGTTCGTCACCTCCACGCTGATCTCCGGCAGCGTTTCACCGGAAGGTCTCCACATCGTGGACGCCTGGCAGAGCCCCACCCGCCGCCCGCAGCTTGTGGTCTCCAATGAGGTGTCGAACACCCTCAATGTGTTCGATCTGGAGGCCCTCATCGCTGCACCACCGGTGGCTGGAGCGGGGACGTTCAAAAGCACCATGCTCAGCGATGTGGCCGGCGGGCCGCAGCTTGCGATCAGCAGCCTGATCACCAATGGTGAGTTCACCAACGGTCTGAACCCCGGTGACAGCGTCTATGCCCCCACCGGCATCTTTGATGGCATGGGTGCCTACGACAATGGTGACGGCACCTACACCCTGCTGGTGAACAGCGAACTGGGGTCCACGGCCGCCTACGGCTATCTGGTGAACGGCGTGGCGCTCACCGGCGCCCGCATCAGCAAGTTCATCGTCGACAAAGACACCGATGACAACGCCAGCAATGGCTACCAGTCGTCGATTGTCTCCGGTGGCATCGCCTACTCGGCGATCTATGACGCCAACGGTGCTCTGGTGACCAACATCAACCAGGTCGAGGGCGGAGGCTTCGGCCGCTTCTGTTCATCCACTTACGTCGGCGCCAACAGCTTCGGCAATGGTCGTGGCTTCGTCGACGGGATCTATCTCACCGGCGAGGAGAACTCCAACGTCGGCCGCATGTGGGCTCTGGATACCGCCACCGGTGGCTTCTGGTCCCTGCCTGGTCTGGGTCGCGCAGGCTGGGAGAACGGCACCCTGATCGATACCGGCAGCCCCGACACCGTGGCCGTGCTGCTGATGGACGACAACACTGCCCCGATCTATCTGTGGGCCGGCGAGAAGTCCAGCGCCCCAGGCGCCAACTTCCTCGAGCGCAATGGCCTGGCTGCTTCCCAGGGCAGTCTTTACACCTGGGTGCCGAGCGGCGGCAGCATCGGCACCCGCGAGGGCACCATCGGCGTTGCCGATTCCGCCGATCTGAACCAACTGGCCCTCGGTACGGCCGTGGCTGGCAGCTGGCAGCGGCTGGGCTCCGGCACCGAGGTGGCGGCCCTCTCCGGTTCCCAGCTCAAGGATCTGGCGTTCTCCAAGGGAGCGCTCCAGCTCATCCGCCTCGAAGATGTCCACGTCAATCCGGCCAACGGTCAGCAGGCCGTGTTCGCCACCACCGGCGGCAGTGGTGCCGATCTGTTCGGCAACGTGATCACGCTGGATTTCGCAGGGGCCTTCGATGCCGCAGGCAGGATCGCAGCCAGCAACACCACGGCGTTGAAGGTCATCTACGACGCCGATCGCCTCGCCCAGCCCGCCAGCGGCATCCGCTCTCCCGACAACCTCACCTGGAGCGAGGACGGTTTCATCTACGTCCAGGAGGATCGCTCGATTGCCGCCAGCAACTTCGCTGCCCAGGAGGCCTCGATCTGGAAGCTCAGCCCCACCGCCACCGACAGCGTCACCGGTCAGGCCGTCAGTGAACGCTGGGCCCAGATCGCCCGCAACGCGGTGCCCACGGCCTACGGCCAGAGTGATCCCAGCGCCGCCGACTTCGGCAACTGGGAATCTTCGGGTATCATCGATGTCTCCGACCTCTATGGAGCCACGGCCGGCTCCTTCTTCGTGGCCAACGTTCAGGCTCACAGCCTGCGCGACGGCAACATCGGCGGCAGCGGCTACCTCGCGGAAGGCGGCCAGATCGATCTGATCCAGCAGCTGCCACCGGTGATCTGAACACCTGAGCCCCTCGGCGCGGATGTCAGCCGGCCCCACTCCGAAGGGGCCTCTCTCATGGCAGCCGCCAGTCCCTGAGGCTGGCGATCGCCACGAACCAGGCCAGCCGCAGCCGCGCCAGCGGGCCCCGGCGCTGCGCCAGTTCGGCGTACTTCGCCCGGCCGCACTCCGTCTTGATCGAGCGTGGTGCCGTGAGTTCGGTGGCGGGCTGATCCATGGCGGGCATCCCGGCAGTGGGCTGAGCCTAGGCAGCAGGATGAGGACACCCTTCGCCCCCCTGCCATGGAAGCCCGCTGGAACGGCGCCGTGATCGCCAGCAGCGACGACATCGTCAAGCTGGAAGGCAACGCCTATTTCCCCGCCGCCTCGCTCAACCCCGCCCACGTCCGCCCCTCGAGCCACCGCAGCGTCTGCGGCTGGAAGGGCGAGGCCCACTACTACGACGTGGTGGTGGGCGATCAGGTGAACGCCAACGCCGCCTGGTTCTACCCCGAACCCAAGGCGGCCGCCGCCGAGATCAAGGGGCGGGTGGCGTTCTGGAAGGGCGTCCAGACGGCCTGACCAGGTGCGGCTCAGCCAGCGGGCCCGCCCTCCAGCAGGGCCCGCAGGGCTGCCTCATCGAGCACGGCCACGCCCAGCTCGCGGGCCTTGTCGAGCTTGCTGCCCGCCTCCTCGCCGGCCACCACATAGGTGGTCTTCCTGCTCACAGAGCCGCTCACCTTGCCGCCGGCCGCTTCGATCAGCGCCTTGGCCTCACTGCGGGTGAGGGTGGGCAGGGTGCCGGTGAGCACCAGGGTGGCCCCGGCCAGCGGGCCGCCGCCTGTGCCTGACGCGGCCGCCGCCCGCGCCGCCGCCTCCCGCTCCTCGGCATCGGCCGCCAGCGGGAAGCCGCACCCCTGGAGCCGCTCCAGCAGCTGTCGGTTGGCCGGCGTGGCGAACCACTGCTGCAGGCTCTGGGCGATCTCGCCGCCGATGCCGTACACGGCGGTGATCGCCTCGGGCCGCTCGGCGGCGGCGGCCGCCAGAGCATCGGCGCTGAGGAAGGTGTGGGCCAGGGCCTTGGCGTTCACCTCGCCCACGTGGTGGATCCCCAGGCCGTAGAGCTGCCGGTGCCAGGGCTGGCGGCGGGAGGCCTCAAGGGCCGCCACCAGGTTCGCCGCCGACTTCTCCCCCAGCCGCTCCAGGCTGGCCAGCAGGGCGGCGTCGAGGCGGTAGAGGTCGGCGATCGAGCGCACCAGGCCCCGGTCCACCAGTTGCTCGATCAGCTTGCTGCCCAGGCCGTCCACATCCAGGGCGCCCTTGCTCACCCAGTGCCGCAGCGACCCGCGCAGGATCGCCGGGCAGCTGCTGTTGACGCAGCGGGTGGCGGCCTCCCCCTCTTCCCGCACCAGCGCCGAGCCGCATTCCGGGCAGGTGACGGGCAGGCCCACCGGCAGCGCCCCGGCCGGCCGCAGCTCGCTCAGCACCCGCACCACCTCGGGGATGATCTCGCCGGCCTTGCGCACCACGATCGTGTCGCCGGCGTGCAGATCCAGCTCCGCCAGACGGTCGGCGTTGTGCAGGGTGGCGCGGCTCACCGTGGTGCCGGCCAGGGGCACGGGCTCGAATTCCGCTACCGGCGTCACCGCCCCGGTGCGGCCCACCTGGGCCACGAGCCGCAGCAGCCGGCTGGGGGCCTCCTCGGCGGCGTACTTGAGGGCGATCGCCCAGCGCGGTGCCTTCTGGGTGAAGCCGGCCTCGGCCTGCAGCCGCAGGTCGTCGAGCTTCACCACCACCCCGTCGGTGGCGTAGGGGAGGGAGCGGCGCTTCTCCTCCCAGAGCGTGCAGAAGGCCTCCACCGCCGCCAGGTCGGGGCAGAGAGCGGCGTGGGGATTGACGCGGAAACCGGCGGCTTCCAGCCAGCGCAGGGATTCCCACTGGCTGGCGGGCACCGCCGGCCCGCTGCCCTCTGCCGGCTCCCAGTCGGGCGGCAGGTGCAGGATGTAGGCGAAGAACTCCAGTCGCCGGGCCGCCACCACCGCCGGATCGAGCTGGCGCAGGGTGCCGGCGCAGGCGTTGCGGGGGTTGGCGAACGGGGCCTCACCGCGCGCCGCACGCTCGGCGTTGATCGCCGCGAAGGTGCCGTCGGGGATCAGGGCCTCGCCCCGCACCTCCACCCAGGCCGGCGGATCGGCGATCGCCAGCCGCAGGGGCACGCTGCGGATCGTGCGCACGTTGGCGGTGATCTCCTCGCCCCGCTCGCCGTCGCCGCGGGTGGCGGCCCGTACCAGCACGCCGTTTTCGTAGCTGAGAGCCAGGGCGTTGCCGTCGATCTTCAGCTCGCCCACCAGCGCCAGCGCCGGCAGGGGCGCCTCGGGGGCCGGGGTGCGGTCGAGCACCTTCAGCAGCCGGCCGTACCAGCCCTCCAGCTCGGCGAACGAGAAGGCGTTGTCGAGGCTGAGCAGGCCGATGCGGTGGGTCACCGTGGTGAACCCCTCGGCCGGCGCGCCCCCCACCCGCCGGGTGGGGCTGTCGATCGCCCGCAGCTCCGGATGGGCGCTCTCGAGCTCGAGCAGCTCGCGGTAGAGCCGGTCGTAGACCGGATCCTCCATCAGCGGCGCATCGAGCACGTAGTAGGCATGGGCGGCGCGGTTGAGCAGGGCCCGCAGCTCGCTGGCCCGCGCGGCGGCGGATCTGGCCGCGTCGGTGGCGGAGGAGGCGCTCACGGGCGGACCGGCGGGACTCAGGCCGCCGCCACTTTCTGGATCCGGTCCACGCGCCACTGGTCGTCGATCTTCACGAAGGTGAAATCGAGCGGCAGCTCCTCCTTGCCTTCCGATTTGAGCTTGACCGTGAGGATGATCTGGTCGTCCTGGAGGCGGGGCCGGCCCGACTTGAGGTTGCGGTACTTGTTCAGCTGCAGGCCGGCAAGGAAGCGGATGAACTGGGTGCGGTTCACATGCGAGCGATAGTTCTTGGTGGTGAGCAGATAGGCCCCGTCCACCTGGCCGGAGGCCACCTGGTTGAAGAACTGCTTGAGCAGCGGGTTGACGCCCCGGGCGCTCAGCACCAGCCGCACCGCCGAGATCGTCCAGTAGAGGAGCAGGGCCCCGGCACCGGCAAGCAGCGCCTTGGTGCCGATCGTGCGGGCCAGATCCCAGTCCATGCCGTCTGTGTGCGGTTCGCTGGCGGCGAGTCTGACCGACGGCCCCGCCGTCCGTTGTGCCGGCGCCATGATGCCGCGGTGCGCCGGCCCGCCGTGCCCCTGGAACCGCTGCTGCCCCTGTTCCACCGCCTCAACCGCGAGCACTTCGAAGGGACCCTCGCTCCGGAGGGCCGGCCCCTGGTGGCGCTGCGCTGGAGCGACGGCCGCCTCACCCGTACCGCCGGCCTCTACCGCCGCGGCTGGCTGTCCGACGGGGTTGAGCTGTGCGAGATCGTGCTGTCGAGGCCGCTGCTGGAGCCCCTGCCCCGGGAGGCCACCCTCAGCACCCTCTGCCACGAGATGATCCACGCCTGGGTCGACAGGGTGCTGGAGGTGCGGGAGGTGCACGGCCCCCGCTTCCGCGGGCGGATGGAGGCGATCAACCGCTGCCAGCCAGGGTTTCAGGTGGATGTGCGCCATCGCTACCCCCTGCCCCAGGAGGCGGCTCGCTGGATCGCCCGCTGCCCCCGCTGCGACCACGAGGCCGCCTACCAGCGCCGTCGCCGCGGGCTGGCCTGCCGCCGCTGCTGCGAGCGCTTCCACGGCGGGCGCTGGGACGCCAGCTGCCTGCTGGTGTTCGAACCCCGCAGCGCCGCCTAATCTCATCCGGTTGACGGCAGCGATGGCCACCTTTCTCTGGACCCTGGAGTGGAGCGGCCTCACCATTGCGCTGGTGGGGATAGGCCGGGAGCTCTGGCTGGCGGCACGGCGCCGGTAACGTGCGTCCCATGGATCGTTATGGCGGCGACACGGACTTCCCCCGGTCGGAGGGGCGCCGAGGGCCCCGGCGGGAGGCGGATCCCCTGGAACAGAAGCTCGACCGCTGGGTGAGCGCCGGCCGCCAGTTCGTGGAGGGCGTGTCCGGGGCCCGTCCGGGCACGCGGGCCGGATCCCGGGAACCAGGCGGCCGGACGGGTGGCGGCACGTTCCGCCCGGCCGATCTGGGCCGCTGGGTGGAGAACAGGCTCGATCGGCTGCTGGAGGACGACGGCGACGACTGGCGGGAGCCCTGGCAGGAGCCCAACCAGATCCCGGCTGCCCTAACCCGCGCATCGTCGCGCCGGCCACTGGAGGCGATCTCGCGCCGCCTGCAGCGGCCGCAGGGCCCAGCGCCCGCGGTTCCGGCGGACGACTGGCCTGCCGATGACGCCTTCACCCTGCCCCGCTGGCAGCGACCGGTTCTGTCGCCGGCCGAGCGCGACCGGCCACTGCCGCCCTCGGAACCGCCGGCGGCGGGCAGCCGGCCCCTGCCCCGCTCGAGCCGACGGCGCTGAGCCGAATTACACTTGACACCGTTTTGATCGGCCCGGGGCCGGACGCCTGATGAGCCAGCTGGTCGTGGTGGGTTTCCCCACCGTGGAGGAGGCCGAAACGGTGCGCCGCGAGCTGGTGGACATCCAGCGTGAGCAGCTGATCGCCATTGAGGACGCGGTGGTGGTGGAGAACGATGCGGCCGGCAAGGTGCATCTGCACCAGGCCATCAATCTCACCACCGCCGGGGCCCTGGGGGGCGGGTTCTGGGGCTCGCTGGTCGGTCTGCTGTTCCTTAACCCCTTGCTGGGGGCCGCGGTGGGTGCCGGCCTGGGGGCGGCATCCGGGTCGATGTCCGATCTGGGCATCAACGACGGCTTCATGCGCGAGGTGGGAGACACCCTCAAGCCCGGCAGCGCCGCCCTCTGCCTGCTGGTGAAGGACGCGACCCCCGACCGGCTGATCGAGCGGCTGCGGGTTCATGCCCCGCATGCCACCCTGCTGCGCACCAACCTCAGCCACACCGACGAGGATCGGCTGCGTCGCCAGTTGGAACAGGCGAGCAAGCAGGCCGAGGCGCTGCGCCTCTCCTGAGCGAGCGGGGCACCTGGAAGCTGCAGCCGCGCTGGCGCAGCTCCCGGTTCACCGGAGCCACCAGCTCCCTGGGCAGATCACCGGCCATCTCCTCGGCCGAGATGGCGATCGAGGGCGATCCCTGCTGGAGGGCGCTGAGCAGGTCGGCCCAGAGGCCCACCAGATTCCGCTGTTGCTGGGGCTCCAGGCCCTGGCGCTCGAGATGGGGAGCGCAGCCCTGGCGGCTCCAGAGGGCCTGGTGATGGTGGCCGGGATGTTGCTGCCAGGCCAGGCCGGCCATCAGGGCCTTGCGGCTGGGCTCGCCGTTGCTCTGGCGCAGACCGGCTGCCACCAGCAGCTTGCCGGTGTGCACGGCGGAGATGCCGTAGATGCGGCCCAGGTCGGTGAGGCTGAGCCACTCGCCATCGCGGCGGGGGCCTGGAGGGCCGTTGCGCTTGGGACGGGCCATGGGGGTTGAATTCGCTCCCCGCATCCTGGTTAGATCGTCGGCGGCGTCAATCCGTCAAGCGGCAACTGTGGGGAGCTGTTACCAACTTCATGAAATGTCATGACGCGTGGGCGGCAGGGCCGCTGGGCTGGTCGAGGTCGCCGGCCCAAGCCAGCGCTCGAGTTCCGGCGAAAACACCTCCCGGATCACGGTGAGTTCGCGGCCCTGGCGGAAGAAGCGATAGTGCCGACTCCAGAACGGACCGGCGTGCTCGAAGCGCCGCTCCAGCCAGGCGGCCTGCACCTGGCCGAGGCCATCCACCTCCCGGAACAGTTCGGTGCGACCGGCGGTGAGGCTGAGCCAGATCGGGCGGCTGCGGTCGCGCAGGTGGGCTTCGGCCTCGGCCTGGTTCCACCAGCTCTCGGCCCAGCCCAGGGTGCGGCCGCCGCAGGCCAGCCACACCTGGCGCCGCAGCAGGGGCGGTGACAGTTCCGCCACCTCGTCGGGGGTGAGCGGATCCTTCCCGGAGTCTGGGGCCATGGCGATCAGCTCAACCTCCACCGGGGCGCCGGTGAGCAGCTGCAGGTGGCGGGTGGGACTGCCGTCGCCGAGCAGCAGCAGCTTCCAGGCGCCGCTGAGGCTGTGGCCGGCGCGCGCCCCCACCACCTCGGCCACCGGGGCCTGCCAGAGGCTGCGGGGCGAGGGAAGCAGGGGTTGGGGTGCGAGGGAGGGGGACACGGTGCGTGGGTCAGTCGCCGTTGCCGATGATCACGCTGCGCTGTTCGCCTTCGCGCTCGATCACGGCGCTGTCGGCGCTGGCGCTGCGCAGACGCCAGCTGGTGCCGCTGATCGTTTCGCCCACACCGGCACTCGTGGACATCGCTCCCACCTGGAAGATGGCCGAGCCGGCCTTGCCTGGGGCCGCCACCACTCCCACCAGCACCGGCACCGGGCCGCTGGCGGTGGCCGCACGAGGGGGAGCGCGACGCACGGCGTTCGCCAGGGGCGGGCTGACGGGCACCCGCAGCAGCGGTGCCGCCGCTCGAGAGGGTGCGGCAGGGGCAGGGGCCGCAGCGGGCGGGTCGCCGTCGGGAAGCTGGGAGAGCTGCTGCATCCACGGCTCCTCGCGAGGCGGTGGCGGCAGGCCCGCGAGGTTGGCGCTGGCGGTGCCGGCGGGCGGGGGCAGCACCGGCGCCGCCGGCGTGGTTGGAGCGGTGGGCGCTGCCGCGGGAGAGGCGGGGCCCAGGCTGCGCAGCCGCTCGAGCAGCAGCAGGTTGCGCTCCTGGGTGAGCGCCTGCTGCATCCGGTTCCACTGGGTGAGGTAGAGGGGCGACACCAGCGCCGACACCAGCGCCACGCCGCTGAGGGCAGCCGCCAGCAGCCAGGGCTGCTCCCGCAGGGAGGCCCCCCGGCGCACGGCGCTGGGCTCCTGGGCAGGGCTCGGCAGGGGCTGGAGCCGGGGCGGCTCAGGCGGCGGGGCCGCTGCGTCGAGGTCGAGGGGTTGGTCCGGCTCGAACAGCCGGTTGATCATCTGCTCGGCCTTCAGCTCCCAGAAGGCACGCGAGCGCGGGATCCCCCGCAGGGGCCGATGGCCCGGTTCATGGCCGGAACGTCCAGCGTTCACCGGGACCTTCAACGCGGCGGTCGCGCAACTGTAACCAGGCTTTCCAGGCGCCGTTTCTCCAGCTCCAGCCACAGCAGCAGGGCGTTGACGTCGGCGGGGCTGACGCCGGGGAGGCGCGAGGCCTGGCCGAGGCTCACGGGCCGCACCGCCATCAGCCGTTCGCGGGCCTCGCTGGAGAGGGTGCCGATCGCGGTGTAATCGAGGCTGGGGCTGAGGGGGCGCTCCTCCTGGCGGCGCACCTGCTCGATCTGCTGCTCCTGGCGGGCCAGGTAGCCGCTGTATTTGATGTCGATCTCGGCGCCCTCGCGCACCTCGCGGCCCAGGGCGGGATCGGCGAGGCCATGGGCGGCGAGGTGGTCGGCGTGGAAGCCGGGGCGGCGCAGCAGATCGGCGAGGGTGATCGAGCCGCGGATGGGTGCGCCGGTGGCAGCCTCGATGGCCGGGGCGGCGGGATCGCCCGCCCGCAGCCGCACGGTGTCCAGCCGCCGCTTCTCAGCCTCGATCGCCGCCTGCTTGGCCTCGAACAGCTGCCAGCGCCGATCGTCGATCAGACCCAGCTCGCGGCCCAGGGGGGTGAGGCGCCGGTCGGCGTTGTCGCCGCGGAGCACCAGGCGGTATTCGCTGCGGCTTGTGAGCACGCGGTAGGGCTCCTTGAGGTCCTTGGTGACCAGGTCGTCTACCAATGTGCCGATGTAGCTGCCCTGGCGGGGGAAGTGCACCGGATCCTGGCCACGCAGGCGGCGGGCGGCGTTGAGCCCGGCCACCAGGCCCTGGGCGGCGGCCTCCTCGTAGCCGGTGGTGCCGTTGAGCTGGCCGGCGGAGAACAGGCCCTGCACCCGCTTGGTCTCCAGCGAGGGCTTCAGCTGGGTGGCGGGGAGAACGTCGTAGTCGACGGCATAGGCGGGCCGCAGCATCACGCACTGCTCGAGGCCGGGGAGGGTGCGCAGCAGCTCGAGCTGCAGCGCCTCCGGCAGGCCGGTGGAGAAGCCCTGCACGTAGAGCTCGGGGGTGTCGCGCCCCTCCGGTTCGAGAAAGATCTGGTGGCTGTCCTTATCGGCGAAGCGCACGATCTTGTCCTCGATCGAGGGGCAGTAGCGCGGCCCCTTGCTGTCGATCACGCCGCCGTAGATGGGGGTGAGGTGGAGGTTGTCGCGGATGAGTTGGTGGGTGGCGGCGGTGGTGCGGGTGAGGTGGCAGCTGATCGGTTCGCCGCTGCTCCAGGCCGCCGGATCGAAGGAGAAGAAGCGGTCGTGGGCGTCACTGGGCTGCTCCTCCAGCCGGTCGAGGGCGACGCTGCGCCGGTCGACCCGGGCGGGGGTGCCGGTCTTGAGGCGATCGGTGCTGAAGCCCAGCTCCTGCAGGGCCTCGGTGAGACCAACGGCGGCCTGTTCGCCGGCCCGGCCGGCGCTCATCGACTGGTGGCCCACCCAGATGCGGCCGCCGAGGAAGGTGCCGGTGGTGAGGATCACGGCGCCTGCGCCGTAGCTGCTGCCGAAGAAGGTGCGCACGCCCGTGATGCGCAGGTCGCCGTTCTCGGCGCTGCCCACGGTTTCCAGTCCCGTCACCATCGCCTCGCGCAGGCTGAGCTGGGGGGTGTGCTGCAGCAGCTGCAGCATCTGGCGGGCGTACTGGCGCTTGTCGGTCTGCGCCCGCAGGGCCCGCACCGCCGGGCCGCGGCTGGCGTTGAGCACGCGCTTCTGCAGGGCGGTGGCATCGGCGAGGCGGCCGATCACGCCGCCGAGGGCATCCACCTCATGCACCAGCTGGCTCTTGGCCGGACCGCCCACCGCCGGATTGCAGGGCTGCCAGGCGATGCGATCGAGATTGAGGGTGAACAGGGCGGTGCGGATGCCGAGCCGGGCAGCGGTGAGGGCTGCCTCGCAGCCGGCGTGGCCGCCGCCCACCACGATCAGCTCGAAGGTTTCGGTGGGGGATGCGGAGGTGGCCATCACACCATTGTCTATGGCGTTGGTGAGGGTGAGCCGGTCACCAGCAGCTCGGCCAGCCCGATCACGGCCACCACGCCCAGACGGATGCGGCGCAGGTCGCTGGCGCTCACCTCGCCCAGGAACTGATCGAGGCGGGCCTTGCGGATGCTGGTGACGCGTCCGGCCATGGCGGCGGAAGGGTGCTGGAGGCCGTTTAGGGCATCGGGAACGATCACCGGCATCGAGAGGCGCTGGCTGCCATCGGTGTCGGACGTCAGCGGCACCACGATTACGGTGTCCGCGTGGGGATCGACACCTCGCGCCTGACTGGAGATGACCACACAGGGCCGGAGTTTGCTGTCTCCCGTCTGGCGATCGGCCCGACGCACCAGCACCGAGCCGGGGCTGAAGGTGAGTGGTCGGTCCTTCTCAGCCATCGCCCAGGCGTTCCCAGTAGCTCAGGTCGTCGGGGCTCACCAGCGCTTCGCCTTCCGCGAGCTCCCGGTCGATCTGCTTTTGCAGTTGCTCGCTCAGCAGCCTGCCCTGCAGCAGGCGCAGGGCTTCATTCACCGCCTGGCCGAGGGGGAGGTGGGTTTCCTCGCGGAACCAGCGGATCAGCTCCGGCTCCACCCGCACCGTGATGCTCTGCTTGGCCATGGCGCACTTCGCTCCCAGGAGCATAGCGTTTCGGTATGCGCTCGGAGCGGGCCCCTGCCTCAGGGCGCCGCCAGATTGCGGAAGCGGGTGTACTGGGGTTCGAACAGCAGCTTCACCGTGCCCACCGGGCCGTTGCGGTGCTTGGTCACGATCACCTCCGTGATCCCACGATCGGCGGTTTCCGGGTTGTAGTACTCGTCGCGGTAGATCATCAGCACCAGATCCGCGTCCTGCTCGATCGAGCCCGATTCGCGCAGGTCGCTCAGCATCGGCCGCTTGTTGGTGCGCGCCTCCACGCCCCGGCTCAGCTGCGACAGGGCGATCACCGGCACGTTCAGCTCCCGGGCCATCTGCTTCAACCCCCGCGTGATCCGCGACAGCTCCTGCACCCGGTTGTCGCTGCCGCCGCCCTCCATCAGCTGCAGGTAGTCGATCACCACCACCCCCAGCTCCTTGCCGCTCTCCGCCATCAGCCGCCGGCACAGCGAGCGCATCTCCAGCACCCCCGCATTCGGCTTGTCGTCGATGAAGATCGGCAGCCGCCCCAGGGTGCTGATCCCCTGCCCCAGCAGCGGCCACTCCTCCTGCTGCAGCCGGCCCGTGCGCAGCCGTCCGCTCTCGATCCCCACCTCCATCGCCAGCAGCCGGTAGGTGAGCTGCTCCTTGCTCATCTCCAGCGAGAACACGCACACCGGCAGGTCGTGCAGCTGCGCCACGTTCTTCGCCAGGTTCAGCGTGATCGCCGTTTTGCCCATCGCCGGCCGCCCCGCGATGATCACCAGGTCGCTGCGCTGCAGCCCCTGGGTCATCGCGTCCAGGTCGTAGAAGTTCACCGGGATGCCCGCCACCGCCGTGCCCATCGAGCGGCTCTCGATCTCCTCGAACGTGCGCGTGAGGATCTCCGCCGTGGCGGTGAGCCCCGTGCTCGGCTTCTCCTGGCTGATGGCGAAGATCTTCTGCTCCGCCTCATCCAGCACCTGCTCCATCGGTTTGCTCTGGTCGAAGCCCAGCTGGATCACCTCGTTGCCCGAGCGGATCAACCGCCGCCGCAGGAACTTGTCCATCACCAACCGCGCCACCTGGTCGATCGACGCCGTGGAGAGCGTGCGCTCCACCAGTTCCGTGAGACGCCCGGTGCCGCCCACCTTCTCCAGCTGCCCGGTGTCGGCCAGCCAGGCCGCCATCGCCGTGAGATCCGTGGGCTTGCCCTGGGCGTGCAGCATCAGGGCCGTGCGGTAGATCTCCCGGTGCGCCCCCAGGTAGAAGGCCTCCGGCCGCAGCACATCCGCCACCCGCCCGATCGCATCCGGATCCAGCAGGATCCCGCCCAGCACCGCCTCCTCCGCCTCCAGGTTCTGGGGCGGCACCGAATCGGGCAGCGCCTCGAAGCTGGCCTCGCCCCGGCCCCAGCCGCGGCCGCTGCGTGCGCCGCCCGAGGCTGCTCCCGCTTCGGCTTCGGCGCTGGAGCCGCTGAGGGGAACGCTCACCATCGGGGTTCAGGGGCGGCCGGGGTCCGGCGCGGCGGGGGTGAAGGGGAGTGTCATCCTCCCCCGGGAGGGGCTTTTGCGCCAGCCCTGATCCGCCAGCCCTGGCGTCCCAACCCAAAAAAAATCCGGAGCCTGAGGCCCCGGGATTCAGGTGGCGCAGCGGCCGGCGGCTCAGTAGCTCACCACTTCCAGGTTCACCTCGGCGGTGACTTCGGGGTGCAGCTTCACCTGCACCTTGTAGCTGCCCGTGCGGTGGATCTCCGGCACCGTGATGTCGCGCCGGTCGATCTCCTTCTTGGTGGCGGCTTCGATGGCCTCGGCCACGTCGCCGTTGGTCACGGTGCCGAACAGCACATCGTCGCCGCCGGTCTGCTTCTTCACCGTGAAGCGGCCGATCGTGTCGAGGGCGGTGCGCAGGGCGACCGCCTCCTGCTTCAGCGCCGCCTGGCGCTCGGCCTCCTTGGCGCGGCGGTGTTCCACCTGGCGCAGCACCGCCGCGGTGACGGGCACCGCCTTGCCCTGAGGAACCAGGAAGTTGCGGGCGTAGCCGGGGGCCACCTCCACCAAGTCTCCATTCCTGCCGAGGCTCAGCACGTCCTCGCTGAGCACCACCTGAACACGCTTGGCCATGACGTACGAAACCGCTGGTTTCCCTGAAATCCGATCGACCACCCTACGCCACGGGCCGGGCGGTTTCCGGGGCCCCCGCTGCCCGCGGCAGCCGCACCTGCGTGGCCAGGCCCAGGGCCCGCATCAGGCGGATGTGCTGCCAGGTGAGATCGATCTGGCCCGGGCCGAAGCCGTGCCGTGCCGAATGGGGGTAGGCGTGGTGGTTGTTGTGCCAGCCCTCACCAAAGGTGAGCGCTGCCACCCAGGGGTTGTTGCGCGACTTGTCGCCGCTCTCGTGCACGGCCTCGCCCCAGGCGTGGGTGGCGGAATTCACCAGCCAGGTGCAGTGATACACCAGCACCAGCCGCAGCGGGATGCCCCACAGCACCAGGGCCCAGCCGCCGGCGCCGGTGACGGTGCCGATCCAGAACAGCAGCAGGCCCAGCACCACCTGCAGGCTCAGGAACCAGCTGTTAAGCCAGCGGTAGTAGGGATCGACCGCCAGGTCGCCCGTGAGCCGGGGGACGGCCCCCATCGCCGGAATCTCCTCAAACATCCAGCCCATGTGGCTCCACCAGAAGCCCTTGTTGCTGTCATGGTGATCCGCATCCGTATCGGAGAACTTGTGGTGGTGGCGGTGCAGCCCCACCCAGTCGATCGGGCCGTGCTGGCAGCTCAGGGCGCCGCAGGTGGCGAAGAAGCGCTCCAGCCACCGGGGGACGCGGAAGGCCCGGTGGCTCAGCAGCCGGTGGTAGCCGATCGTGACCCCCAGACAGGCGGTGACCCAGTAAAGAACCAGCAGACTGGCCACCGCCGGCACGCTCCAGAACTGGGGCAGCAGGGCCACCAGCGCCAGCACGTGGATCGCCACCATGAAGGCGATGGTTCCCCAGCGCTGGCCTGTCGGCACGGTGCCGGCGGGTTCACCCCGGCGCGGGTTGTGCAGCGACCAGGCGCGACGCAGGGCGTCGCTACCGGCGGTGATGGTGGCGGCGCGGCGGGTGTGCTGGGTCTGGAGCGGGGCGCCGGCGATGCCGGGGCGGCGGGAGAGGGGGGTGGCGGCCATGAAGGACCGACCTCGATGCAGAGCAGTACGATGATAGCAATACGGATCCGGATCGCAGCGGATCCTGATCGCAGCAGTGCGATCGCCACGGATTCATCGCTTACGGAGTCGATCGCTTGGGCCACCGGGAATCTCTCGCCGCGGGCCGCGTCGCCTTCGCCCATCTCATCCGCGTCTGGCATTCCCGCAACGGCTGGTCCCACCGCGTGCTGCCCGGCCTCGCCGACGCCCTCGACCTGGGGCGCGTCCACAACTCCCAGCTGTCGATGCTGCGCAACGGCAAGCTCGCCTCCCCGGGTCCCGAAGTGTTCTTCGCCCTCGGTTCCATCAACCGCTGGCTGGCCCAGGAGGCCCCCAGCGGTCGCCTCGATCCCGACACCGCCGGCCCCGCCCTCGCCCGCCTCGCCGTTCACCCCGATGTGATCGAGGCTCTCCAGGCCTGTGCCCTGCCCGTGCGCGACGACGCCCAGACCGTGCTCGGCCCCGGTGAGCTGCTGGAGGTGTTCGTGGGCCTGCGGCTCCCGCCGCCCGCCTTCGATCAGCGCATCGACGAGGCCGAGGCTCCGGCCCTCAGCGCCGCCCTCGCCCTGCTGCTCACCGCCCGCCGCCCCTGGCGCCAGTGCCGCGACCAGCTGCTGGCTGCCTATCCCCCCAGCCGCCGCGCCCGGCGGGAGCAGTTCGCCGCCGTGATGGCCGGCCAGCACGACTACAGCGCCGCCGAATTGGATGCCGAACTGCCCGATCTGCGCCGCACCCTCGCCCAGCTCGGGGCCGCCGGCGAGGAGGAACTCAGCGCCGAGCGCTTCCTCGCCCTGCTGCGCAGCCGCGCCGCCCTGCTCGATCCGGATCAGGCCACCGGGCCGTCGGGCGACCTGGCGGCCGCGATCCGCCGGGAACTCGAGCGCACCGATGGCGCAGGCGGTGGCGGTTCCGCTGGAGGCTGGCCTCAGCCCGGGTAGCGCGCCAGCCGCACCCGCCTGGCCCAGCCCAGGGCCCGCAGCAGCCGGATGTGCTGCCAGGTGAGGTCGAATTCGAACCAGCGCAGGCCGTGGCGGGCGCTGGAGGGGTGGGCGTGGTGGTTGTTGTGCCAGCCCTCGCCGAAGCTCAGCAGCGCCACCCACCAGCAGTTGCGCGAGCGGTCGGGGCAGTCGAAGTTGCGGTAGCCGAAGGCATGGGTGGCCGAGTTCACCAGCCAGGTGACGTGATACACCAGCACCAGCCGCAACGGGATGCCCCACAGCACCAGGGCCAGGCCGCCGCCCGGCACCTTCCAGGCCTCGCCCGCCGCGTACAGCGCCGCGCCCAGGGGCAGCTGCAGCAGCAGGAACCAGCGATCGAGCCAGCCGTAGAGCGGATCGCGCTCCAGATCCCCCGTGAGCCGCTCCACATGAGCCAGGGCAGGGATCTCGTGCAGCATCCACTCGCTGTGGGCCCACCACAGCCCCCGGCCGGCGTCGTGGTGGTCGTTGGGCTGGTCGGAGTGGAGGTGGTGATGGCGGTGCAGCCCCACCCATTCGATCGGGCCGCTCTGGCAGGCGAGGGTGCCCATCAGCACCAGCAGCCGCTCCACCGGCTTCGGCGCCTCGAACGCCCGGTGGGCCAGCAGCCGGTGCAGCCCCAGGGTCACCCCCAGCACCGTGGTCCAGTACAGGACCGCCAGCACGGCCACCGCCTGCCAGCTCCAGTTCCAGGGCAGCAGCGCCGCCACCGCGCCCACGTGCAGCGCGAGCATGAAGGTGGTGGTGCCGAGCTTGCGGCGGCGCTGGCGCGGCGGCAGCGGCGCCCGCGGCAGCACCAGGCCGGCCCGCAGCCGCGCCTGGCGTCTTGCTTCCGGTGCCGAGGCCTCCGGGCTCGGAAGCCGGAGGTTCACCGCCCCGAGGGGCTCGGAAGGGGCTGTTGTCAAGTTGTCTCGGGCAAGGGCGGATCCGGCCGCCTGCCGGAAGAATTGGAATCTACCGGCAGGGCTGCGGCGTCCCCGCGGCAGCCCTGGTGGCGGCTCCGGCCTGGAGGATGGGGCGGCCGCCGGCCCGCTTCATGACCCCCTCTCCTGCCGCCGCCGCCCCCAGCGCCGCCGCGTTCGCCCGCGAGCGCCTGGCCGCCGCCCTCAGCGCTCTGGCTCCGCTGGCCGCTGCCCGCACCGCCGCGGTGGCGCCCCGGCTGCGGCGCGTGCTCGAGGCCTTCGCCGCCGAGCGCGTGGGGGTTCACCACTTCGCCTCCGTGAGCGGCTACGGCCATGGCGACCTGGGCCGCGACACCCTCGATCGCGTCTTCGCCCGGGTGCTGGAGGCCGAGGCCGCCGCCGTGCGCCTGCAGTTCGTGAGCGGCACCCATGCCATTGCCGCCGCCCTGTTCGGCGTGCTCCGCCCCGGCGACCGGCTGCTCTCGCTCACCGGCCGCCCCTACGACACCCTCGAGGAGGTGATCGGCCTGCGCGGCCACGGCCAGGGCTCCCTGGCTGAGTTCGGCATCACCTACGACGAACTCCCCCTGCTCGCCGATGGCAGCGTCGACGAGCAGCGGCTGGCGGACGCCCTCGCGGTGCCGACCCGGATGGTGTTGATCCAGCGCAGCTGCGGCTACAGCTGGCGTCCCTCGCTTGACGTGGCCACCATCGGCCGGCTCGCCGAGCGGGTGAAGGCCCTGCGGCCGGGCACGCTGGTGTTCGTCGACAACTGCTACGGCGAGCTGGTGCAGGAGCAGGAGCCCACCGCCGTGGGCGCCGACCTGATCGCCGGCTCCCTGATCAAGAACCTGGGCGGCACCATCGCCCCCAGCGGCGGCTACGTGGCCGGACGCCGCGAGCTGGTGGAGCAGGCCTGCTGCCGGCTCACCGCCCCCGGCATCGGCAGCGAGGGCGGCACCGGCTTCGATCTGCACCGCCTGCTGTTCCAGGGCCTGTTTCTGGCGCCCCAGATGGTGGCCGAGGCCCTGATCGGCGCCGACCTCGCCGCCTCCGTGTTCGCAGGCCTGGGCTTTGCCGTGCAGCCCCTGGCCGGCGCCCGTCGCAGCGACGTGATCCAGGCGGTGCGGCTGGGCTCGCCCGAGCGGATCAAGGCCGTCTGCCGCGCCTTCCAGGCCACCTCGCCCGTGGGCTCCTACCTCGATCCGGTACCGGCGCCCATGCCCGGCTATGCCAGCGAGCTGGTGATGGCGGGCGGCACCTTCATCGACGGCAGCACCAGCGAGTTCTCCGCCGACGGCCCCCTGCGCGAGCCCTTCGTGCTCTACGTCCAGGGAGGAACCCACCACGCCCACAGCGCCCTCGCCCTCGAGAACGCCGTGGCGGCCCTGGCGGCGGCCGAGCTGCTGCCGGCCTGAGCGGCGCCGGGCAGACTGGGCGCGCCTCTCCGTCCCGTTCCGCCCCGGCCATGGCGCTCTCCTTCCCCGACGACTGCCGCTACGCCGACAGCCATGAATACGTGCGCCCCGAAGATGGCCTCGTGCGCATCGGCCTCAGCGCCTTCGCCATCGACCAGCTCGGCGACATCGTGTTCGTGGAGCTGCCCGAGGTGGGAGCGGCCCTCCAGGAGGGAAGCAGCTTCGGCAGCGTGGAATCGGTGAAGGCCGTGGAGGATCTGCTGGCGCCGATCGGCGGCACGGTGGAGGCCCGCAACGAGGCGGTGCTCGCCAGCCCCGAGGAATTGCAGAACGACCCCTATGGCGAAGGCTGGCTGCTGGTGGTGCGCCCCGCCGCGCCCGAGCGGATCGAAGCGCTGATGGACGCCGCCACCTACCGCAGCCGGGTTGGATCCGCCTAGGATCCCACGCCATTACGAAGCTTCGCCCGTGCACGCTCCGTTTCTCGCCCGGCACCTGGGCCCCGGGGCCGACGACCAGCGGCGCATGCTCGACGACCTGGGTGTCGCGTCGCTCGAGGCGCTGGCCGCCCAGGTGGTGCCGGCCGATCTCCTGTTGCCGTCGGAGGCGGCCCGCGACGCTCTGCCGGAGCCCTGCGGCGAGGCCCAGGCCCTGGCGGAACTGGCGGAACTCGCCGGCGCCAACGTGGTGAAGCGCAGCCTGATCGGCCTCGGCTACCACGGCACCGGCACGCCGGCGGTGATCCAGCGCCACGTGCTCGAGAACCCCTGCTGGTACACCGCCTACACCCCTTATCAGGCCGAGATCGCCCAGGGCCGGCTCGAGGCCCTGCTCAACTTCCAGACCCTGGTGAGCGAGCTCACCGGCCTGCCGATCGCCAACGCCTCCCTGCTCGATGAGGCCACCGCCGCCGCCGAGGCCCTGGCCCTGGCCCGCGCCGTCTCCCCCCGCAGGGGCGCCCATCGCTTCCTGGTGGATCGGGCGGTGCTGCCCCAGACCCTGGCGGTGCTCCAGACCCGGGCCGAGCCGCTGGGCATCGCCATCGAAAGCGTCGATCCCCGCGGGCTCCACTCCATCCCCGCCGACGTGTTCGGGCTGCTGCTGCAGCTGCCCGGCGTCGACGGTCGCCTCTGGGATCCCACCCCTGTGCTCGAGGCCTGCCGCGTGGATGGGGTGATCTCGGTGGTGGCGATCGATCCTCTCGCCCAGGTGCTGCTCGAGCCCGTGGGCCAGCTCGGCGCCGACATCGCCGTGGGCAGCCTGCAGCGTTACGGCGTGCCGATGGGCTTCGGCGGCCCCCATGCCGCCTTCTTCGCCACCCGCGACGCCTTCAAGCGCCAGGTGCCCGGCCGGCTGGTGGGCCGCTCCCGCGACGCCGAGGGCCGGCCCGCCCTGCGCCTGGCCCTGCAGACCCGCGAGCAGCACATCCGCCGCGACAAGGCCACCAGCAACATCTGCACCGCCCAGGTGCTGCTGGCGGTGATGGCCGGCTTCTATGCCGTGCACCACGGCCCCGAGGGGCTGGAGGCGATCGCCCGCCGCATCGCCGCCCTGCGCACCGCCCTCGCCGCCGGCCTCGCCGCGCTGGGGCTGCCGCCGGAGTCCGGCAGCGGTTTCGACACCCTGGTGGTGCCGACCCCCCGGGCCACCGAGCTGGTGGAGCGGGCGGCCGAGGCCGGTTTCCTGCTGCGCACCGGCGTGAGCGGTGCCAGCTGCGACGCCCGCTTCGCCCTCAGCCTCGATGAGCTCACCACGGCCGAGGAACTGGAGCGGCTGCTGGCGGCGCTCGCCGCCGATCCCGCCGCCGCTGCCGCCGCCCAGGCCGCCCTGCAGCGCAGCCTGGCGGCTCCTGAAGCCGCCGCCGCTGCCTCCCTGGCGGATCTGCCCCTGCGCCACGACCCCTGGCTGCGGCAGGAGCCCTTCCACCGCTACCGCAGCGAAACCGAGCTGCTGCGCTACATCCAGCGCCTTGCCTCCAGGGATCTGTCGCTGGTGCACGGGATGATCCCGCTGGGCAGCTGCACGATGAAGCTCAACGCCGCCGCCGAGCTGGCGCCGGTGAGCTGGCCCGCCTTCGCCCAGCTCCATCCCTTCGCCCCCGCCGCCTGCCAGCAGGGCTACCTGCGCCTCGCCGCCGACCTGGAGAACTGGCTGGCGGCGCTCACCGGCTTCGCCGGCGTGTCGCTGCAGCCCAATGCCGGCTCCCAGGGGGAGTACGCCGGCCTGCTGGTGATCCGCGCCTGGCACCGCAGCCGCGGCGACGATCACCGCGACGTGTGCCTGATCCCCACCAGCGCCCATGGCACCAACCCCGCCAGTGCGGTGATGGCGGGCCTGCAGGTGGTGCCGGTGGCCTGCGACGTCCACGGCAACATCGACCGGGACGACCTCGAGGCCAAGGCCATCGCCCACGCCGACCGCCTGGCGGCGCTGATGGTCACCTACCCCTCCACCCACGGCGTGTTCGAGCCCGGCATCCGCGATCTCTGCACCCTCGTGCACGCCCACGGCGGCCAGGTGTATCTCGACGGCGCCAACCTCAACGCCCAGGTGGGCCTCTGCAAGCCCGGCCTCTACGGCGCCGACGTCTGCCACCTCAACCTGCACAAGACCTTCTGCATCCCCCACGGCGGCGGTGGCCCCGGGGTGGGGCCGATCGCCGTGGCGGCTCACCTGGTGCCCTTCCTTCCCTCCCATCCCCTCGGTGAGGCGGTGGCGACCCCCGCCGCGCTGGCGGCCCAGGCCGAGGGCCTGGCGATCGGGCCGGTGTCGGCGGCCCCCTTCGGCAGCGCCGGCATCCTGCCGATCAGCTGGATGTACATCCGCATGATGGGCGGTGCCGGGCTGCGCACCGCCAGCCAGGTGGCCCTGCTCTCGGCCAACTGGATCGCCGAGCGGCTGGAGCCTCACTTCCCCGTGCTGTTCCGCGGCGTCTCCGGCCGGGTGGCCCACGAGTGCATCCTTGATCTGCGGCCGCTCAAGCGCAGCTGCGGCCTGGAGGTGGAGGATCTGGCCAAGCGCCTGATGGACTACGGCTTCCACGCCCCCACCGTGAGCTGGCCCGTGGCCGGCACCGTGATGGTGGAGCCCACCGAGAGCGAGGGGCTGGCCGAGCTTGAGCGCTTCTGCCAGGCCATGGAGGCGATCCGCGACGAGGCCCGCGCCATCGAGCGGGGCCAGGCCGATCCGCTCGACAATCCGCTCAAGCGGGCGCCGCACACCCTCGAAGCCGTCACCGCCGACCACTGGGACCGGCCCTACTCCCGCCGCGAAGCCGCCTTCCCGGCAGGCGAGGAGCAGCGGGCGGTCAAGTTCTGGCCGGCGGTGGCCCGCATCGACAACGCCTACGGCGACCGCAATCTGGTGTGCACCTGCCCCTCGGTGGAGGAGCTGGCCATGCCTGTGGCGGTGGCGGAACTGGCCGCTTAGGTGGTGCCGACACTACCGACTTCTGCTCAGGTGCACCATCATTGCCGTGCTTGTCGCCGCTGGCGACGGCACTACTCGCCTTTCAGATCGTGGGGACCATGAACGGCAACGGCATCAGTGGTGGCGGCAGCGGCGGCAGCGCCGGGGGCAGCTTCCGGGAGGAAGGCACCAACGTGGTGCGGGTGCCCTTCGGCGTGCGTCGGGCCCGCCGCAGCCGCCCCGAGCGTCCCGATCACTGGGCCACCCTCGTGCTGCCCTTCCAGGCGGGTGGGGGGTCACACCCCACCCCGCCCCAGGCGGCCTGATGCCGCCGGTGTGATTCAGGCGGCCAGCAGTTCGGGCTCGCGGTAGGGCACGAAGCTGGCTTTCCTCGCCCCGCACAGCGGGCACTCCCAGTCGTAGGGAATCGCCTCGAACGGCGTGCCGGCGGCGATGCCGGAGTCCGGGTCGCCGACGGCCGGGTCGTAGATCATCGAACACACCTTGCAGATCCACTTGCCGGGCACCGGCGTGGCTGCTTCGCCTGCCTTGCCATTGCCCTGCAGGGCCTCCAGGGCCACGCCGTAGCGCTGGGCGTGGTGCTGCTCCACCGGCGCCAGCAGGCCGAAATTGCCGGCGGCCTTGCGGAAGATGGCGGCGTGATCCTTTGATTCATCGATCTGTTCCTCAAACTCGGCCACCGCTTCGCTGTCGCGGTCAGTCCGGGCCTGGGCGGCGAACTCCGGGTACATGGTGGTGTACTCGTAGGTTTCACCTTCGATCGCCAGCTCCAGGCAGCGGGCCAGCACCGCCTCTTTCTCCTCGTCGGAGAGGGCGGCGGCATCGGCGATCACCAGCTCCGGGTGCAGCAGGCGGAAGTGGGCGAAGGCGTGCTCGGTCTCCTGGGCGGCGGTGTCGCGGAACAGCTTCGCCAGCTCGGCGTTGCCGAGCTGCTTAGCCACGTCGGCGAAGAAGAGGTATTTGCGGTTGGCCATGCTCTCGCCACCGAAGGCGGCCTCGAGATTGGCGTGGGTTCCTGGCTTGGAGAGGTCCATGGTGGGGTCGCCCCGCGGGCGTCACTGCCAGGGAGGCTACACCAAGTCGGAATGAGTATGAGTTAGTCCTTGTCGTGGGCCGTGCCTCGAGTGGGGGCGCGGCCCGTTCGGCCGTCAGCTCCAGGCGTGCAGGGGAGGGTTGACCCCGTTGAGCGCGTGGTTGCCCACGATCGCGTACTTCCAGCGCACGGGATCGTGCAGGGTGTGGACGCGGGCGTTGCGCCAGTGCCGGTCGAGTTGGTGGCTCTCGAGCGTGGAGCGGGTGCCTCCCACTTCGAACAGCCGGTTGGTGGCATCGATCGCCACCTCCGTGCTCAGCACCTTGGCGGCGGCCACGGCGAGCTGAGCCTCGACCACACTGGCCTCGGATGGTTCGGCCACCGCCCGGTCGATTGCCAGTCCTGCCTTCTCCAGCAGCGCCTGGGCGGCCCTCAGCCGGATCGCCAGATCACCGATGATCTGAATGGTATAGGGGTCTTCCCAGGCGTGGGCTACGCCGCTGTCCACCCAGGGACGGCTGCTGCCGCGCACGAAGCGGATCGCTTCCTCGATCGCTCCCCTGGCGATCCCCGTATCCACGGCCACCTGGATGATCTGGAAGATGGCGCCGTCGGCGGTGGGGTGGTCGTAGCCCTTGTAGCCCGGCACCAGGTGCGTCTTGGGCACGCGCACGTTCACCAGCTCCACCGTGCCGCTGAAGGTGGTGCGCTGGCCGAAGCTCGACCAGTCGTCGATGATCGTCAGGCCGGCAGCATTGCGGTCGGCGATCGCATACCACGCGCGACCCTGATCATCCAGGGCCACGATCGGGATCAGATGGGCGAAAAGGGCGCCGGTGGAATAGAACTTGCGGCCATTGACGATGACACTGTCGCCGTCGTCGACGAAGTGGGTCTCGAACTCCGCCGCGATGCGGGAGCCGTATTCCGAGAAGGCATTGCCGAAGCGGATGCCGCTCAGGACCTCGCCGAACAGCAGGCGCTGCTGATCTTCCTCGGAAACGGTGCGGATGGCCGCCACCACGCCCAGGTGGTTCTGGGGGATCTGTCCGAGGCTCGGATCGGCCGCCGAGATGATCTCAATCACCTTCGAGAGCGTGGCATAGGACACCTCGGGACCTCCGAAGCGCTTCGGTACGTTGATCGACCACAGGCCGCTCTGGGAGAACGCCTCGAGTTCCTGGATCGGCCGGCGTTTCACCCTGTCTCTTTCGGCCGCCTCGCGGGAGAAGTCGGCGGCCAGCCGTTCGGCGATGGCGATGGCCTCCTCATCGCTCTGGATGATGTGGGCCGGCTGCTCGGGTCTGGGGATGCTGGGAATCTCGCGTTGGGGAGTGAGTGTCATCGTGCTGGGGAGAGGAGGTGGGCGTTGACTGCTGGGGGCAACCGAACCAACGTATGAGTGTGGAAAATGATGGGTTGTGCCGCAGACCACGCGGCTGGGTGTCAGTAAAACAGCGTGATCGATGCCACTGAAGAAGAACTCTTTGTGGCCGATCTCACTCGCCATGAGTGCTGATGCCCGCACTCCCGGATGGGTCGATCTTGGTGTCCGGATCAGCCAGGGTGAGGGCGGCTTCGCCGAGATAGAACCTCTCGAGATTGTGGTTCTCCCGGATATCCTTGGCGCTTCCGGCTAGAACATCACGTCCGTTCTCCACCACAACGATGTGATCGGCGTAGCGAAGGGCCAGGGTGGAGTTCTGCTCGGCGATCAGGATCGACAGCCCTTCCTTGGCGTTCAATGCACGCAGCACTTCGAAGATGTCGCGCACCACCAGCGGCGCCAGCCCCATGGATGGTTCGTCGAGGATCAGCAGGCGGGGGCGGGTCATCAGGGCCCGGCCGATGGCCACCATCTGCTGCTCACCACCGGAGGTGAGACCCGAGCGCGAACTCCGACGTTCCCGCAGGCGGGGGAAGATCCTGTAGACACGCTGGAGATCCTCCCGGCTCTCCCGGGGCGTGGAGCCTCGGGCGGTGGCACCGGTGAGCAGGTTTTCCTCCACCGTGAGGTGGGGGAAGCAGTGCCGTCCCTCCAGCACCTGCACCAGCCCCTGCCGCACCAGCTGGGAAGGCCTCAGGCGGGCCACGTCCTGGCCGTCGAAGCAGATCCGGCCGGCCGTGACCCTGCCCCTCAGCGCGATCAGCAGGTTGGAGATCGCCCGCAGCGTGGTGGTCTTACCGGCGCCGTTGGCGCCCACCAGGGAGGTGATCGTGCCGGCGGGCACGCGCAGGCTCACATCGCTGATCGCCTGCATGGCGTCGTCGTAGACGACGGCGATGTCGTGCACCTCCAGGAGGGCTTGCCCGGAGGTGATCGCTGCCGGCAGCTGCGGTTTATTTGCTGCGTAGATCGTCATTTCACGACCTTGTCAACATCGGCTTCCGTGCGGAGCTGGATGTTGTTCTCCTGGGCGAACTTCTTGGCGGAGGCCTCGATGATCGGGCGCAGCAGTGCCCAGTCGGGCGCAATCCACTTCGATATCACGTTCCACTTGTTGCCGTCCCACTGCTGGAAGGTGACGCGGCCATCCCCCTCATGGTTCTTCCAGGTGACGTTGATGGAATGGAACAGATCCTTGGCCCCAAGCTTCTCCACGCGCGCCGGATCAAGCTGCAGATGCTCAAATCCCCAGCGCACTTCATCGCCACTCAGCGGCCGCTTGCCGAACTTCTCCTGGGCGATCCTCACCGCCTCCACATTGAGGATGCCATTGACGATGCCAAGGTTGTGGTACACGCTGCCAATGCGGTTCTTATCGGCCAGGTTGCCCTTGCCCTTGTCATACACCGTCTTGATGATCTCCTGGAGTACGGGATACTGCTTGCCCGAGGCCTGGGTGGTGATGGCGATGTAGCCCTTGGCGGCCTCACCGGCCGGGCGCACGTCTTCCTCGGAGTTCGACCAGACGTTGCCGATGATGCGATCCGCCTTGAAGCCCACCTTCTGGGCGGTGCGCAGGGCGACCGGGTTCATCACGCCCCAGCCGCGCAGCACCACGTAGTCGGGGTTGATGCGCTTGATCGTCAGCCACTGGGCCTGCTGCTCATTGCCAGGGTGGGGCACTTCGATCTGCTGCACCTTGAAGCCGTACTTCTTGGCCAGCAGCTCGTAGATGGGAATCGTTTCCTTGCCATAGGGAGAGCCGTGGTAGAGCACCACGATCGATTTGCCCTTGAGCTTGTCCTGACCGCCTTCGCGGGTGCCCAGATAGTTGATGATACCAGAAGTCTCGCTGTAGGGGTTCAGAAGCAACGGGAAAACATAGGGGAAAACCCGGCCATCGGTGGAGTCCGTACGGCCGTGGTTGATCGTGATCAGGGGGGTGCGCCGTTGGGTGACCTTGTCGATCATCGCGTAGGCAATACCCACCGACAGGGGGTTCCAGGCGGCGATGTTCGGCCGATCCTTGAGCCGCTCATAGACTTCGATTCCCTTCTCCACTTCGTACTGGGTTTCGCCTTCATCCCAGGTGAGCTTGACGCCGTTCACGCCGCCATCGCGGATGTTGATCAGGTTGAGATAGTCGATGAAGCCGCCGAAGAAGCCTGTGCCCCCAGCGGCGTACGGTCCGACGCGGTAGCTCTGGAGCGGGAAGAACTGCTCCTTGAGGTTGACATCCAGATTGCTGCCGCCGGCCGGGGCGGCGGCGGTTGGGGTGCTGCCCGTGGTGCTGTCGCCGGCCTGCTTCTGGCTGCCGCAGCCCGTGAGCCCTCCCAGGAGCAGCAGCGAGGCCAGGGACGCTGAACCGAGGCGACCAATGAAGGAACGGGACAGAGAGTGGGTGTGCATGGGAATGAAAGTGAACAGGAACAGGAGGAAGAAGGTGGGTGAAGGGTGGGATGGGGTGCGCGGAAGCGGCAGGGCTTCGTTCACTGGCGCCACAACAACCGCCGCAGGGTTGGGCCCAGCCGCCTGCCGACGGCCGCCAGTCCGTCAGGTTCGAGGATCAGGAAGAGGATGATCAACACCCCGATGATCATGCGTTGGCACATTTCCACCACACCGGAATCGAATATGCCTCCAAAGATCGCGCTGCCTAGTCGCGACAGCACAAGCGGCAGAACCACGATGAAGGCTGCACCAAGGAACGACCCTCGGATGGATCCAAGCCCGCCGATGATGATGATGAACAGGATCTGAAAAGATCGGTCGAGATTGAATCCGTGTGGCTCGACGGTGCGGATGTAGGCGAAGGCCCAGAGAGCTCCCGCCACCCCGATGATGAAGGAGGAGAGGGCGAAGGCGGTGATCTTCGTCTTCAGCACCGGCACCCCGATGATGCGGGCGGCCAGTTCGTTGTCACGAATGGCGATGAAGTGCTTGCCGGTTGTGGTGGCCAGCAGCCGCTCAGCCGCCAGACCGAGCAGCATCACCACCGTGAGGCAGAACAGATAGCGGGCCGTGGGTTCACTGAACACGAGCCCGAAGGCACGCAGTTGGGGAGCAGTGATCACACCGGAGGTGTTGTCATTGGAAAACCAGGAGAACTTCGTGAATACCCACTGCACGAAGAACTGGGCCGCCAGGGTGGACACGGCCAGGTAGAAGCCGCGCAACCGCAGGCTCGGCAGCCCGAAGACGATCCCGATTGCCGCGGCCGCGATTCCCCCCAGCACGAAGGCCAGCAGCATCGGCACCCAGGGGAGCCGCAGCACGACGTTGTAGGCGCCGTAGGCGCCGACGGCCATGAACGCTGCCGTGCCCAGGGAGAGCTGGCCGGCACTGCCGGTCAGCAGATTCAGGCCGACGGCCGCCAGGGAGAGGGAGAGGAACGGCAGCAGCAGGGACTCGATCACGTACTGATCGGCCACCAGAGGCACGATGCCGTAGGCCGCGAGCAGGATCAGCAGGGGGCCCGCCAGGCGCCTGACCAGGTGGCTGTCGATTCCTGCCAGGACCTGTTGACGGACGGTGCTCAGGGATGTCATGGCCTCACACCCGCTCCACGACCTTCTGGCCGAACAGCCCTGTGGGGCGGATCAGCAGGAACACCAGGGCGACCACGTAGGCGAACCAGGTCTCGATGCCTCCTCCGAAAAGGGGGCCGACGAAGACCTCCGCCAGCTTCTCGGTGGCCCCGATGATCAGCCCGCCCACGATCGTGCCGAGGATCGAGTCGAAGCCCCCCAGGACCAGCACCGGAAAGGCCTTCAGCACGATCAGGGACAACGAGAACTGAACCCCCAGGCGCGCTCCCCAGAGCAGGCCGGCCACCAGGGCGATCAGCCCCGCCGTGATCCAGACCAGGGCCCAGATGCGCGACAGGCGCAGGCCTACCGCCAGGGCTGCGAAGGGATCGTCGGCGACGGCCCGGAAGGTGAGACCGGTGCGGGTTCTCTGGAAGAAGAACACCAGGGCGGCCACCAGGGTTCCGGAAATCAGGGCGGCACTGATGTCGAACTGGCTGATGCTGACCGGACCCACCTGGATCGGCGTGTCGCTGATGCCGAGGTCGAGGGCATGCACCTGGGTGCCCCAGATCAGCTGCGCTCCTGCTTCGATGATGTAGGAGAGCCCCAGGGTGGCCAGGAACAGCACAATCGGTGAGCGGTTCAGCAGGGGGCGCATCACCGTTCGTTCCACGGTGATGCCGAGGACGGCCATCAGAATCAGGGTGATCAGGAAGGCGACGGCGAAGGGCAGACCCTTCTCTCTGAGCTGCACGAAGGTGAGTGCGGCGAACAGCACCATCGACCCCTGGGCGAAATTCAGAACACCGGAAGTCTTGTAGATCAGGACGAAGCCGAGAGCCACCAGGGAATACATCACCCCGGAGAGGAGGCCGCCGATCAGAACTTCGAAAAAGAATTGAATCTGGTCTGCCATCATGATTGGGTAACTCCTTGGGGATGGTCGTGATCAACACCTAGATAGGCCGCGATCACGGCGTCGTTGGTGCGGACGTCAGTGGGGGTGCCGTCGGCGATCTTGTTGCCGAAGTCGAGAACGGCGATGCGGTCGGAAAGGTTCATCACCACACTCAGATCGTGCTCGATCAGGATCACCGTGGTCGAGAACCGATCCCGGGCGGAACGGATGAACTGCGTCATGTCGTGCTTGTCCTGGTGATTCATGCCAGCCATCGGTTCATCCAGCAGCAGCAGTCGCGGCCGGGCGATCAGGGCCCGTGCCAGTTCCACCCGCTTGCGCGCTCCGTAGGGAAGGCTCCCCACCCTGCGGTGGCGATAGGTTTCCAGCCCGAAAAACTGCACCAGGTCGTCGGCTTCTTCCCGGGCCTTCCGTGCGGCCCGGCGGGCTTCCGGCAGGGCCAGGAACTGAGAGAGCAGGTCGCCGCCTCCCCGCGGCGATCGTGCGATGGCGATGTTGTCGAGAACGCTCAGCCCATCGAAGAGGGCGAGATTCTGGAAGGTGCGTGCGATGCCGATGGCTGCCAGCCTGGCCGGATCGATGCGCGGGTAGGGAACACCATCGATGTACACAGCACCGCTCTGGGGTTGGTAGACCCCGCTGATCACATTGAGCAGGGAGCTCTTGCCCGCCCCATTGGGGCCGATGATCGAACGGATCTCTCCGGTCCTGACCTCCAGGCTTACATCCGTGAGCGCACGCACCCCGCCGAAGGCGAGGGAGATGTGATCGAGCGCGAGGGCGGCCGGCGCCCGGGCGGACAGGTGGCCGTTCGGTGATCCGCTCGTTGTATCGGGGGGTGGCACTAGAAGTTGACGCTGATGCCCAGGTTGAATACGTTCTGGTTCCTGGAACCGTTGGGAGCGATTGCGGCTGTCGTCTTGCCCAGGTCGTAGTAGAGATAGCCGACATTCAGATTCCATTGGGCACTTGGAGTGGATAGGAATGTGAGAGGAACCGTGATCTGCGGACCCACCGAGAAGAAGCCGTACGTTGTGCCGTTGTAGAACTGGTTCCCCAGGCCAACTCTCAGCGGCAGTGCCAGGTTGATTGGATAGTTTGATTTGGCGTTGATCGTGATGTTGGGTGTCAGCCCAGGCTCGAAATACCAGGCATTGGGCTGCAGGCCTGCCTGCCCGCCTGCGGGCAACTCGTAGAGGAAGGTGAACTGGGGCTTGAGTGAGAAGGTCGGGCTGATCAGGCCGGCATCGTTGTAGGCCAGAACGTTGTTGATGAAGCGGCCTTCGCGATAGCCACCGGCTGGTGAGGTGAAGTCGGTGAAGGTGCTGCTGAACGTGAAGCGATCGGCAAAGCGAATGGAGAGCCCTCCGCTGATGTCGGTTTCCGTCCAGATCCTGGCGGTATAGGCGGGACTGGAGACATTCGTGTTAGTGCTGATGTCGTTCCACCAGCCGACCGTTGCCATGACGGAGTTGACGAATCCCTTCCCTTGGTAGATTAGATAATTGATGTTGATGTATGGCTGGATCGTGACGCCCTTGTCCTGGACGACGATGCCGCGGGCGTTGTACTGGCTGCGAAAATCGATGCCGGCATTGCCTGAGAAGCGATCGATCGCTGGTTCTGGCTCGGTAACCGGAAGTACATTTTCTTCAGGCTGCTGCTGCCCCCCATCGATTCCTCCCTGCGCGGTGGGTCCGAAGGTTGTGGGTGTACCTGGGTCGCCGCTATTGTTGGGGATTGACTCAGCCCTTGCCGACCCGTAGACGCAAGCCAGTCCAAGAAACCCGATGCCGGCGATATAGCCGGCACTGCGGATGGTTATGCGTGTCATAAAGATGGTGTTGGACTCCGATGGAGCGAGAGAAACGCTTTTGTCCCTCTCAATCGCGACGGCCGATGATTGGGACCACCTTTGCAGATTAGATCCTTCTTCCTTGTGTCCAGGTCCTTCGTTTCACAGGGAATAGTGGCTGAAACTACCGATCTCTGCGAGATGGCCCAGCTTCACCCGTTTTGTGAGCAGATAGGCGGCATTGTGAAGGCCGGCATCGATCACGAGGGGGACACGGTCTTCGACCCGGATTCCATAGCCCCCCAGTCCGGCGATCTTGCGGGGGTTGTTGGTGATCAGCCGGAGGCGATGGACGCCGAGGTCGCTGAGGATCTGTGCCCCGACGCCGTAATTGCGCAGATCGGCGGCGAAGCCGAGGCGCTCGTTCGCCTCGACCGTATCCAGACCCCCGTCCTGGAGCTTGTAGGCCCTGAGCTTGTTGACGAGGCCGATGCCTCGTCCCTCCTGGCGGAGATAGACGACGATCCCTTCTCCCGCGCTCTCGATCATCCGGAGGGCGGTTTCGAGCTGGCCTCTGCAGTCGCAGCGGAGGGAGCCGAAGGCATCACCGGTGAGGCATTCGGAGTGGACGCGCACGAGCACGGGCGCGGTGCTGCTTTCGGGATTTCCCTTGACCAGGGCCACGTGCTCGCTGCCATCGAGTTCGTTGCGGTACCCGATGGCGCGGAAGTGGCCGAAGGCACTCGGAAGCTCGGCTTCGGCCTGACGGCGGACGAAGCGTTCCGTCTCCAGCCGGTACTTGATCAGATCGGCGATGGAGATGAGCCGCAGGCCATGGCGACGGGCGTAATCGGCGAGTTCGGGCAGACGGGCCATGGAGCCGTCGGGGTTCTGGATCTCGCAGATCACGCCGGCAGGGTAGAGGCCGGCGAGCCGAGCCAGGTCCACGGCGGCCTCGGTATGGCCGGCACGCTGCAGCACGCCACCACGCCGGGCGCGAAGAGGAAAGATGTGGCCGGGTCGCCGGAGGTCGCCAGGTCGCGTGGCGGGATGGAGGGCGATCTGGATGGTGCGGGCGCGGTCTTCGGCGGAGATGCCGGTGGAGACGCCGCTCTCCGGTCCGGCATCGATGCTGACGGTGAAGGCGGTCTGGTTACTGTCGGTGTTGCGATCGACCATCAAGGGGAGCTCGAGGGCATCGAGACGATCCCCCTCCAGGGCCAGGCAGATCAGGCCGCGGGCCTCGGTGGCCATGAAGTTGATCTGGGGAGGCGTGGCGAACTGCGCCGCGCAGATGAGATCGCCTTCGTTCTCGCGACTTTCGTCATCGACGACGACGACGCATTCGCCGTTGCGGATGGCGGCCAGGCCATCGATGACGGCATCCGTGCGGAGCATGGGGTGGGTTCAGGAATAGAAGGTGGGGTGGGGCGGCAGGTCGCTCAGAGCCCAGGTGCCGAGTTCGCGCAGCTTGTAATCGACCGGATCGTGCAGGGTGTAGGTGCGCAGGTTGCGCCAGAACCGATCGATGCGAAGACCCCAGCTGGTGGCCCGCGCTCCCATCACCTCGAAGATGCGGTTGACCACATCCAGTCCCGCCCGGGTGGTGATCACCTTGGCCGTGGCGATGTCGACGGCCGCCTGGCCCCGCTGGGCCTCGCTGATGGCTTCTCCTTCCTCCCAGGCACGCTGCAGGGTTTCGGCGGCCCGATCGGTGACCAGCCGTGCGGCCTCCAGCTCCGCGTACAGCTTGCCGAAGTGGCGCAGCACGTAGGGATCCTCCTGCTTCGTCTCAACTCCGGAGAGCCACCAGGCCTGCGGATGCTCCTGGAGGTAGCCCTTGGCTTCGAGCAGGGCTCCTTCGGCGATGCCGAGATAGACGTTGGCGAAGATCAGCTGGGCGATGCACGGTCTGAGGGAAGCCCGGATGCTGCCGAAGGGCCCGGGGGTGCGCAACAGTTCGGAGCGGTGAATCCGCACGCCGCGGAACTCGACCGTGCCGCTGTCAGTCTGACGCTGGCCCATGTTGTTCCAGTCACCGAGGGGGGCGATCCCCTCTCTCGGCAGGGGAACGGCCGCCACCAGCAGTCGGGGCCCGTCCGCGGCCTCCGTGTCGGGTGCGGAGACGATGAGCGCGTCTGCGTCGCTGGATCCGGTGGAGAAGCGCTTTCGGCCATCGAGAATCAGCCAGTCGTCGGCCCAGCGGGCGCCCAGGCCCGCGTCGAGCGGGTTGAGGGTGTTGCCCCAGAACCAGCGGCCCGCCACGGTGCGCCGGTAGAGGTCTTCGGTCTGCTCAGGGCTGCCGAACAGATCGATGGTGGCCAGCATCAGATGCTGGAAGCCGAAGAGATGGCCGATGGAACTGTCGGTGCGCGAGATCTGCCGGATGATCCTGTAGATCCGGGGCCAGTCGGCCCCGTGCCCTCCCCACGCCTCCGGGATCAGCAGGTTGAGCAGCCCCGTGTTGCGCAGGGCGTCTCGCTCCGCCCGCGCTGTCCCACCCCGCTCGTCCCTCTCCACGACCGTGCGGGACAGCTCATGGGCGAGGCGGCCGGCGATGGCCTCGAGGGTTTCCGGGGGCGATGCGGTGCGGAGCGCCATCGATGCAAAGGCGAGTGACTGGAGATTGGGGACTAGGGACGCACGCGGCTGATCAGATAGCCGAGATTCCGGTCGAGACGGTCCACCAGCTCAGGCTTGAGTGTGTAGCCGGACTCCGTCTTCTCGAACTGATCGTCCACGGCGAAGACGCCCTGCTCGATGTCCCTCGCCCCGAGCACGGAAAGCACCGGCTTGAGGGCATAGTCGATCGCCAGCAGGTGGGAGATCGTGCCCGCCGAGGCGAGCGGCAGGATCGCCTTGCCGAGAAGGGCGTCCTGGGGAAGGATGTCGAGCAGCGCCTTCAGGCCACCGGAGAAGGAGGCCTTATAGACCGGGGTGCTGACGATGATGCCGCTGGCGGCGGCCACCGCGGCGACGAACGGGGCGAAGGACTCACTGGCGTAACGGGCCTGCACCAGGTCTTCGGCGGGAAATTCGAGGATGCTGGTGTGATGGATCTCGAGGCCGGCGGCCTCCAGGCCCCGCCGGGAATGGTCGAGCAGGGCGGCGGAACGGGAGATGGCGGTGGGGCTGCCGTTGATCAGGAGAACGCGGGTCATGAAGAAGAAGTTTCAGATGCGTGGGTGGAGATGAGGATTCAGGAGACGCCGACGGTCGTCCGCGCTTCCAGCTGCTGGGCTTCCAGCTCACGCACCAGCGGCAGAACGCGGCGGCCGAAGTACTCAACCTCTTCCTGGAAATGCAGGAAGCCGGAAAGAATGATGTCGACCCCGATGCGCTTGAGTTCCACGATCCGCTCGGCGATCTGTTCCGGGGTGCCGATCAGATTGGTGCGGAAGCCATCGTTGTACTGAACCAGGTCTTCGAAGGTGGATTTCGCCCAGTTTCCCTCGCGCTCCGGTGAAGCCTTGCCGGCGTTCACGACCTCGTCGGCAAAGCCCTTCACGGCCTCTGGATTGGCCTTGGCGATGATCTCGGCCAGCACCTCACGGGCTTCGCCTTCGGTATCGCGGGCGATCACGAAGGCGTTGACGCCGATTCTCACCTTGTGGCCATGGGCCCTGGCTTTGGACTGGATGTCGTCGATCTGAGCCTTGATCCCCTCCACGGTGTTCCCGTTGGTGAAGTAGACATCCGAATGGCGGCTGGCGTTGTCGCGGGCTGCCCTGGAGCTGCCACCCTGGAAGATGGTGGGGTGGGGCTTCTGCAGGGGCTTCGGCTTGAGGGTGTAGTTGTCAAAGTAGTAGTAACGGCCGTGGAAGGTGAAGTTGTCTTCCGTCCAGATGCCCTTGATGGCCTGGATGAATTCGGCAGAACGCAGATAGCGTTCGTCATGATCCAGCCAGGGCTCACCGATGGCCCGGAACTCGCCGCTGAACCATCCGCTGACGATGTTGACGGAGACTCTGCCCTTGGAGAGGTGATCGAGGGTGGCAACCTGCTTGGCGAGCACGGCGGGGTGCCAGGGACCAGGCAGAACGGCCACGATCAAATTGAGACGTTCGGTGTTCTGCAGCAGTGCTGTGCTGAAGATCACAGGCTCGTGCTGATTGTCGGCTCCGTAGCCCGCTGTAAAGCGAATCTGGCTCAGGGCGTAATCGAAACCGGCATTCTCGGCGATCTGGGCAAGTTTGATGTTGTAGTCGAAGTCCCAGCTGGTGCGCTGCTCGATGTTGCTGATCACCAGCCCTCCGCTGACGTTGGGCACCCAGTAGGCGAAGCGGATCGGATCGGAGCCGTGGGCGGTCCCGTTCGTGGTCGGAAGATCGGTCATGGTGAAAGGGGTGGGTGCCTTTGCTCTGCAACACCACCTCAATGTGCTGGCTGAGGATGTTGAGGCCTGCTCCCATCGTCACAGCAGCCTGTGGCTTCGATTACCGCAACATCCATCGCCGCCAATGTCATGTTCTTACGGGCTGATGGAGCGCTGCATTCGCGCCCAGGGGCTGATGTGGTTGGTGATACCCGCGTGGCACCTTGTGGTGTAGTTCAGGTTTCACTGCCGCGTGCGCATCGTGAAGAGAGTGGCCATGTCTTTGCTTGATCTTCCTTGTTCATGGCCCACGTTTCTCCTCTTTCCAGGGTGACGTCCCGACACCGCTCGCTTGGGGCCCTTGGCCTTGGAGTCGTGGCCGTTGGCTTGGCGGGTCCTCAGATTCTTTCCGGTCCCTCGCTGCTGACTCCGCCGGCGATGGCCCAGGCCGAGACCAAGGTCGCCCGGATCGGGTTCCAGAAATCAGGCACGGTGCTGCTGTCGCTCAAGGCCAAGCGCACCCTCGAGAAGACGCTGCAGCCCTCCGGCATCAAGGTCCAGTGGTCGGAGTTCCCGGCGGGCCTGCCGATGGTGGAGGCCCTGAACGCCGGCGCCATCGACATTGCTTACGTGGGTGAAGCGCCGCCGATCTTTGCCCAGGCCGCCAACGGATCGATCACCCGTTACGTCGCCTACGACCCCTACGGTCCCCGGGCCGAGGGCATCCTGGTGGCAAGGAACTCGAAGATCAACAAGCTGGCCGATCTCAAGGGCAAGCGGATCGCCGTCCAGAAGGGCTCGAACGCCCACTACCTGCTGGTGAAGGCCCTCAAGTCCGCCAAGCTCAGCCCCTCCCAGGTGACGATCAGCTTTCTCAAGCCCTCCGACGCCCGGGCGGCCTTCGAGCGGGGCGATGTCGATGCCTGGTCGGTGTGGGATCCGTTTCTGGCGGCAGCCGAAAGCAAGGCCAGCGCCCGCCTGCTGACCGATGCCCGCGGGCTGGCTCCGAACCTGGGCTACTACCTCTCTTCGGTGCCGTTCATCAGGAATCAGCCCACCACGCTGCGGAGGGTGCTGGAGGCCATCCGCAGCGAGGCCAAGGTCGTCTCCTCCAATCCGAAGGCCACCGCGGCCTTTCTTGCTCCGAGCCTGGGCATTGATGCCGCCACGCTCGCCAAGGCCGAACAGCGCCGCAAGCACGACGCCCTGCCGATCACCGACGCCATCATCGACAAGCAGCAGGATGTGGCCGACACGTTCAGCGATCTCAAGCTGATTCCTCGCCCGATCCGGGTGAAGGAAGCCGTGTGGCGCTGGAAGTGACGGCTCGATGACCTCCGCCGCGACGCCGGGCCTAGCGCGGCCCAACGTGCTGCTCATCCTGCTCGACAACCTTGGCTACGGCGAACCGGGCTGCTATGGCGGTGGAGCCCTGCGCGGGGCTCCCACCCCCCGCATCGATGCCCTCGCCGCCGAGGGGCTGCGGCTCACCAATTTCAACGTCGAGGCCCAGTGCAGCCCCAGTCGTTCCGCCCTGCTCACCGGGCGCTACGCCTACCGCTCGGGCACGCTCACCGTGCCGATCGGCAATCCGGCGGTGAGCGACCCCGAGGGGCAGGGCCTCAACCCCTGGGAGATCACCCTCGCCGCTCTGTTGGCCGAGCAGGGCTACCGCACGGCCCATTTCGGCAAGTGGCATCTGGGCAGCGTTCAGGGACGCTTCCCTAACGACCACGGCTTCGACGCGTGGTGGGGCATCCCCCGCACCACCGATGAGGTGTTCTGGCCGGATACACCGGGTTTCGCCAGCTCCGGCGTGCGACCTCAGCACCTGATGGCTGGCCGGCGGGGCGAGGCGACCCAGGAGCTGGAGGTCTACGACCTTGAGCGCCGGCCGCTGCTGGATGAGGAGATCACCGGGCGCACCATCGGCTTCATCGAAGCGAGTGTGCAGGAGGGCCGACCCTTCTTCGCCTATGTGCCCCTCACCCAGGTGCATCTGCCGTCGCTGCCCCATCCGGATTTCAAGGGGCGCACTGGCCACGGCGACTTCGCCGACGCTGTCGCCGAGACCGACCATCGCGTCGGGCAGCTGCTCGATCGCCTCCGCGAGCTGGGCCTCGAGGACGACACGCTCGTGATCTTCACGAGCGACAACGGACCCGATCCCACCTGGCCGTGGCAGGGTACCTCCGGTCCCTGGCGCGGCTATTACTTCACCCACATGGAGGGCTCACTGCGGGTGCCGTTTCTTGCCCGCTGGCCAGGCCGCATCCCGGCTGGCCGGGTGAGCAATGGCCTGGTGCATCAGGTCGACATCCTGCCGACCCTCGCCGCCCTGATCGGCTTCGAGGTACCCGCCGACCGTGCCATCGACGGCGTCGACCAGAGCGCCTTCCTGCTGGGCGAGCAGGAGGACTCCGCCCGCGAGAGCGTGCTGGCCTTCGTGGCCGATCGACTGGAGGCCGTGAAGTGGCGCAACTGGAAGCTCGTCTTCTACGAGGAGACGCGCGACTGGTTCGGCACGCCCCAGCGCCTCACCCTGCCGAAGCTGTTCAACCTCACCTCCGATCCGAAGGAGGAGTACCCCGAGGAGACGCTGCGCAACACCTGGGTGATCAATCGCTGCCTTGAGGTGATTCGCACCTTCGAGCAGAGCCTGCGCCGCCATCCGGCCATTCCCGAAGGCACCACCGATCGCTTCGATCCCGCCACCGCCACCCCTACCCCCCTGCGTGGATGACCACCACCACCGCCATCACCTGGCGCGAGCTGAGCTTCGAGGCCAGCGACCGGCAGGTCTACGCCCCGCGCCCCGCCAGCCTTCTGCTGGCCGCCAAAGCCGTGGAGCGCGTCAGGCCCGGTGAGCGCTTCCTCGATGCCTGCACCGGCAGCGGTGTGGTGGGCATCGCCGTGGCGCGTTATGTGGCCGGCGCCGAGGTGAGCGTGGCCGATGTGAACCCGTCGGCCCTGGAGGCGGCCCATCGCAACGCCGATGCCAATGGTGTAGCCATCCAGGTGATCTTCTCGGATCTGTACAAGGCGTTCCCAAACGACGGGTTCGACGTGATCAGCGTCCACCCGCCGGCGGTGCCCTATCCGCCCGGTGCCACCTGGGGCCTGAGCGAGGGCATGACGCTGGCCACCGATGGCGGCAGCGACGGCTCCGAGCTGGTGATCCGCTCGATCGTGGAGGCCCGCTCCCATCTGCGGCCGGGGGGACGCCTGCTGCTGCTGCTGCCGCACTGGTCGAACGTGGCCCTGGCCCGCCGGACCCTCGAGGAGCACTACGTTCAGGTGCAGGAGCTCGCGCGGCTCGAGGTGGAATTCTTCCCGGCCAGGGATGGCGTGGTGGATGAGCCGCTGCTGGAGCATGTGCGGCAGCTCGCCAGCAACGGCACGATCGAGATGACCTTCGAGACGGAGGTTCCACTTTCGGTGGTCTCGGTGATCGAAGCCACCCGGCCCCTGGAGCCGCAGGGTTGATCTCAGCCCTGCAGGGCTGATGCGGAGAGCGTGGCTGCTGAAGGGTGGATAGCGCTGGCGGATCTGTGATCCGCCTGGCGCAGGCTGTGGATCAAGCGTTTCTTCAGGCCCTCGAAGGCCGGGGATTCGCGACGGTCGTCCAGCGGCAGATCCACCAGCAGCTCCTCGATGATCCGGCCCGGATGGGGCTGCATCACCAGGATGCGATCGGCCAGCACGATCGCCTCCTCCACGTCGTGGGTGACGATCAGGGTGGAAAGCTGATCGCTCTCCCACAGCTGCAGGAAGTGATCCTGGAGTTCGGCCCGCCGGATCGCATCGAGGGCACTGAAGGGTTCATCCAGCAGGATCAGCCGAGGGGCACTGGCCAGGGCCCTGGCGATCGCCACGCGCTGGGCCATGCCACCGGAGAGCTGCTTGGGGTAATAGTCGCCGCAGTTGCTCAGCCCCACCCGCAGCAGGGCGGAGCGAACGAGATCCCGTCGCTGACGGGCGGGACCCCGCAGCCCGAAGGCCACGTTGTCGTCGACGCTCAGCCAGGGCATCAGGCGCGGCTCCTGGAACAGGAAGCCGACACGGGGCTCGGGCCGGATCACCGGTTTGCCGTACACCAGCACCCGGCCTGAGCTGGGGAAGGTGAGCCCCGCGGCCAGACGCAGCAGCGTCGACTTGCCGCAGCCGCTGCTGCCCACGATCGCGACCCGCTCGCCGGGGTCGATACGCAGACTGATCGCCTCCAGGGCAGTGAAGCCGTTGCGGTAGGTCTTGCTGACCGATTCGAACTGCAGCATCTCAGGCGGGCTGAAGGGAATGGCTGTCCTGCCACTGCAGGAAGCGGCTGGACAGAAGACAGAGCAGCAGGTCGCTCAGCTTGCCGAGCACGGCGAACAGCAGGATGCTGGCCAGGATCAGGGCGGCCCTGCCGGTCTGCTGGCCGTCGACGAGCAGAAACCCCAGGCCCTTGCTGGCGCCCATCACCTCGGCCGCCACCACGAACATCCAGGCCAGGCCCAGGCCGCCCCGCAGCCCGGTGACGTAGGCGGGAAGGGCGGCGGGGATCAGGATCCGCCGCACCAGCTGGAAGCGATCGAAGCCCGCCATCCGCCCCACTTCCACCAGCTTGCGGTCCACGTCCAGCAGCCCCTGGGCGAGGCTCAGGTACACCGGAAAGAAGGCCCCCGTGGCGATCAGGGCCACCTTGGAGGGCTCGTAGATCCCCAGCCAGAGGATGAACAGGGGCACCCACGCCAGGGAGGGAATGTTCCGTAGCGACTGCAGCAGGGGATCGAGCAGGTCCCGGGCGCTGCGGGACACCCCGGTGATCGCGCCCAGCAGGGTGGCGACCGCGGCACCCAGCAGGAATCCCTGCACCACCCGCCAGCAGGTGATCGCCAGATGCTCTGTGAGCTCGCCGGTGGAGGCCAGGGTGCCGATCGTTTCCAGCACGCTCACGGGAGTGGGCAGCAGGTTGGTGGGCACCACCTCACGGGCCTGCACCAGCTGCCAGATCAGCAGAATGAGAAAGGGCAGCACGAAGGCCCGGGCCGGGCGCAGTCGCTGCGACAGCCGCTTCATTTCGCGCCCTTGAGTTTGCTGGTGTAACTGGAGTCGATCAGGCTGTTGACCACGGCCTCCGGATTGGTGGAGGCCGCAATCACCCCCGACTTCTTGAGCACCCGTGCGGCGGCCAGGATCGCCGTCTTCTGGGGTGCGCCGATGCTGGAACTGCGCAGGTCGGTGCGCTCGAGCTGGCGCTGGGCCACCGGAGCGCTCAGCTTCGCTTCCTCGATCAGCACCTTGCGGAGCTCCTGGGGATTCTTCAGGGCCCACTGCCTTGCCTGTTCGTAACTGCGCAGAACTGTGAGCACCAGCGCAGGGTTCTTCCTGGCGAAATCTTCACGGACATTCAGGACGCCAAAGGTGTTGAAGTCAGGATTGCGATACAGCAACTTCGACTTCGCTTCGATCTCCGACTTCGCCGTCAGCGGATCGAGGCCGGCCCAGGCATTGACATCGCCCTTTTCCATGGCGATCCGGCCATCGGCATGGGACAGCTGCACAATTTCAACGTCACGAGGGCTGAGGCCGTTGCGATCCAGCGTGCGCAACAGGAAGATGTAGGGGTCGGTGCCCCGGTTCGCCGCCACCTTCTTGCCCTTGAGATCCTTCACGGTCTTGATCTTGGAGCCATTGGGGATCACCAGCGATGCCCACTCCGGCTTGGAGAACACGTAGATCGACTTGATCGGATTGCCATTGGCCTTGCCGATGAAGGCGGCGGCTCCAGCGGTGGAGCCGAAGTCGATGCTGCGGGATCCCAGGAACTCCAGGGCCTTGTTGCTGCCCTGGCTGAGCACCCACTCCACCTTGATGTTCTTCTTGGCGAGCTCTTTCTCCAGGGTGCCCCTGTCCCTGAGCACAAGACTCAGGGGGTTGTAATAGGCGTAGTCGAGCCGGATGGTGGTGGGTGGATTGGCCTGGGCCAGAGCTTGTTGGGAGCCGTTCAGCGTGAGGGCCGCCGCCAGGGCCATGCCACCGGCCAGGGCGCCCCCAAGCAGGCGTCGGCGAGTTGTTGTCCTGTTGAGGAAAGGCATCGTAACGCTTCACATGTCAGCTGACTGGCTGTCCTTGAACGCCAGCACGTACAGCGACTTTGCTGGCAGTTGGAGGGTTGGGAGGTGGCGAGTTTCACGCCTCGATGTAGCCGGAGAACCGGGCGGCAGGCCCTCGGTGCATCCGCTCCCCTAGGGAGAGAGGGTGGAGATTCCCGTGGCGGCTGGGGCCCCGAAACCATTCCAGCCCGAACGCGCCGGAGCTGACCGCTGCGTACGGGAGCCCTGCGGATGCTGCGGGGATTCGGCGTTGCCCTGGCCGCGTTGAAGGATGGTGTCGAGGATTTCACCGCTCAGGCGGGCAAAGCCTGGGTCATCACGGCGGCGGGGGCGCTTCAGATCATTGAGGACATCGTGGGCGATCCGACCTTCTTCCAGGACGAGGACCCGATCCGCCAGCGTGACCGCTTCCTCCACGTCGTGGGTCACCAGGATGGCGGTGAAGCCCTGCTCCAGCCAGAGGGTTTCAATCAGCTGCTGCATCTCGATGCGGGTCAGGGCATCCAGCGCACCCAGGGGTTCGTCGAGCAGCATCAGCCGTGGCCTCGTGATCAGGGCCTTCGCCAGGGCGACGCGCTGGCGCTGGCCGCCCGAGAGCTGGGAGATCCAGTCGTCGGCGCGATCGCGAAGCCCCACTTCCTGGAGCAGTTCTCGGGCGTGATGACGCCAGTTCCCGCGGACTCCCAGACCGACATTCTCCAGCACGGTCTTCCAGGGAAGCAGGCGACCGTCCTGGAACATGATGCGTGCTTCGCGGTTCAGGCCCCTCAGCGGTTGCCCGTTGATCACCACCTCTCCCGTGCTGGCCGGATCGAGACCGCTCAGCAGGCGCAGCAGGGTGGACTTTCCGCAGCCGCTGCGTCCCACCACAGCCACAAAACTGCCAGGTTCGAGCGAAAGATTGATCGCGTGCAGCACCTGTTTGCTGCCGAAGCTCTTGCTCAGGCCCCGGGTCTGGAGATGACAGCCGACGGCGGGGATCGTCATGGGACTCGGGATCGATGCAGCGGAGGGAAAGGTGCGGATGGTGCCTGTCCGGCAGGCTTCACACGGCTGGACTGAGCTCGGAACTGCTGCGCGCCGCCCTGCGGTGGTGGGGATGCCAGGGCAACAGCCTTCCTTCAAGGGCGCGTGCCAGCGAATCCGAGAGCTTGCCCAGAAGGGCGTACAGCAGAATGCTGAGAACGATCACATCGGTCTGCATGAACTCGCGGGCATTCAGGGCCATGTAGCCGATGCCGCTGTCGGCGGCGATCTGTTCGCCCACAATCAGCAGAATCCAGGCGATGCCGAGCGCGAAGCGGATCCCCACCAGGATCGAGGGCATCGCGCCAGGCAGGATCACGTGGCTAATGATCTCCCGTCGCTTGAGGCCGTACACGCGACCCATCTCCAGCAGGCCAGGATCGATGCCACGGATGCCGTGGAATGTGTTGAGATACACCGGGAAGAACACCCCGACGCAGACCAGGAAGATGCGTGCCTGCTCGCCGATCCCGAACCAGAGAATCACCAAGGGGATCATTGCCAGCGGTGGGATCGTCCGCAGCATCTGAAAGGAGGAATCCAGCAGAACCTCCGCCTTCGGCTGAATGCCATTCAGTACGCCGAACACGAGCCCAAGGGAGGCGCCGATCAGAAAGCCTGTGCCGGCGCGCGCTGCGCTGGACCCCAGGTGTCTCCATAGCTCGCCCGTGGCGGCCAGGGTGATCCCGGCCTGCAGGATCGCGCTCGGAGCCGGCAGGATGCGGGTGGGAATCACCCCAACCTGGGCCAGAAGCTGCCACAGCGTGAGCAACAGCAGCGGGACGAGCCAGGGCAGAAGCACGCGCAGGAGGCGCGCTCGCTTGGGAGACGGTGGGAGGAGGGCGGTCATTCAGGGGGCGACGCTGGCCGGAGTGGGAACGGCATCGTTGGCGATGATTTCGCCGAAGGGAGCGAGCACCAACTGGCCGGGATCGGAGCTGGGCAGATCGATGGGGAGCCGCGGGAAGAGGAGTTCGGCAACCCGGTACGCCTCTTCCAGATGGGGGTAGCCCGAGAGGATGAAGTGGCGGATGCCCAGGTCGGCGTACTCCTGCAGCCGGGCGGCCACGGTGTCGGGGTCGCCCACCAGGGCGGTGCCCGCCCCGCCGCGCACCAGCCCGACGCCGCTCCAGAGGTTGGGGCTCACCTCCAGGGCCTGGGTGCTGCCCCCGTGAAGCTGGGTCATGCGGGCCTGTCCCACGGAGTCCATCCGGCTGTACACCGCCTGGGCGGACGCGATGGTGGAGGCGTCCACATAGCGGATCAGCTCCTCGGCGGCCTCCCAGGCCTCGGCGTTGGTGCGCCGCACGATCACGTGCAGGCGGATGCCGTACTCCAGGGTGCGTCCTTGGCGGGCTGCTGCCTCCCCGACCAGGGCGATCTTCTCCGCCACCTGATCCGGGGGTTCCCCCCAGGTGAGGTAGGCATCCACGTGGTGGGCGGCCACCTCGATCGCGGCAGGGGAGGAGCCGCCGAACCACAGGGGTGGATGGGGAACCTGCACACCTCTGTGAATCAGGTGACCTCCCCGGATGTCCAGAAAGTCACCCTGCAGATCCGTGCTCTGCCCCTGCATCATCGACCGCCAGGCCGTCAGGAACTCATCGGTGAGCCGGTAGCGGTCGTCGTGACTGAGATGGAGGCCATCGCCGGCGTTCTCGACAGGATCGCCGCCTGTGACGACGTTGATCAGCAGCCGTCCCTGGCTGAAGCGATCCAGGCTGGCCGCCATGCGGGCGGCGACAGCGGGCGACATCAGACCTGGCCTGACGGCGACGAGAAACTTCAGGCGTTCCGTGCGCGCGGCGAGCATCGAGGCGGCGACCCAGGCGTCGTGACAGGAACGTCCTGTAGGCAGCAATACACCCGGATAGCCGAGCTGATCGGCAGCTTCAGCGATCTGACGCAGATAGGCAAAGGTGACCTGCCTGCCGCCGGTGGACGTGCCCAGGTAATGGCCATCGCCGTGCAGAGGAATGAACCAGAGCAGTTGCATGAACGCTCCGAAGAATTCGGAAGAAGGGAGAGTGTGTGCGGCGGGTTCTCCACCGTCATCATCCAGAGAGATAGGGGCCCCGGATGTGGATCCGGAGCCCCGGGGTTGTGGCTGAGCCTCTTGACAGCGCCGCGTTGACGCTGATCAGAATCGGAAGGTGGTCTGAACCAGGCCGCCGAAGGTGCCGAAGGTGTCGCCGTCACTCACGCCTGCATCGAGCAGAGCCGAGCGGACACCCGCGGAGCTGCTGGTGAGAACGCCGCGGGGACGCGACAGCCAGAAGATGGCCGGTGTGACCGCGATGTTGTCGGTGAGCTGGAACTTGTAGAAGGCCTCCAGGGCAAACTGACCATCCGCTACATCACCACTGGCGGAGTCACCCGACACCGACGTGATGAAGGTGGGCTGACCGATGGCGAAGCCGAGGGCGTTCCCCTTGATGAAGGCGTCCTTCCAGTTCAGGCCCACGTACCACGACTGGCTCGCTGCTGAATCCAGGTCGAGCGAGGGGCCGACCAGGCTGTTGGCCACCCGGCCGGTGTAGCTGTAGGTGTTGTACCCCCAGCCGGCACTGATCGAGGGGAACCAGCCCGTATCGATGGGCTCCCACCAGCCGGCGAGCGACCAGGAGCTGAGATGGCCGCCGCCCGTGGCGGCGTTGTAGATGTTGGGCTGAAGGCTCTGGCTGAAGGGGGTGCCCAGCACCGGCACGCCTGCGCTGTTATAGGCATAGGCGCCCGTGAGGTTCCAGTTCTTGCCCTGGTAACCGAGCTGCAGGATGCCGGTCTGCTGGGAGGCCGAGTTGCCGATCCCTCCACTTGGGCCGAGGGTGTAGCTGGAGGTGGTGTTGCCGTTGCCGTTGGGTTGGCCGTTGTCCGCGTTGCCGGACACGTAGGTGCCGCCGAAGGCGAAGCCGGTCTTGGCGGGACGCCACCACAGGCCGGCACCTGATCCCAACAGCCGGTTGTAGGCGGCGGGGGACCCGGCGTGCTGGAAGAACCGCAGGATCTGATCGGCCTTGTAGACACTGGGATAGCCGAAGGGCAGACCCTCATCGGAGGCGAACCTCGGGCCCACAACCGCTGTGATCCCGGAACCGATGGGGAAGCGGTAGTAGAGACGGTTGATCGCGACGACATCACCGCCATCGGCGTTACCGACGTTCTCCTCGAAGCCGGCTTCCAGTTGGGTGAGGCGAGTGGGTTCGGCACCGAAGCCCGAATCACGGAAGTTGCCGGCGCGCAACTGGGTGCGCAGCAGATCCTTACCGGTGAAGCTGGTGTCGAAGTTCAGGCGAACGTCATAGTTGAAGGTGAGTGCATCCTTCAATTGAACAAATGCCCCCCGGCTGTCAGGACCGTAGGTGTTGTCGCCGTTTCTCTGATTGCCCGAGTAGCTGATGCCGCCGAGCACCCAGCGGGTATCAGCCCGCAGCTTGGTGGTGGTGGAGAACTGGCTTGCCTCAAGCTCGCCAACCTTGGCCTCGATGCCATCCACACGCCCCCGCAGCACAGCGAGTTCCTTCTCGAATTCCTGGAGGAGCCTCTTCAGTTCATCAGTGACTTCGCTGATCCGGTCGAGACAGGAGTTCAGCAGGGCTGCCGCTTCGTAGCGGGTGAGGGCCTGGCTGCCCTTGAAGGTGCCATTGGGATAACCGGCTACGCAGCCGTAGCGTTCGATCAGATTGCTCAACGCCTGGAAGGCCCAGTCTGTGGGCCTGACGTCGGAGAACTGATTGATGCTTGTGACCTGCTCCTGCGAGCCGGCGGTATAGCCCTCAATGGCGTTGAGGTTGAGCTCCTTGGCCTGGACAAGGGCCGGCGACAACATGCCGGCCATGGCCGGAGCTATCAGCAAGCGCTGGAAGGGTTTCATCAAGACTCACACCGAAAGGAAGGCTCCATCTAAGGAGCAAACGGAAAGTGCCCGAAACTTCATTTGCCGTCTTATGCCTGAACACGTGCACATGTGGTTCGAGTTACTCGCATTTGTGGCGTGAAGGCCGTGGGCTCTGCGGCTTGCCGAGCAGTGGGAAAAGGCTGCAAAGTGATCGACTGCCGAGGAATGATCACCTGCAATTGTTGTTCATGGTCGATGATGCGTGTCTGGTATGCCAGCGTGCCTTCGTTGTTTGCTGTCCGCCGGCCCCCTCAGTACGCAATCCCCGTGCGCCGCTGGTGCACCGCCGTGACGCCCTTGGGATCGAGCACCCCGCCATGGCTCACCTGGGCGTAGAGCAGCCAGTGGTCGCCGCATTCCATCCGCTGGCTCACCGTGGCCTCCAGCCAGGCCAGGGCCTCCGGCAGCACCGGCTGGCCCCCGGGGCTCGTTTCGAGCTCGATGCCGGCGAAGCGGTCTTCCCCGGGCACGAACGGTTGCAGGAAGCGCTTCATCGGCCCGTTCTCCCGCCCCTGGGCCAGCACGTTGAGGGCGAAGCGATCGCCCACGTGCAGGAGGGTTTCCACCGCCCGGTCCTTGGCCACCGCCACCGTGAACCCGGGCGGACTGAAGCTGGCCTGGCTCACCCAGCTGGCCACCATCGCCCCGCCCATCGCCGAGGCGCCTTCGCCTTTGCGGGTGGTGAGCACGCAGAGGGAGCCCACGATCCGCCCCAGGGCCTGGACCGCCGGGTTGCTGCGGCTCTCCTGCAGCCCTCCGCCCGGCCGCCGCAGGCGCGAGCGGCGCTGTTCGGTCTGCAGCCGGCGCCCCAGGGCCAGGCCGGTTTCCTCCAGGGTGCGCAGGATGGGCGGATCGGGGCTGAAGTTCACCCGGATCGGCTCGAAGGCGAAGGGGAAGCCGCCGTCGCGCAGCTTGCTCTCCAGCAGGTCGATCGCCTCGCCGCTCCAGCCGTAGCTGCCGAACACCCCCACCGGCTTGCTGCGGTCGCCCTCGGTGAGCACCGTGCCCAGGGCCGAGACGATCGGCGTGGGGGCATGGCCCCCCAGGGTGGGGGAGCCGATCAGCAGGGCATCGCAGCCGCGGATCGCCGCGATCAGCTGCTCGGGCGGCGCGAACTCACAGTTGATGCTCTCCACCCGCACGCCGCTGCGGGCCACACCGCGGGCGAGGCCATCGGCGATCGCCGCCGTGTTGCCGTAGGCGCTGGCGAACAGCAGCGCCACCGACAGGCTGGCTTTTCCCTGGCTTTCCCCCCAGCGCCGGTAGTCGGCCAGCAGGCTGCGCCAGCTCTGGCCGATGGCAGGCCCATGGAAGGGGGCGATGGTGCGGATCGGCAGCTCCTCGAGGCGATCCACCACCGTGTCCACCTGGCGGGCCATCGGCGCCATCAGGCAGTCGTAGAACCAGCGACGGTCTTCCTCGGTGCTGCTGCGGTTGCTCTCCTCGAAGGCGTCGCTGCAGAGGTGGGCCGAGAAGAACTTGCTGCTCATCAGCAGCCCGCTGTGCTCCTCAAAGGCCAGCAGTGCGCCCGGCCAGCGGGGGGTGGGGGCGGGGATCAGCGTGAGCTGCAGGGGGGCTGCCAGGGGGCGACTCACCTCCTGCTTCACCACGTCGATCGCCGGCAGGGGCGGGAGCGGCGCCGGTTCCGGCGCGCCGGGGGCGTTGGGCCGGCGTTGCTCCCACAGCTCGCGCACCAGCTTGGCGCCGGCGTTCGAGGCCACCAGGCCCAGATGGGGCCAGCGGGTCGCCATCGCCCGCAGCAGCTCCACCCGGTTGGGGTTCACCACCCCCACCACCACCTTGAGGGCGGCGTCGGCCGGCACCGTTTCGGCGAGGGCGGCGAAGAACGGTTCGGCGTAGGTCATGCCGGGGGGGTGCACCAGCACCGGCGGCACGGGGTGGCCGTCGGCGGCGGGGCCCGCCTCGAACAGGAAGCTGTTGGCGGTGGTGCCGCGCTCCAGGCCGTACTCCACCTCAAAGCGCAGCCGCCGGGGGCTGAGGCCCCGCAGGCACACCAGCCCCGGCTCGATCGGCAGGCGGATCACCAGGCGGTCGGTGGTGGGCGCAGGCGGGGGGGGCGTGAGGGAGGAGCCCATCAGTAGTGGTTCCCCACCTTGCGGTGATGCACCGCGGTGGCGGCGGTGGCATCGGCAACGTTCCCCTGCTCCACTTCCGCATAGATGATCCAGTGGTCGGGCCCCTCCATGCGCTGGGCCACCCGACAACCCAGGAACGCCAGCGCGTCGCCCAGCACCGGGCCGCCGGCCGCCACCCCCTCCAGCACCGACACGCCGGCGAAGCGGTCGGCACCCGGTGGGAAGCGCCGCAGGAAGTGGCGCAGCAGGGGCTGGTGGTTGTCGTCCCGGAGGATGTTGAGCACGAAGCGATCGCCCACCTGCATCAGGGCCTCGATCGCCCGGTCCTTGGCCACGGCGACCGTGATGCCGGGGGGATCGAAGCTGGCCTGGCTCACCCAGCTGGCCACCATGGCGCTGCTGCGCATGCCTTCGCCTTCCCCCTGCCGCGCGGTCACCACGTAGAGCCCGCCGGACAGGCGACCGAGGGCCTTGTCGAGCTCGCCGTCAAGGGCCTTCATCGCCGCGATCGCTTTCTCCCTGGTGAGCAGCTGGCCGAGATCGGTGCCGGCCTCTTCGCAGCGCTGGTAGTCGGCCGCGTCCGGCACCTGGCGGATGCGCAGGGGCGTGAAGGCATCGCGCTGACCGAGGCTGCGCAGTCGGGCGGCCACCTGGTCGATCGGTTCGTCGTTGCCGCCGAAGGCGTCGTAGCAGGCCACCCACTGCTTGGGCTGGAGCGCCGCCAGCAGGGTGCCGATCGAGGCCTGCAGCTCGGCATCCGCCGCCGCCGGCCAGGTGGGCACCACCACGGCCGCCGCCTCCCCCACCAGCGCCGCCAGCTCCTGGGGATCGGTGGCCCGCAGGTCGACCAGCTGCACCTGGGCTTCGGCCTTGCCGATCCCGCGGGCGATCGCCTGGCTGATCCGGTCGCAGAAGCCGTACTGGCTCAGGTAGCAGACGGCGGCGTAGGCCTCGCCCTTGCTGCGGCCCGTGCTCCAGTCGCGGTAGTCAGCCGTCCAGAGGCTGAGGTGGTGGCGCAGCAGCGGCCCGTGGCCCACAGCGATCGTGGTGATCGGTGGCAGGGCGTCCATCCGCTTCATCGCCTGCAGCACGCTGCGGGCATTGGGCCCCATCAGACAGTCGTAGTAGAAGCGGAAGTCGGGGGCGATCGCTCCGGGGTCGACGTCGAAGAGGTCGTCTGAGCAGTAGTGGAGGCCGAAGGCATCGCAGGTGTAGAGGATGCCGGTGCCGTGATCGAAGGAGAAGATCGTATCGGGCCAGTGCAGGTTCGGCGCGCTCAGGAACTCGAAGCGGTGAGCCGTGCCGCTGCTGGGATTCACGCCCAGATCCAGCGCCTCGCCGCTCTTCACCGCCCGCGAGCGGAAGGGCCGATGCACCTGGTTCTCCAGGAACTGGATCGCCACCTTGGAGGCCACGATCTCGATGTCCGGGTTGGCCTCCAGCAGATGGCCGATCAGGCCGGAATGGTCGGGCTCGGTATGGGAAACGATCAGATGATCGATCTGCTTCGGATCGATCTGTCCCTCCAGCAGCGGCAGCCAGGTGGCTGCGAACTTCAGGTGGCTGGTGTCGATCAGGGCCGTGCGCTCGCCCCGCACCAGGAAGCTGTTGTAGGTGGTGCCGTTGCGCAGGCCGAATTCGATGTCGAAGCGGCTGCGGTCCCAGTCGAGGGAGCGGATCGCCGTGGTGTCGGCCGCGATCGGTTCGCACTGCAGGCTCAGGCGACCGGCGGTGGTGGTATGGGGTGAAACGACGGCATCGGCGGCGCTGGTGGCTGTGGTGAGGCCGGTGGTGGGGGGCATCGGATTCTTGTCCAACCTCGGAGGCCTGGAACTCTAGGGAGGTCTCACGGGGCCGAGGCCGGGCGCGCGCGCCACCATCGATCAGGGTTGCTGGTGGCACTGATCAGCCAGGGGTTGAGCCGCGGTGACGGTGGCCGGGTTCAACGATGGCCGAAGGGTAGGGTGTGCGTCGGTAGGCCATGGCCCCTTTTCAGTGTGCGACGAAGTGCTCACGTTGGCTGGCCGCTGCCAACATCGCCGGCCTAGGACGCAACGAAGCCGTCGGAACCATCGGTGCCCCCTGGAGACCTGGATCGGTACCGTCTGGCTCTGCAGCGCCTGCAGCACCTCCTTGAGCAGGGCGCCCGCGCCGATCGCTTCAAGCCGCCGGAGAATTTCGCCCTCGCCCAGGTGCGCTTCGGGGATGCCTCCGCCGCGCCGCTCACCGGCGAGATCGTTGACATCAGCCCCGACGGCATGAGGCTGGCCATCGAAGGCGGGCATCCCATCGCCGTGGGCCAGCCCTGCCGCCTCGACATCCGCGCCGACGCCAACGAATGGTTCGAGCTCCAGGGCCTGGTGCGCTGGGTGGACAGCCACCCGCTGATCACCGTGATCGGCCTGCAGCTCACCACCGTGGAACTCCACGATGGTTCCCCTCCCTGAGGGGAGGGGAGACCCTGGCCCCCCTCAGAGCCACCACCACTGGGCGAAGGCCGCGGCCTGGCCGCTGGGCCTCCCCTGGACGTCCCGGAGGGTCCAGAGCCTGGCGTTCTCGATGCGGAAGCGGCGGCCGCTGCTGTCGATCCTGATCCCGGCATAGCCCTGGAGGGCTTCCTGAACGCGGGCTCGACCCAGCGCTGCGGCCCGCTGCAGCCGTTCCTCCGGTTCGGCCGTGAGCCGCGACGGCATCCCCACCATCTCGCGCCATCGCCGTCGCCAGAGCGTCAGCGCGGCGCGGTTGGCGTAGATCAGCCGGGGATCGGCGGCTCCGTCATGGGCCAGCACCACCAGGGGGGCGGCGAACAGCTCCTGGGTCGCCTGCCCTGCATCGCGATCCGCTCCGCAGCCGGCGAGCAGCGGACGGCCGAAGGCCCGAAGGTGTCCCGCGAGAATTTGGGTTGCGATGGTGCGCGAAGCCGCCGACAGCCAGGCTGCTTCTCCGGCGGAGATCCCGCCGCTCATGCGCGCAGCGCGTCGCTGCCTGCACCGTTGCCTTCGCCGTTGTCGTTGCCCGCCGCCATCGCCCGCGCCATCGCCAGCTGGCCCATCCGCGCGCCCTGCTCCTGCAGGTGCTCGAGGAAGCGGCGGTTGGCCTCCGGAAACCGCGGCTCCTCCGCCAGCGGTAGGGGGCCTGCCCCATCGAGGCCCGACTCGCCCTCCATCGCCGGGGTGATCACCACGAGGTCGGGATCGAGGGGGGCGTCGTAGCGCCACCAGCGCGCCGGATCCACCAGGGCGGGGTGCAGGGGATGGGGTGCCGTCTCCACGCGGCCTTCGGCTCCCTCGCGCCGCCGCCGGGCCAGTTCCTCCAGCAGCTGACTGCGCGTGCGGCCGCGCAGCTGGAACAGTACGAAGGGATCTTCGCTGAAGCGATCCCCCATCAGGTAGTAGACAGCGCTGATGTGCTTGCAGGGATTGGCCTTGTCGAGGCAGCTGCACTCGCTGCGCACCTCCTGCAGCTTGAACGGGAACAGGCGCTTGCCGCTGGCGGCGAAGGCCCGCTCGATGTCCTGCGGCATGATCCCGGCCAGCAGCTGGGCCGACCAGCGGGCCTTGTGGCTGAGGGCCTCGAGCACGTAGCCCCAGTCCTCGTCGTTGAGCACATCCAGCCAGAGCTTGACCTTGTAAGGGTCCTTCTCGCTGCCCTGCACCCGGGCGTGGACGCGCCGACCTTCGAAGCGGATCGAGAGTACGTTGCCTTCGCGGGCATAGGTCCAGGCGCGCTCGAGGCGTTTCTTATAGCGGTAGGAGTTGATCAGCTCCATCCACTGCTCCACCCACCAGGGCTGCTGGCCCAGACCCTGCTGGCCCAGCTGGGTGGTGATCGAACCGGCGGGGGTGACGGTCATGGCCGATGCCTACCCCCCCATTGTGCCCCGGCCGCCGCCGCACGGGTTGAGCGGAACCTCCGTCACCAGGAGCGCTGGCTTACCGCAAGGCCTTCCGTACAGTCCGGCAGGCCTCAGGCAGGAGCGATGGGGAGCGATCCACCGGCGCGGTCGGGCAGCGACCTGTCGACGCGGTCGGGCAGCGACCTGTCGACGCGGTCGGGCAGCGACCTGCATGGCAGCCTCGGGCCGGTCGGGGTGACGGCCCAGGCCGTGGCCACGATCGGGCTGACCCTGACCGCGGTGATCAACATTCCCGAGGCGATGCGGGGCGCAGGTCGCGCCACCTGGATCAGCTACCTGATCGCGCTGGCCGCGATCCTGCTGGTCAGTGAGACGCTGGTGCTGTTCCGCAGGTTTCCCGCCGGTCCCAGCGGCATCGCCGGCTACGTACGGGCCGGCCTGGGGCCGAGGGCGGCCGCTCTGGCCACCTGGACGCTGCTGCTGGGCTACGGGGCCTCGCTGCTGGCCTGTCTGGCCTTCTTCGGCTTCTATCTCGACCGGGTGCTTCTGCACGCCGGTCTGCACTGCCCCCAGGTGGTGGGCTTTCTGCTCGGGGGCCTGGCCTGCTGGGAGCTGGCCCGCCGCGATGTGAAGCTCTCCACCCGCACGATGCTCGTGACCGAGATGGTCTCGGTGCTGATCGTCCTCGGGCTGACCGCTCTTGTGCTGCTGCACGGCGGGCCGGCGCAGGATCTGCGAGCGATCGATCCGGCCGGCGACACCCTCTCGCAGGTGCGGGGCGGGCTGATGGTGGCCGTGCTGAGCTTCATCGGCTTCGAGAGCGCCGCCAATCTGGGGGGCGAGACGCTCGATCCCGAGACGGTGGTGCCGCGGGCGATGCGCCTGGCGGTGGCTTGCGCCGGGGGGCTGTTCCTGATCTGGGCGGTGGCTCTGCCGGAAGGACTTGGCTGGCTGACGGCCAGCCAGCGACTCAGCCTCGATCCGATCAGCGCCCTCGCCGACCGCCTTGGGCAGCCCGGAGCAGGGCTATGGATCAAAGTGGGCGCGTTCCTGTGTCTGTTCGGCAGCTCCCTGGGCAGCCTGACCGCCCTGGCGCGCGTCACCTACGCCCTGGCCGGCCAGCGGCTGCTCCCACGGCGGCTGGGGCGTGTGCACCCGCGTTTCGGGACGCCGTCGGCAGCCCTGTCGGCCGTGGCCCTGCCGCTGATCGGCGGTGGGGCCGTGGCGGTGGGGCAGGGCCGCAGCGCCACCCAGCTCTACGATCTGTTCGGTGGCTTCGCGGTGCTTGCCTTTCTGCTGGTCTACGGCCTTGTGGCCTTCTCCAGTCTGCGCAGTCCCCCGCCGGGATTCACGCGCGAGCGCTGCTGGCTCGTGGGTGGTGCCTGCCTCCTGGCCGTGGTTGCCATCGGCCTCGGCTATCTCTCCGGGGTCATCGGCCAGCAGAACACCATGCTGTTCACCTTCGCAGGGTTGCTGCTGCTGGGCGGGCTGCGGGTGAGGCTGGTGGTGCCGGCCGGCTGATCGCCGCTGCGGCGGTTCATTCCTCCAGCGCCACCAGTTCGCGCAGCTGGCCCACCTCGAGGCTGCCCAGCCACTCCTCGCCGCTGCCGACGATGTCCTCGGCCAGCCGCGACTTCTCGCTGATCATCCGGTCGATGCGCTCTTCCACCGAGCCGCTGGTGATGAACTTGTGCACCAGCACCCGGTTGATCTGGCCGATGCGGTAGGCCCGGTCGGTGGCCTGGTTCTCCACCGCCGGATTCCACCAGCGGTCCACGTGGAACACGTGGCTGGCCCGGGTGAGATTGAGGCCCACCCCGCCGGCCTTGAGCGAGAGCAGGAACAGCTGGGGTCCGCGCGGGTCCTCCTGGAAGCGGTCCACCATCGCCTGGCGCTCCGTCTTGGTGGTGCCGCCGTGCAGGAAGGGCACCTCCTGGCGCCAGCGGCGCTCCAGGTGGGCCTTGAGCAGGTGGCCCCATTCGGCGAACTGGGTGAACAGCAGCGCCCGATCTCCCGCTTCGATCACCTCCTCGAGGATCTCCTCCAGGCGCTGCACCTTGCCGCTGCGGCTGGCGAAATCGCTGCCCACCACCTCCTCCTTCAGGGCCAGGGACGGATGGTTGCAGATCTGCTTGAGGCGGGTGAGCAGGGCCAGCACCTGGCCGTGCTTCGAGCCCAGGGGTGCGCGGGCGATGGCATCGAGGCTCTCGTCGACCGTACGGCGGTAGAGCTTCACCTGCTCGGGCGCCAGCCCCACCCATTCCCTGAGCTCCACCTTCTCGGGCAGGTCGGAGATGATCGACTTGTCGGTCTTCAGCCGGCGCAGGATGAACGGGCCCACCCGGGCCTTGAGATCGCGCAGGGAACTCATGTCGCCGTAGCGCTCGATCGGCAGTCGGTAGCGCTGGCGGAAGAAGGGCTCATCGCCCAGCACCCTGGGGTTGAGGAAGTCCATGAGCGCCCACAGCTCGCTGACGCGGTTCTCCACCGGCGTGCCGGTGAGGGCGATGCGGAAGCGGCCCTGCTTGCGCGGCCGGGCGAGGTCGCGGGTGGCCTGGCTCTGCTTGGCGGAGGGATTCTTGATCGCCTGCGCCTCGTCGATCACCACGCCCTGCCAGTCGACGCTCTCCAGCAGTTCGCTGTCGCGCTGCAGCAGCCCGTAGGTGGTGAGCACCAGATCCACGCCCTCGAGGGCCTTGGTGAGGGCCGCTGCGCTGGCGGGCCGGCGCGGGCCGTAGTGCTCGCGCACCACCAGCTCCGGCGTGAAGCCGGCCGCCTCCCGCTTCCAGTTGGTGAGCACCGAGGTGGGGGCCACCAGCAGCACCGGCCGGCGCAGTTCCTCCTCGGCCTTGAGGTGCTGCAGGAAGGCCAGCAGCTGGATCGTCTTGCCCAGGCCCATGTCGTCGGCCAGGCAGGCGCCCTGATCGAAGCGGTGCAGGAAGGCCAGCCAGCCCAGACCGCGCTCCTGGTAAGGCCGCAGCTGGCCGGCGAAGCCCTCCGGCGCCGGCAGGGGGTCGGGGGCCTTCTGCTGGTGGTACTGCTCCAGCACGGCCTGCAGCCGCGGGCCCGCCGTGAACCGGTGCACCGGCAGCCGCATCAGCGTCTCGCCGTCGGTGGCGGTCAGCCGCAGGGCATCGTCGAGGTTGAGGACCGGATCGGCGGCGCAGAAGCGTTCGGCGTTCTTGAGATCGCCGGGCCGGAGTTCGATCCAGGCGCCCTTGTGCTGCACCAGTGGGCTGCGCTTCGCCGCCAGCCGCTCCAGATCCCGCAGGGTGAGGGTGACGCCGCCGATCATCAGGTCCCAGCGCCACTCCAGGCTCTCGCCGAGGCTGAAGCCGCGGGAGCGGGCCGGCAGCTCCGCCTCGATCGCCAGACCCAGTCGGCTGGCCAGCCCGCCGCTGAGGCTCGGGGGCAGGAGCACGCCCACGCCCACGTCGCGCAGCTGCACGGCCGCGGTGCGCACCAGCACGAAAGCCTCGGCCGGCGTCAGCTGCATCGTTTCCGGTGCCGAGGCGTCGAGGCCCCGCTCGATTGGCTCGAACACCTGCAGCGCCCGGCCCAGGCCCTCCAGCAGCAGTTCGCCCGGCTCCGGCACCTCCACTTCCCCCAGCTGCAGGGAGCGGTTGCCGCGCGCCCACACCACACCCGCCGGCACCTTCAGGCTCGGATCAGCCTCCGCCTGCAGGCCGAAGCGCAGCTCCCACAGCTCCTCACCCTCCGGTGGCGTGAACAGCTCCAGGCAGGCCCGGGCCGGCGCCACCCGGCCCGCCACCGCTTCGCGCCAGTGGTGGGTGGCGATCTCCAGCCGTTCCGTGTCCTCCTCGTCGAGCACCAGGCTGCCGTTCCCCTTGCCCAGGCCCTTCTGCCAGGCGATCAGCAGCGGATCCAGCCCGTCGGCGCAGGGTTCGAAGCCACTGCGCAGCTGCCCGTCGAGCAGCGCCTCCAGCAGGCTCGCCACCCGCAGCCGGCCGCTGCCCGGTCGCCGGCAGGCCAGCGCCGCCGCCTCCCCTGGGATGCCGCTGCCCATGGCGCAGGTGGCCACCTGCGGCAGCGCCACCGCCAGTTCCTCGAGCCGGTGGCGGTCGCCCTCCCGGTTCAGCAGCGGCAGCCAGTGGGCCCGCCCCTCCTCCACCTGGGGCAGCCAGCGCCCGCGGGCGATCAGGCTCAGGGCCCAGCGCTGCAGATGGGTCCACCAGCGCAGGTCGTCCGCCAGACCGGGATGGTCGCCGGAGAGGGGAAGGGTGGAGAGCCATTCGCCGGCGGCGCCGGGGTCGAGGGCCAGTCCCTCGACTCGCCAGGGCCACCACTGGGGTTCGCGGGGGATCGGTTCGCCGGCCTGCAGCGGCAGCCCGCTCCAGGCGGTGTCGGCCGAGCGCTTGCGGCCCCTTGCCGCCTGGCTGCGGCTGGGCAGGGTGAGCACCGCCTCGGCCGGGCGGAACGCTTCGGACCAGTGGCCGTTGTCGTCGAGCCAGGCCCCCAGGTCGTCGACGTTCAGCGCGAAGGGATGATCCGGCACCTCGGCCGGCGCCGGGGATGCCGGCGTGGCCACCCGCCAGGTGTCGGCCCACAGCAGCAGCCGGCCGCCCGCTCCGCTCGGCGGAAACAGCCAGGTGGCATGAAGCAGGCTCATGGCCGGGGGGTCAGGGCCGGGGGGGCAGGAACGCAGGCATGGGCTCCAGCCCGTTCTGCGGCCCCATCATGGGGGAACGGTGGCCTCAGGGCCTCAGCGCCGGCCACTGCCGCAGGGCCAGCGGCAGGGCGAAGGCGGCCCCGACCACGGGCAGCCACAGGGGCAGCCACTGCTGCACCAGCGCCGGCAGGGCCGCCTGGAGCCAGTTCAGGGGGGTCTCCAGGGGGCTGGATGCCGGCAGGATCAGAGGGGCGCCGAGGCTGCGGATGCCGCACACGGCGCCCACCAGCCCCGCCTGCAGATGGCTGTCATCGGGATCGACCCGCTGCAGGTGGAAGGCGAGCAGGCCATAGAAGAAGCCGCAGCCGGCGGCCCGCAGGGCCGCCTCCAGGCCGCCGGTGGGGCCGGCCACGGAGGGGACGGTGGCGAGGAGGCCCAGGCCGCCGGCCATCGCGGCGGCGAGCAGGGCCCAGCTCAGCGAACGCCACCGCAGCCGGGTCCGAGCCGCTGCCTCGGGGGCATCGGCCGCGGCGGGCCGCAGGAGTGGGGCGAAGGCGGTGAGGGGGCGCAACGCGCGGCGCGGGCGGACGTGCGGGGGATCATCGCCCGGATCACTCCCCCCGGCGGCAGGCGCTGGGCGATCATGCCTTCAGAACGACACCGCTCCTCGCCTCGGGTCCATGGCCGCCGCCCCCTCCTCCGTTCCCACCGACGGCCCGGGGAGCCCCCTCCCCCGCAGCGGCGCGGAGATCCGGGCGGCTTTCCTGCGCTTCTACGAGCAGCGCGGGCACCGGCCGATGGCCAGCGCCTCGCTGATCCCCGACGACCCCACGGTTCTGCTCACCATCGCCGGGATGCTGCCGTTCAAGCCGGTGTTCCTGGGGCAGGCACAGCGGCCGGCACCGCGGGCCACCAGCAGCCAGAAGTGCATCCGCACCAACGACATCGAGAACGTGGGCCGCACGGCGCGGCATCACACCTTCTTCGAGATGCTCGGCAACTTCTCCTTCGGCGATTACTTCAAGGAGCAGGCGATCCGCTGGGCCTGGGAGCTCAGCACCGAGGTGTTCGGCCTGGCCCCCGACAACCTGGTGGTGAGTGTGTTCCGCGAGGACGACGAGGCGGAGGCGATCTGGCGCGACGGTGTGGGCGTGAACCCGAAGCGGATCATCCGCATGGATGAGGCCGACAACTTCTGGGCCTCCGGCCCCACCGGTCCCTGCGGCCCCTGCTCGGAGATCTACTACGACTTCAGGCCTGAACTCGGCGACGACGGCATCGATCTCGAGGACGACAGCCGCTTCATCGAGTTCTACAACCTGGTGTTCATGCAGTACAACCGCGACGCCCAGGGCACGCTCACGCCCCTGGCGGCGCGCAACATCGACACCGGCATGGGCCTCGAGCGCATGGCCCAGATCCTGCAGGGGGTGCCCAACAACTATGAAACCGATCTGATCTATCCCCTGATCGAAACGGCGGCGGGCCTGGCGGCGGTGGACTACCGCGGCCTGGATGCGAAGGGGAAAACCAGCCTCAAGGTGATCGGCGACCACAGCCGCGCCGTCACCCAGCTGATCGGCGACGGCGTCACCGCCAGCAATCTCGGCCGTGGCTACATCCTGCGCCGGCTGCTGCGGCGCGTGGTGCGCCACGGACGGCTCCTGGGCATCGACAAACCCTTTCTGGCGGCGATGGGCGAGGCGGCGATCGCGCTGATGGGCGAGGCCTATCCGCAGCTGCAGGAGCGCCGCGCCGTGATCCTGGCGGAGCTGGAGCGGGAGGAGGCCCGTTTCCTCGAAACCCTGGAGCGGGGCGAGAAGCTGCTCGCCGACGTGCTGGCCGCCCAGCCCAGCCGGATCAGCGGCGAGCAGGCCTTCGAGCTCTACGACACCTATGGCTTCCCGCTGGAGCTCACCGAGGAGATCGCCGAGGAGCATGGCCTCACCGTGGATGTGGCCGGCTTCGAGCTGGCGATGGAGGAGCAGCGCCAGCGGGCCAAGGCTGCGGCCGTGAGCATCGATCTCACCCTGCAGGGGGCGATCGAGCAGATGGCGGCCGAGCTGGAGGCCACAGCGTTCAAGGGCTATGAGGCCCTGGAGCACCCCAGCTGCGTACTGGCCCTGGTGGTGAACGGCGAGCCGGCCGAGCGGGCGGTGGCCGGCGACCGGGTGCAGGTGGTGCTCGATACCACGCCCTTCTACGGCGAGGGTGGCGGCCAGGTGGGCGACCGGGGCGTGCTCAGCGGCGAAGGGGCCGGTGGCGACGGCGTGATCGTGGCGATCGAGGGCGTGAACCGCAACCGCAGCGTGTTCGTGCACAGCGGCCGCATCGAGCGGGGCAGCCTTGGCGTGGGCGATCTGGTGCAGGCCCGCGTGGATCGGGCCTGCCGCCGCCGCGCCCAGGCCCACCACACCGCCACGCACCTTCTGCAGGCGGCGCTCAAGGAGGTGGTGGATCCGGGGATCGGCCAGGCCGGTTCGCTGGTGGATTTCGATCGCCTGCGCTTCGACTTCCACTGCCCCCGCGCCGTGACGCCCCAGGAACTGGAGCGGATCGAGGCCCTGATCAACGGCTGGATCGCCGATGCCCACGACCTGGAGGTGCGGGAGATGGCGCTGGAGCAGGCACGCGCCGCCGGGGCGGTGGCGATGTTCGGCGAGAAGTATGCCGACGTGGTGCGGGTGGTGGACGTGCCGGGGGTGTCGATGGAGCTCTGCGGCGGCACCCACGTGGCCAACACCGCCGAGATCGGCCTGTTCAAGATCGTGGCCGAGAGCGGTGTGGCCGCCGGCATCCGCCGGATCGAGGCGGTGGCCGGGCCCTCGGTGCTGGCCTACCTCAACGAACGCGACCGGGTGGTGCGCGCTCTCGGCGAGCGCCTCAAGGCCCAGCCGGGCGAGATCGTGGAGCGTGTGGCCGGCCTGCAGGAGGAGCTCAAGGCCACGGGCAGGGCCCTGGCCCAGGCACGTTCCGAGCTGGCGGTGGCCAAGGCCGGTTCTCTGCTGCGTGCGGCCGAGGCCCTGGGCGATTACCGCCTGCTCGTGAGCCGGCTCGATGGTGTGGAGGGCGCAGGGTTGCAGAACGCCGCCCAGGGTCTGCAGGAGCAGCTGGGGGTGGGGGCCGCGGTGGTGCTGGGCGGTCTGCCCGACCCCGCCGATGCGGGCAAGGTGGTGCTGGTGGCCGCCTTCGGCCCGGCGGTGGTGGCGGCCGGTCCCAAGGCCGGCGCCTTCATCGGCGCCATCGCCCGCCTCTGCGGTGGCGGCGGCGGCGGCCGTCCCCAGCTGGCCCAGGCGGGTGGCAAGGACGGGGCGGCACTGGATGGGGCGCTGAACACGGCCCGCGAGGAACTGCAGGGGCTGCTGCTGGGCTGAGTGCCCTCTGTTCTGCCGCCGTCTGGCGGAGACAGCGCTGGAGCAGAGCCCCCGGCACCGCGATCACCCCGAGGACATCGAGGTCGCTGGGCCGTGCCAGGTGATCGTGACCCATCACCCCCTCGCCGGCCCTGCCTAGGCTTGAGGGCGGTCTTACTACCTCGCCGGCGTTGACGCTTCTGTGGATCCTCGAGGACGACGATCGGCTCTGCGATCTCCTGGTGGCGTCCTGCGCGGAACTGGGCTGGAAGCTGGCGGCGTTCCCTACGCCTCGCCGACTGGAGCAGGCTCTGGACACAAGCACCCCCGACCTGCTTCTGCTCGATCAGATGCTTCCCGGCAAACCGGGCACCGACGTGCTCACCTGGCTGCGTCGCCATGGCTACGGATTCCCGGTGCTGATGCTCTCGGCCCTCGGGGCCCCCAGTGATCGGATCGCCGGCCTTGAGGCAGGGGCCGACGACTACATGGCCAAGCCGTTTCTGTTCCGTGAACTGCAGTTGCGGGTTGAGGCCCTCCTGCGGCGGAACGTCGCCTGCCCTGACCTCGCCACCACCAGCAGCACGGGGTACCAGATCGGGGCCGTGCGCTTCGACCCCGCTCGGCGCAGGCTGGTGGGCCGCACCGGGATCCCTGTGCCGATCAGTCGGGGGGACACGGCATTGCTGCTGGCGCTCTGCCGGCGACCGGGCGAGCCCGTAAGCCGGGAGGTGCTGGCCCGCTCCAGCGGCAGCCTGGTGGACCCCGGCCGCAGCCGCACGATCGACATGCGCCTCTCCCGCCTGCGTCGGCAGCTGGTGGCCCTCGGCGACGGCGAGGAGATGGTGCAGGCGCTGCGAGGCCAGGGCTATCGCCTGCAGGTGCCGGTGGTGCCCTTTCCCCTTGAGGAGGCGTGAACCCTTCCCCCCGGCTCGGCCGCAAGGACTGGGCCCAGCTGTTGCTCTGGTGGCTGCTGGGTTGTGGCCTGAGCTTCTCCGTGCTCACGCTGTTGCTGCAAACCATGCTGGAACCGCGGCTTCAGGCGGAGAGCAGCCTGCGCATCAGTCGCAACGTGCTGCTGGTGGAGCAGGTGCTGCGGCAGCTCTCTCCCCAGCAGATGCCCCCCGGCGTGATCCTCAGGCCCTCCTCCACGCCACCGGAGGGACCCGGCGATGGACTCTCCGGTTTCGATCGGAGGGTGCAGCAGACGCTGATCCGGCGTTATGGACTCCGCCGCGACCTCCAGCGGGACCGGCCCCCGCTCCTTGATCCCTGGGGCGGCTACTGGATCCGCCTCCAGACCCTCGGCCAGATTCCACCGCTGTGGCTTTACCAGCCTGAACGGCTCTCCAGCAGCAGTGCCTGGTTTTTGCCGCTGTTGCGCACTGGGACAGTGTTCGTGGGCGTCCTGCTTGGCACGATGGGGTTCCTGCGCTGGCAGATCGAGCGACCCTTCTCAAGGGTGGTGGGCGCCCTGCCCGATACGGCTCAACCGCCGCTTCCGCTGCTGCCGGAGCGCGGCATCGCGCCGCTGCGGCTGATGGCCCTGCGCGTCAATCGCCTGCTGGAGAGGATCAACGACGCTGATGCCTCCCGCCATGCGCTGCTGCGGGGACTCGCCCACGATCTGGCCGGTCCCCAGACCAGGGTGGTCCTGCAGCTGGAGAGTCTGCAGCGGAAGGTCGGCCCTGAGGCTGTCGCCGCCACCCAGGCCATCGCCGCTGATCTGCAGCAGCTCGGCCGGATCACCGAGCAGCTCACCCTGCTCGCCGAACGGGATCGGCCTCCCCGCCGGCAGCTGGATCTCGCCCTCGATGACTTCTGCCGTCGGCTCGCTGCCAGTTACCCGGGTGGTGTGGTGGAGGTTGTGATGCGTCGCCAGTTGATCCGCATCGATCCCGTTGGTCTGGAGAGGGCCCTGCGCAACCTGATCGACAACGCCATTGAGCACGGACGGCCGCCGGTGCGCCTCTCGGCCTGGATCGAGCGCGGCCTCCTCCACCTGGTGGTCGACGATCACGGCGCCGGCCTGCTGACCCCCACGCGGCGCACGATGGCCGGTCCGCCGCCCGCCGCCGATCGGGAGCGGAGCCGCCATCGGGGTCTGGGGCTTGAGATCGTGGAGGCCTTCTGCCGGGAGAACGGGGGGCGTCTCCACCTGGAGACCTCTTCACCGGGGGGACTGAGGGCGCGCATCGAACTGCGGCCGACGGCGACGAATCCGCTGCTGCTCTGATGCCGCCACCAGCCATCGCTGGTGGCCGTGAGGTAGCGAATGCGACAGACCGATGCCCCGGGCACGGGTTGGGATCGGCAGTCGGACTTGACCATTCCTCCATGGGGTCCCCACCCGCAGCAGCCAACGTGATCCAGGGGCTGCTGGAGGAACTGCACGAGCGCTATCAGCCCCTCAACGACGGCAAGCCGGCCGATTACATTCCCGAGCTCGCCAAGGCCGACCCCGGCGATTTCGGCATCGCCCTGGCCACGGCCGATGGCCGCGTCTACGAGGTGGGCGATACCCGCAAGCCGTTCACGATTCAGTCGATCTCCAAGCCCTTCGCCTATGGGCTGGCCCTCAAGCTGCTCGGTTCCGAGCGGATGTTCCAGAAAGTGGGGGTGGAGCCCTCGGGCGAGGCCTTCAATGCGATCAGCCTCGATCCCAGCACGGGCCGGCCCCGCAACCCGATGATCAATGCCGGGGCGATCGCCACCACGGCGCAGATCTACAACATCGATCCCGCCGGCGCTGAAACCCTGCTGCTCGATTTCTTCGCCGAGCTCGCCGGCCGTCCGCTGGGGATCGACCATGGCGTGTTCGCCTCGGAGCAGGCCACCGGCCACCGCAACCGGGCCATCGGTCACCTGCTGCGCAATTTCGACATCATCGAGGCCCATCCGGAGCCTTCGCTCGATCTCTACTTCCGCCAGTGTTCGATCACGGTGACCTGCCGGGATCTGGCGGTGATGGCAGCCACCCTGGCCTGCCAGGGGCGCAACCCGCTCACCGGTCGCCAGCCGCTCACCCAGGAGCTCACGATCCGCATCCTGGCGCTGATGGCCACCTGCGGCACCTACGACTTCGCCGGCCAATGGCTCTATGACGTGGGGATGCCCGCCAAGAGTGGCGTGGGCGGAGGCGTTCTGGCCGTGGTGCCGGGCCGGCTGGGCATCGCCACCTACTCACCGCCCCTGGATTCCTACGGCAACAGTGTGCGCGGGGTGGCCGTGTGCAACGAGCTTGCCGATCGCCTCGGCCTGAGTCTGTTCAACCAGTACCCCCACAGCAGCGCCACGATCCGCCGCACCTACCGCGGCGGCCAGCGTCAGTCGCGGCGCTGGCGCAATCCAGCTGAGACCGCCCTGCTCCAGGACCAACGCGACAGCATCCGCATCGTGCTGGTGCAGGGGGTGCTGGATCTGGCCTCCCTGGAGTGCCTGGTGGCTGAGCTGATCCAGATCTCCAGCGAAGCGCGCATCCTGGTGCTGGACCTTGAGCATGTCACCGCACTGCCGGAGGAGAGCGGACGACTGCTGGAGCAGCAGCTCATCGCCCTCCATGACAGCGGCGTCCGCATCCTGATCTCCCGCGCGGCCCGGTTGCGTCTGCCCACCGACCGTTTCCTGGAATCCGAGGACCGGCTGATCCACCTGGTCAACCTCGATCAGGCGATCGAGCGCGCGGAGGACCTCCTGCTGGCGTCGCTCGACGCCAAGGCCGAGATCCCGCTCACCAGCGAGATCGAGGAGACCCTTGGCTTCCTCGATCAGCTGCAGCCCGCCCATCGCCAGAGCGTGGCTGTCGTGATGGAGCATCGCCACTACCGGGCCGGCGATGCGGTGATCCGCAAGGGGGATACCGGCGATGAACTGTTCCTGGTGCGGGAGGGACGCTTCACCACCACCATCGACCTGCCCACCGCCGGGGGTGAACTGCATCAGTCGCGGCTGGCGACCTTCGGACCGGGAGTGAGTTTCGGCGAGATCGCCTTCCTCTCGGGCCAGCCCCGGATGGCGAATGTGACTGCCGACACACCGGGCAGCTGCTGGGTGCTCTCGCGCGCCCGCTTCGACGAGCTCCAGCAGGTCGACCCCGACGCCACCTGCGACCTGCTGCTCGCTCTCACCACCGGCCTGTCCCGCAAGCTCGGCGCCACCAATGTGCAGCTGATGCTCCTGGAGCAGCACTGAAGCGACACGCAGGCGCGAAGGACGGAGTTCCTGTCGTGAGCACTGCCGCAATCCGATGGTGGTCCTTCGCCATGGGTTCACCAATAACCTGATCGGCAGTACGGCCCCCCTACGATTGGTGCGGCCAGGGTTGCGGCAAATCTTTGATGGCAAGTCTTTGATGGCTAGGTTTCTGTCGCCACGCTCCATCGGCGTATCCCTGACGGGACTGGGAATCGGTGGACTGCTCTCCCTGCCTGCCGTGGCCGGGGACATCAAGGCAACGCCGGGCGCTCTGAGTCTTGGCACCCTGGTCAACGGGTCCAACAGCAGCAGCTGCACCACGGGCCTCTGCGCGGTGACCGAGGGAACCCTTGCGGGTGGCGAGGGTGGCAATCTTTTCCATCGGTTCGATCGTTTCCAGGCCGATTCAGGCATCACGGTCACGGTTGACTCCCGCGGGGCCAGGTCAGTGATCATGGGTGTGCTGGATAAGACCCTCCTCGACACTCAGCTCTCCCTGAGCGGTCCCGCCAGTCTTTTCGTGCTCTCTCCCGCGGGCCTGACGGTGGGGAGCGGGGCTCGCTTCAGTGGCGTCCAGGGCCTGAATCTCAGCACAGCCACCGGCCTGCGGCTCGGCAGCTCTCCCTCGGAGCTGTTCGATGTGTACTCCACCAAGCAAGATGCAGCCTTCCGGCTGACGGGTACTCCCGTGCCAGGGCCCGCTGGCCTGATCACCGATCCAACCACCCTCTCGGAGCTCAGCCTCCCAGGCAACGGCAATCTGGTGCTGCAGGGGGGTCTGCTCACCGTCGACAGCAGTCTGTTGCCCAATAGTCTTCTGCTCGACTCCCAGGGCGGCAATCTGCAGCTGACCGGCGCCGGGATCAACCTGCCAGGCCGGACGGTTGAGCTTGTCGGTCAACAGGTCACGGTGGATAAGACTTCGAGCATTTCCGTCGACGGCACGGGGGGGGGCAACGGCGGCAGCCTGACGATCACCGCCGGCAGTAACGCCGTGCTGCAGGGGGCTCTCAGCGCCCGAGGGGTGGCAGGCGGTGCCGGCGGCAGCGTGCGCACCGTTTCCGGTGGCTCGCTCACGCTCGACACCACGCCGGCCTTCGGTGCGGACGCCGGCGGCACTGCCGGGAGCTGGTGGGTGCAGGCCGCCGCCATCGAAATTCTTTTCCCTGGGCCCCTCAACAACCCATCCCCTGGGTTCTCCGCGGTGCGCAATCTGCGGATCCAGGACGCTCTTGCGGGCGGCGGTTCCGTCACGGTCGCCACCAGCAGTGACGATCTCCGCCTCAAGTCATCGATCACTCGCCTTGCAGGGACGGCTCCTTCCGAGCTTCGGCTGTGGTCGGCAAAGGATCTGCTTGTGGACGACTTTGTGGGGATGGAGAACAACACCCAGGCACCCTTCTCTGTGGATCTCCGCCACGGAGAAGCAAGCCAGGTTCTCTGGGCAAGGGGCTCCGCGAGTCTCGGTCCCCAAAGTCAGTTGACGGTGACGGTGGGGCCGGACACCGGAGCTGGCAGGCCTGGTCACCTCCTGCTTACCAACCCTGCCTCGGGTGATCCTTCAGCGATCTTCAGCGCCGGGCAGGTGAGCACCGGCAGCCTTTCCTGGGCAGTGAATTCCACCAACATCCTGCGGCTGCGAGAAAAGACCAAGTTCACCGTCACCGACGATTTTGTTCAAGGGCCCGCTAGCGGTGGCATTGCCGCGAACAGGATCAGAGGTGAGTCTGAGGCCGTTCTCACGATTGCGGGTAAGGGCTCAATTGATGGCGGCATCCTGACTGCAGAAGGCACTCCTGCTGTTCCACCACTTCTCCAGGTTGGGTCTGGCCCTGGGCTCTCTGTGAATAACGCTCGGTTCGAAGGTTTCAGGATGGAGGTGATCGATGGTGGCAACCTTTCCTTCTCCGGAACCCAGACCCTGGTTAAGCCCCTCCGGATCGACAATGCCGGCCTCGTGACCGATGCCTCGTTCGCTGGCGGTGCCGTGGGCGCCCAGTTCAACAGCACCCCGGCGGCAGGCCTCAGCCTGGACAACGGCGTCACGGGTGTGGTGCAGGCGAACCAGCTGCTCGATTTCGGCCCTTACTCCAACATCGACAACAAGGGCCGCCTTCTGCTTGTCAATGGCGCCACCGTTAAATCCGGCAACCTCACCAACACGGGCCTGATCTCCGGGTCCGGAACCGTTCAGCTCGATGCCGCCGGTAATCCCCCCACGCGTGGCCGCCTCGTTAACGCCGGGACGATCCTTCCCGGCGGCGATCCGGGCATCGGCACCCTTGTGGTGCGCGGCAATCTCGTCCTCACCTCATCTTCCAGGCTCGCGTTCTCCCTGGACGGACCGATCGCTGGCGTGAACTACGACACGCTTGAGGTGGAGGGGGATGTGACCCTGGGGGGGGCGGTGAGCTACGGGCTGGTCAATCCCTTCAATCCTCCAGACGGCAGCAGGTTCGACCTGATCAGCAGCACGAGACCTCTCAGCGGCCAGTTCACCTCCACGAACGACACCAGCACCGGAGCCAGGGTCGCCCTGGTGCCTGGTGAGATCACGCCCACCTCCACAACCTTTCATGTGACGGCGATCGCCCTGCCGACGCCATCGCCGGCCCCGAGGCCGACGCCCACACCCACACCGACGCCGACGCCGACGCCGACGCCCACACCGACGCCGACGCCGACGCCGACACCCACGCCGACACCCACGCCGACACCGACGCCCACGCCGACACCGACGCCCACACCGACGCCCACACCAACCCCGACCTCGACCCCCTCTCCCAAGCCCCCAGACTTTGGAAACATCGTGATTTTCCCGGGGGTCCAAACGTCCGCGGGTGCCGTACCCGGAGCCGATGTCTTCGGCGTCGGTGGCAGTCAGCTCAGTGTCAACCTGGACCAGGCCTCCATCCCTTCCGGTTCCGACGCCGATGGTGGGGCGCCCGGTCGCATTGGTTTCGGCGTGGCCTCGCTTGACGGGGCCCAACTCGCCACGGCCGTCACGGAGGGTGATCGCAACCGCACCGACGACCTCACCCGCAGCATCGACGGCCTGAGCGCCCCTCCCGGCGCCCCTGAATCCCTCGCCGTTGAGGAGCTGCAGAAGCTTCTGCGGGAGGCGGAGCAGGCCTCGAGGAGCACGGCCCATCCGTTCGTGCCTGCCGTCCTGTCCCTCAGCTTCACGCCCAAGCCGCCTGGGATGGCTGGCACCGATGGGGATTCCTTCCTGGATCTCAGCCTGATCATGCCCAGCGGCGATCCGGTGGGCCGCCGGGTCGACCTCTCCCGGCTGGCTCTTCAGGAAGAACTGCGCCGGCTCTACGGCCAGCTGTCCCGTCAGGCCCCTCTGGGAGAGCAGGATCCCGCTTCACCGGCGCGTCGTCTGCACGACATCCTCATCGGTCCTGTATCGCCGGCGCTGGAGCGCAACGGCATCAACGCGGTGCTGATCGTGGCCGACCGCGGCCTCCATGCGGTGCCGTTCGCGGCCCTGCACGACGGGCGCCAATGGTTCGGAGAGCGCTTCGGCTTCTCGCTCACGCCGTCGCTGCGGTTCACCTCGCTGGCACCCCCTGGCCGTTCGCGGGGCAGGGTGCTCGCGGCCGGCGCGTCCCAGTTCAACCGTCTGGCACCGCTGCCCCTCGTGCCTGAAGAGCTGGCGGGCATCCCCAAACGCGACGGCGTCGATCTCTACCTCAACGACCGGTTCACCCCCCAGGTGCTGCTGGCTCAGGCCGGCGACCCCCGGTACGACCGGGTGCACGTGGCCACCCACGCGGAGTTCCGTCCCGGTGGAGCTTCGCAGGCCCGCATCTACACGGGCAACGACACCGTCGCCCTCAAGGATTTCATGCGTCTGCGCAAGGTGCGCGGCAACAACCCCCTTGAACTCGTGGCGCTCAGCGCCTGCCGCACCGCCCTCGGCGACAGCGACAGCGAACTCGGGTTTGCCGGACTGGCCCTGATCTCCGGTTCCCGCAGCGCCATCGGCACGCTCTGGTACGTCGATGACGTGGCCACCTCCGCCTATTTCCTCCAGCTCTATCGCTTCCTCGATCAGGGACTGTCCAAGGCTGATGCGCTGCGAGCCACCCGTGAGGCCATGGCGCAGGGACGGTTGCGTCTGGTGGGGGATGCCGTGCTGGCGGCTGACGGCACTCCTCTTCTCACCAGGCTCACATCTGCCCAGCAGCGCCGCGTGGCCGGCGGGATGGGGCATCCTTACTTCTGGGCCGGGGTGGAACTCCTCGGCACTCCCTGGTAAGTCTGGCGCGGGGCTTCTCCGTTGCCTCCGGTCGCCGTTCTCCATCCCGTCTCTGTGTCTGATCCTGCCGCCGTCGCGAATCTGTTCCTGATGCTTTCAATGGGTCACTTCGTGGGCGATTTCGGCCTGCAGGGCGATCGGATGGCTCGCGAGAAGTGTCCCGGCCATGGGGTCACCCTCGGCTGGGGCTGGTGGCTCACGGCCCACGCCGGCATCCACGGCTTTCTTGTGGCTCTGGTCACCGGCATTCCCCTGCTGGGGCTGGGTGAATGGATCGTGCACATGCTGATCGACCTGGGCAAGTGCCGCCATTACTGGCGTCTGCCGATGGACCAGACGCTGCACGTGGGCTCCAAGCTGCTCTGGGCTCTGCTGGCGGTGGGTGTCGCCGGTGGTCCGGGCTGGTTCCGCTGATCCTCCCTTCTCCTGCTTCCCCATGAACCCACGCTTCTCCTTCGGCTCCCCCTTCCATCCAGGCGGCAGGACCATGGCCCTGCTTGCCGCCCTGGCGCTGATCTCCCTGGCCGCCGCTGAGGCCCTCGCCGACCCCATCAATCTGCGCAGCACCTTCCCCGGCCGGCGGATCGGCGGGGGCACCCGAGGCGAGTGCACGGCCCGTCTGATCGCTCACCTGGTTCCCTCCAGCAGCGTGTTCGCCCCCGGGGCCAGCCGCACCGTGGGCATCCTCGAGGGACCCAGTGCCAACCCGCGCCCCCTGGGTCTCACGTTCAGTCCCCTGCGCGGCAACGGCACGGCGGATGCGGCCCGCAAGGTCGCCCAGAGCCGCACCGTCCCCTCCGCCGGTGCCGGCGTCACCCTGCTCACGGTGCCGGCCTTCGAGGGCCCCACGGTCTGGGAAACCGCCTATCGCTGCGAGGATGCCAACGCTCCTGTGAGCCCCGGTACCGACCTGGAGTTCGTCAGCACCGACGCGCCTCCGGCCCTGTCGCTGCTGGTGAGAGAGGCCGGTGCCGAGGACGCGGCCCTGCAGCGGGCTCTGAACCAGCTGCGCAGCTCCTGCGGGGCCACGGCGGACCGCGCCATGGTGGCCCAGGCCTTCGGCCTCACGGACGTGCTGACGTCGGACTGGCCGGCACGGCTGCCGGTGCGCTGTCCGGGCTGATCACGGCGGGGCCCAGCAGTTCCCAGACCTCCAACGGTTCCTGACGACCCTTGAGGGAGATCCGGCCCCAGCCCTCCCAGCGGAGGGCAAGGTCGGGGGGGAGCAGGCTGCGGGTGTCGGCGGAGACCAGCACACGACAGCGGTTGCGCTGGCGCTCCTTTTCCACGCTCTCCAGCCGTGAGGCGCAGTTCACCGCATCGCCGATCACGGCGTATTCCAGGCGTTCGCTGCTGCCGATCGAACCTGCCAGCACGTCTCCGGAGTGCAGGCCGATGCGCAGGTGCATGGCCGGTTCGCCCCGCTCCGCCAGGCCGTCGTTGAGCACCTCCACCTCCGACTGGATCGCCAGGGCCGCCTCCACCGCCGCCAGGGCATCGGCCTCGGGGCCGTCACTCAGCGGCGCTCCGAAGACGGCCAGAAGCCCATCGCCGGTGAATTTGTTCACCATCCCGCCGCGGGTGGTGATCGCCGGCACGAAGCGGGACATGCCCTGATTCAGCCAGGCCAGCAGGGAGCGCGGATCCAGGCGCTCCGACACCGTGGTGAAGTTGCAGGTGTCCGACATCAGCACCGTCACCATGAGCTGGCGGCCTTCGAAGCGGCCGTCGCTCAGCAGTTGCTCACGCTGGTCCCACAGGGCCCGGGCCACGGCCGGCGAGGTGGTCTGCCCCAGAAGCCGCTCGATCTGCTGCTGCTGCTCCTGGCTGGCTGCGCCGCGCCGCAGCCAGGCGGCGCCCGCCATCACCACCAGGGCTGCCAGGGGCATCGCCAGCCCGATCCAGACGTTCGCCAGCAGGAGGGCCACGCTGCCCCCCACCAGCAGAACGGCCACCAGGCCCACCGCGATCACGCTGCGGCGCAGTTGGCGGAAGGCCTCGCCCAGCCCCAGCCCCAGGGCCGCCGCCAGCAGTTCCAGCACCGCATCGCTCCAGCCCGGCAGGGTGCGGATGCGACGGCTGTGGTCGCCCTCGTAGCGATCCAGCAGCGCCGCCAGCCGCTGGGCGTGGATCTCCACGCCCGGGATGAGCATCAGGCTGCTGTCGGTGGCGAAGCGGGTCCTGGGGACCGGGAACAGATCGCGCAGCGACGGCGCCGTGCTGCCGATCAGCACCATCCGGCCCCGGAAGGCGCTCGCGGGCAGCGGGCGCTCAGCCAGCACCTGCCGCAGGTTCCAGAGCGGGAAGCTGCCGGGCCGATCAAACACCAGCATCTGCTGGTAACCGGCCGCATCCAGTCGCTGGTAGCCCCCGGAGGTGGGCTCGAGCCAGGGGCCTGGGGCGGTGCCTTTCTCCAGCTGCTGTCTCATCCACAGAGCGCCCTTCCCCACCTCCAGCACCCTGAGGGGGAAGGAGACCGTGGCGGCATCCTGACCGCTCACATGCACCAGATCGCGGCGCACCACCCCGTCGGGGTCGACCACCAGGTCGTTGAATCCCTGGCGCTGGGGGGGGGTGCCAGGCACCGGGCCGATGCCCTCGGCCACGTTGTTGATGGAGATCAGCCGAGGGTCGTTCCGGAAGCGCTGGCGCAGGCAGTCCTGGTTCGGACCGACCCCCCGGTCGCGGTAGATGTCGAGGCCCACGGCGGTGGCGCCGGCCGCCGTGATGCGGTCGATGGCCTTGCAGAGGATCGCGTCGTCGATCGGCCAGCCGAAGGCACCGATGTCACCCTCGTCGATCCCCACCAGCGCGATCGGATGCTCCTTGCCACCGGGAGCGGGCCTGAGGGTGGTGATCAGGTCGTACCACAGCAGATCGAGGGTCTCCGTGAGGGGCAGCCGCTGCAGACCCAGCAACATCAGGCCCGCCACCGCATAGGGAGCGCCGCGGTGCGCCACCCGGCGCCCTTGATCCAGCGCCCAGCGGAGTCGCGCCGGCCAGGGTCCAGGGATCGAGCCGGCGTCCATGGCGACGGAGGCGAGGGCAGCACCGATCCTGGCGGCAGCCGGCGTTCAGCCGCCGGTGAACACGAAGAACAGACGCTTCATTGTGTCGATCAGGGCATTGGTCTGCTGCTGGCGCTGGTCGCGGCTCAGGCTCTCCAGCTTCGCCCGCCGCTCGCTCATGAGCACCGCGAACCGCTCGATCAGCTCCGGATCCCGTTCCATCAGCTCCCGGAATCCGGCCCGACCCACCCGCAGCAGATGGCACTCTTCGAGGGCGCGCACCGTGGCGCTGCGGGGAGCCCCCTGGAACAGGGTCATCTCGCCGAACACCTCCCCCGGGCCCAGTTCGGCCACCGGCACCGTCTGACCCGGCTGCACCTGCTTCAGCACCGTCACGCGGCCCCGCAGCAGTTGGTAGAGCGCTTCACCCTCGGCGCCTTCCTGCACGATCGCCTCGCCGGCGGCGTAGGACACCGCCTGACTGGAGGCGAGCACCCGCTCGAGGGCCTCGGGCGCCAGGCCCTGGAACAGGTCGTTGGCGGCCAGCGCCTCCCGGCACTCCTGAGGGCTGGGCCCCCTGTCCCCCTCGATGCCCACGCTCGGCCGGTGCGGCTGCACTTCCCGCACCGGGTAGGGGATGCTCTGCCCTGCGCGGCTGAGGGCGTACCAGATCTGCTCGAGCAGTTCGCTGCGCAGGTCGACGATGGCGCGGTCGGTGGCCTCCCGCTGCCACACCTGAAGGTCGTAGGTGATGGCGCTTTCGGAGAACTCCTTCAGCCGCACCACCGGCGCCGGATCGTCAAGCACCAGGGGATGCTGGCTGAGCACCCGCAGCAGCAGCCCCCGGGCCTGGCCGGGGGCGAAGTCGTAGGCCAGGCCCACCTCGAAGCGGTTCGACACCGGGCCGAAGGCGCTGAGGTTGCGCATCACCCCTTCGGTGAGCCTGGTGTTGGGCACCACCACCAGGGCCCCATCCATGTTGCGCAGGCTGGTGTCGCGCCAGCTCACCGAATGGACCACGCCCCGGGCCCCCCCCTCGATGTCGAGCAGGTCGCCGGGGTTGAAGTCCTCGCTGAGCTGCAGCTCCAGCCCCGCCAGCAGGTCCTTGAGCGGCTCCTGCGCCGCCAGGCCGATCACGGCCGTGAGCACGGCCGAGGTGGTCACCAGCCCCACCAGATCGAAGCGGGCCGTCTGCCTCGCCACCACCACCGTGCCCAGGGCGCAGCCGCCCACCATCAGCAGCTGCAGCAGCAGGTCGGGCGGACGCCGCCACCAGCCCAGTCCGCAGGGAAGCTCCAGCGCCAACCACACCGCCAGGCGGATGCCCGCGTACACCAGCAGCAGGTCGTCGATCGCGCCCAGCCAGAGACTGGAGCCCACGGGGATCCCCCGGAGGGGGAAGGCGGGCACCACCACCGACGCCAGCAGCGCCAGCAGCGGCAGGCGCAAGGGCACCACCGGCAGCCCCCGGCGGCGGCAGCTGCGGGCCAGCAGCAGCAGGAAAGCGGCCCCCGCGCCCGCCGAGATCCAGGTCGGCACCAGTCCGAGTGGGCCCATCGGCAGCAGGGAGGGCGGAGGCCCCATCTTGCCGCCGGGCTGCCGATCACGGGACATCCCACCCGGGCCGGGCCAGGCTGGAGATCCCTCTGCCAGGTCCGATGCGACGCGTCTTCAGGCTTCCGTTTCTTCTCCCCCTGCTGCTGGCGGCCGCGGGGCCCGCGGGGCCTGCCCGCGGCCAGGTGCAGCTCCGTTGTGAGGGCACCCTGCTGGAGGCCCGCGGCTCGGCCGAGCGGCGGCAGGTGGCCCGCTGGCTGCGGTTCTCCCTGGGGATCGAGGCTGATGGGAGCGCAGCCGATACGGCGCTGGCCAGCCTTCAGAGCCGGCTGGCGGCGGTGCGCAGCGGCCTGCAGGCCCTGGGGGCGGAGGAGCTGCGGGTGAGTTCGCCCCAGACCTGGCAGCGGCCGGCGGAGGGACGGCGGCCCGGCCGGGTGCAGGCGGTGGTGCAGGTGAGCGGCCGGGTGGCGCCGCCGCGGTTCCAGGAGCTGGTGCGCGGTGTGGGCAGCTTCGCCGGCGTGCGTCTGGCGCCGGTGACGGCGGAGGCCGATCGGGCCGAGGCCGAGACCCTGCGCCGCGATCTGCTGCGGGCCGCCTACCGGGATGCCCTCGCCCAGGCGGCTGAGGTGGCGGCTGTGGTCGGCCGCCCGCAGCTCTCACCCCTGGAGCTGCAGCTGGACGGCGGGAGTCCTCCGATCGCCCTGCGGGCGGCGGCGGCCCCGGCCGCTGATGCGGTGCCCCCCTTCGATCCGGCGGAGCTGGAGCCGCCCCTGAGTCGCCTTTCGCTGCTGGTGCGCTTCTGCGCCCGCTGATCCGGGTCACAATGGCTGCTGTTCCGTCTCCGGGGTTCCCGGCCGATGGCCCGCCGCCCCCTGCGTCTGCTGCCGTCTTACCTGCTGCTGCTGACCCCCGTTGCCATCGCCCCTGCCGCCCGGGCGGCCGAGAGCGCCGTGATTCAGGAGATCCTCGACGGCAACCAGCTCTACGTGGACAGCCGACAGGCGAAGGTGAAGCAGAAGGCCACCGCTCCCCAGCAGGTGAGCACGGAGAACGCGCGCGGTCAGCTGGGCTTCGCCGGTGGAGCGGTGGGCCGCATCAACCGCTTCTCGCGCATGCGGCTGGGCCAGGGCTGCTTCCTGCTCGACAGGGGCCAGGTGCTGGTGTCGGGCAGGCAGAGCGGCTGCACCCGCTCGGCCCGCCTGAGCGTGCGGGGCACCAACTTCGTGCTGGAGGTCGACGACACCGGCGCGTCGCAGCTGTCGGTGCTGGAAGGGGAGGTGGCGGTGGAACCCCTCAAGGACGGCGAACCCACCGGCAAGCCCCCCACCACCGTGCAGGCGGGCCAGCGGCTGCGCCTCTCCCCCGAGGGGGTGATCCTGGCCCTGCTGGGCCTCACCAGCGGTGACTACACCGACATCCTGCAGGGTCCGCTGTTCGTGGGCTTCCGTCTGCCGCTGCCCAACTACGGCGCCCTCGAGAGCTACATCCGCGCCAAGGTGCCGGGAGTGGCCCTGCCGTCGCTGCCCGCCGTGCCCACTCCCGTGGTGCCCACCCCCGCGCTGCCCCGCTTCTCCGTGCCCCGCCTCTTCTGACGTGACGTCCTGCCTGTCCCCGTTCAGCCGATGCGAGCGCGCATGAGCGGGATGGTGGGCGGCGGGGAGAGAGCCGGATGGTGAACCGCCGCCCCCGGGCGCCGCTGCTGCTCGCCGCGGCGGTCGTGCTCTGGGTGGGCTGGACGGCGGGCTGGCCGGGGCCCCGCTGGCGGCTGTGGGAGAGGGGGCTGGAGGACCAGCTCCAGCTGCTTGTCGGAGCCCGCCGCCCGCCCGCCGGCGTGCTGCTGGTGACGGTCGACGATGCCACCCTGCAGGTGGGCGACTGGTTCGAGCAGAACCGGCGCATTCCCGCCTGGGCCCGAGGGGTCGGCTCCCTGCCCTGGCCGCGGGCCGCCTATGGCGAAACCGCCGATCGGTTGCTGAAGGCCGGGGCTGCTGCGGTGGCGATCAACGTGGTGTTCGAGGGGGCGAGTTCCCGGGGCCCGGCCGACGATCAGGCCCTCGCGGCCCTGCTGCGCCGCCACCCCGGCCGCATCGCCCTGGCCGCCGAGATGCTCGAATCCGAGGACAGCCGGGGAGCCGGCAGCCTCACCCTGGTGCGGCCGGAGCCGTTCCTGACGGCCCTCGGCGGTGCCGGTGCCCTCGGCCTCACCAACACCCTGGCCCGTCGACCGGGCGAGCCGAGCTTCCATCCCGAGGCCTATGCCCGCGGGCTCCTGGGGCAGCAGGGGGCCCGTTCCCTCCCTTCCCTCTCTTCCACCCTGTTGCGGCTGGCCGGTCGCCACGGCCGCCAGAACGACAGCCGCAGCGCCCTCAACGTCTACGGACCCGAGGGCACCTTCCCCCGGCTGCCGGCCTGGGAGGTGCTGGATCCCGACCGCTGGCGCGCCCATCCACGCCGGGCCTCCGTCGCCGGGGCCCTGGTGCTGCTGGGTCCGGTGGTGGCCCAGGGGAACGACGGCTACCCCACGCCTTTCGGCCCCCTCTCCGGTCTGGAGCTGCTTGCCAGTGCCACCGCCAATTCGCTGCAGGGCGACGGCCTGCAGCCCTGGCCTGCCGAACCCTGGCCCCGGGCGCTGCTGGCGATGGCGCCGCTGCTGGCGGCGCTGGCCCTCGAGCGGCTGCGCCAACCGATCGCCTGGCGGCTTGGTGTGCTCACCCTGATGCTGGTGGGGGTATTCGGCGCTGGTGTGCTCAGCCTGCGCCAGGGGCATCGCTGGCTGCCGCTGCTGCCGCCGATGACCGGGCTGGTGCTGCTTGGCGTGGTGACCGGCAGCGACGCCTACCTGCGGGAGCAGGGGGAACGGCGCCGCCTGCGCCGCACCTTCGAGCGCTACGTGGCCCCAGGCGTGGTGGCGGAGATCCTGTCGGATCCGGCGGCGGCCGACGGCATCCTGCGGGGCAGGCTGCTGGAGGTGACCGTGCTGATGAGCGATCTCAAGGGCTTCACCACCCTCACCGCCCAGCGCAGCGAAGCGGGGCAGAGCGAACTGCACGTGCGGCAGCTGAATGAGTATCTCGGGGCGATGGTGGAGGTGGTGGTGGCCCATGGCGGCACCATCGACAAGTTCATCGGCGATGCGGTGATGGCGGTGTTCGGCTCGCCCGTGAGCCGGGGGCCTGCCGCCGAGGCGCGGGCGGCTGTGGCCTGTGCCCTGGCGATGCGCAAGGCCCTGGCGGACTGCAACGCCGAGTGGAAGGCCCGCGGCATCGCCACCCTCGACAGCGGCGTGGGCCTGGCCAGCGGCCAGGTGATGGTCGGCCAGATCGGCAGTCCGCGGCGGATGGAATTCACCGTGATCGGCGACACGGTGAATCTGGCCGCCCGGCTGGAGGCCGTCACCCGCAGGGTGGAGCCCGACGTGGTGTTTGATGCCCGCACCGCCGAACTGGTGGGCGCTGCGCCGGGACTGGAGGTGGTGGATCTGGGCCCCCAGGAGGTGAAGGGGATCGGCCCGGTGGAGGTGTTCTCCGCTGTGGCCGCGGCGGCGGGGAGCGCCGCCCTGGAGCCCTCCTAGAAGCGGTACTGCACCCTGGCGTAAAGACCGTCCCCGAGTGCCCAGTCGGTCCAGACGCCCGGATTGTCATCGGTGGAGAACTGCTGCACCCAGCCCAGCTCCACCAGCCAGCCGGCATCGCTGCTCCAGCGGGCCAGCAGGCCGCCGGATCCCACCGTGTCGCTGTCCGTGTCGCCGCTCAGGTTGGTGCGCACCCCGCCGGCCCCGAGGAAGGGGACCAGCTGGACGCCCTGGCCGCCCTTCTGCCAGAGCGTCCAGGCCACCTCCCCGGTGCTCAGCCAGCCGCTGTCGCCGCTGATCAGCTGGCCGGGCAGGCCCCGCAGGCCCACGTCGGAGCCGAGGGTGAACTGCATCGGCGAGGTCAGGGGTCGCAGCGCCACCTGGCCACCGAGACGCAGGTTCAGCTGCCAGCCGGGCCGGAAGACCCAGGCACCTGAGATCAGGGCGCCGAGGGCCGTGGCCTCCCCCGGCACGATGCCCGCCACCTCCAGCTCCCGCCGCTGCTGGTCCGGTGTGGCGGCGCCGATTCCCTGGAGCAGGTAGGCATTGCCGCTCCAGCCGTAGTCGGTGCCCAGGCCGCTGCCGCCCACCCCGATCCGCAGATAGCCGCTGCTGGGGCTGCGCAGAACCTCCGGCAGGATGTCCGGGAGGGCGGCATCCTTGAAATAGGTGTTGCTGCGGCTGGCGCTGTAGCCGGCGAACAGGCCCCAGCGCTGGCTGATGGTGTCGCGGAACACCCATTCCAGCTGACCCAGCCCCTGGTACTGGCTGGTTGAGAAACCATCCACGGGCTCAGGAAGTTCCACCAGGTTGCGGCGGCTGTAGCCGAAGGCGCCGGTCAGGTTCCAGGCATCGCCGAGGGGGAGGGTGTAGCTCACCGAGCTGATCACGGCCCCCAGTTCCGGCGCATCGCTCGCGTTGAGCTCGCCGTAGAGCAGAAGCGTGTCGCCAGGGATGCCGAGGGAGGGTTTCAGCAGCGTGGCCACGGCTCGTGCTTCGCCGGAGCCGTTGTTGCCGTCGTTGCGCAGGGAGAAGTCGCCCTGCCAGGGCTGACCACCGGGATCGACCGTGATGCTCAGCACGGCCTGGGAGGGGTCGCTGCCCAGGCGGGAGAGGTTGCCGCGCAGCATCGCCACCCCGGGCTGGCGGCGCAGCAGCAGCAGCTGGCGCTCGATGCTGGGCACATGCAGGACCTGGCCCTTGAGGGGGTCGGTGAGCCGCCTGATGCGGCGGTTCAGCCGTTCATCGCTGCCGTCCACACGCAGTTCGACCACGCGCCCCTCGACCAGCTCAAGGGCCCCTGGCGCAGGAGTTTCGACGACGTAGACCCGGCTGTTGAGGAACCCATCGGCCACCAGCCGGGCGGTCAGGGTGGCCGCGCAGGTGCGCAGCCGTTCGGCCGGCTCAGCGATGGTGCTGCAGGCGCCGAGGATGCGGCGCAGCTGGCGGGCGTTGTAAGGGCTGGTTCCCCGGACCGGAGGGAGAGTGGCACCCGCGCCGGGTACGTCGGTTGCGCCAGGGGGAGGGATCGGTTGTGTGGGGGCCGGGCCCGGGGTGGGAGACGGAACGGTTTCCGGGGTCAGCTCGACGGGGGCCGGAGGGCGATTCGGAGCCGGCCGCTGTTCGCCGGCGCCAGGCCCTGGCAGGCGCACAGGACCCTGCTGGACCGGTGGCGCCACCAGCTGGGCCAGTAACAGCACCATGCCCTCCGCAATTGTTGGCGATAATCTTGGGGGAGGGATCACGCCGCCGGGGGGGGATCCTGTGCCGCCGGCGAGACTGATTGCCCACCGAATCGTCTAATCAGTAGCGACAGATACGCAGTAAAGGCCTGAACGGCGATTTAACCCTGCAGGTAGGTGGTCTGCTCCAGGCTCGCCCGCAGATGCGCCATCAGCCGCCGCGCATCGGCGATCGCCAGGTCGCCCCGGGCGATCGCCGCCTCACTGGCCACCCGCAGCCGCTCCTGCAGCAGGGCGGGATCGTGCTCCATCGCCTTCAGCACCTCGGCATTGGTGTCGCCCCGCACCACGTGCTCCACCCGGTAGCCGCCGCCGTCGCTCAGGCGGATGTGGGCGGCGTTGGTGCTGCCGAACAGGTTGTGCAGGTTGCCCATCACCTCCTGATAGGCCCCGCCCAGGAACAGGCCGATCCAATAGGGCTCGCCATCGCGCAGGGGATGGAGTTCGAGCAGGGGCTTGGGCTGGCCGCGGTCGATGAAGCGGGCGATCTTGCCGTCAGAATCGCAGGTGAGATCAGCGAAGCTCCCCAGCCGGATGGGGCGTTCGTCGAGCCGGTGGATCGGCAGCACGGGGAACAGCTGGTCGATCGCCCAGGTGTCGGGAGCCGAGCGGAACACCGAGAGATTGGCGTAGTAGGTGCCGGCCAGCGCCGCCGGCAGGGCGCGCAGTTCTTCGGGGATCGGCGTTCCCTCCGGCATCCCCTCGAGGCGGGCGGCGATGGCCTGGCAGCAGGCCCAGGTGAGCTGCTCGGCCTTGGCCCGCTCCGGCAGCGACAGGTAGCCGAGGCGGAAGGCCGCCAGCGCATCGTCCTTGAACTTGAGCGCATCGTTCCAGGCCTCCTGCAGGCGCTCCGGGATCCGGCCGTCGCCGTCGTCGTCGCCCGGTTCCGCGCTGTCGCCCCCCGCCGGCAGCGCGCGGATGCCCCGGAGGGTGTCGCGCAGGTTGCGCAGGATCAGGGCCTCGGCCTCAGTCGCCGCGGGCTCGGCGCCGGGCAGGGCTCCGGCGCCGAGCACGTCGAACACCAGCACCGAGAAGTGGCTGGCGATGGCGCGGCCGCTCTCGCTCACCAGCGTGGGCACCGGCACGCCGCCCGGCTCGCAGCACTCGCGCACCGTGGCCACCACGTCGTTGGCGTAGTTCTGCAGCGAGTAGTTGGTGGAGGCGGCGCTGGCGGTACGGCTGCCGTCGTAGTCGATCCCCAGGCCGCCGCCCACGTCGAGGTAGCCCATCGGCGCCCCGAGGCGGGTGAGCTCCACGTAGATCTGGCCGGCTTCCTGCAGGGCGTCCTTGAGCACGGCGATGTCGTTGATCTGGCTGCCCACGTGGAAGTGCAGCAGGCGCAGGTCGTCGAGCAGCCCGGCGCTGCGCAGGGCTTCCACGGTGGCGAGCAGGTCGGGGATCGAAAGGCCGAACTTGGCGCGCTCCCCCACCGAGCTGCCCCAGCGGCCGGTGCTGCGGCTGGCGAGCTTGGCGCGGATGCCGATGTAAGGGGCGGCGCCCAGGTCCTGGCTGGCGGTGATGATCCGCTCGACTTCGTCGGCCTGCTCGATCACCACCACCGGCCGGCGGCCGAGGCGGCGGGCCAGGATCGCCGTCTCGATGTAGCGGCGATCCTTGTAGCCGTTGCAGATCAGCAGGGCCTCCGGGTCGTCGAGCAGGGAGAGGGCGATCAGCAGCTCCGCCTTGCTGCCGGCCTCCAGGCCGAAATGCCAGCGCCGGCCGGATTCCACCAGCTGCTCCACCACATGGCGCTGCTGGTTGCACTTCACCGGGAAGACGCCCTGGTAGCGGCCGCCGTAGCCGTACTGGGCGATCGCCCGCTCGAATGCGGCGTGCAGGCGCTCCAGCCGGTCCTCGAGGATGTCGTCGAAGCGGATCAGCAGCGGCAGCGAGAGATCCCGGCCCTGCAGCCCCCGTACCAGCTCCACCAGATCGAGGGCGCCCCCCCGCTCGCCCCGGGGCTGCACCATCACCTGCCCGCGCGCGCCCACGCTGAAGTAAGGCTCCCCCCAGCGGTCGAGGCCGTAGAGGGCGGCGCCGTCGGCGGCGGTCCAGGGCGGGGAGGCCTGATCGGTGGCTGTGCGGGAGGTCACCACAGGCTCTGGAGGTGGGGAGAGGCGCTGATTTTGGAGTCTGCCGCGTCGATGGTCAGGCCGAGGGCGCCCGCGCTGTGCCAGGGCGGCCTTCGAGAGGTTGTGAGGATCACCCTGGACCCACCAGATCAACACGTGGGTGTGGCGCAGCATCACGCCCGTGCCTCCCAATCCCCAGCGGCTACGGGTTCAGGGGTTGCTCGAGCTCACGAACCAGGGCAAGGCCTGGGCTCAGGGGGACAAGCATGCGCCAGAGCAGCCAGATGCCGCTCAAGCTCCAGATCAGCACCTGGAGTGTGCCCATGCCAGGGATGGCGTCCTGGAGCGTGAGCGGAGTCCAGCTGGTGAAGACCAGCAGCAGGGTGATCAGCAGAGAACCAAAGCGCGGTTGGGCCAGAGTTGCTCGCCAGGCCGCCAACAGAGCAGGGAATTGCATGATGTTGTCGTAGCTAGCATGGTAAAAGCTGACCAGACCAACCAGGCCGCAGAGGCCTGCCAGTTCCAGGGGATGGTTGTTCAGCTTCTGCCAGGCCCCCTCAAGACACGAGCGGTTCAGCAGCCTGCGCCCAAACCATGCCAGCGCGATGGTGATGGTGAGAATTCCCAGCAGGGCTGATGCCTCAAGGATCCGCCCCGATGGATGGGCCCCCAGCGAGAGCAACGAGGCCAAAGCATTGTGATGGCCGGTGCTGATGAACGAGGGCAGCACGCGAAACCAGCTGATCATCAAGGCACCAGCGGCTGTACGGGTGTGGAACAGGGCCACGCCGGACAGCATCAGCAGAAGGCCTGTGCCTGCCACCAGGCCCGACCAGTTGCGTCCCCTCAGGAGGGGGACGACGAATGGCAGCGCGATCTGAGGCTTCAGCATCGCCAGAGCCCAGCACACTCCGGCGGAGACGGGGCGACGGCGTTCGAGCAGGAGCCATTGCAGGCTGATCAGGCCCATGCAGAGGATCGAAAACTGGCCATGGGCCAGGCCGTTGCCGTTGCCAGCAATCGCCAGGGGTGTCAGCAACCCCAGCCACCCGGCTCGGCGGCCGAGCGGCATCAACGTCTTCCAGCCGATCGCGGCGATCAGCGCCAGACAGACCAGGCTGATGGCACTGATGATCAGTTTTCCCTGAAGGATTCCTCCACCGGCGAAAAGCACACCGAACAGCGGCAGGGCCCACGGCAGGTAGACCGTGGTTCGGAAATAGGGGAGTGCTTTTGCTTCAGCGTCGGCAAGGTGGGGCGAGGGGTAAATCTGATCCCGAAACAGTCGCCATTCATCAAACCGTTGATGAAGGTCGATCCATGGTCCCGCCAGGCCAAGCAGCACGAGCCCCCTCACGATCGCTGTCGAGGCCATCAGGGCCAGCAGGGCAAGACCTGCCCAACAGATCCTCCGCTGAAGACCTGGTCTGGTCTGGAGCCAGGCCGGCGCTCGAACAGGGGCCTCTGCCATCGCCGCCAGAGCAACAGCGGCGAAGGTGAGGCTGGAAGACAACAGGTAAAGGATCAGCAGGCCAGTGCCTGCGGCGGCCAGGCGGATCCCGCCCCGGCGCCTGAGCAGAGCGAGGAACGGCCGGTTGAGCAGCACGATCAGGGCCAGGGTCAGGGCCAGCAGCAGGGATGCCCCCATCCGCCAGGGAGGGATGGTGCCTGCCGCAAGGGCGAGAGGGATCAGCAGGCTGGCAGCTGCGCTCAGGCGCGCGGAGGTGGAGAGATTGAGGGTTGCCGGCAGCTGGCGGCGACGCAGCAGCAGGCGGCCCCACGGAATCGCCCGTTGCCGGATATCGGTGCGCAGCATCAGGGGGAGGGTCCAGCACTTGTGGTGGGTGCCCTGAATGGAAGGATCGAGCAGGATCCGCCCGCCGGCATCGTGGAGCCGTAGGCCCAGCTCGATGTCCTCGATGCTGGGGCGCGGATAGGCGGCGGCATCGAAGCCGCCGGCGGCGAGGAAGGCATCGCGGCGGATGGCGCCGAGGCCGGCCCAGAAGGTGCTGGCGGGGCCGGGATGGGAGCTGTGGGTGTGGTGGTGCAGCAGGTTGCGGAAGCGGCTCACCAGGCCGGCAGCGGCGGGCCGGTCGTCGTAGCTGCCGAACAGGGCTTCAAGCTGGGGATCAGCGTTGAAGTGCGCCCGGATGCGCTCGATCGCATCGCGGTGCATCTCCACATCCGCATCCACGAACAGCAGGATCGGGTGGCTGGCCTTGTTGGCTCCGAGGTTGCGGGCGGCGGCGGGGCCGCTGCGGGCGCCGGTCTGCAGCAGCACGGCACCGCTGGCGTGCAGCCAGTCGGGTGGTGGCGGTGGCACGCCATCGAACACCACCAGCAGCTCATCACCGGGGCCGAGGGCGGCCTGGGCCGCCTGCAGGCAGATCGCGAAGGTGGGGCCCCAGCCGACCGTGGGCATGATCAGGCTGGTCGCCGTCATGGGCTGGTGCCGGGGGGGCGGGCGGCGGTGGGGTTCGGCCGTCCCTGCTGACGGTTCCAGAGACCGGCGTAAGCGCCAGCTCGTGCCAGCAGCTGATCGTGGCTGCCCCGCTCCACGATCCTGCCGGCATCGATCACCAGAATCCGGTCGGCATGGCGGATCGAACTGAGGCGGTGGGCCACGGCCAGCACGGTGCGGCCGCGGCGGAAGGCCTCGATCGCCTGGTGCACCCTTGCCTCGCTGTGGCTGTCGAGCGCGCTGGTGGCTTCATCGAGGATCAGGATCTCCGGCTGCCGGAGCATGGCGCGTGCGAGGGAGAGGCGCTGACGCTGGCCGCCGCTGAGCCGGTGGCCCTGCTCGCCGATCACGGTGTTGTAGCCCTCTGGAAGGGCCTCGATGAATCCATCGGCGCAGGCGGCTGTGGCGGCGCGTTGGATGGCCTCCTGGCTCACGCCATCCCCCAGGCCGAAGGCGATGTTGGCGGCGATGGTGTCATGCACCACCAGCACGTCCTGGCTCACCACCCCCAGCCGCCGCTGCCAGCTGTCGAGATCGAGGCTCTGCAGAGCCTGGCCGTCCACCAGGATCCGGCCTGCGGAGGGCTCGATCAGGCCCACGAGCAGATCCACAAGGGACGATTTGCCGGCGCCGGACGCACCCACCAGGGCCACCGTGCCGTTGAGGGGCAGCTGGAAACTCACATCGATCAAGGAGGGCTGGGAACGCCCCGGGTAGCGGAGCGTCACGCCTTCGAAGCGGATTCCGTGCCTGAGACCCGCGAAGGGATATCCGCCCCGGCGGCGGAAGGTTTTGCCCTCGGCAGCCAGCAGATCGTTGAGCAACTCGATCCTGGACAGGTTCTCAGCGAGCAGGTTGGCGCTCTGACCGATGCGGACGAGCCGCAGGTTGAGGCGCTGCAGTGCGAGTACGAAGGTGGCCAGGCCTGGGATCAGCAGCTCGCTGCGTCCGCCGCTGAGCTGCCAGCTGAACAGGGCGAGCACCACGGCGATCAGGGTGGGCAGGAGTTCGGCGATCGGCTCCATCAGGCTGCGCAGGGTGCTCAACCGCCGCAACCGCACGTCCAACCCCTGCAGCTGGCGCTGAAAGCTGCGGTTTGCTGCCGCCGTGCCGGCGCTGCTGTGCAGCAGGCGCAGCACCTGCAGATCGGCTGTGATGGCGGCACCGATCCGGCGCTGCTGCTGCTCCACCTCCCTGGAGGCGGCGCCGATCCGGGGCCGCAGCCAGGCCTGGGTGACGGCCGTGCCGATGGCCAGCACAGCGGCCAGAAGCAGCAGCCAGGGCGAGATCCGCACCAGCACCAGCAGATATACCAGCGCCAGCAGGCCATCACTGACAATCAGGCTGATCTGTTCGATTTCGGTGTTGATCGCCAGGGGTGCGATGGAGGCCTGCCGGGCCAGATCACCGGCCTTGAAGCCGCTGGCGCAGCCGTAACTGAGGCTGAGGATGTGGTTGTGCAGGCGGGGCAGGATTTCGGCCTGGCAGCGTGCGGCAAAGCGGCCCGAAAGCACGCCGTTGAGGGCACGGCTGCCGCTGGCGATCAGCTGGATCACGCTGACGGCCAACAGCAGAATCAGAAAGGTGCTGCCTCTTGAGAGGTTGGCCTGTTGGGCCATGGCCGGCAGTGGTGATCCGGAGATCAGACGCACAGCCTGGTAGATCACGGCAAACAGTAGGGCTTCGGAGGCACTGCGCAGAAGCGCTGCACAACCATTGAGCAACAGGAGTTTCTTCTGGCTGCGCGCCGTGTGGCGGATCAGGCGGGCCACTGGAGTGGAACCTTGCCAGGCCGGCAGGAGTCCGAGCATCAGGCTGCTGAGTGCCTGCCAGACCGTGCCGAGGGACGAGGCGAAGTGTTGGGCGGAGGGCCGTTTCAAGGAGGGGTATTTATAGTTAAAGGCGGGACTTTGGCTGTAACTTGCCTGGTTGCTCGAAGCTGGATCCGGTTGTGGTCTCGATATACTCTGCATCCTGATTCACGAGCCAAGGGTCCAGGTCTGATTCGGCTTCCAGGATATTGCGAACAGTGAGCATCGCCGTCATCATCGAGTGGTCCTGGTTGTTGTAGCGATGCATGCCGTTGCGGCCCACCTGATGCAGGCCCGGGCAATGGCGGGCCAGGCCAGACTTGATGGTGTCGATACGATTCTGGTAGGCATCGTCATACACGGGATAGGCCTTGGCCTGTCTCACCACGCAGCCATCCACCACCTCGCCTTGCTCAGCCAGGCCCAGGGCCTCCAGTTCTCTGGCTGCCATGGCAATGAGCTCCTGATCGGAGAGATTCCAGATCGCGTCGTGGCTGAAGCAGAAGTATTCCATGCCGTAGCAGCGGCGGCCTGACCCATCCACCATGTCCGGCGACCAGTTAGCGAAGTTCTGGATGCGGCCCACCTGAAGATCGGGATCGTGGATGTAGAGCCATTGATCAGGAAAGCTGGGCCCTGGCCGCAGGATCAGGGCCACCAGCAGAAAATCGCGGTAGCTCAATCCCCTGGCTGCGATGTGCAGCTCGGCCGGCAGGGGATTGGCGATGGCGGAGATGATCGATCCCAGCGGTGTGGAGCTGATCACGTGTTGATAGGGGCCATGGCGGATGCCAGGATTGCCAGTCAGCTCCAGATGCCAGCCACCCAGGCCAGGATCATGCTCAAGGCGCTGCACCCGGCTGTCCATCATCACCCGCCCGCCCTGACAGCGGATCCGTTCAGCGGCAACCTCCCATAGCATGCCCGGGCCAAGCCTCGGATAGCGGAAGGCGGTGATCAACGTCTTGATCTGCTTGGTTCGATCGTCTGGCGGCGGAGCAGGGGGGCGAGGGCGGAGACTGGCGAGCGCAGCTGTGGTGAGGGACAGGCCTTTGATCCGCTGAGCAGCCCAGTCGGCAGATATTTCACTGCAGGCCTTGCCCCATACCTTTTCGGAGTAGCTCTTGAAAAAGGTGCGATAAAGGCGTGAGCCGAACTTTCCAGTGACCCATTCTTCCAGATTGCTGGCCTGAGCGCGTGGTGTGATCTTGGCCTTCAGATAGGAAGCAACGCAAAGGAAGGATTCGGTCTTGCCCAGGTTGGTAACGACCTCGCTGGCTTCCAAGGGGTAAGTATAGAAATTCTTTTTGTAGTAGATGCGCGAGAGCCGATCTCGCGTGATCATGTCGTGGGGGAGAATTTCGCTCCAGAGGGCTTCGATCTCCTTGGATTTCGAAAAAAAGCGGTGGCCGCCGATATCAAAACGGAAGCCGTTGTGCACCACAGTTCGTGAAATGCCGCCTACGTAGGTGGGATCGGCTTCAAAGATGTCAACGTTGATACCGGCTTTGCTGAGCAGGTAGCCCGCCGTGATGCCAGCGGGACCGGCTCCGATGATCCCAATGGAATCAGGCATTAACCAGACTTATTTGGCATCAGAATAGCACATCTTAGCTTTACTAAATCGGAAATCCTGTACAAATCAGGCGTGGATTTAGGTACCCTGTTCAGGGTGAATGAGTGTCTTCGACTGGTTAGGTGGAGCCGGGGAATTCGTCATGAGCTTCATCGGGCACACAACGGAGCAGGTCATCCGCAGGCTCTGGCCGTTGTGCTCCTGGTTGGGCGTTCGCCTGCGGCTCCTTCCCCAATCTCTGTGGAGCTGGGTCTCACGGGCCGTCCTAGGGTGCGGACCATGCGTTGCATCATTCACTGTGGAGCCCCCAAGACGGGCACGTCGGCTCTGCAGAGAGCACTCTTCTTCGACTTGAGGGATCCCCGTTTTCAGTATTTTTCGGGAGGCTACATTGACAACGGCTCCCATGCCCTTGAGGCTCTGTTTACCGAGGAGCCACACTGCAGGCGCCTGTACGAAAAGCATCTGGCATCCTCCCGAGGTCGTTTCCCCCTCTATCGGCAGCGGCTGCAGCGTCGTCTGGATCGGGCGGTCGCCAGGTGCCGTCGCCGAGGCGCCGATCTGATCCTTTCGGCTGAGGGGCTTTGGCGAGCCTCGCCCGAAGCCTTCAGCCGTTTCCGCCGGCTGCGGGCTTATCTGGTGGATCAGGGCTTCGAGGTGGTGCTGATCGCCTACCTGCGCCCCTGGCTGCCATGGCTGGCAAGCCTGTACCAGCAATCACTCAAATTCGGCAATGCCGAGTTTGGCCTCGAGATGTTTGGGGAACTGCTGAACTTTCAGGCGATCATCGAGGAGCTCTGGCTCGTGTTCGGCCGTGCCAGTGTATCCATTTACCCCTACGACACCGCCCTGTTCCCCGGTGGCTGTGTCGTCCGGCATTTCTGCCGCGAGATCGGCTTCCGCTGCCCGCCCGGCTACCGCACGGCCGTCAATGAAAGTCTGTCCCGGCCGGCATGCGGCCTGTTGCTGGCCTACAACCGCCAGCGCCTCAGTCTCCCGGCCACAGGGCTGCATGCGGGGGCGGAGTACGCCCCGCTCCTGCGCCAGCTGGAACGGCTGCCCGGCCCCCCGCTGCGGCTGCATGCCTCCGTTCTCGAGCGCTGGATCCCCACCATGGCCAGCCAGGGAGCCTGGCTGGAGCGGGAGCTGGGCCTGCGGCTCACCCCAACAGCCCTTGCAGCGACCGCTCCTCCGGGCATCCCCCCGCCGGTGGATAGCGCCGAAACGCTGCTGGCTGTACCCAAGGAGGCGCTGCACTGGCTTGCCCTCCGCAGCGGCCTGCCTGTCCTCGCCAGCGCGGATGCCCCACCGTCTGAGCAGACCGTGGCGGCCGCCATCCGGCGGCTCACGGGAAGGTTGCCCCATCGCCTCTCGCTCCCACGCCGAGCCGGCCAGCGGCTGAGGGTGGGCGTGATTCACCTCCACTACGGCTGTTAGCCGCCAGCCGCTGATTGCGCCATGGAGCCTGACCTCTCGATTGTGGTGATCGCCTTCAACAACAGCAGGGAGCTGCCCCGCACCCTGCATTCCCTCTCGCCGCCTTACCAGCGCGGCATTGCCCGCGAGAATTACGAAGTGATCGTGGTCGACAATGGCTCCCGGGAGCCCCCCCAGGCCGCGGCTTTCGCCGATCTGAGTCTCAACCTGCGCCTGCTTCGCTGCCAGGCCCCCGTGGCGTCGCCGGTGGCGGCCATCCACCAGGGCCTTGCTGCCGCCCGAGGGCGCCACTGGGCTGTGATGATCGACGGCGCCCGGCTCGCTTCGCCTGGTCTGCTGGCCCTGGCGCTGGAGGCTCTGCAGCTGTCGCCCCGCGCTGTGGTGGGCAGCCGCGGACGTTATCTGGGGCCTGGGCGTCAGTCGATCACCATGCGGTTCGGCTACAACCAGCGCACTGAAGACAACCTGCTGGCCCGCTGCAACTGGGAGCGCGATGGTTATCGGCTGTTCGCTCACTCGGTGTTCGATGAATCATCCGGGCTGACCTGGTTCGATGCCGATGTCACGGAGAGCAACGCGCTGTTCATGGCCCGTGAGCTCTGGCGGGAGCTTGGTGGCTACGACGAGGGTTTCCAGCTGCCCGGAGGCGGACTGGTGAATCTTGACCTCTGGAAACGGGCCTGCGAGGCGCCCGGCAGCCTGCCGATCCTGCTGCTGGGCGAGGCCACCTTTCACCAGTTCCACGGCGGAGTCGCCACCAACAGCTCCGACCAGATCCGAGGTTGGCTCCAGCACTGCGACGACTACGCCCGAGTCCGTGGTCAGCCCTACGAGCCACCCCGCATACCCCTGCGCTACTGGGGAACCTTCCGCCATCGTCCCGCTCGTGTGGAACTCGTGGGCGGCTGGCGCTCGCTTGGGCCGCGTCGGATCCGCGCTCTGGCGCGGCAGCACTGGCGGCGGCTTTCAGGTAAGGCCTGAGCCAGCAGGCCGGTTCAGCTCCCCCAGCGTGGCCCGGGCGATGTGGCCCACCGCCGCCCAGTGGCCCGCCAGCACCAGGGGCATCAGCTCCCGCAGGTTGTGCAGCAGCCAGAGAGCATCAGCCGGCAGAGCACGGTGTCGCTTGCGGTAGAAGTGCCGACTGCTGGCGGCCTTCATCCGCCACCGCCGGGGGCACGAGCCCTCGGCCCGGGCTGGATCGCTCTGACGGTGCCAGACGACAACCCGCGAATCGCACCAGATCTCCCAGCCGGCCTGCTGCAGACGCCAGCACAGATCGAGATCCTCGTAGTACATGAAGAAGCCCGGATCGAAGGGGCCAGGCTCACTCAGGGCCTCCAGCCGCAACAGCATCGCGTGCCCCCACACGTAATGCACCTGGCGGGGCTGCCGGTCCACCGCTGAGGCGCTGCCGCTGAGACCTGGCAGGCGCTGCCACGTGGGCAACCACCGGCGCCAGGAACCGTTGTAGAGCAGGCGGGGCTGGCCCCGGCTGCGGGCATGGCTGGAGAGGGTGAGGCAGCCGATGGCGGCGGCCCGCGACTGGCGGCAGGCCAGCTCGACCATCGAGCCTAGGGTGTCCGGATCCAGGGAGGCATCCTGGTTGAGCAGCAGCGTGAAGCGGTGCTCCAGGCGGCGGGCCAGCGCCAGGCCCCGGTTGCAGGCCCCACCAAAGCCGAGGTTGCACCCATTGCGAAGCACCCGCACATCCGGGAACCGCTCGCTGAGGGCCTCAATCGAGCCATCGTCGGAGCCGTTATCCACCACGATCACCTCCTCGGGCCGCAGGCGACTGCCCAGGGCCGAGCCCACAGCCTGCAGCAGCTCGCGCCCCCCCTGGTAGGCGGGGATCACAACGCTCACCCGGGGTTGATCGGCCGGTTTCATGGCCCAGAGACGGGTTTGCTGGCGATCAGCCGGAACGAGGTGGCGAGGCCCAGGCGGCCGCAGCAGCGGTTGAGCAGGCCGTCGCCACAGACCGCACGGCCAGCCCTGATCAGGATGCGGCGGGGCCAGGGGCATGGGGGCTGGGACGCCTGCTCCAGTGTGCGCTGGAACAGCGCGGCGGAGCCATAGGTGAAGCGCCGGCGCAGCTGCAGCCGCTGGTGGCACAGCAGACGGACCACCTGATTCGCCGCCGGGATCGAGAGATGGCGGGGCGCCTCCAGCCCTTGCCAGCAGGGCCCCCATATCCGCAGCGAAAGGCTGTCCACGGAGGGAGCATCGATGAGCAGCAACCCACCGGGATTGAGTTGCTCAATGGCCCGCTCCAGCACGGTGACGGGGTTGGCCACGTGCTCGAGCGAATGGCTGAAATTGATGACGTCCCAGCGATGAGCGGTGGCCAGGAACTCTTCCGGGGCCAGCAGGGCCACCGGCTGCTGGAGCCAGGCCAGCCGTTGCCCGCTCACTGCCGGGTCGAAGTCGACGGCGGCCATGGCGATGGCCGGGAAGGTGAGGCGCGCGCAGGCCAGCCACGCGCCTGATCCAGGTCCGTAATCGAGAATTTGCAGAGGTTGCCTGGGAGTCGCGCGTGCGGCGAGAGCCTCCCGGTCCGGCAGTCTCAGCGGCGCCAGGCTGATGGCCAAGGGTTGCTGGTAGGGCCCGTAATCGTCACGGTAGTGCTGGCCCATCAACTCCGCCGGCGGTGGGTTGATCAGGACCAGAGAGCGGCAATGGCTGCAGGGCACATAGGTGTAAACCGTGTCATCGCCGCCCCAGTCGCGCGTGCGGATGGGGCGACCGGCAGGCAGCGACCGCAGCAACTGGCCACACCACAGACAGGAGGCCTGGCAGGCATGGCGATCAGGCATGCAATGGCAGCAAGGATCCCCTGACGGCGGCTGGGTGAGGACAGGCTGAGGATTCTGAACCAGTCATCGAAGCCATCGCCGCGCATTAAGTGAAGAGATTTGATCCACCTGGATGCCGGAAACACATTGCCATCATCTTACCACCGGAATTACGATGGATTGACTCAGTGGCTCGCGTTGGCATGACCCGTTGCTGGTTTCACATCGGCATGCCTAAGACAGGCTCCACATCCATCCAGGAAACTCTCTACTACGAGCTCAAGGATCCTGATTTTATCTATTGCAGTTTCGGCGAAGTCAATGGCAGTTTCGCTCTATCGTCACTTGTGGGACACGATACCCATATCGCCGCCATGCGTCAGCCGAACGGGAAACGTCGCCAAAGCCCCTACCACCAGCGCATCCACAGTCGCTTTCAGCGCTGCCTGGCTCGGGCCAGAACGCGTGGAGCCGCATTGATCCTCTCAGCGGAGTTGGCCTATGGCTGGACGCGGCACCAGCACATCTGTTGGCGGCAATTTGCGCTTGATCAGGGCCTCGATCTGCGGATTGTGCTGTATCTGCGACCGCCGGTAGACTGGCTGGGGTCTGCGCTGGCGGAAGGGCTGAAATACGCCCGTCATGTCAGTCATGCTCAGATCATAGACCACTGCCTTCAGATACATTCTGGACAGAAGCTGCTGTACAGCAATACTCTCGATGCATTGTCTGAACTTTATGGTGAGAATGCGCTGATTGTGCGGCCGTTCCTGCGGAACCAGCTGCTGGGCGGATGCGTGGTGCGCGATTTCTGTCAGGTGGTGGGTACGCGCAAGGTCCCTGACACCATCCATCGCCAGAACGACAGCCTCAGCCTGGAGGCCAGCCAATGCCTGCACCTGCGCAACATCTCCCTGGGCCGCAGGTTGCGGGGGTCGCTGGATTTGCTGCGGCGTGAAGCCTTGCTGCATCATCTGGAGCTGATCTTCCACGATCGGCCCAGCCTGCGGCTGCATCCATCCGTGTTGGGGGAGGGTCTGCCGGCCATGCTGCAGCAGCTCACCAGGCTCCAGGAACGACACGGCATCACCCTGCCTCTCAGCACAGCCGTCGATGATGAGCAACTGACGAATCTGGAACCCCTGCTTGCCCTGCCCGACTGGGCCCGTGAGCGGTTGGCAGCGGCGGCGGGAGCGGGCTCAGAGAAGACCGCCGAGCAGTTGCTGGCGCGACTGGAACAAGGCCTGGCTCCGGTATCTGTGCTCCGATCAGCCCGTCGGCTGCTGCGTCGCGAACTGCGTCATGCTCGTGTCGGCTGCTGAGCACGCGCGTCACCGCTGACATGCGCGGGCCGCACCCGGGGGTGGCGCAGGTTCCCCACCACAATCGCCAGCTGAGATTCCAGCACCAGCAGGAGGAGCAGGGGCTGAAGCCGCCCCTGTTGTCGGCGTCGCAGCGCCATCACCAGCAGGAGCACCAGGAAGCCGGCACCCGCCTGTTCACCGGACACTCCTCTGGCGCGCCGCAGGCTGTGAAGGGTGCGGGCGCCCCGGCCGTAATTGACCTGCTGGCGCCAGTAGGCACGGTGATCCAGCCAGTGGCTGTGGCCCACCAGAGCGCGGTTGTCCAGCTGCACGATCGGCCATCCCGCCTGGCGCCAACGGTCGCAGATCTCCCGATCTTCTGCGGCAGCCAGCGTGAAGACGGTGTCAAATCCACCCAGGGCCACGATCTGCTCGCGACAGCAGGCCATGTTGTTGCTGGGGATGAAGCGACCGTTCTCCGGATCACTGTTCTGCCAGCGGCAGACCGCATCCACAACCAACTGGCTGGCTTCTGAGAATGGATTGTGGCGCAGCAGGTTGAACGTCTTCCCGCCGACCAGGGCGGTCGGGTGCTTCACCAGCGCCGCATGCAGATCCTGAATCCAGCCCGGCTCCACGAGGCAATCGTCGTCTGTGAACGCCAGGTGGGGGTGATCAGCGGCGGCGATCCCGGTGTTGCGGGCCCCCGAGGGCCCACTGTTGGCCTGCTCGATGATCACCACCCCCGGCAGGATCGCGCTGAGGTGTCGGCCATCGAGCGGACAACCGCCATCGTTGACGACGATCACTTCAACCGCCAGCCCTGGATGCACCATGGCGCCGAGCGAGTGGAGGCACCGCTCCAATGAATCAGGGCGGTTATAAGTAGGGATAATGACACTGATCCCAGGCATCATCAAGTGACAAGAGCAGCTGAGCCTCTGCGAGGCTCATGGAATCAAGTTACTCTGCACCAGCGTTACCGCGCCGATGTTGTTCAACTGATAGGAGAGGGTCATGGATCGCCAAGCTTGACGACCTCGCACGGAATTCCCTTGCTTCGGCTGCGATCCAGGTGCTCGCCCATGCACATACCTAAGGGGGCGAGAGAGCCCAGCCTCCAGGAAAACACTTGGAAACAACTCTCAGGTCAGCCCCAGTCTCTGGCTTTGTCGAGCCTGCTTCCGCCAGATTTTTGCACATTTTAACAAGCTTGTACAGATGGTGCCAGGGGCGCGGTGCAGCATGTCCGATGATGGCTGACAGTCTCATTACTGTGGTTTTTCTGTCGATGGTGAAATGGTTCTGGACGCCAGTCAATGAATCATCAATGTCCGTCGCCTCAACTGTTCTCGACCTCCAACAGCTGAAGCTCCAGCCCGTCGTTTTCGAAGCTCAGAAAGTCGCGATCCAGCGTCACAAGCCGCCAGCCTGCTGTGATGGCCAGGGCCGCCAGGTAGGCGTCCATCCACCGTTTCGGGGCAGCCTGGTCCAGGCAGGCCAGCTTCATCCAGCAGGCCATCAGGTTGGGCGGTTCCTCCACAACCGCCACCTGGGGCAGGCCGGACAGGGCCTGCAGGGCGTTGCAGGCGTCGCGGTTCGTGGCTGACGGGGCTGCGTAGACGTTCAGCAGGGTGGGTGTGGAGGCCAGGCGCAGAAAGCTCTGCTGGGTGGCGCGGCACCAGAGCCAGGGATGCTCCGGCGTGGCGTTCAGCAGGGCCTGGCGGGTCTGGCGATGGCAGGGGTGGGCCTCAAAGCTCCGCGCCAGCCATACACAGGGATCAATCAGACAGGCCGGCACGCAGGCGGTCCTCCTCGGCGAGCGCGCTTTGCTCCAGCGTCAGCAGCTCCTCCAGGGTTGGCACAGGCCTACGCACGCTGGGATCACGGCGAAACACGGGCAGGCCGTCGGCGGCGATGGCCAGGGCGCTGGAGGCTGACGCCGGTGGCATCGCAGCCAGCTCACTCAGGCCCTGACGGATGTATTCGGCCACGAGGTCCTTGAACGGGCGCCCCAGATACAAGGCCTTCTGGCGTGCTTGCTGCACCAGGACATCGGGGAGATCGATGGTGGTTTTCAAGGGGTGCTCTTCATCGTGTCGTTGCCATGCCTGGCTGGCCTCTAACCCAGTTTACTGGGTTGCTTGAATGTCGGTGGCCCAGGGACGTGCTTGCCAACCGGCAGCCCCGCCACACACGATGGCTGCCACCCCGCCAATCCCTCCCCCATGGCCACCGAACGCACCTTCCTCGCCATCAAGCCCGACGGGGTGCAGCGGGGTCTGGTGGGCGAGATCATCGGCCGCTTCGAGCGCAAGGGTTTCAAGCTCGTGGGGCTCAAGCAGCTCACCCCCAGCCGCGAGCTGGCCGAGGCCCACTACGGCGTGCATCGCGAGCGTCCCTTCTTCGCCGGCCTGGTGGCGTTCATCACCAGCGGCCCGGTGGTGGCGATGGTGTGGGAGGGCGATGGCGTGATCGCCAGCGCCCGCAAGCTCATCGGCGCCACCAAGCCCCTGGAGGCCGAGCCCGGCACGATCCGCGGCGACCTGGCGGTGAACATCGGCCGCAACGTGATCCACGGCTCCGATGCCGCCGAAACCGCCGCCTTCGAGATCGGCCTGTGGTTCACCCCGGCCGAGCTGAGCGACTGGACCCCGGCCGACCAGGTCTGGCGCGTCGAGCCCTGAGGCAGGCGCTCTCCGGTGGTGATTCAGTCAGTCGTCCAGGACCCGCGCCAGCACCGCCCGCCGCAGACGGGCGAAGCGCAGGTCCGCTGAGTGGTGGCGCTGAGCGTCGACCTCTGACCCCTCTCCCTCGGCCAGCCGTGCCTCCTCGGCCAGGCCGTGGCGCATGAGCTGGTTGCGGTTCCAGCGACAGATCACGATTGCCAGGGCGCGGAAGAAGCGGGCCCCCACCCGGGCGTCCGCCTCCAGCCGGCTGCGCAGCCGCTCCTTCGGAACCCGCAGCACCGTGAGCGGGCCTTCGGCCCGCACGCTGGCAGAGGCTTCGTCGCTGCCCCCCAGCAGCGACATCTCCCCGAGAGTCTCGCCGCCATGCACATGGCCGACGACGCTGGTGTCATCGCTCTGCCGCAGAACCACACGAGCGGTGCCGTGCAGGACGATCAGCAGATCAGGCACCGGTTCCCCCTGCTCCAGCAGCATCTCGCCGGCCTGCACGGTGGTCTCCCGTCCATTCGCCGCCAACCAGTCGATGTCGCTGTCCTCGAGATAACCGAACATCAGCAGCGCCTGGTCCGGCGGGGCGCTGTTCACCCCGGGCCAGCGATGCACCATCGCGTTCTGCTGGCGCAGCTGGCTGGCCAGTTTGCGGGCGAACAGTTCATGGACATCACGGCTGAGCAGGGGATCTGCCTCCATGGAGGCGGCCAGGCGCTGCTCGTCGACCTCCCGCAGTTCACAGTGGGGCCCGGCGACCACCGTGGCCACCGGCAGCCTTCCCTCCAGGAAGGCCATCTCGCCGAACAGGGAGCCGCTGCCGAGGTCTGCCAGGGTCGTCGTCGGTTCGCCGGTGGAGCTGGTGCTCACCCGCACCGTGCCCCTTTCCACCAGGAAGAGCACCCGGTCCTGCACCCCTTCGCGCACCAGCACGCTGCCCTCGGGGGGCTGCCGCACCTCGGCATGTTGCCGCAACCACTGCCGCAGATGGTCGCCCATGGCGGTATAAGCGTTGAAGGCGGGCTCGGCCACCGGGGCATGAACGGAAGTCTTTTGATTGTGGCCCCTGCGCTCCCCCGTCGTCCGTGCCGTCCGGCAACCGGGGCGGTGTGCAGTCGTCGCGACGTCACCACCGCCCTGCCGTTCGCGCCGGCAGACGCATGATCCAACGATGAGCACCAACCTGCCGGCACTGCTGCGCGATGGTCTGCCCGGGGCGTGCGGCGGCGCTGCCCGGCGCATCGTCATCGTCGGTGCGGGGATCGCCGGGTTGGTGTCGGCCTGGCTGCTGCAGCGGGCGGGTCACGAGGTGACCATCCTCGAGGCCCAGACCCGGATGGGCGGGCGGATCCACACCCATCGCTCGCCGATCGGCGGCCTCTACGCCGAGCTCGGGGCCATGCGTTTCCCACGCCAACACCGCCTGGCCCAGATCCTCATCCATGAGCTCTTCAATCTGGAGACGGCCCCCTTCCCGACGGACAACGGGGCCGGGCTGATCCATCTTCACGGCCGCACGATCCGACAGCGCGACTTCGCCTCCTCCGACCTGGCCAGGAGCCTGGCTCTGGATGCCTTACCCCAGGAGATCCTCAACCGGAGCCTTGAGCCCCTGCATCGCCTCTTCCGCGACCACGACGACGCGACGGCCACCCGCCTGCTCCTGGAAGACTACGACGCCTACTCGTTGATCCAGTATCTGCAGCAGAACGGGCTGAAGGCAGAGGAGCTGGAAGCCATCGGACCCCTGCTGGGCCTGGAGGGGCGCTTCCACTTCTCCCTGGTGGAGTGGTTTCTCCACCATCGGGCCAATCTCTTCGATGATCTCGAGTACATCGTGGATGGAGCGGATCAGCTGATTCAGGCCTTTGCGCCTGAGCTGGCAGGTCGGTTGCGGCTGGGTTGCGCGGTGGAAGCCGTCGATCAGCACGCTGCCGGGGTCACGGTGCACTACCACTCGGGTTATCTGCCCCGGACGCTGGAGGCCGATGCCTGCATCCTGACGCTGCCGTTCTGCTTGATGCGCACCATGGAGATCATGGGAATGGACCCGTCGAAGAGCTATGCGATCCGCAATTGCTATTACGGACGGGCCCATAAGCTGTTCATGCAGTTCCGCCGCCGCTGGTGGGAAACAGGCGACGGGATCCACCACGGCACCACCATCACCGATCTGGCGATACGCACCATCGTCTACCCCCCGGCCGGTCAGGATCGCCAGGGGGAGAGGGGCATGCTGCTCGTGTCCTATGCCTGGGAGAACGACAGTGCGGCCTTCGCTCCCCTCACCGAGGAACAGCGCCTGCGTCAGGCCCTGGAGGATCTGGTGAAGATCCATCCGGAGGCCGGCCACACCTATGAATGGGGAATCAGCTGCGACTGGTCGCAGAACCCCTGGGCCGGGGGTATCGGTCCCCTGTTCCGTCCGCTCGAGATGACCTCACCGGGGTTCGCTGATCTCATCCGACCGCTGGGTCGGATTCACTTCGCCAACGATGCCTGCGACCGCCTGCATCGCCGCTGGATCGAGGGCGCCATCGCCTCGGCGATCCGCACCGCGCGCGACATCCACGCCCTCGCCTGAAGCTCAGCCCCCCGACGCGCGGTGCTCCTGGTCGCGGTGGAAGCGATCCCAGCGGCAGGCCCTGAGCCACCGCTGCGGCCGCTTCGTTCCGGTTCCGGCTGGCGGATTGCCGTGGGGTCGCCCCAGGCCCCGTCCTAGGGGTCGAAGACGCTGGGATTGGTGATCACCGGCGGGGTGGTGGGCAGGGAGGGCAGACCGGTAGACGGGATGAGCCTCGGGCCGGGCAGGAGGGGTTGGCTGGGGGGGCGGGGAGGTGTGCAGGTGAAGTTGCCGTCGCCGGTGAAGGTGCAGTCGGTGTCGGGGCGGCCGGAGCCATCGGCACGCGGATCCGAGCAGGTGGTGACGCCACCGGGCTCGATCACGCAGGTGAAGCGACGCCCGCTCGGAGTGCTGCAGCTGCTCACACCCCCCCGGCTGCTGATGCAGGTGAGGGTTTCGCCGCCCCGCCAGCCCTGGCAGGAGACCGTGCCGTCGTTGTTGGAAACGCAGAACACCTGAAACTGCTGCGCCCGCAGGGGCGAAGCCATGGCAACCAGCCCGATCAGGCTGATTGGGAATGTCAACGGAGCCACTTTGGGTCGGGCCATGGCGTCAGGCGAAGTGAGCCCTGGGGATCATGAATCATTGTTTCATGATGCTGGATCGGGTGGATTTGCGGCTTTTGCAGCTGCTCGAGAACGTTAAATCGCAGTTCGATGTAAAAGAACTAATCCCGCCAGGGCTGTCTGGGTATGGATTTCTTCCTGCACCGTCAAGAGATTCTGTGGATCTTGGTTGTTGAAAGGAGCGGTGGTCCGGCGCTGTCTGAGGCCTCGCCGGGGCGCTCAGTTTGTGAAGACGCTGTAACTGGTGCCGCTGATGGAGCCGCCGCCGGTTGTGGTTTGGCTGTCGGCCGCAGACTGGCTCTGTTGCTCACGGATCACGCTGAAGCCAAGCAGGGGGTTGTTGATCGTGAAGTTGGCGCCTGCTGGGGTGGTGTTGATCGTGAGAGTCTGCAGCAGCACATTCGCTTCGGCACGGCTCTCCTGCCGGGAAAAAGACGTGTGGCCGGACGTGGTGCCATAGCTGAAGCCATGGGGGCCGGGCACCTGCACCTGGGCCTGGGCGCTGGTGAGCGGGCCGAACAGGGGCAGGAGTAGAACGAGGAGGCTGCGGCGAAGCATCACTTCTCAAAGGTGGAGTTACCGCTGAAAAAACCGAGTGGCTCTGGGTTGGTGGTCTGGCGGGTGGTGGAGGTGCTGCCCAGCACGCTGAAGCCGCTGCTGCGGCTTTCTCTGACGGTGCTGGTGTCGCGGTTGATGGAGCTGTAGTCGAACGATTCCTGCAGGGGATCCGGTGTGAATGGGGTGCCATAGAGCGCGAACACGCCGCCGTTGGGGCGGATGTTTTCGCCGGAGGTGCCGCTCTCCTGGATGCGGGTGAGACGGGTGCCGCTGCGTTGGAAGCTCTGCCAGCCCACCTGAATCTGATGGCTGGCACCCACGCTGAGCGGAATGGCCGCCGCTGGGGTGGGCGGGTGAAGAGCGCTGAGCAGCGCGATGCCCAGCACGGCGGCGGTGGGCTGGATCACGGCACGAAGGGAGCGGTGAACACGCTCAGCGATGTGGTGGTCTGGTTGGTGCGGTTGTCGGTGTCGGTGCGCTGCGACTGGGTGAGGCCGGGCGCGGCCTGGGTGATGGCGAGATCAAAATCAAGATCGGGCTCACGCACGGTGGCATTAAGGCTGGGGTTGAGCACAACCGAATGGATCTGGCCGGCATCACTGGCTGATACGCGGATCTGCTGGCTGCTTTGCTGGCGTGCCGCGCTGGCTGGCAGCACCTCCACGGCGTTGATGCCACCGAGGGGCGGGCCCGGCACGGTGATGGTGCCATTGATGTTGATGTTGGAGCCGCTGAGCACGAAGGTTTGATCGCGGCTGAAGGTGAGGGTGTTGGTGGTGGTGGTGCTCAGCGATTCCACGGTGCTGGAGCTGGTGGTGGCGCCACTGGAGCCGGGGGCCACCTGGGCGCGGGACGCGAGGGGAGTGAGCAGCAGGGCGGCGGCCAGCAGGGGGATCAGGCGATGGGGAGGAGGGCAGGCCATCGTGTTGCTCAGAAGACGCTGTAGGTCTGGGTGACGGTGAGCTGCACCTCGGAGGCGCTGCTGCCGGGGCCTGCTTGGAGGCGGCCATCGGGTTGGCGGCTGGCCTCCAGGCGGTTGGGCGAGCTGGAAACGCTGTGGCTGGAGACGCTACCGGCCGCTTCGCTGGTGAGCAGCAGCGAGAAGGTGCCGCCCTGCACGGCGGGGCTGTAGATCACCGCCGGATTCCAGGCACCCTGCTGGATCAGGGGAGCACTGGCGGCGATGCCGCTGGCGGCCACGGCGGTGAGGCTGGTGCGCTGCAGATCGCTCTGTTGGCTGGCGTTAAGGGTGGTCTGCTGCACGCTGTGGGTGGTCTGGCGCTCCCAGTTGGCCTGGGCCGGTGCGGCGGCGACCAGGGCGAGGGCCAGGGCGAGGGGCAGGGAGCGGCTGATCGGAACGCGACTCATCGGAACACCGAGAAGGTGTTGCTCTGGGTGAGGGTGGCGGTGGTGCCCGGCCCGCCGGCACTGGCGCTGCCGCGGATGGGGGAGGTCACGTCTCCGGCCAGGCCGCCGGCATCACCGGGCTGCTGCACCGTGACTTCCGAGAAGGCCGGCAGGGTGCCCGGGGTGAGGGTGGCGGGCACCGAATCGCCAGGCTTGTAGGCCATGGTCACCTGAAAGGTGGCGCCATCGCTGATCGGGGCGAGCACCAGCCCGGCGGCGGGCGCGACGCCGCTGTTGAGGGCGGGAATGGAGCCGAGGCCGCTGCCCTGGATGGCATAGGAGGCGCCGGCGGCGGTGGCGCTGCCGCTGGCGGGATCGACGCGGAGAATGACTTGTGCGGAGCTGGTGCTCGACCAATCAGCCCGGCCGGGAGCCGCCGTGGCCAGGCCGACCAGCAGCGAACCAAACAGGAGCAGCTGCGGGCTGCGAGACAGTAGAGAAAACATCAACCCAAGGAGCCGAAAGGAGGGCGAGCCGCAGCGCCAACGCGGTGGACCACAGCCGCCTGAATGGAAAACCTCCTGGCCCGCTGCCGGGCCAGGAGGAAGGGGAACCCGTGGGCACCCCCAATCGCTCAGGGACCGCCAAACACCGTGAGGCTTTGCACCAAACTGAGGCTGGAGCTGGTGCCGGCGCCTCCTCCACTAACACCCAAGGTGTTGATGTTGGTCGTCGGGCTGATCGCGCCAGCGGTGGTGCCACCGTAGGTAGCGGTGACGTCGCCGTAGGCCGGAATAGCCAGGGCGGTGGAACCGGTGGAGTTGGCGGCAACGGCAGCTTGCCCAGTGCGTGTTTCCGCGCCAAACGTGAAGGCAACATCCGCCTGGGTGTTGCCACCAGCGAGCGGCGTGATTGTCGGCGTGGCACCTAGGGCCGTAGTTCCAAGACCACCAGCGGTGACCGCCTCCAAGCCACTGCCACCAGCCTGAAACTTCGCCCCTTGGCGCTCGGCGGTGAAGGTGGATTGGTTGTTGGTGGATGTGGCGATCTTGCGCACCGTGGAATCACCGAGGGAGGTGCCCAAGGTAGTGGTGAAAGAAGCCGAAGCGGAGGAGCCGATGCCAGTGCCTGCCGCCACGGTGGCAACTGTGCCAGTGATCGCCAAGGTGGAATCTGATGTGCTGGAGAAAGCGCCAGACTGAGAGCCAAACGCACTGTTGGACAACCCTTGCGTGTTGCTCAGTTGTGTGGCAACCGGTGCGGTGTCCGCCGCCCGTGCCGTGACGGACAGGTTGAAGCTGGTGTTGGCTGCTGCAGCCATGGCATTGCCTACCGTCAGCGCTCCTGTGGCATCAATTGTTGGAACCACACCGCCATTTGTAAGGCCGGAGCCGAGGGCGTTGACAGAAGCACCCAGCGTGGTGCCGGTGACGCTGATGGGCGCAACGGTGACCGAAAGCTGGGTGGCGTTGAGCGACGTGGTGGGGCCAGCCTGGGCGGCCAGGGGCATGGCGGCGGAGACGGTGGCGACAGCCATCACTGCCGCCCGCTTCGCTGAGGATCGGGTGAACGACATGGAGCCTCGAGGGGTGAACATCGAGAATGCGAGCCTGCAGGAGCGCAAAACGCCTGAGGGCCTCATCAACAACACAATTATGCCTGAAGCGCTCCCTTGCCAGCGCAGTAGGGGCCACATCTCTTTAGGTCTGTTTTTTTTAGCCATTCGAGGCTCGGCTGGCAAGGGGTGGGGCCAGGGCTGCCGAAAAGTCTGGCGACGTGGCGCTTGGCGGGCCTGTCAGCATTGGGTTTGGTCAGCGGGATTTCTCCTTGCCAATGGCCGAAACCCGCTCCGCCACAGTCGATCAGACCGCTGCTGATGGCCTGATCAGCTTTCTCAAGGCCATCCCCGTAGGCGTCAGCCTTCTCCGAAGGAGTTGGCCGCAACCGCCGTGGGGTGCGCTACCCACAGTGGTACCTGCTGCTGGTGGCGGTGTTGGGGATCCTGAGCGGCTGCCGCAGCTCCCGTGATCTGGGAGCCTTCGCTGGCCGGCATCGGGAGGCGCTGATTCAGGCGCTGATCCTGGAGGTCATGCGCTGGCCTTCCGATGCCACCTTCCCCTATCTGTACCGCTGCGCGGAAGCCAGACGGCTACAACAAGGCTCACCTGCAGGAGTTCGGCCAGGTGCTGCAGGCCTGGATGATCAGCCAGATTCCAGGCGGGGCAAAGGCTCTGGATCAGTTGGTCTGCGACGGCAAGACCCCGCGGGGTTCGGCAGTTGAGTCGGAAGAAGGCAACCATCGCTTTGTCGCCCATGTCACGGTCTACGCCCGAGCCCATGGCGTCGCTCTGGCTCAGAAGACCTACGACACCCACAAATCCAGCGAGCGAGCGGCACTGAAAGTGCTGTTGGGCAAGCTGGGCCTGGATGACGCCCTCATCCAGGCGGATACCCTCCACACGACCCGTCCGTTTTTCGATGGTGCCTGGAGCAGGGCAGGGGGCCGATGTCACACGCGGCAACGGATCTCGGAAAGATGCCCCGGCGGGACACGTTCTGGGAACTGCGTGCGAAAGAGTCGCCGGAGCACATCAATCTGCACTGGCCCGGCAGCACCTGGATCGTGGAAGTGATCACCGACACCGTGACGCGCAGCGGTAAGCGCAGCATCAGGTGGCATCTGTTCCTCACCAGCCTGTGGACGAGCCCGGATGCCTTGCTGCAACTCATCCGGCAGCGCTGGAGCATTGAGAACGAGTGGCACTGGGCTCACGACGCCCAGCTCGGTGAGGACGCTCATCGCTACGCCAGCCGCCGCGGCGCAGCAGGTTCATCCGCCAAGGGCTCATAGCAGTGAGGTCTGTGCCAGTTGGTGATGCTGCGCAAAATCAGCAGTGCGCCAGGCGGCAGTTGTGGCTGAAAAAGGCGCTATGGCGAGATCTGTCTGTTGGAGCAGGATCAATTCCTGAGGCACCAGGCTATGCTTCAGTGCATGAATCTCGATGCCATTGCTTTAGAAAGTAGCATGCCATGGGTGTGGTGATTCCGCGCGGCATGGGGCATTCTGTGGGGTCGCCAGTGCAAGAAAGCACAGGAAGGAGCCGCATTGACGTGAATAATTGTATTTTCCTCTCCCCTGTTGCCTGCTTTTTCGCTGCTAACTTAAACAAGTGTCTTGATGGTAATGGCAAAGAGGGGATCCAGGCCAAGCCGCAAGCCACGCTCGTCGGCTCCTCGCCCGGCCACGCCTCAGCCGGGCCCGCCTGCTGCGGCGGAGCAACCGTTCGATCTTGATCGCTTTGAGCAGCTTGCCTTCGCGCGCCATGGCGATGGCATCGAGGAGGCCTTTGAGCGCTTGCATAGCTTGCTGATGGCGATGGAGCGCGGCCGCGGCGACCTGCCTGAGGGTCTGCTCAGCAGCCGTGTGCCCGGGGGTGAGGCCACGCCAGAGCTTGAGCGGCTCAACCTGGTGTGGACTCGCATTGCCCATGCGGTGAGCGCCCTGTTTCTCAACCCGCGCTTCGAGGCACTCAACTGGCAGGGATTTGAAAAATTGCTGCTGCTTCAAAAGCAGCTCGCCACCCTTTTTCATGCCAGCAGCCAGGAAACCAGCGATGCCGCCCTGTTGGCGTTCAACATCTCGTCAGAACCGGGCACTTTGACGGTGTCCAAGGACGACCTGTACAAAGTGCTGATCCTCTACTCGCTGGAATCGCAGTACGACTTTCGTTTAATCACCAACTTTGAGCAGGCCGACCGTGAAGCGGTGACGTTCACCTGCATCGCCCTCTGCTCCACCCCCTTCTGTGGCAGCGAACGGAGCTACAAACGCCGCAATGAGCTGCTGCGCTGGTTGTGTGACCAGCTGCGCGAGCATGCCCTGAGCGAGGCGGCGCTGTATCTGCTCACCGTGACTGGCTACATGACCTGCAGTTACGCCGACGCCCCCGATAAGCACGCGATCAAGGGCTTGATCCACCAGCAATGGCGCCACCTCCTGGCCGCCCAGGGCATCGGCGATCTCTGCGCGGCCGCCACCGCCCCCGATGGCGCTGCCGCGACTCTCTCCACAACAGCGCCAAGCGAGAAGCCCACCATCCTGATCCTGCACGAATGGCTGCGCAGCGGCTGTGCCATGCACCGTTGCTACGCCAACTGGATTGCGGCCCTGCGCGAGCAGTTCCATACCGTGGGCATGGGCCTCAAGGAGGCCACAGCCATGGATCCGGAAGCGATCGCTCTTTTTGACCACTATGTGCCGCTGCCGGAGGGTGTTACTTGCCTTGCCCAGGTGCGGGCGGTGCACACCTGGTGCCGCCAGCACCGGCCGGCGATCGTGTATTACCCCAGCATCGGCATGGGGGCACATACCGTGGCGGCGGCCTCTATCCGGCTGGCGCCGCTGCAGGTGATGACGTGTGGGCATCCGGCATCCAGCTTTAGCCCTGTAATCGACAGAATAGCTTTAACGGAGCCCCGCGAAGCCTCAGAAAAATTACTCCTAAGCGAGTCCGTCCACGAAAAGATCGCCTGGATACCACAATCACTATCGTTTGCACATGTCAGGATAGCGGATATAGAAAGTATTCATGAGCGACGAGAAGCGTGGCATGCCCGCCAGTTACATCCGAATTATGAGGTTCAAATTGCGATCTCGAGTTCACCGATGAAGCTCACAAATGAATTCCTGGAGTTTCTCGTATCGATAGAACGATCAAGCGAAAGAAAAGCAGGATTGCACTTCTTTTTGGCCGATTCTCGTGGAGCCCTGCACTTAGAAATAAGGGCAGCCATAAGGAATCGTCTACGCAATGCTAATGTCTATCCTCATTTAGACTATCAAGACTACCTAAGGGCCCTGCGGGTGGCAGATGTATTCGTGACGCCATTCCCGTTTGGCAACAGCAACACACACATCGATTACTATAGATCTGGAATTCTGGGCACTTGCATGCAAGGCAGAGAAATTTGCTCACTCTACGACGCTTCATTGCTGACTTGGTTGCGACATCCCAAGGATCTAATTGCAGAGAACAAGGAAGCCTACAAGCAAATCGTGCTGCGATTAATTAATGATCAGCAATGGCGCGGCGATATTTACGATCAGGTTTACGGCGATACTTATGAGGACGTAGATGCCATGAATGGCGACGCATCATTGTTCTGTGAATATGGATTTTGCCCCTAATAGTGAGAGCGCAACAAACATAATGCACTCTCACGAGGAAGTGCTTCTGGCCGGGTTGCCACAACATGCAGCCTTTTCGCTAGCTCTATCCCCATGCCGGGCTCCTGCTTCCGAACATGATGCTCGTTGTCGATCGTGTGATCGTGCTGCCGACCGGCACAACGCTACCCGGCGAGACTGTCGGGGTGATCGCAGACGTTCTGCGAATGCTTTCAGGGGTATAGATCTTCCCGTGCGTCGGGAGGCGGGCTTTGCGTCACCCCTTCCCGTGCGGCTTCGGGCGTCACCTCGAGCACCAAAGATTCCGCCACTCGGAGCGGCCTGAGCCGGTAGGCGAGCGCAGCGAGGCTGCCCTGCAACCTCGCGGGCAAAAGACTCCCAAGCCCATGATGCATCCAGTCGACACCTCCGAAGCCATGGAGGCGGACGGAGCCCCGGACGCCTGCCTTCGCGAGGCCGTCATTGGCGATCTCGAGGAGCTCATCCGGCTTGAAGAACCGAACCTGGTAGAGCTTTTCCGTCTCGGCCTTCGCCTGGAACATCGCATGGAAGGGTGCGTTCGCACCGTTGTGAACGAGCGCCAACATGGACCGCCGGGTAACCCGCAGTTGTTCGGAGAACAACTGGGCGATCTGCACGTCATCGCTGAAGCAGCTCCAGAACCCCTTGTGGAAGGTGAGATCGAAGGCGCGGTCAGGGAACTCGAGGTTGAGGGCATCCATCGTCAAGGCGCGCAGATTGGACGGAGGATTGCTGGCTCGCAGTGCCTCCATCGCGCCCGCCGAGAAGTCCACGCAGGTCACGGATCGCGTGTGCCGTGAGAGGAACCGTGACTCCCGGCCACTTCCCGCCCCGAGCTCCAGAAGTTCGCAATCCGAGGTCGCGTAGGCCCTCGCCAGCCACATGCCCAATCGGGGAATGCCGCGCGAGTAGCGTTCGAACCATCGCGCCCACTCCGCGTCCCACGCGTCCGGCGTGTCAATCCCGATACGGATCTTGCTGCTCATGGCGACACCACCGGGCCGGCGATGGGCTCGGGTCGTTTCATCATAGTCACCCCTCGTCGATACGTCGTTGCGGGTGCATATGCCGCCTCTCCGCGGATCATTCCGACAATGCGCCTAGGGAAATCTGCTCCCGCCATGTGCGACACGGGATAGCCGCCACCGAATCGCAGGTTGAGCTCGAGGACCGAAAGGGTCCCTTCCGCATCACGAAAGAAATCGCCGTCGAAGGGGCCAATGATCCCTAGCGATTCGACCAAAGATTCGGCCAGTGAAACGAGCTCGGGGCATTCGATCGTCTCAGCGCGCTCGGTCTCACCCAGGGTGGAAAGCAACTTCCTCCAGGGAACCATCGCCACCGGGCGACCCTCGAGGCTCCCTAGCCCATCGACGTTGAGCGCCTCGGCGTCCAGATACTGCTGGATCAGCATGTCCGGGGCGCGATGGAAGAACACGATCAACTCGGCTCGATTCATGGCCACGTAGGTCTCTGCGCTGCCGAATCCGAAGCGCGGCTTGACCACCAGAGGGAACGAGAGGGCCCCGGCCTCGAGGCTGGCATGGGCGTCTTCGAGGCTGGAGACGGTCTTCGGTGTCGCGATGCCAAGCCCGGAGAGCACGTGGAAGGCCTCGAGTTTGTCGAAGGCGATGGTGGCCGCCCGTGCCTCGGGAAGCACCGCCGTGACGCCATGCTCCCCAAGCGTCGCTCGATGGGGTGCCAGTCGGCAGACGTCGGGGTCGAACAGCGAGAGAAGCCCGCCGACGTCGTAGTGCAGGCAGGTCTCGATCAGGCGCGGCAGGTACTCGTCCGACGCGATGGGGGGAAGGAGGGCGGTGTGATCGCAGCGGGAAAAGCCCGGCGACCACGGCGTATTGCTGGTGCCGACGATGCGACTGCCCGGCGGCAGGGCCTCGCGGAAGTAGTCCGCGATGTATCCGCGTTTTCCGATGCAGGAGAGGAGGATGTTCATGTCTCCACCGGGAATCCGGGACACGAAGAGGTCCTCGCGAAGCCTAGGAGTTTGTTGCCGATAGGGCACCAGCCCTCTGTTGTTGGCGAATTTCCCCCGAGCTGAACAATCGCAGCTCTGTTCTTCTGCCTTGTGGGTCCAGTCGGTGCTGAGTTCAGTCAGTCCTGGCCCCTCTGGCCAGGGCCAAGACCCTTCATCCGGTGGCTGCCCACTGCGTCTGCTGCTGTGATCGCCTGTGCCTGTGACAGCTTGAGAAGGTTGTGTGTGGCGGCGATCAGGTGCCACTCGCCATCGACCTTCTCCAGACCCCGCAGCAGGAAGCGCCGCAGTCCCCGGCCTTCATTGATCTGCCCGTTCACCGGCTCCACGATCGCCTGCGTTGGGCGTAGATCCTTGATCCCTTCTTGCTTCTGAGCTTGCGGGCCATACGGATCTTGGCATCGGCATTTCTGGGCAGCGGACCTCTCTGCGGCGGCGGTGGCTGCCCGTGCGGCAGACGGCCGGTGGCGATGTAGGCGTCAATGCCGAGGTTCTCGCAGTGGCCTGCGTTCTCCTCAATCCAGTTGCCCCCATCCCAGGGCTGATTCAAAGTCTGTCCCAGGGCTTCTTGCCGCAGCTGTCAGCATGGGTTGAGGTCAGCGGAATCGCTCCCTCTCCGTGCTTGAAAGCGCTTCTGCCGCAACCGATCTCGATCTGATCAGCTACCTCAAAGCGATTCCGGACGCGCGCATGCGGCGAGGGGTTCGATTTCCGGCCTGGTATCTGCTGCTGGTGGCGGTGCTGGGAATCCTGAGTGGCTGTCAGAGCTTGCGCGATCTGGAGCGATTCGCCATCCGCCACCACAGCGTGCTCACAGCGGCTTTGGGCCTTGAGCTCAGGCTTCCGCCGTCGGATTCCTCCTTCCGCTACTTCTTCCACCAGGTAGATGTGGCGGACCTGTGTGCTGCGATCCGCGACTGGACCATCGCCCAGATCCCAGGTGGCGCAGCTGATCTCGGCCAGCTGATCTGTGATGGCAAGACGCTACGAGGCTCCATCGAGCCCACCGCCGGTGGCGGCTCGTCATTCATTGCCCAGGTCACGCTGTATTCGGCCGCTCTGGGTGTGGCGATCAGCCAGGCCTGCTACGCCACCGGTGAGAACCACGAGCGAGCGGCGCTGCGGCAGCTGCTTGGCGAGCTGGATCTGGAAGGCGTGCTGATCCAGGCGGACGCGCTCCATACCTAGTGTGCAGTCCCGTAAATAAGCGGCAGAATAGGGAGTGTCTCCCTGGGAGTC
>JANWUR010000020.1 GCA_024958655.1 Cyanobium sp. FGCU6 | reverse complement strand
TCTGGCTCACCAGCTCCTCGGGGTTGGCCAGGCGCCAGCAGGCCTGGCCGCGCTCATCGCTGCAGGGCTCCAGGCCGCTCACCCCCAGCAGCTCCAGCGACACGTTCAGGGCCTGGCGGAAGGGGTCGTGCTCGAAGGCGAGCCACTGCTCGGATTTGGACAACAGACGCCGCAGGGCGTCCTGCTGCTGCTCCAGTTGCCGGTGGCGGGTGGCCTCCAGCTCCTCGCGGCTGCGCTGCAGCAGGGCGCCGCGATCGCTGGCGGCGGAATCCATGCCCTCCAGACGCTGCTGCACCGCATCGAGCTGCTCCAGATCGATACCCCCCTCCAGGGCCTCCTCCACTTGCTGCTGCACCAGGGGCGAGAGGGAACCCAGCTCCTTGCGGATCACCTCGGTCTTCTCGATCAGCACCTGCATCACCCGGTCCTCCGGCCGGTCGTCCAGCAGGAAGTAGTGGCACCACACCTGCGGCGCCTGCTGCAGCTTGCGGTCGATGCGGCCGTTGCGCTGCTCCAGCTTGCTGGGGTTCCAGGGGATGTCGAAGTGGATCAGGTGTTTGCAGTGGTTCTGCAAATTCACCCCCTCCCGTGCGGCATCGGTGGCGATCAGGATGCGCAAGGGTTCCTGATCCGGGTCGGCGTTGAAGCGGGCCTTGAGATGTTCGCGGTTCTCTTCGCTCATGCCGCCGCTGAAGCTCGCCACCCGCCGATCGGCCTCCTCCTCGCCCAGCAACTCCTGCAGCTGCCGCTCCAGGTAGCGCTTGGTGTCGACGTAGTCGGTGAAGATCAGCAGCCGCGTGGGCTGCCACCGCAGGTCGGAGCTGCCAAGGCCAGGGCACAGGTGCTGCTTCATCCAGTCCGCCAGCGTCTCGATGCGGGGATCGGGCCTGTGGCGATGAGCAGTGGCGATCCTGGCCATGGCCTCCAGCAGCAGCTGATCGCTCTGGTCGGCCTCCAGGGTCTGGCGCAGGGCCGCCCGGGTCTGCGCCTCCTCCAGGTTCAGCACCTCGTCATCGTTCAGTTCGGCCAGCTCGCTGTCGGCGCTGATGCCCCCCTCCAGCGTTTCCAGGCGGTTCTGGCGCTCGCTTTGCTGCCTCGCCGCCAGGCTGCGTTGATGCACCGCCAGGGTGCGGGCGAAGGCATCCACCGAACTGAGCAGGCGCTTCTGCAAGTTGGTGATCACAAGCCGATCGGCGTTGATCGCCCGCTTGCTCGCCCCCTCGGCCTGAAGCCGGGCCTCGCGCTGCTTGCGGTAGCTTTGCAGCAGGCGCGAGAGCTCCAGCTCCGGGGTCTCTGGCGGCAAGGACCCCCTGGGGATGCGCAGCGGTTCCACGATCCGCTGCGGGAAGGCCTCCTTCAGGGCGATGCGCAGGTCGTCCTTGAGCCGGCGCACCAGCACCGTTTCCAGATCGACCGGATCAAACGGCACGCCCCGCGTGAAACGCGCCGGATCCAGCAGCTCCAGCAACGCGGTGAAGCTGTTGCTGTGGCCGTTGTGGGGCGTGGCGCTCAGAAACAAGCGGTGCTCGAAGCGCGGCGCCAGGTCGCGCAGGCTGCGTGTCAGACCCGAATCGATGGCGTAGCGCAGGCTATTGCTGGCCGGCGCGGCGTTGTGCGCCTCATCGAGGATCAGCAGGCTCGGCAGCGCCGCCCGCTCCTCATCGTCCCGGCCCTGATCCAGCCAGCTGATCAGCGGTGTGGCGTAGTCGCTGTTGCGCAGCAGGGCATGGGAGATCAGGAAGCGGCTGCCGGTGCTCCAGGGGTTGGTGCCGTAGCCCCGTTCCTGCCGCACCTTGGCCACATAGGCCCGGTCCATCACCGTGAAGGCCAGGCCGAAGCGGTTGGCCATCTCCTCCTGCCACTGCCGCAGCACCGAGGGCGGGCTGCTGATCACCACCCGGCGGATGCGCTGACGCAGCAGCATCTCCCGCAGGATCAGGCCCGCCTCGATCGTCTTGCCCAGGCCCACGTCGTCGGCGATGAACAGGCCCACCCGCGGCATCAGCAGGGCCTTGCGCAGCGGTTCGAGCTGGTAGGCCTTCACATCGATGCCGGCCCGGTACGGCGCCTGGAACAGCGCGGCGTCGGTGGCGGTGACGCAGTTCCAGCGCAGGGTGTTGAGGTAGGCCGAGAACTGGCGCGGCTGATCGAAGCCCCGCTGGGTCACGGCCTCCCAGCTGCTGTCGGCCAGCGGCTCGAAGTCCACCTCGCTGCCCAGGAACACCGTCAGCCGCTGGCCGATGGCGTCGTCCTCCATGCAGGCCAGCGTCACCACCCGGTCGCCTCCCTCCGGCACTTTGCGGTGCATGGGCGGCTGCACGTCTTCCACCAGGTAGCGGCGGGTGCGGCAGCGCACCACGGCGCCGGGGCGTAGGGGTGGGAGGGTCTGGCTGCTGGCAGCGGTCATCGCGGCACCGCCTGCCGCGGCTGCGTCGGCATCGGGGTGCGAAGGGAGAGCCTTTCCGCAGTCTGCAGCGCAGCGGGGCTCATCGGAACCGCTGGCGACGTGCGTTGATCATGAATCGGCATCGCTATGCACCTGGCGCATCCTTCAGGGCCGGGCTGGAGACCAACCGCTCGGCGGTGTGGGCCAGCACCGCCAGCCGGCGCCACCCCTGCGGCACCACCAGCCAGAGCGGCACCAGGATCGGCTCAGGCAGGGGCAGCTGGGTGAGCTCCTGCCACCAATCACCGGGCGCCACCTGGGGGAAGGGCATCGCCAGGCCGGCCTGCCGCAGCCGCGCCAGCCACTGAGCCGGTGTGTGGCAGCTGTTGCCGGCGATCCTGAGGCAGAACCCTCGCTGTTGCAACTCCCGCTGCAGAGCCGGTGCCACCACCCGATTCGGCACCAACACCTCCGGCTGGGCGCCATCGGGGCGGTGCTGGCGACCAGCAAGCGCCAGCTCGAGCGGTACGGCGCCCAGCGGCAACAGTTCGAGCTCGCTGGCTGGCGGTGGCCCAGCGCCCTGGAACTCCAGCCCCGACACCAGGGCGCCATCGAGCACCCCCTGGCGCACCAGCTCCAGCCAGCTCTCCAACGGCCGAAACCGCGGCGGTGCCGGCAGCAGCCAGCTGCAGTCCGCCAGCAGCGGCTGGAGGATCACATCAGCTCCCAGCCGCGCCACACCGGCTGAGAGGCGATGGGCGCGGCAACCCAGGCGCAGCAGCTGCATCGCCGTGGAAGTGCCGTAGCGACAGCCCAGCTGCCCGCGGTGGTTCATCGGCAGGTTGAAGTCTTGCGCCAGAACGCGTGTGCGGCGGCTCACGCTGGGCTGGCTGAGCGATGCGGCGCGGGCGGCTTCCAGCGTGGTGCCGCTGATCTCGAGGAGATCCAGCAGGCAGATGTCCTGCAGCAGGGCCGGCAGGCGATAGCGGTGGGCAGGCTTGGGAACCGCCGCTGCGGAAACGTCCATCGGGGATCTCTGGGGCATGGCTGGAAGCTTCCGGCCCCCAGCCGGTCTGAACGGGGTTTCTCCTGCGAAAGAGCAGTGGGGGCTGGCTCAACCCCAGTTCCCGCCTGAAATCGGAACTGCTTCTTCGCAGCAAGGCCTTGCTCATGGCCGCCATGGCGGTCAGCCTGCAGCGATGACCAGCTCCCCAGCCCGCCCGAGCGCAGCGCCCCTGCGCTGCCACCTGTTGATCGGCCCGCCCGCCAGCGGCAAGACCACCCTGGCCGCTGTGCTGGCGGAACTCACCGGCGCCGTGGTGCTCTCCACCGATGGGATGCGCGCTGAGCTGTTCGGGGATGCGGCGGTGCAGGGGCCCTGGCGTGACATCGAGGCCCTGCTGCACCAGCGCATCCGTGAGTCGGTGGCCGCCGGCATCCCGGTGATCGTGGATGCCACCCACGCCCGCCGCCCCTGGCGGCTGGCGATCACCCAGGCGCTGGCCCTGCCGGTGCCGGTGGAGTGGATCGGCTGGTGGCTCTACACGCCGCTGTCCACCTGCCTGCAGTGGAACCAGAGCCGCAAACGGCTGGTGCCCGAGCCGGTGATCCGCGAGATGGCCGCTGCCCTGGCCGATCCGGTGTTCGGACCCTCGCGCGCTGAGGGACTCGCGGCAGTGGTGGCGGTGGTGCCCACCCACCAGCGGGAACTCCAGCCGCTGCTGCGCGATGAGCTGGCCCGCCTCGATCACCGCATCCGCTCGGCCCGCAACCGCGAGAAGCACTTCACCCTGCACGGCTACTCCCGCCTGCTGGATCTCGAGCGGCTCCTCCACCTGCTGCGCCTGCTGAGCACCTACCCCGAGCTCTCCGCCGCCGACCCCGCCAGCCGCGCCGAGCTGGAGGCGATCGTCTCGCCCCTTCCAGAAGGCGACCTCGCCGATCAGGCCGCCGCCTACCTGCGCCGTCTGCACGGTGAGTGCTACGGCGACGCGGCTGCCATCCGCCGGGACCTGGCCTGGTTGGCGGCCAACGGCTTCTGCCAGAGCGAACCGTCGCTCGCGCCGATCCAGCCGCCTCCGCCCGTGCCCCTGCAGCCAGGGGATCGGTGGCCTGGCGGGGTGCACGGCGGCGTCCCACCCCTGGGCGATGCGCCGGTGTTCCAGCGGGTGTTCACCCTGCTGCGCCACCTGCTGCAGCAACCCTTTGATCGCGAAGCCGGCACCCCCCTGCCCGAGCACCTGATCGCCCAGACGGAAACCATCCCCGGCGCCTACCTGAGCGGAGAAGCCGCCACCCTGCGCAAGGACCTCGAGAAGCTGCTCACCCCCTACGGCTTCCGCCAGCGCAACGACAACGTCCGCCACGGCTACGCCATCGGCACCGCCCTGCTCTCGGCCCACCGGCTGCGGGAGATCCACGGGGTGGTGAGCCAGGCCGCCGGCCGGCTGGCCGATCCCACCGCCCAGGATCTGCTGGCCGAGCTGGAGCAACGGCTCCAATGGGGAGGCATTGCGCTCGACACGGCAACGCCGGTGCGGGCCTTCGCCAACCGCTCGATCGTGAGCAGCGCCCTGGTGCGGCCCGATTCGCTGGCCGCCGAACGCCAGGCCGAGGCGCTGGAAACGGCGATCGTGGAGCGGCGCCGCATCGAGCTGGAGCGCTACGTCTCGGTGGGCTCCTTCGCGGACAGTCCCGACGGCGCCTTCCGGGTGTGGCCGCTGCAGCTGCTCTTCCACAACATCGGCTGGTATCTCGTCTACGAGGAGGACGCCATCGGCACCGGCGTGGGCCTGATCCGCAGCGAACGCATCGACCGCCTGGCCCTGCGCCGCAGCGAGCGGGGCAACCGCCGCTCAGACGAGGCCCACAGTCAGGCCCTGCGGCGTCTGGAGCTGTTGCTGCATCACAGCGGCGGCATCTACTTCGGCAGCGACCTCAAAACCCAGCTGCGGCTGGCCAGCCCCAATGCCCGCCTTCGCGCCAGGCAGCTGGTGACGCTGCGCTTCTGCTGCCAGGGCTGGTGTTTTGCCTTCATCCGCGAGGGCCTGCAGCGCTACCCGATCGAGCACACCCGCTTCTCCAGGCCCCTGGCCGGCGAGCATTGGTGGCACCACCCCAACGCCCCGCACGTGCTGGAGCCCGGCAGCCCCTCAGACACCCACCCCTATCCGGTGGAACTCGATCTGCCTCCCTGGACTGTGGAGCGCGACATCGACCTGCGCAACTGGCTGTTTGGCTTCGGGGCCGGCATCCGCATCGAAGCCCCGGCGGAGCTGCGCCAGGAGCATCAGGAGCGGCTGCAGGCCGCCCTGGCGGTGTACCAACCGGCCTAAGCGGGCGCAGTACAATGTCATAACAGCAAGAGTGTGGGGGATGGCGCGCGATCAGGTGCTGCAGCTGCGGGCCTCGGCTGAGCAGCGCCAGCTGATTGATCAGGCCGCTGCCGCGGAAGGCATCAGCCGCACCGAATTCATCCTGCGCAGCTGCCAGGAGCGGGCGAGGGATGTGCTGCTCGATCGCACGCTGTTTTCCTTGACGCCGGAGCAGACCACTGCCCTGCTGGCGGATCTGGAGGATTCCGGCGCTGCCGGCCAGGATCAGGCCAGCATCGAGCGTCTGCTCGACCTGCCGCAGCCCTGGCATGCGCCCGCCTGAACCCCTCGGGCCGCAGCATCAGCTGGAAGGCTTCGACTGCGGCAACGCCGCGTTGAACCGCTGGCTGCAGCAGCGGGCCATGGCCAATGAGCGCCAAGGGGTGTCGCGCACCGTGGTGCTCTGCCCAGACGAGGGCAACGCCGTGATCGCCTACGCCTGTCTGTCGGCTGGGGCGATCGTGCTAGCGGAGGTACCCGGTGCCTTGCGCCGCAACATGCCCGACCCCCTTCCCGTTGTGGTGTTGGGCCGGCTCGCGGTGGATCGTCGCCAGCAGGGCCAGGGCCTGGGCCGCGCCCTAGTGGCCGATGCGCTGCGGCGCAGCCTTGCCGCCAGGCGCCTGATCGGCGCCAGAGCCCTGCTGGTGCACGCGATCGACGAGCAGGCGGCTGCGTTCTACCGCTCGCTCGGGTTTCGCCCCTCGCCGCTCAGTGCCTCGACGTTGATGCTGCAGCTCTCAGAACCAACCGACTGACACCCGCCCCAAAGCTCCCCACGCCACCCATCCCATGGCTTATCCCAACATCGAAGCGATCCTGGAAGAAGGCGGCGACATCAAGGTGGGGCGTGTCGGCCCGATCGAGTGTGTGGCCTCCGCCAGCACCAGTTATGACTGTCCGGTGATGTTGGTGCGGCGCGAGGGGGAGAGCTTCGTGGCGTTGCTGCGGCAGCTGGTGTCTCAGCAGCGCATTCGTTCATCGAGTTCCTGAGAAGCTTTACCTCTGCAGGCCTCAGCGCAGAGGAGCCAGGCCTGTGGTCCGGCGCTCCTCCAGCCGCAGGATGCGTTGGGCATGCAGATCGGTCTCGGCAGTCCATTGCATGGGGGTCTCTGGCTCCTCTTGCGGTGGCTCTGCCGCCCCCGCCCGCGGGGAGTTTGCATCCATGGTGGCGACGAGCAGCAGCACCACCAACAGCTCAGCAGCCAGCAGCAGGTCGATCTGGGGCATGGCGAGAGTGGAGCAGGCGTCAGTGAGCACAGCCTCAGCCCACTGTCCCCGTTTGAGATCCTTTCTCCCGCGAATGACCAGCGGAAGCAGGCCGCCCTGGCGGTGTACGCACCTGCGTGAGCCCGCGGGAGGAGCACGTTGGCGGCTGTAGGCGGAGTGTTTTCGCTTTGTTCGGACGATTCCGGCGAGATTATGAAGATTGCCGCGGATCTACAGCTCCTTCCGCACCCCTCTCGCCTCAGTCTCCACGCGGGGTGATGCCAGAACTATTCACCACATGCATAGATCCAGCCTCCTGTGAATCGCCGCACCTTGCAGCTGCATTCGGAAGATGGATGCCGATGTGCTGCCTGGCATGGTCTTCCTGCCCCCAACCTCTGATTTCCCGCCAGATCCGGAACCGCTGGAGCGCGAGGTGCTCAACAGCACCTATCTGGAGCTGAGGAATTGCTACTCCAGCCTGATGCGCAGCCGGGCCCAGCATCGGCGCCTGGCCAACAAGGCCAAGGATGAAACTGCCCTCCTCAAGGAACGGATCACAGCCCTGGCCAGCCGTGACCTGCCCCAACGCAAGGAACTCTATGAGCTGCTCGAGATCGTGACGGCCATCGCCGGTGACATCGAAGATGCCGGCGATGATCTGGTGAATGGCTTCAGCAGGTATAAGAAAGGCCGTCACACCTTTCAAGGTGGCGGCTATCTCGGCGATCTGATGCGGGCCGTGATTCATTTCATCAATCGCTGGGGCCGCACCAAGGACCGCCTCGGCGATCTCAAGCAGAAGCAGCAGGAGCTGATCAATAAGTCCCAGGATCTGCTGACGCCTCCGCCACCCCCACCAGGCGGCAACGGCCACGGACCCGCAGTTGCGTCAACCCCACCCCCTGGGGACGGTGTGCCGGGGCCCATCGACGTCAGCCTGAACGGGAGCCAGCCCCCAGAGCCGGCTGAGCCCACCGACCTCCAGCTGCAGCCACCACAGCAGCCCACGCCTCAGCCGCAGCCCCAGGATCAAGCCAAAGGAGCCGATGACCATGGGTGAGATCGCCGACACCATGCGCTCCGCCCTGCGTGAGCTGGCTCAGGCCGATGCCCGGCTCTATCGCGGTCTGGCGGAAGAGCTGGGCGATAGCGCCACCGCCGTCGAAGAACCCCGCGCCCTGATCCAGCCCCAGGGCGGAGCCCCTGCCACGGAAGCCCAGCTCCTGGCCCTGAAAAACGACACCCTGCAGGAGCTCTGTGCGCAGCGGGGCATCAAGGTTCCCAAGCGCCCCAGGAAAGATCTGATGGTGGGCCTGCTACTGGCGGACCCCAACGGCCCGCCGCCTCTGTCCCTGCTGCCCCCTCCCAAGACCAAGCCCCCCTCAGACGGGAAGGGCACGCGGGCAACGGGCGGCAAGGCCGGCACCGCTGAGCTCCAGGCCCTGGAGCAACGCCTCGTTCGTTTGGAGCAACTGGTGCTGCTGATCGCTCAGCAGGTGGGCGTGGCCCCGGAATCGATCGAGCGGTTGCTGCCACCGGCTGCTCCGCCAACATGAAGCCCTTCTGCACTGGCCCCCCAGCCGATGACGGTGAACCAGGAGACGCTGGAGAAGCTGGGGCGCTTCCTGCTGCGCGGCCTGCGCATCGGCGCCAGCACGGTGTCGATTATGGAGCTGTTGCGCAACGACTGGACCGGCGGCATCAGTGCCGGTGTGGCCTGGCTGGTGTTCCTGCAGGTGGAGCGGCGGCTGCCACCCCTCAGTCCGGAGCCTGAGGAGTGATCTGCAGCTCGGCGCAGCCGGTGGCTGGATCCAGCTCCCGGTGGAAGCTCCAATCCGGCAGAAGACCGATCACCAGCTCCGCGGTCGTGCGCACCAGCGAGCCTGCGCAGAGGTGTCCGCCGATCACGGCGCCGCTGCTGTCAGCGATGGCGATGTGCAGGTGGGCGCCATCGGGCGAGAGGGTGCCGGAGAGGCTGAGGATCTCCAGCTCGCCGTGGATCGCCGTGGCCTGAGCCGCGCCGGCCAAGCGCAGATGGGCCAACGACAGGCTGCCGACGGCGCTGATCACACAGCCGGCCTGTTCCTGCTGCTCGTCCATCCAGGCCTCCAGCGCCTGGCGCAGGTCAGCGCCGGGCTGCAGCCGCAGCGGCACCACCTTCATGGGGTTGGACCCTCCATCAGCCCCTGGACCATCACAAGGGCATCGACATAGCCCAACTGCCTGTGGCGGAACGCCCCCGGCAGGGTGCCGACCACCTGAAAGCCATTGCGCTGCCAGCAGCGGATGCCGGCGGTGTTGGTGCTCACCACCAGGTTGAACTGCATCCCCCGGAACCCCAGCCGCCGCGCCGCCTGCAGCGAGTGCTGGCAGAGACGGCTGCCGATTCCCTGGCGGCGGCAGTGCTCGGCCACCACGTAGCCCGCGTTGGCCACATGGGCGCCGAGAGCGAGGGAGTTGGGCCTCAGGTAATAGGTGCCCACCAGCGCGCCGGTGGCATCGACCGCCACCATCACCGCCTGGCTCTGCTCCACCCAGGCCCGCTGGGCCTCGGCCTCCGTGATGGCCGGGTCGTGGGGGAAGGTTGCACCAGCGCGGAACACCGGCTCCAGCAGGGCCCACACCGCCGGCCAGTCAGCGGCTTCGTAGAGGCGGATCTGCAGGGGCGATCGGGAGGAGGTCAGAGCAGCTCAGGTGTGACCACGTGATCATCTCGCCAACAGGAAGGCGCCCCGTGGGGGGCGCCTTTGCACCGGTCGCGGATCATCGCCTTGGCATCTGAGGCTCGATCGGGTCGGGTGTCTGTGGCTTCACGCATGACCTGTCTTGGGCCTGGCAGGGAAGGAATGGGGATCACGTCTGGGAGAAGAGACGCTCGGGGCTTGACCTTCTCGGCTGTGATCCCGGCTCGGGTACTGCAGCCCGAGGTGTCAACACGCGGGAAACAGAACTGGCGTATCGCTCTCTGCGGCTACGGGGTGACGTTCGCGCCGCGTCACCGAGTTCACCGGTTGTGTGTCGCATCGTTGGCGCACCTCCGTTGTGCGCACCGGCTCGGGTGCTCCCTGGCCGGACTCTGGTGGAAGGCGAGGGTCGGGTTGGCTCCCGGGCCTCCCCTCAAGTTCAAAGTACGCCTTTTCATTTGGCGGTGGGCTGCTGGAGTGCCTGTTCCCGTACCACCAGAAACCCAGTCAGTGCAACGCTTCTTAGGCGCCCCTCTACTCCTCGGAGAGGCTGCGGCACCGGCGGTTCTATGCACTGAGCGCATGGATTTGCGGACTGCTGCATCCACGCGGCAACCTGAACCCTGCTCGGGCCATCCCTGCGAGCCAACCCGCTGATTGCCATGGGCTTCCGTCTCCGCCGCTCCGCCCGCCTGGACCCGCTGAGGTTCAACTTTTCCAGCGGGGGACTGAGCTCGATCTCCGTCGGTGGCCGCGGGGCCTGGTTCACCATACTGGTGAATCGCAGCGGCGGGCCTGCCCAACAGTCGGCGGCTGCGGCCGACTGTTGGGCGGCTTTCGGCCCGCTGTGATGGCCTTTGGACGGTGAATCACCGAGGCCTTGCCTCGGGTGCGCCGCTGGAGCATCGACGAGCGCAGCCTGCTGCTTCAGGACGAGCGGGGTTGAACGCTGCTGGTTTTCTCCGCAAAGCCCGAGCCCCTCGCAGCAGAGTGCCCCCAATAGGCGGCGACCCAACCACTGCCTGTCATGGGGTCTTGAAAATGCTCCGATTCGATCCGCGGCCCTGCTGGCCGGTTCAGCCACAGCGCCAGCAGGGGCAGCACGAATGTGTTTGAGGGCTGGTATCGGATGTCAGACAAGACCAAACGGAACCACTTGGCATCTGAGCAACAGAGTGAGGCTTCGGAGGCGGCTGGGACACTGGGCGTAAAGTGATGGCCACGGACACCAGGTGGCAAGAATGGCAAACGAGCCTCATGCCTTGATTCCAGCAGATTCCTCTGGAGCAGATGACGCCGGTCCTGTGTCCAACAGCACGATCACGATCGGCGGTGACAGCTTTTCGGTAGACCCCAGGGGAGGCACCCTGAATTACAGCTTTACATTTTTTAATGGCAATGTAAATTATGGGCAGACCCCCTTTAATCTTTCCATTCAATATCAACAGAATGCCACTGGCTCGTACGTCGGAGCCTTCACAGATAGCGATGATCATTCCCACCCCTATGGAGTCAGTGCATATCTACCGACAGCAGAACCCAAAGCCACGGAAAACAACGGTTCACAACTTGACGACGCCGGAGGCATTTGGGACCTGAACCTTCCCTATCTCTTCATCAGCACAAGCAAGGTCTCTAAGTTTTATGGCAGCAATCTGATTGCGGCAACCGTTTCTCTCGGTGACACATCCTATCAAATCCTGATGGAGATGCCTAGCACATCCCAGGAGAACTATATTACTGATTACACTAAAAGTCTGTTGTCTGCCGCCCAAAATACCGGGCCCCTATACAGCGTTGATGGGCGTCTGTTGAGTTTTCGCTCAGGGCCGCAAGCCAATCAAATCGTTGTCCAGGATAAATATGGTACAAACTTTCTCTTCACCGCCACAGTTCTATATGGATACAAAGGCATCAACGTTTACGATCCCACCTACAACAGCTCCAACAACGCCAATGCCGACCAGCTCCTGGTTTATAGAATCAGTAATATCTTCTATGCCAATGGCCAAACCCTCAATTTCAGCTACACAGATCCAGCCTGGACAGGCACACAGCAACATACGCTGAGCATTACAGATACTATTGGCAACACAATTGCCACGCTGGCCTTTAATAATTGCATCGGCACCGTCAGCATCAGCAACCAAGCAGGCGAGCTGGTTCCAACCCATCAACTCAATCTGAGTCTTGGTGATTACAGGGTCTTCTCCATTACAGACCTCACCACAAAACGCGCTCTCAATTATCAGTATGTCGTCAACCAGCACGTGCCCTATGGCTGGCAAAATCAGACATCTCTCTCAGGCATTCAAAATACCTATACTGGCTATGAGACGACGATTGCGTATCAGCAATTCAACTCGAATCATGCGTACGATGCAGGCTGCACTCAGTTTTCACTCGGGGAAATCGCCGTTGATTTGGTGACCAACAAAGACAATACGGGTGGATTGCTCAGCCATGCTCAATACAATTTTGATTTTAGCAGTGGGGAGTCTAATTTCGTTATGCCCCAGGCTTCAGGTAAAAAGACTTATGCCTCGGGGCTGAATCACTGGCTGGATAACATCTTTTACCAGAATAAGGATTCTGATGGCTGCTCATCCTCCGATCGCATTAAAGCCGTTGATCTCGGCTATAATACAAAGATTACAACCACCTATCAAGATTCGAACCGAAATCGAACCCAATTCAAAATGTATGATTCGTTTGGGCGATGTATTCAAGATGGGATCGCGAATTCATACGGAGTATTAACACAAACCCTACCTGAATATCAATACGTGACTTCAGATTTGCAGGGCTTGTCATCCTTTGGCAGCCTTCCCTTTTCCTACGGCTCGCCAATCAGAATCACCAGTGGGATCAACATGGCGACACTGAACGGTGTCATCATTGGCAGCGATTCCTACGATGATAATCCAATTCTGCTAAAAAAATTACAGCAGTACACTTATAGTGATGCTGGTAATCCTATTCAAGAGATCTCGCCATTGGGCCAGGTCACAGAATACACTTATCTTCCTGCCGAGCAGACATGTCCACCCAATGAACGGCTCGTGCAGAGCGTCAAAACCCACAGCATTGGCAACAACGGTGCTTCCTTTGTGCTGGAAACCCAGACGTTTGAAGCCTTCAGTATTGCACCGAGCGATGGTGGCCTGTTCATGCGGCAAGCCACTCTGCCTACATGTAATCAAGAAACTCATTTCGACTCAGACAGCAACACAACATATGACTATCGCACAGACACAATGGGCGGGTATATAGGTGGCTACAACTATGCTGATGGGATCGAAGTAGGTCTCAATGGAATTCAGACGCAACGGGGCCAGATAGATAACACGGGCGCCTCTGACATCACCTCACTGCAAAACCTGACAACAGCAGAATTCACCAATCTACCTGAAGTCAAGCAGCCGGTCTTGAGTATCAATTCCAGCATCACCGGCAGCACAAAAGAAGGGTTGACAACAACAATGAGCCGTGGTGGTTGCTTGCTCAATTTCATGGGCTATCCCCTGCAGCAAACCAATGCATTCGGCCAAACCAGCGTTCAGACCTATGACAACATCGGCCGACTGATCAGCCTGACCACGATGGCCGGCACAGAGTGGTCACAAACAACAAGCTATGTCTACGACTTGCCGATGGATCTAGAGCTGGTCAGCGGAGCGCTATACAGCCGACGTCAGACCGATTCCTACGGCAATATCCACCTTCAGCTCTTTGACGCTCGCCAACGTCATGTGGCTACTTTTCAGACGTTGAATGGTGGCAAGCAAGTGCAGACAGCGGCCTATACCTACGATGATGCCAATAATTTAATATCTGCCACTCAATATGGTGATGGCTACATGAAGACAACAGATTACTTCTATAGTCCTGGCACCAATCTCTTGATCGCCAGCGTACCTAATGATGGCCTGGCCGAAGGGTGCATCCTCGATGCACTGAATGGGGTCACCCTCCGCTTTCGATACGCACCAGCTGCCCCGAATACTCCCACAATCATTGGTCAGATTTACGGACCGGTCAACGTTAGTCAGGTGGACAACATCACCCAGCTGCTGTTGAGCGATGGACTCCTCGACGCCAATGCGGCCAACGGGGCGCTGATGGGGTTTGATCTGGTCAACATTCCTTGCTCCACACCCTTGGTTGGCATAAGTGGTAGTGATTGGGTCAAGAGTGGCCAAGCCGCGCAGCCTTTGCTGGCCCTTTACCAAGCCATGGCCCAATGTCCACAAAACGATCCACTTCCCGCAGACACATGTAATTGGCTGGAACTCAACACCTATGCCTACGATGAATGGAATCGGCAGATCTCCAGGACCCACTACACCTTTCTCAACCATGGCTCTGGATTCACGGCATTGCCAACACTGGCTGTCACGGTCAACAAGAAAAGTTTTCAGACGGCGCAACGTGCTGTCACCGTCACCTATCCTCAAGGTCAGTCGAAGAAATGCACCTATAATTTGCTGAATGGCCTGCAAACCGCCACGCTCTCTGTCGATGGCATTTGCACGAATCTCGGAAGCTTCAGCCATGATGGGTTAGGGCGCATTCTCAGCTACAGCGATCCACTGAATGGATCACAAAGCACGGCGACTTACAAACCAACAGGTCTGTTGAATAGCCGTACGGATGCCTATGGGAACACAACCACCTACACCTACGATCCGGTAAGTATCAAACTCATCCAAACCACGATTATCCCAGCAAATGGGGGGGATTCTGTTGTGGTGAGCCGACAGTATGACAACCACCTCAATCTCGTCTGGGCACAGGATGGTCAGGGCAACAGCTGGCAGTGGTCCTTCTTCCCAAGCGGCCTGCTGGCCACGCGATCGATCAGCCTGGCGGCAGTGAATCCGAGTAGTCCGTTACAAACAAGCTTCAGCTACAACAGCTACGGCGACCTGGTTCACGTGGCTGATCCCTTTCTGCCCTATCCCCAACAGGAAGGCAACAGCTGTTTGATGGTACAAAGCAACAGCAGCAGCCACGGCTTCAACATCTACAGGGATGACTGCGGGCGCGTCAGCCAGCTCCTAGCCGGGGCGTTCCACGGTGTGAATCGCACCTTCCTTTACCATCCGGTCACTGGGCTCCTGATCAACGACACCCTGGCCAATCTGCCGACAACCTTTGGCTGTGGGGATACGGGAAGCCTCTCCTTGAGCACAGGCTATGAGTACGACAACAATCTACGCACAGTTGGCAAGTCCATCAGCCGTTCTGACGCGGATGGACCAGTTTCCACAGCCCATTTCAGCCAGACCTATGACACGTCCAACCGCGTGGCATGTCGCCAGCGGAAGGATTTCCAAGGCAACCTTTTGAGCGAATGCTTCAGCTATGACCTGCAAACAGGTTATTTGATCAGCTATGCCAATGACGGCGGCTCAGCCGCTCCCTTCAGTGCCACCGCTGGCCTTGGCCCCATCATCGATGCCACCTACAGCTACGACCTCTACGGCAACCTGTTGGAGGTCAACCTTGAAGCTGCTGGGGGTTCTTCCGTTGGCGCAATGCGGCGCGGCTACAGCTACACCTCGCCCGATCCAGATGGCACCAATCCCAATCCCTTCCGCCTGCTGGTCATTCAGGAGACCATCACCCAAAACGGGACGACCAGCCAACACTCCGGCAGCTTCTTTTATGACCAAGCTGGCAACGTCATTCGCGATGGCTATGGCCGGACCTTCACCTACGACGCCCATGGCCTGCTCCAAAGCATTCAGCGCGCTGATCAACAGAAGGAGATGTTGACTCGGGATGGTCTAGGCCGCATCGTTCAGCGCAACGCTCCTTGGCTGAGCGGAACGGTTCATGACTTCGGCACAGCCCGCTTCCTGGAAGGCAATCAGCTTTGGCAATCCCGATTTTTTGCTGGCACGGCCTGCTGTGTGGGCAATTTCAACAACGCTCCTCCCACATGCGCGAACGCAGTTGTCGAGCAACCAGCCTTCTGGACGATCGAGGATCTCAGTCGTCAACCGGTGAACACCCTGAGCTATGGAGGCAACAGCGCTGGCTTTCTCCTTCTCGACGCCAGCAGCCACCTCCCCTATGGCGTTGCCACGAATTTGCAGGATCCCAACAGCGGGTACCCCGCCGGCATCGACAACTCCGACGCCTACCCCGAATCGGTGATGGGAACGGCTCTAGGTGCCGATGTGGGCACAGGACTGATGCTGTTGGGCGACTACCGAGCCTTCGATCCCGTGCTGGGTCGCTTCCTTCAATGGGATGGGCTCTCACCCTTCGGCAAGGGCGGCCTGAACGGCTATGCGTACGCCGGCAACGACCCGGTGAACTTCTGGGATCCCAGCGGGCACTACCAAAGCGCCAAGGCCAAACGGTATGGGCCCAAGCCTTTGGAGGCACATCACCATAGCGACGGTGGCTTCTGGGATGGCTTCTTGGCGGGGTTCAAACATGGGCTTAAAGCGTTTTATATGACGCCCTACAACTATGCGAAAAGCTTCTGTGAAGATCTGGCGCATCATCGTTGGGTCGGCGCTTTGAAGATGGGTTTTGATGCCACCGCGGAAAGCATCATCCAAGCCGAGGCGGGTTTTCTGGTGACGATGGTGCTGCAGGAATTCGTCATCATGAGTCCCTCAAATATCTTTAGTGGCAAGAGTCCTGTCAAAACAGCCAGTTCAGGCAAGCGCAGTCCTTACCAGTGGGGATATGGCCTCGGCAACGAAGCGGGTGGTCTCACAGACACAATCGCTCTCGCGATCGTCACCTGGTTGGTGGGGTTAGCTACTACAGCAGTTTTCGATTCGATTGGATTGGAAACCTTGGAGTCTGCAGGCACGGAGACTAGCGCGGACCAACCCGTGAGCGGCGACGCCAACAATGTCAGCAGCTTGCGAATCTCCGAGACAACACGTTGCCATTACGATCAGATCAGCATTCGTGCTCATTTCGATTTACCGGAGAGTGAAGGGGGTAAAGACATCCGATCTGAGAGCGAAGATTCCTTGTCAAAATCACCAAGTCGACTGCGTAAATTCGCCAGCCTTGTTGTTCGCAAGGTGATCCTCCCCCACGATCCCGAAGATCCCTTCCCCTGGGATGAAAACCTGAGCCTGGTTCAGGGAGCCAAGGCGATTGTCACTGTCACCGGTGAGGCGATCTCCCAGACGCGTCAATATTTGACAAAACTTGCCTCTTGGGGGGGGACGTCCCAACCAGCAGGCGAGAGCAGCAGCGGAGGTGCGTCATGGCGCACCAGCACCACACGCCACGAAGACGATCAGGGATTGGATCCCCAACACCAAAACACAGCCACGGGACAGGATCTCACTCCTTATCTGCCGCCACCCCCGCCTCCGCTCAACTTGCCAGGTCGCTAGGTGTGACGCCAGCCCATGGCCGAGTGCTTCCAGCGGCGGTTAGCGATCGCCACGATCCGGGTGGAGGAGAGCACGGCAGTGGCGATCCCCATCACGAGCACGATCACGCACCCGAGGATCTGGAGGGGCTTCCCGCTGATCGCCCCTTCTGGCATGCCCATGAGCACCGCCACCGGGAGATTGAACATGCTCGTGCGCATGTGAGTGATGCTCACCATCGGCATCGCCACTGAATTGGCAGAAGGGGTTCAGCTGCGAAGCACTGGAGGTGGTTGCCACTGAGCCGTCGTGGCCTGCCAGCCCTGCTGGCGCTTCTGGGCCCAGAGCTTGATCGCCTGCTCGCGGGTGAGATCCTCCCGGCGCCACCGCTGCGCGGAAGGCTGCGCCTAGAGCAGCGGCGGCTCACCGCCGGCCAACACCTCCCCAAAGGTCACCTCAAGGCTCTGACTCCAACGGTCGTAACGCCGTGGTCTGAAGTGCAGCACCTGTCGGCCGTCGCTCCGCCAGCCTTCCCAGGCGGCTTCAAAGGGCCGGATCTGCAGGGGCGATCGGGAGGAGGTCAGAGCAGCTCAGGTGTGACCACGTGATCATCTCGCCAACAGGAAGGCGCCCCGTGGGGGGCGCCTTTGCACCGGTCGCGGATCATCGCCTTGGCATCTGAGGCTCGATCGGGTCGGGTGTCTGTGGCTTCACGCATGACCTGTCTTGGGCCTGGCAGGGAAGGAATGGGGATCACGTCTGGGAGAAGAGACGCTCGGGGCTTGACCTTCTCGGCTGTGATCCCGGCTCGGGTACTGCAGCCCGAGGTGTCAACACGCGGGAAACAGAACTGGCGTATCGCTCTCTGCGGCTACGGGGTGACGTTCGCGCCGCGTCACCGAGTTCACCGGTTGTGTGTCGCATCGTTGGCGCACCTCCGTTGTGCGCACCGGCTCGGGTGCTCCCTGGCCGGACTCTGGTGGAAGGCGAGGGTCGGGTTGGCTCCCGGGCCTCCCCTCAAGTTCAAAGTACGCCTTTTCATTTGGCGGTGGGCTGCTGGAGTGCCTGTTCCCGTACCACCAGAAACCCAGTCAGTGCAACGCTTCTTAGGCGCCCCTCTACTCCTCGGAGAGGCTGCGGCACCGGCGGTTCTATGCACTGAGCGCATGGATTTGCGGACTGCTGCATCCACGCGGCAACCTGAACCCTGCTCGGGCCATCCCTGCGAGCCAACCCGCCAATTGCCATGGGCTTCCGTCTCCGCCGCTCCGCTCGCCTGGGCCCGCTGAGGTTCAACTTCTCCAGCGGGGGACTGAGCTCGATCTCCGTCGGTGGCCGCGGGGCCTCGTTCAACATCCCGGTGAATCGCAGCGGTGGGCCCCGCACCACCGTGGGGCTGCCCGGCACAGGCCTGAGCTGGAGCGTGGAACACGCCCCCGATCGCGCCGCTGCGATCCCCACCGCGATCCCGGCCGGTCCTGCGGCGGGCCTGCCCAACAGCCGCCGGCTGCGGCCTGGCCAGCTCGATGCCCTCAAGCAGTCGCTGCTGGGCGTGCTGCGCCTGGAGCTGTTCGCTCCAGGCTCCACCGGGGAGCAGCTGTGGGAGCACGGCCTGGTGAGCCGCCTGCTCGCCGATGGTTCCCTCGGCGCCCGCACCACTGGTCTGCTGGCGCTGATCGAGACGCCAGAAGCGATGGAGGGCTACGTGCTGCGGGCCCAGGGCCAGGACGATGCCAAACGCCGGGCCCAGCGCTGCATCACCGCCGTGCAGGAAGCCTCCAGGCTGGCTGCTGGACGGGGCTGGCTCGCCTGACATGGCAAGGGCAGGTGCCCGCAGGGCCGGTTCCCCGTATCCAGATCCACCTGCGTTACCGCCGCAGCAGGCCAAGGATGGTGCCGGAAAGAAGGAGAGTCCCCCGCATGCGAGAGATCGTGTTCCGCGTTCTGGCAGAACGCCCCGGCCACCTGGAGGCCCAGGCCGTAGGCGCAGCCTTCTCCGCAGGAGTAACCCTGCCCATCCGCATCACCGCGGCCACACTTGAGGAGCTGCAGCACGAGGCCCGCGAGGCCCTGATCGAGCACCTGGGCCCGGCCCACTGCACCTACCGGGTGAGGGTGCGCCGCGACCTCGGTACTGCCGTCAGCAGCATCCGGCCTGTGGGCCGCCGCCTTGCCGCTCTTTGCCGCTGATCCGGGATGGCAGTGCCCGAGGCCCCGGCCATCACCGGCTCGCTCGTGCTGGCCGCTGATGATCCCGCTGCCCTGGCGCGGTTCTATGGCGCTCTGCTGAACGTGGAGCCGCAGCCGGGCCTAAGCGGCACCCACTGGCGAATTGCTTGGCCGGCCGGTGGCTCGCTGGAGCTGTATGCCCCATCCAAAAGCCGGCCGCAGCCGCGGCAGCCGGGTCGTCTGGCCCTCTGCCTGCAACGAAAGGCGGAGGGGGCAGACCCCCTTGCCGTGCTCCACGACTGGATCGCCATGGCCCTGGAGCTGGGCGCCAGCGTGGGGGATCCGCCGCGGCAGGAACCGTTCGGCGCCGAGGCCTGGCTGCTCGATCCGGAGGGCAACCGCCTGCTGCTGCTCGTGTTGCCTGCCCCGTGACGCTGCCCTGCAAGCCGACCGTGGTGCTCAGCCAAGCCCTCCCAGCCGGATCAGGCCACCCACCACCACAAAGGCGATCGCCAGGGCAGTGATGCCGCGGATGTGCCAGGCCAGGCCGCTGAGGGTGTCGTCCGTGAGAGTGGGGATCAACCGCAGGCGGGCATGGATCGCCAGAGCAGCGGTGCCGGCGAGCAGCAGCAGCTTCACGCCCACCAGCATCCCGACCGGGTTGGCGGGGCTGAACAAGCCCCGGAAGCCAGGCAGGTAGATCCAACCCATCCCCAGCCCGGTGAGCACCTGGATGGCCAGGGCCGTGAGCCCCAGTGGCTCAAAGACTTCTTCGAAAGCCCGGATCTGGGCTGCACTCTGGGCCCGCAGCGCCCTGGGCAGCACCCCCAGATCCAGCACCAGATGGCCGCCGGTCCACACTGTGGCCGCCAGGGCGTGGACGATCACCAGCAGCGGCAACACAGACACGGCAGCGACCGGGCAGCTGCTTCCACGATGGGAGCAATGCGCCAGGACTGACCATGAAGGTGATCGTGGATCTGTGCGTGGTGCCGATCGGTGTGGGCGTGCACCTGGCCCCGTACATCGCTGCCTGCGAGAAGGTGCTCACCGAGGCCGGCCTCAAGATTCAGCTGCACCCCAACGGCACCGCGATCGAGGGCGAGTGGGAGCCGGTGTTCGCCGCCATCGAGGCCTGCCATCAGGCGGTGCACGCCATGGGCTGCCCCCGCATCTACACAACGGTGAAAATCAATACCCGCACCGACAAGGATCAGACCCTTGAGGACAAGGTGGCCAGCGTGCAGGCCCTGCTTTGATGCCAGTCCCCGGGAAACAGGCGGCAGAGGTTCTGGAGTTCTGGTTCGTGCAGAGCCGGCCGCGCCAGTGGTTCGCCAAGGACCCGGCCTTTGATGCCCTGCTGCGGGAACGATTCCTGGGCCTGACGCGGCGGGCGATCGCCGGTGAGCTCGACGCCTGGGGCAGGGAAGCGGCCGGGGGATTGGCGCTGGTGCTGCTGCTCGATCAGGTCCCGCGTCAGATCTGGCGCGGGACCGCCATGGCCTTCGCCGGAGATCCCCAGGCCCTGGCGCTGAGCCTCAGGGCTGTGGAGCTCGGCTGGCTTGAGGCGGAGCCCGAGCAGGCAAGGCGGCAGTTCTGGCTGATGCCGCTGATGCACAGCGAGGACCTGGCGGTGCAGGAGGCGGCCCTGCCGCTGTTCGAGCGGTACAGCGATCCGCGCACCGCCGACTTCGCCCGCCGCCATAGGGATGTGATCGCCCACTTTGGCCGCTTCCCCCAGCGCAATTCGTCTGCGCTGACCCCATGGGCACCAGAGAGGTGGGCTGCTGATTGTCACACTTACCAGGAAGGTGACCTGTGGGGGCGCCTCAGCCCTTGTCTTCTTCAGCTACCTGCGAGTACCGCAGGAAACCGACGAGTAGAAGCACGCAGGCCACAATCAGCCCAGATTCAGCACTGATATGGGCCAAGCCAACGATCGTCTCCAACCAGGATGTGCCTCCCGAAGCGCCAGTCTGACCTGCCGAAATCGGCAACATCGGTGTTGCTCCCCACCATGAATGTACCACCCCTGAAAGGGTCATCCCCCATGTCAGCCAGGCAGGGTCAGCATCGCTGTAGCCAGCGCCATCAGAAGCAGCCCATTCGTCACGAATTGGATGGGTGCACCCAGCGTGAGCCTCGGAAATGGAGTGCCTGGGATCACAAGGCCCCACACCAAGTCTGCCAGCATGAGGGCCATTCCATGAATGAGAATCTACTGGCTGCCACCGGGAATGCTGATGGAAATAGTCTAAAGATATCTTGATAGAAGCCAGATCGATCGATCGCCTCTGACAGGCTTTCTACTCCCGAGGTGTGCAGCCCCGCCAGATCCAACTGCACCGCAGCAGCACGGGCCTGAGTGCATAAGGCACGACGCGGAACATCGCGATGCCAGGGCGGCATACACCAGAGCGAAGCCGAAGAACGGCTCATTGTGTTGGCGAATACCGAAGCTGGCCACCACGAGGCCATGCACGACGGCATTGACGACGAGCAGGGCTGCAAGTGCTGACATCGTGAATACTCCGACAGGGGGAACAATCGCTGGAAAGAGCACGGTCCGACATCGCCATGCCAGCCAACCTCTTGTGAGTAGCGCAGGTTCCTGCCGGCACGAGACCACCGGTCAGAACGCGACACACAATCGGCGGGCCCTTAGCACAGCGCTCTGGCGAGGACAGCAGGCCCCCAGCTCCCTTAGCCTCGCCAGAGGGCAGGAGTGCAGGGTGACCTTTGAGCAGCTGCGGCACTTCCTCTCCCGCGTCCAGCGCGATCCGGAGCTGAGGCGCCGGGTGGAGGAGGCGATCACCGCTGATGAGGTGGCCCATCTGGCCCAGGAGCTGGGCTACACGGTGACGGGCAGCGACATCCTGCGTTTCTCCGGCCAGACAGCCGATGGCGTCAGGGTGACGCGGATCGACCATCCTGGGGAGTACCCGGGGCGGTACTACTGAAGCGTTTACACACTCAGGGTCACCATGCTGGCGGGGACGATGGCCTGCTTGTAGGGAGTCAGGCCGATGACTCTCATTGGTCTGCCCCATCCAGCAACGACTGGATCATCACCAACGCATCGACACACCCCAACTGCCTGTGGCGGAAGGCCCCCGACAGGGTGCCGACCACCGCAAAGCCGCCGCGCCGCCTGAGCTTCTGCCTTGCTGATGGCCGGGTCGTGGGGAAGGTTTCAACCGCGCGGAACACCGGCTGCAGCAGGGCCCACACCGCCGGCCAGTCGGCGTGCCCATAGGGACGGATCTGCAATGGCGATGGGACGGGGGGAGTCAGAGATGAGGACTGCCGGTCGGGTGTCTGTGGTTCACGCCGGCTCGGGCACTGCAGCCCAGGGTGTCAACAAGCGGGAAACAGAACTGGTGAATCGCTCACTGCGGCTACGGGATGACGCCCGCGCTGCGCCACCCGGTTCCCCTGTTGTGTGTCGCATCGTTGGCGCACCTCCACTGGGCGCACCGGCTCGGGCCATCCCTGCGGCGATGGAGGCCGACCTGCTCAGGGCCCCCGCTTGACAAGGCGTGCCGAGGAAGCGTCGACTGCCGCGATCAGCTTCCTTCGGGGTACGATTCCACAAAAGCTGGCCAGCCGTCGATCAGTTTCTCCCTCGCCTCAGCCTCGGGTTGCTGCCCCAGGGATGGCGAGCGAAAACAATCCACCTGATGACTGCTCCGAATCCTCGGGCACTGTTGACATACGGTCTCAGCCTGGGGGCGATGACGACCCAGGCAGGCCGCGCGCCGGATTTGCAGGCATGACTGTGAGAAAACTGCGACTGGGCCTGTCGCTGGTGCTGTCATGGCTGACGCTGGCTGCAGGAGCAGCGGTGGCGGAATCCCCGGCAGCATGTCTGGGGACACCGGCTGGACGGCCCTGGCGCGTGGGAATCGTTCCCCAGTTGCCGCCCCGGGAGATCGTTTCCATTTGGACCCCGGTGCTCAGGGAGGTGGGGCGCCGGTCCGGCCAGTGCCTGGTGCTGGTGGTCGCGCCCTCGATCCCGGCGTTCGAGCAACAGTTGCGGACCGGTCAGCTCGATTTCGCCTTCATGAATCCGTACCACCAGGTGATGGCTCAGCGCTGGCGGGGATTCATGCCACTGGTGCGCGATGGCCAGACCGCGCTGGAAGGGATCCTCGTGGTCCGCAGGGACAGCCCGTTGCGGCGGCTCAGTGACCTGAACGGCGCCACGGTGGCTTTCCCCGCCCCGAATGCCTTCGCGGCCTCCCTACTGCCCCGGGCGCTGCTGGCCCGCGACGGCATCCGCATCAACCCCAGCTATGTGGGCACCCACTCCAACGTGTACCGCTCCGTGATTCTGGAAAGCAGCAGGGCCGGCGGAGGCGTGAACATCACCCTGCAGCGGGAACGGCCGGAGGTGCGCCAGCGGTTGCGGGTGCTCTGGCGCACGCCGCCCTTCCCAGCCCATCCCTTCTCGGCTGCCGCCACGGTGCCGGCGGGCGTGCGCCTGAGGGTGCAGGCCGGCTTCCTTGCGCTGGGGCGGACGCCCCAGGGGCGCCAGCTGCTCGCCAGGGCGCAGTTGCCGAAGGTGGTGAAGGCCGACAACGGTCGCGATTACGCACCGCTCACAGCCCTGGGCCTCGAGCGTTTCGTGGTGGCCGGCGGTGACTGAGCCCACGGAATCCCTGCGAGAGGCAAGGCTGCCGGCCTGGACTCTGCTGGTCAGCGTGAGCGTGCTCATCGGCCTGGTGATCGGCGGAGCCTCGTATCGAGATTCCAGGCAGCTGATCGAGCAATCCCAGGAGAGGGCGCGGACCGCCCTGGCCGATGGCTTGAAGGTGGCGCTCAGCGACCTGATCGTGATCAACGACTACGCCGGCATGGAATCCCGCCTCGAGTAGGCCATGGCCGACCCATCACTGGCGTCCGCAGTGGTGACCGACCGTGCCGGCAAGGTGCTGGTGCATCTGCGGCGCGAGCGGCCCGAGGCGGAAGCGACCCTGCAGTTCGAACCGGTCCGGATCACGCCACCGGCGACACAGCCGACCGGCAGCCGCCGCAGCGGATCGCTCTCCATCCGCTGGAGCGCCATCGATGCCGGGGTGGAACCTCTGGGCTGGCTGCAGCTGCGCATCTGGTCGAGCAGCACCGATACCGTGCTGGCGCTGCTGGCCCGCCAGTACCTGGTGCTCGGGGGGCTGGCCACAGTTCTGGTGGGGACCCTGCTGGTGAGTGCACAGCAGACGCTCCGCCGCCAGAACCGGAAGCGGGAACTCCTGCATCTCAAGGAGAAGGCCGAGCTGGAGCACAGGGCCCTCAGCGATCCACTCACCGGCGTCTGGAACCGGCGCGGGGTGGAGCAGCAGCTCCAGAGACTCCTCGCGCAGCCTCTGAGCGCTCCCCAGAGGCAGGTGGCGGTCTGCATGATCGACCTGGACGACTTCAAGCCGGTGAACGACGCCTACGGACACGCCGTCGGGGATCAGGTGCTGGTGGCGGTGACCCGGCGGCTGGGCGGCTTTCTCCGCGAAGATGACATTCTGGGGCGCCTCGGCGGTGATGAGTTCATCCTGATCTTTCGCGGCTGTGCAGACCCGCAGATCAGCAGGAAGCTCGCCACCAGGATTGTGATCGGGCTCAAAGCGCCGTTCTTCTTTGATGGCCTGCAGGTGCGCATCGGCGCCAGCATCGGCATCGCCCTCAACGCCGCTGATCCCAGCGAACCGATGGAGTCTCTGCTGGAACGGGCGGATCAGGCCATGTATGTGGCCAAACACGGGGGCAAGGGCCATCTGATCATCGCTGAAGCTCATGCCCCGTCACCACGCGACGAGACATCGGAACGTCCTGCCGTCGGGCACACGGCCGACTCTGCGCCGTGAGGTCAGATATTGGCCACCCTGCTCTGTCCCGCAAGGCTTTCCTGGGGGGTGTCCTGAAGTGCGGCCGGTCCGGATGAGCCGTCATGTTCTCCCGTCCCGGGCTCGATTCAGGTGACACCCTGCCCATCCGCATCACCGCCCCTACTCTGGAGGAGCTGCCGCACGAGGCCCGCGAGGCCCTGATCGAACACCCGGGGCCGGCCCATTGCACGGTTCGCGTGCGCGTGCGGCGCGAACCCAGCGCAGCCGTCAGCGGCATCCTGACGGCGGGTCTGAATCACGGCATGAACGCACTGGCCTCGGATGGCCAGGAGAACCCATACGCTTCAGAAATCCCGGCCGGAGGTGCGCTCAGCAAAGGCGGGGTCTCTGCCTGTGATAAGACCGGGAATCGATCTGGCGTCAAGGGGTCAGCAGGGTCGATGTTCGTAATGAGACGTTTCCCTGTTGAACAGTTACCTTGTGACCTGCCGACTCTGCTCAGAATCTTGGCCACCATCAGCACCGTTCATCATCAACTTTCATGAACGACAGCAACATTCCGGCCTGGCAGCGGCTCAGTAACTCAGCCCTGCTGCGCTTCCTGTTGCTGCTTGCCTGCGGGTGGGGTGTGGTGAAGCTGGTCGACTACTTCCAGGCAGTGCTCACCCTGTTCATTGCAGCGGCGATGCTGGCCGTGCTGTTGGACATACCCGTGCGCAGGTTGGCACGCCTCGGTTGCGGGAGAAGCCTGGCGATCCTGCTCACCGTGCTGGGGTTCATCGGTGTGGTGGGCCTGTTTGTGAGGGTGCTTGGCTTCCAGTTGGTCAACCAATGCACCGGCCTGCTCAACGATCTCGTTCTGGCCTTCAAGCGTCCAGATCTGCCTTTTCACAGTTTCCTGAACACGATCGGGCCCTCTCAGCTGATTGAGCTTTTGCGCGACAGCCTCGGCAAGGGTCTGGGAATAGTCGGTGGAGCCTTTACCAGTGTCTTTGGCAGTGTTTTTCTGGTCGTGATCGTGGTCTACATGCTCCTCGACAATGGAGCCACTTGGCGCCAGCTCTTGCGCCTGTTGCCGAATGACATGCGCGGCCGCTTTAACCGCAGCGTTCAGAAGAACATACTGGGATTTCTGCGTGGTCAGATCACGCTGATGATCTTTCTGAGTCTGGCCAGTCTGCTGATCTTCGCAGTGCTGGGTGTTAAGTTCTCTTTGGTGCTGGCTATTGCGGTGGGTGTGCTGGATGCCATCCCAGGCATCGGTGCCACCCTTGGGGTGATCACAGCTGCCACCTTGGTATTCCTTACCCAGGGCCAGTGGCTCGCTCTGCAGGTTGTGATCGCCTCGGTGGTTCTTCAGCAAATCCAAGATAACGTGATCCATCCGCGGGTGATGGGGAAAGCCCTCGAGATTCAGCCGGTAGTGCTGTTTTTTGCTCTTTTCGTGGGTGAGCGTCTGGCTGGTCTACTTGGCGTGTTCCTTGCCATTCCCGTGGCTGGCATGATCCTGGGTTGGAGCAAGGATGAGGAACAGGAAGAATCACCTTTGGCCACGCCGTAGCCGATCCCATTTGCGGCGCCGAGCTCCTCTGCCGACATAGTGGATAGGGGAGGTGCGCATGGTCACTCCCCCGCCTGGCACCTGGCAGATTGTAGCGTTTTGAGATCAAAGGATACTGTAAATTCGCAACTCTGACGATGTTGTCGAGGGTTGATCAATGACGTCTCGGTTCGACACCAGAAACGCCTCAATCCAGACGTGGTGGCACTGATGGTTGATCCGAGCGGCGATCGTCAGCGGCTCCAGCAGCGTCCACAGCGAAGCCCAGTCGGCCGCCTCAATGGGGCGGATCTGCGGCGGCGTAGGTCGCGCAGGCAGGGAGGAGGGGGTCAGGGAATCGTGATCCTCGCCCCCTCCCCCAGCTGCTGAACCAACCCCGGTTTCTGATCAGCGCATCAGCAAGCCGATCGGCGACAGGGGCGCCACGCCGCCGCAAAGAGCCAGCAGCACGCACACGCTTCGGGTCCAGGCCAAGGGCAGATGCCGCAGCGCCTGGACGCCGCCGCCGATCGCCCCAGCCAGAGCCCAGAGCAGCAGTTGCGGGGGGTTGCAGGAGGCGGCGGCACCGACGCCGACGAGCAGCAACAGGTGATCGGCGCCGCTGATCGGGTGCAGGAAGCCGGCGCGGCAAGGACGGCTACGACAGCAGGTCGGCTCCCGTTGGGGCTTCCGGGAACAAGGGCGAAGGCCAGGAAAGACGGGAGGGTTGACGCCGCGCGAGTGGCCGATGGCGCGATCGAGGTGTTGAGATACTGACGTAGGTCTCCAGTACTCGCAACCTGCTGGAGAGATGGGTGACCATTCCGGGGATGCCGTCGCCACGGCGCTCTGGAGAATCCGGTCCATGCTTCCTCTGCGTTCCACGCTCATCGTTCTTGGCCTTGCGGCTCCGATGGCAGCAGGTGCCGCCAACCTCGACGCGGCGGCTGTGAACCCCTACGTCAGCCAGGAACAGGTCACCAGCATCTCCCAGTTCTCCGACGTCAGGCCCGGCGACTGGGCGTACCAGGCCCTTTCCAACCTGGTGGATCGATACGGCTGCGTCGCCGGCTATCCGGACGGCACCTTCAAGGGTGGTCAGGCGATGACCCGCTATGAAGCGGCCGCCCTGCTGAACGCCTGCCTCGATCGCATCAGCGAGGTGACGGATGAGCTCAAGAAGCTGATGGCCGAGTTCGAAAGGGAACTCTCCGTGCTGCGCGGCCGCGTCGATGGCCTTGAGGCCAGGGTGGGTGAGCTGCAAGCCACGCGCTTCTCCACCACCACCAGGCTGAACGGCCAGGCCACGTTTGTGGTGGGCGCCAACACCTTCTCAGGATCGGCGATCAACACGGCGGCCAACACGGTCAATCGGGCACCCAATGAATTCACAGGCCGTCCGCGGACGTCTGTGACGCTGCCGAATGCCACCACGTTCAACTACGACGTGCAGCTCACCCTCGACACCACCTTCAACGGCAAGGATCTGCTGCGCACCAATCTGCGGGCCGGCAACTTCGGCCAGAGCGTGTTTGGCGGTGAACCGCATGCCCTGGGCCTGGCCGAACTTGAGGTCGCCTTCGAGGAAGATTGCGGCACCGGAGTCGACTGCGGCGACGTCGTCGCCATCGACAAGCTCTTCTACCAGTGGCCCCTGGGAGGTGGGTTCACGGCCACGGTGGGCGCTCGCGTGGGGCAGGAAGACATGCTGGCGCTGTGGCCCAGCGTGTATCCGGCCGACACCATCCTCAACGTGATGACGGTGAATGGTGCGCCGGCGGCCTACAGCAAGAATCTTGGCGCCGGCGCCGGTCTCTGGTGGCAGAGCAACGGCTTCAGCCTCAGTGCCAACTACGTGGCCGCCAATGGCGACAGCGGCAATCCCAGTGTGTCGGTGGAGGACGGTGGCGGTGGCATCGGCAACCGCAATTCCGGCGCCACCGGCAGTGTGCAGCTGGGCTATCAGCAGGAGCAATGGGGCCTGGCCGCGATCTGGACGACCGTGCAACCGGAGACCCAGTTCGTGCCTGGCACCACCCCGTTCACGCACAGCGCCATCGATCACAACCTCAATGCCAGCACCAGCGCCTGGGGGCTGAGCGCCTTCTGGCAACCGCTGCGCAGTGGTTGGCTGCCTTCCCTCAGCCTTGGATGGGGCATCAACAGCACGACATACAGCACATCGCAACCCCGCGGCAGCCTCAGCACCAGCCAGTCGTGGATGGTGGGCCTGCAGTGGACCGATGTGTTCGCCAAGGGAAATGACTTCGGCTTCGCGGTGGCCCAGCCCGTGTTCGCCACGGCCCTCACCGGTGGCGCAACCCCGAACGATGGCAACTATGTGTGGGAGTGGTGGTACAAGGTCCAGGTGACGGACAACATCACGGTCACCCCGGCTCTGATCTATCTGAGCCGCCCACTCGGCCAGCAAACTCCCGCCGGCGACAGCTTCAGCCAGTTCGGTGCTCTGGTGAAGACCACCTTCCGGTTCTGATCGCCAGCGCCTGGAAGCGGACGGTCATCCACAGCTCCCGGGATACTCCTACTGAGGAGCACCCTCGGGAGTTGTGGATCCTTTTTCAGAGGATGGCGCCAGCTGGCTGTGTTGATGCTGATGCTGATGCTGGCCAGGCCGGGGCGGTTTGCGATAGCTGCCCGAGCCGCCGCCGCCGCAGGCCAGGGCCGAAGGGGTGACAGCCAGCAGAGCCAGGATCAGAGCCAGGCTGAAGTTGGGCATCGGATTCATGGACATCGGATTCATGGATCAGTGGTGGTGGGTGGACTGTTGGGCTGGATGCTCTGCGCAGGGCATCCAGAGATCGCCCATGGCGTGCACGCCCTCGCAACCCAGCTCACGCGCTTTCTGTAGGGCCACCTGGCGGCTCGGATAGGCCAGCAGCTGCTGCCGTGCAGCCCCGCTGCTGGGGTGGTGATGGCCGTTGCCTGGGCTGAGTGTCCAGATCCCCATGGCATGGACCCCTGCCACCAGCACGCCCATGCCCACCACGCAGGCGTTGAGCACACCCATGCCCACCACCCCGAGGCTGATCACCCCCATCGGCACCACGCCGATGCTCACCACGCCCATCGGCACGATGCCGATCGAAACGATGCCCAGGGGCGCGATGCCGAAGGCGATCCGCTTGGGCTTGTCGCCGCATTCAGCCATGAAATTCAGTCATGAAACTGCCTGGCCTCAGTGGGAAGTTCCGGAGCCGTGGGCCTCGCCATGCTTGGCACAGGGCATCCACTGGTTTCCCATCCTGTGGGCGCCGGTGCAGTGAAAGTGCAGCTTTGCGGCCTTCTCGGCTTCCGCCTGGGTGGGATAGAGGGCGGGAACCCCGCCGGAACCGCTGGTGGGAGCGGCCAGTCCAGCGGCGGACAGCAGCAGGTTGGCGCCGATGGCGGCTGCCGCCCGGGCTGCCCATGAACTGGCAGGAAGCGACATGGAATGGGGTGCGCACATGACAGGGTGAAGGCACCCTAGCAAAAGTCTCCATTCATGCACGGTTGCTAGAGAGTTTCGGCCAGGTCCTTCGCCCCCTGGAACTGCCTACGCTTGGAAAGCACCGACTGGGTGGAGAGTTTTTGCCTTGGCCCGCCGGGGATCCCTGTCAGCGACACCAGCTCCCAGCCTGCGTATCGGCGAGGTGGCCAGGCGCACCGGCCTGCCGGTGAAGACGATCCGCTTCTACTGCGATGAGGGTTTGCTCCAGCCCAAGGGTCGCTCCGCAGCGGGCTACAGATTGTTTGATGAGGAGAATCTCGCTGAGCTCACGATCATTCGCGCCCTGCGGACGATGGATGTGTCGATTGCCGAGTTGGTGAGGATCCTGGAGGTGCGGCGCGCTGGTGTCTGCAACTGCTCGGTTCTCAAAGGCAGCATGGCGGCCAAGGTGGAGTCGATCAACCTGCGGATCGTTGAGCTCGCCGCCATGAAGGACGAGCTGTCCCGCCTGTTGGACAGCTGGCAGGACTGCGGGGGAGCGAAGGTACAAGACTGAGCCAAGGGCCTGTGCTGTTGCTCAACAGAAGCATGGGATTCCCACTCCCAGTCGCGTTCACCTGTTGGGTGCCACAGCGTTGGCGCACCTCCCCAGAGCGGTGTGTGCCCACCAGTTCGATGCGGCGCTCGCCTCAGCATGCAGCGGCCGCTCGAGGGCGGCGTCGATGCCGCTGAAGGCCACCACCAGTTCGGCTGGCCCGGGCGCAGCATGGCAACCTTCCCCACGACCTTCGCTGTATGACGATAGGCGCATCATGCACCGTTGCGGTCCTTGCTTGTCCTCCGTACCTTCACCCCAGGCCGACCCCGCCGCCTTCTGGGACGGCCGCTACGGCGAACCCGGCTTCGCCTACGGCGAGCAGCCCAACGATTTCCTGCGCGAGCAGGCCGGCAGCCTGCCTCCGGGAGAGGCGCTCTGCCTGGCGGAGGGCGAGGGCCGCAATGCCGTGCATCTGGCACAGCTGGGCCACCGGGTGCTCGCCCAGGATCTCAGCGCCGTAGGGCTGGCCAAGGCCGAGGCGCTGGCGCGCAGCCGCGGCGTGACGATCGAGACCAGCTGCGGCGATCTGGCCGCCTTCCAGCCCGCTCCGCAGAGCGTCGATCTGGTGGTGGCGATCTGGATGCATCTGCCGGCTCCTCTGCGTGCCCAGGTGCTCGAACGCGCTGTGGCCGCCCTGCGGCCTGGCGGCCACCTGATCCTGGAGGCCTACACGCCGAGTCAGCTGGAGCTCGGCACTGGCGGGCCACCCCAACGGGAGCTGCTGTGGGAGCCGGAGACGTTGCGCGCTGAACTGGACGGCCTGGAGCTGCTCGTGCTGCAGGAGCGCCGCCGCTGGATCGAGGAAGGGCCGTATCACCACGGTGACAGCGCCGTGCTGCAGATCCTGGGCCGCAAGCCCGCCTGACCCTTGCCAACTACTGGCTATGCGCATACACTCATAGACAGATCTGAGGGATCCTCCCTTGACCCTTGCCTCTGCCTCTCCGCTGCTCGCGGCGGCCGCCGGTGGCGCGCCGCTGCTGTTCCGCCAGCTGTTCGATGCACCCACCGGCACCTTCACCTATCTGCTCGCTGATGTGGCCACTGGCGAGGGCGTGCTGATCGATCCGGTGTTCGAGCAGCACAGCCGTGACCTGTCGCTGCTCCAGGAGCTGGGCATCCGCCTGGTGGCCTGCCTCGACACCCACGCCCACGCCGACCATGTGACCGGCAGCTGGCTGATGCACCAGGCCACCGGCTCAGCCATCGGCCTCGCGTCAGCCGCCCGCGCCGAGAACGTCACCCTGCCCCTGCAGCACGGCGATCGCGTCAGCTTCGGCAGCCGGCATGTCGAAGTGCGCAGCACCCCCGGTCACACCGATGGTTGCGTCAGCTACGTGCTCGACGACAACTCGCTGGCGTTCACGGGCGATGCGCTGCTGGTGCGCGGCTGCGGCCGCTGCGACTTCCAGCAGGGCAATGCCCACACCCTCTGGAGCTCGATCACCGAGCAACTCTTCACCCTGCCGGACTCCTGCCTGCTCTACCCGGGCCACGACTACACCGGCCGCACGGTCACTTCAGTGGCCGAGGAGAAGGCCTTCAATGCCCGGCTCGGCGGCGCCGCGACGGAGCGCGACTTCGTCGGCCACATGCAGGCGATGAAGCTGCCCCATCCACACAGGATCGCCGAGGCCCTGCCCGGCAACATGCGCTCCGGCAAGACGCGCGACGAGACGCCCTCCGAAACCTGGGCGCCGCTGAGCCGCAGCTACGCCGGTCTGCCCGAGCTGCCGCCCAGCTGGGTGGCCGAGCACCACGGCGAGCTGACGCTGCTCGATGTGCGCTCCGCCGAGGAATACAACGGCCCTGATGGCCATGTGGCCGGCAGCCTGCTGCTGCCCCTGCCCGAGCTGGAGCAGCGCAGCGGCGAAATCCCCGCCGGCAAGCCGGTGGTGGTGGTCTGCCATTCCGGCAGCCGCTCGGCCCTGGCCACCCAGCAGCTGCTCAAGGCCGGCCACAGCCAGGTGGCCAACCTGCGCGGCGGCCTCGCCCGCTGGGGCGATGAGGGCTACCCGCTTGATGGCGTCGTCGCCTGATCTGCTGCAACAGCCGACTGTCAGACCACACCATCCCCCGTCATCTCTGAACCATGGCCAACAGCTCCCTGAATCTCCCCAACCTGCAGAGCCCCGCCCCTGAGCGCGTCTCGGCCCATGACCTGGCTGAACAGCTCGGAAGCAAGCGGGTTGCCGTGATCGATGTGCGCGAACCGATGGAATATGCCGCCGGCCATATCGCCGGCAGCCTCAATGTGCCCCTCTCGCGGCTGCATCAGGCCGATCTGCCCAGCGGTCCGCTGGTGCTCGTGTGTCAGAGCGGCAACCGCAGCGCCAAAGGCGTGCAGACCCTGCTGGAGCGCGGCTACGCCCACCCCGTGAGCGACCTGCAGGGGGGCCTGCCCAGCTGGCAGCAGGCCGGTCTGCCCGTGCGCAAACTCAGGAACGCGCCGCTGCCGCTGATGCGGCAGGTGCAGATCGCCGCCGGCTCGCTGGTGCTGCTGGGGCTGATCCTCAGCAACACCGTGGCGCCCGCCTGGATCCTGCTCAGCTGGTTCGTCGGCGCTGGTCTGGTGTTCGCGGGGGTCAGCGGCTTCTGCGGCATGGCCCGGCTGCTGGCCGTGATGCCCTGGAACAAGGTGAGCCTCTGATGCTGCTGGGCATCCCGTTGGCCAGCCTGGCCCTGCTGGCCAGCGGCGGCCTCCTGATCGGCTTTCTGCTCTCGGTGCTGGGGGCCGGCGGCTCGATCCTGCTGCTGCCGCTGCTGGTCAGCGGCGCTGCCCTGCCGACGAAAGAGGCGGTGCCGCTGTCGTTGCTGGTGGTGATGCTGCTGGCCCTGGGCAACCTCGGCCCCTACCTGCGCCGGGGCCAGTTCGCGCCGCGCCCGGCCCTGATCCTCGGCGTGCCGGCCCTGGCTGGCAGCTGGATCGGCGGCAGCTGGGTGAAGGCCGGCTACGTGCCCGAGCCGGTGCAGCTGGGGGTGTTCGCCGCGGCGGCCCTGCTGGCCTCCTGGCTGCTCACCCGGCGCAGGGGCAGCTCCGGTGCTGAGGCCTCTGCCCCCGCGCGCAGCCAACCTTCCCGACGCCATGACCTGCTGCTGGCGGGGCAGGGCGTGCTGGTGGGGTTGCTCACCGGCATTGCTGGCGTGGGCGGCGGCTTTGCGATCGTGCCGGCCCTGGTGCTGCTGGCGGGCCTGCCGATGCAGCTGGCCAGCGGCACCAGCCTGTTGCTGATCGCCGTCAATGCTCTGGTGGCGTTTGCGGCCCTGGGCCACTGGCCTGCCTCCAGGCTGCCGCTGATGCTGCCTCTGCTGCTCGGCGGTGCGGTGGGTGCGGTGGTGGGGCAGAAGCTGGCGCCCTATCTCAGCGACCGGCGCCTGCGCCAGGGCTTTGCGGCGCTGCTGGTGGGCTCGGCCCTGCTCAGCGGCGCGGAGGCGCTCAAGCGCCATCAGGCCCTGCAGGATCCCGCCACCGGTGGCGCCAGCCAGACCCATGGGGTCCAGACCCATGGGGTCCAGCCCAGCGGCGCCCCGCCCCGCCATCAGCCGGGCTGAACGGGGTTCAAGCCCCATCTGATGCGATCGAACTCCTTCGATCCCTCTCTTCCCCGCGATTTCTCTCCATCCCGATGAGCCAACGCACCTTCCAGTTCCGGCTGCGCAGCAGCCACGCCGCCCCCGATCGCGCCACCGGCTCGCTGGTGGTGGAGTTTCTGGCGGAATCGGGCGAATGGCAGCCCCAGAATCCCAGCCTCACCACACCGGGCTTCCGCCTCTATCTGCTGTCGCTGCTGCTCTGCCAGCACCACTACCTGGTGGCCAATGCCCAGGAGCGCGGCATTCCGCTGCAGCAGGTGGAGGGCACGTTCACGGTGATCACCAGCGCCGACTGGATCCTCGAGCAGGTGGAAGGCGACTTCCGCATGATCCTGGATGCCGGTGCCTCCAGCGAGGAGCAAGGCCGCGCCGATGCCGAGGCGATCGCTTACATCAAGGAGCGAATGAAGCTCTGCCCGGTATCAAGGAACCTGCCGCAAGTCGTGCAGAAGAGTATTACCCTTGAGCTTCAGACCTGAGCTTTATGGCTGGATCTGAGCCTTCTGCAGCCATTGCTGCAGGGGCAGGCACCTGCGGGCGTGACAAAAGGCACGACCCAGCTTGTCATAACGACGCAAGCCGGCTGGTGCATGGCTTAGAAACCTGGTGCTTGACATCTGCAGGCGATGAAGGACCTGATCAAGGCCATCAATGGCCATCTCGCCGCTGAATTTCAGGCCAGCCATACGTACCTGGCGATGTCGATCTGGTTGCGCAAGAAGGACCTTGCCGGATTCTCCTCCTACATGCTGGCGAAAAGCAACGAGGAGCGCGGTCACGCCTCGCGGATGATCGCCTATCTGGTCGACAGCGACGAGACCGTGGAATTGCCGACATGACGACCACGCGCCCTCGCCGCCGCGGCCGTGGTTGGCAGCCACCCTGGCGTCGGGCTCCCGGCTGCCATGGCCACTCCATCGGCGGCATGCACCAGGCCGGTGCCATCACGGTGGCCTTGCTGGGCATGCCGAACACCGGCAAGTCCACCCTCTACAACCGGCTCACCGGCGGCGATGCGCAGATCGCCAACTGGCCAGGCCTCACGGTGGAGCTGCTGCGTGGCGCCATGCCGGCCAGCCGCAGCGGTCGACCATTCCAGCTGGTCGATCTGCCCGGGATCCACGACCTCAGTGGCAGCAGTGAAGACGAGGCGGTGGTGCAGCGCTTCCTGCGTCAGACGCCGCCCGATCTGCTGCTGGTGGTGCTCAACGCCACCCAGATCGCCAGCCAGCTGCGTTTCCTGCTGCAGCTCCAGGGCCTGGGACTGCCGATGGTGGCGGCCCTGAACATGAGCGATGAGGCGCGGCGCTTCGGCGTCGTCATCGATGCCGACGGCCTGGGCGCGACGCTGGGATTCCCCGTGCTGGCCGTGAGCGCCCGGCGCAACCAGGGCATCGGCGCCTTGATCGGACATGTGCATGCGCTGGGCGAGGAGCTGTGTGGCGTAGCTCGTGACGGGGCAGGCACCGATCACGAATCGCGAGAGGCGCATCTGGCTCGGGCTCTGGTCGAAGTCCCCCCGGAGCGGATCGAGGCGCTGCTGGCTGCCCATGTGCAGCTGCCGCCCCGCCTCCACAACCGGCGCACACGCCGGATGGACCGGCTGCTGCTCCACCCGCTGGTGGGCCTGGTGCTGTTTCTGGGCCTTGTGCTGGCACTGTTCCAGCTGCTCTACGCGGTGGGGGCGCCCGCCCAGGATCTGGTCGGCAGCGGTATCGACTGGATCCAGTCGGCGCTGCTGGAGCCGATGCTGAAAGCCCTTCAGGCGCCGAGATTCCTGCGCGATTTCCTGATCGACGGCGTCTGGCTGGGGGTGGGCACGGTGGCCACCTTCCTGCCGATCATCTTTCTCTTCTATCTGGTGATGGCCGTGGTGGAGGACTGCGGCTATCTGCCGCGGGCGGCCTTCCTGATGGATGGCTTCATGCGCTGGCTCGGTCTCGATGGCCGGGCGTTTGTGCTGCAGGTGATCGGCTTCGGCTGCAACGTTCCCTCGATCATGGGCACGCGGGTGATCCGCGATCGCGGCATGCGACTGCTCTCGATGCTGGTGATCCCCTTCGCGCTCTGCCAGGCCAGGCTGACGGTGTTCCTGTTCATGGCCGACGTGTTCTTCCCCAGGCCCTGGTGGGCCCCGGGGCTGGTGGTGTTCAGCTTCTACATGCTGAGCTTCGTGGCGATGGTGATCACGGGGCTGCTGTTTCAGCGTGTCTATCCCAGCCGCGAAGCGTTCGTGCTGGAGCTGCCGCCCTATCGCAATCCCAGCCTCAGCACGATCCTGCGGCGCGGCTGGACGCAGATGCTGAATTTCGCGGTGACCACCCGCACGTTCATCGTGGTGGGAGCGGCGGCGATCTGGCTGCTCACCAACCTGCCGCCCGGTGCTGTTCAGGGCAGTGGCTCCACCATCGCGGATGCAATCGGGCGGCTGTTCCAGCCGCTATTGGCCCCGATCGGCATGAATCCGGCGCTCACCGTGTCGCTGTTCTTCGGCTTCATCGCCAAGGAGATCCTGCTGGGGGCGATGGCGGTGATCTACAAGACCAGCGAGGCCGGTCTGGGCGCAGTGATCGGCACTGCGATCACGCCACTGCAGGCGCTCAGCTTCATGACCTTTGTGCTGCTCTACACCCCCTGCCTGGGCACGGTGGCGGCCCAGCTGCAGGAATCCAAGAGCCGCAACTTCGCCTTGCTGTCGCTGGGTTGGTCGCTGCTGCTGGCCTGGCTGATGGCCCTGCTGGTGTTTCAGGGCGGCCGGCTGCTGGGCCTGGGCTGATCAGACCTGAGCTGGGCGCACGCTCAGCTGATCGGCGTGCTCCACCCGCAGCATGAACTCGAGGAAACCGCAGGCCAGGTGCAGGATGCCGCCGGGCCTGCCACGGCGCAGCACCTCGATCTCGGCGCCGGGACGCACCCCCATCGCCTGCAGCCGCCTCATCAGCACAGGCTGCTCCGGCAGGCTCTCAACCTGCACGCGCTGGCCCTCATGGATGCTGCTCAGAAGCATGCAACGGACTCCGCGTTTTCCTCACCTTACGTTCTGTTTTCAGGCTGACAGCCGGCGACACTGTCTGATCGGTCACAGGTTGAGGTGCCTTACCGGACCTCGATGTACACCGCCGTGCTCAGTCAGCAGAACCTGAGCGCCTGGGGCCACTACGGCTACCTGGGCCTCTACATCCTCGGCTACATCGCCGATGACGCCCTGATGGTGGCCACCGCCGTCTGGGCGCTGGGCAACCAGCGCCTCAGCGACCGGGCCGGCAGGCGCCTCAAGGGGCTGAGCGGCGCCGTGATGCTGGCCCTGGGGCTGGTGTTGCTGCTGCGCCCTGACTGGTTGATCTGAGCGGGCGCCGCCAGCCCGGCTTCATGCGACGTCGTGCAGCGCGGCAACCGGATCCGGGCCCGCCAGCAGCTCAGCCGCGCCACCGGATGCCAGCGGAACCTCGAGCAACAGCGGCAGCTCGGCCCGGGGCCTGGGCTCCAGGCCGGCCAGATCGAACTGAGCCGACCCCGGTGGCAAGGTGTCGCTGCCGGCAGGGACCAGTTCCTGACTGGAGTTGGCGAGTTGCCAGGCCCCATTCAGGCCGTCAGTCAGGCGCAGGGGCCGCTGATGATCGAGCGGCTGGCTGCCGGTGCGATCGGTGATCCGCAGCCGCAGGCCGACCGGATAGGCCGGATCAGCCTGCTGCAGCAGCGTGAGCGACCAGCTGCGGCCAGCCTGATCCTTCAGCAGCCAGCTCCGCGGCTCGAGGGCGAGGGCACCAGCCGGAGCTGCCAGCACCGTCATCAGCAGCAGGGCCAGGGCCAGCGCTGCGATGCGGACAAAGGCAGCCCAGCGCCGCATGGGCGCCAGGCCTGAGCCCCCTGGGACAGGCGGACCAGAGGGAACAGAAATTTGAGCAGAACGACTCATGGCCGGATCCTCACGCATCAGCATCTACACGCTACCGTTGTATGCAGACATAGGCATGCAGCCTTGGTCCGTTCCACGGTCTTCTTCGCCATGACCACCACCTCCCTCGCTCCCTCCCGGGGCGGCTCCTGGGAGTCCTTCAAGGACTGGATCACCTCCACCAACAACCGCCTCTACATCGGCTGGTTCGGCGTGCTGATGATCCCCACCCTGCTGGCCGCCGCCACCTGCTTCGTGATCGCCTTCATCGCCGCGCCGCCTGTCGACATTGACGGCATCCGCGAGCCGATCACCGGCAGCCTGCTCTACGGCAACAACATCATCACCGCCGCGGTGGTGCCCAGCTCCAACGCCATCGGCCTGCACTTCTATCCGATCTGGGAAGCCAGCAGCCTCGATGAGTGGCTCTACAACGGCGGTCCTTACCAGCTGGTGATCTTCCACTTCCTGATCGGCATCTACGCCTATCTCGGCCGTGAGTGGGAGCTCAGCTACCGCCTGGGGATGCGCCCCTGGATCGCCGTCGCCTACAGCGCCCCGGTGGGTGCCGCCACCGCCGTGCTGCTGGTGTACGCCATCGGTCAGGGCTCCTTCTCCGATCCCATGCCGCTTGGCATCTCCGGCACCTTCAACTTCATGCTGGTGCTGCAGGCCGAGCACAACGTGCTGATGCACCCGTTCCACATGCTCGGTGTGGCCGGCGTCTTCGGCGGTTCCCTGTTCTCCGCCATGCACGGCTCGCTGGTGACCAGCTCACTGGTGCGGGAGACCACCGAAGCTGAGTCCCAGAACCGCGGCTACAAGTTCGGCCAGGAGGAGGAGACCTACAACATCGTGGCCGCCCACGGCTACTTCGGCCGACTGATCTTCCAGTACGCCAGCTTCAACAACAGCCGCAGCCTCCACTTCTTCCTGGCCGCCTGGCCGGTGGTGGGCATCTGGTTCGCCACCCTGGCGGTGATCAGCTTCTCGTTCAACGTCAACGGCTTCAACTTCAACCACTCGGTGCTCGATCACCAGGGCCATGTGATCAACACCTGGGCCGACATCCTCAACCGCGGCGGCCTCGGGATCGAAGCCATGCACGAGCGCAATGCTCACAACTTCCCCCTCGATCTGGCGGCAGTGCCGTCCGAGCCTGTGGCCCTGCGCGCCCCTGCGATCGGTTAGTGAGGCTTTGAACCTCGCCCAGCTGATGCGCCCCGGCGCTGCAGATCCGCGTTCAATCTCCCGGGCCTGGAGTGATTCAGGCCCTTTCATGCGGTACGAGGCATGCCTGCATCGCTTCTGATCAGTCGCCACCGCGCCATGGAGTCCGCCGCACGTCACCACCGGGTACTGATCGTGGGCGGCGGGGCCGCCGGCATCACCACCGCCCACCTGCTGCGCCGCCAGCGGCCCCAGCTGGAGGTGGCGATCCTCGAACCCTCGGCGGACCACGACTACCAACCGGGCTGGACCCTGGTGGGCGGTAGCGTGATGCGGCTGGAGCAGACCCGCCGCAGCGAAGCCTCGCTGATCCCGCAGGGGGTCACCTGGATCCAGGCGGCGGCCACCGGCTTTGATCCCGAGCACAACGCCGTCACCAACAGCGAGGGCGAGACCCTCCACTACGACGTGCTGGTGCTGGCCACCGGCCTGCAGTGCCGCTGGGAGCAGATCGAAGGGCTCACAGACGCGCTCGGCAGCCATGGTGTCTGCAGCAACTACAGCCGCCAGTTCGCCCCCTACACCTGGCAGAGCATTCAGGCCTTCCAGGGTGGCAACGCCGTGTTCACCATGCCGGCCACACCGGTGAAATGCGGCGGCGCGCCCCAGAAGGTGATGTACATGGCCGATGACGTGTTCAGGAGCAAAAGCGGCGTGGGGGTGAACAGCCGCGTGATCTTCTGCACGCCGCTGCGCACACTCTTTGCCGTGGGGGCCTATGCCCGCATCCTGCAGCAGGTGGTGCGGCGCCGCGACATCGAGGTGCGCTTCGGCTGGGAGCTCCAGGCCGTGCGCGGCGAGGAGCAGGTGGCTGTATTCAAGGTGAGCGAGGCCGATGGCAGCGAGCGCACAGGGGAGCTGCCGTTTTCGATGTTGCATGCGGTGCCGCCGATGAGCGCTCCCGATGTGGTGGCCTCCAGCCCGCTGGCGGGCGATGGCCCCGGCGGCTGGGCCGCAGCCGACCGGCTCACCACCCAGCACCCCCGCTGGGCCAACGTGTTTTCGCTGGGGGATGTGGCGGGCCTGCCCACCTCCAAGACCGCAGGCGCCGTGCGCGGGGAGGCACCGGTGACGGCCGCCAACGTGTTGTCGTTTCTGGAGGGGCGCCCGCTCACGGCCCACTACGACGGCTACACCGTCTGCCCGCTGATCACCGGCTACAACAACGTGGTGATGGCGGAGTTCGACTACAGCCAGCAACCGATCAGCTCATTTCTGATCGATCCCACCAGGGAGCGCTGGAGCATGTGGCTGATGAAAACCAGAATGCTGCCCTGGCTTTACTGGAACCGCATGCTCAAGGGGCTGCCGCACGAAGGCCGTTATCTCCGTCCTTTCCGGCCGCTGGTGCATCTGCTCAGGCTTGATTATCGCGAACCCAGTGCGGCGCAGCTTTCTGCAGAGGGCGAGGCGGGGAGTTGCTGAGGCGCACTGCGCGGCCACAATTCATCAACTCCCATTGCCGCTATGTTTGTGGTGGAGCTGGTCTTGGCTCTCATGAGCAGAATGTGGCAGCCCAGCTCACTGAAGGGCGCTTGGCTGGACTCGACGAGATTGCCCAGATGGGTGCCCTGCAGCGCCAGGATCTTCTCGCAGCTCCCATGGCTGTGACAGCTGGCCCGTGCCCTTCCTTCCGTGTCGAGCCAGCAACCGTCGATTGAACCCCGCGATCGGCGATGGCGTCCAGTCCAACGATCTGGTGTCGAGCACGGCGCGCTGTCGGAACTCGCGGATCGATTGCGGCCAATCGATTCCATCCCATCAGTGCTGGCGTGGATGTTCTGCGCACGGCATCCAGAGATCGCCCATGGCGTGCACGCCCTCGCAGCCGAGCTCATGGGCCTTCCGCAGGGCCACCTGCCGGTTGGGGTAGGCCAGCAGCTGTTGCTGCGCAGCCCCGCTGCTGAGGTGTGGATGACCGCCGCCTGGGCTGAGCGTCCAGATTCCCATGGCATGCACGCCTGCTACCACCACCCCCATGCCCACCACGCAGGCATTGAGCACACCCATCCCCACCACCCCGAGGCTGATCACCCCCATCGGCACCACGCCGATGCTCACCACTCCCATCGGCACGATGCCGATCGAAACGATGCCCAGGGGTACGATGCCAAAGGCGATCCGCCTGGGCTTGTCGCCGCATTGCGCCATGAAATTGCCTGGCCTCAGTGGGACGTACCGGAACCGTGGGCGTCACCATGCCTGGCACAGGGCATCCACTGGTTTCCCATCCTGTGGGCGCCGGTGAAGTGGAAGTGCAGCTTGGCGCCCTTCTCCGCTTCTGCCTTGGTGGGGTAGAGGGCGGGAACTCCGCCTGAACCGGAGGCAGGAACGGCCAGGGCAGCCGCGGACAGCAGCAGGTTGGCACCGATCGCCCCTACCGCCCGGGCTGCCCATCGACTGGCAAGGATCGACATGGGAATGGGCGGGGACAACCCGCTTACCGCAGCAAGTGTCTCCAATAGTGCACAACTACTAGAGAGTTGCGGGCTCGTCGCCTCCCCATGCCTGCTTGGCGCTGGTCAAGGCGGCGACCACCCGCAACGCGCGGACTCTGAACAGCGGCGCGGGAAGTCGCTGGTAGCAATCCCAAATTCTTCGGATACCATTTACGGCATTTCTCAACATCATGACCATGGTCCGAGGGTCGCATCTGGCAAGGCTTCTGATCGCTATCGCCTGCAGCCATGCTGCCCCCGCCACAGCCCAGATCGCCATCCCCAGCGGCGCCTGGACCACCAGCAGCAGCGGCGCGACGGTGACCACGAGCGTTGACCTGACGGGCTTCTCGCCACCGTTTCTGTTGCAGCTGTCGCAGCCAACCGTGAATGGCGCATTTCCCGTCACGGTCGAGGCCACGCTGCTGGGTGATTTTGCCAACACCAACTCCAGCTATAACGGTCCGCTGGTTCAGTTGTTTGGCATCGGCAGCCAGGGGCCGGTAGCGGATCCCCAACAGGGCTACATTGTAGGGCCGAATTTCAATGCCAACATTCCTGACGGCATCAACTATTGGAATACGGCGGCCACGTCGACACTCAATACTTCCGGCTTTATCTTCCCCACCCTGCTCACGATCAGCTCCATCGGGGCGCCCGGCGCTGCGGCTGGCTCCGAGAAGGATCCGGGCGGTGGCGCCTACAACGCTGGCGATGGTGGCAATGTCACGATCCAGCATTCCGGCTCCTTGCTGCTGAGCGTCGCGGCACTGTCGAATCCCGATGGGTTAACCATCAGCCCCTCACTGCCGATCGGCAGTGCCATCCTCGCCACCAGCCAGGGCGGAGTCGGCTCCGATCCCTATAACAACAACCTGCAGCCAGGCGCGGGCGGTAGCGGAGGTGATCTCATCATCACAACCAGCGCGACATCCAGCATCGCCATAGAAAACGCAGCTGGAATTGGCTCGGTCGCTGGCATCAGCGCCTTCACCAGGGGGAGCAGCGGCGGCATCTTCTACTCTGAGTCAACGGGTGACGCCGCCTGGGGGCAAACGGGTGACGGCGGCTCCGTCAGCATCAGCCATGGAGGTGTCCTCGGAAGCGCCTCCAATTTACTCGGCAATCTGATCGGTATCTCGGCACTATCGGAAGGGGGAACAATCATTGTTCCTGCCGACTGTTGCGTCTACAATGCAAATTACAGCGGATTACCACCAAATGTTGGCAACGGCGGCTCTGTTGGTGTCACCATCACCGCAGACGCCACCATTTCACTGGCTACAGGCAATGGAATCGGTGTGCTGGCCGGCAGCTTTGCCGGCAGTAGTTTTCCCTTCAACATAAAAGGGAACAAAAAAGGTACGTTTTTTTCTGCGGGCACTGGCGGATCCGTCTCCGTCAACAATGCCGGTCAGATCACCACTGGTAATGCCAACAGCATCTTCTCCGCCGGCATCCTCGCACTCAGCTCTGGCAGCGACAATTTGATCGATCCATTTGGCCAGACTGTGGTGAGCGCTGGCAGTTATGGATTCGGCGGTGATGTTACCGTCGTCAATACGGGAATCATCACCAGCCAGGGCAGCTTCGGGATCGGCATCGCCGGCCTCAGTCTTGGCAGTGCCGGCATCGCTACCGGCGCTTCGCCTGAGGGTGCCAGTGTTCTGGGCAGCAACACCGATTTTGGAGCAGGCAGCAACAACGAAACCGCAGGAACCGCGGGTGCTGTCTCACTGAACAACTCCGGCACCATTCTCACCAATGGCGCTTCAGCCTTCGGGGTGGCGGCAATCAGCGTGCCAGCTGGCGGCCTGCTGCTTTCCGACATCAATTCAGTGTTCAGTGGCAGCACGGACTTCACCGTGACCAGTGGCCAGAGCCTTGGTAACAACGCATCCAGTTCTGCGGCGGATGGTGGCGCAGTGAGTATTCAGAACAGCGGCACGATCAGCACCGGTTCAGCCAATGATGGCAACAGCAACATGGCGATCGGGATCCTCGCCCAGAGCATTGGTGGAGGTGGCGGCAGCAGCGGTGGACAGGGTGCCGCGGCCTTCGTCGGCGACGCCGGCGGCAGCGGCGGTAATGGCGGATCGGTTTCGATCATGTCCTCCGGCAGCGTCGCCACCCAAAACGATGGAGCCATCGGCATCCTTTCCCAGACGATCGGAGGTGGAGGCGGCAATGGCGGCAATGCGGCGGGCCTGTTCGTGGCCGTGGGTGGTCGCGGGGGCCTGGGTGGTGATGGCGGCACGATCGATCTCCAGCTCGGCAGCAGCGTCGCGAGTGCTGGCTCGATCAGCACCCAGGGTGATTTCGCGACGGGCGTCCTAGCCCACAGCATCGGTGGAGGCGGCGGCAACGGTGGCTATGCCAATTCCGTCGGATTCTTTCAATCCACCGCCATCGCCATCGGCGGCGCCGGCGGTAGCGGTGGCGATGGCGGCGATGTGGCGTTCACCAACACTCTTCAGCCGATTTCCACCGCCGGCAACGGCTCCCATGGTGTGGTTCTGCAGAGCCTCGGTGGCGGCGGCGGCAATGGTGGTGCGGCCCTGTCTTACACCGCCGATGTGATCTTCTCGGCAAGCATGGCCGTCGGCGGCAGCGGTGGCTCCGGCGGCGGCGGCGGCAACGTGACCGCCAGCAGCAGCGGCACGATCAGCACGGCAAACCCCGACGCCATGGGCCTGATCGCGCAGAGCATCGGCGGCGGGGGCGGCATCGCCGGCTCGGCCACTGCCAAATCTTTCGCTGCCGCCGGCGATCCAGAGGTCCCCACCCTGCAGTTCAGCACCGCGGTGGGCGGAACAGGAGGATCCGGCGGTGATGGTGGCTCCGTGACCCTCACCAACAGCGGATCGGTGCTCACCGCCGGCAGTTCCGCCCTGGGCCTGGTGGCCCAGAGCATCGGTAGCGGGGGTGGTAGCGGGGGCGATTCCACCGCCGGCGGTTCTCTCGTCGCAGGCACGGCCGGTGGCCTGCAGCTCAACACCGCCATCGGCGGTGCCGGCAGCGGCGCCGGCAGCGGCGGAACGGTCACTCTCACCAACAGTTCGGGAGCCAGCGTGGGCACCAGTGGCAACAACGCCACCGGCCTGCTGGCCCAGAGCATCGGCGGCGGCGGCGGCAGCGGCGGCGCCGGCAATGCCAACAGCGCGGCGCCGAACCCTGGTGGAGCCGGCGTCACCCCCGGTTTCGTGCTCGGCATCTCCACTGCCGTAGGCGGCAGTGGCGGCGGTGGCGGGAGCGGCGGCCAGGTCACGGTCACCAACAACGGCAGCATCACCACGGTTGGCTCCGGCGCGCAGGGACTGCTCGCCCACAGCATCGGCGGCGGCGGCGGGGCTGCCGGCGGTGGATCCGCGGCGGGAGGCGGCGGCAGCGTCAATGTCAACGTGTGGGTGGGTGGCAGCGGCGGCGATGGAGGATCCGCCGCCGACGTGTCAATCGTCAACAGCGGCACCATCTCCACAGGCTCCACCACACCGGCAAGCCGCACAGGCCTGGGCTATCCCGTCACCAGCGGTGGCGATGGGGTTGGGATCCTCGCCCAGAGCATTGGAGGCGGCGGCGGGGTCGGTGGTTCCTCCGATCCCGCTGGTGGCATCACCACTTTCACCCTTCTGCAGAATCTGCTGGCAGAGTCGACTCCGCTGGCCTATGCGGCCAGTCTCAACATCGGTGGCAGCGGCGGCTCGGGAGGCAGCGGAGGCTCCATCGGGGTCAGCAACAGCGGCGCTTTGCAGACGCTGGGCATCCGGGCCCATGGTGTGCTCGCCCAGTCGATCGGAGGCGGCGGCGGTTCCGGGGGCAGTGTGGCCACCCAGCCCGGCACTCTCCTGAACAGCTTCAACAGCGATGCCAGCCAGTGGGTCGCGCCTGTGATCAACGCCAGCATCAATGTGGGCGGCTCGGGTGGCGTTGGTGGCAGCGGAGGCGACCTCACCATCGCCAACACCAACCAGATCGTCACCGCCGGTTACGGAGCGATCGGTCTGCTGGCCCAGAGCATCGGCGGTGGCGGGGGCATCGGCGCCGATGGCAGCACAGGGATGGGCATTTCGATTCAGCTCGGCGGCAGCGGTGGCTCCGGCAACGATGGCGGCTCGGTGCAGCTCGGTTCAGCCAGCGCTCCGCTCGCCGGCACGATCGCCACAGTGGGTGACGACGCGCCGGCCATCCTGGCCCAGAGCATCGGTGGCGGCGGAGGCTGGGCCAGCGGCATCTGCACAAACTCCGCGTCCGCCGGCATCGGCGGGCTTTCGGCCACCCGCTGCATCGGGAACACCTCCGTATCGGCCAGCGTCGTGCCCTGGGGTGGGAACGGCGCCCTGGCCCTGAACATCCCCGGATCAAAGGGCAACAGCGGCGATGGTGGTCCGGTGAGCGTGACGCTCGATGGTGCGATCCAGACCGCCGGCAACCGCAGCATGGGGCTGGTGGTGCAGAGCATCGGTGGTGGGGGCGGCTATGTCAGCGGGGCCGCGGCCAACCTTGCAAGCACCACGATGCAGTTCAATGAGCCTGGCCAGAGCTATGCCAGTGGCGGCTCGCTGGGCGTGACCCTGGGCTCCGGCGGCAGCATCAGCACCAGCGGTGATGGGGCCTGGGGGATCCTTGCCCAGAGCATCGGCGGCGGCGGCGGCTTCCTGGGAGATCCCTCCCTGTCGCTTCAGATCCCGGTGTCGCAGACGCTGACACTGATCTCCAGCAAGAACAATTCCTATGCCAACGGCGGCACCGTCAATCTGAATCTTGCCGGCAACATCCGCACCAGCGGCAGCAATGCCCATGGAGTGGTGGTGCAGAGCATCGGCAACGGGGGTGGCATTGTCAGCGGCTATCAATACGACCCGTCCGCCAATGTGGTGATGGGCAACGCCCCGCAATTCAATAACAACTCTGCCTCTCGCACCTACTCGGGCGGGATGAATACGATCAGTATTGATCAGTCAGGCGGGGTGATCAACACCACCGGGCCTGGCTCAATCGGCATTCTGGCGCAGGGTTCCGGCGCCCTCGGCCAAGACGCCACCAATTACATCATCGATATGGACATCAGTGGCACCGTCTCCGGAGGCAGCGACGGAGGGGCGGGCATTCTGGTGTCCGGTGGCGCCAACTCCAGCACCATTCCCAACAACATAAACATCTGGGGTACGGTGACGAGCGCCGATGGCGTGGATGGCAATGCAATCATCGCCAATTCCGGTTTCACAAATGTGCAGATCTATTCCGGCGGAATCGTTACGGGAAACGTTGATCTCGACTCAGGGGGAGAATTTGCAGTCGCCTACGGAGGCACATATAATTCCGGTCAGGTTGTTACTGTATCAGACAACACATTCACCAACGCTGGCAATCTGTTCATCGCATCAAACTCGCGCATCGGCACCACGACTGTGACCGGTGGCTTCCGGCAAACCAGCAGCGGCTTGATGCGTATTGACATCAACTCGCTTGCGCCGCAAAGCAGCGATAGATTGATCGTCAACGGCAAGGCTCGGCTGGACGGCCAAATCGTGCCCGTGGCCAATGCACTGCTGCCTGGCAGCTCACCGATTGTGAGTGCCACCAGTCTCAGTGGTACGGCGAACCTGCAACAGGGCATCGCTTTCGGCTGGAAGCCCACCCAGAACGACAACACATTTTTGATCACCCCCTTTCCCACCTTCCGACCCGCTGGCCTGCCCCTGAGTCGCAGTCAGGTGAATTTAACCAATTATCTCAACCACGCCTGGAACAATCGCGATGCATCTCTGGCCACTACCTTCGCCTACCTATCCCAGCTCGAGCAGGCGAATCAGTATCGCCAGATCCTCGCAACAATCACCGCTCAGCCGCATACCATTCAACTGCAGAATCTGATCAACAGCACGCCACTCCTGTTGACTGCTGCCATCGATTGTCCATCGGATCTAGCCACCACCATCCTGCGTTCGGAAACCGGTTGCCTATGGGCTCGAATCGCAGGAGACTGGAGTAGCCAAGCCGCCCGTGATGGCAATCCAGGCTCCAGCCTCCGGGATTTCAGCACCAGGCTGGGTGGCCAGCTGCAAATTGGTCCAGGCTGGTTTGTCGGCGGTGGATTTGGCTATAGCCAGACGTGGGTCGATGGCAGCGATTTCAGCAGTTCAGGCCGAATTTTTGATGGCAGCATCACCCTGCGGCGTCAGCTTGCCCCCTGGACCTTCTCAGGATCATTGGCACTCGGCAACGGCGAGTACACCAATACCCGTACCTTCTATCTGCCCTCTGTCGGCACGCTGGCGGGAAGCTCTGCCACCTTGGGAAGCACCAGTAATCAGTGGCTGTTCGGTGGCCGACTGCGAGCGGCTTATGACATCCCATTTCAGACAACCTATCTTCGCCCGTATGCTGACCTCGATCTGATCCACGCCCACGTTCCAGGCTATCAGGAATCCGGATCTGAAGGGCTGCCCCTTGTATTCAGAGACAGCCAGAAAACAGCCGTGATTTTCTCACCAATGCTGGAGTTCGGGGGCGAAGCCCGCCTCAATGCCAGCACAGTGCTACGACCTTTTATCGCCCTGGGTATGAGCATCCGTCCCAACATCGACTGGTCTATGCAAGCCCGCATCAAGGGAGCCGAGGAAGCCAATGGCAGCTTTGAGATCGAGGGCAATGCCCCCGAGTTGGTAGGGCGGGCCAATCTTGGTCTTCAGCTTTTCAGCAGCAATCGCTTTGACCTGCGCCTTGAGTACGGGCTCACGGTCGGTGGCGGCTATCTCTCCCAGAGCCCAAGTGCACGTCTCAACTATCGATTCTGATCGTGTTCATCCCGATTCGGCCGGGGGAGAGCTCCCCTACCCATCTGCTGGGTCGAATCGTGGAGGAGGACCCACCATGACGGAACCCACGGGTATGGAACCCACCGCTGCCCACACCAGGCCGGAGCCCCTGGAGCTGCCGGCCGGCGTGCACCAGCTCTGCGGCTGCGGCCGCAGCCACCACGGCTGGCTCTGCGATGGTGCCCATCTGGGCACGGGGAGGGTGTCCTATGAACTGCGGCTGAGCGAGCCGGCCACGGTGCAGATGTGCCGCTGCAGCCGCTCCCACCGCTATCCCCTGTGTGATGGCAGCCATGGCGCTCCTGCGCGCAGACCCTGGTGGAAGCCTTGGGGATGAGCGGCTCGCTCGTGCTGGCCGCCGATGATCCGGCTGCTCTGGCCCGCTTCTACGGCGCTCTGCTCAAGGTGGAGCCGCAGAAGGGTCTGAGCAACAGGCACTGGCGTGTTCCATGGCACGCCGGCGGGTGGCTTGAGGTTTTTGCCCCATCCAGGAGACGGCCGCAGCCGCGCCAGCCGGGACGATTGGCGCTCTGCCTGAAACAGAAGGCGAATGGCGCAGACGTCGTTGCCCTGCTCACCGCCTGGATGGAGGAAGCGCAGGGGCTGGGCGCCTCCGCGGCGGATCCTCCGCGGCAGGAACCGTTCGGCGCCGAGGCCTGGCTGCTGGACCCCGAGGGCAATCGCCTGCTGCTGCTGGTGCTCCGATGAAGCCTGGGCGAGGCTGATCGCAACCCCCTCACCGCCGCAAACCCATGGGCACCCCACGCACCCTGCCACCGCTGGATCCTGGCGTGAGGAGCCGGCCGTGGCGGCGCTGTTCCGCGAGGCGGGCGTGGATGGCACCTTTGTGCTGCTGGATGAGCGCAGCGGGGAGCTGCGCGGCTACAACCAGAGCCGGGCGGCGCAGCGCTTCTCGCCCGCTTCCACCTTCAAGATCGCCAACGCTCTGATCGGCCTGTCGCTGGGCGCCGTGGGCAGCATTGACGAGGTGATCCCCTACACCGGGGACGCCAATCCGTTCATGCGCGAGTGGCTGGAGCCGATGGGACTGCGCGGCGCCATGACGGTGTCGAATGTGCCGCTGTATCAGGAGCTGGCGCGCCGCATCGGCCTGCAACGGATGGGCAAGGCGATCGCGCGACTCGGTTATGGCAACCAGCAGATCGGTACCAACGTGACCACCTTCTGGCTGCGCGGGCCCCTGGCGATCAGCGCCGTGGAGCAGACCCGCTTCCTCTCAGCCCTGGCCCACCGCACGCTGCCGTTCCCGGCTCAGGCCCAGCGGCAGGTGGCCGGGATCACGCGGGTGGATTCCGGCCCTGGCTGGAGCCTCCACGCCAAGACCGGCTGGCAGAACGCACCGGGCGCCGGCGTGGGCTGGTGGGTCGGCTGGGTGCAGCACGGCAACCAGATCACCCCTTTCGCCCTCAACATCGCCATGGCCGGCGCTGCCGATGCCCCTCAACGGGAGCGGCTGGGGCGCAGCAGCCTGCAGGCCCTGGGGATCCTGCCAACACCGCCAAGGGGGCCTGTCCCTGCGCCATGAAGCTCCCTTCACGAACACCCATTGCCGCCGATGAAGAGCAGTGTCGAGTGGGTCTCTGCCCTTGCTGGCAGCGGCCCCTGCTCCAACACTCTCGACGGATCTACTGACGTTGCTGGCGTATCAACCCAGTCGCCGTCCATTGCATCGCCGGAGCCCCCCATGCGGGGGCTTTACCCCCACATGGGGACTGGGCCGAATTCACCCCGGCCGGCCAGGCTTTTTTGAACAGGCTTTGCCGTCATGGCCAGCTACAAGGTCACCCTCATCAATGTCAGCGAGGGGCTCAACCAAACGATCGACTGCGCCGATGACCTGTCGATTCTGGATGCTGCAATCGATCAGGGCATCGATCTGCCCTCTTCATGCCGTGCTGGCTCCTGCGCCTCCTGCGCCGGAAAACTGATCAGCGGCACTGTGGATCAGGCCGATCAGTTCATCCTCCGTGAGGACCAGATCGCAGCCGGGTTCGTGCTGACCTGCGTGGGCATCCCCACGTCGGACTGCACGATCGAGACCCACGCCGAGCAGTCGCTCTACTGAAGCCATCGACTCGGTTGTACTCCTCCGAACTGTCCCGGATCCACCCATCCGCCTCAGACAGCCCATCAGCTGATCGAGGCAGAGGACTGGACATCAGAAGTGCCCTGGTACAGGGCCGCGTCCTCCGGGTCGACCCACAACTCCAGGCGCATTTGGAATCGATAATACAATTAACCAATCCGGGCATTCGGCTGGATTCATTTCAGCCGTCACCGACTTTGATCTCCATATAGCAGGGAGTCCAATCCATTCAACTACAGCCACTGGTAACGAATGGCTTGGCGCCGCTGGCACCAATGGCGATGTAGCTGATTTTGATCTAGGCTCAGTCTACGTCATAGACAAATTGACCCTATGGAATGAAGAAAGTTCGGGGATTGGCATTTGTGACCTCCTGGCTTCTACCAATGGAACAGACTATGCAACAATTCGGGCTGCGGTATCACCGCCTGATAACCCCTTGTTTGGCTGATTACGGTGCTTCTGTTTTCAGCCTTGCCACGATCAATGCAAGATACTGCCGCATGAATTTGTCTGTCTGCCCTTAGCCCAATCCTGCTGGCTATCAGTCTTGCGCCATTGGTGAATTTGCCTTCAGATCACCAGCAATGATATCATCAGTAGCAGGTCCTTTACCTGTTTTGGGGGCAGCCGTTGGCCTTGGCTGCTCGCGAAGGATTCGCAAGAGAATTCGAGCAGCTGCATAATCAGCCGCGGCATCAGTTTCTCAGGATTTTGATCTTGTTATCGATCCCATAGTACCGCTCCATCAGCACCTGGCTGCATGGCCATGCGATCGTCCTGCTGAACACCCTGCCTTCCTGGAGGTAAAGTCGGTGTTGCTGACACCGATGCAAGCCCACCAGCAGCGACTGCCGCTCCTGGTGGAGAGCCTGCGGGCGGTCAAGGCTCTATTCACCAAGCCTTGATCGCCGGCTCGGCGCAGCCGATGGCTGGATCCGGTTCACGGCAGCAACTCCATTCCCGCAGCGGACCTTCCGTCCGGCCCGGTGGTGGCGCCCACCGAGGGGGTGATTACACAGCCGCAGCGGCACTGGCCTCATGGGGCTGGCGCCTTCACAAGCCCTTGGACCATCCCCGCTCAGCAAGCCGATCGGCCCCAGAGCTGCTGTGCCGCCGCAGAGAGCCAGCAGCAACGCCAGGGATCGTTGTCAACCCAGCCTGCTCCCGCCATCCGCATCGGCGAGGGGGCCAGGTACACAGGCCTGTCGGTGAAGACAATCCACTTCTGGCTATAGTTTGTCCGATGAAGAGAATCTCGCTGAGCTCACGATCATTCGCGCCCTGCAGTCGATGGGTGTGTCAGTTCCGGAGTTGGTGAGGATCCTGGAGGTAGTATGCGCTGGTGTCTGCCACTGCTCGCTTCTTAAAGGCAGCATGGCGGCCAAGGTGGAGGCAAACAACCTGCGGATCGCTGAGCTCGCCGCCATGAAGGACGAGCCGTGCCGCCTGCTGGACAGCTGGCAGGACTGCGGGGGACCAAGTTGAAACATTGAGCCTACAGACAAGGCCGTCGCTCAACGGAAGAATTTCAACCCATTCACAACAGCAAGGCGCCCCGTTGGGAGCGCCATGGCAGCGGTTGCAGCGGTTTCTTCCTCACACCAAGGACAGCCGGTGGGGTATCAGTGGTTCACGCACGACCGGTCCTGGTCCTGGCAGGGAAGGCATTCACGTCTGGGAGAAGAGAGGCTCGGGCTTGACCTTCTCGGTTGTGATCGAGGGTCGGGTTGGTGCCCGGGCCTCCCCTCAAGTTCAAATACGCCTCTTTCCCGCTGGCGGTGGTGTGCTGGGGTGCCTGTTTCCGTACCCCTGAACCCAGTCAGCGAGCACCGTGCCTGCTGCCCCGGGGCTCTGGGCCATTTGGGGTCAACCCACGGCTTCGCACGCAAGGACGTCACAACGATCCTGAATGAGGCGCAGAAGGGGATCGTCTCAGCACTCCAGGCAGGCAGAAGCAGAAGTCCTGCCTGTTAATCCCATTCCCGATCACGATCTATCCGTAGACATTCGGGACAAAGAACTGTTCATTCAATGGAGGCCGCTGGTAATCACCAACAGTCTTGCGGGGAGGGAGATCGATAGGCTCGGGAGTCATATCGACATAGGGAACTTTGCTGAGGATGTGGCGGATGCAGTTAAGCCGAGCTCGTCGCTTGTCGTCTGCCTGAACCGTGAACCAGGGTGCTTCAGGGATGTTGGTGCGGGCAAACATTTCATCTTTGGCGCGTGAAAACTCCACCCAGCGATCACGAGACTCAAGATCCATTGGGCTCAATTTCCAGCGCCTGGCAGGATCTTCTAGCCTAGAGCGAAACCGGGCCTCTTGCTCTTCATCGCTCACCGAGAACCAGTATTTGAGAAGTGTAATGCCACTGCGCACTAACATTCGTTCAAACTCGGGACAGGACTGCATGAACTCCTCGACTTGCTCAGGAGCGCAGAAGCCCATCACCTTCTCAACACCAGCGCGGTTATACCAAGAACGATCAAACAGTACCATCTCGCCAGCAGATGGGAAATTCTCCACATAGCGCTGGAAGTACCATTGAGTCTTCTGCTGATCTGATGGTGTTCCCAGGGCGACGACCTTACAACCACGGGGGTTCAACGGTTCGGTGACACGCTTGATCGTTCCACCTTTTCCTGCTGCATCGCGGCCTTCAAAGAGCAGAATCAGGCGATAGCCTGTATGCTTGATCCAATACTGCATTTTGACAAGCTCCACCTGCAAACACGCGAGCTCCTTCTCGTAGAATTTACGGTCCAGCTTCGGCGATCGGCCTTCCGACTGGGCAGAGAAGTCATCCAGAATCGGGGAAGGGTAATAACGATCGCCCTGATCTATTGGTATCACAGCAAGTCGGTCCTTCTTCTTATTTTTACCCTTTTTCTTCTTTTTCTTCTCTGTCTCGCTCGTGTTCAGTGGCGATGGCTCAGTGCCGTTGAGATCTGGATTATCCATTTCGGCGATCAGAGATCAAATATGCATTTCTGCCTAGACCCTGACAAGCCTCATGACGGCATCAATTGCTACAGAGGACTGATTTCTTTTGAGTCTCTTCACAAATGATGTGGTGTCAGGGTCGAGCCAGGCTCAACGGTGGCGTAACCATCGCGAGACAGTACCATTGAATACAGATTGCCTTTTGAGCATTGGTCTAATGTAGCTTATTGGGCGGCAAAGCGGAAAGCAAATCCTGCGACGTAGCTCCCACGCCCAGATTCTTTCCCAACCCCCAAGAGAATGAACCCGATTTATCTCCCACCCAAAATTGCCACCCTGCAGCATAGCGCTACCCCCTACCGGGGTGAGTGGATTATTTATCAGCATGCCAACCACGAATACAAGGCGGTTCATGAGGTACCCCAGCTCGATGGCCATCGCAAAGCGGTCGAGAGCATTGCCCTTGCATCACTCGCTGATGCCCAGTCTTTCTCCGGTTATCTCGGTTCCTATGGATGGCGGCGAGCCCAGGAGTCCTGAAACGAGGTAACAGGGTCAGCGAAAGGATGAATGGCTCCCAGGAGTGGTTTGCATCAGCCAGCTGCTGCACCAGTGACGCCTCGATCCAGACGTGGTGCCGCTGCTCACAGTTGCGATCGAGGATTGACGCCGCAGCAGACTGGGCTGATGTGTCAACGGGAGGGCCATCCTTCATGCCTGAGCCCACCACCCCCGCCCACGGCCCGGAGCCCCTCGAGCTGTCGGCTGGCGTGCACCAGCTCTGCAGCTGCGACCGCAGCCACCACGGCTGGCTCTGCGATGGTGCCCACCTGGGCACGGGGAGGGTGTCCTATGAACTGCGGCTGAGCGAGCCGGCCACGGTGCAGATGTGCCGCTGCAGCCGCTCCCACCGCTATCCCCTGTGTGATGGCAGCCATGGCGCCCCTGCACGCAGGCCCTGGTGGAAGCCATGGGGATGAGCGGCTCGCTCCTGCTGACCGCCTGGATGGAGGAAGCGCAGGGGCTGGGCGCCACCGCGGACGATCCTCCGCGCCAGGAACCGTTCGGCGACGTGGCCTGGCTGCTTGGGGACCCTGAGGGCAACCGCCTGCTGCCGCTGGCGCTCCCATGAAGCCTGGGCGAGGCTGATCGGCACCCCCCACCGCCGCAAACCCATGGGCACCCCACGCACCCTGCTGGCTGTGGCTCTGCTGAGCCTGCCCGCTCGGCTGCCGCTGCCGCTACACCCTGGAGTGAGGAGTCGGCCGTGGCGGCGCTGTTCCGCGAGGCCGGCGCGGTGTCGAGGCTGTCACCTGCAGCCGAGAGGGAACCCATGACATAGCAGTGCCTTTTGGCGCCAGTCCTGCCCCGTCAAGCGCAACCGACACAGGCAATCAGCTCGTCCACCGGCATTGGCTTCCAGTCGATGAATCCCTGGATCTAGCCCACACCAAGTCGGCTCAGGCATTCCACGTCCTCGCGCATTTCCAGGCCTTCGGTGATGACGCGGCTGCCCATGGCTTCGGCAAAGGAAACGATGGCCATGGCCATGGCCTTGCCTACGGGATCGGCCATCTCCATCCGGTCGAGTAACACCGGCCTCAGGAGCGTTTCCGGACCGACGTTCACCGCCATTCCAAGATCGCCCGGCACCTGAGACATCAACACCAGGGCGCGGCGCTCGGCCAGCAACTCCAACTCCACACCCAGCCCCACAGGATGGGCGGCCTCAAACCACCAGCTTGGTGATTCCCCCGTGGGCGAGTGGCAGCTGCTGAGCGTCTCGCAGGCCACGATCTGATCCGCCTGGAGATCGATAACGAGCTGGAAGATGATATCCAGCGCGGCGGCCTGCAGCACAGACTCAATGCGGTGCTGCAGGGTGACCCGATCGACCAGACCGGGGGTCATGACACTGGCCACGAACTGGGCTGTCGCCTGCTGCCAGTCCAGCCCGGCCATCTCCGGAGTGTCGAGCCGATCGAGCATCGCCACGCTGCAGAGCTGATCCGCCAGGGGTACGCAAGGGATCGAGCGGACGCCGGTGGCCGCCACCGCAGCGCTGTCGACCCGAGCATCGTTGCGTCCATCGATGCCGAGCTGGATGGCGCCGGTGAGCAGGCAGAGGCCGGACAGGCTTCCATGCACTGGTAAACGCAACCCCACATTGGAGCTCAGGGTCCGGGCTCCTGTGAGGTACTCCAACCTATCCAGATGCCTTCACACCTCCAGCGCTTTCCCGTCGGCCTGGGGCAGCAACACCAGTGCCTGCTGCACAATCCATTCCAAGACTGTGACGGGATCCGCCGCCACACGGATGGCCTGCTGGAGGGGTTGTTGCTGCGGCACGGCTACCATCCCGTGATGGCGGGCCAGCCCGATGGTAGGCAGCAGGCGTGCGCGTGGCGGAGGTCTTGGCCCGGTGCACTCGCCACGCTGTGGGCTTTGTTGTGTAACAAACATCGCCCAAAGGGAAGACGCCTTCTTTAATGGCTGAACGGCTTAACTCCGTTCGATCCGTTCCTTCCAATTCGTGACAATTCCCACCGTTGCCCACTACGCACTCACTCGTCTGTCCCAGCTGGGAATTGATCGGATCTTTGGCGTTCCGGGCGACTATGCGTTTGCCATCGACGACGCTGCCGAGAAGGTGCCCGGCCTGTCGTGGGTGGCCTCGACCAATGAGTTGAACGCGGCCTATGCCGCCGATGGCTACGCCCGGATTCGGGGTGCGGCGATGCTCTCCACCACCTATGGGGTCGGAGAGCTTTCCGCGATCAACGGTGTGATGGGCAGCAAAGCCCACCGCCTGCCGGTGTTTCACCTGGTGGGGATGCCGAGTGAGCGTATCCAGCGGCAGGGGCTGGTGACGCACCACAACCTGGGTGACACGGTCTACGACCGCTTTCAGGCGCTCTCGGCGGCAGCGACCTGCGTCAGTGCCGTGCTCACACCCGACAACTGTGTGGAGGAGCTGGAGCGTGTGATCCGGGAGGCCCTGCGCCAGAGCATGCCGGCCTATCTGGTGATCTCGGAGGTGAATGGGGGCCAGCCGGTGCTGGGTCAACCGATCATCGGGGTACCCCTTGCCGCCGTCAAGCGCCAGAAGAGCGTGCCCGAGGAGCTGGAGGCCGCCGTGCAGACGATTCTCTTGCGCCTGGATACGGCCAAGAAGCCGGTGGCGGTGCTGACCCATCTGGTGAGCCGCTATGGCGTGCGTGACACGGCACTGGCCCTGATTGAGAAGGCCAACCTGCCCACGGCCCTCACCCCCAACGACAAGGGCACGATGGATGAGGGGATGCCGCAATACGTCGGTCTCAACGCTGGCAATCTGTCCTCATCCAAGGCGGTGCGGGACCTGGTGAACAACGCCGATCTGGTGCTCGACATCGGCGGCATTGTGACCAGCGAGCTCAACACCGGTTTCTGGACGGGCCCTTACGACGAGAGCAAGGTCCTGTCGATCCATGACAGCTGGGTGCGCTGTGGAGAGAAGGTGTTCATCAACGTCGCCATTGACGACGTTCTCAAGACCCTGCACGAGCGGCTCACACTTCGCTGCGCCGACCATGGCCTGACGCTCGAGCCCCCTGCACTGGTGGGCAGTGGGGAGGATCCCATGGCCTCGGCCAGCTTCTATCCGCGCCTGCAGCGGCGCCTACGGGCCGGTGACACGCTGGTGATCGAAACGGGCACCTGCATGACCCACCTCAACAAGGTGCTGCTGCCGCCTGGCGTCACGGCGGAGGGGCAAGGCCTGTGGGGCTCGATCGGCTGGGCCACCCCGGCCTGTCTGGGCGTGGCGATGGCCAAGACCAGCGGCAACACCTGGATGGTGAGCGGTGATGGCTCGCATCAGCTCACCCTCAACGAACTGGCGGTGATGGGCCGCTACGGGGTCAGGCCGCGGATCTTTGTGCTCAACAACGGCCTCTATGGCATTGAAGATGTGATCAGTGAGCGAGGCCATGACTACGACGACCTCGCTCCTGTGAACTACCACCTGCTGCCGCAGGCCTTTGGCTGCAGGAACTGGCTGAGCGCTCGGGTGAGCACGGTGGCGGAGCTCGATCAGGTGCTCGATCAGATCGATGCGCACGATGGTGCGGCCTACATCGAAGTGATGATCCCCAACGAGGAAAGCCAGCCCATGGCTGACGCGATCATCGACCGCGGCTACAAGTTGCGTACTCCGGAGGTTGGGTAGCGAGGGGCTTTCCGTTCTCGGCGCCCGCATCCTGGGGACGGCACCACGGCTGATCAGGCAGACGCCCGGGGCCCATGCTCCGGGGTTTGGTTTGCTCACACCTACAGGAAGAAAACCGTTGCCGAGAAGGCAGCGATACGCAGCTCAGCCTTGGTCAGCAGCCTCAGAAGCACCAGAACCGTTGCCTTAACGGCCACAGCCTTTCCGTGGTGAGCGGGCAGAAGGGGTTCTGCCGCATGGCGGGCACGCAGATCACCCCATGGTGCTGAGACGGCGGAAGATGACGACCAGCACCGAGACAACCAATCCTTACCATCAACGAGACTTGATGGATCAGTCTGACGGTGTTTCCCCTTCTGGCCATGGGCACCAAGCAACCAGGTCCCGTCGTGCTGTGCCTGCTGCCCGCCTTGGCAGCCCTGCTCTCCGCTTGCAGTTCTTCTGCGCCGAAAGCCACCTCGACCATTAAAATCAGCGGTTCCAGCACGGTGTTCCCGGTGATCGAGCGGGCGGTGGCGGCCTACCGCAGCGCCGAGCAGGGCCAGGAAGTAATTCTGGAACTGAGCGAGGTGTGCACCAGTGCCGGTCTGCGCAGGTTCTGTGCCGGCGAGATCCCGATCGCCAACGCCTCCAGGCCGATCAGCAGCAGGGAACTGAAGGCCTGCGCCGGCAAAGGCATCACCTTCATCGAGCTGCCGCTGGCCTTCGATGAGCTCCGATGACGCCATCCGTAGCTTCGTGAGTTTCACCGTGGGTAATGGCCTGCGCTTTGTTGAAGAAGCGGGCTACATCCCCTTGCCATCTGACACCTACAGGATCGTGGAATCGAAGCTTTACAACCACATCCTCGGCACCTCGTTCGGCGGTGACCTGCCGGTGGGTCTGACCATCGGCGAGGCACTGCGCCGCAGCTTCGACGACACCCGCAAGCCGGAATTCCGCTGAGCAGGCTCAGGCTGCCCTTAGCTGCCGCGGCGGCGTGGGCAGCCTGGTGCTCACCGCGAAGGCCAGGGCCACCATCACGGCCGAGGCCCAAAGGCAGGCCTGGATGCCGCCCACCAGGAACAGGGCACCCGAGAGCAGAGTGCCCACCAGACGGCCAGCGGCATTCGCCATGTAATAGAAGCCCACATTCAGGCTCACATCCTCGGCCTCGGTGTAGGCCAGGATCATGTAGCTGTGGATCGAGGAATTCATGGCGAACACCACCCCGAAGGCCGCCAGACCCACCACCACCGTGAGGCCGGGATTGCCCACCTCCCGCCAGAGAGTGATCGCCATCAGGGCGGGGATGGCGGTCAGCAGAGCACTCCAGAACTGCACCGCTGTCACTCCGGGAGGGGCGCTCTGACCCCAGCTGCGGCGCAGGGCCGGCACCGATCCCTGCACGATGCCGTAGCCGATCACCCACAGGCCCATGAAGCCGCCCACCTCCCAGAAGCGCCAGCCGAGGGCCTGCTGTAGAAACACCGGCAGCGCCACCACGAACCACACATCGCGGGCACCGAACAGGAAGAAGCGCGCCAGCGACAGCACATTGATGCCCTCGGACTTGGAGAACAGGGCGCTGAAGCCAGGCTTCTGCTTCATGCGGCCGATGTCACCGGGCAACACCAGCGTGAGCAGAAAGGCCAGGAACAGCCCGGCCGCCATCGCGCCCACGGCGGCGTTGAAGCCGATCGTGGTGAGCAGCAGGCCGCCGAGGAAGAAACCCACGCCCTTGAGGGCGTTCTTGGAGCCGGTGAGGATCGCCACCCACTTGAACAGTTGCGTCTCTCCCTTGCTGTGATCGTCGGGTGTTTCGGGCACCACCGTTTTGATCGCGCTCTTGGCGCTCATCTTGTTGAGATCCTTGGCGATGCCGCTGATCGCCTGGGCCACCATCACATACGCCACGCTCCACCACTTCGGCCAGGAATCGGCCACGGGAATCAGCATCAGCAGGGCCGCCACCTGCATCAAGGTGCCGCACCACAGCGTGAGCCGCAGCCCGAAGCGGGCCCCCAGCCAGCCGCCATAGAGATTGGTGATGATCCCGAAGAACTCGTAGAAAAGAAACAGGAAGGCGATCTCCAGGGTGGAGTAGCCCAGCTCGTGGAAATGGAACACCACCAGCATGCGCAGGGCGCCATCGGTGAGGGTGAAGGCCCAGTAGTTGGCCGTCACGATCATGTATTGCTGCAGGGCGGAGAGCCCCTGGCGAATCGCTGTCATGGGCTCAACGCGCGTCCATCAGGGCCACATGGCATGCCAGATCGGCCATGCGGCAGCTGTAGCCCCACTCGTTGTCGTACCAGGCGAACACCTTGAGCTGGGTGCCATTCACCACCATGGTGGAGAGGGCGTCGATGATCGCGCTGCGGCTGTCGTTGACGTAGTCGACCGACACCAGCGGCCGGGTTTCATAGCCGAGGATGCTGTGCAGAGGGCCATTCGCCGCCGCCTCGAAGGCAGCGTTCACCTCCTCCACACTCACGGCGCGTTCCAGTTCGAACACCGCATCGGTGAGCGAGGCATTGAGCAGCGGCACGCGCACGGCATGGCCGTTGAGCTTGCCCTGGAGCTCAGGGAAGATCAGGCCGATTGCCTTGGCCGAGCCGGTGGTGGTGGGGATCAGGCTCTGCAGGCAGGAGCGGGAGCGGCGCAGATCGCTCTTGAAGCTGTCGATCACCACCTGGGTGTTCGTCACGTCGTGCAGGGTGGTGATCGAGCCGTGGCGGATGCCGAAGCTCTCGTGCACCACCTTCACCACCGGCGCCAGGCAGTTGGTGGTGCAGGAGGCGGCGGTGATCACCCGGTGGCGGGCGGGGTCGTAGAGGCCATGGTTGATGCCGAACACGATGTTGAGCACCTCCTCGCCGGCCACGGCGCCCTTCACCGGGCAGGCCACGATCACCCGCTGCACGCCCAGCTCGGCGATGTAGGGCTCCAGGGTTTCCGGGGTCTTGATCTTGCCGCTGCATTCGAGCACCAGCTCCACGCCGGCATCGCGCCAGGGCACGGCGGCTGGATCGCCGGCCTGGCTATAGCTGATCGCCTGGGAATCCACCTGGATGCCGTCTGCGCTGGCGCTCAGGGCGTGGGGCCAGCGGCCGTGCACCGAGTCGAACTCCAGCAGGTGGGCGGCGGTGGCCGCATCGCCCGCCTTGTCGTTGATGTGCACCAGCTCGTAGCCACCGGCTTCCGCGGAGCGGTTGCCCGGCCGGCCCCACAGGGCGCGGAACACCAGCCGGCCGATGCGGCCGAAGCCGTTGATGCCCACTCTCATGCCCGGGTTGCAGCTGGGGCCAGTCTTCCATCAAGCAGAGTTGATGGGTATTATGGCGGGGTTAAGGGGGCGACGAAATGCCGACGCCCATTGCTATCATTGGAGATAGCACATGAGTTTCTGGGATGGCCCAGGTGTTGATCCGCCAGCTGGATGAGCGGGTGGTGGAGGCCCTGCGGGCCAGGGCCCGTTCTCGTGGGCTATCGCTGGAGCAGAGCCTGAGGGAGCTGCTCATGGCAGCGGCGCACCAGCACGATGATGTGCGTCAACGGCTTGCTGCACTGCGCCGCGAGACCCCGCCGCTGGGGCGCCACCTGGCTGTGGACGCCCTGATTCGCGAGGCGCGTGAGCAGCGCTGAGCCCCGTCGCTGGGTGGTGGATGCCTCGGTGGCCCTCGGCTGGTTTGCGGAGGTGGAGGGCAGTGCCTGGTCGGTGGCGCTGCTGGAGGCAACGCCAGCGGCCGACCTGATCGCACCGGATCTGGTGCTGGTGGAACTGCTCAACGCCGGCTGGAAGGCCCAGCGGATCGGGGCGATCACGGAGGCCCAGTTCGCGGCGATCGCCGAACTGGCTCCCAGCCTGTTCAGCGAGCTGGTGCCCGCCGCCGCACTGCTGAGCTCGGCGCAGCGCTGGTGCCGCCAGCTCGATCATCCCGCCTACGACTGCCTGTATCTGGCCCTGGCGGAGCAGCGATCGGCTGTCTTGCTCACGCAGGATCAACGGCTGCTGCGCAAGCTGGAAAGCGTGCCGGATGCCGCTGATCTGGCGATGCCGCTGGAGCGTTGGCAGGCGCGGCAGGGGTTGCCGGCTCGGCGAGATCCTGGGGAGGGATGCGGGTGATCTCCCCATTGCGGAACACAATCAGATCGGTGCCGGTTTGGATGGCGATGCGTCGGGCTTCTTCGGCCGCACGCCGCAAGGCAGCGAGGGAGCCTCGCAGGGCGGGATTGGTGGCTTCGTAGATGTCTTTCATGACCATCCTCCTTCGCCCCATTCTAACAAGATGGGTTGATCGCCCATGTTGTTGAATTTGATCCAGTCATCCACCTCCTATTTATAAATGGTTTCAAAGTTGCGAAGACCTGCGGTAAAGCGGCGGCGGATTACCTCTTCGGGGATCGAATGTCCACACTACCGCACCCGTTCCTTCACGCGAAAGATGGCCAGTTCAGGGTTGGGCAGGCTGAGGAACCAGAGACTCACGGAGTAGCCAAGTGATCGCCATCTGCGGATCTTGCGCCGATACCCTGTTCCTGACAGGGTGGTTTCCAGGGCAAAACCCTGCTTTTTGCTGACGCAATCCTCGATCTCGCTGAGCATTCGCTGCCCAGCTCCTTCCTGGCGGCGATCTCGTAGTTATCGGAGAGATAGCGCAGGAACAGGAAGGCGAGCATGTAGTCGCGGAAGTCGTCCACGTTCATCGCCCCGCGCAGCTGATCGGCGATCGCCCAGAGGGTGTTACCGAGTTGTTGTTGGGTGGAGTCGCTCATGGAGAGTCTTGATTACGCAGATGACTCCGCGAACAGGACGGCGACGCCGTAGAGTGGT
>JANWUR010000045.1 GCA_024958655.1 Cyanobium sp. FGCU6 | reverse complement strand
CCGATCCCGCTCCCCTGGGGCTGGATCGGGAGGCCTTCAACCGGCAGGTGAAGGAGCTGATCCGCCGGGTGCAGGCACTGGTTGTGCCGGGTTCCGAACCTGAGGCCTGAGGGCTCGGCCATGCCCCCGCCCCCCTCCGCCACCGACCAGCGCCTGCGGCAGACCATCGCCGAACGCATGCGCATGAGCCACGTGGTCCAGCCCCTGATGCTGTAGCCGCAGGCTTACGCGGAGCGGTTGGAGCTGCTGGGCCGCTGCAGCAGGCGGCTCGTTCTCAGTGCTGGAGGTCGGAGGCCTGGTGCTGCCGGGATCGTGCTGGGGCTGCGACGGCGATCTGAAGGCCCCGCTACCGTGTGATGAAAAGGTTGGTCCGGCCCTGCCGGCACGGCGCGTGGTGAATGAACTGCTGACCTTGCCCCTGGCGCAACGTCTGGAGTTGGTTCAGACCTTGTGGGACTCGATCGCTGCGGACCAGATCGGCCCGGAACTCTCGGAAGCCGACCGCCTGTTGATCGATCAGCGTTTGGAGCGGTTCCTGGCTGACGGGGATGCAGGGCTCGATGCCGATGAGGTGCTGCACGCACTGGAGCAGTCGCTCTGATCATGGTGCTGAGGCTGCGTCCCGAAGCCCGGCTTGATCTCGAAGCTGCAGCCCGTTGGTACGAAGCCCAGGAGCCAGGCCTGGGACGGAGGTTTCTTGAAGAGGTGCGACAGGCCTTCCAGCGCATCCAAAGCAACCCGGAGGCCTATACGCTTCCCCTACGGCGTGATCGTCCTGCCCGTTCCCGAACGAGACACGATCGTTGTGCTGGCCGTTCTGCACTGCGGCCGCGACCCAAAGCTCTGGCGTCAGCGCTCCAGCTCGTGAGTCCTCTGCCCCAGCAGGACGTGGTCCACCGGATCCGCTACTCATGGTGGGCAAGGTTCACCTTCAACGGCATCACCCGCTGCGAGAGGGGCAGCTACGCCCATGTGGGCGGCGTAGCCAAGGGCTTGTGCGCAGCAATAGAGCCGTGCGGCGCCAAACGTGACCAAGAATCGGTGAAGGTGCGGTTGCTCTTGCTGCCTGGCGTGGAACAGTGCATTTATAGTGCATTTATAGCGATCTTAGTAATGCCTCATAGTGCTGATGAGAGCCCACCCAGAACCATACGATAGTGTCATCCTGGATGACACCTACAGCCCGCCAATCAAGATCAACTCTGGCAGAGTAGATCGGAAGATTGTTGTGGACTTTTTTAAAGCGTAGAGAAGGATGATTGGGGTCAGCCGTCCAGAGCCTGTAAGCCCGGCGGATCCTCAGTTGACGCGCCTTGGGTGCTTTCGCGTAGAGCTGTCTGAATTGTTCGGTCGTGACCGACTTCACTCCAGCTCCGGCATTGGCTGGGTCTTGCCAGCTGCATGGTCCGACAGGGCCTGTTGAGCCAGTTCAGCCAGCAGACCCTGAGAATGTGCGAAAAGATCTCCCCATCGCTCCTCACTCTCCATCTCTGCGACCAACAGGGCCGCCAGGGCATCCTGCTCTTGCGGCGGCAGCTTGGCTGCGGAGGCGATCGCGGCAGCGAGGGCTTGAGTCATGGCATCGGAACCCCAGTGGCATCAACGCTAACTGGGGTTGACAGCCCCAGGCGCTCCAGCCCTGACCTGCCGCAGCCAGCATCCCCCCATGCCCCCGCCCCCCTCCGCCATCTACCAACCCCAGCGCAGGATGTGGCCCGCCGGATCCGAAACTCATGGTGGGCAAGGTTCACCTTCAACGGCATCACCCACTGCGAGAGGGGCACCTACGCCCTGGTGGGCGGCGAAGCCGGAGGCTTCTGCGCAGCAGTGGAGCTCAGCGACAGCGAGCGCGACGAACTGCTGGCCCTGTGCCGCCAGCGCCTCGACGACTTCCGCGAGCAGCGCGGCGTGGAGGTGTTCGCCCACAGGAGCCGCCACCGCACGCCGATCAGCGGCTCGATCAACTACCGGGTGCTCACCAGGGCCAGGGGCCGCTGCGAGTGCTGCGGGGCGCACGAGCACCAACGAGCCCTGGAGGTGGCACCCATCGTGCCCAGGAACCAGGGCGGCTCTGACGACCTCAGCAACCTGCAGGCCCTCTGCTTCCGCTGCAATGCCGGCAAGCGCGACACCGATTCCACCGACTTCCGCGGCCTGCAGGCCAGCTACGCCCTGCGCGAGGCGGGCTGTGTGTTCTGCGCGCTGGAGGGCAGCGGCCGGGTGCTGCTGGAGAACGAACTGGCGCTGTGCATCGCCGATGCCTACCCGGTGACGCCGGGCCACAGCCTGGTGATCCCGCGGCGTCATGGGGCCAACGGGCTGGCGCTGCACCAGCCGGAGTGGAACGCCGTGGTGGAGCTGCTGAAGCAGCGGCGGGAGCAGCTCAGTGCCGCAGACGCCTCGATTAGTGGCTGGAATGTGGGGCTGAATTCAGGCGAGGCGGCGGGGCAGACGGTGTTTCATGCGCATTGGCATCTGATTCCGAGGCGCAGGGGGGATTGCGCGCAGCCGAAGGGCGGTGGGGTGCGGGGGGTCATCCCCAGCCAGCAGCGCTACTGAGCTCCAACCGCGGGGCTGGGCTACAACAGGGGCAACGCTGCCCAGCCATGTCTTTCTGGTGGGTCAACCACAAGCAGACCTACCGACAGGAAACGGACGGCGGCTACATCTGGTCGCCCAAGGCGAACGCCAACGGCGCCCGCAACGTGAGCTACGACAACCTCACCCGCTGCCAGCGCGGGGATGTGGTGTTCAGCTATGCGAACGGGCGCATCAGTCAGATCGGCCTGGTGGAAACGGCGGCGGTCACGGCGCAGAAGCCGCCGGAGTTTGGCTTCACGGGCGACAACTGGAGCCAGGAGGGCTGGCTGGTGCGGGTGAACTGGCAGCCGCTGCGCCAGTCCCTGGTGCCGCAAACGTTCTTTGATCTGCTGCAACCGCTGCTGCCGGAACGACACAGCCCGATCAGCACAACCAGCGGCAGGGGCAACCAGGGCATCTATCTGGCGGGGCTGGGCGAACTGCTGGGTCTGCAGTTGCTGCGGTTGATCGAAGAGCACGCCGACCCAGCGGTGCGGGTACACCTGGTGGTGCTGGCTGAGGAGGGGGAGTACACCGCCTCCCTGCTGGACGACATGCAACGGCTGCGGGAGGTGCCGAGCTCCACGGAACGTGATGCGCTCACCAAGGCGCGGCTGGGGCAGGGGTTGTTCCGCCATCGGGTGGCTGAACGGGAACCGGCCTGCCGTGTCACGGGGCTGATGCGGCAGCAGTTTTTGGTGGCAAGCCACATCAAGCCCTGGCGCGACTGCGACAACCGCGAGCGGCTCGATGGCGCCAACGGCCTGCTGCTCTCCCCCCATGTGGACAAGCTGTTCGACCGCCACTGGATCAGCTTCGATGCCGGCGGTCAGCTGATCTGTGAACACGAGGCGGCCCGGGAGGCGTTGCGGTGTTGGGGGATCGAGGGGGCGAACCTGATCAGGCCGTTCTGCCGGGAGCAGGAGCAGTTTCTAAGCGCCCATCGGGAGGTGCTCCGGTGTTGAAGGCCGATCAGGGTTCTAGACCCGCGGGCAAGAAGCGCTCGATGAACAGCAATAACGCCATGGGGCCGCAACGGGAGCTCCAGTGGTTGTGGCCCGGATGCCGGCGCCAGCACTGCACTTGCAACATGGATGTGGGTCCAGGCTGCAGCGTCACCGCGTAGCGGTATTCAGCGTCGGCGGCCTGATCGGGATGACTCAGCACTTCGGCTTGGGGCTGGGTGCATTGAAAAGCAGTCAGGAAGGCTGTTGCCGCCGTGTGGTGCCGGAGAGCGGAGGCAAAACGCCAGGCGGCGCCGGTGGGGTAGCCGTCGTGGTGGAGGTAGAGGTGGTGCACCGGAGTACCAGGAAAACCGGTGAAGGAGTAGACGGCGCGGGTGGCCAAGGAGATCGAGCGGCGCCTCTATCCAGTGCCACCAGGTGAACCAGATGAAGGTGGGGCAAGGGGTTAGAGCCACTGGGCGCAGAGCAACTCCGCCTGGGCGAGCACGGTTTTGACCGCCTCGGCCTGGAGATCGGGGGGATAGCCGTATTTGCTGAGGATGCGCTTCACCATCACGCGAATGCGCGCGCGGGCGCTTTCGCGCAGGGTCCAGTCAATGGACACGCTTTTCTTCACCTGGCTGATCAACTCGGCGGCGATCAACTTGAGCTTGGCATCGCCCATGGCCTGCACGGCGCTGTCGTTGGTGGCGAGGGCGTCGTAGAAGGCGATTTCGTCGTCGTTGAGTCCCAGGGCTTCGCCACGCTTGCTGGCTGCCTCGATCTCCTTGGCGATGGTAATGAGCTCGTCGATCAGCTCAACGGTGGTGATGGCGCGATTGTGGTAGGCGTTGACAGCTTTCTTGAGCTTTTCGGAAAACAGCTTTCCTTGCACCAGGTTGCGACTGGAGCGCACCTTGAGTTCGTCGTTGAGAAGTTTTTCCAGCAGCTCAGCAGCCACATTTTTGTGCTTGAGGCCGCGCACCTCAGCAAGGAACTGATCGCTGAGGATCGAGATATCGGGCTTGGGCAGGCCGGCGGCGCTGAACACATCGATCACTTCGCCGTCGGTGGTGATCGCCTTGCTGACAAGCTGGCGGATGGCGGCATCGATCTGCTCCGGAGTCTTGCTGGTGCTGCTGGTCTGCTTGGCGAGGGCAGCTTGAAGGGCCTGGAAGAAACTCACGTCATCGCGGATGGCAATGGCCTCATCACTGCCGGAACTGAGCGCGAACGCGCGTGATAGCTCGGTCACCACCTGCAGCCAGCGCTGTTTGCCATTCTCCTGTTCAAGGATGTGCTGCTGGCCGCTGGGAAGAAGCTGCAGGCGCTGGGCGGGAGTGCCGCTGGTCCAGCTCGACCAATCCAAACCATGGAGGAGATCACAGGCGATGCCGTATTTCTCCAGCATCACGGCGATCGCCTGGGCGGTGTCGAAGGTGGGATCACCTTCCCCGCCACTTTCGGTGTAGTCCTTCAAGGCCCGCTTGAGCTGATCCGCCAGGCCGAGGTAATCGACCACCAGGCCACCAGGCTTGTCGCGGAAGACGCGATTGACGCGAGCGATCGCCTGCATCAGGCTGTGGCCCTGCATCGGCTTGTCGACGTAGAGGGTGTGCAGGCAGGGCGCATCAAAACCTGTGAGCCACATGTCGCGCACGATCACGATCATGAAGGGATCGCTGGGATCCTTGAAGCGATTGGCCAGCGTGCGGCGGGCCTCCTTGCTGCGAATGTGGGGTTGCCAATCGGGGCCATCGTCGGCGCTGCCGGTCATCACCACCTTGAGGGTGTCTTGCGCCCATTCGGGCCGCAATTGGATCAGGGCGTTGTAGAGAGCCACGCAGATGCGGCGGCTCATGCACACGATCATCACCTTGCCATCCAGCGCCTCCAGACGTTGCAGGATGTGGCGCACCAGATCCGCGGCCACCAGGGCGAGCCGCTGGGGATCACCCACCAGAGCCTCCAATGCAGCCCATTTGGATTTGAGCTTCTCCTTCTGCGTGAGTTCTTCTCCTTCAGTGATCTCCTCAAATTCGGCATCAATCACGGGAAGCTCGGCGGCATTGAGGGCGAGCTTGGCGATGCGGCTTTCGTAGTAGATGGGCACGGTGGCCTGATCGGCCACGGCCTGCTGGATGTCGTAAATGGAGATGTAATCGCCGAAGACCACGCGGGTGTTGGCATCCACCAATTCGATCGGTGTGCCGGTGAAGCCAATGAAGGAGGCATTGGGGAGAGCCTCGCGCAGATTGCTGGCGAAGCCATAGGAGATCTCACCGGTTTTCACATTCACCTTGGTGCCGAAGCCGTACTGGCTGCGGTGGGCTTCATCGGCGATCACCACGATGTTGGCGCGGTCGCTGAGCACGGGCATGGCTTCGCCTTTCTCTGGCATGAACTTCTGGATGGTGGTGAACACCACCCCACCGCTGGCTCGGTTGAGCAGCTCGCGCAGGTGGTCGCGGCTGGCGGCCTGCACGGGGGTCTGGCCGAGCAGATCAGCACAGCGCTGAAACTGGCCGAAGAGCTGATCGTCGAGATCGTTGCGATCGGTGAGCACCACCAGGGTGGGGTTCTGCATCGCTGGATGGCGCACGATGCAGGCGGCATAGAAGAGCATCGAGAAGCTCTTGCCGCTGCCCTGGGTGTGCCACACCACGCCGGCGCGGCGATCGCCGGGCTTGCCACCGCGGGAGCTGCTGGCGAAACCGAGCCCACTGGCGCGCACGGTTTCCTGCACGGCGGCGTTGACGGCGTGGAACTGGTGATAGCAGGCGATGATCTTGTGGAGGGCACCGGAATCGGGATCTTCTTCGAAGACGATGAAGTGCTGCAGCAGATCAAGAAACCGCTGCGGCTCGAATACGCCACGGATGAGCGTGTCGAGCTCCAGCTCGGTGGTCGGTGCCTCGGCTTGGCCATCGACGCTGCGCCACACCTTGAACCACTCCTGGTTTGCCGTGAGCGAACCGACGCGGGCCTGAAGGCCATCGCTCACCACCAGGAGAGCGTTGTACTGAAGCAGCGAGGGAATGTCGGCTTTGTAGGTTTGCAGCTGGGCGTAGGCGCTCCAGATGGTGGTGTCTTCCGCGGCGGCATTCTTGAGCTCAATCAGGCCGAGCGGCAGGCCATTGAGGAGCACCACCAGATCAGGCCGACGGCTTTGCTGGCCATCGCTCACGGCGAACTGATTCACCACCAGCCAGTCGTTGGTGCTGGCGGTTGTGAAGTCAACCAGCCGCACCAGATCGCCGGCGAGGCTGCCATCATCCCGGGGGTACTCCACCGGCACGCCTTCCCGCAGGAGTCGATGAAAGGCGCGATTGGTCTGGAGCAAGGAGGGCGTGGCCAGGCGCAACAGCTTGCGCAGGGCCTCCTCGCGGGCTTCCTCCGGGATGGTGGGGTTGAGCTGCCTGATGGCCGCGCGCAGGCGCTCCACCAACACCACATCGCTGAAGGATTGCCGCTCGGCCAACGGTTCTCCGGGAGCAAGCTGGGGGCCAGCAAGCACCGCGTAGCCCAACTCCTCGAACCAGCCGAGGGCGGCAGCTTCAACGTCGGCTTCGGTGAGGGGCATGGGATGCAAGAGCTCGCGCCGATGCGCAAGTCTGGCGCAGAGCAGTAGGCGAGGCTGTGTGGTCTGAAGGGAAAAGGTCAGAGAATCTGCTCAATCTCCACCCGAATGAACCAGGCAGGGATGCGGCCTGTGGCTCATGCGCACAGCTGAGTGGCCGTACAATTGCCGGACATCGAGGCCGGCCTGTGGAATCCGCCAGCAGCCGTTCCCGCAATAGGCGCCTTGAAGTGCGGGCCACGGCGGAAGACCGCCAACTGATCGATCGCGCTGTCGCCGCTTCCGGCACCGATCTCACCGGGTTTGTGATCACCCATCTGAGGCTGGCGGCCCAGCAGGTGCTGGCCAACCGCGAGGAGTTCCGCCTCGACTCCGAGGCGCTGCAGGCCTGGGAGCGCATCAACCAACGGCCGGCCCGCTCATAGAAGGGGCTGCAAACGCTGATGGATCGCCCATCCCCGTTTCAGGAGTGAGCGGCGGCACCCTGGCGCCTCGGCTGCTGGCCTCCGCCGACCGCCTCGAAGGGTTCCAGTGCCGCTCCGAGGAGCAGACAATGTGGTTGAGACAGCACGCCCGCCAGGCCGATGCCCGCGGCTGCGCAAGGGCACCGGCCGCTATCCCCAGCCGGTGGCCCTGCTGGCCCGGCTGGGGGTGGACGTTCGCCACGAGGGCCGGGGGCTTGGCGCCGCCCTGCTGGCGGATGTGATCAGCCGCACGGCCCAGCTGGGTTCTGAAGTGGGTTGCCGGGGCTTGCTCGTGCATACCGAGAGTGAGTCCGCCCGGGATTTCCATCGGCATCTGATTCCGGAATTCGAGCCTTCTCCCACCGACCCGTTGCACCTGGTGCTGCTGATGAAGGACATCCTGCGGACGCTGGGGTGAGCCTCCTAGAACAGAGGATCTCAGCGGGTGGCTGAATGAGACCGGCAAGGGTCTAACAGTTTACCCAGCTAGACTTACCAGGTAATACCGCGCTAAGGGAGCGAGTGACGATGGACGCCTCTGATGCCAGCAGCAGCTCGATCACCAGCAAGGGGCAGGTGACTATCCCCAAGGCGTTAAGGCAGCAGTTCGGGCTGGCCAGGGGCAGCCGCGTGAGCTTCGCGATGGTGGGGGATCACATCGAGTTGCGCCCCTGGAAGCCGGAGCAGCCCCTGCCCGAGAGCGGTTTCGGGTTGCTGAAGACCAGCCGGCCCGCCGTCCCGGCGAACTTCGATCCCGCCAGCCTGCTGTGCCCGTGATTGGCCTGGACACCAACGTGCTGGCCCGCTACTTCGTGGCGGAGGACGATGCAGATGCAGCCACGGTCCGCCAGCGCCAGGCCGCCCGCGCTCTGATCGAATCCGGCCAGCCGCTGTTCCTGGCCAAGACGGTGGCCCTGGAGCTGGAGTGGGTGTTGCGCGGGTACTACGGCTTCCCGGTGGAGCAGGTGCTGCAGGTGTTCGACCACCTGCTGGCCCATCCCGCCCTCATGGCAGAAGACCGGCCGGCTCTGGAGCAGGCCGTGGCTGGCGTGCGCAACGGGCTCGACTTCGCCGATGTGCTGCACCTTGCCAGCTGCCGCCATTGCGAAGCGATGGCGTCGTTTGACGATCGTGGCTTTGTTCGTCGCACCCGGCAGCTCAATCTGGCGCCACGGGTGTTTGTGCCGGCAGGTGCCTGAGCGGGTATCGGGGCTCTATGGCTCTACCAACTCAGAGGCCGCCGCCGCCGCCCGCTCCTGGTGCTCCTTGAGGGTGATGCCGGCGGCATCTTTCCAATCGAGCCGGCCGTTGGCACTGCGGGCGAGCAGCAGCCCCGCCGCCTGGGACGGCGACTTGAACTCGTAGTCCTGGAGCAGTTCCACCTGGTTGTCTTGCGTGGCAAGGACGCCTTGGCGGATGAGTTGCTCCCGCGTGCGCATCAGGGAATCGGGAGAGCTGGCGACGAAGTCGCGGCGACCCCTGGCCCCCTTGAGAACCGTGAATCCGTTGGGTGATTCATATCCCCTGCCCTCGGCCTCCGGACCCCGGAGGAAGAAGAGGTTGATGGGGTTGATGGAGGGGAAGGTAGGCGGCTGCTCAAAGGCCCTGAGCCCGAGAACCGGAAAGCAGACCAATACCTCCTCCAGGAAGCCTTCCGCCTCAGCGCGGTCCATCTCGGCCAGGTTCACAGCGTGGCCCTGCACCACGTTCTCCAATCGGCAGCGCTTCGCCGCCTGGGCCAGGCCGATCAGCCGGGCCTCCAGGTGCTGAGCGTGGGCCTTGTTCAGGTAGCCGTCCTTGGAGGTGAAGGCGTAGGCGGTGGTCCAGAACTCCTTGGCCTGGTGCTGCTCCAGCCGCCGGCCGAGGGGGTCCGCCTCGCCGATGTACGCGAGGTCGGCACCGCCGTCCTCAGGGTCGGGACCCGTGAGCACGTACACGCCAGGTCGACCAGCCTCCGGGCGCTGGGTGAACTCCTTGAGTTGGGAGCGAGGGATCACGTAGCCGATGCCGCTCCAGTTCGTCTTCTCCACGATGCGCATACCCTCTGGGAGCCCGGAAGGCACGAACAGGCGGAGGGCGAACGGGCGGATGGTGGTCATGGGGTGGACGGCTTGACGGTTGTGTACGCCTGGCGTTCGTGGTTGGGCGTTCTCGGGGACGCGAGTCTGATCTTCCGCTGGCGGACGAGCGACTTGAGGTACTGATCTCGGAGGGTGTCTGGCTTCCTCTTCACAAGCTCCGCCAGGCAACGAAGCGTGACGAACCGCCCCTCGCAAAGCTGCGACACGACATCGATCAGCACCTGACGATCGACTTTGCCCATGGAACAAGGCTCCGAGGCCATCACTTCCAGACGCGAGCGCAACGCCTCGGAGAGTGGCTCCAGCTCATCCACCACAGGCAAAGACAGCTGCTCCGAGATCAAGCAGCCCAGGGGGTCGCGATTTTCAGCCAAATTCCGGGAGGTCGAGCCCAAATTCGGGGAGCTAGCAGCCAAATTCGGGGAGCTGGGCGCCGAAATTCGGGGCGCAATGCCAAACACGTCGCCTGGGGTGGGGAGAAATACCGAGGTGCCATAGGAGAGCCGTGCAGGAACCAGTAAATATCTCCCTTAAGATTCGCGCCCGACATTTCGACGGCGACCCAATTAAAGATATGCAATGCATAGAAATGATCCAATCAATGTGCGGGGATTAGCGCTGCTGCGCCAAATTCTGCCAAGGCCTCAGATTCGTCAAAGATATTTACTACTCGCGACATAGAGCGAAGCAACCGAATCGACTTGTCAACTTCAGCTTGCGAAATCTGCTCGGGAGTTGCATCCACCAGCACTATTGTTTTGTCGGATGTAATTAGATTGGCCCTTAAAATGCTCTCAAGCATCCAAGCAGTTGCGTCCCGATTCTTTTGGAGCTGAGACTTCCGCTTAGGAATCGGGAAGCGTTGATAAGCTCGTTCAATCGTACCGTTGGCAATGGCGTGGCTAAAGACAAACTCTTCTTCAATTCCACGAACGCTACATCTCACAGGATACCTGTCCCGGAAGTTGAGATGATCTTTGATTTTAGCACGATTCATTAATGAGTCACACAATTCGTCGAAGCCAATATTGCGTGGCTCCTCAGCGGTGTTAACCTCGATCAGTTGTGTGAAAAGCTGATCCGCTACCACTGGCAACTCCTCTTCGCTGATGTCATCTAACACGGAGCCAGAATCCACAACGACGAAATTTCCGCGGGCAGTCTGTTGTAAAACATCAATAAAGTCAGGAGAGCTTGACGACACCACATCGCCACCACCCAAGGGTTGTATGGCTGTTCCTGTGATTGCATCCCGCCAATAGCGAATCCATTGCCGGTAAGCGCTGGCAGAAGTCACGAAACTAGGAATGGAGCGGCCATCCACTTCTCCCGGGCGATCGGGATACTCTGCAAGAAAGCGCGCCTCGATGCCGAGCAATGACCAGACAATGACGCCGATGTTGCGAGGCTCGAACCGGTGCAAGTCGGGGATGTATTTTGCAAGCAAGTACTTTGTCGTGATCATAGTGGCAACCTCCACGCCTGGATGGCGGAAAACTCAGATTGATTGTTCCTGATGATATCTTTCATATTATCACGCCTTGCCTTCAGAAAGTCAATCGCAGCGGCAGCCTCTTGCGCCGTAAGTCCGTAAGGCCTTGCGTCTTCGCAGATTTCTTCGATATAAAAATCCGGAGTTGCCCTGATTCTCGTGAGCCAGTGATCAAAGTAATCGTCATCGTTCACAGCATCTAGTAAGCAATGCCGGTGTTGTCCGGAGTCGATGGGATTATTGGTCGTCCAGGAAATCCCGAGCCGGTCGCGTAGCGCCGTCAAGCGTGTCTCGCCCTGTCCTGGGGCGTAGCCGAAGAGAGCATGACTGTGGTCAAAAATGTTCATCTGCGGTGGAGTACCATAGAAATCCACTGAGAAGTTCTCCGCATGCCGATCACAATTGGCTACCCAGATGTCAAAGAGCAGCAACCCTGCAGACAATGACGGCAGAACTCTAACGCAATTCATAACATTAACGGGTGGCAGTGAATTCCCGGTTAAGTTGAAGTCAAGCGAAGCGAAAAGAGGACCGCTGCTTGCCTGAGTGACAATGCCCACGGGAGGAACGGGCAGGCGAAGAAAGCGACCGAGTTCGCCACAGATCAATTCGTTCGGGATGCAGTAGGGGGCCGCCGTCGCGCTATTCTCTTTCGCAACTGCGCTCAGATACACATAGCGACTTCCAGCAACACCAATCCCTAACTGGCGACCGATTGACTCAATTCTGTAAATGGCGCCGGGCATTATGGAATGGGATTAAAGGTTGGCGGATGCTTCTTCGGCGAGCGATCCGTCGCTCGACACTTTCAACTCCCCGCTCAACAGCTTCGGCAGCAGCGTGTCGCGAAGGGTGACGAGACTACGGGATTGAGTGCGGTGGGCGTCGGCTTGTTCAAAGAGCGGCCCGCATGTGTGGTGGAAACCTTCGAGAATCTTTGGCTCGTTCGGCAGAGGGACCTGTATGGCTCCGATGACTTCGGGACGCACAGCGGGATAGGCTCCTCCATCCGCCATTTGGCCGAGGTGGTCGGAGACCTCCGGCTGCGTAAGCGCGGCGTGGAGGAATGACCACGGGACCCTGGTCGGCGTGAGCACTGTGAAGCCAGTGGAAGCGACCCTGTTCTCGGGCGGGTGTAGGGCAAGGAAGTACTTGATTACGCAGATGACTCCGCGAACAGGACGGCGACGCCGTAGAGTGGTACA
>JANWUR010000019.1 GCA_024958655.1 Cyanobium sp. FGCU6 | reverse complement strand
ACCACTCTACGGCGTCGCCGTCCTGTTCGCGGAGTCATCTGCGTAATCAAGACTCAAGAAGCACCGTGATCGGGATGAAGCAGGCAGAGCTGGCATCAATGCACGCTGCCGCCCGGCGAGCCTGCTCAGGGTCGTCGTTGACGAGCAGCCTGACGAGCACGTTGGTGTTGATGGCGACAGGATCCTTCATGGTTCGGCAAAGCGGGCCGGATCCATCTCCTCAAGACTGAGTGGGGGCCCCTGATAGTTGGCAATGCCGATGAGGTCTCGCGCACAACCGGCTTTGCCCGAGGCCTGAGGGGTGAGCATCAGACCATCAGCCTCAAGACGCATCACCAGGCGGTCACCGGGTTGCAGCCCCAGCAGCTTGCGCCATTGCGCCGGAATGACGAGCTGCCCTTTGGACGACAGCGTGATCACAGCCTCCAACCCACCCCCTCTTCTCTCCTTACCATGGTAAGCCGCTCAGGGAGAGCTGCAGAAGCTCCAGAGGGCTGCTGATCCGGTGAACGGCGTCAAGGTCGCCGCCATAGCCATAGCCGGCAGCCACGAAGCGATAGCCCGCCGCAGCCGCCAGCCCGTTGATCACCCGCAGTGTCGCCCTCATACCAGTGCACGGGCAGGCCGGGCTGGATCAGGTGCTCCAGGCAGGTGGCCTTGTCGATGGGCACCGGCGACACGTTGGCCCCTGCGCTGGTGAGGCCGAGCAGCGTGGTGATTCCGTCTTCCAGCGCTTTCAACATGCCGCGCAGATCCCCGCGGAACAGTGCGTAGAGCCGCACCCCCGGTGGCATGGCCACGCTTTCGCTCTGGCTGCCACCGACCCCAAAGCCAGAGGCCGACAGCGTGAGCCCGCCCCCGCGCAGGCGGATGCTGCGCACCAATTGCTGCGCGGCCTCCACCTCAGGGCCTGCCGCCGATGGGCAGTTCGCCAGCACAGCGACGTAGACACCGGAAAGCAGCTGGCCCAGCAGCTGCTCGCTGGCACCTTCAGAACTGATCGGAATGATCTCGTCTGAGCTCCAGTAGCCCTCAACCTGGGCATCGGCCTTGACCGTATGTGTACAGCCAGCCGGTGGCGAGGCGATGAGGCCACACCCCACCCAGATCTCTGCAAGCTGCAGCTGCAACCCGGGGAACTCGGGGCCACCTTCAAGCACGTCAGGGGCGTCCAGCCGCTGCGCTGCGCCGCTGGCGGGCCAAACCTCCACGGCCTGCTGGTGGGGAATGAGCAACCAGCCGAGCTGGGCGTCGTAGGCAGGGCCTACTCCAGATTCACGGCTAAGATCGGAAGAATTCCGACTAGCGCCTTGAAAACAGACAGGTTGGTGCATCCACTGGGGCGGTTTGGGGCGGTACCGCTGGCCCGCGAGGCCCTGGATGAGGTGCTCGCCCTCTATCGGCGCCCCAACGACAAAGTGAGCGAATGGCTGCGGGAGGGAGCCCTGCAGTCGCTGAGACGGGGCCTGTATGTCACTGGTGCGCCGCTGCGGTCCACGCCCGTGTGCCTGCCGCTGGTGGCCAACCATCTCTACGGCCCCTCCTACGTGTCGCTCGACTATGCCCTGGCTCTTCACGGCATGATTCCCGAAGGGGTGGCTGAGGTCACCTCGGTGACAGTGAGGCCGTGCCGCAATGTCACCAACAGCCTGGGGCGGTTTTCCTACAGTCACTTGCCCCTGCGCTTCTATGCGATCGGCCAGCAGCTTGGTGAGGGCCCAGCTGGCGAGAGGTTTCTGCTCGCGAGTCCTACCAAGGCGCTGTGCGACCGGCTGGTGCTGAGCAGGGAGCTGCCGCCGCTCTCGCGCTCAGCGATGCGCGACTGGCTGCTGCACGACCTCCGGCTGGATAGCGATCTGTTGTGCGATCTCAGCCTGGAAGAATTGCGCCACTGCCTCAGCGCGGGGTACAAGCAGCGCCAGCTGCGCACGCTGCTGCAGGTGATCGAGGTATTGCAACAGGAACTGGGCTGATGGCAAAGACCAACCTCAATCCCGCACTGGAGCAGATGCTGAAGCGAGTGCCGCAGGCCAGCGACACCGAGCGCAGCCAGGCGCTGCGGGAGGTGTTGCAGGAGGTGGCCCTGGCGGGGTTGGTGCGGCGGGGATTTTTTGGCAAGGCAGCCTTCTATGGGGGCACCTGCCTGCGTATTTTTCAGCAGTTGCCGCGCTTTTCTGAGGATCTCGACTTTTCCTTGTTGCAAGCGGATCCAGATTTTTGCCTGAAGCCCTACCTGCAGGGCCTTGCCGAGGAGTTTGCAGCGCTGGGCATCCCGGTGGAGATCCGAGAAAAACAGAAAACGATCCGCTCTGCCATCGTGTCTGCCTTTCTCAAGCCCAGCACCACGATGGTGCAGCTGGCCTTCGCCGGTTCGTCCTCCGTGAAGATCAAGCTGGAGGTAGACACTGACCCACCGCTCGGGTTTCAGACGGAGGAGCAGCTGCTGCTGCAGCCTTTCTCCTGCTATGTGAAGTGCTTTTCGCCTGCCGATCTGTTTGCTGGAAAGATGCATGCGCTGCTTTTCCGCCAGTGGAAGCAACGGGTGAAAGGCCGCGATTGGTTTGATTTCGAATGGTATGTGCGTAGCGGAATCCCATTGCATCTGGAGCACCTGGCAGAGCGCGCACGGCAGAGTGGCCATTGGCCGCAGGAGCTGGACTTCAGCGCTGAAAACCTGCAGATGCTGCTCGCGAAAAGAATCGCTGGGCTCGATGTGCCAAACGCCCGCCAGGACATTGCGCGCTTCGTTGTGGATCCACAGCCGCTGGAGATCTGGTCAAGAAGCTACTTTCAGCAGCTCGCGCAACGCATTCAGCTGGTTTGAGGGTTCAGCTGCAGGGCCGCTTCGGCGGCTCACCCCGCCCAGATCTCATCCAGCTGCAGCTGCAACCCGGGGAACTCGGGGCCACCTTCAAGCACGTCAGGGGCGTCCAGCCGCTGCGCTGCGCCGCTGGCGGGCCAAACCTCCACGGCCTGCTGGTGGGGAATGAGCAACCATCCGAGGCGCGCACCGTTGGCCTGGTAAGCGGCCATCTTGTTGCGCAGGGCCGTGAGAGCGCGGGGGTCTTTGTCGCTTGAGCTGGCCAGTTCCACCACCAGATCGGGGCAGAGGGGTGCGAAGCTGCGGCGCTGCTCGGGGGTGAGGGCCAGCCAGCGAGCGCGGCGCACCAGGGAGGCGTCGGGGCTGAGTACGGAGTCGTCGGGCAGACCAGGGCCGCCTAAAAGTTTGTCTGCACGGCACCTGTTTCAAGAGCACTGCAGCGCACTCAAGCAGGCAGAGATCGGGAATCAACAGCAAGGCATCGCCACGGCAGCCCCGTTTGGGTAGACCTTCAGCAGGGCAGAGGTATCCAGCACAAACACATCGTGCTGGATCTGTGCTGATGGGGGCATCGCTTCAGCGACTGCGGTCGACCTGAAGGTCGGCAGCCAGATCAGGGAAATGGCGACCAGCCAGCAGCGAACGCCAATGCCGAGCCCGCTCCAACCCACCCACCTGGGCGTAGCGCACTTCCCGTTCAATCAGAAGCCGCACCTGCTCCTGCATGCTGCGGTGGTTACTGATCGCAAGCTGCCGCAGGCCCTCATAGGTCTGCTCCGACAAACCTCGCAAGCTGAGTGATGGGATTGTGCTTCGCCTCAACTGATCTCATTATGCCATCGCGCTTTGGGTGTGGTGGCGGGCCCATTGGTGAACAGCTCAATCCATCCGGACGAGTCCACCACCGCTCTCTGCTGAGTCACAGACGGTCGGGCTCGCGCTGGAAGGTGTTTTCTCCCTGTAAAAATCCCCGCAACGCAGCTGGGGGCTGGCTCGGGACCAATTCGATGCGCCCTTGCAACGCCAACACCTGAAGCTGCTGGCCTGGAGTAAGACCGAACTGCTCACGCACCCGCTTGGCGATCACGACCTGATACTTGTGGGAGACAGTGGTGAAGTCCATCACCGTATTGTAATACGAAAGCCGGGTCGATGCGAGGTTGGCTGGATGGCGTAGAGGTAGACGTGGGGATGGGGCCATCGCAGGCCATATACAGGTGCGTGGGCGCCACCGGGCGGATGGCATCGATCACCTGGCGCAGGGTTTGGGGTCGGCGCCAGACGATGAGCAGGAGGCGCGTTTTGAGGGGTTGCAATGGTAATAGTCAGAATAGAAGTTGGGGTTATTGAGGGGAAACATTGTTTTGCAAATATGACAATAAACCAAAGCCAAGCCTGAAGGGGACTGAGCTTCTGTTCCTGGTCCGATGCAACAAAGGCTGCTGCGCCCCGCCTACGGCCAGATCCCTCACGCGTCCCAGATCTCCAGCAGGTTGAGCCTCAGACCGGGGAAATCCGCGCCAGCCTCCAGCGCCGTGGCCTGCTCCAGGCGGCTGGCCGTGCCGCTGGCGCCCCACACCTCCACGGCCCGCTCCTGTGGCAGCAGCAACCAGCCGAGGCGGGCGCCATTGGCCTGATAGTTCGCCATCTTCTGGCGCAGGGCGCTCACCCCCCGGGGACCCTCATCACTCGGACTCGCCAGTTCCACCACCAGATCGGGGCAGAGGGGAGCGAAGCCGCGACGCTGCTCGGGGGTGAGAGCAAGCCAGCGATCGAGGCGCACCAGGGAGGCGTCAGGGCTGAACACGGAGTCGTCGGGCAGGCGGAAGCCAGTGGAGCTGCCGAACACCTTCCAGCCACCCTGCTGGTCGGCCCAGAGAAGCAGACGCATCTCAAGGCGGGAATTGCGGGCGCCGGTTTCACTGCCTGTCGGCGTCATCACGATCACGCTGCCATCGGCAGCCAACTCCAGCACCGCCTCCCGATTTTCAGCACAGAGCTGGGCGAACTGCACTGGGGTGAGCCGCAGGTCGGGTGGAACCCGAAGCGGAGCCAGGGCATGAACAGGAGTGGAGAGCTCGGATGCAACTGGGCTGGCAGAGATGGACATCACTCCAGGCCGTTGGACTACAAAAGGCTAGGGCGGATCCAGTCGCACGGTTCAGCCAGCCCTGGCAGCGCTTGCGCCTCAGCCGCCGCGCCTGAGCAGGTTCATCACCACTGTGCGCCTCACCGAGGTGAGGAAAAATTGGCGTGTCGTTCGCCGTGTGCCCTTGCCGGTGGATCGTGGTAGCACCTCCACGATCCACCTGGGCGATAAACCGGTGACTGCCGTCCTGTGCCTGGCGGAGGCCCCCCTCACTGCACCGCGATCAGCTCGACATCCTTGAGACCGCGGAAGTCCGCATCCATCGTGTAGAGCCTGGCCCCATGGCTTCGTGCTGTGGCCAGGATGATGCTGTCGGCCATGGGGAGCTTCAATGCGTGGCTGAGTTGTGCGGCGGCAATGGCGAGACGGCTGTCCAGATCCACAACCACGCCGCGCTGCATGGCCGCAGCGGCCTGAATCGCCTGCGCCTCACTGTGTTCGCGCAGAACCCACTTGAACACCTCCAGGATGCTGATGGCAGGCACCACCAGGCGGTCTTCTGCAGCGAGCACCCTGAGGAACCGTTCAGCCAGCGGGCCATCGGTGAACACCTCAATCCAGCCCGAGGAATCCACCACCGCTCTCGGCTCGCTCACAGGCGATCAGGCTCCCGCTGGAAGGTGTTGTCGCCCTGCAGAAATCCACGCAGCGCTTCAGGAGCAAGGCTCGGCACCAGCTCAATCCGGCCCGGGAGGGCGATCACCTGCAATTGCTGGCCGGGACTCAGCCCGAACTGCTCCCGGACCCGCTTGGGGATCACCACCTGGTATTTGGAGGAAACGGTTGTGACATCCATGATCGGATCGTAAGACGGATTTGGATCCATGGGCGAGAACGTGCAACAGCTCCAGTGGTGCCTGGAGGTGATGCGCCGCAGCCAGGTGTGTGCCATGGCCGTGGCCGGCGGCGGTGTCGCCCACGTACCGGTGCAGAGGCAGGCCGCGCTGGCGCAGCTTCTGCAGGCGCGGATCCGCCGTCAGCAACATGGCCGCTTCTCGCCGGGCCAGAGCCAGATACAGGCAGGCGTGCACCGGGTGATCCAGATGGCAGGCCAGTGCCAGAGCCTCCACCTGCAGGTGGCGGTCGGGTTTGATGTGATCCACCAGCGCAGCGGCCCGGTTGAGGCGCAGTCGCAGGCCATCGGCGCCCAGCTGCCCCGCTCGCTGCACGCGCCACAGGGCATCGGCCACCTCGGTGAGCATCAGTTCGGGGGGTGGTGTCGTTGGGGGTTGGGGAAGTGGGGTGAAGCGGCATCCGGTTCATCCTCAGAACCAACTGGGCGAGAGCACATACACAACCCAGAGGAAGCTTGAAGCCTCAGACAGCCATTGATGAACGGATGTCATTGGCCCTGAACAAAAGCATCGCTTCTCCTGGCCGAGAGCAGAAGCTATTGGCGAGAGAAAAGGGAGGAGGTCCCTTGACGAGTCTGGCTTAGCGCGCTTAAGTTTCATTGAAATTGATATGTAACGCCTCCCATTCGCTGCTAGCTCAAAACTTCTTCATTCAAGGTTTAACCATCATGAAATCCCGGGCTGTTGTTTTTGGTGTCATCCTTGGCCTTGTATGCGCGCCTCTGTTCGCAGCTTATCCTGCAGGGGCCAAGCCCAGAAATTGTCCTGACGTTGATTTCTATGCGCAGCCCAACAGTTTCAGCAAAGAGAAGATTGGCAGCTTGAGCGAACCAGGTGACCTGGATATCGTAACCTCAATCGTGGAGCCGAATGGGCAAAAATGGTATCATTTTAGATTTTTCAATGGTCGTCCTGGCCAGTCTGGAGCAGGGTGGATCTACGGCTGGCTGATGGCATCTCAGATTTGCTCGATCTAATCACGCACGGCGTGGTCCAAGCAGCCAGCGTCTTTAGGCCTGCGCCATACCCGCGCGGCCCAGGAGTGGATGGAGGAGGGCCGGCAGGAAGGCCGGCGGCAAGGCGAAGCCGCCGTGGCCCGGCCGACCTGGCGGCCTGGCTGGCCGAGCACGGCGGCTGAGGCTCAGGCTCTGGCAGGGCAGCCGGCCATGGCTCCAGGCCACGGAGGCTTTGAAACCCGGCTGTCATGGTTAAGGTTCATCCATGCGTTCAACCGTCCCGCTGCGCATCGCCGTCTGGGTTGCCTCGATCTGATGCGCCCGTCTTGAGCCAACCATCCCCCCCGCCCGCCAGCCGTGGGGCCAGTGATGCCGTCACTGCCCTGGCCATCACCGAGAACATTCCGGTGGGCACCTACGTGATGGCCCTTGGCCCGGATCACCCGCTCCGCTTCACCTTCGTGAGCGATCGCTGGCTGCGCATGCTCCAGCTCGAACGGCAGGCGGTGCTGGCGGATCCATCCCTCGTCTTCCAGCGCATTCACCCCGACGACCGGGCCCCGTTCACCGCCCAGCATGAACAGGTGGTGGCGGAGGCCAGGCCCCTCTTCTGGGAGGGGCGCCTCAGCGTGCACGGTGTGACCAGCTGGGTGCGGATCGAATCCATCCCCCGACCCAACCCCGCCGGCGGCACGATCTGGGAGGGGGTGATGGTGGACATCACCAGCCAGCAGCAGGCCAGGCAGGAACTGGAGCGGGAGCGCGCCCTGCTCCACACCGTGCTCAGCCAGATCGATGCCTACGTGTACATCAAGGATCGCCAGGGCCGCTACCTCTATGCCAATTCTTGTGCCCAGCGCGCGCTCACCGGTGGCATCGCCGATGTGCGCGGCCGCAGGGACGCCGATTTCCTCCCCGCCGAGGTGGCTGCCGCCATCCGCCAGGTGGATGAGCAGGTGTTGCGGCTGGATGCCGCCCTCTATGCCGCCAAGGCCGCCGGCCGCAACGGCGTGCACGCCGCCTGAGCGCTCCAACCAAATCCACCTCAAGGTCTGAGCGGGTGCGCCAGAAGCTCAGGTTGCCTCCCTGGCGCCGCAGCTGGCAGAACGCCCGTAGGTGCTGCGCTACCAGCGTTTCGAGCGCCAGCCCTTCAATCTCCTGGGGAGCGTCGAGCGGGCCGGTGGGCCGCAGGCTGCGATTCACGCCCACATCGAAATCAAAGAACTTGTGGTGCTGCACCAGCTGCCGCTGGGCGCGCTTCTGAAACAATGCACCACATCCAGCAGCTGGGGAGCCTTCTGGATTTCATCGATCACCACGGTGTGGGCGGCCGGAGCCGCGGCGATGCGCTCCCGCAACCGTTCCGGCCTGGCCTGATAGGCCCGCAGCGCCTCAGGCGCGAGCAGATCGATGCGCAGAGCATCGGCAAACATCTGGCCCAACCAGGTGCCCTCATCCGTGCGGCGCCGGGAAAGCCAGCAGCCTCCGCAGGTGCGCTCTGACGCCCTGCCGATCGGCACCCGACAGACTCCCCAGCCCCCCGAGGATCAGACGCTCATCCAGGGTGAACAGCTTCAAGCGCACCAGGCAGGGCTGGGTGAGCCCTGCCGCCGGGAGATCCTGAATCGGCCAATCCAGCGGCCACCGCGATTGATGGGCTGTGGTCACCATGGCCAGCAGGAGATGACCTGACCCCTGCTGAAATTCCGGCTCCGAAAGGACCACAGCTGGCCTGCGCTTCTGGGTGCCGCGATCACTGAACGGGAAAGGAACCCGCACCAGGGCGTAGGGACCAGGCGATCTCATAGATCCCGAAAGGCCTCTTCATCAGCCGGACTGCTCCATTCCTGCAGATTTGCGTCCAGCCCCTTCAGGTAGGCCAGATCCAGAGGGGTGATGGCGCGCACGCGCACGGATCCATCCTCCAGTTCCCAGGCGAGCTGGTCACCTTGCCGCAGGCCCAGGGCCTCACGCACGGCCTTCGGAACGGTCACCTGACCTTTGGCCGTGAGGGTGGCCACCTCCACCGTTGCTCCTTCCACAGCCAGAACCTCCCTTGCACTCGTTCCACCCCTGCACCTTAGAGACAAGGCGTCCTTACCGTAAGGAGGCCTCCCGCAGCGGTTCATCGGGGCCCAACCATGGTTGGCAGACTGGGTGAGTCGGGTCAATCCTGCTCTTCCGGTGATGCGGCAGGCCAGCCTTTATGCGGCCAGGGCGCGGCGCTCCGAGCGGGTGCTGGCGGCTCTCGCTGGTGAGGAGGTAGGGATCGCCAGGGCAGGCAAGCCCCTGGTTCGTCTCGTGCACGGACCATGACGCGGCCTGTCGCTGAGCGGCCAGCCCAGCGCCCCCGGCCTAGCGTTGAGGCCATAGATGCCCTGGCGCCATGCCCTGGTGGCTCGATCTGCTGCTTCTGGGGGCTGGCGTCGCCCTGTGGATCGCCGGCAGTGACCAGGCCGACGACGTGTGGCGCGTGTTCCAGCGCTTCCTGGCCTTCGTGGCGGTGATGGTGGTGCTGCTGGGCGGCCGGCAGATTCCGCTGGAGGTGGCGGCTCTGGCGCTGGCGCTCTGGTTGCCCAGCGCCCGCCGCTGCGAGAGCCGCGATTCCGGCTGATTCGGGCGCCTTCGCAGGGCCGCCTGATCAGCAGCGCAGTTTCACTGTGCGCGGCAGCTCCTCGAGGATCTCGCCCTCCTCGCCCAGCGCCGGGTAGGGGCGCCCTTCGCGGCGGCACCAGTCGGCCACCTGGGGGTAGGCCCACTCGAACAGCAGCCGCTGGTACTGCTCCGGCGCCAGGCCTTCGCCACGCTCCGGCACCAGCCCCGCCGTCTGCCGCTGCCGCAGGGCCTCGAACAGCAGCGTGGCCGCCGCCACCGACACGTTCAGCGACTGCACCATCCCCCGCATCGGGATGAAGATCGCCTGGTCCACCGCCGCCGACGCCGCTTCGCTCAGCCCCCACTTCTCCGCCCCCAGCAGGAAGGCGGTGGGACCGGTGTAGTCGCAGCGGCGGTAGTCCACCGCCTCCACCGCCAGATGGGTGCCGTACACCCGGAAGCCCCGCTGCTGCAGCTGGCGGATCATCGCGGTGCTGTCGGCATGGCGCTGCAGCGCCACCCACTTCTGGCTGCCCTGGGCCGTGGTGTTGAACGTGGGCAGCCGCTCCGCCAGGCTCACCGCATGGGCCTCGATCACGCCCACCGCATCGCAGCTGCGCAGGATCGCCGAGAGGTTGTGCGGCTTCTCCACGTGTTCCAGCAGCACGGTGAGATCGCCCATGCGGCGATCCAGCACGGCCTTCAGGCGCTCGAAGCGGCGGGGCAGCAGGGGCATGGGCGCCGGTGGCTGCAGGCGAGTCTGCCTGGGCCCCCCCTCGCGGTCCCGTCCGGCCGAGAGTGGGACCGCGCCGCGCCGCAGGCCATGGCCTCCGAGGGCTTCGATCAGCGGGTGTACGCCGTGGTGGCGCTCATCCCCCGCGGTCAGCTCGCCACCTACGGCCAGGTGGCCGAACTGATCGGTGCCTGGGGCTGCGCCCGCCAGGTGGGCTGGGCCCTGCGCCGCCTGCCCCTGCCCTCCCCCATCCCCTGGCAGCGGGTGGTGAACGCCCGCGGCTGCATCGCCATGAGCCCCGGCCGCGAGGGCTCCGACTGGATGCAGCGTGAACTGCTGCTGGCCGAGGGCATCGCCGTGAGCCCCGATGGCCGCCTGCCCCTGGCCCGCCACCGCTGGCGGCCGGAGCCCGGGGTTGGCCTGATCGGGCAGGATCGGGGTTTCCGGGGCTGAACGCCGCAATGTCCAGCGCCGATGGTCAGGGTCTGGCGCCGCGCGCGGCGGCCTGGCGGGTGCTGCAGGCCGTGGCCGCCGGCGCCTGGGCCGATGCCGCCCTCGAGCGCGAACTGGCCCGCCATCCCCTCCCTCCCGCCGATCGGGCCCTGGCCACCGAACTGGCCTATGGCGCCATCCGCCAGCGCCGCCTGCTCGATGCCTGGATCGATGCCCTCGGCCGCGTCAGCGCCGAACGCCAGCCGCCGAAGCTGCGCTGGCTGCTGCATGTGGGCCTCTACCAGTTGCTGTTCAGCCAGCGGGTGCCGCCCGCCGCCGCCGTGAACACCACCGTGGAGCTGGCGCGCCAGGGCGGCCTCGGCCGGCTCGGGCCGGTGGTGAACGGCCTGCTGCGCTCCCTGCTCCGCTGCCGTGAGGGTCTGCCTGCCGGCGGCGAGCCCTGGCAGGGGCTCACGCTGCCCGCCGATCCGCTGCAGGCCTTCGGCCTGCGCCATTCCCTCCCTCACTGGCTGGCCTCCTGTCTGTTCGCCTGGCTGCCGCAGGAGCGGGCTGAGGCCTTCGCCCGGGCCGCCAACAGTCCGCCGGCCCTCGATCTGCGCGTGAACCGCTGCCGCGCCACGCGGCAGGCGGTGCTGGAGGCCTTCGCCGCCGCCGGCCTCGCGGCCGCTCCCCTGCCCCAGAGCCCCGACGCCCTCACCCTGCTCGATCGGCCCGGCGATCTGCGCCAGCTGCCCGGCTTCGCCGAGGGCCACTGGTGCGTGCAGGATCGCAGCGCCCAGACGATCGCTCCCCTGCTCGATCCCCGGCCCGGCGAGCGGATCCTCGATGCCTGCGCCGCCCCCGGCGGCAAGGCCACCCAGCTCGCCGAGCTGATGGGCGATCAGGGCGAGGTGTGGGCCGTGGATCGCTCCGCCGCCCGGCTCCGGCGCGTGCAGGCCAATGCCGAGCGGCTCGGTCTCCACGCCCTCCACCCCCTGGCGGCCGATGCCGCGGATCTCGCCGCCGAGCGGCCCCTCTGGCAGGGACACTTCCAGGCGATCCTGCTGGATGCCCCCTGCTCCGGCCTCGGCACCCTGGCCCGCCATGCCGACGCCCGCTGGCGGATCGATCCCGCCGCGGTGAGCGACCTGGCTGCCCTGCAGATCCGTCTGCTGAAGGCGATGGTGCCGCTGCTCGCCCCCGGCGGGCGGATGGTGTACGCCACCTGCACGGTGCATCCCACCGAAAACCAGGAGCGGATCGCGGCCTTTCTCGCCGCCCACCCCACCTGGTCGCTGCGGGCCGAACAGCAGTGCTGGCCGGGCGATCCCGAGGGCGGCGACGGTTTCTACTCCACGCTGCTCCAGGCGCCGTAGCCGGGCTCGCTCAGGGCGGCGGCGGCGGTGGGGCGATCGGTGGTGGTGGCGGCGGCAGGCTCGGGGCCGGCGGCTCCGGCGGCGGCGCTGCCGGTTCGGGGGCCGGCGCCGCGGGGGCCGGGGCGGCCGCCTCGCGGCGCCGCGGCGCAGGTTCCGCCGGCGGGACGTAGCGCGGTGCCGGGGCCGGTTCACTCGGTTCCCAGGTGTTGATCCGCGGCAGGGAGGGAGCGTCGGTGCCTCGGGCATCGACGCCCTGGTCGCGCTCCAGCTCATCCCAGCGTCGTCGTTCGCGGGCGTCCGGCTCCGGCGGTGCTTCCCAGCTCGATTGACGGGCCTGGGGAGTGGCCGATCTGGCGTTGTCTGTTTTCTTCTTCTTCGGAGGCACGTAGGGGATGAACGTGCCGGTGAGCTCCGGCTTCGGCGGGAACGGCTGGGCCGGGATGTCCTTCACGACCTTGGACATGAACGTGTACCAGGCCGAGGCGGCGGTGGCACTGCTGCTGCCCGTCTTGAAGTTCTCGTCGTAGCCGAACCAGATGGCGGTGGTGAGCTGGGGGATCGAGCCGATGAACCACAGGTCGCGGGCGCCCTCGGCGGTGCCGGTCTTGCCCGCCACGGCACGGTCGGCCAGACCGGCCGGTGCTCCCGTGCCCGCGCGCACCACGTTCTGCAGCATGTACATCACCGCGTCGGCCACGTCGCTGCTCACCGCCCGCACCGGTTTCTTCGCATCCACCCGGCGGCTCCACAGCAGCTCGCCATCCGGGCCGTAGATCTCCTCGAACGGCGTGGGCTGCACGAACACCCCCCGGTTGTTGATCGCCGCATAGGCGGCGGTCATCTCGATCACCGTTTTTTCGTTCGCCCCCAGCACCATCGACGGATACTCGCCGATCTCGCCGGTGATCCCCAGCTTGCGGGCGATGTCGATCACCCGCGGATAGCCCACCTTCTCGGCCACCGCCACCGAGGCCGCATTCAGCGAGCGCGTGATCGCCGTGAGCAGGCTCACGCTGCCGCCATCGCCGGGGATGCAGAACTCCTTGTAACCGTCCTGGTAGCAGCGGCGGCGGTTGCTGATGCTGTCCTCCGGCCGCATGCCATAGGCGATGGCGGCGGTGTAAGCGAACAGCTTGAAGGTGGACCCCGGCGAGCGCACCGCCTGGGTGGCGCGGTTGAACTGGCTCTTCTCCCAGTTGTTGCCCCCCACCATCGCCCGCACCAGCCCCGTGCCGGGTTCCATCGCCACCAGCGCACCCTGCAGGGCGCCGCCGCCGGTGTAGCCGTTGATCACGCTCTGGGCCTGCTGCTGCCACTTCTCCTTCAGGCCGGTGCGCACCGTCAGGCCGCCCACCTCGAGCTGTTCCTTGCTGAGCACCTTGGGCAGCTCCTGCTCCATCCAGCTGATGTACCAGGGGGCCGGATTGGCGAAGTACTTCGGTTCGGCAGGTTTCAGCCCCAGCGGCGCCGCATCTGCCCGCGCCAGCTGGGCGTCGTCGATGAAGCCCGCCTCGCGCATCCGCATCAGCACGGTGCGGCGCCGCTGCAGGGCCAGATCCGGGTTGATCAGCGGCGAGTACACCGAAGGCGCCGGTGGCAGACCGGCGATCAACGCCGCCTCCGGCAGGGTGAGCTGGTCGGGGGTCTTGGAGAAGTACACCCAGGCGGCATCGGAAACGCCATAGGCGCTGGAGCCCAGATACACGAAGTTGAGGTATTGCTCGAGGATCTGTTCCTTGCTGAGCTGGCGCTCGATCTTGCCCGCCAGGGCCGCTTCCTTGATCTTGCGCCACAGGGTGCGGTCCTGGCTGAGGAACACAGTGCGCGCCAGCTGCTGGGTGATGGTGCTGGCTCCCTCCTCCACCGACCCCTGCTGCAGGTTGCGCAGCAGCGCCCGGCCGATCCCCACCGTGTCGACGCCGTCGTGCAGGTAGAAGCGGCGGTCTTCCGCCGCCACGAATGCCTTCTGCAGCAGCAGCGGCATCTTGCCGCTGGGCAGCTTGTCGCGGGTGGCGGGGCCCTGCTTGAACACCACCTGGCCATCGGCCGACAGCACCGTGAGCGTGCCGGGGCGGTTGTAGCTGCTGATCCGGCGGGTGTCGGGAAGCAGGGCATCGATGCCGGTCACCACCGCGGCCTGCCCCAGGGCCAGGCCGCCACCCAGCCCAGCCGCCAGCAGCCCCGACACGATCAGCTTGCGCCTGAACGGTGTTCGGGCGGGAAGGGAGCTGCGCTGGCGCGGAGGGGGCGGTCCATCCGCCGTCTGTGGCAGCCGGGTGCCGGTCAAAGCGCGAGCGAAACCGGGGCCAGCTGGGTGAGACCACTGTGGCCGATCGCCAGCGCGGTGACCAGCATGCCCAGCACCAGGAACGGCTGGGCGCTGGCCTGGTACTTCACGTCGTAGGCCACCGGATCCCGCAGCAGCCAGATGTCCTGGAAGGTGATCTGCGGAACGATCAGCAGCACCAGCAGCACGGCGGCGAAGTGCTGGCCGATGGCGATCAGCACAGCCACCATCGCCAGCTGGAACACATCGATCATGCCGGCGCTGATCCAGCTGGCTTTGCCGATCCCGAACACCACCGGCAGCGAGCGCAGCCCCAGGGCCCGGTCACCCTCCACGCTCTTGAAGTCGTTCACCACGGCGATGCCCAGCCCCGCCAGCGAATAGGCCAGGGTGAGCAGGGCGGTGGTCCAGGTGAGCTGGCCGAAGAGGGCCTGGCCCGCCCACCAGGGCAGAGCGATGTAGCTGGCTCCCAGCGCATAGTTGCCCAGCCAGCCGTTCTGCTTGAGCTTCAGCGGCGGGGCCGAATAGATGAAGCTCACGAACGAGCCGCCCAGCGCCAGCAGCAGCAGCACCGGCGTGCTGTGACCGGCCCACAGGTCGAGCCCCCAGGCCACCGCCAGACCCGCCAGCAGCAGCACCCAGATCTGCACCCTCACCTGGGAGAGCGGGATGGCACCCGAGGGGATCGGCCGGTAGGGCTCATTGATCGCGTCGATCTCGCGATCGTAGTAATCGTTGATCGTCTGGGTGAAGCCGGCCAGCAGCGGGCCGCTCATCACCATGCAGGCGATCGAGGCCAGCACGTGGTCGGGGCGCCACTGGAAGTGGCCGGAGGCGGCGGCCCCGCAAAGCACTCCCCAAATCAGCGGGATCCAGGTGACCGGCTTCATCAGCTGCAGCCGGATCTTCCAGATGTTGGTGGTTTCGCCGGCTCCCTTCATCCCGAGCAGCTGGCGGGCCGCCGCACCGGCGTCCGGCGCTGGCGTCGCGGTGGCCGCGTCGTTGGGGGCGGGGGTGGGGCTGTCGCTCACGGGCAGGGTGCGCTCAGGCGGGAACGATCTCGTCGTCGAACAGCCACAGGGTGTTGCCACCGGCCAGCTCCACCACCACACCGATGCCCTTGCCATCGGTCACCCGGAAATCCTTCACGGTGCCGACGGCATCGGTCTTGAGGGCGGTCACCAGGTCGGCGGGGATGCGGTCGCGCACCCGGGTGACCCGCACCTTCGAGCCGATGGTGATGGCAGCCTGGGACATGGCGCGATCGAAACGGTGGCGCAACCCTAACAGTGAGCCCATGGTCGCCAAGCGCATCATTCCCTGCCTGGATGTGGCCGACGGCCGCGTGGTGAAGGGAGTCAACTTCGTGGGCCTGCGCGATGCCGGCGATCCGGTGGAACTGGCCTGCCGCTACAGCGCTTCCGGCGCCGACGAACTGGTGTTCCTCGACATCGCCGCCAGCCACCAGGGCCGCACCACCCTGGTGGATCTGGTGCGCCGCAGCGCCGAGGCGGTGACGATCCCCTTCACCGTGGGCGGCGGCATCGCCAGCGTGGAGGGAATCACCGCGCTGCTGCGGGCCGGTGCCGACAAGGTGAGCCTCAACTCCTCCGCCGTGCGCGATCCCGAGCTGGTGGCCCGTGGTGCCGAGCGCTTCGGCTGCCAGTGCATCGTCGTGGCGATCGACGCCCGCCGCCGCACCGCCGCCAGCGGCTGGGACGTGTACGTGAAGGGGGGCCGGGAGAACACCGGCCTCGACGCGGTGGATTGGGCGCGGCGCGTGGTGGGCCTCGGCGCCGGTGAGATCCTGCTCACCTCGATGGACGGCGACGGCACCCAGGCCGGCTACGACCTGGCGCTCACCCGGGCGGTGGCCGAGGCCGTGGAGGTGCCGGTGATCGCCTCCGGCGGGGCCGGCTGCATCGACCACATCGCCGAGGCCCTCACCGAGGGCCGGGCCTCGGCGGCCCTGCTGGCCTCCCTGCTCCACGACGGCGTGCTCACGGTGGAGGAGATCAAGACGGATCTGCTCGCCCGCGGTCTGCCGCTGCGCCCACTCGAGCCGGCGCTGGCCGCCGCCGGGCACGCGCCCATGTCATAGGTCGTTACATTGAATAGGTCCGCCGACCCGCGCACCTGGCGTTGAATGCCATCCTCGCCCTCCCTGCGCCCCTGTTCACCGGCATCGGCCTGTTGATGGTGGCGGCGGTCGTGGGCCTGGTGGCCTGGGCCCTCCAGTTGATGCAGGCCGCCAGCGAACGCCGCGAGTTCTCGCTGATGCTCGCCGGCTGCATGGTCTGCTGCGCCGCCGTGGGCCTCGCCACCGTGATGGTGCTCACCCTCACCGGTCCCGGCCGCCTCGAGGCCCGCGGCCTGGTCTCGCCTGCCTACGAGAGCGAGAACGGCATCCGCCTCGATGCGATCGTGCTCCCCTGGGACGAGGCCGAGGCCCCGCTCCCTCCCCTCCCCCGACCCTGAACCACGGCGTGAAACCGGGCGATCCGGAGGCGGTGCGCGAGCTCTTCGACGCCATCGCCCCCCGCTACGACCAGCTCAACGATCTGCTCAGCCTCGGCCTCCATCGCCTCTGGAAGCGTCGGGCCGTGCTCTGGCTGCAGGCGCGCCCCGGCGACACCCTCCTCGACCTCTGCTGTGGCACCGGTGATCTCGCCCTGCTGCTCGCCGAGCGGGTGCGACCCGGCGGCCGGGTGGTGGCCCTCGATGCCGCCGCCGCGCCGCTGCAGCAGGCCCGCCGGCGGGCGGCCCGCACCCCCTGGCTGTCGATCGACTGGCGCCAGGGTGATGCCCTGGCCACCGGCTTGCCCGATGGCGCCGCCGACGGCGCGGTGATGGCCTACGGCCTGCGCAACCTGACCGATCCCGCCGCCGCTCTGGTGGAACTGCGGCGGCTGCTGCGGCCCGGCGCCCGGGCGGCCGTGCTCGATTTCAACCGACCCACCGGCCCCATCGCCGATCTGCAGAAGGCCTATCTGCGTCGCCTGGTGGTGCCCACGGCCCGCCGCTTCGGCTTCAGCGAGCACTACGCCTATCTGGAGGCCAGCCTCGAGCGCTTCGCCAGCGCGGAGCTGCAGGAAGCCCTGGCCCGCCGCGCCGGCTTCGATCACGCCCGTCACCGCCCCCTCGCCGGCGGGCTGATGGGCCTGCTGCAGCTGGTGGCCTGAGACCCACTCTTCTGGCGATTCTCTTAACCCTCACCCCGGCGGCCCGCACCAGAGTGGGAACGCACCCCTGCAGCAACCATGGGCGTTCCCCTGTTCGATTTCGCCGCCAACATCGGCAAGAAGGTCTTCCGCCGCGGCGATGATCCGGCCAAGGCCGGCAAGGATCTCCAGCAGCACATCGAGAAGAACAACCCCGGCGTCAGCGATCTCAAGGTCACCGTGGACAACGAGGTGGCCACCCTCAGCGGCACCGCCAGCGACGCAGCGGCGTTCGAGAAGGCGGTGCTGATCGCCGGCAATGTGGAAGGGGTGGGCAAGGTGGTGGCCGGAGAGCTGGCCGGTGCCGGTGGCGCCAGCTCGGAGTTCGTGCTGGTGCAGAGCGGCGACACCCTCTGGGGCATCGCCGAGCGCGCCTATGGCAACGGCGCCCGCTACACCGAGATCTTCGAGGCCAACCGCGAGGTGATCGAAGACCCCGACCTCATCTTCCCCGGCCAGAAGCTGCGCATTCCCAAAGGGTGATGATGGCGGGCCGTCGTTCCCGCCGCTGTCTGTGATCAAGCTCAATCTCGGTTGCGGCAGCCGGCAGCTCGAGGGGTATGTCAACGTCGACGGCTTTGCCGGCTGCCATCCCGATCAGGTGGTGGACCTGGAGTGCACCCCCTGGCCCTTCCCCGACAACACCGCCGAGGAGATCGTGCTCCACCACGTGCTGGAGCACCTCGGTCAGCAGCCGAAGGTGTTCCTGGCGGTGATGCAGGAGCTCCACCGCGTGGCGGCAGCCGATGCCCTGATTCACATCGATGTGCCGCACCCCCTCCACGACGACTTCCGCACCGATCCCACCCACGTGCGCCCGATCACGCCGCGCACCCTGTCGATGTTCAGCCGGCGCAACTGCGAGGAGTGGCAGCGGCTCGGGTACGCCAACACCCCACTGGCGCTGATGACCGGCGTCGATTTCGAGATCGAGAGCGTGAGGTACGACCCCGACCCCGACACCCGCGCCCGGCTCGCGACCGCCGGGGTTCAGCTCCCCGACGACGACCTGCTCGCCTACGGCGACATCCTGCCCAACCTGTTCAAGGCCATCGCCATCACCCTGCGGGTCTGCAAGCCAGCGGCCGCCTGAAGCCTGGCCTGAAGCCTGCGTGGCACGATGTGGAGCGCCGGAGCGGGTCGATGCATTTCCAGGACATCATCAGCACCCTGCATCGCTTCTGGGCCGAGCAGGGCTGCCTGATCCTCCAGCCCTACGACACCGAGAAGGGCGCCGGCACGATGAGCCCCCACACCGTGCTGCGCGCCCTCGGGCCTGAGCCCTGGGCCGTGGCCTATGCCGAACCCTGCCGCCGTCCCACCGACGGCCGCTACGGCGACAACCCCAACCGCGCCCAGCACTACTTCCAGTACCAGGTGCTGATCAAGCCGTCGCCCAACGGCATCCAGGAAACCTATCTGGCCTCGCTCGAGGCCCTCGGCATCCGCCAGGTCGACCACGACATCCGCTTCGTGGAGGACAACTGGGAATCCCCCACCCTCGGCGCCTGGGGCGTGGGCTGGGAGGTGTGGCTCGACGGCATGGAGGTGACCCAGTTCACCTATTTCCAGCAGTGCGGCGGCATCGACTGCCGGCCGGTGTCGATCGAGATCACCTACGGCCTCGAGCGCCTGGCGATGTACCTCCAGGACGTGGAGAGCATCTGGCAGCTCTCCTGGGACGGCAACCGCTCCTACGGCGACATCTGGCTGCCCTTCGAGAAGGGGCAGTGCACCTACAACTTCCAGGCCTCCAACCCGGAGCGGCTCAAGCAGCTGTTCAGCCTCTACGAGGCCGAGGCCACCGATCTGGTGGCGGCGGGCCTGCCGGCGCCGGCCCTGGATTTCGTGCTCAAGTGCAGCCACACCTTCAACCTGCTGGAGGCCCGCGGCGTGATCTCCGTCACCGAGCGCACCGCCACCATCGGCCGCATCCGCCATCTGGCCCGCCAGGTGGCCGAGGCCTGGCTGGCGGAGCGCCGGGCCCTCGGCTTCCCGCTGATGACCGACGAAAAGCGCTCCGCATGGTATTCCGCCCATCCCGAGGACGCCTCGGCCATGGCCGAGCCGGCCCCGCCGGCGGCGGTCTGAGGCCGGCGGCCATGGCCCGGGCCCTCCTCGTGCTGGTGCTGGTGGCCGGCAGCTTCCAGCTCGGTCGCCTCACCGAGCGGGCCCAGTGGCCCTGCCGCTTCCATTCCGTGGCCGGCGTGCTGGCGCCGCTGCTCGGCCAGCCCCTGCCCGGCCGCGCCCTCTGCGACTGGCTGCTGCGCATCCCCTCGCTCTGAGCTGCGCGCCGCTCACCGCTCCGGCCGGCCCGGGGAAGGCTTCATCAGCAGCGCTTCTCCGCCGTGGCCCGCCCCCTCGCCCTGCTGGCCCTTCTGCTGCTCCTGCTCACTGGCTGCGTCCCGCAACCCGGTCCCGCCGATCCCCTCCACCGGCTCCAGGGGGGCGACGGGCCCCTGCCCGTGCGGCTGGAGGGAACCCTGCAGGAGGATCCCGTGATGCTGGCGGCAGGGAGCGCTGGTGCCGGCCCCTGCCGCGCGCTGCTGCAGGCTGTCGGAGGTCGCACCGATCTGCACTTCCCCCGCTGTCCGGCGCTGCGCCAGGGCTGGCGGCTGCGGCTGGAGGGTGAGCTGCGCCGTCCCCGGCCGGCCCCTCACCCCCTGCTGGCCGGGTCCGCGGAACGGCTGGCGCGCCAGGGCAGCTGGACCCGCCTCGAGGTGCGCGACCTCCAGGTGCTGTCCCGCCCGCCCACGCCGATCGCCGATCTGCGGCGCCGGTTGGCGGCTCGGCTGATCGCCGCCGCCGGGCCCGAGCGGGGCGGGCTGCTCGCCGCCCTGGTGCTCGGCAGCGCCGTGGTGCCCCTGCCGGTGGAGCTGCGCGAGGCGTTCCGGGCCTCAGGCCTGTCCCATGCCCTGGCGGCCAGCGGTTTTCATCTCACCGTGCTGCTCGGGGCGGTGATGGTGCTGGCCCGGCCCCTGGGCCGTCCGGGGCGGCTGCTGCTGGCGGGTGGGGCGATGCTGCTGTTTGTGCTGCTGGCCGGGCCCCAGCCCTCGGTGGTGCGCGCCGTGCTCACCAGCTCCTTCGCCCTGGCGGCCCTGGAAACCGGCCGCCGCGGCCGCCCGCTCGGCCTGCTCGCCCTGGCGGTGGCGCTGATGCTGGCCCTGCACCCCCACTGGCTGTTCGATGTGGGCTTCCAGCTCTCGGTGGCCTCCACCGCCGGCCTGATCGTGAGCGCTGCGCCGCTGGAGCGGGCCGTGCTCGCCCGGCTGCCCGCTCGCCTGGCACCGCGCCGCTGGGCGCCGGAGCTGGCGGTGGTGCTGGCGGCCACCCTCTGGACCCTGCCCCTGCAGCTGCTGCACTTCGGTGCGGTGCCCGCCTATGCCATCCCCGCGAACCTGCTGGCGGCGCCGCTGCTGGCCCCCCTCACCCTGGGGGCGATGGCGCTGGCGGTGCTGGCTCTGACCCTGCCGGCCCTGCTGCCACTGCTGCTGCCGCCCGTGGCGTTGATGGCGGGTCTGCTGCTGGCCCTGGCCCGCGCCGCCGCCGCCCTGCCGATGGCCCAGTGGCAGACCGGCCGGCCCCAGCCCTGGCTGGTGCTGCTGCTCTCCCTGGCGCTGCTGGTGGTCGCGTTGCCCGATCCCGGGCCGCGGCGGCGGTGGCTGGCCCTGGCCCTGGTGGCGCTGGCCACCACGCTGCATCTGGGCCAGCTCCGGGCCGATCAGCTGCTGCTGGTGCATCAGGCCGGCGGTGGTGGCCGCACCGTTGTGATCGCCCGCCATCAGGGCCGCGCCGCCCTGATCGGCACCGCCGCCGAGGGGAGTGTGTGCCGCCAGACCAGGCGCCTGGCCACCGGCCTCGGCATCGGCCGCTTCGACTGGCTGCTGCTGCTCGATCCGGTGGCCTCCGATGCCCCCGACTGCTGGAGGGACCTGGCCGGCCGGGTGCTGGCCTACGGCCAGGAGGCGGCGCCGCTGGCCGCCGGGCAGCGGCTGGTGAGTGCAGGGCTGTCGGTGGAGGCCCTCAGCATGGACAGCCATGCCCTCGCCCTCACCTTCGGCCGCCGGCGCTGGCTGCTGCTGCCGGATCGGCCCGCCTGGTGGGCGGCCCGCCGCTCCCTGGAGGCCGCGGCGGCGGGGCGAGGCTTCGGTGGCCGCGCCACCGATGGCCTCTGGCTCGGCTTTCCTCCCAGCCGCCGCGAGCGGGCCCTGGTGCAACGGCAGGCACCGGCGCGGGTGTGGCTGAGCGGCGAGGCGCCCGGCCCGGCACTCCCCCGGGGCTGGCAGGCCAGCGGCGCCAGCGGCTTCCTGATGGCCCGGGGCGGCTGAGCGTAAAGTGGTGACGTTCCTTCCGGGGTCCGTGGCGACTGCAGCGGCTGTGCCGCTGTCTCAAGGCGTGGAGAGGTGGCTGAGTGGTCGAAAGCGAACGACTCGAAATCGTTTGAAGGGCAACCTTCCGTGGGTTCGAATCCCACCCTCTCCGTTTTGCAGCCCTGGCTGGCAGACCACACTGCTCGCCGGGATGCATGTTCGTGCTCGAGCTGGCATGGGCAGGGTGTCAACCGCTGTCCTTCGGCGTCGAAAGGACCGTGGCGCTGCCCTTGGCGCTTCCCTTCGGACATTCGGTAACGGCAGAAAAAATCACCCGCTGACGAGACAGGGCATAGTTTCTGCTCACCTCCGAAACGACCGTGCAGCCTTCAGGGAGATCGGTGATGGGGCTGCGAATGGGAGATGGGATGGTCCGTTGGATCTTGGTGGCATCAGAGGCCGGTGTTGTGATGCCAATTGATTCCCGGGTAAGGATCAGGCTTTTATTGATATCTTCTGGGAACAATGGGCTGACTTTCGCTGTTTTGGAGTAAAGCTCGCCAAGGCTCATGTCCCATACCTCTATTTCGGTTGTCCCTGCGGTCAGGGCATCCCGTTTCAATTCGTTGATGTAGCTGTATTGATAGGGAGCAAGGGCCGCCATGTCGACAAACACGATCGCAAGACTGATGAATGCAGCCGTGAGATAGACCTTTGCCGCACTGACGCCTCCGAAGGGGAAGGGGATTCTGATCCGAGAGGCGGAGAGGGTGTCGGCAATCGCGCTGCCAAGGAAGGCTGTGGCGGGCAGGGCAAACAGAAGATGCCTGATTCCGTTATATAGTGTGGCGTTTGTTAGAGCGGCAAGGGCAACAACGACATAAGCCTGGGCCGAGAACAGAATGACGGCCATCGGTTTGCTTCTTTCGGGGCCAGCCATTCGCGGCAGCATGAACAAGGCAATGAGCGCAACGGGAATACCTGCAAGGTAATTAAAGATATTCAGCAGTGTTGGCTGAGAAAACCCCCATTGCAGCAGGTAGTTTGCTGTTGTCCAGCCCTTGGTCAGGAGCTTGGACGTGCATTCGCCCTCGTACAGCGTGCAGCCATTCCAAATCGTGTAGTCGCGAAACGTATGGAAAGCATTGATGAAAAAGGATATCGGATTCTCCCATGCTGCAGGCAGCAACAGTGTTGCTACCAGAAAAGTGAAAACCGCGTACAACGCACCGCTGTACGCCAGCAGGAGCAGTCTGCGCCTGTTGCCCAGACCAGGGGCTGGCAGGGCGCTTGTGGTGTTGGTAGGGATGCTGAAGTAGAGTGTAAACACAAAGGTGGCAAAAGCAACCGGCAGAAGTGTCAGGCGGAGAGAAGTGAATATGCCGGCAATCACTGCTGTGATGATCGTGCCGTGAGTTAGGCGTCTGACGCTGAAGCTACGCATGTATCGATGGCACCACAAAAGAGTGCAAGTGTAAAAAGTATAGGTGAATGCAATTGGTATATCCTTGATATTCATGAGTGAGTAACCGAAAAAGGCCGGTGACCCGAGCAGCATCACTGAGGCCAGCCAGCGGTTGCGGAGCTGGCAAATCCTGGACGTCCACCAAAGGAGGTAGACCGTTCCAACCGCGCTGGCAACAGAGAGGATATGGGTTAGACGGTAGTAGTCACGGAGGGGAAGGCCAAGCTTGAAGGTTATCAGATAGGGAACAAAAGTGTTAACAATGCCGTAATAGCTAATTGGCACTTCAGATGTGTCTGCGCCCTTGAAAAATCCTATTCCACGGGCCAGGTGGTACTTGACGTTGTACCACTCCGCCCGTTCGTCAACGGTGATGCCTCCATAGTGCTCGTGGAGGAGGTGGCTTGAAAGAAGGAGAAGCAGAAACGAGACCAGAAGAATGATCGTGATGATGGCAGGCTTGTTGATTTTTTGCCTGCTGATGGCTATACGGCTACCTTTCTCAACGCCAATCTTCATGGTGAGTTCATCGCTCTTTCCATCCTAAGCGGCTGCTGAATCACGGGCTGGCCACCGACCATGGAGGAAGTCAGGCCTCTGCTGAGCTGCCAGGCACTCCGCCGTGGCAGGAAACCACTTCAATCGACAAACACATACTCGATGCGGATCCCGGGGGCGCTCCAGTTATGGCGGTAGCCACCCTCGTACCAGGTGCCGGTGTAGGTGCCGCGCAAGGGGGTTCCGTTGCCGTTGGCGCCGGTGATCAGCGCCGGGCAGCTGCTCACGGGGTGGTTGTTGGTGCAGCGGCGTTCGTCCTTCTCCAGGCGCCAGGCGCTGTGGTCGGCGAACATCACCGTGACCACGCTGCGCTCGGGCCCGCTTTCCCCGGGGGTGATGGCACAGGCCGCCGCGACTCCGTTGCGCTGGCAGTTCGGCGACAGCTGGGCCCGCAGGGGCGCCTGGCCCACCAGGGCCACAAGCGCCGACGAAGCCAGCAGCGGAGCCAGCCTGAGCAGCAACCGGGCCACAGGCTGAACGCTCACGAGTGGAACAGCAGCACCAGGCCCGCTTTCACCTGGTGAAACTCCCGCTCCTCGCGACTGAGGTCGAGGCCCACCTGCAACCCCTCCTCCAGAGCCATATCGAACGGCGGCGCCGACGGGGCGGGCCCTTCCGACCAGAGGGCGGCGATGCCGACCGGCGTGGCATGCCAGCGGAACCGCGGCGTGGTGCCGATCGCGGGCTCCAGCAGGGAATCTTCGAGAAGCTCGCGGATTGCCATCGGGTTCCGGCTCGCGCCACCCAGCCACTCGGACCAGCATCCCCAGGGTGCTCCGATGGAGCAATCGGCCGTGAGTTTTCGTGATACTGAGCCCGCCTAGGGTCCTCCCATGCAAGGTCTCCCGGGCCCGATCGCGCTGGTGCATGAGTGGTTCACGCCGCGTTCGGTGGGTGGATCGGAGCTGGTGGCCCGAGCGATCGATGCCGCCCTGCAGCGCCGCGGCATGGCCACCGACCTGTTCGCCCTCGTCGATGGCGAAAGCCGCCGCCCGGGCAGCTGGCTCTCGGGGCGTCGGGTGCGCACCAGCTTCATCCAGCGGCTGCCCTTCGGGATCAGCCACGTGCAGCAGTACCTGCCGCTGCTGCCCCTGGCGATCGAGCAGCTCAATCTCGCGGAGCACCCGCTGGTGATCAGCAGCAGCCACCTGGTGGCCAAGGGGGTGCTCACCGGCCCCGACCAGTTGCACGTCAGCTACGTGCACACCCCCGTGCGCTACGCCTGGGATCAGATGCATCCCTACCTCGCCCGCTCGGCCATCGCCCGCACCCCCCTGCTCGGGCCGCTGGTGCGCTGGCAGCTGCACCAGCTGCGCCAGTGGGACGTGGCCAGCAGCCTGCGGGTGGATGCGCTGCTGGCCAATTCCCGCTTCACCGCTCGCCGCATCGAGCGCTTCTGGCGCCGCCGCTCCCACGTGCTCCATCCCCCCGTGGCGGTGGATCGCTTCCGTTGCGACCAGCCCCGCGATGACGTGTACGTGAGCCTCTGCAGGCTGGTGCCCAACAAGCGGGTGGATGTGGTGGTGGAGGCCTTCCGCCGCACCGGCCTGCCGCTGGTGGTGATCGGTGACGGGCCCGAGCGTCGCCGGCTGGAGGCGATGGCCGGGCCGCAGACCCGCTTTCTGGGCCGTTGCGACGACGTCGAGGCGGCCACCTGGCTGCAGCGCTGCCGCGCCTACGTGTACGCGGGCCTTGAAGACTTCGGCATCGCGCCGGTGGAGGCGATGGCTGCCGGGGCGCCGGTGATCGGCTTCGGTGCCGGAGGGCTGCTGGATTCGGTGCGCTGTCTCGGCTCCGGCGACCCCCATCCCACCGGCCTGCTGTTCCCCCGCCAGAGCGCCGCCAGCCTTGCGGAGGCCCTGGAGCACTTCGAGAGCGGGCAGCTGTGGCGCCGGTTGCCGGCGGAGGGGCAGCGCCGCTGGGCTGAGCACTTTTCCCCCGGGCGCTTCGAGCAGCGCCTGCTGCTGCTGCTGGAGCGGTTCTGGGGCCGGCACGAGCGGCGCCTCAGCCGCGATGCCCGACCTGTGCCTCTGACCTGAGTGACCCTCCCGACTGGGTTTCGCGCTGGACACATCTTTAGATTCATGCACCGTCAGGCGTCCCGATGGTCTCCACCGCAGCCACCACCGTCGGTCATCCGCCGCTGCTCAGCGTTCCCCCTCAGCTTCTCTCCGCCGAGCAGCTGATCGAGCTGCAGTCACGGCGTTCGCGGGTGATCAAGCGCAGCGGCGACATCGTGTTCTCTCTGGCGGTGCTCACCCTGGGCTCGCCGGTGTTCCTGCTGCTCGGCCTGCTGGTCAAGCTCACCTCCCGGGGCCCGGTGTTCTATGTGCAGCAGCGCGTGGGGCGGGGATACCGCAGCTTCGGCTGCATCAAGTTCCGCACGATGCGGCGCGATGCCGACAAGGTGCTCTCGGCGGTGCTGGCCCAGTCCCCCGACCTGGAAGAGGAGTTCCGCAACGATTTCAAGCTGCGCAACGATCCCCGCATCACCCGTCTGGGCAAGTTCCTGCGCCGCTCCAGTCTCGATGAGCTGCCCCAGTTCCTCAACGTGCTGCGGGGTGAGATGAGCGTGGTGGGCCCGCGGCCGATCGTGCGCAAGGAGCTGCCCCGCTACGGCGACCGCATGGATGAGGTGCTCGCCGTGCGTCCGGGCCTCACGGGCCTCTGGCAGGTTTCGGGCCGCAACAACCTCAGCTACGAAAAACGGGTGAAGCTCGACGTGCGCTACGCCCGCCACCGCAGCTTTCGCCTCGATCTCAACATCATTGCCCGCACCTTCCTGGTGATTCTCGATCCCCGCGACCGCGGTGCTTACTGAGTGCTCTGGGGGCCTCCGGGTGCCGCCAGCAGGCTGATCACTCCCAGCACCACCGTGCCTCCCAACAGCCACAGCAGTTCCAGCCGGCGGCTGAGCGCGAGGATCCTGCCCACCGCAGCCCTGTCCGGCAGTGATGCCGCTGCCGCCAGGATCGGTTTCTGGCGCCAGCCGCTGCCGTAGCGGTTGAGGCCCCCCAGCCGCACCCCGGCCGCATGGGCGAAGGCGGCCTGGGACACGCCGGCGTTGGGGGAGGGATCCGCGGCCCCTTCGGCCAGGGCGGCCCGCCAGAGCGCTCCGGTGGCACCAGGCCGACCCGCCGCCAGCGGCAGGCTCAGGGCCACCAGGCGGGCGGGGAGCCACACCAGCAGGTCGTCGAGGCGGGCGCCCGCCGTGCCCAGCCAGCGCAGCCGACCCGTGCGGTAGCCCAGCATCGAATCGAGGGTGCTGGCGGCCTTGAAGGCCCAGCTCAGGGCCAGGGGGCCCGGCCAGGTGGCTCCAGCGGGCGCGGCGACCAGCAGCAGGGCCCCCGCCAGCATCCAGAACAGGGGGGCGAACAAGCCGTCCACCGCATTCTCGGCGGCGGTTTCGGCCGCCGCCCGCAGCAGTTCGGCCTCCGGCAGGCTGTCCACCTGCCGGCCGACGATCCAGCGCAGGCGTTCGCGGGCGGGCTCCAGGCGATCGGCCGTCTCTGGGCCGATGGCGGCGGGCTCGCTGGGCAGGGCCTCGAGCACCGCGTTCACCGCCTGCTCCAGGCTGCGGCCCGCCAGGGCGCTGGCCAGCCCCAGCAGCAGCAGCGGCACCCCCACCGCGGGCAGGCCCACCGCCAGCCGTTCCACGGCCCAGCCCGCGGCGCCGCTGCCGCCCACCAGCCCCAGGGTGATCGCCACTCCGGCCAGGCGCAGCCGCCCCGGACGGTCGCCTGCCCAGGCTTCGGCGGGGCCCCTCAGCCCGCTGATCACCGCCCCCATCGCCTGCACCGGATGGATCCAGTTCCGCGGATCGCCCACCAGCCGATCGAGGGAGGCGGCCGCCGGCACCAGCAGCAGCACGGGCAACGTCACGCTGTGGCGGCGTGGCGGCGGGGGAGCACCAGGGCCGCCAGCCCATAGGCGGCCACGATCAGGATCCGGGCATGGGGCAGGCCCAGCAGCTGGCTGCCGGCGCCCATGGCGAGGCTTCCCACCAGGCTGCCGATGGCCAGCGATCGGTCGATCCGTGCCAGTCCCTCCGCAGCACCGACGCTCCTTTGCCCTTCCCCGGCGGTGAGGGAGGCGGCCAGGCGCCCATCGCTGCCGGCGGCCAGGGCCCCCAGCGGCACGAACAGCGCCGTGGATCCCCAGGCCGGCAGCCAGGTGGTGGCCTGCAGCAGCAGCGCCATGGCCGCATAAAGGCTCCACCCCGGCAAGGGCAGGGGGAGGGTGAGGATCCGGCCCAGTCCGTAGGCGGCCAGCACCAGGCCGAAATCCACGCAGTCGCCGCCGCCGATCGTGCGCACCCACAGCGGCAGCAGGGCGAACAGAGCACCGAACAGCAGGCCCTGGGCGCCGCTGCGAAGATCCAGGCCCGAAGCTGCGACCGGGGACACCGGGGCACTCGCCGGCGGCGGCCGGAAGCGGGGGGAGGACACCAGCAGCAGGCCGGGCAGCAGCAGCAGTGCCGCCATGGCGAACTGAGGAGCGGTGTTGCGCAGCAGCGGGAACAGCAGGGCGGTGAGCAGGCTGCCCGTGAGCCCGCCGGCATCGCCCAGGCGCTGCAGCCAGACCAGGCTCAGGCGCCGGGGCGCCAGCAGCCAGCGCTGCAGCGGCAGCAGGCTGGCGGTGCGACCCAGCCCCACAAGGCCGCTGGCCACCAGAGGCCAGACCGGCGAAGGCCCCAGCCGCTTGAGGGCCACCGCCAGCAGCAGCAGCAGTCCGCACAGCTGCAGCACCATCCCGAGGCGGGCGCGGGGGCGCAGCGGCAACAGCGTGGTGGAAGCGGTGAGGGCCGGCAGCAGACCGTTGACCAGCGGCGCCTGGCTCAGACCGCTGAGCAACCAGCCCGCCGAGGCCCCGGCGAGGGACTGGGCGGTGCGCTGGCTGAACCAGAGAAGCGAGGGAAGGGCGGCACGGTTGCTCACGGCCGCTCCCGGATCAGGCGGCCTTCAGCCAGCTGAACATCGAGCGCAGACCCTTGCCCACCTGCTCGATCGGGTGTTCGCTGTCGCGCTGGCGGATCTTCGCCATCTCCGGCTTGCCGGCCTCGCATTCGGCCACGAAGTTGCGGGCGAAGGTGCCGTCCTGGATGTCGGAGAGGATGCGCTTCATCTCTGCCTTTGTGTCGGCGGTGATCAGGCGCGGGCCGCTCACATAGTCGCCGTATTCGGCGGTGTTGGAGATCGAATCGCGCATGGCGGTGAGGCCGCCCTTCACCATCAGATCCACAATCAGCTTCACCTCGTGCAGGCACTCGAAGTAGGCCAGCTCGGGCTGGTAGCCGGCCTCCACCAGCGTCTCGAAGCCGGCTTTCACCAGCTCGGAAAGGCCGCCGCAGAGCACCGCCTGCTCACCGAACAGATCGGTTTCGGTCTCCTCCTTGAAGTTGGTTTCGAGGATGCCGGCGCGGGTGCCGCCGATCGCCTTGGCGTAGGCCATCGCCAGGGCCCTGGCGTTGCCGGAGGCGTCCTGGTGGATGGCGAACAGGGCCGGCACGCCCTGGCCGTTCTGATACTCCCAGCGCACGGTGTGACCGGGGCCCTTCGGGGCGATCATCACCACATCCACGTCGGCGGGGGGCTGGATCAGGCCGAAGCGGATGTTGAAGCCATGGGCGAAGCTCAGCACCTTGCCGGCGCTCAGGTGCGGGGCGATCTCCTTCTCATACACCGCCTTCTGGGCCTCATCGGGCAGCAGCACCATGATCCAGTCGGCCTTGGCGCAGGCCTCGGCCACGCTCAGCACCTCGAGGCCATCGGCCCGGGCCTTCTCCGCCGAGCGGCTGCCCTCGTACAGACCCACCACCACGTTCACGCCGCTGTCCTTGAGGTTGAGCGCGTGGGCATGGCCCTGGGAGCCGTAGCCGATGATCGCCACCGTCTTGCCGTTCAGCAGGCTGAGGTCGGCGTCGGTGTCGTAGAAGAGCTGGGCCATCAGGGCGACCGGGGCAGGCACGGGAAGGAATCGACTTTACGAAAGCGACCGCACCGGGGCTGGGGCGGGCTGCATGGCTACGCTCCGGCCACTCCCCTCGGATGACACCCTCCTGGTTGCCCATGTCCGATCCGGCCACCCTGTTTCAGGCCCACATGCAGGCCGAGCTCAACGCCGATCTGGCCACGACGATGGCCACCATGGTGGAGGAGCCCCACCTGATCAACCTCGGCTCGGGGACGGGCGGCAACGGCCGTGCTGCGGTGCAGGAGTTCTACGCCACCCACCTGATCGGGCAGTTCTTCCCACCGGATGTGGAGTTCATCACGATCTCCCAGACCATGAACGGCGAGCGGCTGGTGGATGAGCTGGTGATCCGTTTCACCCACACGGAAACCCTGGGCCACCTGTTGCCGGGAGTGGCGCCCACCGGCCGGAGGGTGGAGATGGCTCTGGTGGCGATCGTGGGGGTGTGCGACGGCAAGGTGGCCTACGAGCACATCTACTGGGATCAGGCGGGCCTGCTGGCCCAGCTCGGACTCCTGGATCCTGCAGGCCTGCCGGTGGATCCGGGCGTGGCCGGCCGGCTGCTGGCGTTCACGGGCCAGGGCTGAAGCGATCGGTGTGGTGATGCACCACCCGCCATTGGCCCGCCTCCCTGCGGAAGATCGTGGTCGCCCGGATGTCGGTGGTGATCGCTTCGAACCCGGAGGGATCTCCCGCCAGCATCCGGTTGCCCGCCGCGTAGAAGGCATCGGCGGCATCGGCAAGCGAGGTCGCCAAGCTCAGGCCTCGCTGGGATGGGCGATCACCCGGTCGATCAGGCCGTAGTCCCTGGCCTCGGCGGCGCTGAGGAAGTAGTCGCGGTCGGTGTCCTTGGTGATCTTCTCCAGGCTCTGGCCGGTCATGTCGGCCATGCTCTGGTTGAGCATGTCCTTGATGCGCAGGATCTCGCGGGCCTCGATCTCGATGTCGCTGGCCTGGCGCTGGCTGGTGCCGCCCAGGGGCTGGTGGATCATGATCCGGCTGTGGGGCAGGGCCAGACGCTTGCCCTTGGTGCCGGCCGCCAGCAGGAAGGCCCCCATCGAGGCCGCCAGACCCACGCAGATCGTCACCACGTCGGATTTCACGTACTGCATGGTGTCGTAGATCGCCAGGCCGGCGGTCACCGAGCCGCCGGGCGAGTTGATGTAAAGCAGGATCGGCTTGGAGCTGTCCTCGGAGTCGAGATAGAGCATCTGGGCCACCAGTCGGTTGGCCACCGCGTCGTTCACCTCCTGGCCGAGGAACAGGATCCGCTCGACGCCCAGGCGGGTGTAGATGTCGACCCAGCGCTCGTACTGGCTGCCGGGGAGGCGGTAGGGAACGCTGGGAGTGCCGATGGGCATGGGTCGAGGGGAGGAAGCGGACGGGGGGTGAGAAGAAGGAAGGGTGTGATCAGCCCAGGCCGGCGGCCATGGGCACCGGGGTGGGCAGCTGCTTCTGGCTGCTGAGCACGCGGTCGATCAGGCCATACTCCCTGGCTTCCTCGGCCGTCATGTAGGTCATGCGGTCGGAGTCGCGGGAGAGCTGCTCGACGCTGCGGCCGGTGTTCTCCGCGAGCATCTCCAGCATGGTGTGCTTGTTGTGCAGCACCTCCTTGGCGCGGATCTGGATGTCGCTGGCCTGGCCGCGGGCGCCGGAGCGGGGCTGGTGCAGCACGATCGAGGCATGCGGCAGAGCGGCACGCTGCCCTTTCGTGCCAGCGCTGAGAATCATCGCCGCGGTGCCCATCGCCTGGCCGATGCAGATGGTGTGCACCGGCGGCTTCACATAGCGCAGGGTGTCGCAGATGGCGAAGGCTTCGGTCTCGAAGCCGATCGCATCGCCGGTGTACCAGCTGGTGCCGGTGGAGTTGATGTAGAAGAAGATCGGCTTCTCCGGGTTGTCGAACTCCAGATACAGCAGCTGGGCGATGATCAGCTCGGTCACATCCACCCCCACCTGACGCTTGAGGTCGTCGTCGGAGAACAGGGGCAGGCCCAGGTAGACGATCCGCTCCTTGAGCAGCAGCGACTCCAGGTCGGGAGGCGGCGTACGCAGCACGGCGGAATCGCCGTAATAGGGGGCCGACGCCGTCATCCGCAGCTTCCAGGGGGCACGAAAGGGGAGCCTAGCGGGGGTCAGGAGTGCCGTGCCCGCGGGCGCCGATGGGTTTCCCGCCCCCCTTGCCGCCGCTGCGCTCCGTTCCCCCTGCGGCCGCCGGTCCCTCGGTGCGGGCGAACACCATGCGGCCCGTGGGCGTCTGCAGGGCTCCGGTGATCACCACGGCCAGGCGCTCGCCGATGCGGCTGCGGGCATCCTCCACCACCACCATGGTGCCGTCCTCCAGGTAACCCACCCCCTGGGCCGCCTCCTTGCCTTCGCGCACGATCTTGATCTGAAGCCCGTCGCCGGGCTGCACCTCGGGCCGCAGGGCGATCACCAGCTCGCTGAGGTTGAGCACCTTCAGCTCGCGCACCTCGGCCACCTTGGCCAGGTTGTAGTCGGCCGTGAGCAGGGTGCCGCCGGTGTCGGCCGTGAGCGACAGCAGGCGATCATCGACGCCGTTGCCCTCGTAGCGGGTGCTGTTCACCACCAGCCGCCGGCCATAGGCCTCGCGCAGCTCCGAGAGCAGCTTGAGTCCGCGGCGCCCCTTGCCGCGCTTCTCGCCGTTGCCCGAGTCGGCCAGGGCCTGCAGTTCGTCGATCACGCACTGGGCCACGATCACCTGACCCTCCAGCAGCCCGCTCTCGAGCAGCCCGCGGATGCGGCCGTCGATGATCACGCTGGTGTCGAGGATCTTGGCGCTGGCGGGTTGCAGCACGCCTTCGGCCACCAGCAGCGCCTCGGTGCTGGTGGGGTTGAACAGGCGCAGCAGGGTGCGGCCGTGGACCTCGGCGAGGTTGTAGCCCAGCACCCCGAAGAACACGTTGCTGAGCACCGCCGCCAGCGGCTTCACCAGCACCACCTCCCAGGGCAGCGGCAGCAGCAGGATCGGCGCCAGCAGCAGGTTCGCCACCAGCAGCCCCAGGATCAGCCCCACCGCCCGGCTCACCAGCAGGTCGGTGGGCACACTGCGCACCTGCGCCATCAGGCGACGGCGCAGCTGCTGGAACAGGAAACCGGCGATCAGGCCGAAGAAGGCGCCGAAGCCGCCCAGCACCGTGCGCAGCCCCTCGGGGTTGGTCACCTGCACCAGCAGCGGTTCCGGCAGCAGATCCACGCCCAGCCAGCCCGTGGCCCCGCCGGAGATCACGAACAGCAGCAGGATGAGGGAGTCCACCATTCCGGGGTCCTGTGGCTGCCCATCACATCAGCACCGCAGCATGACGGATCCGGAGCGGATTGCCAGCGAGGGGTTACCGCCCGTGACGCGGCCGCCCCGCTCCGCTTACCTCCATATCCCCTTCTGCCACCGCCGCTGCTTCTACTGCGATTTTCCTGTGGTGCCGCTCGGCGATCGGGCCGATGGGGCGGGCGGTCCCGGATCCGCTTCGATCAGCGCCTACCTCACCCTGCTGCACCGGGAGATCGCCGCCGCCCCCGCCGGTCCGCCCCTGGCCACCGTGTATCTGGGCGGCGGTACCCCCTCGCTGCTCACGCCGGAGCAGGTGGCCGAAGTGCTGGCGGCCCTGGAGCGGAGGTTCGGCCTGATGCCCGGCGCCGAGATGACCCTGGAGCTCGATCCCGCCAGCTTCGACCAGGCGCGGCTGACCGGTTACCTGCAGGCGGGCATCAACCGGGTGAGCCTGGGCGGCCAGAGCTTCGACGATGCCGTGCTGGCCGGCCTGGGACGCCGCCACCGCGGCGCCGATCTGGAGCAGGCCTGCGCCTGGCTGCGGGCGGCCAGGCGGCGCGGCGATCTGGCCAGCTGGAGCCTCGATCTGATCCAGGGGCTGCCGGGCCAGACCCTGGCCCACTGGGACGCTCAGCTGGAGCGGGCGATCGCCTGCGGGGCCCCCCATCTTTCGGTCTACGACCTGATCGTGGAGCCCGGCACGGTGTTTGAGCGGCGGCGCCAGCGGGGCGAGCTCGACCTCCCCGACGACGACCTGGGGGCCGATCTCCTGGAGCACACCGGCCGGCGGCTCGCCGCCGCGGGCTTCGGCCGCTACGAGGTGTCGAACCATGCCCTGCCGGGCCACGCCTCCCGCCACAACCGCGTCTACTGGAGCGGTGCCGGCTGGTGGGGCTTCGGCATGGGGGCCACCTCGGCTCCCCGGGGCGTGCGCACCGCCCGGCCGCGCACCCGCGAGGGCTACAGGGCCTGGCTGGCCGCGGGAACCCCTCAGGAGGAGTCCGGCCTCCCCCGGGGCATGCCCGCCGACGAGCGGCTGCTGGTGGGGCTGCGCCGGCGGGAAGGGGTGAACCTGGCGGCGCTGGCGGCGGAGCACGGCCTGGATGCTGCCGCCCTGGAGGAGCTGCGGGCGCAGCTGGCGCCGTTCGAGCGGCGCGGCCTGCTGCTGGTGGAGGGGCCGCGCTGGCGGCTGAGCGATCCGCAGGGGCTGGCCCTCAGCAATGCGGTGCTGAGGGAGCTGCTGGCGTGGTGGGCGTCCGCTGAGCCCGGATCCAGCCCCGCAGGGCCTCCACCGCCAGCCCCCGCCCGTCCAGCAGCGGCGGGCTGAACGGGGGCTGGTGCAACGTCAGTCCCAGCAGGTCGGCGGTGACGCGCACCTGGCCGTCGCAGGCGTCGCCGGCGCCGATGCCGATCACCGGGATCGCCAGGCGCCCGCTCAGTTCGGTGGCCAGCTCGCCCGGGATGTGCTCCAGCACCAGGGCGAAGCAGCCCGCGGCCTCGAGGGCAAGGGCCTGGCGGCGCAGGCGGTTCTGGCTCACCGGATCGCCGGCCTGGCGCCGGTAGCCGAGCCGGTGCACCGACTGGGGCGTCAGCCCCAGGTGCCCCATCACCGGGATGCCGGCCCGCACCAGCCGGTCGATCACCGCCACGGTCTCCGGTTCGGCGCCCTCCAGCTTCACGGCTGCGGCGGCCGTCTCCTTCAACACCCGCCCGGCTGCCGCCACCGCCTCATCAGGGCTGCACTGGTAGCTGAGGAAGGGCAGATCGCAGATGATCAGTGGCCGGCCGCCGGCGGTAGCGCTGCGGGCCGCCTCCAGACCCCGCGCCACCGCCCGGGTGTGCTGCAGCATCTCGTCGAGGGTCACCGGCAGGGTGGTGGCGTGGCCGAGCACCACCATCGCCAGGGAGTCGCCCACCAGCACCGCATCGGCGCCCGCCTCGGCCACCACCGCCCCCGAAAGGGCATCCCAGGCAGTGAGCACCGTGATCGGCAGCCCGGCCTGCTTGCGCAGCTGGAGATCGGCGGGGCGCTGGGGCACGGACCGGGATCGCGGCTGGGGCATTGCTAGCATCCCTTCGACTCGGACCCACGCGGCCCCGACGCCCAGATCTGGTCAGGACCGGAAGGGAGCAGCCACACGGGATGCTCAGGGCAGGCGTGGACTCCGGGTCACCACCTTCCTGCCGCATCAGCACACTGCAGTTGCAACGGCACCCCGCTCAGCGCCGTCTGCGCAAGGGAATGGACCAGAGAGCAGCGGAAATTCGGCTTTCCGTGCCCTCAGGCCCCCTCAGAACCTTCTCTGGGGATCAGTCGATGCGACCCTGGCGGTTGAGCAGGAACGGTGGAATCATTGCGCCCCTCTCGTCGCCGCCGGCCTCGGGTGTGAACACGTTGCTGAAGCTGCTGGCCACAGCCGGACGGTCGAGGCTGTGGGTGCCCTGGCCCTCAAAACCGGTGGCGATCACGGTCACGTGGATCTCGCCGTCGAGGCTCTCGTCCACCACCGCACCCACGATGATGTTGGCGTCGGGATCCACCGCGTCGTAGATCACCTCAGAAGCCGTGGTCATGTCTTCGAGGGTCATGTCCTTGCCGCCGCTGATGTTGATCACGCAGCCGCGGGCCCCTTCGATTCGCGCCGATTCCAGCAGGGGGCTGCTGATCGCTGCCTGGGCGGCCTCGCTGGCGCGGGAGCGGCCGGACCCCACCCCGATGCCCAGCAGGGCGGTGCCCGCATCGGCCATCACCGAGCGCACGTCGGCGAAGTCGACGTTCACCAGGCCCGGCTTGGTGATGATGTCGGTGATGCCCTTCACGGCCATGCGCAGCACGTCGTCGGCGGCGCGGAAGGCATCCTGCAGCGGAGCGCCGGCGATCGCGTCGCGCAGCCGGTCGTTCGGGATCACGATCAGGGTGTCCACGTTCTCCGCCAGCCGGGCGATGCCCTCCTCGGCCTGGCGAAGACGGCGACGGCCTTCAAACCCGAAGGGCTTGGTGACGATCCCCACCGTGAGGGCGCCGCACTCCTTGGCCACCTCGGCCAGGATCGGTGCGGCTCCGGTGCCCGTGCCGCCTCCCATGCCCGCGGCGATGAAGACGAGGTCGGCACCTTCGAGCGACTGCTGCAGATCCGAGCGGGATTCCTCGGCCGCCTTCTGGCCGATCACCGGATTGCCGCCGGCGCCGAGGCCGCGGGTGAGCTTCTGACCCAGCTGGATCCGCTGGCGGGCGGCCGACTGCAGCAGGGCCTGGGCATCGGTGTTCAGAACCCGGTAGCCCACCCCCTGGAGATCGGAGGCGATCATCCGGTTCACGGCGTTGCTGCCGCCGCCGCCCACGCCGATCACCTCGATTCGTGCCGACTGGCTGGGGACGATGCCATTGGTGCTCGCCGGTGCCTGGCTCATGTCGCGGTTCTCCTGCAAGGACGTGAGATCGACGGGGAAGGGGGAGGCCGGTTCGCTCGCCATTGCGGGAGGGACGGGGATGCCGTTGATCTGCGGCTGCATTATGTCGGTGGCAGGGACCCTGGGCCCCGGAAGGGAGTCAGCTTGACCCCGATCGCCTCTGAGGGCAATGGGCTGTGTGGGTTGGCTGTCCGCCGCTGGTCTACTGGCCTCCGCGCGGTGGTCCGGCCAGGGAGGTGCCGCCCGGCGCGCTGGCCCCGCCGGGCAGGCTGAGCTCGGGCTGTTCCGGATCGCTGAGGTCGATCAGGCGCGGCGCCCTTCCCCCGAGGCGGGCGGGCAGGGTGCTGAGCAGATGGCTGGCCACCTCCAGGCGCCGGTCGACCTGGTTGTCGGAGGGGCCGAGACGCATCCGTCCCAGGGGGGCGGTGACCAGCCACAGGCTGCCGTCGGGCTCGAAGCGCACCTCCTGCAGACCGGCGCCCAGCTGCTCACGCCGGGCCAGAACGCGCGCCAGGGCGGGGCGGTGGCGCTCGGTCCACCCCACCACCCGCAGCTTCAGATCTCCCTTCACCTTCACACCGTCGTGCTGGCGGGTGCTGATCCAGCTGCCGAGACGGTCGACGTAGCCCAGCTCAGGGCCCTGCGGTGTGCGCCGTTCCGCACGGGCCACCGCTTCCCGGTCCACCAGCTCCACCCGCAGCCTGGGCGGCAGGATCGCGCGGGTCACCTGCACACGCTCCACCGGCAGGGCCTGGGAGAGGGTGCTGCCCAGCTCCCGCGGCTGGAGGGTGAGCAGGGGTTGGGGGAACCGCAGGCCGGCGGCCTCGATCACCTGATCGCGGCTCACAAGCTCGCTGCCCACCACCTCCACCTGCGAGGCATCGCGGAGGTTCCAGCCCTCCTTGAGCAGAACCCAACCGAGCCCGGTGGCGATGGCGCTGAAGGCGACCAGCTGCCAGAGCTGACGAAGCCGTTCGGCCTGCCGCTGCTGCCTCAGCTGCTTGCGCCGGGCGGCACCGGGGGGAAGGGGGGAGCTGCTCACAGTTCGCAGCGGGACCGGGCCATCAGTTCATCGATCCAGCGCCGCGCCCGCTGGGCATCAGCGAAGGGAAGATCCTTCTGAACGCCGCCACCCACCAGGCGCAGCCGGCAGGCCCCCTGGCTCTCCTCGGTGAGCGGCGCCTCGCCGGAGCCCAGAGACAGCAGCTCCACCAGCTCCAGCTGCTTGATCACGAAGCTTTCAGGCTCCTGGAAGCTCCCGGACTCGAAGCGGCACCAGCTCAGCACCCCATCCACCAGGCGGGCGGCGCCGCAGCTGTCGAGCTTGGCCAGCTCCGCGCCCGCCGCCCAGGCACGGAACAGCTGCTGGCGGCGTCGTTCCAGCCAGCCCAGTGCCGTGAGCAGCACGAACACCAGCAGCAAAGGGATCCAGAGCAGCCCATGAGTCATGCCGCGCCACCTCCTTCGGGAGTTCCGTGCAGGGATTCTCTCGCTTCCTGCACCAGTTGGTGGACGAGCTGCTCCCGCGAGACCCCGCTCGCCTCCCACAGCATCGGGTACATGCTCTGGGGGGTGAAGCCCGGCAGGGTGTTGATCTCGTTGAGCCACAGCGAGCCGCTGGCCTCCTCAAGGAAGAAATCCACCCGCGACAGGCCGCTGGCGCCCACCGCCCGGCAGGCTTCGACGGCCATGGCGCGCGCCTGCCCCGCCAGCGCTGGCGGAACCTCGGCCGGGATCACGGTGTGGCTCAGCCCTTCGCTGTATTTCGTTTTGTAGTCGTACCAGTCGGCATCGAAGCGGATCTCGCCGAGCACCGAGGCCTGCAGGCTGCGGGTGCCGAGCACGGCGCATTCCAGTTCCCGCGCCGTCACCCCCTGCTCCACCACCAGGCGGGGATCCAGGGCGGCCGCCGTGTGCAGCCCGGCCAGCAGGCTGGCCCGGTCGGTGGCCTTGCTGATGCCTACCGAGGAGCCCATGTTGGCCGGCTTGACGAAGCAGGGATAGCCCAGCCGCGCCTCGAGCCGATCGAGCAGGCCCTCGCCGTCGCCGGCCAGCTCCGCCGCCGAAACGCAGAGATAGGGCACCTGGGGCAGGCCGGCGGCGGCGAAGGCCGCCTTCATCGCCTGCTTGTCCATCCCCACCGCCGAACCCAGCACCCCGGAGCCCACGAAGGGAACCTGCATCAGGGTGAACAGCCCCTGGATCGTGCCGTCCTCGCCGTTGGGGCCATGCAGCACCGGGAACCACACCTCCACGTCAAGAGCTCCTTCGGGGAAGCCGCGGAAGCCGCTCGGGAGGGGATCGGCCGGCAGGCCTGCCGCTTCCGCAGGGGTGCCCCGCTCAACCACCGCCTGGGCCACCGCGGGCGGCCACCAGCGACCCTGCCGGTCGATGTAGAAGCACCTCACCTGATAGCGCTCGCGATTGGCTCCCGACTGCAGGGCGGCCAGCACCGTGGCCGCCGAGCGGATCGACACCGCATGTTCATCGGAAGCGCCACCGAACAGCAGGCCCACCAGCGTGGGGGAGGGGCGGCTGCTCATCGGGCGGGCGTGGGGTTCAGGCGCCAAACGGTATCAGTGATCCGCCCGCTGGCCAGGGGTGCTGCGGCTGAGATCAGTCGCGGGGGAACCGGCGGGAGTCAGTGGCGGAAGATGCCGAAGCCGCCGAGCACGGCCGCCGCCGCCATCATCCCCAGCGGAGAGATCCGGGTGCGCAGCACCAGCACGCACGACAGCAGCGACACCACCAGGGCGGCAGGGTTGGGATCCGAGAGCCGCAGGATCTTCAGCCCCACGGCGAACAGCACCCCCAGGGTGATCGGCCCCATGCCCCGCTCGAAGGCCCGGCGCCAGGGGGAGTCGCGGAAGCGGTTCCAGCCCAGGCAGGCCACCACCACCAGCAGGGTGGAGGGCAGCAGGATCGCCACCTCGGCGGCGCAGGCTGAGAGCAGGGCCCAGAGCGGACCCTCCTTCCAGGCGGCGGCCATCCCCAGCAGACCCACCAGCATCGAGCTCGGGCCGGGTGCCGCCTCCGCCAGGGCATAGAGATCGGCGAACTGGGCGGAGCTGAGCCAGCAGAACTGGTTGACGCTGATGTGGTGGTACTCGCTGAGCAGGGTGTTGCCGCCGCCGATCGAGAACAGCGAAAGCCCGAGGAAGGTGCCCAGCACGCGCAGAAGCTGGCCCAGATCGCTCAGGCGGGCCGGCGTGCAGGTGGCGCCGAGCAGGCCCAGCAGCGAGAGCGGGATCACGGCCTCTCGCCCCTTCCCCCCTGCCGGGGCCAGTACCAGGCCATCGCCAGGGGGGAGATCACCAGCAGCAGGGGCACGAGTCGCACATGGAACACGGTCATCGCCACGACCACCACGGTCGCCAGGCCGAGGGCCACCGGATCGGCCCGGTAGTCGGGAAGGATCTTGAAGCCCATCGACAGGGCCAGGCCCGCCGCCACCGCCACCATGCCGTCGAGCAGCCGATCCACCAGGGGCAGGCTCTGAAAGGAGAGATAGACCATGCCCAGCCCCATCAGCAGGGCGAAGGGGATCACGAGCATGCCGGCCAGGGCCACCAGGGCCCCGGGAAGGCCGTGCAGGAAGGTGCCGATGTAGACGGCCAGGTTGATCTGATTCGGGCCCGGCAGCAGCCGGGCCACGGTGTAGCCGGTGAGGAAGTCCTCGTTGCGCAGCCAGCGGCGCCGCTCCACCACGATCCGCTGGCTCCACACCGACAGCCCGCCGCCGAAGGAGGAGAGGGCCACCTGCAGCATGCCGGTGAACAGCTGCGGCAGCGAAGGCGGTGGCGAGAGCGGCGGTGCGGGCGCCGGGACGGGCAGTGGTGGGGAAGCGACGGGGTCGGCCATTCAGTCGTGCACGAAGTGGGGGTCGGGCGGCAGTTCCCCCTCCTCGTGCTGGCTGGGATCGAGGGGGTCGGGGGCGTGGTAGCGGCTGGCCTGCTCCCAGTCGTGTTCGAAGATCTGCCGCAGACGCTTCACCACTGCGGGGGCATCGGTCTCGATGCCGAGTTCGCGGCGCAGATCGAAGGCGCTGCGGTCGATGTTCATCGAGCCGGTGAGGGCGTAGGCGCCATCCACCAGGATCAGCTTGGCGTGCAGCTTGAGGTGCTTCTGGCGGCGCACCTTGACGCCGAAGCGCTGCATCACCCGCAGAGAGGAGAAGGTGTCGTAGATGTCCCAGTCGCTGACACCGTGCTTGCCCCCGCACAGCACCCGCACCTTCACGCCCCGCTCCCGGGCGCAGATGATCCGCTCGAGGATCACCGCATCCACGAACTTCGGATGCTGGATCCAGAGGGTGCGGCGGGCGGTGTCGATCACCCGGGCCATCTGGCCGCGGCTGTGGGCGCTGCTCCAGACCAGGCCCACCCCCAGATCGGGCTCGAAGAAGGTGCGGTGCCAGTCGGCCTCGAAGCCGGCCGCCACCTGCGAAACCACCGCCGGGTCGCAACTCACCACCCCGTAGTCACGGGTTTCGCTGAAGTACTTGTCGGCCAGGTTGAAGGTGGCCACCAGGGCGGCCTGCCGGTCGATCACCATCGACTTCTCGTGGGTGACCGGGAAGGCCTCGCTCGACCAGGTCGTGGCGATTCCCCATCCCTGCAGACACGCGAACGACTCGTCGTTCCAGCGATCGCCGCCGGAGGTGTGGGGGTTGAGCATCACCCTCACCTCCACGCCCCGCTCGCGGGAGCGGCGCAGGGCCTCCAGCACAGCCTGTGAGCTGAGCTTGAACTGCTTGATCAGGAGCTGGCTGCGGGCCTGCTCCACCAGCGCCAGGACCGCCTCGGCCCCGTCATCCGGCATGACCAGCAGTTGCTGGGGGGGATGGGGCTCGGTGACCATGGCCAGGTGAATCGCCATCAACTCTAGGCAGGAGCGGCGATGCCCCTGAGCGAGCGGGCACTCGCGGAAGCGGTCGGTGATGCGGCCGTCGCGCTCGTCCATGGACCCCAGGTTCATCGTCCGCAGCACCTCGACATCGCCTGCAGCACCTCGTTGTCGCAGCGCTGAAGGGGGATGCGGAAGACCTCGCAGGTCTTCGGCAGTTCGCCAGGGGAGACGACCGGCCGAAGCTGATGTGGCGGGGTAGCGTTGAGGGTGTGGCGGCGGCGCCCCCAGGGGGTGATGCTCGGCACGTCGCGGCCGCAGGCATTGATGGTGAGGCCCTCCATCCACAGCCGGAGGACCTCGGGCCGGCAGCTGGCTGCTCACCGATCCGGTGCACGAGGCCTGCGCTCCTGTGATTTCGGTGGTGGACCAGCAACTGGCGGGGTGCTGCCGGCGGGATGGCAACCAGCAAGGTGCGCATCGGCAGGTCTGTCGAAACGCTGCAGTGTGTGGTTGCAGTGTTAATGAGAGGGTGAATCTGGGGCCTCAGACCATCAACCTGATGGTGCATGGCGCGGTGCCGCCGTGTGTGAGGGTGGTGACCGGAACCGAGCTCGTCGTGGATCAAGCGGTGCGCCTCCGCTGCAAACCGAGTGAATCCGGTGATTGCAGGGCCGTCGTCCTGCTCAGGAGCGTGGGAAAGCGAAGCGGCTGGATGGCAGCGGCGAAATCCCCTGCTGCAGCCTCCCATCCGCCGATTTTGTCAAATCCATGTCAAGGCAACTAGGTTAAGGTTCTGCCGAGAGTGCAGCCGCTGCCGAACGCCATGCTCACCAGGTTCGGTCGCAAGTTCGGCGTTCAGTCCAAGTTTCTGGCCCTGGTGCTGTTCGCGAGCCTGGCGAGCCTGCTGCTCACCGGCTTTGTGAGCTTCGGCATCGCCCGCCATCTGCTCACCGAGGCGGGCTACAACCAGCTGATCGGTCTGCGCAATGCCAGGGCGGAGGCGGTGCAGGATTATTTCCGCAAACTGGATGATCATGTGCTGACGATGTCGGAAGCGCAGATGACGGTGACGGCGGTCAAGGAGTTCTCCCCGGCATACAGCCAGCTGCCCGATATCAACCCAGCCCAGAGGAAGGAGCTCGAGGAATTCTATCTCAAGGACTTCCTGCCCAAGCTGAAAAAGAATATCAGCGGCGACCCGAGGCTACCCACCTATTTCCCTCCCTCTGCCCCCGCCCGTTACCTCAAGTATCACTACGTATCCTCCAATCCCCATCGCTCCAGACCCGCGCACCTTGATGATGCCGGAGATGGCAGTCAATGGAGCACTATCCACAGGAAATTCCACCCGCGCTTCCGGCGCATCGCCGAGCGCTACGGCTACCAGGACATCCTGCTGGTGGACATCAAGACGGGTGACGTGGTCTATAGCGTGGCCAATGAAATTGATCTGGGCACCAACCTCTTGAACGGGCCCTTCTCAGATTCAGCTGCTGCGCAGGTGTTCCGGGAGGTGAAGAAATCGCGCGATCCCCTGTTCATCACCCAGAGCGACCTTGAGCATTACAAGCCCGGCCTCGGTGTTCCAACCAGGTTTGCAGGCACCACCGTCTTCGATGGCGACAATTTCATCGGCGCCCTGCTCTTTCAGCTGGACTACCGCGCCCTGGACCGCACCATGACGAGCAATCGTCGCTGGTCTGATGTAGGCCTGGGCAAGACTGGTGAAACCTACCTGGTGGGCAGGGATTCCCTGCTGCGTTCCTCGCCGCGGGGATTCCTTGAGAACCCCGGCGACTTCCTGAAGTTGCTCAGGAAAAGGGGTTATCCCGCCGAGCGGATCGCCCAGATCGAGACGTCCGGCACGCCGCTTCTGATCCAGGAGGTGCGCACCGAAGGGGTGCGGCGGGCCCTGGAAGGGAAGACCGGTACAGCGGCCTACGTCGATTACCGCGGAGTGCCGGTGATCGGCGCCTACCAGCCGATCCGGCTCGGACCTTTCCAATGGGTCCTGCTGGCGGAGATCGATCAGGCCGAACTGTTCGCCGGCGTCCAGCACCTGGCGCGGGTGTTGCTGCTGGTGGGTGCGCTGCTGATCCCCCTGCTCACCCTGTTGGCGCTCACCCTGGCCCGCAGCTTCGTCAGACCCATCCGCCGGCTGATGAGTGCCACCGATGAGGTCGCCGCCGGCCACACCGACGTGCAGGTGAGCGTGACCTCCGAGGACGAGTTCGGTGAACTCTCCACGTCCTTCAACAAGATGGCCGATCAGCTCGCGAGCCGGGAGCGCTCGATCCAGAGCCAGCTGGCGGAAAACGACCGGCTGCTGCTCAGCATCCTGCCCGCCAAGACCGCCGAGCGTCTCAAGCGTGGCGAGAAGACCATCGCCGACAGTCACCCCAGCGTCACCGTGCTCTTCGCCGAGATCGACGGCCTCAACGTCCTCTCCCAGCAGTCGGCGCCCGAGAACACCATCGTGCTGCTGAACGAGCTGATCGGTGCCTTCGATGAGGCCGCCGAGCGCCTGGGCATGGAGAAGCTGCGCAGCGTGGGTTCGAGCTATCTGGCGGTCTGCGGTCTCACGGTTCCCCGGGTGGATCATGAGCGCCGCGCGCTCGACTTCGGCCTGGAGATGCTCCGCATCACCGCCCGCCTCAACCAGAAGCGGAGCGTGGCTCTCGCCCTGGCGGTGGGCATCCATTCAGGGTCCGTTTCGGCCGGCGTGGTGGGCAGCAGCCGCTTCTACTACGACGTGTGGGGCGAGACCATCACCATCGCCCGCGCCATCGGCGCCGGAGCCCCGCAGGATGTGATCCTGGTGAGCGAGCCGGTGGTGGTGGCCCTCAGCGGTCTCTATGCGTTCGATCGCATGTCTCCCGTCACTGTGAAGGGTCAGGGCGAGCTGCCGGTCTGGCAGGTCAAGCCACCGCCGCAGGCTCCCGCGAACGCCGCCGAAGGCGATGGCGCCGGAGCCGAGCCGTCGCCCTCCCTTTCCATGGACGGCACCAGCTCATGAGCCTGCATCTCCTCCTGGCCGCCACCCGGGGCGATGCCCCACCCCCTGCCCATGACGCCGCCGTGGCCATCCCGGTGGCGGTGTCCTCCGCGGACCAGATCGGCTGGGTCAGCACCCTGGTGTTCGGCTTCCCAGTGGCGATGCTGCTGCTCGGTGAAGCCATCCGCTGGATGCAGCGCCGCCGTCTGCCCTATGCCCCGGCGCTGGGCAACCTGCGCAACCTGCTGCTTCCCTCGCTCGCCCTGCTGGTGCTGCTGTGGAAGGTGATCGGTCTGCCGCGCACCGGCACGCCGGTGCGCCTGGCGGAAACCCTGGCGTGGATCAGCTTCATCTACGCCGCCCTCACCCTGCTCAAGGGCGTTCTGTTCGAGGACGCACCACCGGACAGCTGGCAGGCCAAGGTGCCCCGGCTGGTGAGCAACCTGGTCAACTCCGTGCTGGTGCTGGTGGGATGCTCGATCGTGCTCTCCACCGTGTGGGGGGCCGATCTCGGCGGTTTCCTCACTGCCCTGGGCGTGGGATCGCTGGTGCTGGGTCTGGCCCTGCAGGACAGCCTCGGCAACATCTTCTCGGGCGTGGCGCTGCTGGCCGAGCAGCCGATCAGCCTGGGGGACTGGATCGAGATCGGCGACAACCAGGGAAGGGTGGTGGAGGTGAACTGGCGGGCCGTGCACCTGCTCACGCCAGCCGATGTGCTGCTGATCGTTCCCAACTCCGAACTCGGCAAGACCAGCTTCAAGAACTTCAGCCGTCCCACACCTTCCTTCCTGGTCGCGGTGACCGTCGGCTTCTCCTACGACGATCCACCCAACCGGGTGCGGCAACTGCTGCAGCAGACGATCCTGGAGGTGGAGGGTGTGGCAACCAACCCCCCGCCGGAGGTGAACGTTCTCACCTATGGCGATTTCGCCATCACCTACGAAGTGGAGTTCCGCTGCAGTGATCGCGACCAGGGGGAGGCGATTCGCAAGGATTTCCTGGCCCGCCTCTGGTACATGGCCCGCCGCCACTGCCTCACCATTCCCTATCCGATCCAGAGCGAGGTGCCCTATTCCCCTGCGGTTCCGAGCAAGCGGCAGGCCGTGGAGGAAAGGCTGCAGGTGCTGCGCGACAGCTCCTGCTTCGCCGTGTTGCCGCCCCTGCTGCTGCAGGAGATCGCTGCAGCCTGCGAGGAGCGTGATTACGCGGCCGGTGAGGTGGTGGTCGACCGGGGCAGGCCCCTTTACGGGCTCTATCTGATTCTTGAGGGCGAGGCGGAACTGCTGGTGCTGGATGCCCGGGGCAGGAGCCGCATCCTCGGCGTGCTCACCAAGGGAGAGGTGTTCGGCGAGCGCGCTTCCCTGCTCCACGAACGCATCTCCGACAGCACCGTGCGGGCGACGGAGGATCTGCGGGTTCTGGTGATCGAGGCCGAACGACTGCAGCGGGCCCTGGAGCGTCATCCGCGCCTCGCCCAGGATCTCGGCCAGGTGATGGAGATCCGTCACCGCGCCATGGAGGGCCTCGATCGGGACGCGCGGGTCGCCGCTGAGAGCCAGCCTCAGGGTTTGGCCCCGGGCTGAACGGCCGCTCGCCGCTCTAGGTGGGTTCGGCCCTTCCGCTCAGGGAGAAGGCCCTGATCTCCTCGATGCGCACCTTCACCAGATCGCCGGCCCGGAAGCTGCCTCCCCGGCCATCGCCGGCAGCAAAGAACGTGAGCCGGTTCGTGCGGGTGCGGCCCATCACCTGGGCAGGGTCCTTCGGGTTGCCCCCCTCCACCAGCACCTCCTCGACGCGCCCCAGATAGCGGGCGCTGCGCGCGCGGGCGGTGCGCTCCACCAGGGCGTTGAGCTCCTGCAGCCGCTCCACCTTCACGGTTTCGGGCAGCTGGTCGGGCCAGTCGGCGGCCGGGGTGTTGGGGCGCGGCGAGTAGGCGGCGGTGTTCACCTGGTCGAAGCCGATCGCCTCGATCAGGGCGAGGGTGCGGCGGTACTGGGCGTCGGTTTCGCCCGGGAAGGCCACGATCACATCGGCGCTGATCGCCGCATCGGGCATGCGCTCGCGGATGCGGTCGATGATGCGGCGGTAGCGCTCCACCGTGTAACCGCGGGCCATCGCCCGCAGCACCTCGTCGTCGCCGCTCTGGAAGGGGATGTGGAAGTGCTCGCACACCTTGGGCAGATCGGCGCAGGCCTCGATCAGGCGCTCGGTGAAGTAGCGCGGGTGGCTGGTGGCGAAGCGGATCCGCTCGATCCCTTCCACGTTGTGCACCTGGTGGAGCAGGTCGGTGAGGGTGTGCTGACGGCGGCCTTCGGGGGTGATGCCGGGCAGGTCGCGGCCATAGGCATCGATGTTCTGCCCCAGCAGGGTGATCTCCCTGAAGCCGCGGGCGGCCAGCCCCTCCATCTCCAGCCGGATGGCCTCGGGCAGGCGGCTCTGCTCCCGGCCCCGCACCGCGGGCACCACGCAGTAGGTGCAGCGCTCGTTGCAGCCGTAGATCACGTTCACCCAGGCGCACACCCGGCTGTCGCGCCGGGCGGTGGTGATGTCCTCGAGGATGTGGTTCTCCTCGGTGGCCACCACCTGCTGGCCCTGCTCCACCCGCGCCAGCAGGCTGTCGAGCCGGTTGGCGTGCTGCGGCCCCATCACCAGATCGAGTTCGGGCACCCGCCGCAGCAGCGCTTCACCCTCCTGCTGGGCGACGCAGCCCGCCACCACCAGGGTGAGGTTGGGGTTGGCGCGTTTGCGCTGGGCCTGGCGCCCCAGGTAGCTGTACACCTTCTGTTCGGCGTTGTCGCGGATGGTGCAGGTGTTGTAGAGCACCAGATCCGCCTCGAACTCCCCCGCGGCGGCGCGGTAGCCCATGGCTTCCAGGATCCCGGCCATGCGCTCGGAATCCGCTTTGTTCATCTGGCAGCCGAAGGTGGTGATCCAGTAGCTGCCGCGCTCCGGGGCGGGAGTTCCCTGGGTGGGGAGCGGGGAGAGGGTTGCCGTCATTCCATCCAGTTTCCGCCATCACCGCCGCCGTTGGGCGTTGACGGCTGAGGGATGAAGGTGGCCGGCGGCGCAGGCCGCTGGCAGGCTGGATCCATGCACTGCCGGCTTCACCGCTTCCCGCTCACCAAGGCTGTGCCCCTGGCGATCAGCCGAGGCACCACCGCTGCGGTGGAGCACCTGCTGATCGCCATCGAGCACGAGGGGATCACCGGTTTCGGCGAAACCGGCGGCTTCGACTCCGGCCACCGCTCCTTCAGCACCGATGCGGTGGCCGATGAGCTCTGCGCCCTGGCCCCCCGGCTGGCGGACCGCAGTCCGGAACCGCTGCAGGCGCTGGAACCGCTGCTGGCCGCGTTGTCGCCGCCGGCTCGCTGCGGGCTGGATCTTGCCCTGCACGACTGGTGGGGCAAGCGGCTGGGCCAGCCGCTCGGGCGCCTCTGGGGCCTGGATTCCGCCGTCTCGGCGCCCACGAGCGTGACCCTCGGCCTGGGGTCGGTGGAGGCGGTGCTGGCCAGGCTGGAGCGCTGGTGGGCCCAGCTGCCCGCCACCCGCATCAAGCTCAAGCTCGGCAGTCCCGATGGCCTCGAGCACGACCGGGCCCTGGTGGACGCCGTGGCCACAGCCCTCCAGCGCCGGCGTGCCGCCACCGGCATCGCCACCGAGCTGCAGGTGGACGCCAATGGTGGCTGGGATCTGGAGCGGGCCCGCGCCATGCTCGGCCTGCTGGCGGAGCGGGGGGTGGTGCTGGTGGAGCAGCCCCTGCCGCCCCAGGCGGATCCCGACGCCGACTGCGCGGGGTTCGCCGCCCTCGACCTCGACTGCCCGATGGCCCTGGTGGCCGACGAGAGCTGCTGGGATCTGCAGGACCTGCTGCGGCTGGCGCCCCATGTCGATGGGGTGAACATCAAGCTGCTCAAGAGCGGCGGGCTGGCGGAGGCCCTGCTGATGGCCCGCACCGCCCGCCGCCTGGGCCTGGCGGTGATGTTCGGCTGCTACTCCGACGCCGCTCTGCTCAACGGCGCCGCGGCCCAGTTGCTGCCCCTGGTCGACTGGCCCGATCTCGACAGCCATCTCAACCTGGTGGATGACCCCTTCGCCGGTCCCGTCCTGGAGGGCGACCGCCTGCTCCCCGGCCGCGGCCCGGGCCTGGGGGTGGCGGTGGAGGGGCTGGCGTGCTGACGGACCGCCACCGGGTGGTGCTGCTCCAGCACGGGGGGCTCGACGACCTGCGCGGCAAGACCGGTCTCGCCCTCCTGCGCTACCGCCGCGGGCCCGTGGCGGCTGTGATCGATCCGGCTCACGCGGGGCAGTCGCTGCGCCAGGTCTGCGGCATCGATCGGCAGGTGCCGGTGGTGGCGACGATGGCGGAAGCGCTGGAGCATCAGCCCGAGGTGGCGGTGGTGGGTCTGGCCCCCTCGGGAGGACGGCTGCCGCCGGAGATGCGGGCCGACATCACCGCCGGCCTGCGGGCTGGCCTGTCGCTGGCCAGCGGCCTGCACACCCGGTTGGGGGACGATCCGGAGCTGGCGGCCCTGCGGTGGCCGCAGGCCTGGATCTGGGATCTGCGCCGCGAGCCGGAGCATCCGGTGGTGGGTTCCGGTCTGGCCGCCTCTCTGCCCTGCCACCGGGTGCTGGCGGTGGGGTCGGACATGTCGGTGGGGAAGATGAGTGCCTGCCTGGAACTGCGGGCCGCCGCCCTGGCCCGGGGGGTGGACGCCCGCTTCGTGGGTACGGGCCAGGCCGGGATCCTGATCGATGGCCGCGGCGTGGCTCTGGATGCCGTGCGGGTGGACTACGCCTGCGGCGCCGTGGAGCAGGCGGTGCTGGCCGCGGCCGACGGGGCCGCCCCCGGCAGCCTCCTGCTGGTGGAGGGTCAGGGATCCCTGGCCCACCCCGGTTCCACCGCCACCCTGCCGCTGATCCGGGGCAGCCAGCCCACGGCGCTGCTGCTGGTGCACCGCGCCGGCCAGCAGACGATCCGCAACCTCGACGCGGTTCCCCTTCCTCCCCTGCCCGAGCTGATCGCCTGTGTGGAATCCCTCGCCGCCCTGGGGCGCCCGTCTGCGGCCGGACCGGCGCCCCGTGTGGCGGCTGTGGCGCTCAATACGGCCCATATGGCGGAATCCGAGGCCAGGGAGGCCATGGAAGCCACTGCTGCGCTCACCGACCTGCCCTGCGAGGACGTGGTGCGCCAGGGTGGGGAACGTTTGCTGGGGAGCCTCCTTTCGGGAGGGAAGAGAAGGGCGAGCGAGGGGACTCGAACCCCCGAATAGCGGCGCCACAAGCCGCTGCCTTAACCACTTGGCGACGCCCGCCGTGGTGAGCAAAACCTACACCACAGCCCTGCTCTGCAGCACGCCAGGAAAATCCCGCCAGAATCCACCAACCCCCGCACCGGCCCCGGCCCGACGGTTTGCCCGTTCCAGCCCCGTCCCTTCCCCTGCGCCTCGGCTTCGCGCTTGTGGTTCTCGTTGCCGGGGCCGTCGGCCTGGCCAGCACCAATCCGGGTCCGGACGCCTTTGAGGAGTTCGCCGGCGACCAGCTCACCCGCCTGCTCACCGAGGAGCTCTGCGAGCCCGATGGCCTGCCCATGGTGCTGCGGCTGGTGATCCGCGACTGCGCCGGCCTCGTGCACTCGCAGCGCCGCACCCTCGGTCGCCTGGCCCTGGAGCACACCCGCCGCCGCAACCTGGGGGTGGCCAGCCTCTATCGCACCGATCTCGGTGGCCAGGAACTGATGGGTTCCCTGCGCCTTCCCCATTACCGCGCCATGACCCTGGCGGCGGCCGGGCAGTTCGTGCTGCTGCGCACCGACACCCTCAGGCATGAGGAGCGTTGAGCCACGCTCTGCCACCGCTGCGGATTCCCAGGGTTCTGCTCGATCCCGCCGATCCCCGCCTGCGCTCCGACGCCGATGGGTTGGTTCGGGTGCGGCTGGAGGTGGAGGCGGGGCGCGTCACGGCAATCCGCCCCCTGGCGACCGGCGCAGGCAGCCAGGGGGCTCCGGACGCACCCCTGGCCCTCACCCCGCTGGTGGAGGCCCATGCCCACCTCGACAAGGCCTACACCAGGGAGGCCTTCCCCAACCGCCGCGGCACCATCGCCGGTGCGCTGGAGGCCAATCTGCGCGAGATCGCCCAGCGGCGGCCCGAGCAGGTGGAGGCGCGGGCTGAAGTCGCTCTGGAGCGGGCCTGGCGGAACGGACTGCGGGCGATCCGCACGCACGTGGACACGCTCGGGCCCTGCGGCCCTGGCAGCTGGGAGGTGCTGGAGCAGCTGGCCAACCGCTGGGCCGATCGGCTCGAGCTCCAGCGCGTCGCCCTGGTGCCGCTCGGACACTGGCTCACCGGTGAGGGGCAGGAGCTGGCGCGGCGGGTGGCCGCCTCCGGCGGGGTGCTCGGCGGCGTGCTGGGTCTGCCCGGCCGGCGGCAGGCCGACGACGCTGACGCTCTCCGCGCCCTGTTGGCCCTCGCCGGGCGGTTCGCCTGCCCCGTGGATCTGCACATCGACGAGGCGGATGGCGCGCCGGCCTACGGCCTGAAGCTACTGAGCCGCGAACTCCGCCAGCGCCGCGCCGCTGTGCCGATCGTCTGCAGCCATGCCAGCAGCATGGGGCTGCTGGCGGCCGGGGCCTGCCGCCGGCTGGCCGAGGCCCTGGCCCCCCAGCTGGCGGGGGTGGTGGCCCTGCCGAGCACCAACCTCTGGCTGCTCTCCCGCCACCCGGGCCGCACGCCCGGTCGCCGGCCGCTGGCACCGATCCGGCAGCTGCAGGAGGCCGGGATCGCCGTGGCGGTGGGAGGCGACAACGTGCAGGATCCCTGGTATCCCGGGGGTGACTTCGACCCGATCGATCTGCTCCGCTTCGCCCTGCCCGCCGCCCAGCTCGAGCCCTGGCGCCGCAACGGCCTGGCTCCGTTCACCACCGCCGCCGCCCGGGTTCTGGGCCTGAGCTGGGACGGGGTGCTGAGGCCCGGTGCCCCCGCTGATCTGGTGGTGCTGGGTGCCACGGGCTGGAGCGACCTGCTGGGCCGCACGCCCCAGCGGCGGGTGCTGCGGTCCGGCCGCTGGCTGCCGCCGCCGCCGCAGCAGGAGCCCTCTGCCCTGCTCGCTTCTCTTTCCCTCTGATCCCACGACCATGTCCCGGCCCCTCTCCCTGAACCGCCCCGAGGGGGTGAGCGATCAGCAGGTTGCGGCCCTGGCCGCGTCTCTGGCCGCATCCCAGCCAGGGATTGAGCTGCTGGCAGCGCCGGCAGATCTCGCGCGCCTGTCGCGCGATTTCCACGACTATTCGCCGGTGCTGCAGCAGCAGCTGGAGGGGCGACGGGCCCAGCTGGCCGTGCGGGTGCACACGGTGGAGGAGGTGATGGCCGTGGCCGGGGCCTGCGCCTGCCATCGGGTGCCGCTCACGCCCCGCGGTGCGGGCACCGGCAACTACGGCCAGTGCGTGCCCCTGGCCGGCGGCGTGGTGCTCGATCTCACCGGCCTGAACCGTCTGCGCTCGATCGACCCCCTCAGCGGCGTGGTGGAAGCGGAGGCCGGGGCCCTGCTGGGGGATCTGGAGACAGAGCTGCGTCCCGCGGGCCGGGCCCTGCGGCTGCTGCCGAGTACCTGGCGTACGGCGAGCCTGGGGGGCTTCATCGCCGGTGGCTCCGGCGGCATCGGTTCGCTGCGCTGGGGGTTCCTGCGGGATCCCGGCAATCTCCTGGGCCTGGAGATCGTCACCCTCGAGATGAGCCCGCGATTGCTGCGCTTCGATGCCCAGGGCAGCGCCCCCCTGAATCATGCCTACGGCACCAACGGCATCCTCACGGCGGTACGTCTGGCCACCGCCGAAGCGGTGATCTGGCAGCAGCTGGTGGTGGATTTCGCCGATGCCGGCGCGGCCCTGGCCGCGGCGAGCGCCCTGCCGGCCACAGCCCTGTTGCTGCAGTCCCTCACCCTGCTGGAGGCGCCGATCGCCGCGACGCTGCCCTCCCCCCACGGTTGCCCGGCCCCGGAGCCCGGCGATCACCGGCTGCTGCTGCTGGCCGCCCCCGACAGCCTGGAGGTGCTGCCGCCGTGGCTGGAGGCGCATGGCGGCCGGCTGCGCTGGCAGGCGCCCGAGGGGGAGGGCCGGTCCATGCCCCTGCGCGAACTCGGCTGGAACCACACCACGCTGCACTGGCGGGCCCGCCATCCCGACTGGACCTACCTGCAGATGCTGCTGCCACGGCCCGAGGCGCCCCTGATCGCCGCCGTGCGCGAGCGCTGGGGCGACGCTGTGCTCTGGCACCTGGAGGCGGTTCGCCAGGACGGGGCCGCCCGGCTGGCGGGCCTGCCGCTGCTGCGCTGGCGCGGGGCCGCAGCACTGGCGGAGCTGATGGACCAGTGCCGCAGCCTGGGCGCGGTGATCTTCAACCCCCATGTGCTCACGGTGGAGGACGGGGGCCTGGGGGTGATCGACGCCGACCAGGTGGCCGCCAAGGCGGCCCACGACCCGGCCGGTCTGCTCAACCCCGGCAAGCTGCGGGGCTGGGACGAGCGCTGAGCGCTGCCGCCGCGGGCTTCAGGGGCACCCCAGGCTGAGGCGGGTGTCGGCTCCCGTGATCGGGTTGGTGCCGGAGGCCTCCCGGCAGAGCGACCGCTGATCCACCCGATCGAGCAGGGCATCGGTGAAGTCGGCGTCGGTGACGATCGCTCTGCTGAAGCTGCTGCCGGAGGCGATCACCCCCCGCAGCACGGCTCCGGTGAAGTCGGCGCCGCTGAAATCCACCTTGTCCATCAGCACGTCGCCCAGGTCGGCGCCGCGGAAGTCGGCTTCGGGAAACGCTCCCTGGGTGAGGATCGCGCCGTGCAGGTTGGCGCCGGCGAAGTTGGCCCGGCGACCCACGGCGCCGGCGAAGGAGGTGTTGGCCAGATCCTGGCCGTGGAAATCCTGTTCGCTCTGGTTGGTGAGGGTGTAATCCACCCCGGAGAACTCCGCCGCCGCGGGAGCAGCGGCGATCGCGCCCGCCAGCAGCAGGCCGAGGACAAGGGCCAGGAAGCGGCGGGCCATGGCGATCACGCGAGTCCCAGATGCTGGCGGATCCGGTCGAGGGCGGCCTTCTCCTCGGCCGAAACCTTTTCCCCCGAACCGAACAGTCCCTTGCCCGCGGCTTCGGCCACCGCCACGCAGCCGTCCACGATCAGCTGCTTGTAGGCGTTCACGGTGGCTTCATCGGCCTTGGTGGCTGCCAGGGCCAGCGAGGCATCCACCTCCTCCAGGGCGCGATCGAGCACCTTGCCGTTGCGCACGTCCTCCGGGGTCACCTGCAGCTTCTCGGGCCGGATCCCCTCCTTGAGCGCCTCGGGATCGAACAGGCTGGCGATCAGATCATTGCCGGCATAGCGGCTGGAGGCGGTGGCGAGGGTCTTCCCCAGGGCGATGGCTTCCTGGGCGCTGGAGATGATCCCCATGTCCACGGTCATCACCGCCAGGGCGGCGGCCAGCGGCCCCCCCAGCAGGCGGTTGCGTTCGTCGCTGGTCAGTGTGAGCGTCATCTCGGTTCGGTCGTCGGGCGACCCCTTCGGCTCGTCCAGCCTGGCCACGGCCACCGGGTTCGTCAGTGCCGCAGCCGCAGATCCGCCGAGGATCAGGGCTCAGGGAGCGAGCAGCGGCATCACGCAGCCCAGCAGATGGAGGGAACCGGCCACCACCACCCGTTCGCGGCCCGCTGTGCCGGCCAGCAGCGCTGCCAGCCCGGCGGCCGGATCCCTGGCCTCGAGCAGCCTTCCCTGCAGCTGGGGCCGTTCGGCCAGCAGGTCGGCGGCGCTCCAGCAGCGGTGGTCGGGGATCGGCACCAGCCAGGCCCGATCCGCTGGTCCCAGCAGAGACTCCACCATCTGAGGCGCCTCTTTCTGGCGCTGGATGCCCAGCAGCCAGTAAGTGACCGCCGAGGGGTCGAGGCGATCCAGTTCCCGGCGCAGGGCCGCCGCCGCCGGCGGATTGTGGGCGCCATCCAGCAGCAGGTCGCGGCCGTGCCAGCGCCTGCGCTCCAGGCGCCCGGGCCAGTGCGCCGCGGCCAGGCCCGCCGCCATCGCCGGCTCCGGGATCGCCCAGCCCCGCTCCACCAGGACCCGGGCCATCCCCAGGGCCACCGCCGCGTTGCCGCGTTGCCATGCGCCCGCCAGCCCCAGTCTGGGCCCACCGCCCTGTTCGTCCGCCAGCGGTTCCACCCAGCGCAGCTCACAGCCCACCTGCAGGGCGACAGCCTCCAGCACCCGGGCCGCCTCCGGCTCCTGGGGCCCGCTCACGGCCACGGCTCCCGGGCCCATCACCGCCGCCTTCTCGGCCGCGATCGCCGCCAGGGTGTCGCCGAGGTGCTCGCGGTGGTCGAGGCCGATGGTGCCGAAGCCCACCACCCCCCGGTCCGGATGGGTGGTGGTGGCATCCAGCCGGCCCCCCAGGCCCACCTCCAGCACCGCCAGTTCGATGCCCGCGATGGCGCAGCGCTCGAAGGCCGCGGCGGTGAGCAGTTCGAAGGGGGTGAGGTCGTGGCGGCGGGCGATCGCCTGCCAGCGGCGGAGATCGGCGCGCAGTTGCTCGGGGGAGATCCAGGCGTCGCCCAGCTCGAGCCGCTCGCACCAGCTCACCAGGTGCGGCGAGCGATAGCAGGCGCTGGCCACGCCGGCGGCCCGCAGGATCGCGTGCAGCTGGGTGGCGATCGAACCCTTGCCGTTGGTGCCGGCCACCTGCACGGCGGCGAAGGCGTTCTGGGGATCGCCGGCTTCCGCCAGGGCGGCCTTGAGGCGATCCAGGCCCAGGTCGACCCCGCGGCGGGCGAAGGGCTCGAGCAGATCGCCCAGGTCGACCGGGGCGGGCAGGGAGGCGGGCATGGCGCTGGCGGGTGGGCTCAGGCCAGGGCCGTCAGGGCCTTCTCCAGCCGCTTCACCACCTTGCGGATGTGGCGGGGGCGGATCACCAGGGGCGGCACCAGGCGCACCACCTTCGGTCCGGCGGGAACGAGCAGCAGCCCTTCGGCCATCGCCGCCTTCACCACCTCCGCCGCGGTGGGTGCCTCCTCCCGCAGCACCAGGCCCTGCAGCAGTCCCCAGCCGCGGGCGCTCTCCACCAGCTGCGGATGGCGGATCGCCAGATCGGTGAGGGCGTCGGCCAGCAGCGTCTCCATCCGGCGCACATGCTCCAGCAGGCCCCGCTGCTCGATCTCCTCGATCACCGTGAGGCCGGCGCGGCAGGCGAAGGGGTTGCCGCCGAAGGTGCTGGCGTGCTCGCCGGGTCGGAAATGATCGGCATGGGCCTTGACCGCCAGTGCCCCGATCGGGATGCCGCCGCCGAGGCCCTTGGCGGCGGTGAAGGCGTCGGGCTCCACCCCCAACCGCTCGTAGCCCCACCAGCGGCCGCTGCGCCCCACGCCGATCTGCACCTCATCGAAGATCAGCAGGATCTGCCGCTCGTCGCAGAGCTGGCGCAGGCGTTGGAAGACGGCGGGATCGCCAGGATTCACGCCCCCCTCCCCCTGCAGGGGTTCCACCAGCACGGCGGCCACCCGCGGCCCTTCGGCCTCGCACGTGGCCAGAAGGGTCTCGAAGGCGGCGGTGTCGTTGTAGGGGAAGTAGCGGAAGCCCTGCACCATCGGCTCGAAGCCTTCGTGGTACCTGGGCTGGCCCGTGGCGGAAACGGCAGCGAGGGTGCGGCCATGGAAGCTGGCCTGGGCCGTGAGGATCAGAGGGTCCTGGATGCCCCGCACCAGGTGGCCATGTTTGCGGGCCAGCTTGATCGCCGCCTCGTTGGCCTCGGCGCCGGAATTGCAGAAGAACACCCGGTCGGCGCAGCTGCGGGCCACGATCGCCGCCGCCAGCGCCTCCTGTTCCGGGATGCGGTAGAGGTTTGAAACGTGCTGGAGCCGCCTGAGCTGCCGGCAGAGGCTGCGCCGCAGCACCGGATCGCTGTGTCCGAGGGTGCAGACGGCGATGCCGGCCACCGCATCGAGGTAGCGACGTCCCTCCCGATCCCACACCCAGACGCCCCGTCCCCGGACCAGTTCCAGGGGATAGCGGGCGTAGGTGTCCATCACGGCGGACACCGGTGACGGCGGGGCCGGCAGGGGCGAGGAGCTGACCATCGGCGCTGCGGTGGTGATGGGAGCGGTGGGACTCGAACCCACATGCCCGAAGGCGCTCGATTTTGAGTCGAGTCCGTCTACCAATTCCGGCACGCTCCCATAACAGACGACTTTAGGCGTCGTCGCTCAACCGCCGGATCGAGGCTCCCACGGCGTTGAGTTTGCCCTCGAGATCGGCGTAGCCGCGATCGAGGTACTCGAGACCCCGCACGGTGGTGACCCCGTCGGCCGCCAGGCCGGCCAGCACCATCGCCGCCGAAGCCCGCAGATCGGTGCCGTGCACCGGGGCGCCGCTCAGGCGAGCGACACCCTCGACGCAGGCGGTGTTGCCGTTCATCCGGATGGAGGCACCCATCCGCTGCAGCTCGGCCACGTGCTGCAGGCGGTTCTCGAAGATGTTCTCGACGATGAAACTGGTGCCTTCGGCAGTGGCCAGCAGGCTCATGAACGGGGCCTGAAGGTCGGTGGGGAAACCGGGGAAGGGTTGGGTGGTGAGATCGAGGGCGCGGATGCGCTCGGTGGAGAGGATCACGCCCTCGCCATCGGGAGTGAGGCGGCAGCCCGCGTCCTCGAGCTTGGTGAGCACGGCGCCAAGGTGCTCGGGGATCACGGGAGCCACCCGCAGCGTGGAGCGGGTGATGGCGGCCGCCAGCAGGAAGGTGCCGGCCTCGATCCGGTCGGGGATCACGGCGTAGTCCGCGCCGTGCAGAGTACGGACCCCATCGATCGTGATGGTGGGGGTGCCAGCCCCGCGGATCCGAGCGCCCATGGCGATCAGCAGGTTGGCCAGGTCCACCACTTCCGGCTCCTGGGCGGCATTCTCAATGGTGGTTTCACCATCGGCGAGGGCCGCCGCCATCATCAGAGTCTCAGTGGCGCCCACGCTCGGGCAGTCGAGGTGGATGTGTCCGCCGGTGAGCCGGTGGTCCCGGCCCGGGACCACCGCCGTGACCACGCCATGCTCGATCGTGACCTGGGCTCCGAGCGCTTTCAGCCCCTTGACGTGTTCCACCACGGGGCGGGAGCCGATCTGGCAACCGCCGGGAAGGGGAACCTGGGCCATGCCCATGCGGGCCAGCAGGGGGCCGATGCAGAAGAAGCTGGCCCTGAGGCTGTTCACCAGCTCATAGGGAGGAGCGGCCTGGGTGATGTGCCCGCCGTCGAGATCGATGGCATCACCGCTGCGCACCACCCCCACGCCGAGGGCAGCGAGAATTTCGCCCATCGCCGTGATGTCGGTGAGCGGCGGCACATTGCGCAGGCGCAGGTTGTCTGTGGTGAGCAGGCAGGCGGCCATCAGCACCAGGGCCGAATTCTTGGCGCCACTGACGCGCAGCTCACCATGGAGTCGCCGTCCCCCGGAAATCTCGAGACGTGGCTTGGCCACGACCATCGTGGGAACAGCGGAAAGGGTCATGGAACGACTGTCCCCGTCGTGTATTGCCCGCGCATCTTGACAACAAACCGGCACACCGTCTAGACGGCCGCCAGGGGAACTGTCTCGCCGCCCTGGCGAGTTCCGCCATGGGTTCCGAGGCGGACACGAACCCAGTGGTCTATGGTGATGCCGTCGCGGTCAAGGGCTGCGGCGCTCGCCAGCGGATGTGGCGGAATTGGTAGACGCGCTAGTTTCAGGTACTAGTGGCAGCAATGTCGTGGGAGTTCAAGTCTCCCCATCCGCATACTTTTCTCAGATGATCGTCCTCAAGATCACCAACGCTTCGGAGGTCATGGCCTCCAAGCTGGGTAAGTTCCTCGAAAGCCTCACACCCGACGGCTTCGACCAGACCACGGTGGAGGACATTGTTCTGCGCAAGCTGGCCGAAAATCTGGCGGCTGAAGGTATTCGCGGCGAGGTGCTCGCCGTTCAGGGGCTCGACATCGAGAGCGAGGGGGCCGGGCTGGTGCTCCACGATCGTGTGCGCGTGCGGCAGCACGCCCGGTTCTGAGCCCTCCCGCCCTGCCGCCGGAAGCAATCACCAGCCGCCGCAACCCGCTGGTGTCGCGGCTGCGGGCGCTGCATCAACCACGCGGGCGGCGGGAGCAGCAGGCCCTGCTGCTCGAAGGCACCCATCTGGTGCAGGAGGTGGTGAGGCTGGGGCTCCACCCCGAGCTGCTGCTGGCCACCCCTGACTGGTGGGAGGCCCATCCAGAGCTGATCGGTGCCCTCCCTGCCGCCACGGCCCTGCGCACCGCCGTGCCCGAGGTGCTGGAGGCGGCCGCCAGCACCCGCAGCCCCGATGGCGTGCTCCTCGTGCTGCCGGCCGCCTGCCTGCCCCAGCCCCGGCCGGAGACAGATCCCCCCAGCTTCGTGCTCGCCCTCGATCGCCTTCAGGATCCTGGCAACCTCGGCACCCTGCTGCGCACCGCCCTGGCGGCGGGGGTGGAGGAGGTGTGGCTGGCGGAGGGCGCCGATCCGCTGCAGCCCAAGGTGGTGCGCGCCTCCAGCGGAGCGGTGCTGGCCCTGCCTCTGGTCCGGCTCGACGCCGAAGGTCTGCGGCGGCGGCTGGGGGCCGCACGCCGCCGGGGCCGGCAGGTGGTGGCCACGGTGGTGCCCGCTGAAGGTGCAGCCGCTGCCGTTCCCTACTGGCAGCTCGACTGGTCGGCACCCACCGTGCTGCTGCTGGGCAACGAAGGGGCGGGACTGGGCGAGGAGCTGGCGGCGCAGGCCGACCGGCGGGTCACCATCCCCCACAGCCCTGACGTGGAGTCGCTGAATGTGGCTGTGGCGGCAGCGCCGCTGCTGCTGGAGCGCTGGCGCCGGCGCACGGCTGCCTGACAGGGGAGAATGCCTGGCATTCCGCGCGACATGCTCCGGTGAGCGATCCCACCTCCGGCCCCACCGCTTCCTCCGGGTTCGACTACGACGTTGTGGTGATCGGTGCCGGCTACGGCGGCTTCGATGCCGCCAAGCATGCGGCCGAGCACGGGCTGAAGGTGGCGATCGTCGAATCCCGCGACATGGGCGGCACCTGCGTGAATCGGGGCTGCGTGCCCTCCAAGGCCCTGCTTGCCGCCGCCGGCCGGGTGCGGGAGCTGGCCGATGCGGAGCATCTGGCGGGCTTCGGCATCCACGCCGCGCCGGTGCGCTTCGAGCGCCAGAAGATCGCCGACCACGCCCGCCAGCTGGTGGAGACGATCCGCACCAACCTCACCCGCACCCTGGAGCGCGCCGGCGTCACGATCCTGCGGGGCAAGGGGCGCCTCGACGGCCCCCAGCGGGTGGTGGTGCGCGAGAGCGGCGGCGGCGTTGAGCGGGCCTACTCCGCCCGCGATGTGATCATCGCCACCGGCTCCGATCCGTTCGTGCCGCCCGGCATCGAGACCGATGGCCGCACGGTGTTCACCAGCGATGAGTCGATCAACCTGGAATGGCTGCCGCGCTGGATCGCGATCATCGGCAGCGGCTACATCGGCCTGGAGTTCGCCGACGTCTACACCGCCCTCGGTTGTGAAGTCACGATGATCGAGGCGCTGGATCGGGTGATGCCCACCTTCGATCCCGACATCGCCAAGCTGGCGGCCCGCCAGCTGATCGACGGCCGCGACATCGACGCCCGCGCCGGCGTGCTGGCCCAGAAGGTCACGCCCGGCTGTCCGGTGCGGATCGAGCTTGTGGACATGGCCACCCGGGAGCCGGTGGAGACCCTGGAGGTGGATGCGGTGCTGGTGGCCACCGGCCGGGTGCCCGTGAGCAAGGACCTCGGTCTCGCCTCGGTGGGGGTGGAGACCCAGCGGGGCTTCATCCCGGTGGACGACACGATGCGGGTGCTGGCGGATGGTGCCCCGGTGGCCCACCTCTGGGCCGTGGGGGATGTGACCGGCAAGATGATGCTGGCTCATACCGCGGCGGCCCAGGGTGCGGTGGCGGTGGACAACATCCTCGGCCATCCGCGCCGCATCGATTACCGCTCGATCCCCGCCGCCACCTTCACCCACCCCGAGATCAGCTCAGTGGGCCTGAGCGAGGCCGAAGCGAAGGAGCTGGCGGGCCAGGAAGGCTTTGAACTCGGCGCGGTGCGCAGCTACTTCAAGGCCAACTCCAAGGCCCTGGCGGAGCTGGAGAGCGACGGGCTGATGAAGCTGCTGTTCCGCAAGGACACCGGTGAGGTGCTCGGCGCGCACATCTACGGCCTGCATGCTGCCGACCTGATCCAGGAGGTGGCCAATGCGGTGGCGCGCCGCCAGTCGGTGCGGCAGCTGGCCAACGAGGTGCACACCCATCCCACTCTCAGCGAGGTGGTGGAAGTGGCCTACAAGCAGGCGGCGATGGCGGTGGCCTCGGCCCAGCCCTCCCTGGTGGGGGTCTGAGCATGGAGATCCGCCGCCGCCCCCCCAACCCGCCGGTGAAGGTGGCCCACCTGCAGTACGGCATCCCCCATCCCGATGGGCAGCCCCGTCACATCCTCGAGGAGATCGTGTGGGCGAAGGATCGGGAGGTGGCCGCCGCCCGTGAGCGGGTGAGCCTGCAGCAGCTGCAGAGCCAGGTGGCCGACCTGCCCTCCACCCGCGATTTCGTCGCGGCCCTGAAGGCCAGCTGCCGCAAGCCGGCGGTGATCGCCGAGGTGAAGAAGGCCAGCCCGAGCAAGGGCGTGATCCGTGCGGATTTCGATCCGGTCGCCATCGCCTGCGGCTACGCCGCCGGTGGCGCCAGCTGCCTGTCGGTGCTCACCGACAAGGCTTTTTTCCAGGGGGGCTTCGAGGTGCTGGTGCAGGTGCGCGAGGCGGTGGATCTGCCCCTGCTCTGCAAGGACTTCATCCTCTCCCCCTACCAGCTGTACCAGGCCCGGGCCGCCGGCGCCGATGCCGCCCTGCTGATCGCCGCGATCCTCACCGACAGCGATCTGGCCTACCTGCTCAAGGTGGCCCGCAGCCTGGCGCTGGCGGTGCTGGTGGAGGTGCACGACGCCAGGGAGATGGAGCGGGTGCTGGGCCTCGACGGGGTGAACCTGATCGGCATCAACAACCGCGATCTGTCCACCTTTGCTGTGGATCTGGCCACCACCGAGCAGCTGATGGAGCGGTTCGGGCCCGCCGTGCGCGAGCGGGGTGCCCTGCTGGTGAGCGAATCGGGGCTGTTCAGCCGCGACGACCTCGATCGGGTGGTGGAAGCCGGCGCCGATGCGGTGCTGGTGGGCGAGGCGCTGATGCGTCAGAGCGACGTGACCGCCGCTCTGGACACCCTGATCGGCGGCTGAGGACCTGCCGCCCCGTTCCCCTTCCCCTGCACGGCCATGGGTCGCCTCCGGCTCCACCCTCTGCTCGCTGCCCCGCTCGCCCTGGCCGTCTTCGGTCCGTTCCTCCTGCCGCCGCTGGTTGTGGCGCAGCCAGCCCCCGCGGCGGTGTCGCAGGCGGTGCGGCAGGTGGTGGTGTCCTCCGCCCCCGATCGCTTCCTCGCCTGGCCCGCCAACAACGGCTTCTGGTCGTGGCAGGGAGGGCGGGAGATGCTGGTGGGCTTCAGCGATGGCCCCTGGCGGCCGGAGCTGGAGGGCCACAAGGTGGGCCAGCCCCAGGAGTTGCGGCTGGCCCGCTCCCTTGATGGTGGCGTCAGCTGGAGCGTCGAGAGCCCTCCGGCCGCCCTCAGCCGCACCGGCACACCCCAGCCCGCGGGCCCCGGTGATCTCCGCTTCGATCACCCCGACCTGGCGGTGCGCGTGGTGGCCGGTTCGGGGGAGAAGGGCCCGGCCCGGCTTGGCGCGTTCCATGTCTCCACCGACCGGGGGCGGACCTGGCGGGGACCCTGGGCCTTCACCGGCCTGGAGGACACCCCCGAGCTGGCCGGGCTGCGCATCACCTCCCGCACCAGCGTTCTGCCCCAGGGCCGGGACGCGGTGGTGATGCTGCTCTCGGCCCAGGATCCTTCCCTGGGGCGCTGGGCAGGACGGCTCGACAAGCCCTTCGCCGTCCGCAGCGATGACGGCGGCCGCAGGTTCCGCTTCCTCGGCTGGCTGGTGCCTCGCCGGGATCCTTACCGGGCGGTGATGCCGTCGGCGGTGGATCTCGGCGGCGGCCGGTTCGTGGCGGCCCTGCGGCGGCGGAATCCCCGCGGCGGAGAGGATGAGAACTGGATCGATCTGGTGGTTTCCGAGGATGGCGGCCGCCGCTGGCAGTTCCGCTCCAGGGTGGGGGAGGCCGGCTGCTGCAATGGCAACCCTCCCGCCCTCACACGGCTGCGGGATGGCCGCCTGGCCTGCGCCTGGGCCGATCGCCGCCGCCAGGTGATGCTGCTGCGCCTCAGCGACGACGACGGCCGCACCTGGGGCCCTGAGCGGGTGGTGCGCGCCAACCCCCACGCCTCCGACATGGGCTATCCCCAGATCGGCCAGAACGATCGGGGCGAGCTGGTGATCCTCTACTACCTGGCCACCGCCGAGCGGCCGGCCTCGTTCATCGAGGCCAGCCTCATCAAGGCCAGCCTCATCGAGGCCAGCCTGGTGCCGCGCTGAGCGACACAGGACCAGGCCCGTGATCGACACCCGAGGCGCTGGTCAAGGAGGTCCATGCGCTGCCGGCAACACCCTGCCGTTGTCTCGATCCATGCACCACCAGAGGCGGCAACAGCCGGGGCCGAACGCCGTCTGACCCGCGCGCCGCTCTCACAACCTGTCTTTCAGGACGGGGAGCAAGATTGATGCGGCAAAGGCTGTATCCACGAAGTCGCCATCGCTACGCAGACTGCGGGCCAACGGCGTGAGCTGAAAGACGGTGGAGCCGAAGCTCCAGGGCCAGGGCAGGGCACCTTGAGCATGGGATCTGCCCTGCCAATCGAGCAGACCGCGGCGCACCAGGCCACGAAACAAGACTTTCGTCTCCTGCCGTTCGATTCCCAGCGACTCCTCCACCTCCAGTGGCGAAGCGCCGCCGTTCTCCACCAGCAGCAGCACCTCGAGGTCGTCGAAGCTCAGGGTGAGGGAAAAGGGGATGTCCATCGAGCGTGCGAGCCGATGTCGGCTGCGGATGAGGGCATGGACCCATCATCACGCTCAGCGGCCCACAGGAGCCACAACCGCTGCCCATGGGCCAGGGCTGGCCAGGGCCCGTGAATGGCGGTGGGAACCCTGTGGTGTGGCAGAGACGAACGATGCCGACCACTCCACGCCCGCCGGGGCTGATCCAGCGCTACCGCGAGGAGCTGCCGCGCACCGTGGCGACCTACGAGCAGTGGCTGAGGCGGTTCCTGCGCTTTCACCAT
>JANWUR010000018.1 GCA_024958655.1 Cyanobium sp. FGCU6 | reverse complement strand
CAGCTGGGAGTCCTGGGTGAAGTCGGGAACGGTGTCGCCGAGTTGCAGAGCCATGGGCGGCTGAAGGATTCCCACCACCCTGAGAGGCCACGGGGGGCAGCGCTGTCACTCCAGCCAACCCCCGATGTGCCTCGGGCCACATCACCGTGACCCGGCGGGCCTCGGACTCACCCTCGCCCGGCCTCAGCGGCGGTACTGGGCATCCACCCAGCAGCGGGGCAGCTCCTCACCGGAAGGGAAGATCAGATCCCCCTTGGCATAGGCGGCGGGATCCTGCAGTTCCTCGCCGCCGTGGAGGCGGGCCTGCACGTTGCCCTGGAAGGGATCGAACAGCTGCGGCAGGTCGAGCACCTCCACCAGGCTGGAGGCTTCGTCGTGGCGGAGTTTCAGGAACATCAGCAGTGCCGCGGGATGTCTTCAGTGTGTGCCTGTCACTACCGCAACGGCGGCCTGCGGCATCAGTTGCAACATCCGCTGGGTCGCCACCGGCCTTCACGTAACGGATCGCCACGGTTCGCTCATCCAGCCCCCCTCCCCATTGGCGTCGCCCCGGCCCATGGGTCTAATGAGTGCACAAGGGCACCCGGATCCCGCAGCGCTGCATGTCCCATCACCAGATCCTGATCGTCGGCGGCGGTGCCGCCGGCCTCACCGCCGCCAGCCAGCTGAAACAGGCACGCCCGGCCCTGGAGGTGGCGATCCTCGAACCCGCTGAAGACCACTGGTACCAGCCCGGCTGGACCCTGGTGGGCGGCGGCGTGTTCACGATGGAGCAGACGCGCCGCTCCGAAGCGAGCCTGATCCCCGAGGGCGTCACCTGGATCCGGGAGGGAGCGGCTGGCTTCGACCCCACCGCCGGCACCGTGAGCACCACCGGCGGACGCACCCTCGCCTACGACGTGCTGGTGGTGGCCACCGGCATGAAGCTCTGCTGGGAGGCGATCGAGGGTCTGCCGGAGGCGCTGGGCAAGGGCGGCGTGTGCAGCAACTACTCCCGCGAGCACGCTGCCTACACCTGGGAGGCGATCCAGGCCTTCCGCGGCGGCAACGCCGTGTTCACCTGCCCGCCGATGCCGATCAAGTGCCCGGGGGCCCCCCAGAAGATCGCCTACCTCGCCGACGACGTGTTCCGGCGCGATCCGGCCGTGGCGGCCAGGACCACGGTGATCTACGCCACGGCCACCCCCGGCATCTTCGGGGTTCCCACCTATGCCGCCCCCCTGCGGGAGGTGGTGGCCCGCCGCGGCATCGACGCCCGCTACAGCCATGTGCTCAAGGCGGTGCGGCCGGAGAGCAGGGAAGCGGTGTTTGCGGTGCCGCCCACGCGCGAATGGCGCGACGGCGAGGAGGAGCCGCTGGAGGTGGTGATTCCCTACGAGCTGCTGCACGTGACGCCGCCGATGGCGGCACCGGATGTGGTGGCCACCAGCCCCCTGGCCACAGGCGCCCCCGGCGGCTTCGTGGAGGTGGATCCCCACACGCTGCAGCACCGGCGCTTCACCAACGTGTTCTCCCTGGGCGACGTGTCGGGCATGCCCAACTCCAAGACGGCGGCGGCGGTGCGGGGCCAGGCGCCGGTGCTGGTGAGCAACCTGCTCGCCCTGCTCGACGGTCAGCCCCTCACCGCCCGTTACGACGGCTACAGCTGCTGCCCGCTGATCACCGGCTACGGCAAGACGATCATGGCCGAGTTCAACTACGAGCAGCAGCCGGTGCCCTCCTTCCCGCTCGACCCCACCAAGGAGCGTTGGAGCATGTGGGTGGTGAAGACCAGCGTGCTGCCCTGGCTGTACTGGAACCGGATGCTGCGCGGCCAGCCCCACGAGCGGCGCTACATGCCGGGGATCGCCGCCCCCGGCTGACGCCGCCAGGCTGGCAGGCCGGAACCCCCCCTCAGCCGCCGTTGCCCTTGCGCTTGCCGGAGCCATCGAGGAGTTCATCCTTGCTGGCGCGCAGATCTTTCCACATGCGGCGGATGCGGGCATAGGCCTGCTCCTGGCTGAGCTTGCCGTTGCTCTGCAGGGCCACGATCAACCCCACCCGCTCGGCGAAGGTTTCCAGGTTCTGATGGAACACCAGCCGCTGGGGGCTCCAGTCGGCGCCGCGGTAGCTGCCATGGGCCTCCATCGGCGAACGCACGATCGCCCCATCATCGTCGGCAGCAGGATCGAGATCGCCCTCAGAAACGCCTGGGCTCACGGCGGACCATCATCAGGTTCCGAATGTAGGCAGCCACAGGCCAAGGTGAGGTGAAGATCCGGTTGGCCCCACGCAGGGCCAGGACGGGCCGGAGCGGCAATTCACAACCGTTTCTTAACCCCGCGGCGCAGCCGACGGCTCCAGGATCACAGCAGGAGGAGGAGGAGGAGCTGCGTGGTGGAGACCGAAGGGAGGCACGGATGCAGAGCATGATCGAGCGAACGGCTCCTGCCACAGGCCCTGACGCCCCTTCCAGCAACGGGGCCTGGGCCCATCAGCGGCTTGACCAGTACGTGCGCCGTCTGGTGGAGCTGCAGGGTCCGGTGCTGGAGGACAGCGGCGATCCGGAGCCGCTGCATCGGATGCGGGTGGCGATGCGGCGCCTGCGCACCGTGCTGCGTCAGTTCGGTCCGGCCCTCGTGCTGCCCTCAGGCCTGGGGGATGGGCGGATCGCCAAGGCGGCCCGGCGGCTGGGGATGGCGCGCGATCTCGATGTGCTGCGGGCCCGGCTGGATGAGGAGCTCATCCCCCAGCTGCCGGAAGAGGAGGCACGGGCCCTGCGTCCGGTGCTGCGGCAGCTCCGCCGTGAGCGCCGCCTCGCCGGCGAGCAGTTGGCCGGCACCCTCACCAGCGGGGCTTACCTGAAGCTGCTGGAGCGGCTGCAGGGATGGCTGAAACTGCCCGCCTTCACCCCCCTGGGCGCCGAGCCGGTGGCGGTCTGGCAGGTGGAATGGCAGGCCCCGCTGCTCTCGTCCCTGGCGGTCCACCCCGGCTGGTTCGTGCAGGAGGCCGGCGCCGATCCGGAGTCGGTCCATGACCTGCGCAAGCAGTGCAAGAACGCCCGCTACTGCCTGGAGAATCTGCAGCCGCTGAACGGCGAGGCAGGGGCCGCCTGGGTGCGCCGCTTCCAGGGGCTGCAGGAGCTGCTGGGGGAACTCAACGACCTGGACGTGCTGCGCCGGGCGATCGACGACCAGCTGCCTGGCCGACTGGCGGACAGCCTGCCTCGGCTGCACGATCTTCTGGCGAGCCGCTCGGCCCTCTGCTGGAGCCGCTGGCGTGAGCAGGCCCGCGAGTTGCAGCGGCCCCACTGCCGCCGGCAGTTGCTGACCGACCTGCTCGGCACGCCTGCAGAGGCGAACGAACGATCTTGAGCCCCCCTTAACCGAGGCCTAACGACCACAGGGAGCCCGGACACGTAGCCATGTAAAGCTCATTCCAACGGCTTTTCGATGACCTTCGCCAAGAAGGCCCTGACCCTCGGCACGGCCGCCGCCCTCGGTGCCGGCACCCTGGCCTCGGCCGCGGCGCTGGCCCAGGCCACGATCAATGGCGCCGGTGCCACCTTCCCGGCCCCCTTCTATCAGAGCGCATTCGCCAGCCTCGCCAGTTCGGGCGTCAAGGTCAATTATCAGTCGGTGGGATCGGGCGCCGGCGTGCGCCAGTTCCTGGCTGGCACCGTGGATTTCGCCGCCACCGACGAACCGATCAAGCCCGCCGATGCCGCCAAGGTGAGCCGCGGTGTGATCCAGTTCCCCACCGTGGGCGGCACGATCGCCGTGGCCTACAACAAAGCCGACTGCCCCAACCTGCGGCTCACCCAGAAGCAGCTGGTCGATATCTTCCTCGGCACCATCAAGACCTGGGACGCCCTGAAGTGCGGCAAGGGGCCGATCACGGTGGCCCACCGCTCCGACGGCTCCGGCACCACCTTCGCCTTCACCAACAGCCTCTCGGCCTTCTCCCCCGAATGGAAGAGCAAGGTGGGTGAAGGCAAGAGCGTGAGCTGGCCCGTGGGCGTGGGCGGCAAGGGCAACGAGGGCGTGGCCGGCGTGATCTCCAACACCCCCGGCGCGATCGGCTACCTCAACCAGGCCTTCGTGAAGGGCAAGATCCGCGCCGCTGCTCTGCAGAACAGGTCGGGTGCCTTCGTGAAGCCCAACCTGACCAGCGGGGCCGCCGCCCTCAACAACATCAAGCTCAACACCATGCTGGCCGGTGAGGACGCCAACCCGGGCGGGGCCGCCAGCTATCCCATCTCCACCCTCACCTGGATCCTGGCCTACCAGAAGGGCAACGGGGCCAAGGCCCCCTCCATCCAGAAGGCGATGGAATACCTTCTCGGCCCCGCCCAGAGCAAAGCCGACGACCTCGGCTACGTGCCCCTCAAGGGTGTGATCCTCACCAACGCCCGCAAGGCGGTCGACAAGATCGGCAAGTGAGAGCAGCGGCCTCTGGCCGCCCAGCACTCCCGGGGGGCGGTCAGGCCGTCCCCTTTTTTCATGCTTCGGCGCCGTGCCCTGGCCCCTGGCTTCCAGCCTCAGCCCGGCGGATCGAGCACCGATACCGGCGCCCCGCAACCGGGGCAGGGCTGCTGGGGGTAGGTATTGAAGGGGAAGCGCGGTGGCCGGAACGGGGTGATGCCGCTGCGGCGGTCGTAGCGCACCATGCCGATGGCGCCGTCGAGGCCCACCACCAGGGCGGTGCGGCCGAGGCGGGGCTGGCTGCGGGCCCAGCTGCCGTCGTTGAACACCTGCAGATGGCAGGGCCGCGAGCCTGCGGCCTCCCCCTCTCCGGGCCAGGCGAAGGCGCTGGCTTCGGGGATGTGGGTGTGGCCATTGATCACGCCGTCGAGGCGGCGCTGGCGGTTCTCGCGCTCGAGATGGCGCAGCAGCATGCGCTTGATCAGGCGGTCGTGGCCACTGCGGTGCTTCAGGGCCCGTTCGAGGGCGAAGGCCAGGGAGAAGCTGCCGGAGGCGTCCAGCCCGTCGCCCAGGGGCACGGGCCAGTCGCCATGGGTGGCCAGCAGGGCGGCGGCAGCCTCGAGGATCGCCTCCGGCCCGGCGCTGTCCCCGGGGGTGTCCCCTGCTGCTGCGCCGGCCACGTTCGCGAGGGGCGGCAGCGGGAGCAGGCCGCGCACCCCGTTCACCCAGGCGCTGTAGTGCTCCTGCAGCTGCATCAGGCCATGGCTCAGGCCCGTGTGCAGGCGCAGCAGGCGGTCGTACTCATCGCCATGGCGCACCAGCAGCCGCAGACCACACGGTGTGGTGTAGACGTCCTCCAGCAGAACGGTGATACCAGGCCGCAACACGCCCGCATGGCGGCGCAGCAGAGCGTCGTGGTTCCCCGGCACATAGACGAGCTCACAGCCCTCCTCATACAGCCGGCGCAGCGCCTCCAGCACCCGGCGATGGGAGCTGCGCAGCAGCCGGCGGCCGCCCAGTTCGCCCGTCTCGATCAGACCCTCGATCCCCTGGCCACGGGCCTCCATGGCGGCCGCCACGGCGTCGCGCAGAAACGCATCGTCAACGCTGGCGTTGTAGCGGATCGCCTGCAGATCGATGATGTCGCCCACCAGATAGAGCCGGCGGGGCCGCAGCAGCTCTAGGAAGCGCTCAAGATCCCGGGCCTCGCACTGGTTCGAGCCCAGGTGCAGATCGGAGAGGAAGACCGCGTCGCAGTCGAGCAGGCGGGTGGAGGTCAGGCGGGTTGAGGAGAGACTGCTGGTGGACAGGTGGCGGCGGCGCGGCAGGAACGGGCGATCTGGCCCTCCTCGTCGGCAGGCACCACGATCAGTTCAAAGGTTCCCAGCCAGGTGAGCGCTTCGACCAGTTCGCGGCGCAGCATCGCGTCGTGTTCGCCGATACCGCCGGTGAGGGCAATCACGTCGACGCCGCCGAGGCTGGCTGCCATCGCACCGATCGCCTGCAGCAGCGAGAAGCGGAACACCGCCAGGGCCAGGGCGGCGCCCGGATGCCCCTCGGCATCGGCGGTGCGCAGCTCGCGCATATCGCCGCTGAGGCCGGAGAGGCCCAGCAGGCCGCTCTCGCCATTCAGCACCCGGTCGAGATCGGCGGGCGCCACGCCGAGGCGCAGCAGCTGCAGCAGCACGCCGGGATCGACAGTCCCGCTGCGGCGGGCCATCACCAGGCCCTCCAGCGGCGTGAAGCCCATGGTGGTGGCGATGCTGCGGCCGCCGGCGATGGCGCACAGGGAGCAGCCGGCACCGAGGTGACAGCTGATCAGCCGCAGAGGCCCCTGCCCCCCGCCCGGGTCGAGGCGCGTCGCACCGAAGCGGCGGCTCACCGTTTCGGCCACGTGCTGGTGGTTGAGGCCGTGAAAACCGAAGCGCCGCAGCCCCAGGGACCGCCAGGCCTCCGGCAGGGCATAGGTGCGGGCGGCAAGCGGCAGGGTGGCGTGGAAGGCGGTGTCGAAGCAGGCCCATTGGGCCAGATCGGGCCAGTGGGCGGACAGCAGGCGCATCACCTGCAGCGCCGGCCCGTTGTGCAGCGGCGCCAGGGGCACCAGAGCCTCGAGCTCCGCCAGCACCTCCGGGGTGAGGGAGGTGGGGGCCGTGAAACGCTCGCCGCCGTGCACCACCCGATGGCCCGCCAGCGCGATGCCATCCCGCCAGGGATCCAGAGCGGGCAGCAGCCAGGTTGCCAGCACCTCCTCCACCGCGGGCCCTTGCGCGCAGCCGGTGGCATCCCAGCCCGTGGATCCCTGCCAGAGCACCGCGTCATCGGCGGCCAGCAACCGGGCCTTGAGGCTCGAACTACCGGCGTTGAGCACCAGCACCGCCCCCTGCGGCGGTGCCGAGGGATCGGGCGGACGCATCTCAGGCGGGACTGCCGCCGCCCCAGCGCCAGTCGGTGACGGCGGGCGCATCCATGCCGTGCTCGTGGGCGTAGGCGCGGTTGGCGAGGATCGCCTCCTTCATCCGCTCCTTCACGTGGGCGGCGCGTGAGCCGAGGCCCGGCACGCGGTCGATCACGTCGATCACGAGATTGAAGCGATCGATCTGGTTGTTCATCGCCAGCTCGAGCGGCGTGTTGATGTTGCCCTTCTCCTTGTAACCGCGCACATGGATGTTGGCGTGGTTGCGGCGGCGGTAGGTGAGGCGGTGGATCAGCCAGGGGTAACCGTGGAAGTTGAAGATCACCGGCTTGTTGATGGTGAACAGGGTGTCGAAGTCACGGTCGCTGAGGCCGTGGGGATGCTCCTTCGGTTCGGTGAGGGCAAACAGCTTCACCACGTTCAGCACGCGGATGCGCAGGCTCGGGATCTCACGGCGCAGGATCTCCACCGCCGCCAGCGTCTCCTTGGTGGGGATGTCGCCGGCGCAGGCCATGACCACGTCGGGCTCATCCCTCTCGGTGCCGTCGTCGTCGTTGCTGGCCCAGCTCCAGAGGCCGATGCCCTTGGCCACATGCTGGCGGGCCTGCTCAAGGTTCAGATACTGCAGGTGCTTCTGCTTGTCGGAGACGATGATGTTGCACACATTGGTTTCCAGCAGCGCCTCTTCGGCCACCGCCAGCAGACTGTTGGCATCGGCGGGCAGATACACGCGCACCACCTCGCCGCTCTTGTTGCCGGCCAGGTCGATGAAGCCGGGATCCTGGTGGGTGAAGCCGTTGTGATCCTGCCGCCACACCGTGGAGGAGATCAGGCAGTTCCAGGGCCCGATCGGCGCCCTCCAGGGGGCGTGGTGAATGCACGACTCCAGCCACTTGGCGTGCTGATTGAACATCGAGGCGATCACATGGGCGAAGGCCTCATAGGTGTGGAAGAAGCCGTAGCGGCCGGTGAGCAGATAGCCCTCCATCATCCCCACCAGGGTGTGCTCGGAGAGCATCTCCACCACCCGACCATCACGGGAGAGTTCACTGCCATCGAGGTCTTCGGGCAGGAAGTCCTCCATCCACACCTTCTTGCTTACCTCATAGATCGCCTGCAGGCGGTTCGAGGAGGTTTCATCGGGGCCGAACACCCGCAGCGCATGGGGGTTGGCAGCGATGGCATCGCGCAGCAGCTCGCCCAGCGGGAAGGTGTTCTCGGCCTCGCTGGCCCCGGGAGCGGCCACAGGCACGGCATAGGCCTCCACCGCGGGCAGCTGCAGCTTGCGCCGCAGCAGGCCACCGTTGGCGTGGGGGTTCGAGCCCATGCGCCGCCGGCCGGTGGGGGAGAGGGCCTGCAGCTCGGGAACGAGCGTGCCGTTCTGGTCGAACAGCTCCCAGGGCCGGTAGCTGCGCAACCAGTCCTCGAGCATCTGCAGCTGCTCCGGATCCTTGTTCGGAGCGGGCAGCGGCACCTGATGGGCGCGCCAGAAACCCTCCAGCTTGTGGTTGTTGAGGGCCGCAGGACCGGTCCAGCCCTTGGGGGAGCGCAGCACGATCATCGGCCAGCGGGGCCGCACCGCCTCGCCGCTGCCGCGGCATTCGGCCTGCACCGCACGAATGCGCCCCACGGCCGAGTCCATCGCCTCAGCCATGGCGCGGTGCATGGCCATCGGCTCGTGGCCCTCCACCAGGATCGGCTCCCAGCCGTAGCCACGCAGCAGGCTCTCGAGCTCCTCGCGCGGGATGCGCGCCAGCAGCGTGGGGTTGGCGATCTTGTAGCCGTTGAGGTGCAGCACCGGCAGCACCGCCCCGTCGCTGATCGGGTTGAGGAACTTGTTGATGTGCCAGGAGGTGGCCAGCGGGCCGGTCTCGGCCTCGCCGTCGCCCACGCAGGCCAGGGCGATCAGGTCGGGGTTGTCGAACACCGCCCCGCAGGCGTGGGAGAGCACGTAGCCCAGCTCGCCGCCCTCGTGGATCGAACCGGGGGTTTCCGGCGTGCAGTGGGAGCCGATGTGGCCGGGGAAGGAGAATTGCTTGAAGAAGCGGGCCATCCCGACCGCGTCCTGGCTCTTGTCGGGATAGATCTCGCTGTAGGAGCCGTCGAGGTAGGTGGGGCCCAGAACTCCCGGGGCACCGTGGCCCGGCCCCGACAGGTAGATCATGTCGAGGTCGTGCTGGCGGATCACCCGGTTGGCGTGGGCCCAGAGGAAGGCCTGGCCCGGGCTCGATCCCCAGTGGCCGAGCAGCCGGTTCTTGATGTGCTCGGGCCGCAGCGGCTCCCGCAGCAGCGGATTGGCCCGCAGGTAGATCATCCCCACCGCCAGGTAGTTGGCGGCGCGCCACCAGGCATCGATCAGGCCGAGCTCCTGCTCCGTTCCCGGGAGGTGGCCGAGGTCCGAGAGGGCGTCGCTCATGCTGGTGGAGCGGAGTTATGGGGCGGATCGTAGGAAGACCGGCCAGCACAGGCCCGTGGCTCCATCACCTCGGTGCGCAATGGGGAACACAGCGCCGGAAGCCTCCGGCACCCCTCCTGGTTCCGGCCGTCAGGATCCCAGCAGGGCCGTGCACTCCAGCCGCTCCTGGCTGGCGTCGCGGCGGTGGAGCCGCAGGCGGATCATCTCCGCCAGGTGCTCGGCGTCGTCGGCGACTCCGCAGAAGCGGCCCGAACCCCAGGTGTGCAGCCAGGGCAGGCCGATGAAGTACAGCCCCTCGCTCGGGGTGACGCCCCGCTCGTGGGCCGGATAGCCGGCGCCGTCGAACACCGGCACATCGACCCAGTGGAAATCGGCGCCATAACCGGTGCACCAGATCACCGCCGCCAGGGGCTCGGCCGCCAGATCGAGGGCGGCCGGCGGACCCGGCGGCGGCTCCCAGCAGGGCACGTAGGGCGGTTCCTCGGGCGCCTCGATCCCCTCGCGGGCGATCCAGGCGTCGATGCCCGCGCGGATGCGGCAGTACACGGCGTCGGCCCGCTCGAGGTTCTCGGCCAGATCGGCGGCGAAGCGGATGCTGCGGGATCCCAGCTCCTCCAGGCGCCCGTGCAGCACCATGCCCTCGAGGGCCCGGCGGCGCAGGTCGATCTCGCGGCCGCCATCGCGACCGGTGAGGTAGTGATTGGTCTTGTGGCGCACCAGCTTCGGATCGTCGTGCTGCTCGATCGGCAGCTGGTAGTAGCCCATGCGATCCAGCCAATCCACCACATCCTTGCCGCGGTAGCGGCGCGGAGAGCGGGGCGCCGAGCCCACACTCAGATGCACCGGGCGGCCGGCGAGGAAGAGGTCTTCGGCGATCTGACAGCCCGACTGGCCGCTGCCCACCACCAGCACCGGTCCGGGGGGGAGCTGGTGCGGGTTGCGGTAATCGCGGGCGTCGAGCTGCAGCAGGCCGGCGGGGAGGCGTTCGGCCTGGGGATGGCGACGGGGGCGGTGGTAGCCGCCGGTGGCGATCACCACCTGGTGGGCTTCGATCTCCCCTTCACTGGTGAACAGGCGGTAGCCGTCGCCATCGCGCAGCAGACGGCTCACCGCCACCCCCTCGCGCACGTCGGCCCCAATGTGGGCGGCGTAGCGGCGCACGTAGTCGACGATCTGATCGCGGCCCATGAAGCCGTGGGGATCGTCGCCGTCGTAGGGGAAATCGGGCAGACGGCACTGCCAGTTTGGGGTGACCAAACAGAACGAATCCCAGCGCTGGCGCTCCCAGGCGTGGCCGATGCGATGGCGCTCCAGCAGCAGCGGCCGGATGCCGCGGCGCTGCAGGGTATGGGCCATCGACAGACCGGCCTGACCGGCCCCCACGATCACCACCGGATGGCGGCGGGGCTGGCGGGCGGCAGCGGACACGTAACCAAGGCAGAGAAGGAGATTGTGCTGGCGATGCTCTGCCTTTTCGGTAGCGATGGGCACGAGCCGAGTGAGAGACAGGGCCAGGGGTCGCCATCAACGATTCGGTCGCATCGGGTACAAAAAGCAAAACTTCACACGTGCAACCGTCACACCGTTCCTCTCCCTGAAGGCTTTTCGCTCCCATGCCTGAAGTCAGCCGTCCCGCCAACCAGCCGGGCGATTTTCTCGTCGACTATGAGGAGAAGGTTTTCCCGGATGTGAAGGCCGAACCCGGTGAAAAAGCCCTGGTCACCTTTCACACTGTGGCCTTTGAAGGCTCGATCGGTCTGGTGAATCTTCTTCAGGCCAGCCGGCTGATCAACAAGGGCTTCGAAACCTCGATCCTGCTCTACGGACCGGGCGTCACCCTGGGCGTGCAGAGGGGCTTCCCCAAGCTGGGTGATGCCGCCTTCGATGGCCATCTGAACTTCAACGCCCGCATCCAGAAGTTCATGGATCAGGGCGGCAAGGTCTATGCCTGCCGCTTCGCCCTGCAGGCCCTCTACGGCCATGGCGAAGGAGCGCTGATCCCGGGAATCCGTCCGGTGAATCCCCTCGATGTGCTCGACATCATCCTGATGCACCGCAAGGAAGGGGCCTTCATTCTCGACACCTGGACCCTCTGATTCCGCTCTTCGCCCAACCAACCATGGCATCCACGATCACGGTGGCGGCGGCCCAGGTGCGGCCCGTGCTGTTCAGCCTCGACGGCTCCGTCGCCCGCGTGCTCGAGGCCATGGCCGAGGCCGCCGCGGCGGGGGTGGAGCTGATCGTCTTTCCGGAGACGTTTCTGCCCTATTACCCCTACTTCTCCTTCGTGGAGCCGGCGGTGCTGATGGGCCGCTCGCACCTCCAGCTCTACGAGCAGGCGGTGACGGTGGGCGGCCCCGAACTGGAGCGGATCGCCGCCGCCGCCCGCCAGTACGCCATGCACGTGCTGCTGGGCATCAACGAGCGCGATGGCGGCAGCCTCTACAACACCCAGCTGCTGATCGACGCCGGCGGCGAGCTGGTGCTCAGGCGCCGCAAGATCACCCCCACCTACCACGAGCGGATGGTGTGGGGCCAGGGCGACGGCGCCGGCCTGCAGGTGGTGAGCACCGAGCTGGGCCGCATCGGCGCCCTCGCCTGCTGGGAGCACTACAACCCCCTGGCCCGCTTCGCTCTGATGACCCAGGGGGAGGAGATCCACTGCGCCCAGTTTCCGGGCTCACTGGTGGGCCCGATCTTCAGCGAGCAGACGGCGGTGACCATGCGGCACCACGCCCTCGAGGCCGGCTGCTTCGTGATCTGCGCCACCGCCTGGCTGGATCCGGCCGACTACACCCGCATCACCGCCGATCCGGCCCTGCACAAGGCGTTCCAGGGCGGCTGCCACACGGCAGTGATCAGCCCCGAGGGCCGCTACCTGGCAGGCCCCCTGCCGGAGGGAGAGGGCCTGGCGATCGCCGAACTCGACCGCTCCCTGATCACCAAGCGCAAACGGATGATGGACAGCGTCGGCCATTACAGCCGCCCCGATCTGCTGGGGCTGCGTCTCAATGCCACCCCCGCGGTGCATGTATCGGCGATGGGACCGATTCCCGAATCTCCCGCGCCGTCTCCCCGTGTCGAGGTCGAGGAGGTGAGCCATGTCTGAGGCCAACGCCTCCCTGGGGCGGCTGGTGACCGAACTGCAGGTGCACGGGGTGGTGGATCCGGCGGTGGCCGGCAACCCCGGACGTCGCGGCGGCGCCGGTCCGTCGGATCACCGTGCCCTCACGATCGACGGCACCACGGTGATGGTGCCCGTGTACACCACCGCCTCCCAGGCGTCGCCCTACCTGCTGCAGCAGGAAGGCGATGCGGTCGCCGTGGCCGAACGCAGCGGCGGTGCCGTGGTGGCTGTCGAGCCGCCGCCGGAGCCGGCCTTCTACGGCCTGCGCACCGCCGACGGCATCCCCTACCGGGCCATCGCCCTGCTGCACGGCCGCGATGTGCTCGCCACCACCCTGCTCCAGACCTGCATCCGCTTCCGCGACCGCGCCGAATCGTGCCAGTTCTGCGCCATCGAGCAGTCGCTCGACGATGGCCGCACGCTGGTGCGCAAAACGCCCGCCCAGGTGGCGGAGGTGGCGGAGGCCGCGGTGCGGCTGGATGGAGTGACGCAGCTGGTGATGACCACCGGCACCCCCAACAGCGATGACCGGGGCGCCCGGCTGATGGCCGAGACCGCGGCGGCGGTGAAGGCGCGGGTGAACCTGCCGATCCAGGCCCAGTGCGAGCCGCCGGAGGATCCGATCTGGTACCGGCGGATGAAGGAGGCAGGGGTCGACAGCCTCGGCATGCACCTGGAGGTGGTGGAGCCCCAGGTGCGGCGGCGCATCCTGCCGGGCAAGTCGGAGCTGACGCTGGACCGCTACGACGAGGCCTTCGCCGAGGCGGTGGCGGTGTTCGGCCGCGGCCAGGTGTCCACCTACCTGCTGGCGGGCCTGGGGGATCGAGCCGAGTCGCTGATCGCCTGCAGCGAACGGCTGATCGCCCTGGGGGTGTACCCGTTCGTGGTGCCGTTCGTGCCGATCGCCGGCACACCGCTGGAGCACCATCCCGCCCCCTCCAGCAGCTTCATGGTGGAGGTCTACACGGCGGTGGCGGCGCAGCTGCGGGCCTCGGATCTGAGTGCCCAGGCGATGGCCGCCGGCTGCGCCAAGTGCGGCGCCTGCTCGGCGCTGTCGCTGTTCGAGCAGGAGCTCTGAACCATGTTCTTCATCGATCCCGCCAGCCACGACATCGGCCGCAGCACCAGTTCCTCACCCTCGGCCTTCACCCCCTCGGTGCGCTGGGGCATCGGCGTCGACGCCGATGACTTCCGCCTGTCGCCCACCGCCAGCTCCGATCGCTTCTCCTTCCATCTGCTGCGGCCCGGTGCACGGCTGCTGGAGCGCTACTGGCAGCTGCGCAGCCGCATCTTCTGCCAGGAGCAGCACCTGTTCGAGGAGCACGACCGCGACGATCTCGACGCGATCGCCTACCCGATCGCCGCCGTGAACCATGGAGCCGAACGCGGAGGCGACCTGGTGGGGGTGGTGCGGATCCTGGAGAAGAGCCCGCGGCTCTGGTACGGCGGCCGGCTGGGGGTCGATGCCGACTTCCGCCGTCACAACCAGATCGGCAAGGGGCTGATCTGGAAGGCGGTGACCACGGCCAACGGCTGGGGTTGCGACCGCTTTCTGGCCACGGTGCAGATCCAGAACGTGCGCTTCTTCCAGCGCCTGCACTGGCGCTCCACCGACGAACTGGAGATCCGCGGCATCGCCCACCATCTGATGGAGGCCGATCTGGCCTACTACCAGCCGGCCCGCGAGCGGCGCCCGCAGCTGCGGGCGGCATGAGCGTCCTGGCGGAGCTGGTCGAACGACTGCGGCTGCAGTCGGGCCTGCTGGGCAAGCGCGACATCCAGGCCCCGGCGACCGCCTTTCCCCACCAGCCCTTCCCCGCCCTCGGGCCAGCTGCCGCCCTGGGCGACGATGCCGCCCTGCTGCCCCCCCAGCCGGGTGCTCTGCTGCTGGCCTGCGAGGGGATGGCGCCGGCGCTGGTGGCGGAGGACCCCTGGTTCGCCGGCTGGTGCGGCGTGCTGGTGAACCTCAGCGATATCGCCGCGATGGGCGGCCGGCCGCTGGCGGTGGTGAACAGCCTGTGGTGCAGGGGTGGCGAGCGGGCGGAGCCGTTGCTGGCGGGGCTAGGGGCTGCCGCCGAGCGATTCGGTGTGCCGGTGGTGGGCGGCCACACCAATCTGCAGAGCCCTTACGACGCGTTGTCGGTGGCGGTGCTGGGGGTGGCCGAAGGGCCGGTGCTCTCGGCCCGCGCCGCCGTACCTGGCGATGCCTGCGTGCTGCTGGTGAACACGGCCGGCCGCTTCCACCGCCACTACCCGTTCTGGGATGCGGCCACCGCGGCCGAGCCGCGGTGGCTGCGCCGGCAGCTCGCCCTGTTGCCGCAACTGGCGGCGGCGGAACTGGCCCACGGCGCCAAGGACATCAGCATGGGCGGCCTGGCGGGCACGGCGGCGATGTTCGCTGAGGCAGCGGGCTGCAGGCTGCAGCTGGATCTGGAGGCGATCGCGCCGCCGGCCGGGGTGGAGCTGGAAGCCTGGCTCACCTGTTTCCCCAGCTTCGGTTACCTGCTGGCCGTGCGGCCGGAGCGGCTGGCGGCGCTGCAGCGGCTGTGCGCTCCCTGGTCCGAGCTGCAGTGCACCCCGATCGGAGCGTTCGCGGCAGGCACCGCCGCAGTTGAGCTCCATGGTGGGGGCGAGACGTGCCCCCTGTGGCAGGCGCAGGAGCCGCTGACCGGCTTCACCGCCCTTTCAGGCTGAGGGCCGGGGCGTTGATCACCACAGCGTCGCCGACACGACCATGCGGGCGGAGCGGCAACGCCAGGATCAGCCGATCGATCGATCCCCCCTTCCTCCGTGCCGGAAGTTCTGCTCACCCTGCAGTGGCCCGACGGCCGCACCAGCGAGCTCTACTCACCCTCCACCGTGATCCTCGAGCACCTGCCCCCCGGCACCAGCCTGTCGGTGGGGGAGTTGGAGCAACGGGGGGTGGAGGCTCTGCGCCAGGCCTCGGAGCGGGTACGCGCCCGCTACGGCTTCGCCTGCACGCGCACCGATGAGGAGCGGGAGAAGCTGCGTCGCCAGGTGGCGGGCTATGCCACCGACCAGCAGGTGAAGATCACCAGGAGATCCAACTAGATCACACTTAAGGGAAGCGGTGAAAGCCCTGGAGCGGCATGCACCGCTTGAGCCACCCGGTAAACCGTCCCAGCCATCAAGGCCCAGCAAGGAACGAGCGCGCTCAAGGCCTGACAGGAATGCCCGGCGCATCCGCGTGACCTGGATACGAATTGCGCATTAGCCGAAGGCACGCCGGGGTGCGCCAGCTGTTAAGTTCGGTTAGTTTGTTCAGCGAGCAAGGCAATGGTCGTTGAAGTTAACGATCTTGACTGCCTTGACTTTCTGATCTGGCTTCGGACCGGAGAGAATGCCGCACAGAAACTGAATCGAACCCAGGCCACAATCTGTCGAACGACGAAGAGAGTCTGCGAAGCCTTTGACATTAGCCTCAAGAAAGAGGAGGGGGAATGGGCCATCATCGGCGATGATTACTTCCTCAATCTCGAACGAAAGATTCACCAGGAATACAGATGGCGCAACCCGCTCCCACTCCGAATTGAAGCACAATACTTCTCAGGACCACTCTACCTTCAACCAGCCCCAGCAGGCTTCATCGCTGGCAACTTTGATTTTGCAGAGATTCGTTTTCCCATCGCTCACCTTAAGACCGGGGTCATTGATGTCTGGATTGGCGCTTATCCAGATGTTCCCAAGCAAGATGATCCCGACCTGGCATCATTTCACCTGACAAGGCTACCGATGCGACTTGCCGTATCAAAGTTTCATCCCCTTGCACGGATGGGAAACAAGGTCACACTGGATGATGTCAGGAACTATCCCTGCCTGGCCCTGAAAGATGGCGCCTTCCCCGAAGTCCAGAAGCAACTCTGCGCGCTGGGACTTTGGAACACCCAAACACTGCACAGCCGCTACGACTATTCCAAATGGGAAGGAATGACGGAAGACCAGGCAACCGTAGGCTACGCCACAGCCTTCACAGAAAGGGTGTTTGAGTTTCCCGCAATCAACCTGCCCATTGATTTATCGCTCGATGTCGGAGACACCATTGTCGTCAAGCGAACCTATGCGGATCACCCCAGATTTACCCATCTCCTCAAACACCTCCAGTCAAAAGCACGAGAATTATCCGCTGTAGAAAAAGATGTAAGCTTGATGTTCTGACTTCGCCAGGGTCGCTCTGCCAGCGGCAGGTCCCTACACAGGGGTGGCGTCCCGCACCGTCTCGAACAGGTCGATATCCCAGGCCACAAGATCACGGCGGATCGCGTCGGCGCGCGACTGGGGCAGCAGCCGGGCCAGATCCTCGCCGCTGATCACCCCTTCCAGGCTGCCGCCGTCCTCGCGCAGGAAGCCGAGGGCATGCCAGGCCAGGATCGCCGCGCCCACGGCGGTGGGATAGGAGATGTAGGTGGCGCCGGCGTAGGGACTGCCGAGCAGGCCCTGATACCGCAGGAAGCTGAGCCCCACCGTCTCCACCGTCACCTGGCGGTCGTTGCGCACGTTCTCGGTGTAGCGGATCTCGGCGGCGGCGGCGAAATGGGCGCGGCGGATCACGCCGCTGCGCAGGTACTCCTCGATCCGGCGCGGCTTGTTCATGCCGGGCAGGATCGCCCGCACCATCGCCTCCACCGTGAGCTCGCTCTGCTGGGGCAGGGTGCGCTTGGAGAGCAGGTTGAGCTGGAACAGGGCCTTCACCAGCTCCACCTCAGAGCCACCGGTGTACACGCCGATCGACTCGATCTCTGGGAAGGAGCGGTGCAGCGACAGCAGCTCCTCCTGATAGAGGGGGTACTGGCGGGTGGCCTCCACCTCGCCGGGGAAGTGGTGCTCGCGGGCAGCGCTGAAGGGCTCGAGCACCTGGATGCGGCCGTCGCGGAGCAGCCGCGGCCGCTCCGCCAGCTCCTCCAGTGCCACCAGCGGCGACCAGGAGAACACGATCTCGTCGGCGTCGATGTCTTCGAGCAGATAGAGATCCACGCTCTCGATCTCCAGGTCGCGGCGACGCGAGCCGCGCAACTGATGCAGGCGCAGGCCGATGAGGAAGTTGGTGACGCCAGGGGAGATGCCGAGATTGATCAGAGCAGCGCGGCCGCTGGCGCGGTAGGCCTCATCGAGGGCGTACTGGGAGAAGGTGAGGCTGCGCTCGGTCTCGGCGTCGTACATGTCCGAGGCCAGATCCACCACGTGGGCATCGAGGGCAAGGCCCAGATCGAGCAGGGGGCGATTGAAGCCGGGATGGGCGGCGTTCACCAGCACATGGGCACCCGCCAGCCGCTCGCGCTCCGGGGCGGTGCCATCGAACAGGGGAGCGAAATCGCTCAGGCCGATGAAGTCGATGCGATCGAAGAGGCGCTCGGCGTGGAACAGGGCGTCGCGGGCCAGCTCGACATTGAGCACGACCACCACGAAGCGCAGCGGCACCGCATCGCGCTCCGCCAGCTCCGAAAGGCAGATCAGCATCGAGGAGCCCACGGCCCCGAGGCCGAAGAAGGCGATGGTGAGCGGCACCGCTGCCTGGTCAGGGGGGGCGGGTGTGGCGTCCATGGGGAGCGGGGCGGACACCCTCCTTCCTACCGGGAAGCCGGGACCGGTGTCCCCGATGGCAGGGAGTCCGTCGCCTGCGGCACCAGACGAAACGATCGATAACAGGCCGTTAATCCCGGGCCTTCAAGGTCGCGCCGACCCCATGGATCGCCTGTGTGACGCCCATTGTCTCCACGTCTTCCGCCGGCCCCGCGGCCCGCTCCACCCTGGGGCTGCCGCTGGCTCTGCTGTGGCTGGCGGCGGTGCTGCTGGCCCTCACCGGCCTGGGTGGTCTGCCGCTGCGCGACTGGGACGAGGGCATCGTCGCCCGGGTGGCCCTGGAGCTCAGCCAGGGGGGCGATGGCTCGCCGCTGCTGCCCACCTTCTGGGGCGGTGACTATCTGAACAAGCCCCCGGGTCTGCACTGGCTGATCGCCGGCCTGCTGGTGCTGCTGCGGCCGGAGGCCGCGGAGGTGACGGCGGCGGCCACCGGCGGGGTTCCGCTGCCGCCGCCGGCCTGGATGGTGCGCCTGGTGCCCGCCCTGCTCTCCACCCTGGTGGTGCCGCTGGGGGGGCTGATCCAGGCGGAACTGCGGCCGGGTCGGCGGCTGCCGGCGCTGGCCACCGCCGCGGTGCTGCTCTGCCTGCTGCCGGTGGCCCGCCACGGCAGGCTGGCGATGCTCGATGGCACTCAGCTCACTCTGATCGCCGCCCTGTGGCTGTGTCTGCTGCACCTGAACCGTCGCCCATGGGACCCGCGGCCGGCGCTGCTGGGGGGCCTGGCGGGCAGCGGTCTGCTGCTGCTCAAGGCGCCGATGCTGCTGCCGGTGCTCGCCCTCGGCCTTACGGGGATGGCGATCGACCCCCGCCATCCTCTCGCAGGCCGCACCCTCGCGGTCAGCCCTCTGGCGGCCAGGGCGCTGCGCCGCTGGCTGCCGCTGCTGCTGGCGGGCCTGTTGCCGGGGCTCGGCTGGCACCTCTGGCACGCCTCGATGCGCGGCGATGGCGCCCTGTGGCTGTGGTGGGGCGACGGCGCCGGCCGCGTGCTGCTGGCAGCGGGCGAGGGCAGTGATCTGGGCTGGCGGGTGCCGCTCACCGAGATCCTCGAAGGCGGCTGGCCGTGGCTGGTGCTCTGGCCCTTCGGCGTGCTCCTGGCCTGGCGCCAGCGGGGAACCCCGGCCGGGCGCTGGCCGTTGCTGCTGCAGTTCGGAATGGCGGCGGTGATCCTGCCACTGCGCACCCAGCTGCCCTGGTACGGCCATCCCCTCTGGCTGCCCTTCGCCCTGCTGGTGGGCCCGGTGCTCGCCTGGCTGGTCGACCGCCGCAGCCTGGTGGACTCGCCCCCCGGAGCCGCGATCCTGAGGAGGGTGCCCCTGCTGTGGGCCGCCCTCGGCGCCGCCCTGCTGCTGGCCGGCCTCACCTCCCTGCTGCCCGTCGGCCCGGCGGCGGCGCTGGCGCCCTACCGGGGGGTGCTGGTGGCGGCCGGTGGCGGCTGGTGCGCCGGGGGCCTGCTGCTGCTCCGGGGCGCCGGCGGGCGGCGCCGCCTCGGCGGCCTGGCGATGGTGGCGGGCAGCGGCCTGGGGCTGATGGCGCTGATGGTCTCGCCCCTGTGGCTGTGGGAGCTCAATGAAACCTGGGCCACGCCGCCGGTGGCGGCCCTGACCCGCCGCTGGCAGGCCCAGCCGGTGATGCTGTGGCAGGAATCGGAACGGCCGAGCCTGAGCTGGTACGCCGGCCAGCGCATCCGCTCCGCCAGCGACGACGGCGACCTCCGCACCGCCCCCCAGGGCGACGCCTGGGTGCTGCGAAGGGGCGGCGATGCCCCGGGCAGCATCGACTGCCGCTGGATCGACGCCGCCGAGGGCCTGAACCTGTGGCGCTGCCAGCCCGCGGGCGTGGGCGGGCAGGCGCTGGCGCCGGGCCGATGAGGGCTTTGCCCACTCTTAACCCGACCCGTACCACGGCTTGATCGAGATCGCCGGTCGTGCTCCATACACTTCCGCCAACCTCGACGGCCGCCCCCATGGTGCTCACGCCCTTCCGTGAAGCAGGAGCCCAGGACGGCTTCCGCGACCTGCTCGAATCCTGTTACCGCCGCCGCAGCCTGGTTTCCCTGCCCGCCGGCAGCAGCGTCCCGCTGCTGCGCAACCACGTCTGGCTGGTGGTGCGGGGGATGGTGAAACTGGGGGCGATCACGATCCACGGCGACGACCTGCTGCTCGGACTCGCCGGCCCGAACGAGCCATTCGGCGATCCGCTCTCGGGGGTGGAGGCCCAGGAAGCCCGCACCCTCTGCGCCAGCGATCTTCTCTGCCTCTCCAGCAGCGAGATCCATCAGGATCCGGCCCTGGCTTCGGCGCTGCTGCAGGCGGTGACCCTGCGCCACCGCCAGAGCCAGGCCCTGCTGGCGCTGATGGGCCTGCGGCGTGTGGAGGAGAGGGTGCGGGGTTTCCTCGAGCTGCTCGCGAGCGAGTACGGCCATCCCTGCGACGACGGCCTGCGGTTGAACCTGCGCCTCACCCATCAGGAGATCGCCAGCGCCCTGGCCACCACGCGGGTCACCGTCACCCGGGTGATCGGCACCCTGAAGGAGGAGGGCTGGCTGCAGATCGACGAGCGGCGTCGCCTGGTGGTGACCCACCTGCCGCGCCCCCGTTGAGCCAGACCATCACGCCGAGGTCCTCGCTGTTCTGGGGCACCGCGCTGCCTGTGGAGAATGGGGCGATGACTGCCTCCCTGCTGGTCGTCGAGGACGACGAGACGATCCGCGAAACGATCCGCGATGCTCTGCTGCTCGAGGGCTATGCGGTGACCGCCTGCGGCAATGGGCGGGAAGCCCTCGACACCCTGCGCCAGGCGGCCAGCGGCCAGCGCTTCGCCTTGGTGGTTCTCGATCTGATGCTGCCCGGCCTTGGGGGGATGGAGATCTGCCGCCAGCTGCGCCAGGCGGGCGACGGTACGCCGATCCTGGTGGTGAGCGCCCGCGACAGCGAGACCGACCGGGTGCTGGGCCTGGAGGTGGGGGCCGACGACTACCTCACCAAACCCTTCGGCATGCGCGAGCTGGTAGCCCGCTGCCGGGCCCTGCTCAGGCGCAGCGCCACCCCCCAGCCGATGGTGCGGGTGCTGGAGCACGCCAACCTTCGCCTCTATCCGGAGGAGTGCCGCGTCACCCGTGACGGGCAGGAGGTGAACCTCTCGCCGAAGGAATACCGGCTGCTGGAGCTGTTCATGCAGCATCCGCGGCGGGTGTGGAGCCGCGACAAGCTGCTCGAGCAGGTGTGGGGCTTCGACTACTTCGGTGACAGCAAAACCGTGGATGTGCACATCCGCTGGCTGCGCGAGAAGCTGGAGGTCAACCCGTCGGCGCCCGAGCACCTGATCACGGTGCGGGGCTTCGGCTACCGCTTCGGCTGACCACGGCCCGAATGGATCTGCTGCTGACGGCCTTCGCCGCCCTGGTGCTGGGCTGGTGGCTCGGACGCCGCTCGCGGCGAGGGGAACGGCGGGGTGCCGGCCCGGGCCTGGCCCAGCTGCGCCAGTGGATCCAGGCGGCGCCGGGAGGCTGGCTGATCGTGGATGGGGAGGAAAACGTACGTCTGATCAATCCGCGGGCGGAGCGACTGCTGCAGGTGTCGGCCACCACGGCCCCGTCGCTTCCACCGCTGCCCCGGGCCCCACTGGCGGCGGTCTGCCCGGCGCCGGAGGTGGAGGCGCTGGTGCGCGACGCCCGCCGCCTCGGTCGGCCTCAGCGGCTGGCCTGGCAGCCGGGCGAGGAGGAGCTGGAACTGGTGGCCCTGCCGGGCGAACAGAACTGGGTGGCTGTGCTGCTCCAGAGCCGCCGCTCGCTCGAGGCCCAGCTGGAGCAGCAGGAGCGCTGGGTGAGCGATGTGGCCCACGAGCTCAAGACGCCGCTCACGGCCCTGCTGCTGGTGGGCGACAGCCTGGCCGCCCGGGTCAACAGCGGCAACGTGGTGCTGGTGGAGCGGCTGCAGCGGGAGCTGCTGCGGCTGCAGGAGCTGGTGGGGGATCTGCTGGAGCTGTCGCGACTGGAGAACACGCTGCCCGGCGGCGGCCTGCGGCGGGAAGCGGTGGACCTGGCGGCCCTGGTGCAGCAGGTGTGGAACGGCCTGCGGCCGCTGGCGGAGCAGCGGGGGATCCGGCTGGAGTCGCCGCTGGCCAGTCTCACCGTGGCGGGCGATCCATCGCGGCTGCATCGGCTGCTGCTCAACCTGCTCGACAACGCTGTGCGCCACAGCCCCGATGGTGGACTGGTGCAGGTGGGGCTTCAGGAATCGCCGGGCTGGTGCCGGCTGAGCGTGCGCGATCAGGGAGCGGGCCTGAGCGAGGAAGACCGGCAGCACCTGTTCGAGCGCTTCTACCGCGGCGACCCGGCGCGGGTGCGCAGCAGCCGGGGCGGCAGCGGACTGGGGCTGGCGATCGTGCAGCAGATCGTGGTGACCCACGGCGGCCGGGTGCAGGCGGGCAACCATCCGGGCGGCGGCGCCCTGCTGGAGGTGTTCCTGCCGCGGGAGGAGGAGGTGGGAGGCTGAGTCCCTGCCAAGCCCGTTGCCATGGCTGCCGCCCACCGGATGGATGCCGTGCTCGACCCGGTGATTCCCCGGGTGGGGCGCTGGCTGGCGCAGCGGCCCGATGCTCTCTCGCTGGCCCAGGGGATGGTGGGCTGGGGCCCGCCGCCGCAGGTGGCGGCAGCGGTGAGCGAGGCGCTGGCGGCGGCGGCACGGGATCCCGCCGCGGCGGCGCTGATCGATCGCTACGGCGCCGTGGAGGGCGATCCGGAACTGCGGCTGGCGGTGGAGCGACAACTGCGCGATCGCTGGCACCTGGATCTCGAAGGCAGTGCCGTGCTGATCACCGCCGGCAGCAACATGGCCTTCCACGCCGTGGTGCAGGCGCTGCTCGATCCTGGCGACGAGGTGATCCTGCCCCTGCCCTGGTACTTCAACCACGCGATGGCGGTGCAGCTGGCGGGCGGGGTGCCCGTTGGGGTGGCGGCGGGTCCCCAGCTGGATCCGCAGCGGCTGGCGGCGGCGATCACGCCGCGCACCCGGGCGATCGTGACGATCTCGCCGGGCAATCCCACCGGCGTGGTGGTGGCGGCGGAGCTGCTGGCGGCGATCAACCGCCTCTGCGCCCACCACGGTCTGCTGCACATCAGCGACGAGGCCTACGCCGCCTTCGTGCATGGCGCGGCGGAGCACCGCAGCCCCGCTGCCGCTGGCGGCAGCGGGGCCCACACGGTCACGCTGCAGTCGCTGTCGAAGAGCCATGGGATGGCCGGCTGGCGGCTGGGCTGGGCCGTGGTGCCGGTGGGGCTGATGGAGGCGCTGGCGAAGGTGCAGGACACGGTGCTGATCGGCCCGCCGCGGCTGCTGCAACGCGCGGCGGTGGCGGCGCTGGCGGCGGGGGAGGCGTGGCTGACGCCGCGGATCGCCGCCCTGGGCGAGCGGCGGCGTCAGCTGCTGTCGCTGCTGGCGGCGGCTGATCCAGCCGAGGATCTGCAGCTGTGGGCCGAACCCGATGGCGCCTTCTACGCGCTGCTGGATGCACCGGCGACCGTGGCCGGCGAGGCGCTGGTGAAGCGCCTGGTGCTGGAGCACGGCGTGGCGACGCTGCCGGGGGAGAGCTTCGGCCTGGCGAGCCCGCCGGGACGGGCCCTGCTGCGCCTCAGCTACGGGATGCTCGACGCCACGGATCTGGCGGAGGCCGTGGGGCGGCTGCGGCGGGGCCTTCGGGGCTGCTGAACCGGATGACAACAGGGAGGGGCCATGGAGATTGAAGTCGGCAACGCCTCAGCCGTGGACACCAGCGGCAGCGGATGGTTCATCGGTTACGGCGATTGGACGCGCAGCGCCGATCGCGGGCTGGGGGATCTGCGCGTTCTCCCCCGCGACGCCCTGGCCCGGGCGCTCCAGGTGAAGTGGATGGTGCATCCGGCGCACGACCCCCGCGGCACGGGCAAACCCCTCAGCGAAGGGCGCACGATCTCGCTGCTGGTGAGCGAGGGAGGACGCTTCCGGCTGGAATTCTCGACCGATCCTTCCTTCTCCGTCCCGGGGCTCGTGCGCCACACCCTGGACCGGCATGGAGACTTCGTGATCTGGGGCCCGGGCCTTCACCACCGCTGGTTCGTGGACGAAGCCTGCACGATCCTCACCCTGCGCTGGACTCCCGTGCCGGACAAGCATTCGGGCATGGCCGGAGGATCACCTCTAGGTTCCTCCCAGACATCAAAGCCTGGCCGATGAAACAGCTCCGCATCCTCAGCACTTCCCTTCTCGCTGTTGGGGTGGTGGCGGGGGTGTCGCCCGTGCAGGCCGACACGGTGGAGGCCCGTTGTGATGTGTTTCCGCGGGGAGAGGACAAGGCCACATCCTCCGGCCTGTGCACCTTCTCGCAGCGCCAGGGCTTCGTGAGCATCCAGCTCAAGGATGGAACGCGCTACGAGCTCAGGCCCAGCGCGAGTTCTGCCAACGCCTACCTGGACGGCCAGGGACGGCCGGCCAGTGTTGAGAGTCTCGAGCCGAATCGAGGCCAGGTGTATCGGCTTGCCACTCAGTCGGTCTTCGTGTTCTGGGATCCGTCTCCCTATCAGAAGGGTGCCGCAGCAGGCGGCATCGGCTCCGCCTCCGGCACGGGCTCGGCAACATCCTCCGGCCTGAAGCCGGAGTTTTGGGTGGTCAACGACAGCAGCACGTTTCTGAAGGCGTCCCCGGGGATCTTCGCCAGAACGGTGACGAACGCACTGCCGCAAGGAACCGTGCTGCGGAACCTCGGCTGCCAATCCCAGCGGACACCCACCTGGTGCCAGGTGGAACAGCGGGACAATCCCAAGGTCAAGGGCTGGGTGTGGTCCACCGGCGTCAGTGAGTTCGCGGCAACACCAGTGACTCCTGAAGCGGGCGCAACCGAAACCCCAGCCGTGGGTGCATCCGTGGCTCGCCTGCGTGATCTGGTGGGAAGCCGTGCCGGACAGGCTGAAAACGTGATCGAACAACGGGGGTACAGCTTCGTTCGCTCGGAACCTTCGGGTGATGCGATGGTCAGCTACTGGCGGGAGGCCAACACCAACGCCTGCGTGATCATCCGCACGTTCGACGGGCGCTACGCGTCGATCGTCTACGGCTCATCGTCGTGTCCCTGACAGGGCCTGGGTGCGCGCCATCAGCGCACCTCAGCCCCACCCGCTTCCCCCCTCTCCGCCGGCGGCGGCGCCGGCCGGCCCGCCAGCACGCGCCGCAGGCGTTCGCGGAACCACTGCAGGGGGTGGCTCATGTCGGTGTCGTCGAGGAGGCCGCGCTGGCGAAGGCAGTCGCGGTAGCTGCGCAGCACATCGCTGCGGCGGGCCACCTCGGCGGCCACGAGGTCGGCGAACTCGGGATGGGCAGCCAGCAGGGCACGGAAGCTGCCGGCGGGGATCACGAACAGGGTGGTGGCCACGGTCGCGATCAATGTGGTGGGGTAGGGGACCTGCAGCAGCAGGGGCAATTCGCCGAAGAACTCGCCGGTGGCGAAGGTGAAGAGGCGATGGCTCACCTTCTCGGTCTCGTGGATGGCTTCCACCTGACCTGAGAGCACCAGGTTGAAGGCCCTCCCTTCGTCCCCCTGGCGGATCAGCACGCTGCCGGCGGGGACGGTGCGCCGGGCGCCGCTGCCGACCAGTTCGCGCGCCCGGCGGCGATCCATGGTCCGGAACCAGGGGTGATCGGGCAGTTCGTCCTGCAGGCAGCAGCGCCCGCTGCGCTCCGCGGGGACCGGGACCGACGTCGCCGCGACAGGTCCGGTGCGGGCATCCAGGAGCTGGATCTGCTGGCGCGCCCCCGCCAACTCGATGCCGCGCCGGCTCAGCCCCTCCTCGATGGCGTAGTTGAGGGAGCTGCGCAGGGCAAGGCGGGTGTGGATCGCCGAGGTCCAGGCCCAGAGCTCGAACACCAGACCCCGCTCCTCCAACCCGAGGAGCAGCACCTTCGGCGGAGGATCGGCCAGCACGTTGGGTTCATCGAGGGCCGCCTCCAGCAGCACCTCGGTCACGGCCAGGGGGTCGCTGCCGTGAGCCACCGCGACCATCACATCGACGCGCCCATCGGAGCTGATGTAGCTGAGATTCTTCACCGGGCCGTTGGTGATGGCCGAGTTGGGCACCACGATCTCCGAGCCCTGGAAGGTGCGGATCACGGTGGAGCGGATCGAGATCTCGCGGATGGTGCCGGTGGTGTTGTCGAACTCGATCAGATCACCCACCTTCAGCTTGCCCTCCATCAGCAGGGTGAGGCCGCTGCTGAGGTTGCGGGTGAGTTCCTGGAGGCCGAAGCCCACACCCACGCCGACGGCGCCGAACAGCACGGCCAGGGCACCGAAATCGAGCCCCATCCCCTGCACCACCACCACGTAACCCACGGCCGCCAGCCCCATCGACAGCAGGGTGGCGATCGCCTCGCGGCGGCCCTCGGGCAGGCCGAACCAGCGCAGCAGCCGCCGGGCCAGCAGGCGCCGCAGCCAGCGCGCCGCCAGGCTCACCACCAGCAGCAGGAGCAGGACCTGCAGGATCCACAGCAGCGAGAGGCTCTGGCGACCCAGGGGGAACAGGGGCGCCGTGAACAGGCGCTGCAGGCGGTCGAGGATCACCCGATGACGGCGGAGCCTGACTGTCTTCTAGCGGTTCCTGTGGTGTTCAACAGGCCCCTCAGAACCAACCGTTCAGCCTGGCGATGGGAAACAGCATCAGCGCCGTACCCACAAGCACGGCGAGGAGTGCATTGGTGATGAAGTAAGGGAAGATCAGCAAGGTGAAGCCTACAAAGATGAACCACGTGTCACCCTGACGCTTGCCGTAGACGAGGTAAGCGCTGCCGATCAATCCGTAAAGAAGGCCGACGACGACACCCATGGCACCGCTCTACGGCCAGGGCCATGGTGCCCCGAACCCGCTGACACGATAGTCCGCTCGCCATCGAGCGACAGCTGATGGGAAGGTTCAACGGCGACAAGCGTCCTGGACAGGGTGCTTTTCCCCGCTCCGGCGTTACCGAGCAGGATCACCTTCATCAGGGTCCGGATCTTTCCAGCCAACGCCATTCCAGCCCGTCCATGGCAGCGGGTGCTGCAACCGTCTGCCATGAACCCCGGGCGGCGACCCGCGTCGCTTGGATGGCGAAACCTTTTCCGGCCGCCGGCCGATGCAGTGGATGGCGGACCAGCTCGTGGGACGGGTGAGCGCGCTCTGGCGCTACCCGGTGAAGTCGATGCTGGGCGAGCAGCTCGAGCGGCTGCAGGTCGACGGTCGCGGGGTGTGCGGCGATCGTGCCTGGGCGCTGTGGGATCACGCCACCGCACGGGTGGCGAGTGCCAAGAATCCCCTGGTGTGGAAGGAGCTGCTCGCTTTCCGGGCCCGCTTCCTGGCGGAGCCGGAGCCGGGGGCGCCCGCGGCTCCGGTGGCGATGCAGCCGGCCAAGGCCGGAGCCGCGGATGACGCGCCGGCGCTGCACAGCAGTGATCCGGAGGTGAACGAACGGCTCAGCTCCTGGTTGGGGCGGAGCGTGAGCCTGCTCGACCGGCCGCCGGAGGGGGCCAGCCTCGATCAGTTCTGGCCGGATGTGAAGGAGCGGCAGTTCCAGAACGTGGTCAACGAACTGGTGCTGCCGGCGGGCACCTTCTTCGACGCCTGCCCGATCCACGCCATCAGCACCGCCACCCTGGCCGAGCTCAGGCGGCACGAGCCCTCGCTGGATTTCGCCGTGGAGCGCTTCCGCCCCAACCTGCTGATCGACACCGGGGCGGCGACCGGCTTCGCGGAGGAAGCCTGGATCGGCAGAGTGCTGCGGCTGGGCGAGAACGTGGAGCTGCTGGTGGATGGCGGCTGTCCCCGCTGCGTGGTCACCACCCTGCCCCAGGGCGAGCTGCCCCAGGAGATCGGGATCCTGCGGGCCACCGCCCGCCACAACAAGGTGGTGGCGGGCATCCGGCTGTCGGTGCTGAGCCCGGGGCCCGTGGCGCTCGGCGATCCGGTGACCCTGATGGAGGCCCCCTGAGGGCTGGGCCCTGCCTCCTCGGCGCAGGCGAACTACAGCGAGTTGATGATGCGCAGGGCGGCGACGCCTACGGGCAGAAGTCCGAGGAACAGCGTCGAACACCAGAGCCCCGGGAGCGACCGGCGTCTGGCACTGAAGGCCAACGCCGCACCACCCACGCTCGCATACACCAGAAGGAGAAGCAGAAAGACGATCGCGTAGGCACGTTCGCCTTCACGCTCGCTCGCTGTGAATGCCCAGCCCAGAACGAAGAGCAGGGCCACACCGTTGAGCCCCAGGAAGAACCAGCCCAGCCCTTGGAGTGCTGCCTTCATCCCGGCGTCAGTCGGAAGGTGCGAGCCGACCGACAGGACCTCGACGATCCGGGTGACGAGCGCATCGTGTGGGGTGATCGACCCGCCGCCGCAACGGGATCACCCACCGCTCGCCCACCAACACCCTGCCATCCGGAGGGATCGCCAGCGGACCACCTGGAATCGCCTGGGAACCATCCTCAAAGTTGAGCAGCGCCTTTCCCTGCAGATCCCGCATTTCCAGTAAGTCATGCACGTCGTCTGCGGCCAGGATCGCTGCGGTGCCATCGGGCAGCAGTTGCATGGCTTCCACCGCTCCGTCGACGCGAAGAGGACCTTGAAGATTTCCCCGCGCATCCCAGCGTTGTGCCCCGTACCACTCTGCCACCAGCAGCTCGCCATCCCGTGACGCGGCAACATCCGCCACGAAATCAGCCCCGGGCTGTCGGCGGAAGGACAGCAGACCCCGCCAAGCTACGCAGTTCCACGGCACCGGGGTTGCAGCCCACAAAAGATGCCGGCCGTCAGGCGTGAACACCATCGCCTTCACAGCGTCCGACCCGCTGCTGCCCGGCATGCTCTCCAGGCAGACTTTCACGGCTGAGCCAACCTCCCTGAGCGGGGCCGTTGGGATCTGCGCCCTGGCGCCTCCCGGCAGAACGAGCAGCCAGGCAACAGTTCCGGCGATCAGACCGGGCAAGCGCCAGGGGGATGGGACGAACGGCATCGCGCCAGGGTGGCTCTCGAGTGGAGGGAACCCAAGCTGGACGGGCATTCAGGGCAGGGTGAATCCCGACTGCAGGTGCTTCAGATCGAGCATCACCCACGTGACCCAGACCAGCAGGGCGATCACGCCGGAGGCGGCGGCGAAGCGCGCCAGGTAACGGCCAGCGAGGGCCAGGGGGCTGATCTCCTTCACCGGCGAACTGAGCAGCAATTCCTTAAGCTAACCGCTCCCCAGCCGTGCAGTGTCGATCGGGTTCCCTTGGCGGTCGCTTTCCTCATGGGCGCCGGGACTGTCCCTCGGGCGCTCCGTATGGCGGAGACAGTGCGGGGGGGGGGAGTGAAACGCGAAGGGCCTGGCGGCGTGCTGCAGCGACAAGCGCAACGACCTGGGGGCGGTGAAACGCATCAGCAACATCTCCCGGAGTTCCGTGCGGCGCCGATCACACGATTTGTATCAAAGTGACCGACACGCAGAATCGGCAACTTGAAGCTCTGAATCTGCGGAAAACCTGAGGTCTCGAGATGAGCGCCCGCAGCGTCATGGTCGACATCGTCCAACCAATACGCCACGTGCTGAACGGCATCACGATGGCGATCAGGTGACTCCCGGAGGATGCTGTCCTCCGAGACAGGCGGGATCAATGCAATCTGTGTGTCGCCTGCCCTGGCGGTGTGAAGGTTACAAACCTGATCGCCGGGCTTCCGGAGATCGGTGCCCTCCAGCGCCTTCAGCTCCCGCTCCGCCCTAGGCGGTGGCCAGGGCGATCCCCTCGCGCCCCAGCCGCTCGACGATCCGCCCGAGCAACGCCCGCTTCGCCGCACCCTGCTGACCGGCGACCGTGGCGATCACCAGGCTCACGTTCACCCCGTTCGCGTTCACCTCGCTCACCCCACGCACCACGGGGGACTGCAGCAGATGCTTCTGCCAGCGTGGGTCGTCGGCGAAGGCCCGGGCCTCCTCGCCGATCGCGGCCAGGGCCCGGGGCAGATCGAGGCCCGTCGCGGCCAGGGGAAGGGTGAGCTCGGCACCGCTGCGCAGCTTGGTGCGGTTCACCACCGGCTCGCAGCGGCTGTTGGGTACCGTCACCACCCGCTGGTCGCTGCAGCGCAGTTGGGTGCTGAGCACGCCCAGGTCCACCACCTCGCCGGAGAAGCCGCCCAGATCCACCGTGTCGCCGATCGCGTAGCGGTCGTCGACAAGCACCACCAGGCCGGCGGCGAAATCGCGCAGCAGGCCCTGGAACACGATCGCCAGGGCGCCGAGCAGGGCGCCGCTGGCCAGCACGACGCTGGACGAGAGCTGCTGTACGCCGGGAAGGCCCACCAGCACCCAGAAGCCCCCGATGGCGAGGGCCGCCAGATTGATCAGTCGGACCGTCATCAGCCGCAGGCTGCGGGAGCGCTGCAGCCGGCGCGCCCGGCGGTCGGGCGGCAGGTCGAGGCGGCCGGCCCACTGGCTCATCAGCGCGCGGCTGACGACCTGCAGGATCAGCGCCCCCGCTCCGACCACGAGCAGCTTGACCACCATCGCCAGCGGCTGCAGGAAGAGATCGAGAGCGAGGGGAACCTCCCCGGGCACGGCGAAGGTGGCCACCCCGGCCATCATCACCAGCACCGCGAAGGCGCAGGCGAGCAGGAGGACACTCAGCGCGTCTCCCAGCCTCCGCCTCAGAATCTGCCGGGGGCCTGAAGGCTCTGCGGCGGCGCTGCTGGCGCCGACCACCCAGCGGCGACTGCCCCGCCAGAGCACCAGCACAGCTGTCAGCAGGAGCCCCAGGCCCAGCTCCACGAGCCCCACCCGGCGCCAGCGGTGCAGGATCTCGCCGGGGGCGAGCAGGCGGCGAGCCAGCCGCAGCCGCGCCTGCAGGAGAGGGCCCCACCGCAGGGCCAGCTGCTCCGGGCTGGTGCCGTAGAGACGGGCGTCCTCGAAGGTCACCGTGAGCAGGGGCACGGGCCCGTCGCGTCCCTTCAGTCGCGCCTCCAGCAGGGCCAGGCCATCCGGCTGCGGCACCACCGCCACCTCCAGCGCCTCCGGGGGCCCGCCCAGGCCGAGAGGATCCTGCCGGCAGACCGCCCTGGCGCCGGAGGAGAGAAACAGGCCGGCGAAGTTCTCCGCCAGAGTTTCGCCGGGCGAGCACAGCATCGGATTGCGGTACAGGAGGGAGAGGTTGCCCTCGATCACCCGGGCCCGCTGGCTGGCGTCGGGGCCGGTTCCGCCTCCCTGGAGCGCTGGAGAGGCCACGATCAGGGTGGGGATCCCGAGGATGCGCACCGTGCCCAGCTGGAAGCTGCCGGCCTGGGTGGGGAGATCGCTGACGGCGGACGAGCCGCCGCCGCCGCTGGCGGTGCTCGCCCCGCCGGCCGTTGCCGCCAACCCCGGCAGCCCTGCCGTGGCGATCATGACCACCAGCAGCAGCGCCAGCAGCCGGCGACGCCCAGGGAGGGATACGGGGAGGGGAGCCTGGAAGGCGTTCACCGGGGCTTGCCGCTGCGGCCCTCAGCCTGCCGGAGGTGGCGCGGCTGAAGCCGCTCGGGGAGCATAGGTTTCAGGACCTACCAACTGCCAGGACAATCCACGATGCGCTTCCCCGCGATGCCGATCTCCAATCCGACGACCAAGCTGATCGCTCTCCCCCATAGCCGCGCCCTCGGGTGTTGGTTCACGCTCGCGGCAATGGTGGGTCTGGTGGGAGGCGAAGCAGCCGCCAGGGCCCAGTGCGTCTCGCTGATGCCGATCGGCGGCGGCGGACAGCCCGTGGTGGAGAAGCGGATCAGCGCGGATCGCGTGGGGCTGCTCGGCCGCACCAACTGGAACACCGACTTCACGGTGGACCGTTCCTTCGCCAGCTACCGCATCAACCTCCAGTCGGCCTCCACCGGCCGGGGCACCTTTCCGGTGGCGGCATTCCTGCGGTTCACCGACGGCTCCAACCTGCAGGTGGTGAACGAGAACCCCACCCTCGAGCCCGGCCAGCGGCGCAGCTTCGGTCCGTTCCCAGCGGTCCCCGGCAGGCGCACCAGCATGGTGAATGTGCGCGTGGGCTCGAGCGCCATGCCCGGCTCCACGGGGTTCAGTTACCGCGTCTCGGCGGAGGGATGCAACTGAAGCCGGCGAAGGCGGAGGCTCAGGCATCGGCGGAGCCTGGGCTGACAGCCGGCCTGAGAAAACCGATCAGAAGCAACGTCCAGGCAATGATCAGCCCCAGTCCTGCACCAATGTGAGCAAGGCTGACCACGAGTTCCTGCCAAGGATCCCCGCCTGTGACACCTGCCTGGCCTGCGGAGATGGGCAACATCTGGCTGGTTCCCCACCAACTATTGGCTGCCTCGGAGATGGCCATGCTCCAGGTCAACCAAGCCGCCACCACCATCGTCCAGATCGATTTCAGCCCGACACTGTGCGGCAGCGCCAGCAACGCCGTTGCCAGGACTAGGAACAGCATTCCATTGGTCACGAACTGGATGTGGGCACCCAGGGCAAGCCTGGGATGCGGAGTGGCGGGGACGACCAGGCCCCATACCAAACCGACCAGCACGAGAGCCATGCCGTGGATCAGCAATTGCTGACTGCCGCTCTGAATACTCATGAGTGAAGATCTCCGGATGGTTGGCGCACAAAAGCGACCACATCTTGCGAGTCAAGCTGGCAACGATTGGCTTGTCAGATAGGGCTTTACAATTCGTATGGCTTTCCATTGATTCAGGCGGAAGCCTGATAGAGAAACCTCTGGAAGCCTGCAAAGAGCTTGCCGATCTCCTCGGGTCTTCCCAGGTCGGCCTCGTTCATGGCAGCAGGCTGCCCGCGTGGTGGAGCAGTTCCGCGCAGAGCCGGTTCCAGTAGGTGCGATCGAGCTGCTCCACATCCGGCTCTTCGTCGTGGCGCCACACCACGGCAAACAGGGTGAAGCGGCTGAGGCCAACGAAGGGCTCAACAGCGGCGCCCAGAAAGTGCGAAGCATCCGCCATGGCCGAGGCGGCATGCAGGTCGCGCTGCGCGATACGCAGAAAGCCGGATTCCGTTTCAGCCGGGGCCAGGCAGGAGGCCCGCAGGATCCTGCCGGCGCCCGTAGCGGAAGGCCTCCGCCATCACGTTCTGACATCCATGGCGCCGCTCCTGCACTTCACTGGTGGAGAACAGCAGATCGAGATCGGAATCGGGCCGCTCGGTGCCGCGGGCACGGGAGCCGAACAGACGCACCTCGGCGCCGGGATCTGCCTGCGGCCTGATCACAGCCCCAGCGCTCCTACCGGCACCACGGTGATGCCGTCCGCCCGCCGGTAGCCGTAGCCGCTGCCGCAGACCACCGCCAGGAAGGCGGGTTCTCCGGTGCGGCGGATGTCGATCTGTTGGTGAAAGCGCAGAAGGCCTGCGGCGGCGGCCTCCACCTGGCCCTGGTCCAGCTTGACCTCGACCGCGCCCCAGCGGCCATCACGCAGCTGCACGATCGCGTCCACCTCGACGCCGTAGTTGTCGCGGTAGTGGAACACCTCGCCATCCAGTGCCTGGGCCAGCACCCGCAGATCGCGGATCACGAGCGACTCGAACAGCAATCTCAGCCACTCCAGGTCGTTGAGCAGGCGATCGGGACTGCCGCCGACGGCTGCAACCGCAAGGGAGGGGTCGCAGAAGTGGCGCCGGGGCGCCTGGCGCAGGGCCGCCCTGGAACGCAGATGGGGCCGCCAGGCGGGCTGGTTTTCCACCACCATCAGCCGTTCCAGAGCCTGCAGGCGGTCGGCCACGGTGCGCGGGTCGAGGGGCCCATCGGCACCGCCGGCATCGGTCGCCAGGGTGGCCAGGCTCACTTCGGTGGCGACGTTGCGGCCGAGGGAGCGCAGCAGGGCTCCCAGCCGCCGGGGATCGCGCCGCCGCCCATCCACCCGTTGCACGTCCACCTGACGCACCTGCTCCAGGTAGTCGCGGGCGGCCCTGGATCGGGGCAGCTCGGCGGCTCTCCCGCCAGCAGCGCCGCCAGCGAGACGCCGCCCTGACCGGCACCGCTCTCCCGCAAGGTCATGGTCCACAGCCGCAGAAACGAAAAGCGCCCGGCCCCGGTGTGACGCTCGGCGTCATCGGCCGGCACCGCCGAGCCGGTGTGCAGAAACTGCCCCGGAGCTTCAACGGCATCCACGGCCCGCCGCACCTGGTTCCAGAGCGCAGGCTCCACCTGCCACTCATCCAGCAGGCGAGGCCGAGGACCGGCCAGCACCAGGGCCGGATCCACCGCCAGCGCCTGGCGAGCGGCGGTGTCCACATCCAGCAGCACCGTGGAGGCGGCCAGCTGCTGGGCCAGGCGGGTCTTGCCGCAGGCTTTCGGGCCCTCGTTCACCACCGCACCGGCGGAAGCCAGGCACGCGCGCAGCTCGCCATCGGCGATGCGGGAGCGGTAGCCGGAGGCCATGCGGCAGCAAGCCAATGCAGCAGATGTCGGACCTTTAATGCTGGAAACCTCGAGCTTTCGATGCAGGAAGAAATGGCCCGCCGATGCAGGAAACGACGAGCAGCAGACCCTGGGTGAGTCCCCCGGCCACGGTCAGGGCAACTCCAGCCAACCCCGCAGGGCCAGATCCAGATCCACCAGCACCTGGGGCTCCAGCTGGCCCACACCTCACCCACCGCCAGGACCGGCACGGTGAAGAGTCTGTCGGCCATCAGCTGGGAGGGCTTGCGCAGGCCATTGCGCGCCGAGGGCTCCACGGCGACCCGCACCAGGGGCGCCTGCCGGAGGGTGCTGGTGAGCGGGCAGAGGGTGACGCTGGGATGGGCCTGAAGCCAGCGATCCGCGGCAGAGAACGGCTGGGGTCATGCGGTCCAGTCGTTCCAGTCGGGGAGCTGCTCACTGCAGTGCGGCGGCACCAGCTGCACACCGAGCACCATGGCGACAGCCGTACAAAATTGCGTTGAACGCCAGCAAGACGAACCACTGCCTGGGAATGCAGTCCACCTGATGAGGCTCGGCCAGGCAGTCCATGAAAGGCACGAAGGGATGGGCTGGATTCGGAAGAGAGGTGAAGAGTGAGGTGGGCCGTGACGGCGGCTCCATCAGCGGCTCCGCCCGCTGCCAGGGCCTAGCTCAGCCTGTCCGGTGCGGCCGGCCTACGCTGAGCTCTGGAGCCATGGTTCCGCTCCAGGCCCTATCGGCAGGCACGGCGATGAGCGCGCGACTGGCCCCCGTCTCCCTTGCCCTGCTCGGCCTGCAGATGGTGGCGGCGGCTGTTCCTCCCGCCGGTGCGGCACCCACCCCTGTGCCATCGGCCAGCGCGCCCATCGCGTTGGAGGCGATGCTGGAGCCCGTTCGCAGCCGCTATTCACTGCCCGCATTGGCAGCGGCTGTGGTGATCGAAGGGAAGGTGGTGGCGGTGGGCGCTGTGGGCACCCGCAAGGCCGGCGCCCAGATCCCCGTGCAGCGCAGCGACCGCTTTCATCTGGGCTCAGACACCAAGGCGATGACCTCCCTGCTGGCCGCGATGGCGGTGGAGGAGGGGCAGAACCCCTCACCACCATCGGCATCGGCGTTGGCGGCAACCACAAGGGCATTCTGGAGGTGGTGGTGATCTGAGCCCCGCTTGCCCCTTGGACAACATCAGAGACCCCGAGCCAATCAGATGGCTGAGCACGTACAGCCCCCAGTCCCAGAGCGTTTTCACCCATTCAGCGAGCGTGGGCGATCGTTGGAGGATCTGACGCCAGATGAGCGGTTGCTGGTGGCGGCTGCCCTGCTGCTGTGTTGAGGCTCGGAAACCACCTGGAGGGTTGAGCTCAACGGCTCCAATCACCTGCCCGCCAAGAGACAACGGTTGTGCCATCAGGCCTTGGGTGGCGGGTCAGGCGCATTGGATTAGCAGGCACTATATTGCTCCTGGAAAGCCTTGGTGAAAAATCAGAATTGAGGCAGATGTTTCATAAAGATATCTCTGGAAGGATGAAAACAGCTGGCCGATTTCTTCTGGTCTACCCAGATCAGCAACGGCATCAGCGATTGAATTTTGATAACGAAGCCGAGCTGGTAAGTGTGCGATGCAGGCGATCTCGGCGAACGATCTGAAAACCGGGGGCATCGGCGCCATCTCACGGGCGCTGGAGCACGAACGGGAGGTGGGGCTGAGCGTGCGCGGTGAGCTGCGCTATGTGGTGATGGAAGCCGATGCTTATCAGCGCCTGCGGGAGTACGAGCTGGAAATCGCGCTGCAGGAAGCCCGCGCCGATCTCGCCGCCGGTCGTGTTGTGCTCGAATCGGTGGACGATCACCTCATGCGCCTGGATGCCATGGCTATCGGGCCCGATGACGCGCTGCAAACGGCGCAGACGCAGCCTTGAGTTGGTCGTTGCTGTTCACCGAGCGGTACACCGCCGAGCCGCTCGTTTTCTGCGGCGCCATCCCGAGATGCGTGAAGTGTATCGCAAAACGCTGCTCCTTCTGGAAGCCAATCCGTACCATCCTTCCGTACGACTTCATGCTCTGAGGAGCCGCCTTGAAGGGCTGCACTCGGGCTCGATCAACCTGAGCTATCGCATCACGCTTGAAGTTCTGATGCAAGGCCAGACCCTGATCCCGATTGATATTGGCTCCCACGATGTGGTGGTTCGGGCCTGACAGCCTCAGAGCATCGGAGGAACTTTCAATGATCATTCGCTCAGGCCTTGCAGCTGGGTCTTGGCCTCATGCCAGGACAGGCGCTTGGCTGAACCGTCGAGGAGTCGCTGGCGGCGCTCAGCCAGGACATCGGCATGCCACGTTGGCGAGGAGAAGGAATCAGGCTGGCTGCAGATACTCAGCCACCGCTGCTCATGCAACTGCACTTTCGCCTGCATTATCAGGGCGTCGGGCTCGTCACTGGAACGTTCGATGGCCATAGCGCTGACTGTATCGACTCGGGTTTCGCTTGCAGGGGATCAGTTCATGGACGGGGAAAAATACAAGATCCTCATGGCCACGCTCGGAGCTGTTGGGCCAGCGATGGGAGATCATGCTGAACAACAGCCCAGATCACCGATAGGCTGAGCCCAAAGTATTCATGCACGATGCGATTGCGGAGGCCCCTGATGGCGCGCCAGTCGATGTCGGGCCTGAGACGTTTCTGCTCCTCGGGGATGCCATTGGACGCCTCGCCGATGATTTCGAGATTGCGGACCACGGCATCCACCGTTCGCATGTCTGCGCAGAATGCCTCAAAATCCATGCCGAGGGTGTAAGCCGCGATCTTGTCGCACGCCTCCTGCATGTCGGCGACGAACAGGGTCCAGTCACGGCGCGACATGGACCAGGCTGCTGAGGATGAAGGGGCGACGGTTCTCCTTGATCCCGTCGGCGGCCACGAGATCCACCTTGCGGCCGAGCAGCTCTTCGAGGCGATCCGCCAGGTGGATGAAGCCGAAACCGATCGGCTCGGAGAAGCTGGCCAGCAGATCAACGTCGCTGCTGGCGGTGGCCTCATCCGCGGCAAACGAGCCGAACAGCTGCAGGCTGCTGAGCTTGAACTCAGCGGCCAGGCCTGGGAAGTGCTCGCGCAGCACCGCCAACACCTCGGCGCGGCTGGTGCAGGGGTGAGTGACGGAGGCCGTCATCGCGGCGGCGGAGCTGATGGTTGAAGCGTAGGCGCGATGCAGAGGGGAGACAGACCCCTGTTCAGAGCTCGCCGTTGAAGGCCTGCTGCAGAGGGGATTTCTTCAGCTCCTCCAGGGCGGCGAGTTTGCGTTCGTAGGGGCGGGTGAGGCGTTGGGCTTCCGCGGCAACAGATCTGAACCTGATGACAAGCTGTTGTTGCTCATCAACTGAGGACGGGAAACTAATTGAGAGGGGAGAAAGGTTTGTGCGCGTGATTTGTGGTTGAGCAGATCCTGTAATGGCTTCAGAGATGCTTATGCCGCCCCGAAAAGCGAGCTCGGGAAATCCGAGGTCTAGCGACTCTTCAAGCGGCCTCACGACCATCGCGTTGCCCGTAAGCCACGAGTATGGCTCAGAAAAATTGACAGCACCGCATGTTACTCCTCTGCAGGTGGTCAGCAGCTGAGGCTCCTCGTGGTTGAACTTGTCGTAGTGGCCAATGATGCCGTTCGCCTCAAATACAGGGTATTGGCCGTTTGGAATAAGATCCTTCAGGCCAATGGTCTTCGGCTGGTACATCTCGCACACCTCGCCAAGCGTCGTTTCAATCCATCCATCGCCCTGGCTACTTAAAGCGGTCTGAAGATGACTCTCAAAAATGGCTCTGGCGTTCTGCAAATTCCGCTCGGCGTTGGCTTTGGCAGTGGCGAGGCCCGCAAACGCTTGGTCGAGCAGGGCGACGATTCGCTGCTGTTCGGGGAGTGGGGGGACGGGAACCAGGAATGACTGAATGTCTGCCTTTGAGATGAATGGTTGCGCTGCGCCACGCTTGGGAAGCTCCACATGCGTAAGCAGCTGATACAAGAACTTTCCAGTGCATAAACCGTGGCTAGGCGTGAGCGTGATGGTGTCCTTAATTGCCATGAAATCATCTTCGGGAAGAAACATGCATCCGCACTATGCGCCGATAACTGAGAGGACAGGCGTGTATTTCTCGGGTTCCATGTGCCCAATTCTTCCGTCACAGCCTGCTGCCGAAACGGCGAGATACTGGCCATCGGCAACATAGGCTGATTTTGTCAAGTCAGTGTTGCCCCAGTCGACGATACAGATTTTTCCCAGCTTCTTTGTCTGCCACCCCTCTCTCATCCCAACACCCCCCAATCCGCGCCAGCACATACGCGCTCTCCGCATCCAGCGCCGCGATCTGTTGCCTATTCATCCCCATCATTCAACATCCCTCGCATCCGTGATCAACAACTTGCGGTCATCTGCTGTCAGGAGCTTCATCTGTTCGATGGCGATCTGATTCAGGCGGCTTAGGCGATCGGATTGGGGTTTCCCCTCACTGATGAACAAGGCATTCAGGGCTTCCAGATTGGCCAGGCACACCAGCTGGGCGGCGGTCGCCTGATCGCGGATGTTTCCCTTGGCATCAGGGTTCGCGTTACGCCATTGGCCTGCAGTCTGGCCAAACAGCGCCATATTGAGGAGATCTGCCTCACTGGCATACACGAAACTTGTCTGTGCCTTGCTCAACTGGGCTGGGATCAGATGGGTCTGGATCGCATCGGTGTGGATGCGATAGTTGATCCGGGCCAGGTTGCGACGAATGTCCCAACCAAGGGTCTGCCGCTCTGTCTCCTTCAGTCGCTGGAACTCCTTGATCAGGTAGAGCTTGAACACCACCGAGATCCAGGCTGCGAATTCAAAGGCATTATCTGCATGTGCATAGGTGCCGCCGTAGCGACCTGCCTTGGGTTAGCGGTCATCTGTGCGTCGCCGCCAATAACCTGTTCTGCGTGCATGATGAGCCAGAGCATTGATTGTGATTCCCTGTTCATCTGAGCGATAAATCAGTGCAAAGAGAAAATCCCTGAGAAACACACGTCGAGTTCTATTTTGCGCTGGTGAGCCTGCCAGTGGATACGCAAGAGCACGAGCTGTGGCGTCCTCAACAGCTTCAAGAAATTTGGTTCCATGCCTTGCTTCAAGTCGATGGTAGTAGCCAACTTCAGCAAGAACCTCAAGCCATGCAGGCTCAACAAACCAAACACGAGTCACTCCAGGATCTGACGGGCTTCTGCAAAAACTTGCTCTGCTGAATACGCACAAATATCACCCTTTTCAAATGCTTCAATTCGTAAGGCTATCTCCTCAGACCATGCCGCTTCTATTTCTTCAATGGAAGTGTGGAGTGATTCCAGCATGCATTCCGCAAGCTTTGCCCGATCTTCGGCTGAGAGTGCTCGGGCCTGCTTTTCGATCTGGTGGAGAGATGATGACATGAAACTGTGATCAGAGGCCATCAAAGCGACTCTACTGTCATTCAGCCTTGTAGGGTGCCGCTAACCCTTATTGGGCTGTTCCTCTAACGAAGCGCCCGAGACCGCTCACTTCCATTATCCCACACCACAAGATTGGCATGGGCATCACAAGAAGCCAGTTGCAGAATTGGCTCCCAGCTCCGAAACCAAGGAACGTCGCGTGGTTATCGGGTCGGATCACCACGTACCCAGAAGGTTACACATGATCCACAAGACTGCACACCCCACGAAGTAGCCAACTTCTTCCCTGAGGATGGGATCCCCAACCCCCCCAGCGCCCCACACCCCCCCTCAACCCTGCTCCCCCCGGTTCAACTCCGGCAACAGCGGCGTCGGCCCCAGCTGCTCCAGTTCAAAGGAACGCCCATAACTGGGTGTGGGCTGCATCGAGTAGAACCGAGGCGCAGGCTCCAGGCCGAGGCGTCGGCGCAGAGCCAGCCAGCCGCCGGCGAACCGGCTGCGGCAGCGCAGGGCCAGCAGCACCCAGCGCTGGAGCAGGTCCGGCGCCGCGGGCCAGCCGAGGCAACCGGCCGCATCACCCTCCAGCAGGCTCTGGAGTCCGCGGCGCAGCAGCGGCCGCAGCGGCGGCGGCCAGTCGCTGAGCAGCATCGCCAGAGTGGCGTCCGCGATCCGCTGGTTGCTCTCGGCATAGCGGAACGTGGTGTGCTCCACCCGTTCGTTCAGCGCCAGCAGTTCCTCCAGGCTGGCGGGGATCGCCGTGATCCCCATCCGCGCGCCCACCGCCTGCCAGAAGCGGAACAGATGCTCGCACTCCTCTCCCGTGAGTGCGCGCCAGCCATAGCGCTCCAGCCAGCGGATCGGTTCGGCCACGAAACTGGAGAGCACATACAGAAAGTCGTCATTGCTGATCGCGTAGTGGCCGTGGATGCGGTTCATGCGCGCGATCACCGCCGCGCCCGCCGGGCTCCCTGGCCCGTGCCTCAGCAGTTCCGCCACCATCAGGCCCGTGTCGTCGTAACGCTTGCGCGGCCGCTGCTCGAACTCGCCCGTGCGCGCCAGCAGCGCCGAGATCGAGGGCACGCAGAACGTCTTCAGCAGGGCCAGCTCCAGCGACCGGGTCAGATCCCACGGGAACAGCACACCCGCCAGCCGGTGGCAGCAGGCCTCTGCGGCCTCGAGCGTGGTGGGGGCAAGGGAGTCGGTCATCGTCGCGGCGGAGTGGGCTGCAGCACTGGCGCCACGGCCACCAGAATGGCGGTGGGCTGGCCGCTGCGTGGCGAATCGATCCGCTGGCGGTTGATCAGGGGCCTGCACCGTCCCACGCCGACCCCCACTTAACCCTGGGTGGGCCTGGTCTCCTTCCCACCGGGATGGGGATCGGCGTGATCGCCATCGTTACGCGATGGTTTCGTCATGTCGGCCACAAGGATCTGCGCCAGTAGAGCATCGTTGAAGTGCAGGCCCTCGAGGTTGGTTGGCGGACGTACAATGGGAGGCCCTTCGATCGGGACCGGCTGGATGTCTGGTGGATTGTCCTCGTTGCCCTGTTTGCGCGCAAGCGCATAGGCGATCTCCTTGCCGACCCATTTAGATTCCGCCGCCGCGTGCGACCAGAAGAGGAGAAAGACATCGCAATGATCAATTTCGCGATAAAGCGCCTGGTTCCAGCGTTCGCCGGGACCAAGGTTGATATCCTGGAAAACCGACAGCCCGGCAATCTGGAACGCCTGCACGCGGCGCAGAACTTCGGCCCTGTCCTGCGAGGAATAACTCACGAAAGCGCGGTGATAACGCCGTGCCTTCAGCTGGCGCGCGTCAACGGGGCTGGGCGGATCACCAGCGGCAGTCAACATCACCTGGAAACGCAACGTACCGGCCGGTATGCCAGCAACGGCGATGCGGACACGGCCGATGGCCTTGGGGTCAGCGAGGTGGGCAGGCACCGCAACTTCGAACTGGGCAGCCGTGGTGCGGCCGCGCCATAGCAGCACCGCATCGGGCTCCGGCACCGTGAGATCCGGAAACTCAAGGTGCAGATTGATCTGTGTGCCGAGCGGCACATCAAGCGGCAGCGAATATGTGCCGAGTCGTTCAGCGTCCTCGTCGGCCTGCTTCGCCAGCGCGTCCGCTTCTGCAGCGGCAGGTGGCGAATACAGGAACACCTGGACCAGAAACTCGCTGCTGCGAGCGACCTGAGCCGGACAGAAGACAGCGGCATCAACCGGCTCTGCCGCAGGAGCAGATGGGGCTGACGGAAAAGCACGGCTGCCGGCGGGGATGGCAGTCGGCAGGGATGCATCAGCATCTGGATCAACCTGCGGCAGCTCGGGTTTCGCCGATTTGCTGGCGCTGCCGGTGGATTCGATCAGCATTGCATCGTCCGCGCGCTCAAGCGTGCGCTCTGCGAATTCGCACAGCGCAGCCACGGTTGCATCGTGGGGGGTGGGTGGGAACTCGAGCAGCACCCGATCGGCAGACGCCACAATCTCCCGCGCGTCATGACGACCGATCAGGGCGAGATCAACCCGTGAGCCGTCATCCAGCTGCATCGAAACCGGTGCTCCTGCGAATGACTTGAAGTAAAGGTCGAGCGAGCTTGCGACGGCCGGCTGAGAGGGGAGTTCGACGGAGAAACTGAGTTCATAATTTGGGGCCTCAAAGTACATCTTTCCAGGCTGAGAACCGCCAGTGACCAGATCACGTAGCGAGCCAACTCTGGATGGCATGGAAGCCGGGTCCAACTCGGACTCAGGCAGAGTGATCGGATTGCGGCGTGCAGACAGGCGCTTGATCGCCATCAGACGGACAGGGACCTCCTTCAGCTGGTTGTCATCAAGGAAGAGCTCTTCGATGGACCCGGGTAGCACCAGGGCGCTGACGGAAGTGAGACGGTTCGAAGAGAGGTCGAGGGTGCGGAGGTCGTGGAGATCCGCCACTCCGGCGGGTGCCTCCGACAGAGCATTACTGGCCAGGTCGAGAACCTGAAGGTTCGCAAGGCTGTGAAGATCCGGCAGGGTCGCCAGACGATTACTGGCGAGGTCGAGCCCTTGCAGCGCCGAGAGGGAGAGGATCGCCTCGGGCAGGGCCTTGAGCAGATTGCCGAACAGGTCGAGGTGTTCAAGTCTCGCGCAAGCCGCCAACTGGGATGGCAGCTCGGTCAATCGGTTTTCCGACAGATCGAGCACACGTAAAGCCTGCAGATGGCCGATCTCTGCATCGAGCACGGCAAGGCGGTTGCCCGACAGGTTCAGATCTTCCAGACCAACGAGCTGCCAGAGATCAGCTGGCAGGCTCTTGAGCCGATTGCCGCTGAGGTCGAGTCGGCGCAGGTGGCGAAACACGGCCGTCAGCGGGGGGAGTGTCTTCAGCCCCAGTCCGTGAAGATCAAGGGTGTCGGACTGTTCGCGTGCAGCCAGTTCGATAGCGCGCTCGGCACGCACAAGAGCGGATTCCGTCATGGATGACCTTGGGTGCGTGAAGGATTGGCGAGGGCCTCAACCATGGCGTCGTGGCCCTGGGCCTGCGCCACCATCAGTGGCGTTGTGCCATCTGCAGCAGCAAGACCGGGATCGGCACCCAGTTCGAGGAGGCAAGTCACCCGACCCGCATCGAAGCCCCATGTGGCGGCATACAGGGCGGTCATGCCCGCATCATTGGTGGCGTTGATGTCGGCACCGGCCTGCACCAGGCAACGCAGGCACTCCTCAATCCGGCTGTGAAACGACGGGTCCCTTGTCGGCTCATTGCGGCCATCGCTCGCCATGATCAGTGCCGTCTCACCTGTCACCGTCCGCGCATCCACCAGGGCCCCGTGGGCGAGCAGCCATCCGAGCACATCGGGGCGACCCAGACGTGCCGCCACCATCAGCGCAGTGACTCCATCATCGTTGTCCTCTTCGATGTCGGCGCCCGCATCGAGCAAGGCCGCCATAGAGGTCTCCGCTGCACTGCCGAAAGTAGCCAGGTGCAACGGCGTGTCACCCCTGCGGGTGGCCGCATCGGGATCGGCACCCCGGCTGAGAAGCGCCTGCAGCACATCATGGCGTCCGGTCTCAGCCGCAAGATGCAGAGCGGTCATGCCTTCGCCGGTGGTGGCGTGAACGGAAGCGCCCGCATCACAGAGCGCCATCACCGCAGCGCGGGTTGTGGCATGGAAGAGAGCCGTCTGGTCGTTGTTGTCGCGCGCCTCGACATCTGCACCGTGCTGGAGCAGCCAGACCAGGAGCTCGTCGTGCCCGCATCCAGCAGCCCGGTGCAGGGCAGTCCTTCCTGCGTGGTCGCGCGACTGCAGAGACGCCCCTGCCAAGGTGAGGGCCTCGGCAATGGAGACACTTCCGACGGTGGCGCAGGCCAGGATCGGTGTTCCGCCATCGGCAGAAGCACGATTGGGGTCAGCACCACAGGCAAGAACGAGCTGCACCGAGCTGAGCCCCTTGCACACCGCACGTATCAGCAAGGTGCGACCGTCGGCATCAGCCGGGCCATCGAGCGGCACTCCGAAGTGGTGCAGCAGATGCAGTACCGCATTGATATCGGACAAGCTCGGGCCCAGGTAAGCAACCCCACCATGCTCATCGCGAAACGCGCCAAGACTGGAGCCGATGTCGCCGAGGGGCCAGTTGGCTGTGCACAGCTTCGCCGGCAGTCCCAGCCGGGCATGCAGCAACCCACTCAGAACTCCCGGCGCGGCTGAACGCCAGGCCGCGGCCAGGACGGCAAATGCTTCAGGCTCCGTCAGCGCGTCCAGCGAGGGGAGTGCACCGGCCTGGTCGACGAGCTGAAGATCACCGAACGCCTGCTCGCTGTCGACCGCATACCGACGCGGCCGCCTTGGCTCCACCCCGAGCGCGATCGGCACATCGCCTTCCGAATCGCCAAGCCGGCCATCGGCCTGCAGGTCAGCCATCCAGAACGGGCCTGCCTGAAGGGCCTCCTGGATTCGGGCCTCAACGACCATGTTTGAAGCGGCGGCTGGCGGAACGAGCTGCTGATCACCTCGAAGGCCAAGGTGCAGAGCGCCGCGCGCCGACCATGCAACTGCCGCCCGTGACGCCTCAAGGCCGAGGAGAGCCAGCACGAGATACGCGTACACGGCGCCCTCGTGGAGAGCGATGGGCCCTCCTTTCTGCATCAGCGACATGTGGAAGTAGGAACCGCCCTGCCGTTGCTCGTGGGTGCAGAGAAGCCTGACACCTCTCGCATCGAGAAAAGCACGCGGATCGTGGGGTTCGATGGGCCGGCCGCGCCATCTGCAGGCAGCATCCATGAGTTGCGGCAGCGCTGCAGCAAGATCGCGCAGCGCTGGCTCCTGCCCAACCAATCCCGCACCAACAACACCTCGACCCTGCAGTTGATTCAACACATTGTGGCCAAGTTCATGGGTGATCAGGAAGTACAACGCCTGAATGCTGGACAGCCCCAGGATCTTGTCGCGGCCAAAGTTCAGGGTGGCGTCAGCGTCGCGACCCTCCACGATGCGGGTGTTGGCAAGCACAAGATCAAGGATGGGGGACAGATAACCCCGGATGGGGTTGTCGATCTGGCCGTACATCTCGATCATTCCGGCCAATGCGGTGAGAACATGCGCCTTGAGTGCCTCATGCTGCAGCACATCCCTCGAGAGGATCAGACGCTGGAGTGCGGTGATCGCGCCGTTGTCATGGATGTCAGGCCGCTCGGCAGAACGCTTGGTGGCTTGCAGAAAAACCCGAGGACGCAGCGCAGCGACGTACGCCCCAAGCGGTGAAGGGAGGTTGGCTGCGAGCAGCTCCTCCATGGAAGTGGTGGAACTGAGCAGCGCAAGCGCGCCATCGCAGCCGAGAGCAGGTGCCAGCGCCTGCAACAGCGTGCGGCTCGCAGCCAGGTCGCCCTCGCCAGCCAGACCCTTGAGCACCGCGAGAGCACTCGACTCAGCACCGCCCGTAGGAGCCCCGACCAGCAGGTCGTGCAGATCCTGGATGTGCATACAACAACCTCAAGACAGCGGGGGGAAACGTGGCGTTGTCGGCTTCCTCGAAGCGCGACACAAGAACAACAGCCCAATCGATACAGCCGGAAGAACGCTAGCCCCAAGTCCACCAGACGGCCTCTGGTCCATCACGTTCACCCGCACTGTTCAGCCCACAGGGGGTAAACGAAGCCCGTGAGCGAGCCGATGATGCTGCAGATCCGCCACCATTGCGCCCCCGATTCGCGCCTGATCGCAACCGTGCCCCTCGATCCCCGATCCGCTCGGCCGAGCTGGCGCCAGCTATCCCGACAATCTGGGCCGGCCTGAGCCCGATGGGCATGGACCTCAATCCAGGATCACCCGCTCGCCGCTGGTCTGCGGCACCCAGGAGACACCCTCCACAGCGGGCAGCTCGCGCCCGTCGTCGCGGCCGATCTCCCGCTCGATCAGGGCACTGAGCCGGCCGTTCATCTCAGCCACCAGCTCCACGTTCTCGCCCTGACGGGCCGCGAGGTTGTGGGCCTCATCGGGATCATGCTCGAGATCGAAGAGTTCCACGTCGTTGAAGCGATAGAGCTCCTCGATCGTGCTGGGGCACTGGTGCTCCAGCGGCGAGAAATAGCGCGAGAACTTGTACCGGGGGCCCACGAAGGTGCGCACGCTGCCGCGCTTGGCCAGGTTCGGCCGGCCCGCCGCAGCCAGGGACTGCTGGAAGCCCATGCCCCCCTCCATCAGGCCCACGGCATTGAGCAGCGGATCGCTGTCCACCATCGCCAGGCCGCTGTAGGCGAACAGAGCCCCGTCGCGGAGCTGATCCACCCGGGCCGAGGCTGGGCTGGTGAGCAGGGTTCCGATGTCGCGGCCCGGAAGGCGGCGGCCCGCATGGTCGGCCACCTGATCGGCCTCGGCGCCCGCCAGCGACAGCAGCGTGGGCGCGATGTCGATGTGGCTGGTGATCGCCTGGCAGTCCTGGCCACCGGCCACATCGGGATGGGCGATCAGCAGCGGCAGGTGGATGCATTCCTCGTAGGGCGTCGGCCCCTTGCCGCGCATGCCGCCGTGGGCGCCGCCCATCTCGCCGTGGTCGGAGCTGAACACCACGATGGTGCGCTCACTCAGGTTGAGGTCGTCGAGCTCCCGCAGGATGGCGTGCAGCTGCTGATCGACGGCCCGGATGCAGTTGAGGTAGTAGGTGTTCAGCCGCAGCCAGCGCTCGGGGTCGAGGGGAATGCGGCCGAGGTAGTAATCCCAGGCCTTCACATAGTCCTGATGGGTACCCGGCCGCCCCGGTTCGTCGAGCGGTTGCTGCAGGGTCCGCGACAACGGGATGTCCCACTCCTTGCGGTAGAGGGCATGGTCGGGAGCGCGCACGGCCCGGGCCATCAGGCGGCCGTTGTCCTGCACGCTCTCGCCCGGTGCATCGGTGTTGAAATACATCACGTCGTGCGGGTTCACCAGGCTCACGGTCAGCGCCCACGGCCTGCCGTCGTCATTCAGCGGTCGGCCGCGGCGGCGCAGCCAGGTGACGGCGCTCTGGCCGATCAGCCCGTCGAACTCATGACCACCGTGCTGGTGGCCGACGAGATCGCCGATGGAGTTGTAATCGGCGAAGCCATAGCTCTCCATCTCGGCATTGAGGAGCTTGGAAGGGTTCTCCTGATCGAAGGAACGGGTGAGATGCCACTTGCCCTTGTAGGCGGTGGAGTAACCAGCCTTGCGCAGTAAATGGCCGTAGGTGGGAATCTGGGGCGAGAGATCCGTGACCCAGGGAAGATCGAGGTTTTCGTACATCCCCGTATCAGCCGTCTGCAGTCCCGTGAGGATCACCGAACGCGAGGATGTGCACTGGGTTGCCGGGCAGTAGTGGCGATGGAAGGTCACGCCCCTGCCTTGCAGCGTCTCCAGGCCCGGCAGCGAACATCCGGCAGGCCAGCTGCTCCGGTAGCCCTGCTGGTCGGTGAAGACGAACAGGATGTTCAGCATGGCAGCTTCAGCAGGGCCGCTACCAGTATTTCGGATAGCGCGCCGGGCGTGTGGCGTTGTTGTAAACCAGGGCCACCGCCACCACCACCAGAGCACCCACGAAGGTGGGGAACAACAGGAAGCTCCAGGCGGGTTGGGTGAGAAACACGATCACCGGATTGGAGCCGGCCGGCGGGTGCACGGTGCGGGTCAGCATCATCAGCGCGATCGCGGTGCCGGCGGCGAGCGCCACCGCCCACCAGTGCGCACCGAACACGGTGAGAACGAGCAGGCCGGTGAGCGAACTGAGCACGTGGCCGCCGATCACGTTGCGCGGCTGGGAGAAGGGGACATCGGGGTAGCCGAACACCAGCACGCAGGTGGCGCCGAAGGAGCCGAGCACCAGGGCGACCGAAAGCGCGTCGGTGAGCAGGGCAACGGCGGCGATCGCCAGAAAGCCCCCCAGCCAGGCGAGCGCGACAGCCTTCAAGGGTGGCCGGGGCGGCAGGGCCGCACCGTCACCCCTGAACTTGGCAAGAAACGACATCCAGCCTCCCGGGCAGAGCGATGGCCCGGCATGCGGAGAGCGGATGCTCCACGCCCAGGGTCCGCCGCATTGTGAGGGCCGCGCTGGCGGCAGCGGTGTTCCGCGTGAGCCAAGCAAGCGATGCGACGAGGGATCCAGCACCCCAGGGGGGAGAGCAGAGCGATGGGAGGTTCAGAAAGTGCCGGCCTTCAGCGTGCGCCGCAACTCCTGCCCTGCTTCGCTGGCGCCAACGATTTCGGTCATGACACCGATCGCCGGACGAGTATCGAAATAGGCGATACGCAGGCCGGGGAGGCGAAAACTCTGAATCTGGGGATAGCCCGAGGACTCGAGGTGAGCGATGGCGGCGTCGAATTCTGCATCGTCGAGCCAGTAGGCCACATGCTGAACGGCATCACCATGCTGATCCAGAGACTCCTGATAGATGCTGTCACCCGAGACCGGCTGGATCAGCTCGATCTGCGTCTCGCCGGCATAGGCCACATGCAGATGACAGACCCAGTTGCCAGGCTTGCCGCGATAGGTGCCTTCAGTGTCCTTGGCGGAGAGATGGTCGATGCACATGAAGCGACTGACACCCATGGTCTCGACGAAGAAGGTCTCGGCAGTGGCGATGTCGCGCACGACCCAGGCCACCTGACAGAACGATGGAGCCAAAACAGGTTTGGTCATGGGCGTCTGCCCTGAAGGCCATGGGGATCGAATCAGCCTAACGCTCAAGACAAGGTGAGAAAGGCACCGGAACATGCCCATAATCGCTTTCAAGTCAGAGACTCAAGCGATACACGCTTCCTCTGCCGAGCTCTCAGCAGAAGTGAAAGGAGAGGTGGTTTGCATGCCTGTACTGCGGGGGCAGGCAGTGATGGAGCCTCTCCAGCCGATGCCATCTGAGGCTTCGAGTCGGGGATCAGCCACCCGCCCAGGCGATACCCCCGCTTGGGGGCAATCCAAGGGAGAGGCAGGGCCGCGAACCGATCGCGGTTCAGTCGTCGTAGACGCGGCAGTTGATGTCGGAGGGGTTGAGGTCACAGAACACCTCGAAGGGAGATGGGGCCTCCTTCTCCTCGGGGTGGCGTTGCTGGAACTCTTCCAGCTCGTTGATCTGCTGCTCGATCTTGCGGATGATCGCCTAATCACCTCTGGACTGGGCCTCGGCGAGGGCGGACCGATAGATCTGGAGTTGGTCTCCGATGGTGGCCATGGCACGCAACCCCCCAATCAGAGGGCGAAAAGGCCCGGAGAATGTAACTCTGCCGACTCCCTTCCGCGTAGCCACAGCCGGAGGATCACAGAGGAAACCAGGCCGTTCTTCAGGTATTTCTGCTCATCCTGCTGGCCAGCATCGCGGCGACGTTCGTGAAACGGGCAGGGTGGTATGGCCCTGCCGGATGGTGTCCATGGCCGAAGCCCCCTATCTCCTTGCGCTGGCTCTGGTGGAGTTTGCGGGCAAGCGCGCACTCCCGCTGACGGGCAAATCACTGACCGCCACTGCTGCGGATTCTCTCGATCCGGGCGATGACGGCCGCACCCTTGCTCTTGAGTTGCTGCTGCGCCTGTGGCAGCGCTGCGACGAGGGCGCTCTGCAACGGGCCGCTGGCGAGGACAGCCTGCTGCTGGTGGAACTGCCGATGGAGGTGATGAGCCAGCAGCTGCCCCTGCTCAAGGCGAACTGGACATCCGGGGGCGAAACGGCGGCGTTGCTGAGCAGCCTGCAGGCCCTGGCGCTCAGGGTCTGGCGGATCAGCATCGCCAAATACGAGCCGGTCAGCTTCATGGCTTGGCCCTGATCATCTGTGGACATTGCCCCCATCTAGGGACAATTTCCGCCAGAGCTCGATTCGTCACAGTTTGTTAGACATGCTGTTCCCCCAAAGTCACGGGGACTCGTCTGAATGCAACGATCGGAGGGGAACACCACCACGTCTCCACTCGGGGAGATGGTCCCCCCAAGCGGCTACGGGATAAAAAGACAACAACCGAGCCATCGGCGCTCGTCAACAGCTCCAGCTTGCGGGAGCTGATGTTGGCGGCACCCTGGTCGGTGATCAGCGGACCACGGCAGAGGTTGTCGTAGAGGGTGATCGACCAGAACTGCTTCACCGGCGCACCACCCGGTAGGCACATCCGATAGGCGCGGCCGCCATCCAGCCACTGGCCGGCGCTGTCCCTGGAGGCTTCCAGATACACCTGGCCGAATCCCAGGATCCGCCCCTGCATGCCCGCCGACATACCGATCGCCTCATAGAACCAGGAGCTGCGCTCATCAAATTGCACCCGCTTGTGATCGGGACTTTCCTGGTTAAGGTCGAACAGCACGTCGTACTCCCAGTGCTTGCCTGGGTAGACGGTGGCGCCGGGGGGTCGCTTGTCGTTGGCAATGGTGCGGGCCATGAGATCCCCCACCCGGGCGGCCTCAGTGAGCACCCTGGCCTGTCGGGCATCGGGGTTGAAGGGCTGGCCTGGGCTGATCCCCAGGTGTCCCGTGTCAATCAGGTTGCGGCATCACTCTCCAGGAGGGTGGGCCAGTTTTCGTGTCGCTGCCGGGGGTCTGGTGAGGTGGACTGCTGCTGGCCCCGACCGTGACGGCCATGACGCCCGCGTCAATGACGTAGGCGGGTGGCTTGAATCGCCAGAAACCCTTGCGGCAGCTGGCTTTTGCCGGTAGCTGTCCCCTTGGATGCCCACGGTGTGGCAGTGGTGCACCAGCCGGTCCACCGCCGCCACGGTCATCGATCCGCTGGGGGAGATCACTTCGAAGACGCTCGAGCCCGACCAGTCTTGGAGATCGCGCCCGCCGGGTTGCGCGTGATCCGCTTAATGAACTCCACTTTGCAGAAGCGCAGGGCCGACCAGTCGGCGTCGATCGCCACCTGGCGAACAGCCTCGTAGCCCGCTGCTCCCAATACCGACCAGCCGGTATCCCAGTTGAACTCACACCGGTAGGTGCGGGAGCTCTTCTTCGGGTAGGCCATCCAGACGATGGCATCACCCTCTGCCCAGGATGCGATCCGCTGGCTGGCGGCATCCACCGCGGCATGAGTAACGGCGAAGGCGATCACGAAGCGCGTGGGAGTGGTGAGCTCCATCACAACCTCCACTCCCGCCAGTGCCTGGAGTTCAGGCATGAAGGAGTCTGGTGCATCGAGCACATGGATCACCGACTGGCCGGTGAGGTTGAGCTTGCGGAACAGGGGCGTCGTCATGGGCCGGCAGCCGCGAGCGTCTTCGATCGCCTCAGCCAGTTCTTCCCCAGGTTGGCGAATCTGTCCACCCCGTGGAGGGTGCCGTGGGACCGATCAGGCAGCCCACAGGTGAATCGCTGCGAACCACGATGCAGACCGGGCAGAACCTCCCCAGATCTCCGGAGCCGGCCCGGCTTCTGTAGAACTGGAGCAACGGCAAGAGCCAGGCAAGGGCAACCACTCATCAGGAGAGGCGTTGAACAGCAAAAAGGCATCCATTCTTTGCCTTGATATAATGTGATGCATAGTCACTTGGGAGCATCGAGGCAACGACCTGCCAGAGAGATTCGGCCGCGAAGGCGATGTCTTCGATCACAAACCATCCTGATGGCTTTAGGCGAGGCAAGGCAAAGATCATGGTCTGAATATTAGCATCAACAGCGTGCAGTCCATCATCAATAATCAGATCGAAGCTCGGGGGAATAAGCTCGGCGAGAACCTTGAATGCAGCAGGATCTGTTTGATCAACAAAATAGGTTTGTATACGCTGATCCTGAAAGAGAATATCTCGGTCGATATCGGCACCAAAAACCTCGGCATTGACGCAAAAGTCACGCCACGCCCGCAGAGAGGCACCCGGCTTTCCGTCGGCTCCCATATTGGAAGGCACGCCAGGATTATTGCTGCCAAGACCGATTTCGAGTATCGCCTTCACTGACTCTGGACTGGAAAGGAGGAAAGCATAAAAGATATGATAATCATGCAGGGTTGACTTGTCACTTCCATGGCGATCGAAGCACAGATTCAGCTCCTTCGCTCTGGACTGGCTGTCTGCGCGGGCAAAGGCACTGATCGAGACAGGCACGAAAGCGGTCTTCCCGAATGATGCAGAGAGCTGAGCGAGAAACGGAATCGTATTCTTTATACTTTGAGAAGCGATGAAAGCCTTTGCCGCATAGGAGCCATCCATGTTGGCTCGATAGAGCGGAAATTCGCGGGGAATATTCAGCCTCGTCCGACCCCGGTCCGATGGATGCGTATGCCGGTGGCGCTGGAGTTCGTGCTTCTTGGCAACAACGAAGCCGCTCAGACGAGAAAACAAGCCAACTTCATTCTTTGGCATCTTGCCCAAGCAAAACTTAGCAATGATTTTAGCACGGTTAATGCTGGGCCTTCCAACTACTTGAGCGATCGGTAAGCAAGCCTCAAGTTCTCGGAGCTGCGGAGAGGGGTATCGGACCGCAAGCGTTTGCGGAGAGCCAGAAGGGGCTCTCCGTCCGCGGGATGCGTCTGCACCCCGGACAACTCAGGAACAGGCCCGATCAGCGTGACCGGGAAGCCATGGCCGTGCCGCCCGGTGGCACGCACAAGCCGCGTTCCCCTCAGTCGCCCGCCGCGTGATAACTGCTGCGCACCAGCGGGCCGCTGCGCACATCCGCGAACCCCAGCTCGCGGGCGATCGCGCCCAGCCGCTCGAACGCCTCCGGCTCCCAGTAGCGGGCCACCGGCAGGTGCTCCAGCGAGGGCCGCAGGTACTGGCCGAGGGTGAGGCGCTGGCAGTCCACCGCCCGCAGGTCGTGCAGCGTGGCCACCACCTCCTCCTCCGTTTCCCCCAGCCCCAGCATCAGCCCCGATTTGGTGGGGATCGCCGGCGCCAGCTCGCGGGCCGCCGCCAGCAGGCCGAGCGAGCGGCGGTAGGTGGCGCCGCGCCGCACCTCGCCCTGCAGCCGCTCCACCGTTTCCAGGTTGTGGTTGAAACACACCGGCTCGGCCGCCAGCACCGCAGCCAGCCGCTCGCGCTGGGCAGCCACGCCCGCGGCCTCGTCGCGATGGCCGCCCCAGAAGTCGGGGGTGAGCACCTCGATCGCCACCGCGGGATCGCGGCGGCGGATCGCGGCCATCGTGCCCGTGAACAGCACCGCGCCGTGGTCGGCCAGGTCGTCGCGGGCCACGGCGGTGAGCACCACGTAGCGCAGCCCCAGCACCTGCACCGCCCCGGCCACCCGATCGGCCTCGCCCGGATCGAACGGCACCGGCGCCTGGCCCTTGTCCACCTGGCAGAAGGCGCAGCTGCGGGTGCAGATCGGCCCGCCCAGCAGAAACGTGGCGGTGCCGGCCGCGTAGCACTCGGCCCGGTTCGGGCAGCGGCCCTCCTCGCAGATTGTGTGCAGCCGCGCGCCCTTCACCACCCCCTGCACCGTCTCCAGGGCCGAGGCATCGCCCACCGGCCGCCGCAGCCAGGGCGGCAGCCGTTCGGCCGGCGGCACGGCGCTCCAGCGGCTCATGGCACCGGCCTCCGTCCTTCCAGCGCCCGCGCCAGCGTCACCTCATCGGCGTACTCCAGTTCGCTGCCCACCGGCAAGCCGTAGGCGATCCGGCTCACCGCCGTGAACGGCCGCAGCAGCCGCGCCAGATACAGGCTGGTGGTGTCGCCCTCCACGCTGGGGGTGAGCGCCAGGATCACCTCGCCGGTGCCCTCCCGATCCACCCGCTCCACCAGCGGCTGGATCTGCAGCAGTTCCGGACCCACCCCATCCATCGGCGAGATCAGGCCGCCCAGCACGTGGTACGCCCCGTGATACTCGCGGGTGCGCTCCATCGCCAGCAGGTCGCGCGAATCAGCCACCACGCAGATCTGGCCGTTGCGCCGCTCCTCGTTGCGGCAGATCTCGCACATCGGCTCGGCCGACAGGTGAAAGCAGCTGCGGCACTGGCCCACCTGGCTGCGGGCCGCCAGCAGCGCATCGGCGAAGGCGCGGATCTGCTCCTCCGGCTGGCGCAGCAGGTGCAGGGCGAGCCGCTGGGCGGTGCGCGGACCGATGCCCGGCAGCCGCTCGAACTGATCGATCAGCCGGGCCAGGGGTCGGGTGAAGCCGCTCAGCGCTCTGGGGCAGGTGGGGCGAATCTAGGCAGGCCGGGCCTGGATCCCGGCGCCGGACGCCACGGCGCAAGAATGGGCCCACTGCCCCGCCCCCCATGCCCCACACCGGCTCCCCGGTCCCCGTCGCTCCCGTACGGGCCGGCTGGGTCCGTGCCCTGGCCGCCCTGCTGCTCGCCGTGGCGCTCACCGCCTGCAGCGCCGCCGCCGCCGGGCTGAACACCTTCCAGAGCCCCGATGGCCGCTACGCCTTCCTCTACCCCACCGGCTGGACGCGGGTGCAGGTGAGCGGCGGACCGCAGGTGGTGTTCCACGACCTGATCAACAGCGACGAAACCCTCAGCCTGGTGGTGTCGGAGGTGAACGCCACCAACGACCTCGAGGCCCTCGGCAGCGCCGTGGCGGTGGGCGAGAAGCTGCGCCGGGTGGTGATCGCCCCCGAAGGCAGCGGCCGCAAGGCCGAACTGGTGGAGGCGCGCGAGCGCCAGCAGGACGGCCGCACCTTCTACGACCTCGAATACGCCGTGCATCTGGCCGACCGCGAACGCCACGAGCTGGCCACGGTGGTGGTGGACCGCGGCCGCCTCTACACCCTCGCCGCCAGCACCAACGAGGCCCGCTGGCCCAGGGTGAAGGAGCTGTTCGAGGCCACGATCAGCTCCTTCCGGCTGCTGATCTGAGTGGGCGCGGCCGTCCTGCCCCCGGTGGCGGTGATCGGGGGTGGGCTCGCCGGTTCGCTGGCGGCCCTGGCCCTCGCCCATCGCGGCTTCGCCGTCATCCTGCTGGCGCCGGCGCCGCGCGACGGCGAACCGCCGGAGCTGGCCAACGCCACCGCCCTCAGCTACGGCGCCCTGGCCGGTCCGGCCAGCTGGCAGGCCTGGCTGGATCTGGAAGCGGTCTGTGGCCCGCTCGGGCTGCGCCCGGCCACCCTGCTGCGCCACGGCGATCCCTGGCTCGACCGCCTTCCGGCCGCCCTGCAGGCCTGGCCTTCGCGGCTCCTCGGCTTCGGGCGGGTCGATCCCACCGCCCTGCTGGCCGCCCTGCCGCCGGCCCTCGCTGCCGCCGGCGTGCGGCGGCAGAGCGCGGTGGTGCGGGGCCTCGAACCCCACGGGCCTGGCTGGCGGCTGGCGCTCGACACCGCCACCGGCCCGGCCACCCTCCCCACCAACCAGGTGGTGCTGGCCGCCGGTGCCGGCAGCCGCGCCCTCTGGCCCGGCCTGCCCGATCGCCTGCGGGTGAGCTGGGCCGGGGTGCTCACCCTGCCCAACGTGCCGCCCGGCCCCTGGCCCGCCCACGCCCGCCGCGGCCGGGTGGTGCAGCCCTTCCGCTGGCAGCGGCCGCTGCTGGAGGCCCGCGCTGCCTCCCTCGAGCAGGAGGAATGGATCGTCGACGCCGGGCTCGCCCCCCGCGACGACGGCCTGGTCGTGGGCCAGGTCACCCTGGTGCGCCCCGGCATAGAGCCCGGGCCGCCGCCGGATCCGGCGGCGATGGAGGAGCGCCTGCGCGCCGGCCTGCGCCAGCTGGATCCGGCCCTGGCCGCGCTGGTGGGCAGCTACCGGCAGGTGCCGGTGGCCTTCTGCGTGGGAGGAGAGCCCCTGGTGGGCCCGGTGCCCGGGGCGCCGGGGCTGTGGGCGTTCACCGGCTTCAGCGCCGCCTTCTCGCGGGTGCCGCTCGCGGCCCGGCAGCTGGCCGCCGCCATGGCCGCCGCGCCCCCCGGGTGCTGACAGGAGCGGCCCTGTCCTTCAAGCTGGTCGCCATGACGGAGGCCACGCCCGCCGCGGCGCCGCCGCGCCAGCGACTGAGCGACCACGGCCAGGTGGGCGTGAGCCTGGCCGCCGTGGGTGGCGTGCTGGCGCTCTGGGCCCTGTTCTGGCCGGTGCCCACCGAGGTCCAGGGCACGGGGGTGCTCATCTACCCCGACAACGCCGGCATCGTCAACGCCCGCGCCGGTGGCCAGGTGCGGCAGCTGCTGGTGGCGGTGGGGGAGCGCGTGCGCCGCGGCCAGGTGCTGATGCGGCTCCATCTGCCGGTGCTCGAGCGCCAGCTGCAGCAGCAGCGGGGCAACCTGCGCCAGCTGCAGCGCGACAACGAGCGGCTCGATCAACGCGACGACCAGCGCCTCGCCACCGAGAGGCGCGCGGTCGACACCGCCCTCAGCAAGTTCGCCAGCGACCGCCGCCACTACGGCGAGCTGCAGCGCACCTACGGCGAGAAACTGCGCAGCCTCGAATGGCTCACCCGCCGTGAGGTGGTGGCGCCGCTCTCGGCTGAGGTGGTGACCGCCGAGCAGGGGCTCACGAACACCAGCGTGAATCTCGACGCCATCCGCATCGAGGAGAAGAAGGTGCTCACCGACTTCGAGCAGGTGAAGCTCGCGATCGAGACCCAGGCTCTGGAACGCCGTTACAGGATCGACGATCTGAACCGCGAGATCCGGGTCACGGAGGCCCGGATCGCCTACGACGGCACCGTGCTCGCCGAACGCGACGGCACCGTGCTCGATCTGCAGGTGATCCCCGGCCAGACGGTGAGCACCGGCCAGCGGCTCGGCACGATCGGTCGCTCCGACCGCCCCCGTGCCGGGGAGCGGCCCCTCAAGGCGGTGGCCTACTTCGCCCCCGCCGACGCCCGCCGCCTTCCCGACGGCCTGCCGGTGGAAGTGGTGCCGCTCTGGAACCAGCGCGGTCGCTTCGGCGGCATCGTGGGCCGGGTGCGCCAGGTGCTGGCGCTTCCCGCCACCGAGGACGACATCTCGACCACCATCGGCAACCCGCAGCTGGCCCGCGAACTCGTGAGCAAGGGTCCGGTGATGCGGGCGGAGATCGAACTCGGCCGCGATCCCGCCAGCGCTGATGGCTACCGCTGGACCCTCTCCGGTGGCAGCGGCGTCTTCCCGATCCGCGATGGCCTGACGATCACCGCCCACGCCTACGTGGAATGGCGGCCGCCGATCACCTACGTGATCCCCGGCCTGCGCTCACTCACCGGCGGCTACCGCACCCCCCGGATCGACCGGCGCTGGAACCTTCCCTCGCTGCGCCAGCCCGGCAGCCTGCCCTGACCTGCCGATGCCTCGCCCCCGGTTCCGGATCGCCAACCCCCTGCTGCGCCAGGAGCTGCCCTGGCTGGTGAGCGAGGTGGTGCTGCTGCTGATCCTGTTCAACGCCAACCCGCCGGAACTGTGGTTCTGGCTGGTGGTGCTGCTGGTGGTTTGGATGTACAGGATCGAGCGCTGGTGGTCGTCGCGGCCCGACCCCTGAGGCCCCGAACCCTCAGGACGGTGCATCGCCGAGCTGGAGCCGGGGCGGGATCGGCTGGCCCGGATCGCGGGGCATCGGCAGCAGCTCCCGCAGCAGCCGGGCGTAGGTGATGTTCACCTCCACCGTGGCGTTGAGCCGCTGCACCAGGCTGTTGATCAGCCGATCCTGGGTGAGTGACACCTCCACCTCGCTGGAGAGGCCGGCCAGGTAGCGCAGGCGCACGTCGCGGAAGGCCTGCAGGGCGGCGGCGACCCCCCGGCGGGCGGAACTGAGCTTGGCCAGGCTGGCCTCGTGCTGGAAGAAGGCCTGCTCCAGCCGCAGGCGGATGTCGTTGCGGCTGGCGGCGTAGTCCTGGGCAGTGGCCGCTTCGCGCCGCGCCAGCGCCCGCACCTCGGCGCTGGTGGTGCCGCCGTCGAACAGCAGCCAGGTGAGGCTCAGACCCACCGACCAGTCCCAGGCGTTGCTGCTGCTGAGGGGAAGCAGCGTGGTCCCGCAGCAGCCGCCCCCTGCCACCGCCACATCCCCCACCCGGGTGGAGGCGCTGCTGCCGCCGGCACCGGCGAACAGCGACAGCCGGGGCAGCAGCGCCGCGGCGGTGGCCTGCTTCTGCCGGGCCAGGGCTTCGCGCGTGGCCAGCAGCGCCTCCAGCTCCGGATTGCCGCGGTAAGCGGCCAGCAGGCTGGCCTCCAGATCCAGGGGCCAGCGGGGCTGCACCTCGATCGGATCGCTGGCGCTCGGCGTCAGCGACGGCGGCAGGTTCAGCAGCACCGCCAGCTGGCGGCGGGCCACCGCCCGATCGGCCATCGCCTGGATCAGGCTCTCCTCCCCGGTGGCCGTGATCGCACGCCGCCGCAGCACATCCAGCCGGGGCACCAGGCCGGCCTGCCGCAGATCCAGGCTCTCCTGCAGGATCACCAGGTCGTTGCGCAGGTTGGCCTCGTACACCCGCACCAGCTGGTCGCTCTGCTGCAGCCGGTAGTAGGCCTCGCTCACCTGCAGCTGCAGTGAGCGCAGCCGCTGGGCATAGAGGTTGCGCTGCTGCTCGAGGTTGGCCCGGGCCGCGCGCACCGTGGGGGTGCGGGCGAAGTCGAGCAGGGCATAGCCGAGCTGCAGCCCGCCCTCGAAGCCGCTGCCGCTGGTGGTGGTGGTCACACTGCCGCCCTTCGGCACGTAGAAGGCCCCCGCGGTGGGTCGGCCGCCGGCGCCCTGCAGGCCCTCGGCGGCGAACTGGGGACCCAGGCCGAGGGTGTCGTTGCGCGCCAGCGAGGTCTGGGTGCTGCGCTCGGCGCCGGTGAGACCGGCCGCCACGGCACGGATCGTGGGCCAGTAGCGGCCCATCGCCGCCTGGAGCGAGGCCAGAGCCGCCGCCACCTGCTCGCGCTGGGCCTGCAGCGTGGCGCTCTGGGCAAAGGCGATGGCCACCGCCTGCTCCAGGCTCAGGCCGGCGATGCCGCCCGCCTGAAGCTCCGCGGCGGCGGGCAGCGCCAGCGGCGGGGATGGGGCGGCCTGCCCGGGCTGGATCGCTCCAGCGGCGGGCTGGTTGGCGCGGATCAGGCTGGCGGGAAGCTCCGGCGTGCCGCTCCTGAAGGGCTCGAAGGGTTCCGGCTCTCCGGGCAGCAGCTGATCGAGGGCCCGCAGTTCCGCATCGAGACGCCGCCAGCTGCGCTCCAGCCGTTCGGTGGGGGCCCTTCCGGTTCGTGGCGCCACCAGCGCCGCAGGGGCCGCAGGGGCCGCAAGGGCGGAGGTGCTCCCCGCCGCTGCGCCGATCCCCACCAGCAGGGCCAGAGCTCGGGCGCAGAGGGGCACGGCGGGGCGGATCGGCACCGAAGCGCCTCAGTCTGCTCAGGGATGGAGCCGAAGCAGGCGCCAGCTGGCTTCGCCGTCACGGATCGCCTGCGCCGCCTGCCGGCAGAGCATCAGGCGGGCGGCGAGGCGCTCCAGCCGCTCCAGCGAGGCCCCGTCCATCGCCGGGTCATGCAGGGCCTGCTCCAGGGCGGTCCAGCTCTCAGGCAGGCGCAGCACTTCGGCAGGCGGGCGGGGCAAGGCACCGGGGGCCGCTTTCAGCAGCCGGCGCCAGAGCCCCATCCGCTCCACCAGGCAGCGGAGCAGCTCGGCCTCGGCCCGGTTCAGCCGCGCCGCCAGGGAAGGATCGCCGAGCGGTGGCTGGCGGCGCACCAGGGCGCCCGAGGCATTGACCAGCCGGGAGGCTGCCCGATCGAACCCCTCGATCAGCCGATAAAGCGGATGGCGCCCGGCGTTGTGGCCCAGTTCCTCCTGCAGGCTCGGCCGCTGGCGGCGCAAGGCCAGCAGCCGGGCCCGCAGGGCGCGGTAGCGCTCGACGCCGACCGGCGGGGATCCGGCCGTCACAGCAGCGGTGGCCGGGTCCAGCCGATCCGCCAGGTCGCCGTAGAGCCGCTGCAGCTCGGCCAGCAGCGCCTCGGTGTCGGCGAAGGCCAGCACCAGGCTGCGGTTGGGCCAGAACAGCCGCAGGCTCAGCAACGCCAGCATCACCCCGAAGCAGGTCCAGCCCAGGCGCAGCCCGATCCAGCCCGCCAGCTGGCCGCCATGGACCAGCCAGCCCATCACCACGATGATGCCGCCCACCTTGTAGCCCACCTGCAGGCCGAGGGCACCGCCCAGCAACCGCAGGGCGGCGAGGGTGAGCGCCAGGGCCAGGGGCATCGGCACAGCCGCCAGCCCCTCGTAGCCCACCACCAGCAGCGCCGCGCCGAGCACGCTGCCGAGGATCCGCTGGCGTCCGAGCGCCAGCGAGCCGCCGTAGCTGCCCATCCCCACCGCCAGCACCGCCAGGGGCACGTAGTAGCCGAAGGGAAGACCGGAGAGGCTGGCGAAGGCGTTGCCCAGCCCGGCGGTGAGGGCCATGCGGATCTCTCCGCGCCGGAGGATCACGGCAGGCTCCGCGCCAGGGCCCCCAGGTTGGCGTGCAGGGGCCGCAGCTCCTCCGCCAGGGCCAGCAACGGCAGCACCGGCAGACCCCGCTGCCGCGCCAGATCCCGCCAGGCGATCGGATCCCTGGGCGGCGTGGGCCGGCTCGCCCCCGCCAGCTGCCCTCGCAGCCCATCGACGCTGCCGGCGAGCAGCGGTGCCTCGCCTGCGCCCAGGGGGGGCAGGCTCGCCAGCAGCCGCTCCCAGGCGATCCAGTGGAAGACCACGATCTGCCACTGGCGCAGCCGCCGCTCCCAGCCGCTGGCCTGCAGGCGTTGGTGGCGCGGCCCGCCCCGCTCCCGGCTCACGAGCAGCTCCATCCGCTCCAGGGCGCTGCTCAGCGGCGCCGGGTCGAGCGGTTGCGGCCGCGCTTCCCCCTGCAGCCCCCGATGCAGCCGCTCCAGCTGCGCGCCGATCCGCTGCCGCAGCGCCAGGTCGGCCTGGCGCAGCTCGTCGTAACCGCTGCGGGGCCAGAACAGCAGCCCCACGAGAAGGGCGATGGCGCAGCCCAGGGCCGTGTCCAGGCCGCGGTGAAACACGTAGAACCAGTTCAGTTCCGCGTGCTCACGGATCATCAGGAACATCACGCTCAAGGTGCCGGCGGTGCCCAGGCCCGCCTGCCAACCGAACAGGCGCAGCACAGGCACCATCAGCAGCAGCGACACCAGCACCCCCGGCCAGCCGCCCAGGATCGTGTGCACCAGAAAGGTGACCAGGCCGCCGGCCACCGTGCCGAGGATGCGGGCCATGGCGGCCTGCATGGTGAGGTCATCGTTGTCGTCGACAACGATCACCACCGCCAGCAGCGGGTACCAGAGAAAGGCCACCCGTTCGCTCCACACGGCGATGGACGCGGTGAGCAGGGCCGCCACGAACAACTTCAGGCTGTTGCGAAGCAGCTGCGGATCCATGCGCGCGGCGATGGGTGGGCGCACCCTCGGTACCGGAACCTATGGCGGGCCGGCAACCGCCCGTCAATCATGGGGGGCATGACCCCGCTCTGGCTCGCCCCCGACCTGGAGGATCTGCTGCGCCTCGGCCTCGCCGTGCTCTGCGGCCTCGCGGTGGGCGTCAACCGGGCCCACCATGGCGAGGTTCCCCATCCCAACCGGCTGCGCGTCCACGTGCTGGTGGGCCTGAGCGCCTGTCTGATGGTGCTGGCCGCCGGTCCCGACCCGCAGGCCCGCAGCCGCGTGATCCAGGGAGTGGCCACCGGCATCGGCTTCCTCGGCGCCGGCGAGATCCTGGTGCCGTCCCGCAGTGCCAAGAACCGCCCGCCGGAGGTGCGGGGTCTGAGCAGCGCCGCCTCGATCTGGTTCACGGCAGCCCTTGGGGTCACGGTGGCGGCCTCCCGGCCGGTCTACGGGCTGGTGGCCCTGGCCCTGGCCCTGATCACCCTCTCGAATCGCGGTGGCGTCAACGGCACAGCCTCCAGAAACGGAGATCGCCACGACCACAGGGACCCGCAGAACCCCTAGAAGAGGAAGCGCTGACGGCCCGAGACGGCCGTCTCCTCATCGTTGGCAACGGCATGGTCCACACCGCTGCCGGGCCAGTCGGCCTCCCAGTAGCTGACACCGCCGAGATCGAAGGGTCGGCCGCCCAGGTGATGGGCCTGCAGCTTGGTGGTGCCCATCAGGGTGATCAGTCCGCCCAGTTCCATCGGGCCGAGATCGGTACGCACATCGTTGCCGGCGCCCATGAGCAGGGCCGGCAGCCGCACCAGCTGATCGGGGCGGGTGAGCTTGCGGAACAGGGCCTGAAGCGCCAGCTGCTGGCGCTCCATGCGGCCGATGTCGCCGGTTTCGTCGTGGCGGAAGCGCAGGAAGCCTTCCAGATCTCGGCCACGCAGAACCTGCGGGCCGGGTTGAAGGTCGATGTTCAGGCCCTGGGTGTTGTCGACGTACACCATGCGCTTGGGCACCTCCACCTCGATGCCGCCGATCAGATCGGCCATGCGGCGGATCGCCGCCAGGTTGATCACCAGATGATGCTGAACCGGGCGGCCGAGCTTGTGGGAGATCTCGCTCTTGAGCGCCTCGGCCCCGCCCACGCTGTAGAGGGCGTTGATCTTCATCGGGCCGAAGCCCTCGGCCTCGATGTAGGTGTCGCGGGGAATCTGGGTGATGCGGGTGACGCCGCCATCCACCCGCAGAGTGGCAATCACATCGGTGTTGCCGCCTCCCTCGTCGGTGCCGAGCAGCAGGATCTCGCGCTGGCCGATGCCGCCGGCCCAGGCGCTGAAGGGGTTGGCCAGGCTGATGGCACCCCCGTCGCGGCGGGCGCCGAGCAGATCGGCCAGCGGTGCCGCCAGGGCAAGTCCGCCGCCCAGACCGATCGTCATGGCGATCAACACAGAAGCTCCCCGCCGCCGGGGCCGGGAGGAGTCAACGCGGTGGGGGGGAGAGGGCGGGCGCCGCACGGAACGTGGGGGGGAGGAGCGGGCGGTGCGCGGGGCCGCAGTACGTGTCATTCCGTTAACGCTACGCCATTCGCGCGCAATCGCGATAGGTGGGGAGCTCAGAGCGGCAGGGCTTCCTCCGGCCGCAGACCGGCCTGCACCCGCCAGAGCGCGGCATAGGCCCCGCCACGGGCCAACAGCTCCTCGTGCACCCCGCTTTCCAGGATCCGGCCGTGGTCCATCACCACAATGCGATCGGCATGGCGCACGGTGCTGAGCCGATGGGCGATCACCAGGGTGGTGCGATCGGCGGTGAGGCGATCGAGCGACCGCTGGATCGCCGCCTCGGTTTCGTTGTCCACAGCCGCGGTGGCTTCATCGAGCACCAGCACGGGCGGATCCTTGAGGATGGCCCGGGCCAGGGCGATGCGCTGCCGCTGCCCGCCCGAGAGCCGCTGTCCCCGCTCCCCCACCACCGTGTCGTAGCCATGGGGGAGGGCTTCGATGAAACCGGAGGCCTCCGCCAGACGCGCCGCCCGCTCGATCGAGGCGCGCGTGGCATCGAAGCTGCCGTAGGCGATGTTCTCGGCCACGGTGCCGTGGAACAGGAACACCTCCTGGCTCACCAGGCCGATGGCACGGCGGAGGTCGTCCAGGCGCAGGCCGTCGATCGACTGGCCATCGAGCAGGATCCGGCCGGCCTGGATGCCGTAGAGCCGCAGCAGCAGCTTCACCAGCGTGCTCTTGCCCGAGCCGGTGGCTCCCACGATCCCCACCGTGCTGCCGGCCGGGATGGTGAGGTTGAAATCCACCAGCAGGGGATCGCGGCCCGCATAGGCGAACGTGACCGTCTCGAAGCGGATCTCCCCTTCCACCATGCCCATGGCCAGCGGCGTGTCGCCGCTGGGCAGGGCGATCGGCGTATCGAGCAGGTCGAGCACCCGGTGGGTGGAGGCCATCGCCCGCTGATAGTCGTCGAGCGTGCGGCCGAGGGTGGTGAGCGGCCAGAGCAGCCGCTGGGTGATGTACACCAGGAACGAGTAGGTGCCCACCGCCAGCACCCCCTTCCAGGCCTGCAGGCCGCCCACCACCAGGATCGCCAGGAAGGCGAACAGGATCGCGAAGCGGATCAGCGGGATGAAGGCGGCCGACAGGCGGATCGCCCGCCCGTTGCTGCGGCGGTAGGCCTCGCTCTGCTGCCGCAGCCGCTCGAGCTCCCAGGCTTCGGCGGCATAGCTCTTGATCGTGAGCATGCCGCCGAGGTTGTTGTTCAGCCGACTGGACAGGTCGCTCGCCCGCTCGCGCACCTCCCGATAGCGGGGCGCCAGCCGGTTCTGGAAGCGCAGCGAGCCCCAGAGAATCACCGGGATCGGCAGAAACGCCACGCCCGCCACCGTGGGAGACAGCCAGGCCATGGCACCACCCACGGCCAGCACGGTGGTGATCAGCTGCAGCAGCTCGTTGGCCCCGTGGTCGAGAAAGCGCTCCAGCTGGTTGATGTCGTCATTGAGGATGGCCAGCAGCCGTCCGCTGCTGCCGGCTTCGAAGAAGGCCATCTCCAGCCGCTGGAGATGGTCGTAGCCATCGAGCCGCAGTTCGTGCTGCACCGTCTGGGCCAGGTTGCGCCAGAGCAGGGCGTAGAGGTATTCGAACAGCGATTCGGCGCTCCAGATCAGGAACGAGAGCACCGCCAGCACCGTGAGCTGGGCCGGAACCGTGCTGAAGCCGAAGGCCGCCAGCCAGGAGGTGCGCTGCCGCACCACCACATCAACCGCCAGGCCGATCAGCACCGGCGGGGCGAGGTCGAAGAGTTTGTTGAGCACCGAGCAGGTGGCGGCGAGCACCACCTGACGGCGATGGGGGAGCAGGCGGTGCAGCAGCCTCCGCAGCCCCGAAGGGGAGCCGGGCCGACCGACCGTATAGCTCCCCCCGGCGGGATTCACCAGCGGTTGCCGCCGCCGCCGCCGCCATAGCCGCCACCACCGCCGGAGCGGGCACCGCCGCCGCCGCCGCCGCCCAACGTGCCCGACCTCGAGCAGACGGCGGGCGCGAAGGAAGGCA
>JANWUR010000017.1 GCA_024958655.1 Cyanobium sp. FGCU6 | reverse complement strand
GCGGATCCGCCTAAGATGTGTTCACTGTGTTACAAATCAGCGCGTGGGGCCGTCCGAGCATGATTTAAGGAATTCCTGTGTGTTTGATCTTTTCTACTAAGCAGGCTCACAATTTGCGCGGAGTAGATCGCCAATAAGAAAAATTTAAGACCACTAATCCTACAGTAAGCATTCTTGCCCTGGTTTCACGATCCTTCGAACGCCAAGATCAGAAGCGGTGAATAACTCCTGCATAGCCGACTGTTTTCGCTCCCGTCTTCTGCATCTTGATGTTAGGGAGCAGCATCCGACCCTTGTGAATTCGCGAGGATGGCGAGGGTAGCGGGATCAGGTTTGCCCGAGAAGTACTTATTCAATGCCTCGTCAAAGAGTGGCTCTGAACAATCTAGCTGAGCAAAGAGCGTAAGGCACGACCTGAATTTCTTTGCGTCGATCTCGCCGAGGATCTGACTAGCACTTAGCTCAGAATGTGAATTGATTACAGAAACACATTCGCGGAGCCTCGAGCCAAGGATTGGATGCGCAAGATAAGCCTCTGCTTCGCTTAGAGACCGAATAGCAAAACGGACGGACATTGGACTTGAACCCAGGCCCAGTATCTGGGGAAGGATGTACCAACTCCAGTGAGTTTCCTTGCGGCCTGCACGTAATTCATCCAATGCGTTCTCATAGCTCATTTCTTGCGCCTTCAAGAAACGCTCCAGGTCGAACGGATCACTTAGTCGGTTAGGCAACATTAGTATTCACGAGAAGTTGTCGGCAGCGAACTTGAGCACACTGCGCACGAAGGACTCAGAGATTGCCGGGACGGCGTCCGAACTAGAACGATAGATGACAATATTGATCTCTCGGAGATGATGATGGCCGAGTTGCCTTTGCAACTCGGAAAAAGCGAGTAACAGACAGGTCAAAGCAACCTCAGGCTTAAGCCCACCATGCCCGCTGCCAATAACCGGCAGATAAAGACGCGTCAGACGACGATTTGCCATTAGCTGAGACAGTGACAGGGCTGCTTCAAACACGTAGGAAGCCTTCGCCTGAAGACCAGCGTTTGCTCGTTGCGTGGTCACGGCCACCATAGCTAGTCGCATTCGCTTATCGAGCGGATTTACAAGATAGACGCACTTGCCGATCCCATAGCTTGCTGCGGCTTGGCCTGGGTACTTATCTACTTGGTTGGAAACTTCACCAGCAAGAGCAGTAGCCACGAGGGCCTGCAGATCTAACACCCGTCCGGGGAAGTGATACTGAACAAATGCGCCAAGAGCGCTTCGCTGATCATCAATACATTCGTCGTCAAAAAACTCATTTGCCGGTAGGGCCAACAGACAATCTTCTCCTGGCTCCACCATGAGTTCTAAGCGTCCGAAGGCGACTCGCACATGCAAAGAGCCCAGGGTCACGCAGTAGCCGTCAGACATGATTCCGACTGGGCCGGTCTTGTGCGTACGGATCCCTTCTATAAGCCGTGACGCGTCGTCCGTGACGAGATCTCCGCGAAGCTGTGGAGGAAGCTGTGCCTCAGTAAGGCTGGGCTCAGCAAGGAAAACAATAACTCTCTTTGATGCGCCCCAGAAAGCACCAAGCTCGGCATGGCACCATTCAGAATCAACGGAGTTGGTTGTCGCGAGAAACACGCACACATCGCAAGCGTCAATCGCTGCGCGAAGTCCATCTGCGAGCGACAATCCAACAGAAAGGTGTTTTACATCCCAACGACTAATCGAAGACTGATCTAAAGCCAGGCAGAGTGCGGAGTACGTCCCCGCATCTTTGTGACTGTGGCTGACGAACACGCGCGGGCTCATAAGGAGTACTTTAGTTGGAAGTGCTGCCTAACGCTCCAGATCAGAAGCGGGCAGGGATCAAGGCAAAGATGACAGCCTATGCTCCCGTCTTCTGAATCTGGTTGTTGGCAGGCATTCTAAGGGAAAAGTATTTGCCTATGCAGCAGCGCTACCTCTCGCCAAGATAACAGGCATATCGTCGTAAGTACGCCCGTTAAGTAACCTGCCAGCGGCTTTCTTATTGCGTCCACCCCATTGCTTAAAGAAGAACTTGACGCCATGTTCCTCGCATTGCTTGTGAATGTCTAAAACCCAGTCTTCCTTCATTGGCCTAGGACGTGACCCACTCTCTCCACCAACGATTACCCAGTGAATACCCTGAAGGTTCAAGGCAGGAAGTGGTCCAAGCAGTGGCTCGCAAGACAAAAACTTGATATGCGCCCTAGTGTCTCGAAGCTTATCAACTCTATGAATTACGCTGGAGTCTTCAACGGAAACACCCATCCATATATTCTCCGTCCACTTCAGCTCGGGCGCCATTTTCAATAAGCGCTCAGCTCTTTTTGTAAGAATCTGGAATACATGCTTAGGATTTTTATTCATGACAGCAAAGACCTGCATGATAAAGTCAGCTGGAACTTCTTCGTGGAATAAGTCACTCATTGAGTTTACAAAGACAATTTTCGGAGACTTCCATGTATAAGGCAATAATAACTGGTTAGGATGAATTCGAACCTGGAAAGCATCTTTGTACTTCTCGACTCCCATTGCGTTCAGTCTTTTAGACATAATCTCAGCGTAGCAATACTTGCAGCCACTAGAGTACTTGGTACATCCAGTAGTAGGATTCCAAGTCAACTCGGTCCACTCGATACTTGATGCTGTCATTTATGGAAGGGAGAAGATTAACTTGGTCTGATTATCCTTATAATATTCATAGGCAATATAAAATGCCCCCTTGCGAGGTTTTGCCCCTGAGGGTGGTTCTAGGTTTATCCTAAGTTTCTTTTGCCAATTTCTAAGCACTTCATTGGTATGCCTCGGCAAGAATCCGCGATTGAGCGTGAAGCGATACATCTCCACATTGGATCTTGGCTTCTCTTTGATAAACTCCTCAAGTTCAAGCTCAAGGGGATTGGTCTTATACTGGGAAAGGAAGCTCAACTGATCTTCTTGATAATGCCAACCTTTACCTTGTTCGGTATCAATATCCCATTTGGCTTCAAGCATCTTTTGAAATCCCAAGATGTGAGAAGTAAAAAAGAAAAGGCAGAAGACGGTAGATGGATCTTTCTGAATGGTAAAGGTGTCGACAAAGAAGTTGTCGCCCAAAAGGTTCTGAAAGCCGTCTCGAATCCTTTTGATAAAAGACCACACATCATCGAAGCTCTGGTCAGAGAAGTCGGGGATCAATTCAAGAATAAAGTCTTTAAGAGCTTCTGGCGTTCCATTACTTGCGAACCGATACATAAACTGAGTCGGCAGCCAGAGAAGAACCTCAACACAGCCTGATGCCATTAACTCAGCAATCTGTGAACCACTTATATGCTTATATTCATATGGATCTACAAATACGAAAGCCTTCTTTTTATGAGACCGAAGGCTTGAGAATCGTTCAAGGAGTTGGGTTAGTCTGCTTTGATAGTCTTCCGTTGAAAAGTCGATGCTTCCAAAATCCGGGTAATGTAGTGACTTGGCAGCAATAGAAGTTTTCACCTTCTCAACCTTTTTCGCATCGAGATCGTTGAAGTAGCAGTTGACTGGAGGGATGAAGCGTCTTTTCGCAGGATTTGCAAAATGCATATCTTTAATCTGCCGTAGAATCAGTAGAGGGCTTCCCTCGCCTCCATTCGCGTAAGTCCCTTCCCCGCAAAAAAGATCATAAACCTGTACTTCTCTAGTATAACCATCATTGCAAATAATATTGAGGTATCTTTTGAGATACTCTGACAAGAGCCTTACTTTGGCCTGTGAGTGATTCAGTAGATGACTCTTTGAATCCTTTTTCATCGCCACTCACCTCGGGAGCAGTTTCAGAAATGTATGCATGAGAAGCAAGTAAGCGGTAGCCTCGGCAAAGTCCGCTTGGCGTGAGTCAACCATCGTCGCATAGCGCGTGCAAGTCATTCCCAGCCTGAATCAGGCAAGATATCCAGAAGCTTAGTACGCCTGTACTTCTGCGCTCATATCATCCGCCAGGTCGTAACGCTCCTTAACGTTAATTTCTGTCCTGCCAACGCTGTATAGGCGGGTCCGGTATCAGCTGAAAGTCGAGTCCACCTGTCGGCCTATGCCGCCGACGGCAAGCCGGCAACTTGGTCCAAGGTCATGCGGTGCAACGGGTCTGGGGGATTGGACGGTGATTCTGTGGGGATCATATACGGACCCGGTATAGCCGGCGGCTCCTTCCCACTTCTTTACAGGAAATCTGCCGGGCTGGCAACACCCATTGGTCCGCAATTGAGAACGTGCGTATAGATCATTGTTGTTTTAAGGTCCTTATGGCCCATCAATTCCTGAATTGTGCGAATGTCCTGCCCTCTCTCTAATAGGTGCGTGGCAAACGAATGACGCAAACTGTGGCAACTGGCCGGCTTGCTGATGCCAGCTGCCAGCACAGCGCTCCGCACCGATTTCTGAATCAAACTCGGATCGAGATGATGGCGTCCCTGTTGTTCTGAAGTTGGATCTTTCCAGCGCCGATGTTGGGGAAACACCCATTGCCAGCCCCACTCTGTTGCGGCATTCCGATACTTTCGTGCTAAAGCATAGGGAAGTCGCACCTGACCCCATCCATCCATCAAGTCCCGTTTGTGTATACTCCGAACCTCTTCAAGATGGATCCGCAGCTTCTTCGATAGCCCTTTCGGAAGCATTGTGCGTCTGTCCTTTCCGCCCTTCCCATTACGAACGGTCAGTTCCTGGCGGTTGAAATCCAGGTCATGCACCCTCAGCCGGAGGGCCTCCATCAATCGCAGCCCACTGCCATACAAAAGTCCAGCTACCAGCGCTTCGCTCCCTTCGAGCCGCTGCAATACCGATCGCACCTCCTCTTCTGTCAGCACCACCGGCAAGCGTCGAGGCTTGCGGGCTCGCACCACCCCCTCCAGATCCAGATCGCGCTCCAGCAGCTCGCGGTACAGAAACAGCAGCGCCGAAAGCGCCTGGTTCTGGGTGGAGGCGCTCACGTGGAGCTCCACCGCCAGATGGGTCAGAAAGGCGTTCACCTCCGCGCTGCCCATCTCGCGTGGATGGCGCGGGCGATGAAACCGCAGGAACCGCCGCAGCCATTGTTCGTAGGTGTCCACCGTGCGGCGGGCGTAATGGCGAGCCTGCAGCTCCTCGCGGTAGCGCTGGATCAGCCCCGGCGGGCGGGCAGCAAGATGAAGGCTGTCCGGCCCCCTGCCACCCCACCCCCTGAACCAGGAAACCCTGCTGTTCGAGCCCGCGGCGCCGTTGGCCGGTGCCCTGCGCGCCGTGCTGGCCTTCCCCAGCACCTATGCCGTGGGTATCACCAGCCTCGGCTTCCAGGTGGTGTGGGCCTCCCTGGCCCGGCGCCCGGATGTCGACGTGCGCCGTCTGTTCACCGATTCCGCCGACCCGCCCCACAGCGGTAGCCGGGGCCGCGGCACCGGCCTCGATCTGTTCGGGCTCTCGCTCAGCTGGGAGCTCGACGGTCCCGTGCTGCTCGACCTGCTCGACGGCCAGCGCATCCCCCGCTGGAGCCATCAGCGCGGCGACGACGATCCGATCGTCTTCGGCGGCGGTCCGGTGCTCACCGCCAACCCCGAACCGCTGGCCCCGTTCCTCGATGCGGTGCTTCTCGGCGATGGCGAACGGCTGCTGCCCGCCTTCCTCGATGCCCTCCAGGCCTGCCGCGCTCTGCCCCGCCCCGAACGGCTGCGGGCCCTGGCCCAGGTGGAGGGGGTCTACGTGCCCGCCCTCTACGTGCCCCGCTACGACCAGGAGGGAACCCTGCTGGGGATCGACCCGGTCGATGCCTCGCTGCCGGCCACGGTGAGCAAGCAGACCTGGCGCGGCGAGAGCCTCACCCACTCCACCGTGATCACGCCCGAGGCCGCCTGGCCCTCGATCCACATGGTGGAAGTGGTACGCAGCTGCCCCGAGCTCTGCCGCTTCTGCCTGGCCAGCTACCTCACCCTGCCCTTCCGCACCCCCTCGCTCGAGCGCAGCCTGATGCCGGCGGTGGAGAAGGGCCTGGCCGTCACCCGCCGGCTGGGCCTGCTCGGCGCCTCCGTCACCCAGCATCCCGAGTTCGCCGACCTGTTGCACTGGCTCGACGCCGACCGCTTCGCCGACACCCGCGTCAGCGTCAGCTCGGTGCGGGCCGCCACGGTCACCCCCGAGCTGGGCCGGATCCTGGCGAAGCGCGGCAGCCGCTCCCTCACGATCGCGATCGAGAGCGGCAGCGACCGCATGCGCACACTCGTGAACAAGAAGCTCGACCGCGAGGAGATCGTCGCCGCAGCCCGCCACGCCAGGGACGGCGGTCTCACCGGCCTCAAGCTCTACGGCATGGTGGGCCTACCCACCGAGGAGGCGGCCGACGTGGAAGCCACCGCCGACCTCCTGATGGCCCTGAAGAAGGCCGTGCCCGGCCTGCGGCTCACGCTGGGGGTGAGCACCTTCGTGCCCAAGGCCCACACTCCGTTCCAGTGGGAGGGCGTGCGGCCGGAGGCGGAGAAGCGGCTGAAGCTGCTGGCGAAGCGGCTTCAGCCGAAGGGCATCGAGCTGCGGCCCGAAAGCTACGGCTGGAGCGTGATTCAGGCCCTCATCTCCCGCGGCGACCGGCGGCTGGCGCCGGTGATCGCCGCCGTGCGCGGCCGCCAGGACAGCCTCGGCGGCTGGAAGCGGGCCTACCGCGCCGTGCGCGATGGCGAAGCCGACACGGAAGGCGCCCCCGGCGACCTGCCGCTGCCGCCCCCCTGGCAGGAGGTGATCCATGCCACCTGGCACGACGATCGTCCCCTGCCCTGGGACCACCTGGCCGGCCCCCTGCCCCGCGACACCCTCGCCCGCCATCGCCGCGAAGCCATCGCCTTCGGCCTGCCGCTCAGCGCACCATCCGCAGGCCAGCCAGCAGCACCCAGCCCGCCACGTTGATCCGGCTGTCGTAGAAGGGCATGTCGGTGGCGTGCAGCGTGATCAGCACCAGCGCCGAGGTCCACCAGGCCCGGTCCCAGATCGGGCCGGCGGCCATCCCCCGGCGCTGGGCCCGCACCAGCAGCCACACCACCACCCCCACCACCAGCAGGGCCACCGGCACCCCGTGGCTCACCGCCAGATCGATCGGCAGGTTGTGGGGATGGCCGTGCCAGTGGCCCGTGCGCTGCGGATAGATCAGGCTGAAGGCCGCTGCGCCCCAGCCCAGCCAGGGGCGTTCCGCCGCCAGACCCAGGGCCACCTGCCACTGCGCCAGCCGGGTGATCGCCAGCGGTCGCTGCCCCGCGAAGGCCAGGTCGCTCAACCGCCCCCAGATCACCTCCGGCACCACGCTCCGTGCCGGCCCCTGCAGCACCGCCGGCACGCCGCTCACCGACGCCAGGGCGATCAGCAGCAGCACCGGCAACAGCACCGGCAACAGCCATGCCCAGCTGGCCGGACCCGCCACCAGCGGCAGGGCCAGCACCAGGGCGCCCCAGGCGTTGCGCGAGTCGGTGAGACACACCGCAAGCACCACCCCGAGGGCGATCAGCGCCACGATCACACGCCCCCGGAGGCGCAGACCGGGCTGGAGCAGGGCGGCCAGGGCGAAGGGCCAGGCCAGCACCAGCCAGGAGCCGGCGATATTGGCGTAGTCGAACAGTCCGGCGAGGCGGCCTTCGGGATTGCCGCCGGGGTGCAGGTGCCAGATGATCAGGCCCCCCAGCTGCTCGAACGGTCCATGCCAGCCCGCCCACAGCTGGCCCAGGCCTGTCACCACCACCGGCACCGTGCCTGCCAGCAACACCAGGCCGGCGCGACGCCGGGCGGCGGCGGTGGCGAGATAGGGCTGGAACGCCCAGAAGCCCACGAAGAACGGCAGCCAGTTCGCCAGCCCCACCCAGGCCAGCCAGCCGCTTTCGGCCCCGAAGCAGCCCAGCACCATCAGGGCGCTCACCACCACCAGCACCCGGTTCACCGGGTCCTGCAGCAGCGGCTGCCGCCGGCGGCAGCCCTGCACCAGTGACACGAACAGCAGCAGCCCCCCCAGGAAGGCACTGCTCGCCAGCAGCAGCAGACCCAGCTGGAAGCAGCGCCAGCCCAGCGGCGAGGCCTCGGCGGGACGGTGCTGGCGCAGTCGCAGATCCAGACCGGCGAGGGAAGGCGGGGGAGGGAGGCGCAACAAGGGGGACGGCCTCAGTCGAACACGGCGGTACGGCCGCGATACACGATCACCTGACGGCGCAGCACCAGGCGCACGGCCCGCGCCAGGGCCAGCCGCTCGGTGTCGCGGCCCTTGCGGATCAGATCCTCCACCTCATCGCGGTGGCTCACGTGCACCGTCGCCTGCTCGATGATCGGGCCGGCATCCAGCTCCTCGGTCACGAAGTGGGCGGTGGCGCCGATCAGCTTCACGCCCCGGTCCCAGGCCCGGTGGTACGGCTGCGCCCCCTGGAACGCCGGCAGGAACGAGTGGTGGATGTTGATCACCGGCCCGAAGCACTCCAGGAAGCCGGGGCTGAGCACCTGCATGTACTTGGCCAGGATCGCCAGTTCGATGCCGTGCTCCCGCAGCAGGGTCAGCTGCTGCTGCTCCACCTCCGCCCGCGTCTCCGCGGTCACCGGCAAGTGCACGAAACGGGCACCGAAGGCTTCAGCGTCGTGGCGCAGATCCGGGTGGTTGGAGATCACCAGCGGCACCTCCATCGGCAGCTCCCCCGCGCGGGTGCGCCAGAGCAGATCCACCAGGCAGTGCGACTGGCGGCTCACGAAGATCGCCACCCGCGGGATCGCATCGGAGAGGTGCAGCTCGCCGGAGCCGCCCAGCCGGCTGGCCAGCGCCTCGACGGCCGGGGCCAGGGCCCCGCGAGGCAGGCCGAAACCCTCCAGCTCCCATTCGATCCGGCTCAGGAACACCCCGGCGCCGGCATCGGTGTGGTGGTCGGCATGGACGATGTTGCCGCCGTTGGCCGCCACCCAGCCGGAGAGCTCGCTCACCAGACCCGGACGATCGGGGCAGATCACCTGCAGGATCGCGGTGGGGGAGCGCATGCCGGGGAGCTGGCCAACAGGCATTGTGGACCCCTGCCGGCCTCAGAGCATGTGCAGGCGCAGCACCTCGGGGGTGGCGCGGCGGACGCGGCAGTGGATCGTGGCGAGGCCGAGCCGCTCATGGGCCGCCACCCGGTGGCAGCCGTTGAAGCCCCAGAGGCGGCCGTCCACCTCGAGCACGTCGATCGGCTCCTTCTGGCCCTCGGCGGCGATCGACGCCATCAGGGCCTGCACCTTGGCCTCATCGAGGCTGCGCTGCAGCGGCCGGCGGATGGAGCTCAGGGGAAGGGTGGCCAGACGCATCGCACTAACTCATAGTCACTACGTTTTAGCCCTCCAGGCCGTGCTGTTGCGAGCGGTCACAGAGCCCCGGTCGGCGCTGCGGCACGCCGTTACCATCAGGCCGTGTGCCCCGCCGGAACGCCGCCCGCCATGGCCGTCGCCTCCCTTCCTTCCTCCCTGCGCGCCTCCCTGGGCAGCGTCATCGCTGCCTGCCGGCGCCTGCTCGTGCTCGGCATCGCCCTGGTGCTCAGCATCGGTCTGGCCGCCTGCAGCGGCGAACCGCCCAAGCCTCCGGTGATCAGCGCCGCCGACCTGGCCCTCATCACCCGCCAGGCGGAAGGTTTCCTCAGCGCCCGCGACCGCCTGCCGGATCTGGCCGACCTGGTCAACAATCGCGACTGGACCTTCACCCGCAACCTGATCCACGGCCCGATGCAGGAAGTGGGCCGCGAGATGCTTTACATCAATCAGCGCCTCCTGCCTGCCGACCGTCCGGAAGCCGAGAAGCTCGCCGCCAACCTCAAGAACGCCTTGGCCGAGCTTGATGAGGCCGCCCGCCTCCAGGACGGTGATGCCCTGCGCAAGGCCTACATCAAGGTGGCCAGCGGCTTCGGCCTCTACGCCCAGGTGCTGCCCGACGACGTGAAGGTGGCCCTCAAGCAGGTGTGAGCCTCCCGGCCGCCGCAACCCCCCGCACGGTCCTCGTGCTGGGGGGCTCTCTTCTGGGCGCCTGCACGGCCTGGGCGCTTCGCCGGCGCGGCCATCGCGTGCAGCTGCTCGACCCGGGCGGGAACGGCGGCGGATCCTGGGCGGCCCTCGGCGTTCTGATGGGCCAGGTGTTCCACCGCAGCTCCGGGCGCGGCTGGCGGCTGCGGCAGCGCAGCCTGGCGCTCTGGCGCGACTGGATCCCGGAGCTGGAAGGCCGCGGCCGGCGGATCCCCCACCGCACCGGTCTGCTGCTGCTGGCCGCCGACGCGATGGAGGAAGCGCGGCTGAGGCGGCTGGCCGAAGAACGGCAGGCGCGGGGCATTCCCCTCGACCTGTGGGAGCCGCAGCGGCTCGGGGCTCTGGCGCCTGCCCTGCCGGCCCCTGCACGGCTGGGGCTGTTCTCACCGCTCGACGGCCAGCTGGATCCGGCGGCGGCGATCACCGCCTTCCGCGCCGATGGCCGCACAGCCGGCGTGGAGGCGGTGGAGGATCGGGCCGTGGCACTCGAACCCCTGGCAGCGGCAGGCTGGAGGGTTGAGCGGGCCGCCGGGGATCCGCTGGAGGCCGACTGGCTGGTGGTGGCCGCCGGCATCGAGGCCCTGTCCCTGCTTGAGCCCCTGGGCTTCCACCAGCCGCTGGAGCCGGTGCTGGGGCAGGCCCTGGAGCTGGAGCTGCCGGCGCCCGCGGAAGCCTGGCCAGGCGTGGTGGCCTGGCGTGGCTGCAACCTGATCCCCCGGCCGGATCTGACCGGCGGCCGCCGCCTCTGGCTCGGGGCCACCCTGGAGCCCGGCTTCCAGCCCAACCCTGCCCCCCTCGCAGCGCTGCGCCATCTCCACGGCGACGCCCCCTCCTGGCTGAGCCGCGCTTGCGTGCTGCGGCAGTGGCAGGGCCTCCGTCCCCGCCCCGTGGGCCGGCCCGCTCCACTGCTGGAGCTCCTGGCGCCGGGCCTGCTGCTGGCCACCGGCCACTACCGCAACGGCGTGCTGCTGGCCCCCGCCAGCGCCGAGTGGGTGGTGGAACAGGTGGAGCGGGCATGAAAAAGCCCCCCTCAACGGGGGGCTGGCCTTGCGGAGGCCGCCGGTGACGGCCACGCCCTCACTTGCTCTCGGTGAACTCGGCGTCGATGACATCGTCGGCGGCGGGACCCGCATTGCCGTTGCCACCGGGGGTTCCGGCATCTCCGGCGGCGCCGGCCTCAGCCCCGGCCTGCTGGTACACGGCGGCACCGGCGGCGTAGAGGGCCTGCTGCAGCTGCTCGAGGGTGCTGCGGATCATCGCGGTGTCGTCCTTCTCCACGGCCTCCTTGAGATCCTTGGTGAAGCCCTCCACCTTGGCCTTGTCCTCGGCACCCACCTTGTCGCCGAGCTCGGAGAGCTGCTTCTCGGCCTGGTAGATCAGCGTTTCCGCCTGGTTCTTCAGGTCGATCTTCTCGCGCTTCTCCTTGTCGGCCGCGGCATTGGCCTCGGCGTCCTTCACCATCCGCTCCACCTCGTTGTCGCTGAGGGTGGAGGCCCCGGTGATCGAGATGCTCTGCTCCTTGCCGCTGCCCTTGTCCTTCGCCGTCACGCTCAGGATGCCGTTGGCGTCGATGTCGAAGGTGACCTCGATCTGGGGCACGCCGCGGGGAGCCGGCGGGATGCCGTCGAGACGGAAGGTGCCGAGCGACTTGTTGTCGCTGGCCATCTCGCGCTCGCCCTGCAGCACGTGGATCTCCACGTTGGTCTGGCCATCCACCGCGGTGGAATACACCTCGGTCTTCTTGGTGGGGATCGTGGTGTTGCGGCTGATCATCTTGGTCATCACGCCGCCGAGGGTCTCAACGCCGAGCGACAGCGGCGTGACATCGAGCAGCAGGATGTCCTTCACCTCGCCGGCCAGCACGCCGCCCTGGATCGCGGCGCCCACCGCCACCACCTCATCGGGGTTGACGGTCTGGTTGGGATCCTTGCCGGTGACGCGCTTCACCAGCTCCAGCACCGCGGGAATGCGGGTGGAACCTCCCACCATCACGATCTCGTCGAGCTCGCTGGAAGAGAGCTTGGCGTCCTTGAGCGCCTGCTCCACCGGCACCTTGCAGCGGTCGATCAGGGAGGAGGCCAGCTCCTCGAACTTGGCCCGGGTGAGGGTGAGATCGAGGTGCTTGGGGCCCTCCGGCGTGGCGGTGATGAAGGGCAGGTTGATCTCGCTCTGGGTGGCGCTGGAGAGCTCGATCTTGGCCTTCTCGGCCGCCTCGGTGAGGCGCTGCAGGGCCTGCTTGTCCTGGCGCAGGTCGATGCCCTCGTTGGCCTTGAAGGTATCGGCCAGATAATCGACGATCACCTTGTCGAAGTCGTCGCCGCCGAGGTGGGTGTCACCGCTGGTGGAGAGCACCTCGAACACGCCGTCGCCCACCTCCAGCACCGAGACATCGAAGGTGCCGCCGCCGAGGTCGAACACCAGGATGCGCTCATTGCTCTTCTTGTCGAGGCCGTAGGCCAGCGCCGCCGCGGTGGGCTCGTTGATGATGCGCAGCACCTCGAGGCCGGCGATCTTGCCGGCGTCCTTGGTGGCCTGGCGCTGGGAGTCGTTGAAGTAGGCCGGAACGGTGATCACCGCCTGGGTGACGGTTTCCCCCAGATACTTGCCGGCATCTTCGGCCAGCTTGCGCAGCACCTCGGCCGAGATCTCCTCAGGGGCAAACTGCTTGTTGAGCACCGGGCATTTGACCTTCACGTTGGCGCCGGCCTTCTCGACGCCATAGCTCACTTCCTTCGATTCCTCGTTCACCTCGTCGACGCGGCGGCCGATGAAGCGCTTCACCGAATAAAAGGTGTTCTCCGGGTTCATGACCGCCTGACGCTTGGCGATCTGACCGACCAGCTTGTCCTGGTTCTTGGTGAAGGCCACCACCGAGGGGGTCGTGCGGAACCCTTCGGCGTTGGCGATCACCGTGGGCTTGCCGCCCTCCATCACGGCGACGCAGCTGTTCGTGGTGCCGAGGTCAATACCGACGACCTTGCCCATGGGTTCCCACCTCCAGAGTGGATGAATGCGGACTGAGGTCATCTTCCGCAGCAGTCCTGCAAGCCGGCGAGGGGTGGTTCCCGAACCGCTGGCGGCCCGCTGAGCCGCCACAAGCCAGTCGTGGCCTACGGTCTGGCGGACCGTTCCCGCCTGAGACCATGTCCGTCGCCCCGTCCGGTCGCCCGGCGATCTCGGGTTCCACCGCCCTGGTGGGCGTACTCGGCGACCCGGTGCGGCACTCCCTCTCGCCGGCGATGCACAACGCTGCCCTGGAGGAGCTGGGCCTCGACTGGGTGTATCTGGCCCTGCCCGTCCCGGCCCCGGAACTGGCCGGTGTGGTGCGGGCCCTGGAGGCGCTCGACTGCCGCGGCCTCAACGTGACCCTGCCCCACAAGCAGGCGGTGGCCTCCCGCTGCGCCGAGCTCAGCCCCCTGGCCCGGCGGTTGGGAGCCGTGAACACCCTGGTGCGCCGGGCCGAAGGGGGCTGGTGGGGCACCAACACGGATGTGGAGGGGTTCCTGGCACCCCTGCGCGCTCAGGGCCTGGCGGCCGGCGGGCGGCGGGCGGTGGTGCTGGGCTGCGGCGGCAGCGCCCGGGCCGTGGTGGCCGGCCTGATCGATCTCGGGCTGGCCGCTGTGCAGGTGGCCGGGCGCCGGCCCGAGGTCCTGCGGGCCTTCGTGGCGGAGTTCGCCGGCGAGACCAGCGCACCGGAAGCCCTGCCCTGGGATGACGGGCCTGGCCTGAGTGACGCCCTCGCCGCAGCCGATCTGGTGGTGAACACCACGCCGGTGGGCATGGCCTCCAGCCACGACCCTGCCGCCGCCGAGCGCTGCCCGCTGCGGCCGCGGGAGCTGACGGCCCTGGCGCCCGGCACCTGCGTCTACGACCTCATCTACACCCCGCGGCCCAGCCGGCTGCTGCGGCAGGCGGCGGAACGGGGCTGCCGCACCCTCGACGGCCTCGAGATGCTGGTGCAGCAGGGGGCCGCCTCCCTGCGGCTGTGGACAGGCCTGCCGGAGGTGCCGGTGGAGCGGATGCGGGCCGCGGCCCTGGCACGGCTGCAATCCCCCTAGCCTGATCCCACATTCAGGCAGCTCCCCACTCCATGCAGGACCCACCGATCTGGCAGCGGCTGGCGGCGGCCCTGGTGTACCTGCTGCCCTGGAGTGATGCCCTGCAATTCGGCCGCTCCCTGTTCGGCCTGTTCCCCCCGCTCCAGTGGGCCGTCCTGCCGGCGATCCCGCTGCTGCAGCTGCAGCAGGCGATCCCCTTCGGCGGCCTGGTGCTGTTCCTGCTGCTCTTCCTGGCGGTGGTGCGCAATCCCCGCGTGCCCTATCTGATCCGCTTCAACGCCCTGCAGGCAATCCTGATCGACATCGTGCTGGTGCTGCTGGGGCTGGCCTTCAGCATCCTGCTGGCTCCCCTGGGGCCGAACTTCGCCGTGCGCACCCTGGAGAACACCGTGTTCCTGGGCGCCCTGCTGCTGGTGCTGTTCGCCGTGATCCAGAGCCTGCGGGGCAAGGAGGCCGACATCCCCACGGTCTCCGAGGCGGTGCGGATGCAGATCTTCTGAGCCCGTCTTCGGGTCCGGAGGGCGGAAGGCCGTGCGATAGGTTGCTGAGTCCGTCGCTGTCGGACATCCGTCCGCCAGCCACCGTCCTTCAGGCGACCATGACGCAGTCTTACTACGAAACCATGTACATCCTCCGTCCGGACATCCCGGAAGAGGAGGTCGAAACCCATGTCGCCAAGTACCGCGACATCGTGATCGAAGCCGGCGGCCAGGTGCTCGACACCCAGATGCGCGGCAAGCGTCGTCTGGCCTATCCGATCGCCAAACATCGCGAAGGCATCTACGTGCAGCTCAACCACGACGGCGACGGCCAGCAGGTGGCCCCCCTCGAGCGGGCGATGCGCATCTCTGAAGATGTGATCCGCTACCTCACCGTCAAGCAGGACGGGCCGATGCCAGCTCCCCGTTCGGTGCCGGTGAGCAGCAGCGAGCCCGCCGCGGCCGAACCGGTCGGCACCTGATTCTCCTGCTTCCCTCCAGCCCGTCGTCGTCGGACGGTGAAGCGCCCGACGACACGGCTAGAGTCCGGCCGATTTTTACGGTCGGATGGGATGAGTGGATCGCTCTTCAACCCGGCTGGTGATGGCGATCAGTCGATGCACGGGACGCAAGGGATCGAGCGCCCCTCGACCTGGACACCGCCGGCACCACCGCCCCTTAACTCCGCCCATCTTCGGGTCGTTGCCTCCGAGGGGCCTGCGGACGTGCCTCTGAACAACGGCCTCGACGCGCCGCCACCGCCATCCTCCAGCGATGACGCCCCCAGGATCCGGCAGCTGGAGCAGGAGCTCGCCGAAGCCCGCAACCAGGTCGGGGCCCTGCAGGACGAGTCCGAAGCCCTGCATCAGATGCTTGAGGATCTGCCTGAGATCTTTGAGCGCAAGTTCCGCCAGCGTTTGCAGGCGGTGCTGGAACAGCAGCAGCACCTGCTCGCCGACAACCAGGCCCTGCGGGAACGTCTGTTCGCACTCGGGCCGACCGCGCCGATCGAACGGCCCCGGCTACCGCCGGCGAAAGAGGAGCGCCGCGGGCTCGGGCGACGGCTGCGCGAGGTGATTCGCCAGGACCGGGGGGACTGAAGCCCTCCCAGGCACCTGACATCCTCAGGCTCAGCACCCGCGACGGGAGGCTGCCCACAGCCGCGTGGGCAGCCCCCACACATAGATGAACCCCTCAGCCGCCTTGTGGTCGAACCGGTCCTCGGCGCCGTAGGTGGCCATGTCGGGCACGTAGAGGCTGTCGGAGCTGCTGCGCCGGCCGATCACGGTGGCGTTGCCCTTGTGCAGCTTCACCCGCACCGTGCCGTTGACGCTCTTCTGGGTGCAGTCGAGGAAGCCGTCAAGGGCCTCCTTCAGCGGGCCGTACCAGAGGCCCTGGTACACGAGATCGGCCCACTGCATCTCCAGTTGACGCTTGGTGCGCTGCACGTCGGCGGCCAGAGTGAGGCTCTCGAGTTCCTGGTGGGCGCGGATCAACAGCAGCAGGCCGGGGGTTTCATAGATCTCACGGCTCTTGATGCCCACCACCCGGTTCTCCACCATGTCAAGCCGGCCGAAGCCGTGCAGACCGGCCAGTTGGTTGGCCCGGCGGACCAGGCTCACGGGATCGAGGGCCACACCGTCGAGGCTCACCGGGTTGCCCCGAGCGAAGCCGATCTCCACGATCTGGGGGGTGTCGGGAGCGGCCTCCACCGAGCGGGTGAGGGCATAGATCTCCTCAGGGGGCTCCACATCCGGGTCCTCGAGGGATCCGGCCTCGATGCTGCGACCCAGCAGGTTGAGGTCGATCGAATACGGCGACTTCTTGCTCACCGGCGCCGGGATGCCGCAGCGCTCGCCGTAGGCGATCGTCTCCTCCCGGCTCATGCCCCATTCGCGCGCCGGGGCGAGAACCTTCAGATCCGGGGCGAGGGAACCGATCGCCACATCGAAGCGCACCTGATCGTTGCCCTTGCCGGTGCAGCCGTGGGCCACCGCATCAGCCCCCACCTCCCGCGCCACCTCCACCAGCCGGCGGGCGATCAGCGGCCGCGCCAGGGCGGTGCTGAGGGGATAGCGACCCTCGTAGAGGGCATTGGCGCGAATGGCGGGGAAAGCGAACTCGGTGATGAACGGCTCGATCAGATCGCCCACGATCGACTGGCTGGCGCCGGAATCCAGGGCCTTCTGGCGAATGGGCTCCAGCTCGTCGCCCTGGCCGAGGTCGGCGGCGAAGGTGATCACCTCCTCCACCCCCCATTCCTGCTTCAGATAAGGAATGCAGACGCTGGTGTCCACACCACCCGAATACGCCAGCACCGCCTTCTTGGCCCGACCCATCAGCGCGTCTCCTGTTCCGTTCGTGCAGATTCTCTCGTGCGGAGCAGCCAGAGGAGCATGGCCACAGGCGGCAGCAGCACGAGCGCCAGAGCCACGTCGGCCCGTGGGGGGAGGGGCTGGGGCCAGCGGGCGCCGGCGGCCGCCAGCGCGGCGGCAACGGCCAGGGACAGGCCCCACACCCAGGCCACCTGGCGGAGCTTGGCTGATGACATCGCGGCACCTGGAGGGAAGTCCACGCCGTAGGATGGCGGATCGGCCTTACTCGGGGTGCTGTCCCGACCACCCCGTCACGCCTCGCATGAGCATCCTCGATACCGTCAACCCCTCCCTCACCCGCTACCGCCGCGACGAGCCGGCACCGGTGCTGCCCCTGCGCGATGAACCGGATCTGCTGAGCCTGCTGGAGGCCAGCGGCCGTCTGGTGGCGGATGAGGACACCGCCGGCACCGAGGTGAGCACGGTGGAAGAGGAGGAACTCTCGGCGCTGATGGGCGAGAAGGAGGATTACAACCAGGCCGACGAGGCCAGCGAGGAAGACTGGGAGGACTGACCCCTCCCGCCCGCCTTCGTCCCATGGCCGGAACCCCCACCGCAGGCTCCAGCGGCGCCGGCAGCTCCAAGCAGCCGGCCCGCCTCGACGGCCGTGCCATGGCGGGCATGCTGGCGGCGATCGTGCTGCTCGCCTGCCTGGCCAGTGATGCCCTGGTGGCCAACTCCGCGCTCACCATTCCCCTGGTGGTGGCTGCGGCCGTGGCCGCCGGCGTTGCCCGCTGGGGGGTGCCACGCCTGCGCAGGCTGAAGCTCGGCCAGGTGATCCGTGAGGAGGGGCCCCAGGCCCACCACAGCAAAGCGGGGACCCCCACCATGGGCGGGCTGCTGGTGGTGCCGGTGGGGGTGCTGGTGGGCGCCCTGCTCGATCCCACCGATCCCCGCCTGCCTGCCGTGGCCGCCATCACCCTCGCCTACATGGCGATCGGAGCCGTCGACGACTGGCGCAGCCTCACCCGCCAGACCAACACCGGCCTGACCCCCCGGGGCAAGCTGCTGCTGCAGGCCCTTGTGGCCCTCTCCTTCCTCGTTTGGGCGGCCTGGGGCGGCTGGCTGGGGGGCGGCACCCCCGGCGACGTGGGGCTGCCCTTCGGTTGGGTGCTGCCCCTGGGGCTGGCGATCTGGCCCCTGGGGCTGTTCGTGTTCCTGGCGGAGAGCAACGCCACCAACCTCACCGATGGCCTCGATGGCCTGGCGGCCGGTTGCGGTGCCGTGGTGTTCACCGGCATGGGGCTGCAGCTGATGCTGCGCGGCCATGGGGGCGACGCCGCCATGGCCGGCTTCTGCGCCGCCATGGCCGGCTGCTGGCTCGGCTTCCTCAGCCAGAACCGCCATCCGGCCCGGGTGTTCATGGGCGACACCGGCTCCCTGGCCATGGGCGCAGCCCTGTCGGCGGTGGCCCTGCTCAGCAACAGCCTCTGGCCCCTGCTGCTGATGGGCGGCGTGTTCCTGGCCGAATCGATCTCGGTGATCCTGCAGGTCTGGGTGTTCAAGGCCACCAAGGGGCCCGACGGCCAGGGACATCGCCTGTTCCGCATGGCACCGCTGCATCACCACTTCGAACTCGGGGGGCTGAGCGAGCAAGGGGTGGTGCTCTCCTTCTGGGGCGTCAGCCTGATACTGGTGATGCTGGGGCTGATCCTGCGGCCCTGAGTCCCACACTCCCACGGGCAATGCCATGGCCTACTTCACCTGGAAGGAGGCGGGTCTGACCGCCGACTGCGCCAGCCTTGATGCGATGGCCGCCCGGTTCGAGGAGGCCGCGGGCCTGATGCGCCGCATGGCCGCCGAGGGCTTCCTGCTCGAGCGCCATCCCGACGGCCAGCACATCACCCACCCGGATCCGGCGGTGTTCGAGGCCTACGGTTTCGTGAGCGAGGAGCCGCCGGAGCGCCAGCTCACCCTGCTCCAGCACTGAGCACCGTGGAGCTGGAGGCGGCCGTCAGCGCCTCCGCAGGTAGCCCACCACCCACACCACCACGAAGGCGAGCGACGAGATCCCCAGGTAGATCAGGGTCCAGCGCTGCAGGTCGGCCACATCCCAGCCGAACGGCAGTTCGGCGGCGTCGCCGGCGGTGCGGAGGGCCAGCGGCAGGGGAGCGGGCACGGAGGCTGAGGGCAGGGGCGGCGGCACGCTAGGGGAGAGGATCACGGCGGTGTTCGGCCCGATTCCCCATGACAACCCCGACCCCCTTCCCCCGCTCCCTGATGCTCCTGGGCAGCGGCGAACTGGGCAAGGAGGTGGCGATCGCCGCCCAGCGCCTCGGCTGCCGCGTGATCGCGGTCGACCGTTACCCCGGCGCCCCGGCGATGCAGGTGGCCGATGCCGCCGAGGTGATCGTCATGACCGACCCGGAAGCGCTGCGCGCCGTGGTGCGCCACCACCGCCCCGACGTGGTGATTCCCGAGATCGAGGCCCTGGCGGTGGACGCCCTGGCGGAACTGGAGGCCGAGGGCATCACCGTGATCCCCACGGCCCGGGCCACGGCGGTGACGATGAACCGCGACCGCATCCGCGACCTGGCGGCCGGCCGCCTGGGGCTGCGCACGGCCCGCTTCGCCTACGCCGAGAGCGCCGAGGCCCTGGCGGCGGCGGCGGCGCCCCTGGGCTGGCCGGTGGTGGTGAAACCGGTGATGAGCTCCTCGGGCAAGGGCCAGAGCGTGGTGCAGGGGCCGGAGGGCATCACCGCCGCCTGGGAGGCGGCGATGGCGGGAGCCCGGGGAACGGGCGCGCGCGTGATCGTGGAGGAGTTCCTGCGCTTCGAGCTGGAGATCACCCTGCTCACGGTGAAGCCCTGGCAGGGACCGACCCTGTTCTGCCCGCCGATCGGCCACGTGCAGGAGCGAGGCGACTATCAGTGCAGCTGGCAGCCGGCTGTTCTCGGGGAGGCGCAGCTGGCCGCCGCCCAGGCCATGGCGCGGGCCGTGACCGACGAGCTGGGGGGTGCCGGACTGTTCGGCGTGGAGTTCTTCCTCTGTGGAGCCCCCGGTGAGGAGGAGGTGGTGTTCTCGGAGCTCTCCCCCCGGCCCCACGACACGGGGCTGGTGACGCTGGCGGGGCAGAACCTGAGCGAGTTCGAGTTGCATGTGCGGGCTGTGCTGGGGCTGCCGATCCCGGAGATCCGCAGCCTGGGCCCGGCCGCCAGCCGGGTGATCCTGGCCTCCGAGGTGGCTGACAGCGTGAGCTACGAAGGCCTGGAGCAGGCTCTGGCGGTCCCGGAAAGCCAGGTGCTGCTGTTCGGCAAACCCGACGCCCGCCCTGGCCGGCGGATGGGGGTGGCCCTGGCCCGGGGTGAGAGCCTGGCCCTGGCGCGCGAGCGGGCGGATACCGCCGCGGCCGCCGTGTCTGTCAGGGCCAGCGTCTGAAACCGGCGCCTCCCCCTGGTGGCGACAGGATTCGGGCCTTATGGTGCGCCCCTGTGGGAACGACCATGAGCCAGGCCCAGTCCCATGTCCCCCAACGGCGAGGATCCCGCGATCGGAGCGGACGGGCGAAGTCGAAGGCGGTCCTGACCAGCGTTCCTGATCTGCTGAGCCGTCGCCGCCCTTCCCAGCCCCCCCCACCGCGGCGGCGGCCGGCCTTTCTCACCTTCACGCTCGGCCTGGTGCTGGGTTACGGCCTGGCCGGACCGTTGCCCGAACTTGCCCGCAACGGTGCCGACACCCTGGCGAGCCTGCTGAATGGCCCCAGGAGCCTGGCTGCCATGCTGGATCCGCTGGGGATCGGCAGTCGCCGCGTGCTGGTCGTGGGCACCGACCACGTCGGTGAGAACACCGATGTGATGTTCACCGTCCAGATCGGCGACGGGATCACCCGCATCACCCAGGTGCCACGCGACACCTACGTCGAGCCGCCCGGAGAGCCGGTCCTGAAGGCCAATGCCCTCCTCGCCACCGGCGGCATCCAGGCGGCCAAACGGGAGGTGGGCCAACTGGTGGGTGCTCCGGTGGAGCGCTATCTGCGGGTGGATCTCGATGCGGTGGCCAAGGTGGCCAACGCCCTCGGCGGGGTGGAAGTGGACGTGCCCAAGCGCATGTACTACGTGGATAATGCCCAGGGCCTCTACATCGACCTCTACCCCGGCCGCCAGGTGCTCAGGGGCGACGATCTGCTCGGGTTCCTGCGCTTCCGCCACGACGAAATGGGCGACCTGGGGCGGATGGAGCGGCAGCGGCTGGTGATCAACCAGGTTTTCACGCGCCTCGCACAGCCCTCCACTCTCACCCAGCTGCCTGCCCTGCTGAAGATCGCCGGCGAGGACATCCAGACCGACCTTTCGCCGATCGAGATGACCCAGCTGCTCACGGCGATGGCTCAGACGAAGCTGAGCACCACGCGCCTGCCGGGGCGCCTGTATTGGCAGGACGATCTCAGCTACTGGATGCCTGACACCAACACGGCCCATCCCACCGGCAGCGGCGAGGAACCGTCACCCTGAACCGAAACCGGCACATTCGTGCTCTGAATTCAGGGAGTGAAAGACAACCGCAAGCGAGCGCATCAAGATACCCTGATATTATTCCTTATTCCCCAGAATTTGTTCAACGAATTGACGCGTTCCCGGAATCTCTCCGAATAATCTTTCCGATAAATATAAAATCTCAGGATCGCGGAAGATCTGACGATATTCTTTATCAGCAGCTAACAGCTGCCATCGCGTAAGAAAGGTGCTGGATTGATTGCGCTTCAGTCGCTTTAAATGTTTCCTTACATGGATCCATTTCTTCAAATACAAGAGCTTATGTGCCTTTAAAAATAGATCACTAACGGACAGATGGGAAAATGTTGCAAATGAACTTCCCAATCCGTACTCAGAAATCTTTTGGAGTGAAAATGGAACAAACTCGCCACGCAGACGGTGGGCAATACTCCGCTGGTAGGATTCATCTGTGATCAAACGATTATACAGAATTGGAATTTGTCGTTCTGCAGGGGCTTGCTGAAGCTGAATGATACGTTCAGCAAGAAGCTTCCAATTCTCGATTACCAGACCAAAAAGATCAATACCTCCACACGGGTCTTTGCGTATCATCTGCAAACGGCTTGCAAATAAGTTGAAAGGATCTCTGATGACAAAAAGATCTAACCTCTGCTTGCTTGCACCAAGATAAAACTCTCTTTTAAGTTCAAATTTTTCATTAAATACGCTGGCAAGAAAATCTATGCCATCTTCCTGAACAGACCTTCGATCTTCGTAAGAATAAATCAAAACATCTTTGCTGCAGTTAATTAGTTCATCGTAGCTGAGCGGATTACCGTAGCCAAAATATTCAATCTGAGCGAAACTATTAAATGGATTATGATCAGAATGTTTAATGTTATTCAGAAAAACCAGCTTCTTATCGTGAAATAATTGCTGGATCCATTGAATGACAGCATGATTACCACTTCTCATTATGCCAATGAAGCGTAATTCTAGCTCGTTTCTGCAACTAGTACAAGGTGGATCAAGATGGACGACAGGATGGCTGATTGGATGGGCGGACAGAGAATGTCTTGAATCCTTAGCAGTTGACAATAAATCAGGCTGGTCTGAATCAGGAATCGAGACAGACTTTGATTCTTTGTTTCCCATAGGCTAATCTGAAGAGCTTCTAATTAACGCATTAAACATACAGACAAGCGTGCACTAACGCAACCAAAAGAAACTGCATTTACCGGCGCCGGACTGTTCTTTCCTGGAAACAGGGTGCGAAGATTCGTTACGCAGCTACTGCCTCGGGAGGATGCTGCACCAGCACCTGCCGCAGATAGCGCCCGGTGTGACTGGTGGGATGGGCGGCCACCTCCTCCGGGGTGCCGCACACCACGATCTCGCCGCCCTTGTCGCCACCTTCAGGGCCGAGATCGATCAGCCAGTCGGCGCAGCGAATCACATCGAGGTTGTGCTCAATCACCAGGATCGAGTTGCCCTTGTCCACCAGCCGCTGCATTACATCCATCAGTTTGTGCACGTCGTAGAAGCTCAGACCGGTAGTGGGTTCGTCGATGAGATAAAGAGTTTTGCCGGTGGCCCGCTTGGAGAGTTCGGTGGCCAGCTTCACCCGCTGGGCCTCGCCGCCGGAGAGCGTGGGGGCCGGCTGGCCCAGCTTGATGTAGCCGAGCCCCACATCCACGAGGGTGCGCAGGCGATCGGCCGCCTGCGGGATGGCCGAGAACACCTCGGCGGCCTGCTCCACCGTCATCTCCAGAACGTCAGCGATCGTGTGGCCGCGATAGGTCACCTGGAGCGTCTCCCGGTTGTAGCGGGCCCCCTTGCAGACATCACACTGCACGTACACATCCGGCAGAAAGTTCATCTCGATCACATTCACACCCTGGCCGCTGCAGGCCTCGCAGCGGCCGCCCTTCACGTTGAAGCTGAACTGGCCCACCTGATAGCCGCGGGCCTTGGCCTCCACCGTGGCGGCGAACACCTGGCGGATCGGATCGAAGGCGCCGGTGTAGGTGGCCGGGTTGGAGCGCGGCGTGCGACCGATCGGGCTCTGGTCGATCACGATCACCTTGTCGATCGCCTGGATGCCCCGGAGCTCGCCGAGCCCAGCGGGGAAGGGAACCTTCAGGCCGAGGCGGTGCTCCAGGGCAGGGTGCAGCAGTTCATTCACCAGCGTGCTCTTGCCGCTGCCGCTCACGCCGGTCACACAGACCAGCCGGCCGAGGGGGATCTCCACGTCGAGGCCGCGGAGATTGTTGCGGCTGCAGTCGCGCAACACGAGGCGGCGGCTGCCGGCATCGCGCCGCTCCGCCGGGGTGGGAATGCGGCGGCGACCGCTGAGGTAGGCGCCGGTCAGCGAGTCCTCGGCAGCGAGCAGATCCTCGAGGGAACCCTCGGCCACGATCGAACCGCCGTGCACCCCCGCCCCGGGGCCGATGTCCACCAGGTGGTCGGCGGCACGGATGGTGTCCTCGTCGTGCTCCACCACGATCAGGGTGTTGCCCAGGTCGCGCAGCTTCAGCAGCGTGGCCAGAAGGCGATCGTTGTCGCGCTGGTGGAGGCCGATGCTCGGTTCGTCGAGCACGTAAAGCACCCCGGTGAGACCAGCACCGATCTGGGTGGCCAGCCGGATGCGCTGGGCCTCTCCCCCGGAAAGGGTCATCGCCGGTCGATCGAGGCTCAGGTAGTCGAGCCCCACGTCGAGGAGGAACTTCAGGCGCATGCGGATCTCGCGCAGCACCAGATCACCGATCTGGATCTGGCGCGCTGACAGCAGGGGGTCGGAGCCCTCACTGCTGCCCACCCCCATCAGCTCCTCGATCCGCCGCAGGCTCTCGCCCACGCTCACGGCGGTGAGCTCATGGATGGCGTACGGACCCACCTTCACCGCCAGGGCCTCGGGCCGCAGGCGCAGCCCCTGACAGGTGGCGCAGGGAACCAGCTCGAGGAACTTCTCCAGCTTCTGGCGGATCGCCTCGCCGCTGGCATCGCGCAGCTGGCGCTCGAGGATGGGCAGGATCCCCTCGAACGGGCGCACGTAGCTCTGGCCCTTGCGGTAGCGGCTGTCGGCCTGGATCGGGATGGGCTCCTTGCTGCCGTGCAGCAGCACCTCCTGCTGCTCGGGGCTGAGCTGGTTCCAGGGGGTCTTGATCTCGAAGCCGAATGCCTCGCCCACCGAATACAGCAGGGAGAAGTAGTAGCTGTTGTCCTTGTCGCTCCAGGGGGCGATCGCCGCGTACACCGGCAACGCAGGATCGGGCACCACCCGCTCGCTGGTGAACTTGCGCAGATGGCCGATGCCGTGGCAGTCGGCGCAGGCACCGTAGGGGCTGTTGAACGAAAAAAGACGCGGCGAGAGCTCCTCCATCACCGCCCCGTGCACGGGGCAGGCGAAGTTCTCGGAATAGAGCCGCTCACGCTCCACAGCCTCCGGCAGCTCCTCGCCGCTCTTGGGCACCACCTCCACCAGGGCCAGTCCCTCGCCACGCTTCAGGGCCGTGCGCAGCGAATCGGTGAGGCGCTCCTGGATCCCCTCCCGCGCCACCAGACGATCCACCACCACCTCGACGTTGTGGGCATGGTTCTTGTCGAGCTCGATGTTGTCGGCGAGCTCGCGCACCTCGCCGTTGATACGCACGCGGGCGAAGCCCTCCGCCACGAGGCCGCTGAGCAGCTTCACGTGGGTGCCCTTCTTGCCCCGCACCACCGGCGCCAGCAGCTGGTAGCGGGTGCCCTCCGGCAGGGTGAGGATCTGATCCACCATCTCGTCGATGGTCTGGGGGCGGATCGAGCGCTCGCACTGAGGGCAGTGGGGCTCGCCGGCCCGGCCGAACAGCAGGCGCAGGTAATCCTGGATCTCCGTCACCGTGCCCACGGTGGAGCGGGGGTTGTGGCTGGTGGATTTCTGGTCGATCGAGATCGCCGGCGACAGCCCTTCGATCGCATCCACATCAGGCTTGTCCACCTGGCCCAGGAACTGGCGGGCGTAGGCCGAGAGGCTCTCCACGTAGCGCCGCTGGCCTTCGGCGAAGATCGTGTCGAAGGCCAGCGAACTCTTGCCGCTGCCGCTCACCCCGGTGAACACCACCAGCCGGTTGCGGGGAATGGTGAGATCGACGTTGCGCAGGTTGTGCTGCCGCGCCCCGCGCACCCGGATCACATCCTCCAGGCTGCCGCCGTTGAGCGTGCGCAGGGCGGCGTTGCCGTTGCCGCCCTCCTCAACGGGCTGCGCCGATCTGGCCGTGGACCCGTTGCGGGCGCGGGGCATGAAGTGCGTTCGGCAGCGGGTGATTCTATGGGCAGTCCCCGGTGGGAATGGCGCGGGCCAGCAGCTCTTCGCTGACCTGCCAGAGCCGCTGACGCTGCTCGGGGTCAAGGGCCGCCGGGGCGATGCGCACGGCCGTGGGCCAGCCCCGCATGCCGCCCCACCGGTTCGGCCCGTAGTGCCCCCCGGGCTGCGCCTCCGGCGCGGTGGCGGCGAACAGCTGGGGCAGGGCACCCATGGCGGCGCTCTGGAACAGGGGATCCATCAGCCGGTAGGCCAGGGCCTCGACCCTGGACCCGTTGGCGGCCACCGAATCGGGCTGAAGGTTGGTGCGGGCCAGGCCGGGGTGGGCCGCCAGCGAGAGGATCCGTGAGGATCCAGAGGCCGTGTCGCCGCCCGACCCGGCATCGAGGCGCTGCTGGAGCTCAAGTGCAAAGGCCACGTTGGCCAGCTTGCTCTGCGAATAGGCCTTCCAGCGGTCGTAGCGGCGCTCGCCCTGGAGGTCGTCGAAATCGAGGCGACCGAAGTACTGGGCGCCGGAGGTCACCGTGACCACCCGCGCCCCGGGACGGTGGCGCAACAGGGGCAGCAGGGCGCGGGTGAAGGCGAAATGGCCGAGGTGATTGGTGCCGAACTGCAGCTCAAAGCCCTGGCGGGTGAGCCGCCGCGGCGGTGCCATCACGCCGGCATTGTTGATCAGCAGGTCGAGCCGGCCGTAGCGATCGGCCATCTCCGCCGCCGCGCGCTCCACGCTCGCCAGGTCGGCCAGATCGAGATCGAGCAGGTCGATCGGTCCGGCGGCAGTGGGCAGCAGCTCCCGGCGCGCGGCTTCGGCCTTGGTGCGGGAGCGGCAGCCCAGAACCGCAGTGGCCCCATGGCTGGCCAGGGCGCGAGCGGTCTCGAGCCCCAGCCCGCTGCTGGCGCCGGTGACGAGGGCGATACGACCGGTCTGGTCGGGGATGTCGGAAAGGGTCCAGGCCATGGCGCGAGTGTCCCACGTGCGGGACACTCGCAAGCCGACGCTTCAGGCAGCTCCCCGCTCGGCCCCGGGGTGATCAGGGCGCTCCAGCAGGCTGGCGGCGTAACTGCGCACCTCGCCGGAATCGCCGCCGGCCAGTTCCGCCAGTTCCGCCTGACGCTCGTGGGTCTCACACAGCTGGTGGACGCGGGTGTGGGTCTGCCCTGCCTCCACCACCTTGCTGACCCGGAAGTGATGGTGGGCTGCGGCGGCCACCAGCGGCTGATGGGTGACACAGAACACCTGACGCCGCTCGGCAAGCCGCCGGAGCAGGTCGGCCATAGCGCCGCTGACGCGGCCGCTCACTCCCGTGTCGATCTCGTCGAACAGCAGGGTGACATGGGGATCGGCCACCGCCAGGCAGGTTTTCAGAGCCAGCAGGAAGCGGCTCATCTCGCCGCCGGAGGCCACCTCCGCGAGCGGGGCGAGGGGCTGGCCCGGATTGGCGCTGAACCGGAACGCCACAGCATCGGCGCCCTCCTCGCCGGGCTCCGCCGGCTCGATCGCCACGGCGAAGCGCACATGGGTCAGGCCCATCGGCCGCAGGGCCTCCATCAGCCGCGTCTCAAGCTCCCGGGCGGCGGTCGTACGGGCGGCGGTGAGGCCGGCATTGGCCAGGTCGCGATCGCGACGGGCGGCCGCCTCGGCCTGCTCCAGGGCCGCCAGCGAGGCTTCCGCTCCACCGGGGGCCAACTGCTGGCGCAGCTGATCACGCAGGTCGATCAGGTCGGCCAGATCGCGCCCATGGCGGCGCTCCAGCGCCTTCAGCTGGGCCATGCGCTCCTGCAGCTCCGCCAGATGATCGGGGTCGCTCTCGAGACCAGAGCCGTAGCGATCCAGGTCGCGGGCCAGATCCTGCAGACCCGCCAGGGCATCGGTACAGGCCTGACGCAGTGGCTCCAGGGAAGGGTCCAGGCCCTGCATCTGCTGGAGCTCCTGTTCACAGGCAGCCAGATGGTCGAGGGCCGAAGGAGCTGCCTCGGCCCCTTCCACCAGCCGGCCCAGCAGCAGGCCCACCCCCTCCTGCAGGCGGACGCCGTGGGCGAGACGGTCCTGCTCGATCTGCAGCTGCTGCCGCTCGTGCGGGTCGTCGAGGGTGGCGGCCTCCAGGTCGTCGAGCAGCTGGAGCTGCTGCTCCCGTTCCCGCTCGAGCCGCTCCAGGTCTGCCCGGGCAGCGGCCAGGGCGCCCTGGGCCTCTCGCCAGCGGCGGAAGCCGAAACGGACTGCCTCCAGCAGGGGGATCTGTCCCTCGCCGGCGAAGCGGTCCAGCCAGCGGCGCTGCTGGCCGGGGCGCGCCAGCTGCTGGGTCTGGCCCTGCACGGTGAGGTCAAGCAGCAGGGGGCGCAGCTCGAGGATCTGGGAGCGGCTCACCGCGGTGCCGTCGATCCGATGGCGGCTGCTGAGGCGCCCCTCCACCAGCCGCCAGTCGCGGCTGATCAGCAACGCGTCGTCGTCGGTGTCGAGCTCCTGGTCGCGTAGCCAGGCTCGCACCGGCGGGCTGAGGGAGAATCCTGCCTCGATCCGGCCGCGGTCGCTGCCGCGGCGCAGCAGGCGGGCCGCCTGGCCGCCCTGGGCGCCACCGAGCAGAGCATCGAGAGCATCGAGCAGGAGCGATTTGCCGGCGCCGGTCTCACCGGTGAGCACATGGAAGCCGGTCCCGAACGTGAGCTCGAGGCGTTCGATCAGGGCGATGTTCTCGAGGCGCAGTCCGGTAAGCACCCCCGCCTCCGTGGATCGTTCGGTCAGCCGCCCGACCGTAGCGGCTGCGTCTTTCGTTTAGAAGGGGAACCACCCGGTTCGACGCCGCGATGGTGCCCACTGCCGCCGAGACCGCCCTGTCCGCGATGCGCGAGGCCGTGCAGGGATCGCCCATGCCGCCCGACCCCGACCTGGATCAGACGCCGGAACCGGCAGAGGCACGGGCAGGATCAGAGGAATCCCTGGCGCTTGCGGCCGGCCCCGCCATGGCGACGGCCACGGCGACGCAGGAGCTGGGCGACTTCCTGGAAGCGGCAGGACTGCTGAGTTACGACCCGGCGGCCATCACCCGCATCTACGCCGGCCATCCCCGCCGGCTGGTGCGCCGGCTCTGGCAGACCCTGGTGCCGATCGGCCTCTATCTGCTCGGCGTCAGCATCGACTGGGCGACCGGCCGCCTGAAGATTCAAAGCCAGGCGCGGGCCCGCGCCCGGGAAGCGGCGGATCTGGTGGCCTCCCTCGGCCCCGCCTTCATCAAGGCGGGGCAGGCGCTCTCCACTCGGCCCGACATCATCCCGCCGGTGCTGCTGGAGGAGCTAGCCCAGCTGCAGGACCAGCTGCCCGGCTTCGATTCCGCCCTGGCGATGGCCTGCATCGAGGAAGACCTCGGCGCACCCGTGGACGCGATCTTCGAGCAGCTCGACCGTGAACCGATCTCAGCGGCCTCCCTGGGACAGGTGCACAAGGGAGTCCTGAAGGGCGGTCAGAAGGTGGCAGTGAAGGTGCAGCGACCTGGCCTGCGCGAACAGATCACGCTCGATCTCTACATCGTGCGCAACATCGCCGCCTGGCTCAACCACAACGTGGGCCTGATCCGCAGCGATCTGGTGGCCCTGATCGACGAACTGGGCAAGCGGGTATTCGAGGAGATGGACTATCTCAACGAAGCCGCCAATGCCGAGAAGTTCGCCGGGCTGCACCGCCACAATCCACGCATCGCCGTTCCACGCATCCACCACGAGGCCACCTCCAGGCGCGTGCTGACCATGGAGTGGATCGACGGCGTCAAGCTCACCAACCTCGAGGCCGTGCGGGCGATCGGCATCGATCCCGACGACATGGTGGAGGTGGGGGTGAACTGCAGCCTGGAACAGCTGCTGGAGCATGGCTTCTTCCATGCCGATCCCCATCCCGGCAATCTGCTGGCCCTGCCGGATGGCCGTCTGGCCTACCTCGATTTCGGCATGATGAGCGAGGTGACCCGCGAGTCGCGCACCGGCCTGATCCAGGCGGTGGTGCACCTGGTGAACCGCAACTTCGGGGCGCTGTCAAAGGATTTCGTGGCCCTCGGCTTTCTCGGCGAGGAGGTGGATCTCGAACCGATCGTGCCCGCCTTCGAAACCGTGTTCGGCCAGGCCCTGGAGATGGGGGTGAACCGGATGGACTTCAAGGCCGTCACCGATGATCTCTCCGGCGTGATGTACCGCTTCCCGTTTCGGGTTCCGCCCTACTACGCCCTGATCATCCGTTCGCTGGTGACCCTCGAAGGCATCGCCCTGAGCGTGGATCCCAATTTCAAGATCCTCGGCGCCGCCTATCCCTACTTCGCCCGTCGGCTGATGGAGGATCCCGATCCCTCCCTGCGCCGCAGCCTCAGGGAGATGCTCTACGACGGCGACACCTTCCGCTGGGCGCGGCTGGAGAACCTGATCGGCAGCGCCGCCCTGCAGCAGCAGCTCGATCTGGAGGGCCTGCTCGACCAGGTGATCGACTTTCTGTTCTCCCCCAACGGCGGCCTGCTGCGGCGCCAGCTTGTGGATGCCGCGGTGGAGCGGATGGATGCCCTCGCCTGGCGCACCACGCTGCGGCTGGGCCAGCGGCTGCCGCGGGCGCTCCAGCCTCCCGGCCTGCGCGACCGGCCGCTCGATCCCATCCACGAGGCCGGTCCCCTGCTCGACCTGGAGCCCCTCCAGCAGCTGGCGGCGATCCTGCGGGATCTGCCGGGCTTTGAGCCCTCGATGCTGCTGCGTCGGCTGCCCCGCGTGCTGGGGGAGAGCGAACTGCGCCGCATGGGCTTCGACGTGGCCCGCGGACTCGCCGAACGCGGGGTCGTGCGCCTCCTGCGCGACGTGCTCCTCCCGCGCGAGGGTGCCGGCTTTCCGCCGCTGGCCTCGGTCTGATCGTCTGCGGCGTGCCGCCTAGATTTGAATCTCCTTCCCGATGAATCTGGTGCGCAGAAGGCAACGTTTGCTGGCAGGCCTTCTCGGCATCGGCCTCTGCACGGGGATTCCGGCCATGGCTCCCTCGGCGCGAGCCGCGGAGAACCTGGTGTTCGTGAGCGGTGCCTTCCGCCGCTCGATTCCGGTCGAGGACCTCAACCATCTGGCCCGCACCGGTGAAGCGCGGGGCTTGCTGGGAGACGCCCTGCGGCTGGGCAGGCAGGATCCCCAGGAGGTGGCCAGGCTGCTCAACCAGTCGGTGGCGCTGCCGATCACCCTGGTGAGTCGCCTGCTGAACACCCGGATCGGCGAGGCGATCCTCGAGCGCCTGGCCCGCATCTTCTATCCGCTGATGGTTCCCGAAGCGGGGATCCCGGCCATGCGCTCGGCGATGGTGCTCGGCATCGATGCCGGCAAGGGCTCCCTTTCGCCGATCTCGTTCCTGCAGGCCTACCCGAACGACAACCTCGAGGTGAATCTGCCGGCCCTTCTGGCGCTGATGCGCAAGGCCAGCTCGATCGCCGACCTGGCCCGCTTCTTCTCCGAATCGCCCCTCGACGGGCTGCGCGGAGAGACCAAGGCACCAGAAAGTCCGACCACCGCCAAGCCCTAGATTCGGGCCGTACCCCGCCGCCGGCGACCGTGCTTGAGGTTCTGCGTCGATTGGGCCAGCGTCCCACGATGCAGGACTGGCCGGGGCTGATCGAGGCCTACCGCTCCTGGCTGCCGGTGTCGGCGAAGACCCCGGTGATCACCCTGCGGGAGGGGGCGACCCCGCTGATCCCGGCGCCGGTGATCGCCGAGCGCGTCGGCCGTGGCGTGAAGGTGTTCCTCAAGTACGACGGCCTCAACCCCACGGGCTCCTTCAAGGACCGGGGCATGACCATGGCCATCAGCAAGGCGCGGGAAGCGGGCTCCGAGGCGGTGATCTGCGCCAGCACCGGCAACACCTCGGCCGCCGCCGCCGCCTACGCCCGCAGGGGTGGCATGCGGGCCTTCGTGCTGATCCCCGACGGCTACGTGGCCCAGGGCAAGCTGGCCCAGGCCCTGCTCTACGGCGCCGAGGTGCTGGCGGTGCAGGGCAACTTCGACCGGGCCCTGGCGATCGTGCGCGAAGTGGCCGACCGCTATCCGGTCACCCTGGTGAACTCACTCAACCCCTACCGCCTGCAGGGCCAGAAGACGGCCGCCTTCGAGGTGGTGGACGCCCTGGGGGAGGCCCCTGACTGGCTCTGCATCCCGGTAGGCAACGCCGGCAACATCAGCGCCTACTGGATGGGCTTCAACGAGTACAAGGGCGCCGGCCACAGCCGCAAGCTCCCCCGCATGATGGGCTTCCAGGCCGCCGGCGCCGCCCCGCTGGTGCTGGGCCACACCGTGGAGCAACCCGACACCATCGCCACGGCGATCCGCATCGGCAACCCGGTGAACAGGGAGAACGCCCTGCGGGCCCGGGAGCAGAGCAACGGCGGCTTCATGGCGGTCACCGATGCGGAGATCATCGAGGCCTACAAACTCCTGGGCAGCGGCGAGGGGGTGTTCTGCGAACCTGCCAGCGCCGCCTCGGTGGCGGGCTTGATCAAGCGCCGCGATGAGGTACCGGCGGGGGCCACGGTGGTGTGCGTGCTCACCGGCAACGGCCTCAAGGACCCCACCACCGCGATCGAGCACAACGACGCCCGCTTCCACACCGGCATCGCCCCGGAAACGGATGCGGTGGCCACCGTGATGGGATTCTAGAGCTCCTCCTTCGAGTCAGGCTCCCTCAGACGCACCCGCAGCGAACGGTGCGCCGGTACGGGGCCAGTCGGCAAACCGCCCCAAGAGGTGCCTGGGGAAAGCCCGTCCTCGGATGGGGAGAAGCGAAGAGGTTCCGCAGCCTCGGGATGTCGCATCTTTTCCCCAGGCAGGGGAAAGGGCGGAAAACCCGGCTCGCAGCCACGGTTGTGGCGGGCATTCCTCAGGCATCTGTGAGCAGGAGCGGCCGCCAGTGCTGGGAGATCGCGGGGTTTTCCCCATCTCCACCGCCCCTGCTACGACGGGTTCTTTTTCTCTTTCTGGTTTCAGATCCTTTGAAGAAGAGGAGGCGCGGGGAAAACGTTCGGCCCGTTGCGCTTTGGCACACCGTGTGAAACCGTGGGCCCGTCTGTCCGTCGTTCCGCACCCGCGCCCCTGCCATGAAGCTGGTCTGTTCCCAGGCCGAACTCAACGCCAGCCTTCAGCTCGTCAGCCGGGCAGTCGCCGCTCGCCCCACCCATCCGGTGCTGGCCAATGTGCTGCTCACGGCTGATGCCGCCACCGGACGCCTCAGCCTCACCGGCTTCGACCTCAGCCTCGGCATTCAGACCAGCCTCCCCGCCGCGGTGGAGAGCAGCGGGGCGATCACCCTCCCGGCCCGCCTGTTCGGGGAGATCGTCTCCAGGCTGTCGGCCGACAGCCCGATCAGCCTCAGCTGTCCCGAGGGGGATGAGCAGGTGGAACTCACCAGCTCATCCGGTAGCTACCGCATGCGCGGAATGCCTGCCGACGACTACCCCGATCTTCCGCTGGTGCAGACCGGCAGCCCGATCCGCCTCGATGCCGAGGCTCTGGTGCGCGGCCTGCGGGCCACCCTCTTCGCCAGCAGCGGTGATGAGGCCAAGCAGCTTCTCACCGGCGTGCATCTGCAGGTCGATCCCGAGGGCCTTGAATGTGCCGCCACCGACGGCCACCGTCTCGCGGTCCTGCGCCTGCCCCACGCCCTGGTCGAGGACGGCGCTTCCCAGGACGGGGAACCGTTCGCAGTGACGGTTCCGGCCCGTTCCCTCAGGGAGCTGGAGCGCCTCCTGGCGGGTCGCACCGCGGGAGAGCCCCTGAGCCTGTTCTGCGAGCGGGGTCAGGTGGTGGTGCTCTCGGCTGACCAGGTGCTCACCAGCCGCAGCCTCGACGGCACCTACCCCAATTACCGCCAGCTGCTCCCACCCGCGTTCCAGCGACGCATCGTGCTCGAGCGGCGTGGGTTCGTGGCTGCCCTCGAGCGGGTGGCCGTGCTGGCGGATCAGCACAACAACGTCGTCAAGCTCTCTGCCGATCCCGTGGCCGGCAAGTTGATGATCCGGGCCGATGCTCAGGATGTGGGGAGCGGTTCGGAGGCCCTGGCCGCCGAGATCGAGGGGGAGGAACTCGAGATCGCCTTCAACGTGCGCTACCTGCTCGATGGGCTGAAGGCGATGGCAGCCGAGCGGGTCGCCCTCCAGGCCAATGCCCCCACCACCCCCGCGGTGCTGGTGCCCGTGGATGGCGACGAGACCTTCACCTACCTGGTGATGCCCGTGCAGATCCGCAGCTGAGCCCGTGCCGTCGGCCCTTCCCGAGCAGCTGCTGCTGAGCGATCTGCTGCGACGGCGGGTGCGCTGTGATCAGGGTCTCGACCACGGTCCCGGCTCGATCGCCTGGATGCATCCGCCGGTGCATCGACTGCTGGGCTGGGCCAGCCGCCCCTCGGCCTTCGGCCAGCGGCGCGAGGTCTGGCGGCTGGATCAGCTGAAGGGTATGAGCGAGGCGGAGACGTTCGTGCGTGGGGAGCCTGCCGTCACGGATCCGGACACGCTCCGCCGCCTACCGACCCTGTTCGAGGCGGTGCTGCTGGGCGCTGACGGCCAGCCCCTGGGCTGCATCGCCGATGCCGCGGTGGAGCTGCGCACCGGCCGCGTCCGCCACTACCTGGTGTCCCGCAGCGATCCGCGCCTGCCGGGCAGCAGCCGCTGGCGCCTGGTTCCCGATCGCATCGTCGACCAGCAGCCCGGCCGGGTGTTCAGCGCGCTGCGCGATCTCGACGACCTCCCCCTGGCACGGGCGAGCGTGCGCCAGGAATTTCTGCGCCGCTCCCGCCGCTGGCGCGATCAGATGGGCGAGGAGACGGCCCGGCTGCGGGACCAGTTCCAGCAGGCCGGCGGACGCCTTGAGGATCGGCTGGAGGGCTGGCTGGAGGAGCCTCCCTGGGACGAGCGCCAGGAGCGGGCCGGACGGGTCGACGAGCCCGCGTGGCCGGAGGGCCCCGCGCCTGATGTGGACCCCGACGCCTACGACGACTGGATCGACGAAAACGGGGACGCCGATGGCGCTGGAGCCCCGGATGCCGGGCTGGACTCCCGGACCCCCGCCCCCGGGCGGCGGCCGCCCGATCGCTACCGCGGCCGCGACGACGACGATCCCTGGGTCTGAGGGCCTTGAAGCTGAGGGTCGTCGGCACCCCGGAACGGATACTGGAGGCACAGTTGCGTTCGCGGCGCCGTGGTGGCCTCCCCCTCGTACTCGGTGCCCGAGGCGCTGAAGAAGGAGAACCTCAGCCAGGCCGACTACGACGAGATCTGCCGCCGCCTCGGCCGCGCCCCCAACCGCGCCGAGCTGGGCATGTTCGGGGTGATGTGGTCGGAGCACTGCTGCTACCGCAACTCCAGGCCGCTGCTGCAGGGCTTCCCCACCACCGGCGCCCGCATCCTGGTGGGGCCGGGGGAGAACGCCGGCGTGGTCGATCTGGGTGAGGGCCAGCGGCTGGCCTTCAAGATCGAGAGCCATAACCACCCCTCCGCGGTGGAGCCGTTCCAGGGGGCGGCCACGGGCGTGGGCGGCATCCTGCGCGACATCTTCACCATGGGCGCACGCCCGATCGCCCTGCTCAACGCCCTGCGCTTCGGCCCCCTGGAGGATGAGCGCAACGTGGGCCTGATGGAGGGCGTGGTGGCCGGCATCGCCCACTACGGCAACTGCGTGGGCGTTCCCACCGTGGGCGGGGAGGTGGCCTTCGACCCCAGCTACTCCGGCAATCCCCTGGTGAACGCCATGGCCCTCGGGCTGATGGAGACCGAGGCGATCGTCTGCTCCGGCGCCGAGGGGGTGGGCTATCCCGTGGTGTACGTGGGCAGCACCACCGGCCGCGATGGCATGGGCGGCGCCAGCTTCGCTTCGGCTGAGCTCACCGAGGCCTCCCTCGACGACCGGCCCGCCGTTCAGGTGGGCGATCCGTTCCTGGAGAAGGGCCTGATCGAGGCCTGCCTCGAGGCCTTCCAGAGCGGCGATGTGGTGGCGGCTCAAGACATGGGCGCCGCCGGCCTCACCTGCAGCTGCTCGGAGATGGCTGCCAAGGGCGGCCTGGGCATCGAGCTCGACCTCGATCGCGTGCCCGCCCGCGAGGCCGGCATGACCCCCTACGAGTTCCTGCTCAGCGAATCCCAGGAGCGGATGCTGTTTGTGGTGAAGCCGGGCCGCGAGCAGGCGCTGATGGAACGCTTCACCCGCTGGGGCCTGCAGGCGGCGGTGGTGGGCCGCGTGCTGGAGGAGAACGTGGTGCGGGTGCTGCAGCGGGGCGAAGTGGCGGCGGAGGTGCCCGCCAGCGCCCTGGCCGACGACACGCCGATCAACCGCCATGAGCTGATCAGCGAGCCCCCTGCCGAGATCCGCGAGCACTGGAACTGGCGCGAGCATCACCTGCCCGCCGCCGGTCCCTCAGGGATCGCCCTCGACGACGGCTCCGTGCCCTGGTCGGATGTGCTGCTGCGCCTGCTCGACGACCCCACGATCGGCTCGAAGCGCTGGGTGTACCGCCAGTACGACCAGCAGGTGCAGGCCAACACCGTGGTGCCGCCCGGGGGCGCCGATGCGGCCGTGGTGCGGCTGCGCCCCCAGCAGGGAGACGGCGCGATGGCCGCGGCCCGCCGCGGTGTGGCGGCGGTGGTCGACTGCCCCAACCGCTGGGTGGCCCTCGATCCCGAGCGTGGGGGGATGGCGGCGGTGGCCGAGGCGGCCCGCAACCTCAGCTGCACCGGAGCCGAACCCCTGGCCGTCACCGACAACCTCAACTTCCCCTCCCCGGAAACCGCCACCGGCTACTGGCAGCTGGCGATGGCCTGCCGCGGCCTCTCGGAGGCCTGTCGCGTGCTCGCCACGCCGGTCACCGGCGGCAACGTCTCCCTGTACAACGAAACCCGCCTCCCAGACGGCCGCCTTCAGCCCATCCACCCCACACCGGTGGTGGGCATGATCGGGCTCGTGCACGACCTCGAGCACGTGCGGGGCCTGGCCTGGCGCTCACCGGGGGATGCGATCTGGCTGCTGGGCGCCCCGCTGGAGGTCGCCGTCGACGAGCGGGTGGGCCTTGGTGCCAGCAGCTACCTCGCGGTGGTCCACGGCCTCCTCACCGGACGCCCACCTCTGCCGGATCTGGAGCTCGAGCGGGCCGTGCAGACCTTCCTGCGCTCGGCGATCGCCGCCGGGCTGGTGGCCTCCGCCCACGACCTCAGCGACGGGGGCCTGGCGGTGGCGCTGGCCGAGTGCTGCATCGCCTCCGGGCTCGGCGCCCACATCGAACTGCCCGCCGCCGATCTGCGGCCCGACCGCCTGCTGTTCGCCGAGGGCGGTGCGCGGGTGCTGGTGAGTGTGCCTCCGGCCGCCACCGCAGCCTGGCACGAAGCCCTCGGCCGGGCCGCGCCGGCCGTTCCCGCCCGCTGTCTGGGGGTGGTGGAGGCCGGATCCAGCCTCAGCCTCGTGCAGGCCGGCATCACCCTGCTGCATCTGCCGATCGAGACGCTGCGGGGCAGCTACGAGCAGGCGATCCCCCGCCGGCTCGCTGCGGCCGGTCCTCCGCCCGACCACTGAGCGACCCCATGAGCGAGGATGAAGTTCTCCTCCGACGGCAGCCGCAGCCTTGACTTCCCTGCCCGTGTCCGGTGCCGGTTCTGAACGCCCCGACAAGCCGGAGGAGGCCTGTGGCGTCTTCGCAGTGATGGCCCCGGGGCAGGCGGTGGCCAACCTCACCTACTTCGGGCTGTACGCCCTCCAGCACCGGGGTCAGGAATCGGCCGGCATCGCCGTGTTCGACGGCAGCGAGGTGCGCCTGCACAAGGATATGGGCCTGGTGAGCCAGGTGTTCGACCAGGATGTGCTGGAGCGCATGCCCGGCGATCTGGCGATCGGCCACAACCGCTATTCCACCACCGGCAGCAGCAGGGTCTGCAATGCCCAGCCGGTGGTGCTGATGACCCGGCTCGGCCCCCTCTCCCTGGCCCACAACGGCAACCTCGTCAATGCGGCTCAGCTCCGCACCGAACTCGACCACCGCTCCGGTGAGTTCACCTCCACCACCGACTCGGAGCTGATCGCCTTCGCCCTGCAGCAGGCGGTGGATGGAGGCCTCGACTGGAGCGACGCCATCCAGCAGGCGGCCTCCCGCTGCCAGGGCGCCTTCAGCCTTGCCATCGGCACGCCCGAAGGTCTGTTCGCCCTGCGCGACGGCCACGGCATCCGCCCGCTGGTGTTCGGCCACATGGGCGAGCGCGAGCAGGCCCAGTGGGTGGTGAGCAGCGAAACCTGCGGTCTCGACATCATCGGCGCCAGCTTCGATGGCGATGTCCAGCCCGGCGAACTGGTGCATTTCCGCCCCGGTGATCCGGTTCCCGACCGCCGGCGCTGGATCGACGAGCCCGCCAAGCTGTGCGTGTTCGAGATGATCTATTTCGCCCGGCCGGACAGCCGCTTCTTCGGCGAATCGCTTTACAGCTACCGCGTGCGCATCGGCGAGGTGCTGGCTCGCGAAACGCCTGTTGAGGCCGACATCGTGATCGGTGTTCCCGATTCCGGAATCCCCGCTGCCATCGGCTATTCCGGCGTCAGCGGCATTCCCTTCGGCGATGGTCTGATCAAGAACCGCTATGTGGGCCGCACCTTCATTCAGCCCACCCAGGCGATGCGCGAGGCCGGCATTCGGGTGAAGCTCAATCCCCTCCCCGACGTGCTCGCGGGCAAGCGTGTGGTGGTGATCGATGATTCGATCGTGCGCGGCACCACCAGCCGCAAGCTCGTGCAGGCCCTGCGGGATGCCGGGGCCACCGAGGTGCACATGCGCATCAGCTCACCACCGGTCACCCATCCCTGCTTCTACGGCATCGACACCGACACTCAGGACCACCTGATCGCGGCCCGTCTCACCCTGGCGGAGATCTCCCAGCACCTGGGCGTCGATACGCTGGCCTATCTCAGCAAGGTGGGGATGGTGGAGGCGGCCCAGACCCACTCCAGCCATTTCTGCACGGCCTGCTTCGACGGTGCCTATCCGATCGAGATGCAGGAGGAGGTGCGTCGCAGCAAGCTGATGCTCGAACCGGCGGGTCTGGCGGCCCGGGCCTGAGCCGGCGTCGATGCGCATCGCCTTCCTCGATTCCTGGCTGCAGCAGGCTGCCGAGGGCAGTGGCACGGCGGTGGCGATCGGCGGCCTGGCCGAGGCCCTCAGGGCCCGGGGTCATCGGGTGGAGCGGATCCTTCCACCAGCCGATCCGGGCCTGCCGCTGCTCGCGCGTCGACTCGCCTACAACCTCGGCCTCCCCCACCGCCTCCGCAGCAGCGCCTACGACCTGATCGTGGGCTTCGACATCGATGGCTTCCGCCTCGCGGGCGTCTGCCCGGTGCCCTACGTCTGCTCCATCAAGGGGGTGCTGGCCGAGGAGGCCCGCTGTGAGCGGGGCTGGCCGCGGCGGATGCTGGGCACGCTCGCGCTGCTCGAACGGCGCAATGCCCGCCGGGCCGATCTGGTGCTCTCCACCAGCCACTACTGCTGCGAGCGGATCCTCACCCATTACGGCGTGACACCCGAACGGCTGCGACAGGTGCCCGAGGGGATTGATCTCTCGCTCTGGCAACCGCAGGGCACTAACGCCGCTGCTCCGGATCGGCAGCCGTTCCGCGTGCTCTGCGTGGCACGGCAGTATCCCCGCAAGCGCATCGCCGATCTGATCACGGCCTTCGCCACGGTGGTTCAGCGCCTGCCCCAGGCCCGGCTCACGGTGATCGGCGATGGTCCAGAGCATGGCGAGCTGGTGGCCCTCGTGCGGCGGCTGGGGCTGCAAGGAAAGGCGGATCTTCTGGGCGCCCTGGCCAGCGACGCCGAGGTCAGGGCCTGGTACGGCCGTGCCAGCGTCTTCTGCCTCCCTTCGGAACAGGAGGGGTTCGGCATCGTTTTCCTGGAGGCCATGGCCGCTGGCCTGCCGGTGGTGAGCACAACGGCGGCCGCGATCCCGGAGGTGGTTCCCCACGGCCAGGCAGGGCTGCTGGTGCCCCCAAGGGATCCGGCGGCCCTGGCCGCTGCCCTGCTCCAGCTTCTGGAGGATCCCGGGCTGCAGGACCGCTGCCGCAGTTTCGGCCGTGCCCACGTGGCCGCGTTCAGCTGGGACCGGGTGGCCGAACGGTTCCTGACGGCGGTGGCTCCCCTGATGCCGGCGGAGCGCTGACCCGTACCAGCCCCCGGCTGCGGCCGGATGTGCTGTCGACGCTGCGCATCGCCCGCAGCAGATCCTCCAGTCGCACCCAGACGGAGGGGTAGCGGTAACGGGCGACATCGAGGATCAGCACCCGGTCGCTGCCGGCGTCGTAGGCGGCCAGGGGCGAGATGTGGCCGCCGCCGGCCTGGCCCAGAAGCGGCCGGTCGTAGTTCACCAGCAGCCGGTCGCCGGGATCGGCGAGGCTGCGTCGCAGCAGCCCCCGCAGGGAGGCGACGTCAAACCGATCCGCTGTCCACCACTGCACCTTCAGGCCGTTGCGTTCGAGCAGCCCCGCCAGCTGTTCCAGGGTCATGCCTTCCCGGGCCACCCGATTCGGCCGCACGAAAGGTTCCGTGGCGGGCTGGAAGAGGTTGTCCTGGGTCCAGAACCGATAACGGCCGTACCCGGCCGCCGGCGGGGCCGGCACCGCGAGGCTGTTGAGGGCCATCACGGCACTGGCCACGCCGCAGTAAGCCAGGTTGGCCTGGGTGAGGAACTCCTGCACCAGGGGGGTGAAGTCGACCTGAGCCTTGCTGCGGCGCAGCAGCGCCTGACCCTCGTCACCCGCCAGGGGAACCGGGGCCGCGGCCCCCACCACCGGGCTGGCGCGCGTGGGGACGTCGCTGGCCAGCACCACCAGAGACGTGGCGAGGACCGCGATCCCCAGGCCGGACCGGTACCGCCGGATCGGGCCGCGCGTTCGTTTCATCGGCCGACCAGGGGAACCAGCCCCGCCAGTTCCGTTCCATCGGGAAGCCCGAGGGCATCGCCGGAGCCGTCGGCCTCCTCCACCGCCAGATCCGCGGCCAGGAACCGCAGGCTGCCGCTGCCCCCACGCACCCGTATCCCCACCACCGGCGCATCGTCGGTCTGCAGGTCGACGAGCCGGTCGTCGCGCTCCAGGAAGCGGATGCCGATCTGCCCCAGGTCGCCCCGCTGGCAGAGGCGCAGACCCGCCATCGCCAGTCGCTTGATGCGGCCGCGTCGGGTGGCCAGCAGCACCTGCCCATCGGCGGTGGCGGTGACGGCCCCCACCACCTGCTCGCCCGGGAGCAACCTCAGCAGGACCGGCCCCTGGGCGGCGCGGCCCATCACCGGCAGATTCGCCTCGTTCATCGCCAGCCGCAGCAGCCGGCCGGTGCTGCTGGCCACCACCAGATCGTGCCGATCGTCGCAGGCCACCACGCGCTGCAGCACCACGCCGTCCCTCAGCTTCAGCACGGTGGCGGCCCGGCCCGAAAGCTCCAGGAACTCCTCGATCGGCAGCCGCTTGAAGCGGCCGTCGCTGCTCAGCAGGCCCAGGCTGCCCTGCGGTGGTGTCGGCAGCGGCAGCACCTGCACCACCCGTTCGCCGGCCAGGCTCTCCGGCAGGAACCTTTCCAGGCTTCCGGGCGTCTGGGCGGAGAATTCCCAGCGCAGCAGGGCCACCCGTCCGTCGGCGGTGAAGGCCAGCACCCCCGGCTGGCCGGCGGTGGGCAGGATCAGCCGGGCGGGAGCGGGATGATCGCCGAAGGGGCAGGGCTCCTCAAGGTGCAGGCGCCCCAGCACCTGGGGGGTCACCACCCGCACGTTGCCGTCGTCCTGCACCAGCAGCCTGCTGTCCCCCGCCAGGGCCTCGAAGGCCTGCAGCCGTTGGGCCTCGGCGTTCGGTCGCACGGCCGCGGACCGCTGGGCCACCAGCTCATCGCCCCCCTCCACCAGCCGGGTGCGACGCGGCGTGGCATAGCGCTTCCTCAGCGCCTTCAGTTCGCTCACCATCGCGTCCAGCAGCGCCGTGCGGTCGTCGAGCAGGTGGCGCAGGCTGGCCCGCTCCTCCCGCAGATCGTCGGCTTCCCGGCGCAGGCCTTCCTGCTCCAGCCCGGTGAGTCGGCGCAGGGGCATCGCCAGCACCGCATCCGCCTGGCGTTCGCTCAGATCCAGGTGCACCTGCAGGCTCGCCCGGGCGCTGGCGGCATCGGCCGCGGCGGTGATCATCTCGATCACCTCCTTCAGCCGGTCGAGGGCCTTGATCAGGCCTTCCACCACCTCCAGCCGGTCCTCGCAGCGCCTGAGGGCGTGGCGGGTGCGGCGGATGAGGGTGAGTTCCCTGTACTCCAGGAACCGCTGGAGCAGCTCCCGCAGCGTCAGCTGCACAGGCTGACCGTTCACAAGCGCCAGCAGGATGGCGCCGAAGTTGCTCTGCAGGGCGGTGCGACGCTGCAGCTCCGCCAGCACGGCTTCCGCATTGGCATCGCGTCGGAGTTCCACCACCACGCGCATGCCGTCACGATCGCTCTCGTCGCGGATGTCGGCGATGCCCGTGATCCTGCCCTCGTTCACCTGTTCCGCCAGCTTCTCGATCCAGCCCGCCTTGCTCAGCTGATAGGGAAGCTCGGTCACCACGATCGCGCTGCGCCGGTGGCGACCCTTGCCGGGCTGCACCTCCTCGCAATGGGCCACGCCACGCATCGGGATGCTGCCTCGGCCGGTGAGGTACGTGTCGCGCAACCCAGAGCCGACCAGCACCTCTCCGCCGGTGGGGAAATCGGGCCCCGGCACCATGGCCAGCAGTTTCTCGTCGCTGGTGTCGGGTTTGCGGATCAGGGCGATCAGGGCATCCACCACCTCCCCCAGGTTGTGGGGAGGGATGCTGGTGGCCATGCCCACGGCGATGCCGCTGCAGCCGTTGAGCAGCAGGAAGGGCAGTTGGGCCGGCAGCACGGTGGGTTCCTGCTGGGAGCCGTCGAAGTTGGGGGCGAAGTCGACGGTGTCCTCGCCGATCTCATCGAGCAGGCCCTCGTTGGCGATCGGCGCCAGCCGCGTTTCGGTGTAGCGCATCGCCGCCGGCGGGTCGTCGTCGACCGAGCCGAAGTTGCCATGGCCGTCGAGCAGGGGGTGGCGGCTGGCAAAGGTCTGCACCAGCCGCACCAGGGCGTCGTACACCGCCTGGTCGCCATGGGGGTGGTACTTGCCCAGCACATCGCCCACGACCCGGGCGCATTTGCGGTAGGGGCGGTCGGGAGTGAGCCCGAGTTCGTGCATCGCGAACAGGATGCGCCGCTGCACCGGTTTGAGCCCGTCGCGCACGTCCGGCAGGGCCCGACCCACGATCACGCTCATCGCGTACTCGAGGTAGGAGCGCTGCATCTCCTGATGCAGGGCGATCGGCTCGATGCGTGGCTCGGGGCGCTCCTCGGCCATCCGGTCCTGGGGCTGTGGGGCGGAAGGCGCTCAGCCTACAGATCGCGGCCGGCGCTCATTCCTCGCTGTCGCTGGTGCCCGAGGCGTTGGCGGTGGCCCGCTCCACGGCGGGCTTGAGCTCGGGCAGGGCCAGAAGCTGCCGGGAGGCCGCCCGCAGTTTCGGACCCCACAGCTGCTCCTTCTGGAAACTGTCGAGCACGTAGTTGGGATCGGCTGCCAGCGCAGCTTCCGTCAGCCGGATCGCCTCCCTGCGGTTGCTCTCGCCGCCGCCGAAGAGGGCCGTGGCGAGAGCCAGGGTGGTTTCGGCGGCGTCGGGCTTGATCTTCAGCACGCGCCGCCAGCGATTCACCGCCTCACCGGTGCGGCCGGCTTCGAACAGCACCAGGCCCTGGTTGTTGATCGCCTCCCAGAAGTCCTTGCGCAGGCCGGAGGCTTGCTCGAATGAGCCCAGGGCGGCATTGGGCTCGCCGAGCAGCAGCTGGGCGTTCCCGAGATCGAAATAGGCGCTGGCGTTCTTCGGATCCAGCTGCAGCCCCTTGCGCAGCAGTGTGAGGGCTTCACCGGGTTTGCCGTTGCGCAGGGCCAGTGACCCCTCAGCGAACCAGATGCCGGGGTTATTGGGATCGAGCTCCTTCGCCCGGCTCAGGGCATAGAGCGCCTTGTCGGTCTTGTTGCTGCGCAGGTGAGCCTCCGCCAGCAGCACCCAGCTCTGCGGATTGTCCGGCAGGAGCCGCACCGTGAGTTCGGCCAGCCGTGCGGCATCTTCGGCCTGTCCCAGCCGCAGCAGCCGGGTGGCCGCCTGGGCGATCCCCAGCCCCGCCCCCTCCAGTTCCTTGTCCTGGGGCAGGTACACGTAGGGAATGATGGCCCGGGCGGGGAGGCTCGTTCCGAGCAGCAGGGTCGTGACCAGGGGCAGGGTGAGAAAGAGAAGCCTGCGGCGGCGACCCACGGAGCTATGGCAGGAATGGAGCCAGCCTAGGGATCCGCCGGCTTTTCTCCCACGGCGGCCCGCAGATTGCGCTGCCACATCCATGGCTTGATCCGGCGAAGGGCCGAGGCCCGCAGCCGCTCGTCCCATTGGTCGTCGCTCCAGCCGAGGGCCTCCTCGGCCCGCAGATCCAGCAGCCACGAACGCGGCTGCAGATCAGGATCATCGGAGCTCGTCAGCTTGGGGCCGTTCCAGGGACAGACCTCCTGACAGAGATCACAGCCGGCCACCCAGCCCTCCAGGGAGGCCGCAATCTCCTGCGGCAGCAGCGGATCGCGGTTCTCGATCGTGTGGTACGCGATGCAGCGTCGGGCATCGACCACAAACGGCTCGGGCAGTGCCCCGGTGGGGCAGGCGTCGAGGCAGCGGCGGCAGCGGCCGCACAGCGAGGGCGCCGGCGCGTCAGGGGGGAGGGGCAGGGTGGTGAGCAGATGACCCAGCAACAGCCAGGAGCCCCGGTGCCGGTCGATGAGATTGCCGTTCTTGCCGATCCAGCCCAGCCCGGCCTCCTCCGCCCAGGCCTTGTCCATCAGTGGCGCGCTGTCCACACACACCCGCCAGGCGCTGCCGGGGGCCCGGGTTTCCAGCCAGCGTCCGAGGCGCCGCAGACGGCCATCGATCAGTCGGTGGTAGTCGCGTCCCCACCCGTAGCGGGCCACCTTCAGGGATCCCGGCCTTCGCTGGGCGCTCACGTGATGGGGCAGGGCCGCGGCCACCAGGGCCTGCACGCCCGGCAGGAGGCTCTCCACGGCACGGCGGCGGGGATCGGCCATCCAGGCCATGTCGGCCTGGTGGCCGGCCGCCAACCAGCGCTCGAGGGACGCGCTGCGCATCTGCAGCCGCGGACCTCCGGGGACGGCGGCGATGCCCACCGGGTCGAAGCCCAGTGCTGCCGCCTCCGCCTTCAGCTCCGCGGTGAGGCCGTGCAGATCGGTGCCCTTCATCGCTGGAGCCTTCGCGCAGTGCCGGTAAAGTCCCCAGCAGTTAGGACCGTCAGCGTGACCGTCAGTTCCTCCACCAGGTTCAGTCCCCTGCTGCGCTGGATGGGCATCACCCTGGTCGTGCTGACCGCCCTGCAGCTGATCGGGGTGCTGGTGCTGTGGGACTGGGGCTCTGAGCCGTTCCGCCAATTGGTGGTCGAGCGACTGATCAACCAGTCGCCGATGGCCCTGATCGGTCTGTTGCTCATGTATCTCTCCTCCCGGCTTGAGGATGCGAGCGAGGCCCGCACCCCCATTCTCTGGACCGTTTGCCTGCTCAGCGGTCTGCTGGCGGTGTTGCTCACGGCGTCGCTGCCGATCGCCTTCGGTGGTGATCAGATCCTGCAGCAGCAGGCCGATCAGCAACTCGCCGCCAAGAAGGGGCAACTGGAAATGGCGCGCCAGCAGAGTCGTGATCCCGCCCTCCTGCAGCAGCTGATCCGGCAGGCCGAGGCCAGCGGCCAGGTTCCTGCAGGGGCCACCGAAGCTCAGAAGACCCAGTCCGCCAGGGCCTTCATCGATCGTCAGCTCAGCCAGCTGGAGGAGCAGTTCAAGCAGACGGAGCAGACCAGCAAGGTCACCCTCAGTCAGCGCCGTTATGCCGGTTCCGGCGGGGCCATCGTGCTGATCATCGCCTTCACCATCCTCTGCCTCGGCAGCGTGCTCTGAGCAGGCCCGCTGGTTAGGGTTTGGTTCCGCCCATGCCCCCGGCCTTGGTCCCCTCCAGTCCCAGATCCGATGAGCCGCTGGGAAGCCGTCTCCAGCAGGACCTGAAGAACGACCTGATCGCCGGGCTCCTGGTGGTGATCCCCCTGGCCACCACCATCTGGCTGGCCACCACCGTGAGCCGCTTCGTCCTGGCGTTCCTCACGTCGATCCCCAAGCAGTTCAACCCCTTCAACACCCTCAATCCGCTCCTTCAGGAGCTGATCAACCTCGGTGTGGGCCTGCTCGTTCCTCTGCTGGGGATCCTGCTGATCGGCCTGATGGCCCGCAACATCGTCGGTCGCTGGCTGCTGGAGTTCGGGGAGGGGACCCTGCTGCGCATTCCTCTGGCCGGGTCGGTCTACAAGACGCTCAAGCAGCTCCTGGAAACCTTCCTGCGGGACAATTCGAGCCGCTTCCGCCGGGTGGTGCTGGTGGAATACCCCCGGCCCGGCCTCTATGCCCTCGGCTTCGTCACCGGCGTGCTGGCCTCATCGCTGCAGGCTGATTTCGAGGACACGATGCTGAGCGTGTTCATTCCCACCGCCCCTAACCCCACGACAGGTTGGTACGCCGTCGTGCCCGAAACTTCTGTGAGGGACATCGACCTCAGCGTCGAGGATGCCTTCCGCACGATCATCTCCGCCGGCATCGTCAGCCCCGACGACAAGGAACCCTCATCCAGCCGCAGCTTCTCCAGCCTGATGGCCCAGCTGCGGGCCCCCCAGCTCTCCTGATGCAGAGTCGCACCCTCTCCCGTGAACTGGCCCTGCTGATGCTCGGCCAGACCAGCGACCGCAGCGGCGCCCCCGTCGCCGCCGACACGTCGCTCGAGGCCCTGCTCCATCAGGCCCTGGCCAGCCTCAGCCAGCACGTGCGCGACGCCCTCGACCGCTCGGCCGAGGACCTGCAGCAGGCCCAGCAGGATCTGCTGGACAGCGAGCTTCAGGAGGGTGGCGAGGGGCAGCTGCCGAAGGTGCGTGAACACCTGCAGGGCGGTCTGGCCCACGCCGAGCAGGCTCTGAACCGTCTGTCCGCCAGTCTGGAGCTTCCCAGGCTTCTGCTGCTCTCCGATCAGGAGGAGGTGCGTCGCGGAGCGGTGGAGCGGGTGCGGGCCGTTCTCAAGGGCCGTGGCCAGATCGATGCCCGTCTCGATGGCGTGATGGAGGGCTGGCGCCTGGGTCGCCTGCCTCGGATCGACCGTGACATTCTGAGGCTGGCGGTGGTGGATCTCGAGGATTTCGCCGCGCCTCCCGCCGTGGCCTGCAATGAGGCCGTGGAACTGGCCAACCGCTACAGCGATGAGCAGGGACGGCGCATGATCAACGGCGTGCTGCGGCGCTTCACCGCGGCGAAGGTCTGATCCGCGAGCGTTTCCGAAGCGATGGTGTTCGACTGGTTCAAGCGCAACCTGGCCCCCAAGAGCAGGCCCGATCCCGAGCCGGCTCCTGCTCCCCAGCCGGTGGAGGAGCCCACGGCCGCAGCGCCGGCAGCGGAACCCTCCCCGGCGTCCGCTCCGGTCGACCAGGACGCCCTGGCCTGGGCCCGCCAGGCCTATCTGCGCCTGAAGGCCGAGCAGGAGGCCCAGCGTGTCCCCGCGGAGCCCCCCGAGCCGCCGGCTGCCGAGCCCCCGGCTCCCGAATCGCCACCTGCTCCTCTGTGGACGGCCACCGTCGCAGTCGAGACCCCGGCTCCGGTGCCTCCACCAGTGGCCGCTCCGTCTCCGCCCGAGCTTCCGTCGTCCGCGCCTCAGGCTCCGACCACTCCCTCCCCCGGTCCGTCCCTTCTTGAGCTGGCGGCCGCCCAGCGCCGTCAGCGGCTCGAGGAGATCGCCGCTCCTGTCGCTGCCCCGTCCCCACCGGCGCCGGCCCGGGAGGCAGAGGCTGAGCCCGAACTGGGGGCCTTCGATGACACCTTCACCTGGTCCGCCGAGGTGCTGGCGGCCCAGGGGCGCCGGTTGGAGGAGGTTTCGCTCGAGGAGATCGACTGGCTGGGCCGGCTGCGCCAGGGTTTGGAGAAGACCCGCCGGGGCTTTGTCACCCAGCTGCTCGAACGGCTCGGCGACGATCCCCTCACCCCCGAGGTTCTCGACGATCTCGAAAGCACCCTGCTGAGCGCCGATGTGGGGGTGCAGGCCACCGATCAGGTGCTCGATGCCCTGCGCCAGCGCCTGAACGAGGAGGTGGTGGATCCGGCCGAGGGCATCCGCTTCCTCAAGGAGCAGCTGCGCGGTCTGCTGGAGGAGCCGATCACCGCCAGTGGCAGCAGCCTGCTGGCGCCCGAGCGGGATCGCCTCAACGTGTGGCTGATGGTGGGGGTGAACGGCGTCGGCAAGACCACCACCCTCGGCAAGCTCGCCAACCTCGCGGTTCGCAGCGGCTACAGCGCCCTGATCGCCGCCGCCGACACCTTCCGGGCCGCGGCCGTGCAGCAGGTGAAGGTGTGGGGGGAGCGCAGCGGCGTGCCGGTGATCGCCAACCCCTCCGCCAATGCCGATCCGGCGGCGGTGGTCTTCGATGCGATCGGTGCCGCCCGGGCCCAGGGCACCGAGCTGGTGCTGGTGGACACGGCCGGCCGTCTGCAGACGAAGCACAACCTGATGGAGGAGCTCGCCAAGGTGCGCCGCATCGTCGACAGGCTGGCCCCCGAGGCAGCGGTGGAATCCCTGCTGATCCTCGATGCCAGCCAGGGTCAGAACGGCCTGCGCCAGGCCATGGCCTTCGCTGGCGCGGCTGGCCTCACCGGGGTGGTGATCACCAAACTCGACGGCAGCGCCCGCGGCGGCGTGGCGATTGCTGTGGCCCACGAGGCGGGTCTGCCGATCCGCTTCATCGGTGCGGGCGAGGGCATCCGCGATCTGCGCCCGTTCAACAGCTATGAGTTCGTGGAGGCCCTGCTCGCCAGCTGAGTCTTCCTTGCCAGGGTTGCTACCCTTCGGCCTCTCTGCGGCCGCCGCCTGACCAGCACGCCGCCCAGCCCTGCTCAGCAGCCCTCGGGATCAAGCGCCGCCAGGCGGCCCACGGGGCCGGTTCCGTCGCTGACGGCGGCCACCGCCTTGCGCCAGCTGCTCGACAGCCTCAGCCGCGAACAGCGGCGCAACCAGGAATTGTTGGTCTCCCTGGCCTTCGCCCTGCGCAGCTACACCAACCTCAACCGCTTCCTGGAACTGGTTCCTCTGGTGGCCTCCCGGCTGGTGGAGGCCGAAGGTGCTCTGCTGGTTCCCTTCCATGCCGATGGCCGCATCTGGAGGGAGCAGCTGCAGGCCACCAGCGGAGACCGCTGCGCTGAACTGCTGCGCCAGCTCGCCGCCTTACCGGATGCCCAGCTGCAGTCACGGTCTGCCGGCGAAGCGGCCACGGCGGTGCTCGATCCCCTGGTCAGCCGTCTGCTGGGACAGGCTCAGGTGTTCGCCACCTCGGTGGTGGCTCGCAACAACCAGCAGGGCCGGTTGTATGTGTTCAGCGCGCGCCGCGGCTACGGCTGGAGCGAGGTGCATCGCCGTCATCTGCAGATGGTGGCCGATCTCACCGGCGTGGCCCTGGAGAACGAGGGGCTCCAGCAGGACATGCGCCGCCATGAGCGGCTGGATCGCCAGATGAGCACCGGGGCCGAGATCCAGGCCCAGCTTCTGCCCGACCGCTGTCCGGTGATCGAGGGGGTGGAGCTGGCGGCCCGCTGCCGCCCCGCCTTCCAGGTGGGCGGCGACTACTACGACTTCATCCCCACGATTCCCGAGGTCGCCGGCCGGCGCCGTGAGCAGGGTCGCTGGGCCCTGGTGATGGGCGATGTGATGGGCAAGGGGATCCCGGCCGGGCTGCTGATGACCTTGCTGCGGGGCATGCTGCGGGCCGAGGTTCTCAGCGGGCTGCCCCCCGACCGCATCCTGCACGACCTCAACCAGCTGGCCCAGGAGGACCTGGCCCACTCCCACCGCTTCGTGACCCTGTTTTACTCCGACTATGACCCCTCCACCCGGCGGCTGCGCTACGCCAATGCCGCCCACAATCCACCCCTGCTCTGGCGCCGGGCCGCGGGCCGGGTGGAGCGTCTGGACGCCCCGGGGCTGCTGATCGGTCTGCAGAGCGAGGCGGAGTACGGCTGCGGCAGCCAGCAGCTGGATCCGGGCGATGTTCTGCTCTACTACACCGACGGGGTCACGGAGGCCCCGGGCTTCAGCGGCGAGCGCTTCGACGAGGTGCGCCTGATGCGTTCCTTCCACGTGGCCTGCCGCAGCGGCCTGGGGGCCCAGCGCATCCTCGACCAGCTGTTCGCCCGCCTCGACGGTTTCGTCGGGTCCGATCGGCACCTGGAAGATGACGCCTCGATGGTGGTGCTCAAGGTGCGAGAGGAGGTGATGCTGCCGTCCCTGCCCTCCCCAGGTGGGCCCTGAATGGCAAGCTGAGGGGCTGTGAATTCCAGCCGATGGCAGCGGATCTCCCCCCCCAGGCGTCCGGGGTGACCGGCGGCAGCGCCGGCGGCTGGAGCGACCGCTTCGAGCAGGGTCTCCATCCGGCGATCGAGCGCTTCAACGCCTCGATCGGCTTCGACATCGCCCTTCTGGAGGAGGATCTCGACGGCTCGGTGGCCCATGCCCGCATGCTCGGGGCCTGCGGCGTGATCGAGCCGGCCGAGGCCGAACAGCTGGTGGAGGGCCTGGAGGCGATCCGCGCCGAGGCCACCGACGGGCGTTTCCGCCCCGGACTGGCCGACGAAGACGTGCACTTCGCCGTGGAGCGCCGACTGATCGAACGTCTCGGCCCCCTGGGCAAGAAGCTCCATACCGGCCGCAGCCGCAACGATCAGGTGGGCACCGACGTGCGCCTCTGGCTGCGTCGCCGTATCGATGCCATCGACGCGGCCCTGGTGCGGTTCGAGCGGGCCCTGCTGGTCCAGGCCGAGCAGCACGCCGACACCCTCATTCCTGGCTACACGCACCTGCAGCGGGCCCAGCCGCTCTGTCTGGCTCACCATCTGCTGGCCTATGTGGAAATGGCCGAGCGCGACCGTTCCCGTCTGGCCGATGTGCGCCGCCGCGTCGACATCTGTCCGCTGGGGGCCGCCGCCCTGGCAGGCACCCCCGTGCCGATCGATCGGCGCCACACCGCCGCTGCCCTGGGGTTTCAGGCCATCTACGCCAACAGCCTCGATGCCGTCAGCGACCGGGATTTCGCCGTGGAGTTCATGGCGGCCGCCAGCCTGATCCTGGTGCACCTCAGCCGCCTGAGCGAGGAGGTGATCCTCTGGGCCAGCGCGGAGTTCGCCTTCGTCTCCCTCACCGACCGCTGTGCCACAGGCAGCAGCCTGATGCCCCAGAAGAAGAACCCCGACGTGCCCGAACTGGTCCGGGGGAAGAGCGGCCGGGTGTTCGGCCACCTGATGGGCCTCCTGACGATGATCAAGGGGCTGCCCCTGGCCTACAACAAAGACTTCCAGGAGGACAAGGAGGCCCTGTTCGACGGTGTCCGCACCTGCCTCGACTGCCTGGAGGCGATGGCCATCCTGTTCGAGGAGGGGCTCAGCTTCCGCCGGGAGCGGCTCGAGGCCGCCGTCGAGGCCGACTTCTCCAACGCCACCGATGTGGCCGACTACCTGGTGGCTCGCGGGGTGCCCTTCCGCGAGGCTTACCAGCTGGTGGGGGGGCTGGTGAAGAGCTGCCTGAGGGAGGGGCTGCTGCTGCGGGATCTGCCGCTGGAACGCTGGCAGGCCCTGCACCCGGCCTTCGAGGCCGATATCCATGCGGCCATCGCCCCCCGGCGGGTGGTGGAGGCACGACGCAGCGAAGGCGGCACCGGGTTTGATCAGGTGCGGGAGCAGCTGGCGCGGGCCCGGCAGCGGCTCGACGCGAGCTCGGAGTGCTCCACTCGGTGACCGCCCGCAAACGATCCGCCGCCGCGGCCGGAAAAACCGGCGGACGGCTTTAATCTTGGGAAGGGTTGGTGTGTTGAGCCTCCCCTCTCCGATATCCCCCTCGGTTCAGTCGTTCAGTGAGCATTTTCGTAGGCAATCTTCCCTTCCGCGCCGAGCAGGAGGACGTCGTTGAGCTTTTCACCCCCTTCGGTGAGGTGGTGAACTGCGCTCTCCCTCTTGAGCGCGACACCGGACGCAAGCGTGGTTTCGCCTTCGTTGAGATGGCCGACGCCGAAACCGAGACCCGGGCGATCGATGCGCTCCAGGGTGCCGAGCTGATGGGGCGTCCCCTGCGGATCAACAAGGCTGAGCCACGCACGGGCGGCGGCGGTGGTGGTGGTGGTCCCCGTCGCGGTGGCTATGGCGGCGGTGGTGGCGGCTACGGCGGTGGTGAAGGGGGTGGTTACGGCGGCGGCTATGGCGGCGGCGGTGACCGGGGCTCCGGGGCCCGTGGCTGGGAAGACCGCAGCTACGGCGGCGGTGATCGTGGCGGCGCTGACGCCTTCGACAGTGGTCGTGCCCGCCGGCGGCGCAGTGGAGGTGGCGACTACGGCGGCGCCGAAGGCTGAACCAGACGCCCACCGGTAGGGAGCGCCGTCGTCAGAGGCCCCGTTCCTCCAGTTGCCGGGCGGCCTCCTCGAGAGCCTCCACCCCCGCGCCGCGGGCCCCCGCCGCCCGGGTCAGCGAGGCTCGCCAATGGCGGGCACCACTCACCCCCTCCACCACATGCACCAGGTGGCGGGCGATCGCCCAGACCCTGCCGCCCCCGGCGCACCAGCGGTCGGTGTGGGGCAACAGGCCGCGCACCACCGTGGACGCCCGGGCCGGCGGGTGGCCGTCGCCGAACAGGTCAGCGTCGATGCCGTTCCAGCGCAGGGGGTGCTCGTAGGCGGCCCGCCCCACCATCACCCCGTCCAGCCCGGCCGCGAGCTGCTGGCGGCACTGGTCGGGGTCCAGCAGGCCGCCGTTCAGTTCGATCGTCAGGGCAGGTCTTTCCTGCTTCAGGCGCTGCACCAGGTCCCAGCGCAGGGGAGGGATCGTGCGGTTCTGCTTCGGGTCCAGACCCTCCAGCCAGGCCTTGCGGGCATGCACGGCGAAGCGCCGGGCGCCGCCCGCGGCCACGGCGTCCACGAACGTCAGCAGCTCTTCGAACGAGTCGCGCTCGTCGATGCCGATGCGGTGCTTCACCGTGACCGGCAGATCGCTGGCCGCCGCCATCGCCGCCACGCAGCGGGCCACCCGCTCGGGATCGGCCATCAGACAGGCGCCGAACCGCCCCTGCTGCACCTTCTCGCTGGGACAGCCCACATTGAGGTTGATCTCGTCATAGCCCCGTTCAGCCCCCAGCCGTGCCGCCTCCGCCAGCATGGCGGGATCGTCGCCTCCGAGCTGGAGGGCAAGGGGGCGCTCCTCGGGATCGAAGCCCAGCAGCCTCTCCAGCCGCTGTTCCCGCTCCGCCGCGCCGGCCACGCCCGTCGGTCCTTCCCGCAGGATGTGGTGCAGGGCCCGGGCCACCACCATCTCGGTGTACAGCAGCGCATGGCGGCTCACCTGCCGCATCAGCACCCGGAAGTGCCGATCCGTGCAGTCGAGCATGGGGGCCACACTGAAGCGGTAGGCGTGCTCCATCCCCCCATGCTGCCCAGCCGTGCCTCCGTGGTGGTCGCCGGCGGCGGTCCGGCCGGCTTCATGGCCGCGATCGCCGCGGCCGAGGCCGGCCTTCGCCCCGGCCCCGATGGTCCTGCCGTGCTGGTGCTGGAGGCTACGGCCGAAACCCTGCACAAGGTGACCATCAGCGGCGGCGGCCGCTGCAATGTCACCCACGCCTGCTGGGATCCATTGTCACTGGTGGGCCACTATCCCCGGGGTGCCCAGGCCCTGCGCGGTCCGTTTTCCCGCTTTGCCAGCGGTGATGCGGTGGCCTGGTTCGATGCCCATGGCCTGGAGCTGGTGGAGGAGGCCGACGGCAGGATGTTCCCCCGGTCGAACCGTTCCAGCGCCGTGGTCGAGACCCTGCGCCGTGCCGCCGCCACCGGTGGCGTGGTCGTGGCCCCGGGCCGTGCCCTCAAGGGTGCCGAGCGGCTGACCGAGGGGGGTTTCCTGCTGACCCTTCGGAGCGGGGAGCAGATCGTCTGCGAGCGACTGGTGCTGGCCACCGGCAGCCATCCCAGTGGCCATCGCCTGGCCATCTCTCTCGGCCATGGACTGGTGCCGCCGGTGCCCTCCCTGTTCACCCTCTCCCTCGCCCAGCATCCCCTGGCCTCCCTGGCGGGGGTGGTGATGGAGCCCGTGGAGCTGGAATGGCTCCCCCCGCCGGCGCCCGATGCCCCGGCCTCCCAGCGGCGCCAGCGCCATCGCCAGCGGGGAACGGTGCTGATCACCCATTGGGGGCTCAGTGGCCCCGCCACGCTGCGGCTCACCGCCTTCGCGGCCCGCGCCCTGCGCGAGCGGGGTTATCGGGGCAGCCTGCGGGTCGACTGGAGTGGCGGGCGGACCGCCGATGAACTGGAGCACCTGCTGGAGACCTGCCGGCGGGAGCAGCCGCGCCGCCAGTTGGCGGCGGTCCGCCCCTGGCCGGGCCTCAGCCGTCGCCTCTGGCAGCACCTGATCGAGAGCTGCGGAAGTGATCCCACCCAGCGCTGGGCCGATCTGGGCCGCCGCGAGCGACAGGCCCTGGTGATGGCCCTCCGGGACAGCCGCTACGCCATCGCCGGCCGGGGGCCCTTCGGCGAGGAGTTCGTGACGGCCGGCGGCATTCCCCTCGGAGAGGTCGATCTGGCCACGATGGAGAGCCGCTGCTGCCCCGGTCTGCACCTGGTGGGGGAACTTCTGGATGTGGATGGGGTCACCGGCGGGTTCAATTTCCAGCACTGCTGGAGCTCAGGCTGGGTGGCGGGGATGGCCATGGCCGAGGCCCTCGCCCAGCCCACCGTGTTGCCACGCCCCACCTGAGGGGAGGAGTCAGCGGATCTTCTCAAAGACCGAGAACATCGGCAGGTACATCGCCAGCAGAATCGAGCCAACAATGATCCCCACCAGCACGATCATCACCGGCTCAAGCAATGAGGTGAGGGCCTTGACAGTGGTCGTTACCTCGTCTTCGTAGAAGTCGGCCACCTTCGAGAGCATGGCGTCCATCTCGCCGGTCTCCTCGCCGATCGACAACATGCTGGTGGCCATCTCGGGAAACACGTTCTTCATCGCCAGGGCCGTGCTGAGCGGTAGACCCTCGCTCACTTCGTTGCGGGAATTGATGATCGCGTCGCCGATCACGCTGTTGCTGGTGGTTTCGCGCACGATCTCCAGCGACATCAGGATCGGCACCCCGGCCCTTGAGAGGGAGCTCATGGTGCGGCAGAACTGGGCGGTGGACGTCTTCTGCAGCAGATCGCCGAACAGGGGAATCTTCAGCAGGACACCATCCACCTGCCGGCGCCCGGCCGGCGTGGCATAGAAGCGCGAGAACAGGTAAACGCCGATCATGATGCTGCCCACCAGCAGGATCGAGAAGGAGGAGCGCAGCAACTGGCTGAGCCCCAGCATCATGCGGGTGAACAGGGGAAGTTCGGCGCCCAGCTGATCGAAGATCGTGGAGAACGTGGGGATCAGAAAGATCGTCATTCCCAGAAACACCAGAATCGCGATCGCCAGCACGGTAACGGGATAACCCATCGCGCTCTTCACCTGGTTCTGGAGTTTGTAGTTCTCCTCGAGCAGCTTGGCCAGCCGGGCCAGGGTCTCGTCGAGCACGCCACCCGCCTCGCCGGCTTCCACCATGGCGATCGAGAGGTTGTCGAACACCTTCGGCCAGCGGCGCATGGAATTGCCCAGGCTGTCGCCCTGGTTCACGTCGCGGGTCATGCCCGTGAGGGCACGCTTCATCAGCGGCTTGCGCTGCTGGGTGCGCATCAGCTCCAGTCCCCTCAGGATCGGCACACCCGCATCCACCAGAGCCGAGAGCTTGCTGGCGAACAGGGCCTTGTCCTTCACCGTCACCCGTTCCTCCAGCAGGCTCGTTTTGGGGAGGGCGAACCTGCTGGGCGGTGAGGCCACCGGCGCGCCGTTGAGGTCCTTGCGCACGAGGGTGTTCGGCAGGATGCCCCGTTTGCGCAGGGTGCGCCGGGCCTGGGAGGGGGATTCGGCCTCCAGGCTGATCTGCCGGCGGCGCCCGGCCCGGGTGGTGTAAGTGACGACAAAGGAGGTCATGGGGCGTCAGGATCAGCTCTGCTCGAGCAGACGCTCCAACTCATCGGGCCTGGCGGTTTTCATGATCGCTTCGTTGTGGCTCACCTGGCCGCTGGCCACCAGGTTCGCGAGCGCCCGCTCAAGGGTCTGCATGCCCGTCTGGGCGCCGGTCTGGATCTGGGAGTAGAGCTGGGCGGTCTTGCCTTCCCGGATCAGGTTGCCGATGGCCGGGTTGTTCACCAGGATCTCCTGGGCCATCACCCGCCCGAACTGGCCGGCCGGTGCGGCGGTGCGGCGGCAGAGTGTCTGCGAGAACACCGCGAGCAGGCTGCCGCTGAGCTGCACACGGATCTGGGTCTGCTGGCCCGTGGGGAACACGTCCACCATGCGGTCCACGGTCTGGGAGGCGGAACTGGTGTGGAGGGTGGCGAACACCAGGTGGCCGGTTTCGGCGGCGGTGATCGCCAGCTGGATCGTCTCCAGGTCGCGCATCTCCCCCACCAGGATCACGTCGGGATCCTCCCGCAGGGCCGCCCGCAGGGCATTGCCGAAGCTGCGGGTGTCTTCGTTGAGTTCGCGCTGGTGGATCAGCGATTTCTCGTTGCGGTAGGTGAATTCGATCGGATCCTCGATCGTGATGATGTGCTCCGAGCGCGTCTGGTTGATGTGGTTCAGCAGCGATGCCAGGGTGGTGGTCTTGCCGGAGCCGGTGGGGCCGGTCACCAGCACAAGCCCCTTGGGCTTGCGGCAGATCTCCTCCACGATCGGCGGCACCCCCAGGGCATCCAGCGGGGGGATGCTGTTGCCCAGGGCCCGCAGACAGGCCGCGTAGGTGCCCCGCTGCCGGTACACGTTCACCCGGAACCGGGCCACGCCCTTGAGGCCGTAGGAGCAATCCAGTTCCCAGTTCTGCTCCAGGTGTTTGCGCTGCGAGTTGTTGAGCAGCGAGAAGATCAGCCTGTTGCAGCTTTCCTCGTCCAGTCGGCGGTCGTGGAGGATCGGCCGCAGTTCGCCGTTGAAGCGACCGAAGGGGGGCTGGCCGGTGGCGAGGTGAAGGTCGCTGCCTCCTCCCTTCACCAGCTCGCTCATCAGATCCTCGATCAGCAGATCGCTCGCCATCGGCCTATCGGCGCACCCTCAGACAGTAAGGGCATTCCAGCCATTCGTCCTGCAGGCCGGCCCCGCAGCCTCGGCAGCTGAGCGAGCTCAGGGCCCGCGCCCTCCGCTCCGACTCGAGCCCGGTATCGGTGAGCAGCATGCGCTCCACCTCGTCGAGCGAGGTGAGCCCCTGGCGCACCAGATCGAGTCCGTAGCCCAGCAGCGTCTTCATGCCGCTCTCCAGGGCGAGTCGGCGCAGGGCCTCGGTGCTGGAGCGCTTGGCAACCGCTGAGGAGAGTGTTTCATTCATCACCAGGATTTCATACACGCCCACCCGGCCGGAATAACCCCTGCCCTGGCAGGCCGGACAGGCCTGGGGATCGTCCGGGGCGACGGTTTTCGCCCGATAGAAGGTGATGTGACTTTCGTCGGTGGCTACCAGTCCGAAGTGTCCCAGCTCCTCCGCATCGGGGTGATAGGCCATCCGGCATTGCGGGCAGAGGCGCCGAACAAGCCGCTGGGAGACCACCCCCAGCAGGGAGGCGCTCACCAGGAAGGGTTCCACGCCCATCTCATCCAGGCGGGCGAAGGCGCTGGCCGCGTCGTTGCAGTGCAGGGTGGTGAGCACCAGGTGGCCGGTCAGGGCTGCCTCGATGGCGGTGCGGGCCGTTTCCAGGTCGCGGGTCTCACCCACCAGCAGCACGTCGGGATCCTGCCGCATGAAGGCCCGCAGCGCCGTGGCGAAGTCGTACCCCTTCTCCCGGTTCACCTGGGTCTGGGTGATGCCCTTGAGCGAGTACTCGATCGGATCCTCCACCGTGGAGATGTTGATCCCGGGGTCGTTGCGCTCCGCCAGCAGGGCATAGAGGGTGGTGGATTTACCCGAACCGGTGGGCCCGGTCACCAGGATCATCCCGAAGGGCTTGCCGCCCATCTCCCGCAGGGCGGCCCGCGCCTTGGGCTCGGTGATCAGGGTGTCCAGCCCCAGTTGGGTGGCTCCGCTGTCGAGCAGCCTGAGCACCACTTTCTCGCCGTGGCGACTCGGCAGGGTGCTCACCCGGAAGTCCATGGTGCGCCCGCGGAAGTTCCGCCGGATCCGGCCGTCCTGGGGCATCCGCCGTTCGGCGATGTCCAGGTCGGCCATGATCTTGAGCCTGGAGGTCACCGCCGGGGTGAGTGTGCGCGGCAGCAGCTCCAGCCGGCGCAGCACCCCGTCCTGGCGCAGCCTTACGAGCAGGCCGTCCTCCTGGGGTTCGACGTGGATGTCACTGGCGCCGCTGGTGAGAGCCTCGATCAGGATCCTGTCCACCAGGCTCATCACCGGCGATACGCCCTGCTCCCTGCTGCTGCTCTCCAGATCTTCCGCGCTGACGTCGGCGTCCTGCTGAGGAACAGCGCCCGGGCTGAGGTCGAGATCCCTGAACAGGGACGGCTTGGCGCTGGCGTCGATCGTCATGGCTGGCACATGGGCTGGCACATGGGGAGCCGTTGCCGCATCAGGGCCGGCCGGAGGTGGATGTCCCACGATTCTGGCGGTGAAACCTCTTCTGACCGTTCCCCGTTACGGTTTGTCCGGGGCCCCGGCATCACCAGAGGGTCTGAGGTGCGGGCTTCCGCCGCTTGTGGGGAGATCGCGCCGCCCATCAACATGTCTCCAGAATCCCCGGTGCCAGTCAGCATGAGCGGCGACACTTCCATGGCCAGCGAGACCCGCTTCGATCCCCAGCAGGCTTCCGACCAGGGCGAAGCGCCGGCGGTTCAGGGGAGCAGCGTTGAGGCCGGCGAGGACCAGCAGGCCGCCCCGACGGAGCACACCCCCACCCCCGGTGACGGAGATCCCCGCCTCCAGGAGCTGGAGGGCAGACTTGCCGCCCTCCAGGCCGAGCATGAGGCGCTGCGCAGCCAGTACATGCGGATCGCGGCCGATTTCGACAATTACCGCAAGCGCCAGAGCCGTGATCAGGACGACCTGCGCCTTCAGATCACCTGCTCCACACTCGGGGAGATCCTGCCGGTGGTCGACAATTTCGAGCGCGCCCGTCAGCAGCTCAAGCCCCAGCACGAAGAGGCCCAGACCCTGCACGGCAGCTATCAGGGCCTCTACCGCCAGTTGGTGGATGTGTTCAAGCAGCTGGGGGTCTCGCCGATGCGGGTGGAGGGGGAACCCTTCGATCCCAACCTCCACGAGGCTGTGCTTCGGGAGGAGAGCCACGATCACCCGGAGGATGTGGTCATTGAAGAGCTGCAACGGGGTTATCACCTCGATGGCCGCGTCCTGCGCCATGCCCTGGTGAAGGTCTCGATGGGGCCTGGCCCCGCCGCTGACGCTCCGGCGGAGCTCGCCGGCGAGGAGCAGGGCGGCTGATGGCCGACTTCTACGACCTGCTCGGGGTGCGGCGGGATGCCGATGCCGACACTCTGAAGAGGGCTTACCGCCGTCTGGCGCGCCAATACCACCCGGACGTGAACAAGGATCCGGCCGCAGAGGAACGGTTCAAGGAGATTGGCCGGGCTTACGAGGTGCTCAGCGATCCCCAGACCCGCTCCCGCTACGACCAGTTCGGGGAGGCCGGTCTTGGCGGGGCCGCCGGGATGCCCGACATGGGCGACATGGGCGGCTTCGCCGACCTTTTCGAGACCTTCTTCAGCGGCTTCGGTGGCGGAGCCGCCGGGGCTCCTCGCCGCCGGGGTCCCCGCCAGGGCGATGACCTGCGTCTCGACCTCACCATCGACTTCCATGAAGCCGTGTTCGGGGTCGAGAAGGAGGTGCAGATCCGCCATCTGGAAACCTGCGGCACCTGCAGCGGCAGCGGAGCCCGATCGGGCAGCGGCCCCACGAGCTGCGGCACCTGCGGCGGGGCCGGCCAGGTGCGGCGTGCCACCCGCACCCCCTTCGGCAACTTCACCCAGGTCGCGCCATGCCCGAGCTGCGACGGCAGCGGCCAGGTGATCGCTGATCCCTGCACGGACTGCAACGGACTGGGTCTGCAGCAGGTGGCCAAGAAACTGCGCATCAACATCCCCGCCGGCGTCGACACCGGCACTCGCCTGCGGGTGGCCAATGAGGGCAACGCTGGCCAGCGCGGTGGTGTCCCCGGCGATCTCTACGTCTTCCTCGGGGTGAAGGCCCACCCCCACCTGCAGCGCGATGGCGTCACCATCCAGTCCGACGTCTCGCTCAACTACCTGCAGGCGATCCTCGGGGACACGATCGAGGTGGAAACCGTGGATGGCCCGGAGCCCCTGGAGATTCCCGCCGGCACCCAGCCCGGCGCCGTGATCACCCTCAAGGGCAAGGGCGTGCCGCGGCTGGGTAACCCCGTGGCCCGCGGCAATCACCAGTTCACCGTCAAGGTCACCCTGCCCACCCGCCTCAGTGGCGAGGAACGGGAGCTGCTGGAGCAGCTGGCGGGCCATCACACCAAGAAGGGTCAGCGGCCCCATCACAAGAGCGGCCTGTTCGGCGGCCTGTTCGGCTGACCATGCCCGATCCCGTTGCCCGGCTCGATCTGCGTGGCACCCCCTGCCCGCTCAACTACGTGCGCAGCCGCCTGGCGCTGGAGCGTCTCTCCCCGGGGGGCCTCCTCGAAGTCGAGGTTGATGCCGGCGAGCCTGAACGGATGGTGGCTGAGGGGTTGCGGGGCGAGGGCCATGAGGTGGTGGTCGAGCCGCCGCTGCCCGGAGCGGGCAAGCTGGCGGTGAGGCTCAGGGTGCGGCGTGCGGGCTGAGCACCCCGCCGGACGACCCCACTCGTGACGGCGGCGATGCCGGTGCGAGCCGGTCGCGTGCTGGCCCTGCAGGCCAACTTCTGCCGCGTGCGGCTCGACCTTCCGGGCCCTGGCGGGGAGACCGATCTGCTCTGCACCCGCCGCACCCGCCTGGGCAAGAGCGGCCAGGCCATCTGCGTGGGCGATCGGGTGACGGTGGATGGAATCCACTGGCCGGACGGCAGGGGCGCCGTAGCCGGCCTGGAGCCCCGCCACAGCCTGCTGATGCGGCCGGCGGTCGCCAATGTGGACCGGGTGGTGGTGGTGGTGGCTCTGCGGGAGCCCGAACTCGATCCTCTCCAGCTCACCCGCTTCCTGATCACCGCCGAGGCCACCGGCCGGCCGGTGCAGCTGGTGTTCACCAAGGCCGATCTGCACGCGCCGGAGGCGGTGGCAGCGTGGACCGGGCGCGCCCGCGGCTGGGGCTACCCCGTGCGGGCGATCTCCATCCGCAGCGGCCAGGGCCTGGAAGACCTGCGCTCCTTTCTGGCCGTTCCCGGCATCGCGGTGCTCTGCGGGCCTTCCGGTGTGGGCAAGAGCAGCCTGCTCAATGCCCTTCTGCCCAGTCTGGCCCTGCGCACCGAGGCGGTGTCGGGCCGGCTGAGACGGGGCCGTCACACCACCCGTCACGTCGAGCTGTTTGCGCTCGCCGGTGCTGGCGGCGAGGCTCTTCTGGCCGATTCCCCCGGCTTCAACCGTCCCGAGCTGCCAGCGGATCCCCACGCCCTGGCGCTGGCCTTCCCTGAGCTTCGCAGGGTTCTGGCGGCGAGTCCCTGCCGTTTCCGCAACTGTCGCCACCAGGGCGATCCCGGCTGTGCGATCGGCACCGACTGGGATCGCTCTGATCTCTATGGCCAGTGTCTGGCAGAGCTGGAGGCCCGGTCGGGCGGTGGCCGTGTTCGATCCCCTGCATCGGGCCTGCGCCGGCGGGGCGACCGACTGGAGCCCCTGCTGGATCCAAGGCTGCGGCGAAGCTCACGTCGCCGGCTTCGTCAGCAAGGGGAGGATGGGGACGGTGTGGTGGCGGAGCTCAGCCCCCCAGGCCAGGCAGATTGAGGTCGAGGCCGCCGGTGAGGGCTTCCATGCGCTCCCTCATGGTGGTGGTGGACATCTCGTAGGCATTCTGCAGGGCCTCGAGCACGGCGGTCTCGGTGGCTTCACTGCCTGCTGCTGCCAGCTCAGGGCTCACCCGCACCCTGAGGGGCTGCTGGTTGCCGGAGAGCCAGACGCTGGCCCGCCCATCAGCGCTGGAGCCCTCCAGTTCCATGGCATCCAGTTCGTCCTGGAGCTTCTGGGCATCCTGCTGGATCTGCTGCGCCTTGCGGAAGGCCTCCGTGAGCTGACCGAAGTTGGGGAGTCCGAAGCCAGCCATCTGCTGCGTGAAGGAGTTGGATGCACGCTAGGTCCCGACAGGCCGGCGACCCGAAGGGCAGGGGGATGGCATCAATCGAAGCCCAGCCACTTGACCTCGGGATGGAGCTCCACCCCATGGCCCTCGCGCACCCGCTGCTGCACCAGCCGGATCAGAGCGGCCACGTCGGCGGCGGTGGCGCCGCCGGTGTTGACGATGAAGTTGGCGTGGATCGGCGACACCTGGGCGCCGCCGATGGCCGTGCCCTTGAGGCCCAGGGCCTCGATCAGTTGCCCGGCCTTGGCCGGTTCCGGGTTGCGGAAGACGCTGCCGCAGCTGGGTTGCTGGTAGGGCTGGGTGCTGGTGCGGCTGTGCAGGTTGGCGCTGGTGCGGCCGGTCACCTCGGTGGGGTCGTGGCCGGGCTCCAGGCGGAAGCGGGCCGCGAGCACCAGCAGCGGCTCCTGCTGCAGGCGGCTGTGGCGGTAGGCGAAATCAAGCTCGCTGGCCATCAGGGTGAACGGTGTGGAGGGGCGGGCCGGATCGAGCACCTCCACCGAATGCAGCCACTCCGCCGTACACCCGCCCTGGGCCCCGGCGTTCATCACCACAGCACCGCCCACGGTGCCCGGGATGCCCACGGCCCACTCCAGCCCCGCCAGCCCGGCGCGGGCGGCCTTTCTGGCCAGGGTGGGGATCGGCTCGCCGGCCTCGGCTTCCACCCAGCCCTCGCCGGCGTCGAGCACACTGCCCTGGAGGCGGCGGTTGCAGAGGGTGAGGCCCGTAAGGCCGGCATCGGCCACCAGGAGGTTGGAGCCGGCGCCGATGCACCGGAAGTCGAGCGCCTCGGAGGCCGCCCAGGCCGCCAGGGCGATCAACTGGTCCCGCTCGGCGGGTTCGGCAAACCACTCGGCCGCCCCCCCCACCTTCCAGGTGGTGTAGTCGAGCAGCGGGATGGCCTGACGCAGGCCCTCAGGGGGCGCCATCGCGGCAGCCATCAGGCGGCCAGCGCCGTGGGACGGCCCTGTTCGTCGAGGGCTCCCAGCCGCTCCCACAGGCCGTTGACATCCCCGGCTCCCATGGCGAGCACCAGGTCGCCTGGACGGCTCGCCGCTGCGACCCTGCTGGCCAGGTCGTCGAGGGTGCTGGCCACCTCAACGGAGAGATGGGGAGCGAGCAGGCGTACCGCCTCGGCCAGGCTCTCGCTGCTCACCCCTGGCAGAGGGGCTTCGCCAGCGGAATAGAGCGGCGCCACCAGCACCACGTCGGCGTCGGTGAGGGCTTCGGCGAAGCCGTCCAGGAACTGGGCGGTGCGGCTGTAGCGATGCGGCTGGAACACGGCCACCAGGCGCTGGGGTACGCGCGGCAGGAGACTGCGGCCGCTGCTGATCATCAGCCGGGCCATGGTCAGCGTGGCGGCCACCTCGCTGGGGTGGTGGGCGTAGTCGTCGACGATGATCCGCTCCTGCCAGAGGCCACGGCAGTCGAAGCGGCGTCCGGGTGGCTGCAGGCGAGCCATCGCCTGGCGCAGTTCATCGAAAGGAACGCCTTCCAGCCGGCAGGCGGCCAGGGCGGCGGTGGCGTTGTCGAGGTTGTGACGGCCGGGGAGGGGCAGGTCGAAGCGACCCTGGGAGCGGCCGTCCTCGAAGAATTCGGCCGTGGTGCCATCGCCCCGTTCCTCCAGGGCGATGGCGGCGAAGTCCACGCCTTCGGGATTCGCGGTGGACCACCAGGCGTGGGCGTCGAAGTGCTCGCGCAGGATCGGGCAGTCGCGGTTGGCCAGCAGACGGCGGGAACCGGCGGCAAAGCGCCGGAGCGTGGCGATCAGGGCCTCGAGGTTGGGGTAGTGGTCGGTGTGGTCGAGCTCGAGATTGGTGATCACCCCGAGGTGGGCGCGGAACTTCACCAGCGAGCCGTCGGATTCGTCGGCCTCGGCCACCAGCAGCGCCCCGGTGCCGTGGCGGCCATTGCTGCCGAAGGCGGGCACAATCCCGCCGATCACCGCCGTGGGATCCCTGTCGGTGGCAGCCAGCAGGGTGGCGATCAGGGTGCTGGTGGTGGTCTTGCCATGGCTGCCGGCCACGGCGATCGACGGCTGAGCGTTGATCAGCGCCGCCAGCACATCCGAGCGGTGCACCACCTCCAGCCCCTGGCGGCGGGCCTCCGCAAGTTCGGGGTTGGAGTCCGGCACGGCCGAACTGACCACCACCAGGGGCGCCTCCCCCGGTTCCCCCGCCAGGGTGGTCAGCGTCGCCGCTCCCTGTTCGTCGAACACCCGGACGCCATCTCCCCGCAGCCGCTCGGTGACGGCGTTGCGGCGGGGGTCGGACCCACTCACCCGGAAGCCTCGGGCGGCCAGGATCCCCGCCAGGGCCGACATGCCGATGCCGCCGACTCCGATGAAGTGGAGAGGTTGCTGGCGGTCGAGCATGGGCAGGGATCCGTCGCTGGGATGGGCTGAAAATAGGGCGGGAACCTCCCGCCTGGCTTTACGAGTTGCTTCGGGTCAAGGAGGCAGAGGCCATGGGCCTTCGGGGAGGCGGCCCCCTATTTCTGTATGATCAATAGCCGAATTCCCCCCTTGCTAGCGGCTGCCGCCGCTTTTCGCCATGACCCTGAAGGTTGCGATCAATGGATTCGGCCGCATCGGTCGCAACTTCATGCGCTGCTGGCTCAGCCGCGGGGCCAACACCGGCATCGAGGTGGTGGGCCTGAACGACACCTCCGATCCGAAGACCAACGCCCACCTGCTCCAGTACGACACGATGCTCGGCCACATCCGCGATGCGGAGGTGAGCCACACCGATGACGAGATCATCGTCAACGGAAGGGCGATCAAGTGCTTCTCCGACCGCAACCCCCTCAATCTCCCCTGGAAGGAATGGGGAGTCGATCTGGTGATCGAGGCGACCGGGGTTTTCATTGACCAGAAGGGTGCCGGCAAGCACATCGAGGCAGGTGCCAGGAAGGTGCTGATCACTGCCCCGGGCAAGGGCGAGGGTGTTGGCACCTTCGTGGTGGGTGTCAACGATGATCAATATCGCCATGAAGACTTCGACATCATCAGCAATGCCAGTTGCACCACCAATTGCATGGCACCGCTGGTGAAGGTGCTCGACCAGTCCCTCGGGATCGTCAAGGGCATGATGACCACCACCCACAGCTACACGGGCGACCAGCGCATCCTCGATGCTTCCCACCGCGACCTGCGCCGCGCTCGCGCCGCCGCAGTGAACATCGTCCCCACCAGCACCGGCGCCGCCACTGCGGTGGCTCTGGTGTATCCGCCGATGAAGGGCAAGCTCAACGGCATCGCTCTGCGCGTTCCCACCCCGAACGTGTCGGTGGTGGACATGGTGCTTGAGGTGAGCCGCACCACCAGCAAGGAGGAGGTGAACAGCATCTTCAAGGCCGCTTCCGAAAACGGCATGAAGGGCATCATCAAATACTGCGATCTGCCCCTGGTCTCCACCGACCACGCCGGCACCGATGAGTCCACCATCGTGGACGCCGACCTCACCCTTGTGATGGACGGCAACATGGTGAAGGTGATCTCCTGGTACGACAATGAATGGGGCTACAGCCAGCGTGTGGTGGACCTCGCCGAGGTGGTGGCAAGGAACTGGAAGTGAACGTCGTTTGCGGCCGATCGCTGCGGGCCTCGCCGCACCGCTGAGATCGCCACGTCAGTTGCGGGCCGCCCCTGGGGCGGCCTTTTTCATGCTCTTCGCTGCGCGACAGCCACGCCGGCGCCACGGCGTCAGCGCATCGGGTCAGACCGCGCTCATCGCCCCATCGCCATGCCGCCTGACATCCGCTGGCAGGAGCGTTTCGCCAACTTCTGTCAGGCCCTCGATCAGCTGGAGACTTTCTTTCAGCCGCCGGCGCTCACCGCAGCACGGCCCAGCAGGTGAGCATGCAGGGGGAGGCCCGCTATCTGCCCTGTTTCCGCGAGCTGCGCCAGGGGCTGAGCGACCGCGTCCGCACCGCCGCCGCTGAGGAGGGGAATGGCTGAGCCTCCCGCCGCCCTCGCTGCGATCCCAGGCTTGCCGCCGGAGGCCTCGGCCCGGCTGCTGGCGGTGCTGAACGCCGAGCCCGCCGTGCGGGAAGGTATGGCTCTATGGCACCAGGGCCATGGGCCGCCACCGCCCCTGCTCCGACATCGACCTCACCCTGGTGGCGCCGGGTCTGGGCCATCAGGCCGCCTTCGACTGATGGGCGCCCTGGATGATCTGCTGCTGCCCTGGAGCATCGATGTCTCCCTGCACCATGAGCTGCCCGAACCCCTGCGCCAGCACCTGGCGCGGGTGGGTCGGCGGCTGGTGCCCAGTTGAGCGATGCCGGCCAGACGATTGTGCACGGACGCCGACACGACCCGGTTAAGATTTAACAATTAACCCCCGATATAAAATAAGTTTCATATAAATAGGGCTTGCTGAATTTCGTTTGGGGCTTTTCCGACGCACCACAGGCGTATCTCT
>JANWUR010000069.1 GCA_024958655.1 Cyanobium sp. FGCU6 | reverse complement strand
GCTTGTCCAACACCGGATAGATCGTGGCTACGCACGATCTATCCATGCCGTTAGCCAGAGCAGGGGGATGCGCGAAGTCGCATGCGTGGCTACAATGTGAGCACGTCTGGAGGTCATGGCCGTGGTTCGAGCGAAACTGGTCAAAATTGGCAACTCGAGGGGGGTCCGTCTCGCCAAGCCGCTCCTTGAGGTTGCGGGGCTGGCTGACGAAGTCGAGATTGAGGCTGCTCCAGGGGTGCTGACCATCAGGCCATCGGCTCATCCGAGGGCGGGCTGGGCCGAGGCGGCATCGTCCTTCCAGCCGGAGGGACTTCTCGATGAGATGAGCTCCACACGGTTTGATGATGAGGAGTGGTCCTGGTGATTGAAGAACACGTCTCAAGAGGAGATATCTTCCTTGTTTCGTTGAATCCCACTCGCGGATCTGAAATCAGAAAGACAAGGCCTTGTGTCATAGTGTCGCCGGATGAGCTGAATTCGCACCTACGTACTTTCATCGTTGCGCCACTCACAACTGGCGGTCATCCCTATCCTTTTCGTGTGCGTTGCACGTTTGATGGTAAAGATGGTTGCGTTGTGGCTGATCAACTGAGAGCTGTAGATAGGGAACGTCTTGTTAAGCAATTGGGGAGACTCTCAGAGACTACGCTCAATGAGCTGCTGGGTGTTCTTCAGGCGATGTTCGCTGTGTAGAGGCCTGGCTAACACAGCCATGCACCTGACCCGCCCCCTCCAGTTACCCGTGCCCAACGAGATCCCGAACCAGCAGCGTTCTGCGGGCAGGTGATGGCCAGCGTTAGCCAGAGCAGGGGGATGCGCAGAAGTCGCATGCGTGGCTACAATGTGAGCACGTTTGGAGGTCGTAGCCGTGGTTCGAGCGAAACTGGTCAAATTGGCAACTCGAGGGGGGTCCGTCTCGCCAAGCCGCTCCTTGAGGTTGCGGGGCTGGCTGACGAAGTCGAGATTGAGGCTGCTCCAGGGGTGCTGACCATCAGGCCATCGGCTCATCCGAGGGCGGGCTGGGCCGAGGCGGCATCGTCCTTCCAGCCGGAGGGACTTCTCGATGAGATGAGCTCCACACGGTTTGATGATGAGGAGTGGTCCTGGTGATTGAAGAACACGTCTCAAGAGGAGATATCTTCCTTGTTTCGTTGAATCCCACTCGCGGATCTGAAATCAGAAAGACAAGGCCTTGTGTCATAGTGTCGCCGGATGAGCTGAATTCGCACCTACGTACTTTCATCGTTGCGCCACTCACAACTGGCGGTCATCCCTATCCTTTTCGTGTGCGTTGCACGTTTGATGGTAAAGATGGTTGCGTTGTGGCTGATCAACTGAGAGCTGTAGATAGGGAACGTCTTGTTAAGCAATTGGGGAGACTCTCAGAGACTACGCTCAACGAGCTGCTGGGTATTCTTCAGGCGATGTTCGCTGTGTAGAGGCCTGGCTAACACAGCCATGCACCTGCCCCGCCCCCTCCAGTTACCCGTGCCCAACGAGATCCCGAACCAGCAGCTCTCAGCGGCCAGGTGATGGCGAGCGTTAGGCACACTGACAAGCTCTTCTCAATAAGTTTTACAATGAACAAATCACCCTATCTAAGACATCAAGGTCGATTGGCTGATGTTATAGCAGCGATACAAGTGCTGGGATCTCACCTATGGGATAGCCGTGAAATCGAAGACTGGAAGAAGAATATTGGCAACGTACCGCTAAGCGCGAATAGTTGGGAAAGTGTATTCTCGGATCACCCCGAGTTCTTCGGCTCGGACAGCTGCGTTAACAAGACATTTTATTTCCTGCGACTCAGGCGCGCATATGAACAGACAGTTGATACCAAAACATCAAAAGAACTATCTGAAAACGAGATCACTCAATACAAATCTAGCAAGTCGTATAATCCTGACGGCCTAGGAGCGTGTTGCGCGTAGATCACCCCCAGTCTCTCCAGAGACACCCCTGAATCTGCCCAGATCCCAGTGACAGCACCGGATCTGGCCGAGAGAATGGGTCATGAGCAAGACCTTCCGCCCCTGGCAGCCAGGCCAGACGAG
>JANWUR010000068.1 GCA_024958655.1 Cyanobium sp. FGCU6 | reverse complement strand
AGCACATCCTCGAGAGCTGGGTGGGCACCAGCTGGATTTTGGAGATGACCGCTACCGGCACCAGAGACGGCAAGCCGTTTCACGCGCAGCACCTGTTTCTCACAAGCCTGCGCACCACCCCAGAAGCACTGCTGCAACTGGTGCGAGACCGCTGGAGCATTGAGTGCTGGCACTGGATCCGTGACACCCAGCTCCACGAGGACGCCCACCGCTACCGGGGCAATGGCGCTGGTGCGTTGGCCACGCTGCGCACAGCAGCACTCAACCTGCTGCGATTGTCGGGCTTTCTGTCGTTTCGCGCCGGGATGCAGGCGGTGATGCACGACATCACGGCGCTGCTAGCGATGGCGATGCGACAGCCAGAGCCCAACCCATGCTGATACTTTGAATCAGCCCTGCCATTCACGCCAGGATTACGGCTGTGAGTGGCTTCAGCTCAGAGGCAATCGGCGCCTGGGCCAGAGATCACCTGGCACCCGGAAGCCAGGTGCTTTCCGATGGCCTTGCCTGCTTCCGTGCCGTCACCATCGCGGGCTGCAGCCATGAAGCCATCGTCACCGGTGGGAAGCACCCCAGCGAGCTGCCGCAGTTCCGCTGGGTCAACACGCTGCTGGGCAACCTCAAGACCAGCTTCAACGGCACCTTCCATGCCTTCAACTTTGACAAGTACGCCAGGCGCTACCTCGGCGGCTACTGCTTCCGCTTCAACAGGCGCTTCTCGCTGGCGGCGATGACTGAACGGATCGCCAATGCGGTCTGTTGCTGTATGCCTTGCACCGAAAGGGGGCTCAGGGTCGCGGAAGCTTATGGGTAATCAAGTGACAGAAAATATATGCAGCGGTTCCATTCAAGATTCTTGCCAAGTTTGATGTCAAATAAGCATTACCACGGCTTAAGCCCAACAGCATCTTTTTCGACCATCAATGACTCAGAGGCTGAAGATAGTCGTCTGCTTATACCAATACCGGTTTTGCTGCTAACAACATCATCGACTTTCATTGGCTTGAAAGAGAGGATAAGAATTGACCTGGCTGCACCATCTCCTCTTGAAGCAATACTCGAAACGTAATGCGAGACAATTCTATCATTAACCGTGTATGCACTAAAAGGATTAAGAAGTGTTTTTTCGCAAAGAACCTTAGGGTAAGCATCCTTAAGCGACATGCCACTGCAGTCAAGCGGGGCAAAGTAGTTTACACCTCCCTCTACATTATTGCGCTCAAGAAGATAGACGCAAAATACAAAGTCATCATCCTGATGAAAGGCATCAGGCGTCGCAACTGAGTCAATCCCTTCTCTAGGAGTAAAGCATATTAGATGAGCTTGAAAGCGTTGCAATGCAGGATTGTCGCTATCGCCCGCATGAACCGGAGACATCAAGTAACCTAGATATACGAGCTTCTTGAAACAGGCATTTTCCCTAACCTTTAGTGGCATTGGTTCATATTGTCGGTTTACTCCGGCTAGTTCAGGATTTGTATCTGGCATAAGATTATACTGTGAAAATGTGGTCCCAGATTTCGCGTTATGACTAGGGTGGTCAATCCAAAGCTTTCCATTCACGTAATCGACGTATCCGTAGCTAACCCATCTTGACCTGATATTGTGCGGATTGGCAAAAGCCTCTTGTGGCACAGTCGCTATTGAATCAAGAAAATCCTGTTTACTTTGTGGGTCAATTTCATGCTCGATGATTTCATTTGATAAAAATGCATAGCCATCCCCCCTTGCTGTCACACAAGCTTCTATCAATTTCTCTCGACAATAATCAGTGCAGCTCGGCATGAGCATATTGAGGGAATTACATCATATATATCGTAACATCATGCAATTGAGCATGCAGTTCAGATGTCATTAATGTTTGCACAAATAATCTTGTTCAGGCTTATGATTGATGTAGAGTGAACTACAGTTATTGCATTGCGCTCTCTTGATTTCATGCCATGGCACACGCAAGGCGAAAGTTGCAATCAGTCTCCACTAGCTTTTTTGAGTATGACACTGATATTCTCTGCGTCAACCCAGAAGGAGCTGCCTCGATAGTGAATCACGAAACCTGATCAGCAACAAAGCACCGCAAGCCTTAGGCAGCGCACCAAGCAGCCGCT
>JANWUR010000044.1 GCA_024958655.1 Cyanobium sp. FGCU6 | reverse complement strand
GAAGACGTAGGCCCACTGGGGATCGCGGGGGAGGAAGACGACGCGGGTTTCAGCGTCGGGCCTGGGGGCGGGGGCCATCTCGGCCTCGATCTCCTGCAGGCTCAGGCCGGTTTCCACCTGGCGGGTGCTGATCTCCTCGACCAGCTCCTCCTTCGACTTGCGGCTGTAGAGGCTGACCCCCAGATCGCTGGCGATCTGACGCAACTGGCGCAGCGTCATCATGGCCAAGGAGGTGAGGGTGTTCTGGCTCACAGCTTCAGGATTCGTTTGGGATCAGTCTGCGCGACTCTCCCGCCCCCTGTGCGGGGGTAAAGCAACATGTCAGCAAGCAAGAACCGCCCCTGTCGACGGATCGACAGGGGCGGAACAGGGGTGAAGCGAGACCGGTCCTGGTGTTCAGCGTCCGATGCTGCGGTAAGGAACCTTGGAGAGGTAATCGCCGCCGACGTTGCTCGGCGCTGCACCGCTGCTGCGCATCGCCGGCAGAGTCCGCACCCAGGGGAGGTAGTCCTCGGGGAAGCCGCCGCGACGCTGGACAGCGCGCTGGGGGAAGGCCTTGGCGGTGCCGGTGTAGACGATCTGGGGGAAGCCCAGGATGCCGCGGTAGTAGGCGTCGTAGCGGGGGGAGGTGATGTTGAAGGGGGTTTCGCCCACATCACGGGAGCCCACCACCCGGTTGCGGTGGTAGGGAACGGTGTCGTAGCCGAAGTTGTCGAGATATTCCTGGCTGTCGAGGATGGCGTCGACGGCGCCCTTGATGCCCTTGGTCATGATCACGGCCGACCAGGCGATCTCCTCGGACTTGCCGTGGGTGGGGCGGCCGAGCAGCTTCTCCACCAGGTGGCGGGCCACCTTGTAGTTGCTGTTGAGGTTGTAGAAGCTGCGGGTGAAGGTGTCCGACAGGCAGAGCGAGCGGATGAAGTCGCGCACAGTGATCTGACCGTCGCGCAACTGGCTCTCGAGGGTGCGGTCGCGGTCGACCTTGAAGGCGTGGAAGAAGACCTGGCGGTAGGCCGACTCGATCACGAAATTCTGGTCCTCGCGATCCATGGCCTTGTCCATGGAGGCGGCCCGGGGATCCTCGTCGGACCCCACCCGGAAGGGGGTCACCCGGGAGTTCTGGGAGGTGGGGGCGTACTTGAGGAGGGGAAGAGCCACGCGGGGTCCGGCATCCGTCGGTCGCGATCGTAGAAGTGAGGCAGCGGCAGCCTTCCCCGGGCCGGGCCAGGGCTTACAGACCGTAACGTTGGCGACCGCCGGGCCTGGCTGCCCTCACCAGCCCAGGGGGGACACCACCAAGCGCACGTCCGCCGCCGCGGCCGCGGGTGTGGCCGCGCCCTCGCCCCCGGGGTGGATCCGGGTCTCGATGCAGAAGGAGGCCGTGTTCGAGAGGCCTTCCACGGTGCTGGTGCGCAGGCGCACGTCGGGGCCGGCGAAGCTGAAGCGCTCCAGGCTGCTCATCGTTTCGTAGCTGGTGGTGAGCAGCAGGGCGTCGCGCTCGTCCATGGCGAAGCGGCCGGCCACCGGTGCGGTTTCGGCGTAGCCGCGGTCGCGCAGCAGCAGGCCCTCCCGGCCCCGCTCATCGGTGGGGATCAGGCCGAAGACGCTCTCACCCTCATGGGCCTCGCCGGCCTTGTCCCAGGCCATCGAGCCGCTCCACCGCACGCGGCAGCCGCCCACCAGGCCGGCGGGATCCTGGCCGTGGAGCTCCGCCACCTTGATCAGCAGCGGATCGGCGGCCGCCAGTTCCACCACCTCGATGAAGGAGCCGCCGGCTTCGGCGCGCCGGTGCAGCAGGTGGTGGCTGCTGCGCTGCGAGCGCCAACGACCGCAGCTGAGCCGGAAGAAGCTGACGGCATCGGCGATGGATCCGCTCACGGGGCCGGGCGCGAAGGGCATGGGCCGATGATCGCAAGCCGAGCGGCGCGCCGAGAGGCGCCCTGAGCGTCCCGCTCCACTGCTTCGCCATCGCCGCCCCCGCCTGCTCCCTGTCGGGATGCCCCGTCGATCCGGCCGCGGCGGCGGCCGCCCTGGCCGCCGCGCTCTGCTGGACCGTGGCCAGCCTGCTGTGGCGGCGCCTGCCCACCTCGCTGGGGGCGGGCCAGCTGAACCTGCTGAAGAACCTGCTGGCGCTGGGCCTGCAGCTGCCCCTGGTGCTGGGCGGACCCTGGCAGGCCTCGCCGCGCAGCCTGGCGCTGCTGGCCCTGAGCGGGATCGTGGGCATCGCCTTCGGCGATGGCCTGTTCTTCGCGGCGCTGCGCCGGCTGGGCACCCGCCGCACCCTCACCCTCGATGCCGGCGGCCCGGCCGTCACGGCCCTGGCGGGCATGGTGCTGCTGGGGGAGGTGCCCAGGCTGGAGCAGTGGCTGGGGCTGGCTCTGATCAGCGGGGCTGTGCTGCTGGTGGTGCGCCGCGGTGCTGCTCAGAGCCCGGGCGCGTTCCCGCAGGAGCGTCCCGCGATCGGCGTGCTGCTGGCCCTGGGGGCTCTGGTGTGCGGCAGCACCGGCGCCCTGCTGTCGCGGGCCGCCCTGAGCGAGGGGGGAGCCACGCCGCTGCAGGCCGCCACGGTGCGCCTGGCGGCCGCCTCGCTGGTGCTGCTGCCCCTGCTGCCGGGGCTGCTCGCGCCCCGGCGCCGGCCCCGGCCCGCCCGCCCGCGCTGGCCGGTGCTGCTGCTGGCCACCCTGCTGGGCACCAGCGCCGGCATCGTGCTGCAGCAGACCGCCCTGGCGGGCCTGCCGGGGGGGCTGGCGGTGGCCCTGCTGGCCACCGCCCCGGTGATGGCCGTCCCCCTGGCCAGGCTCGACGGCGATCGCCCCGGGATTGAGGGGGTGATTGCGGCCCTTGTGGCGCTGGCGGGCGTCAGCCTGGTGGTGGGTCTGCCGTGGCGGAGCTGAGACGCTCGTCGGCCTGGCGCATAGCCCAGTGGGCGAGGTCGGCGAGGGTGAGCCCCAGGGGGGGCTTGCCGTGGGAGGCGGCGATCGCCTCCAGCTGCAGGGCCGCGCTGGCCATCTGGGCGCGGAAGGCTGCGGCGAACCCCGGGTCGTCGGCGATCAGGGGCTCTCCTTTGCACCAGATGGCGATGGCCGCCGGATCGGGGCAGGGGCCGTCGCGGCGGCCGGCGATCGCCTGCAGGGTGCGCAGGCCATGGGCCAGCAGGCGCAGATGGTGACGCTCGAGCGCCGGCAGCAGGTTGGCCTCCAACTCGGCCAGTTCCTCCGGTTCGAGCACGGAGTTACAGGGGGAGGGGCGCGAGGCGGAAGCCGCAGGAGTGGCCCTGCTCCAGCCGCCAGTGGATGCGCTCCACCTGGCAATCGGGGAAGGTGCGGCGGATGAGCTGCAGCTCCTGATCGCACACCACGGGGAACTCCTCGGCGATCCGCATCACCGAGCAGTGGTACTCGTGAATCAGCCAGGCCTCGGCCTCGGGATCGGGCCGCAGTTCGGCCACGTAGCCCTCGGCTCGCCTCAGTTCCACCAGCCGCTCGAGCCGCTCCTGCAGTGGGCCGGGGCCGATGCGGGTGCGGTAGTCGGCCGCCTTTTCATCGGCCTGACTTTTCAGCAGCACCTCCATGGCCTCGCGGGGCAGGGAGGAGGCCATCGAATGGAGCAGGCCGAGGGCGAAGGTTTCGCTGCCGTCGTGGAAACGGCCGTGGCCGGCATCGGTGAGGCGCCAGTGGTTGCTGGGCCGGCCGGGGCCTTCGGCGCTGGGGCTGGCTTCCACCAACCCCTCCTCCTCCAGCCCGCGCAGATGGCGGCGGGTGACCTGCACGGACACGCCCAGGGACGCGGCCAGGTCGGCGGCGGTGGCATCACCCAGGCGCAGCAACAGGGAAAGCACGCCGTCGCGGGTGGGCGCCGGCGTGTGGGTGGGGCGGAAAGAACCTGTTGTGCGGGAAGGGGTGGCCATGGACGGCGCTGATCACCCTCACGATGCCACGCACCTCCGGGCAATGGGGCTGTCTGGGTGCCATGTGGGTGAGGCCGGACCGGGCGCACGTCACAATGGGCCTTCCCCCCCCCACAGGCGCCGCTGCGCTGCCCTAGGCTCGCGAATAACGAAACCCAGGCGTTTCGTAAATCCCTTTCCTCCGTTCACGGAGAGCCCGCGCGCCCATCCTGTCGTCCCCCCACGCTGTCCTGCCCATGTCCGAAGCCACCGCCACACCCGCCGGTTCCGACAGCCTGGAAGTGATCCGCAAGTTCGCGGAAACCTACGCCCAGCGCACCGGCACCTATTTCTGCAGCGATCCAGGCGTCACAGCGGTGGTTCTCGAAGGGCTGGCCCGTCATAAGGATGAGCTCGGCGGCGCCCTCTGCCCCTGCCGCCATTACGAGGACAAGGAGGCGGAGGTGGCCCAGGCGTTCTGGAACTGCCCCTGCGTGCCGATGCGGGAGCGCAAGGAGTGCCACTGCATGCTCTTCCTCACCGAGGACAACCCCTTCCGCAGCGAGAGCCAGACCATCTCGATCGAGGAGATCCAAGCCCATGCGTCGAGTTGAGGTTGATTGATGAGCACGGCCAGCGTGGGTGAACTGGTGAGCCAGCCGTACAAGTACGGCTTCGTCACCGACATTGAAACCGAGAAGATCGCCAAGGGCCTGAGCGAGGATGTGGTCCGGCTGATCTCCGCCAAGAAGGAGGAGCCGGCCTTTCTGCTGGACTTCCGCCTGCGGGCCTACCGCCAGTGGCTGCAGATGGACGAGCCCGACTGGGCGGGGCTCGGCTATCCGGCGATCGATTACCAGAACATCATCTATTACGCCGCTCCCAAGCAGCAGGACAAGAAGGCCAGCCTCGATGAGGTGGATCCGAAGCTGCTGGAAACCTTCGACAAGCTCGGCATCCCGCTGAGCGAGCAGAAGCGCCTCTCGAACGTGGCGGTGGATGCAGTGTTCGACAGCGTCTCGATCGCCACCACTTACAAGGAGAAGCTGGCCGAGCACGGCGTGATCTTCTGTTCGATCTCCGAGGCGGTGAAGGAGCACCCCGAGCTGATCGAGAAGTATCTCGGCACGGTGGTGCCTTGCAACGACAACTACTTCGCCGCCCTCAATTCGGCGGTGTTCAGCGATGGGTCGTTCGTGTTCATCCCGCGGGGGGTGGAGTGCCCGATGGAGCTCTCCACCTACTTCCGCATCAACTCCGGCGACACGGGCCAGTTCGAGCGCACGTTGATCGTGGCCGAAGAAAGGGCGTCGGTGAGCTACCTGGAGGGCTGCACCGCGCCGATGTTCGACACCAACCAGCTGCATGCGGCGGTGGTGGAGCTGGTGGCGCTGGATGATGCATCGATCAAGTACTCCACGGTGCAGAACTGGTATGCCGGCGATGAGAACGGCGTGGGCGGCATCTACAATTTCGTGACCAAGCGGGGCCAGTGCCGCGGCGACCGCAGCCGCATCAGCTGGACCCAGGTGGAAACCGGTTCGGCGATCACCTGGAAATACCCCAGCTGTGTGCTGCAGGGCGCCGATTCGGTGGGTGAGTTCTATTCGGTGGCGCTCACCAACAACCGCCAGCAGGCCGACACCGGCACCAAGATGATTCACGTGGGTCCGCGCACCCGCTCCACGATCGTGAGCAAGGGGATCAGCGCCGGGCACTCGTCGAACAGCTACCGGGGCCTGGTGCAGATCGGCCCGAAGGCGGTGGGCGCGCGCAACTTCAGCCAGTGCGATTCGATGCTGATCGGCGATCAGGCGGCGGCCAACACCTACCCCTACATCCGCTCGCAGCAGAGCGATGCCGACATTGAGCACGAGGCCAGTACCTGCCGGATTTCGGAGGATCAGCTGTTCTATCTGCAGAGTCGCGGCATCGGTTTCGAGCAGGCGGTGTCGATGATGGTGAGCGGCTTCTGCCGCGATGTGTTCCATCAGCTGCCGATGGAATTCGCCGCCGAAGCCGACAAACTGCTGGCCCTCAAGCTCGAGGGCTCCGTGGGCTGACGTCCCGTTTGCCGATTCCCTCCGTCCCCTTCCCTTCCTTACTCGCCCCGCCGTGATCCGCCCCGACGCCCCCGTTCTGCTCGAGATCCGCGATCTGCACGCCAGCGTGGCGGACCAGCCGATCCTGCACGGGGTGAACCTCACGCTGCGGGCCGGTGAGATCCATGCGGTGATGGGTCGCAACGGCAGCGGCAAGAGCACGCTTTCCAAGGTGCTGGCCGGCCACCCGGCCTACACCGTGACCGGTGGTTCGGTGCGTTACCGGGGGGAGGATCTGCTGGCGCTCGATCCGGAGCAGCGGGCCCGCATCGGCCTGTTCCTGGGATTCCAGTATCCGGTGGAGATCCCGGGCGTGAGCAACCTCGAGTTTCTGCGGGTGGCCACCAATGCCCGGCGCCAGGAGGGGGGCGAGGAAGAGCTCGACACCTTCGCCTTCGAGGATCTGGTGAACGAGAAGCTGCAGGTGGTGCAGATGGATCCTGCATTCCTGGAGCGTTCGGTGAACGAGGGTTTCTCGGGCGGGGAGAAGAAGCGCAACGAGATCCTGCAAATGGCGCTGCTGGAGCCGGTGGTGGCGATCCTCGATGAAACCGATTCCGGCCTCGACATCGACGCCCTGCGGATCGTGTCCGGCGGCGTGAACCATCTGGCCGGTCCGGATAACGCCACGTTGCTGATCACCCACTACCAGCGGCTGCTGGATGCGATCACGCCCGATTACGTGCATGTGATGGCCCATGGCCGGATCCTGCGCACCGGCGGCAAGGAGCTGGCGCTGGAACTGGAGCAGCGCGGCTACGACTGGGTCGACGCCGAGCCCGCCGTTCTGGAGGCGGTGTGATGGTGGCCGCCCCCCTCACCACCGCTGCAGCCGTGGCCGCCCCTGTTCATCCCTGGGTGGGTGCGCTGCTGGCTGGTCTGCCCGACCCCGCCGGGCTCCGGCCGGAGAGCGTCCTGGCCGCCCAGGCGGCGCTGGCTGCCGCCGGCCTACCCTCCCGCCGCCAGGAGGACTGGCGCTTCACCGACACCACGCCGATCACGGCGGTGGACCCGCGGCTGCTGGAGCCCGGGGCGCCGGCCCCGCTGCCCCCGGTGGCGGAAGGCCATCAGCGGGTGGTGCTCGACGGCCGGGCGGAGAGCCTGGAGGGCATCGCCTGGCCGGAGGGCATCGAGCCGCTGGGGGATGAGGAGGCGCAGGCGGTGCTGGGCCGCTGCCTCGGCACCGCTGCGGCCAAGGAGAGCGACTGGCCGGTGCTGGTGAACAGCGCCATGAGCCCGGCGGTGCTTGGCCTGAGGGTGCGGGGCGCCGTGGCGCCGGTGCTGGAGCTGGTGAGCGATGCCGGCGAGGCCCAAGGGGTGCTGCCGCTGCGGGTGGTGCTGCTGCTGGAGCCGGAGGCGCGGCTTGAGCTGCTGCAGGTGCACCTTTCCGGCGGCGCCAATCTCACGAGCGTGGTGGTGGGCGCCGAGCTGACGTCCGGCGCCGAGCTCCGCCATGGCGTGGTGGCCACCGGCGCGGCCGGGTCGGTGCTGCTGGCGCGGCTGGCGATCCGCCAGGCGCCGGGCAGCCGCTGGTCGCTGGCCACGGTGAGCCGGGGCTGGGGTCTCGTGCGGCTGGAGCCGCGGGTGGTGCAGAGCGAAGGCGAGGCCGAAACCCGGCTGCGCTCGCTGCAGCTGGTGGACGGGCAGCAGATCGCCGACACCCACAGCCGGGTGCGCTTCGACGGGCCGGGCGGGCAGCTGGAGCAGCTGCACAAGGTGGTGGCCGACGGCCAGGGCCGCAGCGTGTTCAACGGCGCGGTGGTGGTGCCGCGGGCGGCGCAGCGCACCGATGCGTCGCAGCTGAGCCGTTCGCTGCTGCTGTCGGATCGGGCGCGGGTGGATACCAAACCCGAACTGGAGATCGTGGCCGACGACGTGCGCTGCGCCCATGGCGCCACCGTGAGCCGGTTGCAGGAGGACGAGCTGTTCTATCTGCGCAGCCGTGGCATCGGTGCCGCGGAAGCCGCCCGCCTGCTGCTGCGCGGCTACTGCCAGGAGATCCTGGGTGAACTGCCGGCCGCTGCGGCGATCTGGCAGGCTCCGTCGTTCAGCGCCGGGCCGGAGACCCCCTGATGACGCTCACCCCGCCCGCCCCCTTCACCCTGGCCGACACCGGCACCGGCGCCGACACCACGGTGGCCCCGCTGGACGACCTGGCGGCCCTCACCCGCCCCGATTTCCCGCTGCTGGCGCAGACGGCCTGCCTGGGTCAGCCGCTGATCTACCTGGATTACGCCGCCACCAGCCAGAAGCCACGCCAGGTGCTGGAGGCTCTGCAGCACTACTACGGCCACGACAACGCCAATGTGCACCGCGGCGCGCATCAGCTGAGCGCGCGGGCCACCGACGGGTTCGAGGCGGCGCGGGGCAAGGTGGCGGCGTTCGTGGGCGCGGCGGGTCCGCGCGAGATCGTGTTCACCCGCAACGCCAGCGAGGCGATCAACCTGGTGGCCCGCACCTGGGGCGAGGCGAACCTGCGGGCGGGGGATGAGGTGCTGCTCACGGTGATGGAGCACCACAGCAACCTGGTGCCGTGGCAGCTGCTGGCGGCCCGCACCGGCTGCGTGCTGCGTCATGCGGGGGTGAGCGAGAACGGCGAGCTCGACCTGGAGGATTGGAAGAGCAAGCTCAACGAGCGCACGAAGCTGGTGAGCGTGGTGCAGGTGAGCAACACGCTCGGCTGCCTGAACCCGATCGACACGCTGGTGCCGCTGGCCCATGCCGCCGGCGCGCTGGTGCTGGTGGATGCGTGCCAGAGCCTGCCGCATCAGAAGGTGGAGGTGGCGCGGCTGGGCTGCGATTTCCTGGTGGGCTCGTCGCACAAGCTGTGCGGACCCACGGGGATGGGCTTCCTGTGGGCGCGGGAGGAGATCCTGGAGGCGATGCCTCCGTTCCTTGGCGGCGGCGAGATGATCCAGGATGTGTTTCTGGACGCCAGCACCTGGGCGGACCTGCCGCACAAGTTCGAGGCCGGAACGCCGGCGATCGGCGAGGCGATCGGCATGGGCGCCGCGATCGATTATCTGCAGGCGCTGGGGATGGAGCGGATCCATGCGTGGGAGCAGCAGCTCACCCGCCAGCTGTTCGCCAGGCTGCAGGCGATCGATGGGCTGCGGATCCTGGGGCCGACGCCGGAGCAGCAGCCGCACCGGGCGGCGCTGGCGGCGTTCCATGTGGAGGGACTGCATGCGAACGACATCGCGGCGCTGCTGGATTCGGCGGGAATCTGCATCCGCAGCGGCCACCACTGCACCCAGCCCCTGCATCGGCACTACGGCCTGGCCGGCACGGCCCGCGCCAGCCTCGGCTTCACCACCACACCCGAGGAGATCGAGCGCTTCGGCGACGAACTGGAGAGCACGATCGGTTTCCTGCGCGAACACGCCTGAGGCGGGCGGTGCTCATTCTGATTTTGTTCTATCCGCCGCGCCTTTCCAGTGACCGTCTGAGCTCCGATTCATTCATAGCGTAAGCCAAGGTATCTGGCTGGCCTCATATCTGAATGCTCTGAATACAGAGTTTTGAGAGCCCCTCACGGCCAGCGAGGGATCTTGCGTCGTCTGCTGTTCATTGAAAAACGGATTGACATATTCCCAGACTATCTCGCCATCGTGTGTCACTTCGAAGATTCGCCCGTAATTCCCCTCTGTGATCAATGTATTACCATTGGGGAGTCGCTGGGCTCCAGAAATGTATGGGCTATAGAAGTTATGGGGTGGGTTGTCTGTGTATTCCCAGACGACCTCCTTGCTCTGCCTGTTAATCTCTAGAACACGGGAGAAATTAAGCGCTACATTTGCCCGATATGTGCCGTTGTCAAATACAAGGATGTTGCCGTTGTCAATTTCGTGAGGATAGTGCTGATGAGACAAGACCTCCTGGCCTAGCCGCCAGATGATCTCACCGCTACTGCGATCAACGATGACGATGGTCGAGAGGTTTCGCAGGCTTACGAGAAAGTTGCCATCTGCAAGTTCGCTGACTGTATTGGCATGAGTCCATTCCTCCCGCTTGTCGTTAGCAACAAGAACATCGACACTAGGATCGAGATGCTCGTACGCATGCCAGCTCCAGATGATCTCCTTGGCCGGTGTCACTTCGTGCACGACATCTGCATAGATGACTCCATTTCGAAACTCAGATTCTGGAATGCCCCCTTGGATTCGGCGGCTTACGTCCTCAGGCAATGGCTCCAGAGCGAGTACAAGGGTGTTGCCATTACTCAGGCGGCGGGCATCATGATGATGGGTTGGGTGATTGTACTCCCACAGGACGTTACCGCTGGGATCTACTTCCAGAACAGCACCACCTTTGAACCACCAAGGAACGGTTTCAATATTTTCAGTTGTCTTGCCACTGTAGAAAAGATTGCCATTGGGGAGAAGATAGCCATAAGCCCCTGGAGGGTAAGGCAAGGCCCATTGGTGAACTATCTTACCCTGTAGATCAATCAAATAAACTTCTCCTCTGCCTGTAATTGGTGAAAAGAGGGTATAGCCTGGAAAAGCCTTGACGGGATCAATGGCTCTTAGGCCAGTGCCCCTTCGTCTGATGGTGTTCTGGTCAATTGACATTGTGTGGGTCAGCAAGTGGGTAGGGTTGTAAGTTGGCTCAGTTTGCTTGGCGTAGTTCCCCAGATAGCCACCATTCAGCTTGTCGAATCAGAGCATTCATCAGATAGCCAAATGCACCAAGCAGAAATATACAGGCATAGAACTTAGCCGTCTCAAACGAAATCTGCGAATCCTTCGCCAAAGCTCCTAGCGCATAACCAGTCTTTGGACTAAAGACCATCTCGGTTACAACAGAGATGATCAGGCTCAGAGAGAGCGTGAGCCTTGCTCCAAAGAGCGCAGAAGGGAGAATTTCAATAACTGAGGCAAAACCTCTGAACAATGGCGACACGCCATGAGTTTTAAGCAACTCCAGCCGGGAGTGGTCGAGATTCTGGATTCCACGCGAAACAGATAGTGTCATAACTGGTAAGCATCCAAGGGCGATTGTCCAGACATAGGCAGGGGATCCGAAATCGAATGCAACAAGAAATAGGGGGAAGAACATGATTGGAGGGACTGCCCGTACAAATTCAAGGACTGGTTCAGACGACCGATATGTTAATGAGCTCATCCCCAGCAAGGCCCCGAGGACAAGTCCACATACCATGGATAAGCTCCAGCCTGAAAGTGCTCTCACAAGTGTGTCGAATGCGTGCGCGTAGATGGCATCACCTCCAGAAGCTGGGGATAAGCCGCGTACTAGGACGGTTCCAACTTCTTCGGGACTTGCTAATAGTGACTTCCCGACAAGACCATGCTTTGTGATAAGTTGCCAAGTCAGAAAGAGAACAGGCAGCAATAACAGAAGTGGGTAACGGTGAAAGATGCGTTTCATGAGTCAAGACTGCCTAAGGCGCGCTGAATCGCATCAACAAAAGGTGAACTACCAGAAACCTTTGTGCTGTCATCCTGAGATGGGCCGACTCGGTTGCCATTGGAAAAGAGCTTAGCTTGATAGTAACCCTTAAGCGTGCTGCTAGATGTGTAGGGACGACCAGGAATCGCTAAAACTGTATCGCAGACTTCGACAATATCCTGTAGATCATGGAGTACAAGAACTGCACATATTCCCAACATCCTAACTACTTTTGTGAATCCCTCTCGTACTCTTGAAGACACGTCAAAGTCAAGAGCAGAGAATGGTTCATCTGCTATGAGTATGGAAGGTCGACGTGCGATTGCTCTAACAATAGCTGCTTGCTGAAGCATCCCACCACTACACTGCGCTGGCCTCTTCGACAGATCAAGGTTGAGTCCCAGGGCGTCATGGGCATCTTTTATTCGTGCACGACTCTTTCTGATGTCGCTGAATGGGCTTTCAAGACTGAGCAGTATATTCTGATTAAGTGTAAGCCACGGATAGAATGATCTGGCATAGGCCTGGGGAATGTACCCAATTGTGGATCTTTGTGCGAGCCCAGCCTCCGGGTGCATGATTTCACCATCGGTTGACTGCATTCCACCAAGGGCGCGCATGAGAGTTGTCTTCCCAACACCATTGGGTCCAAAGATGCCAAAAACCTCGCCTCTTGGTATAGAAATGCTTAGGTCGCGAAAGACCTCATACCTGCTTCCGTTTGATGCGTAGTCAAAGCTAATTCGGTGTGCAATTAGCCCCTTGCTGGCGTCGGAAGAAAGGGGGTTGACCATAGGATGAAGTTAGCTCCCTGATACGTTCACATGGATGCGTGATCTCTTGAGTATCCGGCCGCTTATTGTGGTCGGCCAACAGGATCACCATGGTAGATAGCTCCTTTAAGATTAATCTTTCTGGGTATGATGCCAGCCTCCAGATACTTGGATGCGATTCTATTCAGGATCTTGTCCTTATTATCGTAGGACGTTAGGTAGAGCGGTTGAGGATATTGATCAATGAACTTATGGTGGACCTCTGCAAGGTAGTTGCGGTAAGCCTGCTTCGCTTTCGACGGATTGGCGTTAATATAAACAATGGCTTGGTCGAGTGACTTGACAATCTGCTTCGTGAGGCCGGGATTCTTTGCTGCCCAGTTCTTTGAAATGACGAACTGTGCAAATGGAAATGGCTTGCCAAAGACCTCTGGCGCAGGGGATCGGGTGCCAATAAGTTCTCCGGCTCCAGTTGCAATGGTTGCAACGCCAGGTGGTGTAACAGTGTAGAGAGCATCGATCCCCTTGCTTCGCAGCAGCTGGGGTTGCAAGGCTGGTTCGACTTGTTGGATTGTCACGCTGGAAGGATTTACGCCATTCTTTTTGAGAAGGGCCTCAAGCGTCAGCTTGTATGCTGCGGTTGGGAAGATTCCAACGCGCTTTCCCTTCAGATCAGCAATCGTTTTTATCTCTGGACTCTGGCCAGCTGGTGTCTTTGGCCTAAGTAGGTAGCTGACACGATGTGACTCGTCCTCAAGCTGGGTTGTGACGTAGAGGAACTGACGTCCAGTCCGCAAGGATCCATTAAAGAGGATCGGTGTAGCACTGTAGCCACCCAGATCGACCTTGCCCTCTGCAAGTGCTTGGCCGAGGATTCCGCCATCGTCGTACCGATGCAATTTGGCGTTGATGCCGTTCTTCTTGAAATATCCTTTGTCCTGTGCAATGAAGACGGGCAGGCTGATGCTCAGTCTGCTGTACCCAATCGCCACATCGGACAACCCAGGGGGATTGGCATTCCTTGGGGAAGCACTTGTCTGAGCATCTCCACTCTGAGGTGTGATGAAGCTGGCAGAGATCGCAAGAAGCACGCCGCTGGAGAGGGCTAACCGGCCTGCCACACTCTGCAACGCCTCACGCATGGGGGCCTGCCCGCTGGTCCATCCTGAGACCTGATCCTTGAAGGATGACAAACCCTTCTTACTCATCTCCGATCGGGAATTGCTTTTTTGAGCCTAGTTGCCACGAGAGTAGCGTCATGTGTCTCGGGGCACATGACAGGACTTCGCCGGATTTCATCGGCCAATCCAGTGCGGCAAGGCCATCACCAACAGACTTTCGACCACAGGCGAGGCCGTTAACAACTCAACACATGTGTAAAGCGCTACACAAGCTCAGGATCATTGCCCCGGCCTGAACCTGGGTCTCGCGGAGGCGATGCCTCCGTTCCCATGCGGCGGCGAAATGATCCAGGCCGTGTTCCTTGATGCCAATACCTGTCCGGCACGGCCCGCGCCAGCCACGGCTTCACCACCACGCCTGAGGAGATCGAGCGCTTCGGCGACGAACTGGAGAGCACGATCGGTTTCCTGCGCGAACACGCCTGAGGCCCGCTCAGGTCGATACACCGGGTAGCAGGAGCGCCCCGGAGGTGCTGCTGTGCTTGGCCTGGTGGCGGCGCTGGTGATCGATCTGTCGCAGCAGCGCCTGTCCGCCTTCGACGGCGGCGGCCGGCTGCTGTACGCGGCGCCGGTGTCCACCGGCCTGGCGGCCACGCCCACGCCCACGGGCACGTTCAGGGTCGCGTCGCGCTACGTGCTGACCAGCCTCACCGCCCCGGACTACCGGATCCCCAATGTGCCGAACGTGCTCTGCCTGGGCGGCGGCGGCCTGCGGCCGGATGCGGTGTGCATCCATCCGGCGCCGTGGCAGGAGCGTGCGGGCGAGCGGTTCGGGGTGCGCCGCAGCCATGGCTGCATCCGCGCCAGCAGCGCCACGGCGCGGTGGCTGTTCGAGCGGGTAGCGGTGGGGACGCCGGTGAGGGTGCAGGAGTGAGGGGGGTGGGGGGGCTGGCGGGTTGAGGGTTGGTGTGTGCGGGATGCACGGGTTGGGGCTGAAGGGCTCGGGCGGGTGGCATCCGCATCCGGAATCAGCAAGGTCCGGAGAGATCTCCAGAGCTTTCTGTATCTTCCGGCACAAGTGGTTATCGGACCCGAGAACCAGGGAGGACCGGGGGATGGGAGGGGCTCAAACGCACTGGCAGGGAAGGGGGGTGGGTCCTGTGGACCTCCGCTACAGTTGTGGTTATCGGAAAGGGACTGCTCAGCTTGGGTGGTTCTCGGAAACCATCCAATAAGCGTTAGATCTATGCGAAAGCGGAAGGCGGTATTGTAGAAGCGTGGAAAAGACAAGCAAACAAGTCTTTGTAGTTATGCCCTTTGGTGCCACCCCCACCAGAGGAAAGCTTGAGCTTGACGAATTTTACAATCAGACGCTTAAAGCCTCAATCGAATCATTCCAGGGATTCTCAAATCGGTATATAGTTAACAGATCAAGCGACGAGTTTGACATAGGAAGGCAAATAGTCAGAAGTATCTACGCCGCAGACTTAGTGCTTTGTGATCTTTCTGGGGAGCACGGTAATCCCAATGTAATGTTTGAGCTTGGCCTTCGCTTAGCCCTCACCAATAAGCCCGTCATACTGTTTCGAGAACAGCACGAGTCAAACAGACAGATCTTTGATGTTAGTGTTTACCACACATTTGAATACCCCCCCCCTGCGATACTCCGAACTAGTGTCGTATTTGCTTGAAAAGATTGCTAAGTTTGAGTCTGGCAGAGAAAAGTTTGAATCACCAGTTCTTGAAGCACTATCCAGGGAAGAGTCAGTAATTGTTGAAATTCAGAGAAGCCGCGCGTTAACCCAAATTGAATCACTTTTCTTAAGCTTGGCAGGCCTAGTCAGATCATTCGGATCTGCTTCTTTTGCGTATATCAGAGGGCGTCTTCCCGGCGTGGAGCCACCCAAGAAGGCTTATGATTTATTACCATTTCTACATAGGGCCTGCTGAGAAACCCAGAACCGTTGCGCCACAGTTGATTCCAGCA
>JANWUR010000067.1 GCA_024958655.1 Cyanobium sp. FGCU6 | reverse complement strand
CTACATCAACGTGCCGGTGGAAGGGCCTTACAAGCTCGAGCATTACCGCTACTGATCTCGTTGAAAAAGTGCTAAGCTTCAAACCTAGAATACAAGACTTCTCTAGCGAGAAGCCATTTTTGTTGATTATGAACTTTCGTTTTCGCTTCCCAGCCACGCTGATTGGCACGGTCGCAGCCATTACATTATTTTACTGTCTGATCATATTTAATGCTTTCCCAGGTGATTCATTGATGTATCACCTGCCGTTTGCGGCTCGTTTCTGGCGTCTGCCGGGGTTGCCTAATTTTTCAGGATACTTTGAAGGTCGCTATCAGGGCTTTCCGATTTTATGGCGAGTCTTTATGCTGCCTGGCCTTCTCTTAAAAGCACCGCGTTTGCTCTTCCTTCCCAATCTCTTGGGGATGTTCTTGCTATGTTGGTCAGCTCGAACTTATCTTTTGTTGTCTTGGCCGCTCTGCGTTATCGCCTGCCTGTGTTATCCAGTTGTTTTATTTGGCTTTGCATCCTCAATGCAAGACTTCTTCGTTGGAGCAACTGCAGTGGCTGGAGCAATTGCTCTCTTTGCTGCCAGTCTTCTTCAGAGTTCAGACTCAAAGCGTGCTTGGCTGGCTGGCCTTCTTTTGCTTGCTCTGAGTGCCAATGTTAAATACCAAGGTCTTATATTATCGGCGATTATTCTTTCGCTATCCCTTGGGTATGCACTAATTCTAAGGCTTTCTGATTCATCTAAATGCCACCAACTCTGCCACTTTGGCAGAGACAATTTCCTAGGTGTATTCCCAGCAATGATTGTTCTATTGATATCTTTGCAATTCATTCAGCCGATCGTCAATCTTTACCGTTTCCACAACCCTCTCTATCCTAATAATGTTTTTGTGTTCAAGGGGCCTGAGGCCACGGGTGTTTCCACGCTCCCATACATACCCAAAATCCCATTAGTCTATAATGGTCTTTCGTTCTTCTCTTCGGTACTTGAGATTGACCCCATACTCAGGTCAAGCAGGCGCTTCCTCTTCGAGCGCACCGTTCACATGCAAAACCCGCCAGATAGCATCTCGCAGCCAGTTGATATGCTGGGCAATCGCTGGGTAATCACGGGTGGTTCTTACGGAATTCTCTATATACTACTTCTCTTCACTGCCACGCTTTCCAGCATTCGCACTTATGGGCAGCGAGCCAAGAATGCTGTTAATGACTCGACCCAAGAAACCTACATTAAGCGCCTTCATCTTCGCTTGATGATCTCCATCCTCGTGACTATTCTTCTGCCGCAGACTCTGGAACTTAGATACTATATGTATAATCTTCTGGTTCCAGCACTAGTTGCGGTTTCATCTCCTTGGCGTGATCTTCGACATTTTGCGCGCTGGCTCGCTGTTTTTACCGTCCTTGGCACGCTTATAACATCAATCATCTTCCCTCTCTACTTTTGGGCGCGAACCAATATCTGGTTGCACTCACGAATCTCGTGGGATCCGATGTTTGCTGCGCCATCTACGCAACAATGCATGATGACTAATCATCGGATAGTCGCACGAGCTGATAGCCTTAATCTCGAAAGTGGATCCATTCGAGACCATTCTATATTATGTTATTTTCGGTTAAGATGAAAGGCTCATCAGCGCTCCAGTAATGCAATTGGTCCCATCAAGCTAATGACAAGCGCTGCCCCTCTGCTTAGTTTTGTTGTCCCTTGCCTCAATGAAGTAGGCACGATTGCCACGGTGATTAAAGACTGTCATGAAGGTGGGAACGCAACCGGTGAACCCTATGAAGTCATCGTTGCAGACAATGGCAGTATTGACGGTTCCCAGGATGTCGCCCATCAGAATGGTGCGTCTGTGCTCTCCGTGCCACAACGGGGATATGGAGCTGCATTGATCGCTGGTATCCAAGCCGCCCAAGGACGCCATGTGCTGATGGGAGATGCAGATGCGACTTATGACTTCCGGCAAGCACCGCAGTTTCTCGCCAGATTGGTTCAGGGCAACGACCTGGTGATGGGTAACCGTTTCCAGGGGCAGATTGCAGTTGGCGCAATGCCATTGTTACATCGTTATCTTGGTAGTCCTGTCCTGAGTGCCTTGGGTCGACTGTTCTTTGGGATCAGAATTGGAGATTTCCACTGTGGATTGAGAGCCTTCGATCGGGATGCGATTCTGGCCTTGAATCTTCGCTGCACGGGGATGGAGTACGCATCAGAAATGGTGATTAAGT
>JANWUR010000043.1 GCA_024958655.1 Cyanobium sp. FGCU6 | reverse complement strand
AACCGCAGCCGGAGCGGCGGCTCAGGTCTGCGGAGGTTTGTTGCTGATCAAGTTACGCATTGTGCTGCCTATTGGGTTTGAGATTTTCAGGTTAAAGACAAGAGGCGGGATCGTCAACTCTGGCTTAAGCGTTTGCTGAAAAACCAAGCCTGCGCGACAATGGGCCAACCGCTCAGCTCAGATGCGAGGACACCGGGAGCGCAGCGGCTCCCTGTTCTACTACGTGTCGATCGAGGAGCGGATTCCGGCCAGCAATTCGCTGCTGATCCGACTCGCCAAGCCTCTGCTTGAGGTTGCGGGGCTCGCTGACGAAGTCAAGATCGAGGCGGCCCCAGGGGTGCTGACAATCAGGCCATCGGCTCATCCGAGGGCTGGCTGGGCAGATACGGCATCGTCTTTCGAACCGGAGGGACTGCTCGATGAGATGAGCGCCACTCGGTTTGATGATGAAGAGTGGTTATGGTGACTGAAGAAGAGGTCTCAAGAGGCGACATCCTTCTTGTCGCGTTGAATCCCACGCGAGGATCTGACAGCTCGCGTCCCGGGGAGTGGTGTAAATCCCTGGGGACCTCAACCCCGGCGTAGCCGGGGTTGAGCCCGCAGCTCAGGCACCCAGCTCAGCAGTTGGCGTTGCAAGGGGTGGGCAGGCCCGTGACCCTGGTTTGAGAACCACCTCAACCAGCGAACCATGCCCAAGACGGATTCTGGCGCCTCAGCTTTGGCGCCGCTACTGGATGGCAGCAGTGCCGGCGAGCTGATCCCGGAGCTGGTGCGCCACGGCCTCCAGCAGCTGATCGAGCTGGAGGTTGCTGCCGTGCTCGGCGCCGAGCGCCACGAGCGCACCGACGAGCGGCTGGGCTACCGCAACGGCAGCCGTCCGCGCCTGCTCACCACCCAGGTGGGCGACATCCCGCTGTCGATCCCCAAACTCCGCTCAGGGAGCTTCTTCCCGGCGATCCTCGAGCCCAGGCGACGGATCGATCAGGCGCTCTACGCGGTGATCATGGAAGCCTGGGTCAAAGGCATCTCCACCCGCAAGGTGGACGCCCTGGTGGCCGCGATCGGCTCGCAGAGCGGCATCTCCCGCTCGGAGGTGAGTCGCATCTGCCAGGGGCTCGACAGCCAGATCCAGGCCTTCCTGGAGCGGCCGCTGGACGGCAGCCGCTACCCGTACCTCTACCTCGACGCGACGTACCTCCACGGGCGGCTCGGCAAGACGCTCCAGGTCTGCTCCCGCGCGGTTGTCGTGGCCATGGGCGTCAACGCCGATGGCCGCCGGGAGCTGCTGGGCCTGCAGGTGGGTGACAGCGAAAGCGAGCCCTTCTGGCGAGAGTTCCTCAGTGGCCTCAAACAGCGCGGCCTCACTGGGATCCGGCTGGTGGTCTCCGATGCCCATGTGGGCCTGACCAAGGCCGTGAGCCGGATGTTTCAGGGGAGTTCCTGGCAGCGCTGCCGCGTGCACTTTGCGCGCAACCTCCTGCAGACCGTGCCCAAAGCGCAGCAGGAGATGGTGGCGGCAGCGCTGCGCTCGATGTTCGCCCAGCAGGGCCGGAGCGCCGTGGAGGAGCAGTGGGATCAGGTGACAGCCATGCTCACGGCCAAATTCCCCAAGGCCGCCGAGCTGATGGCCTCAGCCCGGGAGGAGGTGCTGGCATTCCGCCACTTCCCGCAGCAGCACTGGCGCAAGCTGTGGAGCACCAACCTGCTCGAGCGGGTCAACGAGGAGATCAAACGCCGCACCCGGGTGGTGGGCATCTTCCCCAACGACGCGGCGATCACCCGCCTCGTGGGCGCTGTGCTGCTGGAGCAGGACGAGCACTGGCAGCTGGAGGGCCGGCGGATGTTCTCGCTCGATTCGATGGCGGCGATCCCACCGGCCGCGGAGGAGCTGCCGGCCGCAGTGCCATCCCCCGCTGCCACCCCGTAACGCAGCCGCCACTCCAGGCCCCAGACAGCCGCCTGGCTCGCCACCGCAGGACGGGCCAGCAGCGGCTGACGACCGGGGGCCGACGCACCACCATTCGCCACCCGTGGATCACCATCTGAGTCGATGACTTGACAAGTCATCGACGGCGATTCAATGTGGAGATTCAAGGTGATTCATCACCTCCGGAATGACCGCCCGTCATTCCACCCTGTTCACTCTCTGATCAGGGAAATCGGGCCTCGGTATTTACACCACGCAAAGGGACGCGGCCGATCTGACATCAGAAAGACTAGGCCTTGTGTTGTAGTGTCGCCGGATAGAATTAATACTCGCCTTCGTACTTTTATAGATGCGCCTCTCACAACTGGGGGACATTCATACCCTTTTTGAGTGCGTTGCCGGTTTGATGGCAAAGATGGCCATGTTGTGGCTGATCGGCTGAGGGCTGTAGATTGGGACCGCCTCGTCAAGCGCTTGGGGAGTCTGACGGGGACTACGCTGGGTGGGCGACTGGGTGTTTTTCAGGCGATGTTCGATGTGCAGAGGCCTGGCTAACACAGCCATGCACCTGACCCGCTCCCTTCAATTTTCGGAAGGCCAACGAGATCCCGAACCAGCAGCTCTTTGCGGGCAGGTGATGGCCAGCGTTGGAAAGATGCGAATAACCGTTGGCGGCGAGGGTATGCTGAGAGCCAAGTATACGAACCATCTTGTCGCCAACCGTCTTCCGGGAAGGCGAATTTTGATTCTTCTTCTTCTCGCGAAAGGAAAGCCGTTTGCACATCCACGTCAGCCACCCAGATGGTGAGGCGAAGTTCTGGCTTACACCAAACATTGAATTCGCTTGCAACATTGGGCTAAGCTCTTCAAGGATCAAAGACGCAGAACGCCTAGTGCGGCCCCTACTGCGGGTGTTCTCGGGGTTCTAGGAGTGCGACATTTCTTGGCTGGGGCTGTCGTGGGGCGAACTGAAACCAGTGCTGGAGGCAGTGTTGCCCAAGGAAAACCGAATCGATCTTTGCTTTAGTTGTATTTGAGGCTGTGGATTCTCCGGCGGTACTGGGATTGGCGGCGGGGCTGGGGATGAACTACCAGCTGCATCTACAGCAGGTCAGTGTCGGAGCGCAACCAAGCCAGAAGCGTGCCCACGGGCGAGCTTATGGCCTCTGACGGCTCCGCTGGGAGCCAGTCTAGATTCGGCTCTATGCACCCCGTCTTTGAGCGACAAGGGTACCACCCGTCGCCCTGAGCACTACTGCGTGGTGGATCAGGTTGGGGCTGGGCACTACTGGCCCCACTAGGCTTCTGACTATCCAAGCATGACCGCTTCTTCCCTCCGTACAACTAGGGCATCAACAAACTCAGCGTCCTGGTTATTAGTGCCCAGCTGCGCCTGAAAGCAGCAGGTGCCGCCACTGGGTAGCAGCAGCGTTGCGGACAAGCGCGTCTGGCATTTGGTTATGTCTCCAACCAGGCTCTTGGCGTCATGGCTGACACAGGAGTTGCCGTTGCAGGAGACTGCCAGGTAGCTGATCTGGTTTGCGCCAATAAACAACACATTGCACATCAGCATGTCAGGAATAAGTTGGCCAGCGGAGCGATCAGAGCGGGGCGCATATTGCCTGTATTTGTGAAAGGGCTATCCGGATGACTGCAGCAGTAGATCAGACGGCTTTTCGGCTCGCCATGGGCGGTCAAGTGAGCCTGCTGCAAAGCTTTTGGGCCACTTCGGCCCTACCGGTGGGTGTATCGCGACTGGGTGTGGGTTCGGGACCTTGATCAGTTCCCGCATCGGCGTCGGCCGCGCGCACACAGAGCCCTCCAGGAGCCGAAGGAACAGCAACCCACGAGCACGAGCATGTCGGCGGTTGAACCGGAAGGTGAACTCATCCAGGAAGGCCTGCAGGTGCTCGGCGTAGCCTCCGGACTGGTGGGTACCGGCCAGCCAGCGCTTCAGCAGGCTCGCCACCCGGTGTACCCCAGGCAGTAGCTCGTGAGCCGGCAGGCCGGAGCGCTTGATGTTAAGCGACTTGTGCCCGAACGTGCCCGCAATCGCGTGCGGGTAGGAGTACAAGGCGACGCTGACGACGACCGAGACTGGGCTGAGGTTGCGGTGCATGAACTCCCCGAGATGCGCGGTATCGATCTTCTCCACCTGCAGTCGGCATCGGCCGAAGCCCTTCGCCTTGGCCTCGACCGCGATCACGACGTAGGCCTTCCCGGGTGCTCCGCGGCCACGCTTGCCGCCGGTCTTGACACCGCCGATGAACGTCTCATCGACCTCGACATTGCCAGACAGCAGATCCGACGAGGTGCGGCCCATCGCGGTGCGCAGCTTGTGACACATCCCCCACGCGGTCTGATAAGACCCCAACCCCAACAGCGGCTGAAGAGAGGCGGCGCTGACCCCGTTCTTCGTCGCTACCATCAGCCACGCAGCCTCAAACCACACGGTCAGCGGCGTCCTCGTGTCCTGGAAGACCGTGCCGGCTTAGACGCGCACCCGCCTTCGGCACCCGCCACAAGACCACCCGCCCGCAGGCAAGCGCCGGCCCTTCTTGGCCCCGCAGTGTGGGCAGCAGAAGCCGTCAGGCCACCGCAGCCAGTCCAGATAGTCCAGGCACGCCGCGTCGTCCGGGAACCACGAGCGCACCGCCGCGAGATTGCCGGAGTAGTGCACCCCAGCCACTGGCGAAGGCAAAAACACGGGACAATTCTATTGCCGTCATCCGGATACCCCATATTTGTGATCTAAGATTTGCAAAGTGATGCAGCCGGAGGCTTGGCTTTGTTCTTATAATGCCATGGGATTTGGAAATGAATGGCATGACCTCAGACTCCTCACCCCATCGCCTTGGAAAATTGGTTCCGCAATATCGCTTGCCTTGCCAATTCATAGTGGCAGCCGGTCTACTTGCTTTTGCAGCCCATCCGCTGACCGCTTATGGGGCAGATGAAATTTGTCAAGGCTTCTTTCGTGTGGTCAATCCAAGTGCTGCCAACACCAATCAAGTTAAGGCCCATGCTGAGCCTTCAGAAGCCGCACCCGTTGTTGCCGTTCTTCAGCAAGGGACCGAGGTCTTGTTTGATGCTGGGGACCGCACAGGAAGGTGGGCAAATATTGTTCTAACCCAGAACCGTATGGGCTGGGTGCGGTCGGAGCTTCTGAAACGCCCCGGCTATCTACCTAATACGAACACGGGCTTCTTCAAGGTGAAGACCTTAGATGGTGACTCTGTAAACTTAAGGGCCAAGCCGGGCTATGGACCCACTATTGTTGGAACGTTACCCCCGGGGAGCAGGGTTCGGTTGATACAGGCAGAGGGTGAGTGGTGGATAGTCACAACCGCATCCGGCGAGACTGGCTACGTGAAAGCAAACTATCTGATTTGTGATTAGAACCATGAAAACAACTTGCAATGCCATGATCGCCAGCGGCATTGGTCTCTTCCTGCTCCTTGGTCTCAGCCTGCCTCTGGTTGTACACAGTAACGGACTCAACATGCGTGACTCCTGTTACATTGGAAATGAGAGGATTGCCTGTTCGGTAAATGCATTTGGCAGGAAGAAAAACCCTGAGAATGAGGTTGAGATAGACTCAAAGGGCACCCCGCATCATTTGTGGGAATCAGGATGATTGATAGGAGTCATTCCGGCATCCGAACTATTGGCGCTGCTGTCTTGATTGATGGACGCAAAGGCGTGATAACCCAGTTGCGCCAGGTTGACCCTGCACTCCCATCCACCGATGGTTACTATTCTTGAGCTCCCCAGAAAGCGGTATGTGTTTACCGTAGGCGATTAGTTCTTCGTGGAAATACCTTATAGCGATGTTCCTCTGCGTCGATACCCGGTTGTCTCCCAGGCTCGATCACGAATTTTTAAAAAAAGATCTGCCCGATCACGGTGCGTTTGACTTCATTGTCTCAATCGCATCGGTGCAGTGTTGTGGTGTTTTGTAGATCAGATATTCTCGCCCAGCCTGATCCTGGCATTTGTGATATGGATAATGAAGACCAAAAGCATTTCCATCAGGACAATACTGGCAATTGGAATGCCTTAAGGATTCGACTTGGCTTGCTCGTTGGCACCTTGCTGTCTCAGGGTGAAGCCAGTCAAAGCCATAGCCTTCAGCTGGTGGGATGGCATCCGCTGTTTCGGGACAAAAAGCAAGAACCGCCAGAACAAGTGTGAATCCCAAAGAAAGCTTCATGAATCCCAGTAAGATCAGTTGTTTAGGGCACTACTAGCCTGGACTTGCGCCCATTGTCCATGGAAGCTAATGGTTATTAACGATAATGAAAACAGACTGCTGGGTTCGGACCTGAGTTCAAATCTCAGCCGTCCCCTGTTCGATGCCAGTGGCTTGCCCGGTGGCCCGCCCCGCTCGGTAGATCCCCGCGGCTGCGCAGCTTCCGGCTCGCTGAGCAGCCAGTCGCTGTATGACCCCGTCGATTGCTTTCGAAGACCTTCCTCAGCTGCCTCAGGTTTACGGCTACGGAGGCTACCAGCGAAGCAACGGCGGGATCTAGCGGCTCTGTTGCCGTGGCGCGGCCGCATTACCTTCAGGATTTGACCGTTGAGGCGGTTCTTACTGTCGGTATGGTCAACAGTGATACATGGGAATTGACTCGCTGGTGGATCAAGGCAACCATTCGCCATGAAGGGAGAGATCTTCACGGACTTCATCATCACTGGAACTCAAGGGGCCGCATTTGCTGGGCAGCGGCTCTTGTAAGTCGGCGGCCACCGCTGGAATCGGACCAGAGCCACAGGAGAGCGCGAGTTTGATCCGCCGTTTGTATTCCGACATGGAGGGTGCAATGTCAATAGCGGCTTGTAGATCATTCCTATTCGCTCGGGATAGATGCTTCTCGCGGCAAACTCAAGCGACACTTGTTCATGAAAGGCAGTCATTACGGGCAAAGACCGGCGTCATTGCCACCTTTCATAGGGCTGCAAATAGTCCTGCAGCATGAACACTCTCCGAAAAAGCGTGACTCAAACCCCTTCCTCGAATACTTGTCCGGGAAAGAATATCGCCCGATCACGAGGTGTGAAGCATCAATGGGTCGGGAGGATGCAGCAAAAGAGAGCAAGCTTAAGGAAAACATCCATCATCGGTTGGGATCGGTCTAGCCGTGGTTCTTTGCCTAGACAAGATCGGCAAAGTGCCAGTCGAAGGTGTTGCAGCGATCGAATCCGGTGTGGTCTCAGTTGGCGACAGAAGGATACCCTGAAGCAAGATAATCATATGTGTTGCTTTTGAGGATGCGTCAGGATTGCCATCTGCATCTGAAAAAGTGGTCTCTGTAAAAATGGTGAGCCTCAAGGGTTGCCCAACACTCTGCCCTTTGGGCCTTGTCAGAAACGTGTAAGGGCCTGTTCTGCATCCTCCATGGGGGAGGCGACCCTCGATTCTCACTGCGGACCCCACCGGCTCGACGTCCAGAGCATTCGTTACAACTTCGTTGATCCCAGGATCTTGCACTAATACCAATCTCTTCACCCCCTCAAACGTGACCGATCCAGCAGCGTTCGCAGCCAGCGGCGAAAACAGGCAGCTGGCTGTTCCGACCATGGCAACCAAATGCTTCATGACTCTCAGTGGTGATTTAGACCAATCCTAGCAACGCCATCCAAAACTGACTTATCGTGGTGAAGCGCTAAACCGTTTCACCCAAAGAAGGGTAAGTGCCAAGAAGCTGATTGACTCTTAAGATTAGTCCTCTATTGCCTGTCTCAGAACCAGCATGGCCATGGTCTCTGGTGACTCTTGCATGCATCCACTGTACTCGCAAAAGGGAATCTAGTGGCATCAACGGGAACAGCTCTTGTCCTCTTGGAGCTGACCGATCAACTCGGCTGTAGCAGCACCTACCACGCTGAATTGTAGGCATTGGGGTTGGCTCAAAACAGATGAATATCGATACTCCTTCTGCGGGACACAGCAGCGGCCACTTAAGATTTTGCAGAAAAACCATTTTGAAGGGCGAGTTTTCCCCAGCTTCGAGCTGATTTCCTGCTGAAAGCAGCTGATCGACGCCGTTCAGGCCCGTAGACGGCTTGATCTGGAAACTTTTCTTCTGTTCTTAGCCCTTTTTGGTGCCCTTTGGGCACACCCCTGGGCAATTGGCTGTTCATGCCGCCTCTATCACGGGCTTGAGGATGTTGCCCAGGCGGATCAGGTTGTAGGCAATCACGTGCAGGCCAAACATGGCGCTGACGTTGTCCTTGCCGCGCAGCTTGAACTGGCGCAGGCCGCCCCACTGTTTGATCCAGCCAAACACCTTCTCGATCCCCCGGAGGGCATTGATCGATTTGGTGTAGCCCTCATGGCGGGTGGTGCGGCCATCGATCGCCGAGCCACCGCTGCGGGCTGTGTTCTGTGCAACGTGGGGCGTCACGCCCAGCCGACGCATCTCGGCGACGAACCCCCTTGTGTCGTAGTTCTTGTCGGCGCCGATCGTCTTCTGGTGGGCACCAGCGCAATCGGCAGCCATCTCCTGGACGGCATCCCGCTCGCCGTAGCCGTCGGCCAGCGTCACCCGGCAATCCACCACCAGGCCGTGGCGGTTCTCCATGAGCAGATCACCCCAGTAGCTCAGCTGAGCTGGATGGGCATTGGATTTGCGGGCCAGCAGAGCCTCGGGATCGGTGCTGGAGCGGTGGGTTTCGTTGCTGAGCTTGATGCCGCGGAAGTCTCCTTTGGCCCGCTTCTTTCCTTCCTTGGGGGCACCGAATCCCTCGCCTGGCCCGGCCGGCGGAGGCGGTGGGTCCTCCTTGCCATCAATCCGCTCCAGGGAGGCGTGGGACGCCCAGGCCTGCAGCAGAGTGCCATCCACCGAGAAGTGCTCATCGCTGAGCAACGGCTTCACTTCCGGAGCACCCATCAGCTTCTCCAGGAACTTGCCCATGACTTCCTGATTAAGGAGGCGCTCGCGGTTCTTGGTGAACGTGGTGGGATGCCAGATCGGATCATCCGGGCTCAGGCCAACAAACCAGCGAAACAGCAGGTTGTAGTGGAGTTGATCCAGCAGCAGCCTCTCCGAGCGGATGCCGTAGAACGCCCGCAGCAGAGAAGCCAGCAGCAGCTGCTCCGGCGGTACCGATGGGCGCCCCTCTGAGGCATACAGCCTGTAGAAGGTGGGATTGAGCCGATCGAGGGCCTGATCCGCCAGCTTTCGAATCCGCCTGAGCGGATGGTTCGCCGAGATCCGATCCTCGATCGAGATGTAAGAGAACAGGGAGCCGCTGCGCTCCTGCTGACCTCGCATCGATGACTATGCAGTTGCTCTATTTTCGCAGGTTTCGCCGGGATTTTCAGCGAACTCTTAAGAGGCAACATCCACAGCAGGTCGTAGAGTACTGAGATGGCACTTTGTCTTAGCTGAAACTGCAGCAATCGGCCGGGCTGAGGAACGGGTTGAATGACAACAACTAAGACCAGCATCTACCAATTGCAAGCCCTCTATATTTTCCAGTTCTCTCTACAGAGAATGCCGGTGTCCTTCCGAATGCATACACGCGAAGTTGATCAGTCCCATCTTTCACGACAAACTGCATTTCTCGCCTCCATGCGCCCACTTGAATGGGGATTGCTGCAAGCAAGTGGAACCTTTTGGGAGCATGCCCCTCATCGATCTGATAGACATTAAGCGTGAATATCTGATCTCCTTCACTTAAGTTCTCGATTGAGTAAATTCGATCTGTGTTCTCTGCCCTGCATGTCCATACTCTTTGATCCCTCGTTACGGGTGACTTGGCCACGGCCGAATAATTCATAGTGCCATAAGATAATTGGTCAGGAAGTATATTAAAGTCTGCTGCATCTAGTCGAGTAGCCATCGCCTCCGCTCCGATGGCATGCTGGCTCGATGTGATGGGAAACACGAAACAAGCAGAAACTGCAGCGAGCAATACGCTTGTCGCTTTTGGGTTCTGAGAGGTCATGCAAGGTAGTACTATCTCTTCATTACAATATCTTGCCTCAGCATCAAAGTGGCTCCCTACTCTTTAATAAGACTTGACCTTTGCCTATTTGCCTTTTCCATGTTGTGGAAGTACAGGTGAAGATTTCTAACAAAGTGTGCGGTTGCGGGTTCGAGCTCTATTTTAAAAAGAAGAGTGAGAGTTTTATGAGCAGCAAACAAGCGAAGGCTCTCTGTGTTTCTATCGCATTTGCGATCGGCTGCGGGCTTCTGGTTGGAGGTCACCCAGCTCATGCGTGGCCCCAGGTTGAGCCATGCGCGGGCACCGAAGTGTATCACCAACCCAGGTCAACCTCTTCCTACAGGATATTCACGTACGCTACGCAGACCCCTGTGGATGCATTGCTGTATTTTACTGATTCTTCCAGCAAGCGCTGGGTATACACGAAGATTCTTAATGGTCGCCCAGGAATGCAGGATTCATCCTGGATGTTTGGTTGGATTGGCGTGTCAAGTCTTTGTCGTTCTTAAGCCGTTTCCCCCTTTATTCCATGCGAGAGCTACTTCGTATTTAGTGCTGTTGTGCAGCTCTGTACTATCGTTGCACATGCGTGACAGGGAGCTAGTCAAGGCACGCCACAGGAGATCGTCGATGCCTGGAACAAACACTTTGGGGGCTGAGGTCACAAATGTTTCCGAACACTGTGCCTGGATTTTTATTGATAATGAAGAGTTGGCGCTTCCTTATTCAGAGTTTCCTTGGTTAAAGGCGGCAACGATTCAGCAGATCCTGAACGTTTTTCGTACGACTGCCGACCATCTGTATTGGCCAGATCTAGATGTTGACTTGTCTGTGGAGTCGATTCGCCATCCCGAGAGGTTTCCGATGAAAGCCAAAAGCACTTTCCAACCATGCCATTCACCTGATCTACCACCTGCGACTCACTGATGCCATGGAATCTGTTACGGCCACACTCTCTGCAGCCAGGTGATGGCCAGCGTTAGGCAGAACCCATAAAGGCTCATAGGCCAGTATGATCTGACCATATCCTTTGAATTCACTCGTAATCGTCTGTACTAGGAGAGTAGATTATTATGAATCGCAAGGTTAAAAGGGGAAGCGCAATTGAGTTGGCAGGCGATGAATTCATAAAGGCAATTGGACAAGCTATGGTTGCTTTTGCGGGGATTGAAGGACTATTGAACCTCCATTTGCAGTCAATGCTCAAAAATCCGATAGTCTGGAAGCACCTTGCGAATATACCCGTTTCAAAGAGGCTGGACATTTACAGTGATTTGCTAATCCAGAGCGGATTCCCATCTGAGCGCATAAAAGAGATGATCTCTTCTGCAAATAGCTTATTTAAGAAGCGAAATATAATCGCGCACAGCCCTATGGTGACAACTGGTGATCCGCCTGAAAAGTTTGTAATGCAGCAGTCAACTCGAGAGCTGCTCACAGCCGAAGATATTACCTTAATTGCAATAAAAGCAGATGAAGTTTACGATCAAGTGTGGCAACTATTCTGGGAGGAGAAATTTTCTGATCACCGTATGCAGGATCATGCCTAACGAAGCCCTTCGAGTGGACAGGTCGCCATTAGTTCTCAGCTTCGCCTCACCAGTCTCCCTGCCTGCCGCTCAAGGTCAGCGTTAGCGGCCGCAGAACGGCCACCACGATGATCACTTTTAAGTCTTGCCTCTCTGCGGGCTTGTGATGCCAAGCGCAAGACGCCAACAAGCCCCGTCTTCACGTCCCCTAGAATTGCATTTAACACTGCAGAAACAGCAGTTCCTTTGATTGTCAGCCTCCTGCAATCTTTGCGAAAGGCTCTTCAGCCGGCCTCGGTCACTGCCGCGGAACACACGACAGGGCATCAGTGATGGCAGTCGCCCCGACCGCAACAAGCTCGGCAAAGAAGAACAAATATTTGTAAGGATATATGTCATCTTGGGCCTAAAGCGGAAAGGCAGGCATTGGATGATTCAAAATGCTAAGAATTAATATCAAAATATGAAAATTAAACCAATAATAATAGCCGCTCTAGCCTTAGCCCTTTTGTTTTTTAATATGCATAGGGAAACTCTCCCTGTAAGCGCTCGGGAACTCCACCCAAGCGGAGCTATCTCATCACTTAAGCTCTCTGGGTCATCCTCAAGCTCATCCGGATCGCTCAGGTTTGCTTGCGATCCCAAGAGTCTTGGCATCACTCAATATGATGGAGGCACAATTGCATACTGCAAAAAAAAGGATTTGGGGGTTTCTGATACAGACTCAGCCCTAATCGAAATTATCCCCGGAGCAGCGCGTGCACCACATTGGCATGACACCTGGGAACAGCAAATCCTTATCTCTGGGAAGGCAAAGACTTACTTGATTGATGGCAAGGGACAAGTTCATGAAGAAGTTCTAACGCAAGGAATGGTTGCCATGCTCCCTGCCGGAATGACACATTGGACAGAAACCATCGGCGATCAAGCGGCCGTCATCTCACTATTTTTTCCTGCAGGTTTCCAAACCTTTGAACTCAGCGACTCGATGATCCAAGTCAGTAAAAACGACAAAACTTGTGCGCAAGGCAGTAAGTCCTCTTGCGGCCCGAAGCGTAAAAGCCATATCTTAATTCTCCAAGACGGCCTCCTGTAATGTAATGAATAAGTTCATTGGTGATTGCGCTAATCACAGCCTCAATTGGCGAGGGGTTTTGCTGATGAGGGCAGGCTCTTATTAAAGCCGATAAGCATTAAACATCAGCCCTCATTCAACCACCTGGGTAGCAATGCATCGAATCCTGTACACCCTGCTCGCGTTCACGACCATTCTGGCTCCTGCTGTGACGATGGCCCAGGGCTCGTCGTCTCCTGCAGCAGCCAATAGCCACCAACCTCGAGATGGCGTGATCAGACTTTATGGAGCTTGCGGCCCGCAGAATGCCCTACGCAAAGTGGCAGATGCATGGGAAAGGAGCAACGACATGAAGGTCAGGATCATCTGCGGACCAGAACACTCCTGGTCCAAGCAAGCCCAGCTCGACGCAGACATCATCTGGGGAACATCAGAGCAATCAATGACTGCATTTCTGAAGTCGTTTCCCAACTTCTCATCGAAAGATGTTGAGCCAATCTATCTGCGACCAGCCATCATCGCCGTCAAGGCTGGGAACCCCCGTCGCATTCAAAGGTTTGAGGATTTGCTCCAGCCAGGCATTCGAATCGTTGTCACCGAAGGAACAGGAATTGCAAATACCTCTGGCACGGGCATTTGGGAAGACATTGCAGGGCGACTGGGGAAGCTGGAAGATGTCAAGAGCTTTCGCCGCAATATCGTGGCTTTTTCAACGGGTTCCGGCGCCAGCTTTAAGGCATTCAAGGAGCTTGATGCAGATGCCTGGATCACCTGGCCTGAATGGGTCATTGACAATCCCAAGGTGCTCCAGGCAATTCCTATTTCGAGCAATCGAAGCATCTGGAGAGATCTGAATATGGCTCTTTCGCCCTCTGCGGATCCACAAGCCGCAATTTTTCTTCGATTCCTCGTCTCCGATGAGGCTCAAAAACTTATGCGTAGCGCCGGTTATGTACGCTAAGGGCAGGCAGCATGTAACCTGACCAAAGACAGATTGACGAAATCTGTCATCCGGCGTGGCCCATGGCATCCCACAATTGCAAGAAGTAATGTATATATCGCAGGCCGCGCACGCTCTCGGATGTTACAATTAAGCTGTCGCCATATGCGCCGGAGGAGACAACCTGATGGCGAAAAGGTGCAATCCTTAAAAGGCGCCGAATCAGCGCCCACCTCTACTCATCAAGCTGTGGTGATCTATGGCCCTCGTGGTTTTCTCTCCTGCTCCTGCGGCGGCCACGCTGCGCAGCATCCCGCAACAACTGCTGGCGGCCGCCACCAGTGCTCTGCTGCTTGCTCCCCTCGCCGTTCAGGCAGATCCCGGTCTCCCTCCCGCAGTGCTCAAAAATGACCAGCCCATTCCCGAATGCGCCTGGCTGGTGAAGAGCAACATCGCCATGTCCAACTGGGCCCTCCCCAACCAAGCCACCACCTACTGGAGCCATCCCTACAAGATCCAAGAGGGGGAGAAGCTCGTGATGCTCGGCCACTTCCCAGGCAACAAACGTCAAGCCACACGCTTTTTCTCCCTGCAAACCTACGACAAATTCGGCGTTTCCGTCGACACGCTCTTCGATGGACAGATCGCGCCCCTCAAGCCTGGCCAGCCCAATCCCTACACCCCCAAAGGCGCGCTCAATCCGGTGTATGGCCGCTACATGATCGAAATCCTGCCCGCCCAGGCGGGCAGGAAAGGGCCCAATCAAATGTGGGGCTATCCCCAGCAGGCGCCAGGCGCCAGCGCGGAGGTGCCCTATGGCGTGCTGATGCTACGTTACATCGGGGCACCTGATCAAACCGTCAACGAAGATAAATATGGACCGGGCCCCGGCGAATTTGGTGGTGCCGGCGGCCAGGGCGGCGTGCCCCTGCCCAGCCTCTTCCTCGTGGATCGCACCAACAGCTGGCGGCCCATACGCCTTTGCCTCCCCGCCATGCGAGCCGCGTTTGCCCGCGACTCCAATCCAGGTCGGCTTGCCTTGCCCCTGGTGTCCTATCAGCAGGCTGGGCCGGTTTTCGTGCGCCCAGCCTCCACCGATGGGGTGTTCCCCAACGACGCCAACGCCTACCTCACCGCCCAAGCCAACTACAAACCCGACGTCGCACTCCTCCTTGAAGGCCGGGTGCCCCACACCCCCAACTCCCTGGCCGGCCAAGCCCCGGGGAGCCCCAACCAGCAGCTGCGCTACTGGTCGATCTGCGTGAACGAAAACGCCTACCCCATCCCCTTGACCCAGCCAGAAGGCTGCCTCGATGACCAGCAAGTGCTCCATGCCCCTGGCCGCAAAGGCGATCGCTTCCTCGCCCTCGTGGTGCGCAAGAGCGATCTCACCCGCACCTTCACCCCCACAGAGCGCCAGGAGTTGCGGAAGGCAGGCGTGTTCGTGCTCGATTGGTTTACCGAGGATGAGAACAATCCAGCCGCCACGCCCACCAGCAGCCCCATCACCCTGCTGCTGCGCAATGTGCCCTCCGGTCGCAAACACGACCCCTTCCAAAGCCAGGCCGGCAACGTGCCGGCAGGTTCACCCCCAGCCGTGGCCCAGCGCGTGATGGGCGATTACGCCGTTAGCATCCGGCATGTAGCCCTGCGGGACGTGCTCACCGAGCTGCGGCGACGGCAGGTCCGATCAGTGAACGGCCAAGCCGTTCAACGCTAGAACCAAACGAAGTCCGGAACTCCTGCCGCCGTTGCGGCGTGCAAGTTGGTACCATTGGCGCCCTCCTCGTCCAGCTCTGTCGCAGAAACGATCTGACCCTGTTGACGACGGACCAAGACTTCCACGCAGCCACCAAGCACGTTGAGTTCAGGTTGTGGAGCCCAAGGTGATCAGGGCTGATTGAAAGTCTCAGCCCGTCTTGGGCTCTGGCTGTCGCATCGCCATCGCCAGCAACGCCGTGATGTCGTGCATCACCGCCTGCATCCCGGCGCGGATCGACCGAAAACCAGCCAGCCGCAACAGGTTGAGTGCTGCCGTTCGCAGGCTGGCCAACGCACCAGCGCCATTGCCCCGGTAGCGGTGGGCGTCCTCGTGGAGCTGGGTGTCACGGACCCAATGCCAGCACTCAATGCTCCAGCGGTCCCGCACCAGTTGCAGCAGGGCTTCTGGGGTGGTGCGCAGGCTGGTAAGAAACAGGTGGGTGGCCTGAAACGGTCTGCCGTCTCTGGTGCCGGTAGCGGTCATCTCCACGATCCAGCTGGTGCCAACCCAGCTCTCGAGGATGTGCTGCGGTGCCTCCTACCGCTTCGCGGAAGCCTTCGGCTAGGGCCCGCAGCGTCCAGGTGATGTCGCGGCCATGGCTGATCTCCTGATCCGTTGCCACAAAAGGGATCGTGCGCTTTCCCTGGAACTGACTGGCAATCTGGCGATG
>JANWUR010000066.1 GCA_024958655.1 Cyanobium sp. FGCU6 | reverse complement strand
AGATACGCCTGTGGTGCGTCGGAAAAGCCCACAAACGAAATTCAGCAAGCCCTAAGTAACTCTAGATGCATAGACTGGCTCGCTGTTATCAGCCTCTAGGTTTGCAGCCCGGACAAATCCAGGATCATTTTCTAATACCTCTGAAACTGTCTCGACAGGGAGGTGAGCTTCTTGTGAAATCTGCTTGACAGTAAACCAAATATTTTCGGGCGAGAATCTGGGTCTCATTCTCCTGCCCATCCTTGTGCTCCAGGACACGGTTCTGCGTGGAGAAGGATTATTGGTGACCTGGAAAACTTTAAAAGATGGACTGGTTTTGTTGGTGGGTTCTGAGCTGCTCATAGTTGATGCACAACTCTTCCACACAATCTTAGCAGCTCTTCCCTTGTGCACGGGGGATGGCCTCGTAAAAGGACTGGCCAACGCTCATGGTGACGATTCGTCCGGAGGCGCGCCGAGCGCGCCTCCGGACGATATGTGCCCACCGTGTTGTTCGGCCAGTTCTGTTTTGATCAGATCATCTCGCCACGCTCTGACGGGAACTAAGAGGGAGGAGAAGCGGAACTCCAGTGGGCTCAGAAGCTCAGACAGCACCCCCGAGATGGGGTAATCGACGTCACAGTTGTAGCCGACCTCTTCAAACAGCGCATCCACGGCTGCTTTGCGCTTCTCTCCACCATCCAGAACCCATTCCTCCCTGTGCTTCCAGAAGTTCGCAAGCGCGTTCAGGATTCTTATCTTCGATACGCCCGACGTGGTCTTCGGGCCAAGATGGAAGGTCTCGTGCTTCCTCAACCCCGCCCATGCCGCAGTCTCCGTAAGGTACGTCTGCAGTGCCACCAAACCAAACCCGGTGAGGTATTCCATCTGGTCAAAGAGCCCGGATGCCCAGGATCGGCGCACTCGGCAGATCGATCGCAGAAATCAGATAGTTTGTGGTCCAAAAACTCGTACAGATCGCTAAGAAGGGCGAGTTCTGGGTCAATCACGTCGCTATCGAGGAAGATGATCATTCTCTATTTATCGAACGCTCAAGATCAGAAGCGGGCATGGATCTTGGCATAGGCGCCACCATTCGCTACCGTCTTCTGAATCTTGATGTTAGGCTGTAACATCAGCGCTAGTGATTTTAATTGGCCGCTGTTCACCCGCAAGGATTTTTCGCCTTGCAATGCCCTCAAAGGCAGATCGGTTAGCCATGAACTGTGCCTCTGGACTACATTGCGTGTTACTGGGATCAATATCTTGCAATGCTTCAGACGAGACCGAACATACAACCGTTGATCCATCTACGGTTGCCTCAAAAGAGATGCCAATAGCTCCATTCTTATAGTAGCTTGATCCGAATGAGACTGTCATTGCATTGAATGCAGTAATTGCTTAAAGCTTGAAGCATATTTAGTGGTAGTTGCTATAGACTAAATTATCTGATAAGCCTCATTCGGTAATCTCATTTAGTGAGGCCAAGCAACCAGACTTTGAATTTAGCCATTCAATTGCCCATTTGAGCGCTTCTTGCTGGGTGCTGAGCAGTCCTTGGTGTAGATCAAACGAGTTGCAAATACCCTCGGGAGAATCAAAAGAAACGCTAGATCTAATCTGGTGAAGCACTGCTACTGAGAACTTGCCAGGATAAGCATCACTTGGGGAAACATAAACAACACTTGGGGATAGGCTGGTCTTCTCAGAGAACTTGACAGCAAACTTGCTAGACATGCAGAATCATGAGGTGCGAGAGTTATCGTAAGGGGACGGCTGTCAATGCGTCAACCTAGCGCCTAACGTTCAACTTGAGGATTTCGACGGCCCGTCCGCGGGACGGCGAATATCCTCGGAGGTGTTGTTGGCATTCCTCTGTTCTTCTTGATCAAGTTGCATGAGAACCAGGTGCCGAATCTCCGCAGGGATCGAGGCCGCTGCCACAACGAAACGTCTCTTCACACTGACAGCATCGAACGCTCCGTCTGCGACCAGGATAGGCGTTGCCTTGTACACCAGCAGGGGATCATCGCCATCGTCGATTCCGTGGTGACTGCACCCACTATCTTCCGTCCAAGTCCACGCTCGCGGTGCCCCGTCGCGGTCGTAGCACAACTGAAAACCTGAGATACCCTCCGCTCTGTACCACACGATGAGGTCGAAGTAGTTGTCGAAGAACCACCGCCGTCGGTCCTCGCCACGGATCTGCTGGACATTTGGGATTTCCGTCATCATTTCATAATGCCAACTACTATTTGGGGGGATCCGCCTAACGGCATGGATAGATCGTGCGTAGCCACGATCTATCCGGTGTTGGACAAGCC
>JANWUR010000042.1 GCA_024958655.1 Cyanobium sp. FGCU6 | reverse complement strand
AGAGGCCCGCGCCAAGTTCCCCAAGGGTGTCACCGAGATCCGGCCCTACCTGCGCATGACGCCCCAACCCAACAAATGAGTCCTCTCCGTTGAGTCAACGGACCCACTGGCGGCACCGGCTCACGGTGCCGCAATTCACCGTGGTCACCGGCCTGCTGGTGATCATGGCCGGCACGTTCGTGATGGCCAGCCCCCTCTGTTCCACCGATGCGGTGGGCTTGTGGGAAGCCCTGTTCACGGTCACCTCGGCCATCACAGTGACGGGGCTTTCGATCATTGATGTGGGGAAGGATCTCACTCCCTTCGGTCAGATCGCCCTGGCTGCCCTGATCATGGTGGGCGGCCTCGGCCTGATGGCCATCACCACCTTTCTCCAGGGTTTCGTCCAGGGCCGCTCCGGCCTCCGCCAGCGCCTCGACAAGGGTCGGGCCCTCGATGAATTCGGGGTGGGGGGAATCGGCCCCACCTTCAACTCGATCCTGATCACCGCCAGCTGCGTGATGGGGCTCGGCACCGTGATTCTCTACAGCTTCGGTTTCACCGACATCGAAAACCATGGCCAGCGCCTCTGGGCCGCCGCCTTCCACTGCATCAGCGCTTACAACAACGCTGGCTTCGGCCTCTGGCACGACAACCTGGTGGGCTACAAAGCCAACCCGGTGGTCAACGCAGTGATCGGATCGCTGATCGTGATCGGGGGCATCGGTTGGCGAGTCACGAACGATCTCTGGACCAAGCGCTTTCAGCTCCAGCGGCTGCGGCGGCTGAGCCTGCATACCCGGCTGGTGGTGCGCAGCACCGCCCTGCTGATCACGGTTGGGGCACTGGGCCTGCTGTTCACCGAACATTTCGCCCCCGATGGGGTGATGTACACCCTTTCGTTCTGGGAGAGGCTGCAAGTCACGATCTTCCAGTCGATCACCACACGCACCGCCGGTTTCAACACGGTGCCCCTTTCGATCGAAACCCTTTCCGACGCCGGCCTGCTGCTGATCATCGTGCTGATGTTCATCGGCGCCAGCCCCGGTGGCACGGGCGGGGGCATCAAGACCACCACCTTCGCCGTGCTGATGGGCGCCACTCGCTCCACCCTGGAGGATCGCAATGAAGTGATCATCCGCAGGCGCCAGATCCCGGGCGAGCTGGTGCTCAAGGCCGTGGGCGTCACCCTGGCTTCAGGCCTGTTCGTGCTGCTGATGACCCTGATGCTGGGGCTGGGCCCCACGGCCGGTGGCGAGCCCGTGACCGGCACCTACAGCTTTCTCGAGAAGCTGTTCACGGCCATGTCGGCCTTCTGCACCGTGGGCCTGGATGTGGGGGTCACAGCCAACCTCAACCGCTGGGGCCAGCTGGTGCTGATCATCGGCATGTTCGTGGGCCGACTCGGCATCCTCCTGCTGCTGGCGGCGCTCTACGGCAACCGTCCCCAGAATCGGGTCGGCTTCCCCCGCGAGGAGGTGTATCTGTGAATCCCCCCCTGTCCTGCAAGCTTCGATGACCATGACCCGAACCACCTGGTGGCAGTGGCAGGGCGAATCCGGCGCGGTGGCCAACAGCTTCGCGGTCATCGGTGTCGGCCGCTTCGGCAGCGCCGTCTGCCGGGAACTGCTGCGGGCCGGAGCAGAAGTGCTGGCGATCGACATGAGCCAGCGGGCGATCGACGAACTGCGCCAGATCGACAGTGCGATCGAAGCCCGCATCGTTGACTGCACCGACGAGGAGGCGTTGAGAGCCGCCGGGGTGCTCGACGTGGGCACCGTGGTGGTGGCGATCAGCGAACCGATCGAAGCCAGCATCACCGCCACCCTGATCGTGAAGGACAGCGAGAGCAGCAGGGTCACCCAGGTGATCTCGCGGGCCACCAGCGACCTCCACGAAAAGATGCTGCGCCGCGTCGGCGCCGACCGGGTGGTGTTCCCCTCGAAGATGCAGGGCACCCGGCTCGGCCAGGAGCTGGTGCGCCCCAACCTGCTGGAGAGGCTGCGCCTCGACGACAGCAACAGCATTGAGGAGATCAAGGTGCCCGCCGAATTCATCGGCCATTCCCTGCGCGATCTCAATCTGCGCAAGAACTACAACGTCAGCGTGCTGGCCGCCGGACCCGAGAACCGGCTCACGGTCAACCCTCCGGCCTCGCACGTGCTCAACGGCAACGAACTGCTGGTGGTGATGGGCAGCTCCGCGGCGCTCGAATCCCTCCCCTCCCGCTGAGCCGATGCGGGTGCTCGGCCTGATGAGCGGCACCAGCGCCGACGGGGTCGACGCCGTTCTGGCCGAGTTTTCCGGCCGCCTGGATCGGCCTCGCTGGCGCATCCTGGCCAGTGCGTCCCTGCCCTATGCCCCCGATCTGCACCGGCAGCTGGTGGCGCTGGGCCAGGGACAACCCCTCGCCGCCGCCGCGGTTCTGGATCTGGCGGAGGCCGTCACCGAAGCCCAGGCAACCGCGGCCCGTGCGGCCGATCCCGACGGCCTGGCGGAACTGGTGGGCTGCCACGGCCAGACCGTGTGGCACCGGCCACCGGAGCCCGGTCGCCGCGGCCTGAGCTGGCAGCTCCTGCTCGGCCCGCTGCTGGCCCACCAGCTGGAGTGTCCGGTGGTGTTCGACTTCCGCAGCGCCGATCTGGCCCTCGGCGGTCAGGGGGCGCCGCTGGTGCCGGCGGCCGACGCCGCCCTGCTCGGCGGGATAGGGGGTTGGCGGGCCCTGCTCAACCTCGGCGGCATCGCCAACCTCACCCTGCTGCCCCCGAGCAGCGGTCCGCAGCGCGGCGCTCCCGTCCAGGGCTGGGACTGCGGTCCGGCCAACACGCTGCTCGATCTGGCCGTGCAGCAGTTCAGCGAGGGGCAGCGGCGCTTCGATGCCGACGGCGCCTGGGCCCGCAGCGGCCGGATCGACGAGGCCCGCATCCAGATCTGGCTTCAGGAGGCGTACGTCCGCCAGGCGCCGCCGAAATCCACAGGGCGGGAGCTGTTCGGAGGCAGCGACCTTCAGCGACGTCTGGCGGAACTGGCTGGGGGGCCGGGCGGCACACCACCGGATCCTGCGGACGCCCTGGCCACCCTCACCGCCTTCACGGCTGCGGTCGTTGCTGCCGATCTGGAACGGGGCACGCGGCCGCTGGAGCTGCTGGTGGCCGGGGGCGGGGCCCGCAACGGCTTCCTGATGGAGCAGCTGAGGCGCCGCTGCCGGGGCACCGCCGTGGTGCCCCTGGCGGAGCTGGGCATCGCCGACGAACAGCGCGAAGCGCTGGCTTTCGCACTGCTGGCCTGGTGGCATCGGCAGGGGCATCCCGGCTCCCTGCCCTCGGTCACGGGGGCCGCGAAGCCTTCGCTGCTGGGCGTGCGGGCCGATCCTCCCGGCCAGGGCCAGGGCCAGGGCCTCGAGCTCTAGCGATAGGGACGCTGCAGCCGAACCCGGCGAGGAGCCCCGCGCAGCCGCTTCGGCTGGGCCTGGCCCTGAAGCTCAAGTTCGGCGCGGAACCGCTCGGTGCCGGCCAGAGCGGCCGGATCGACCGCCGCGGTCTCGGCGCGCCGCTGACGCTCCAGCCGCTCCACCCCCTGCTGGATCAGCACCTTGGCCATGTTGCTGACCGTGCGCGAATCCTCCTCGGCCAGGGCGGACAGACGCTCACAGAGATCCTCCGGAAGCACCACCTGAATCCGGGGGGACTTCGGACGTCCGCTGGAGGAGGTCTGACGGGTGGGCACGGCCGCAGGCTGCCGCCGGGGTAGGAGGGGATAGGAAAAAGTGTACAGAGGCTGTGCTGGATAGTATCCAGCAGTATGCTTGGGGACCCAGCCGGCACCCCACCCGGACCGGCCGCGACGGCCACTCGAACGCTTTCTCCGCCATGGCCCGTTCCACCACACCCCGGCCCCGCACGGCCGATACCGCCGCCCGGCCCCGCACAGCGAAGCGCCGCCGCACCGCCGAACGCAGCGACGTCCTGGTGTCGGCGGTGATCAGCACCTATCTGCTCACCCACCTGCACCACGTGCTCCAGCGCGCCGAATACGGCGCTGAGCAGGAGGGCCGCCAGTCTCTCGCTGCCAACTACGCCCAGCTGCGCAAGGTGCTCTGCCTCGACGCCCGCAGCATGGAGGATGCCTCCGCCAGTGGGACCGACGACGACCAGCGCGCCCATGCCGCCTGACACCGCCCCTGACGGAACGCCTGTCCCGACATAGCGTCGAGGTGGTTTCCGTGCGCGTCGATGCGATGACCAGCCCCAACGCCGCCTCGCTCTACGAGCGCATCAGCGCCGACCCTGAGCTCACCCAGTCGCTGTTCCGCCAGGCCCTGCAGGATCCGTCCGGCGCTCTGCGGCGCATCGTGGCCCTGGGGGAGGCCGAAGGGCTGCCTGTCACCGTCGAGGAGGTGCGCGACCATCTCGCCTCCCTCGACGACGGGGCCACCAAACAGTGGCTGCTCAAGGCCCGAGGCGGGCTCTGATCAGGCTCGGGAGGGGGTGGAAGCGCTGCAGGAGCAGGAGAGGGGCCCGGCAATGCCGGCTCCCTGGGGCTCCGCCGCTGCCGACCACGGGAGGATCCGATCCGATGGGAGGGATCCTTGTTCGGCAGGCGTCTGGCGGTGGCGCCGATCCACCCCACCTCCCTGGGCCCAGCTGAAAAACAACCAGTAGCTCACGATCGCCAGACCGGCAGCCACGACGAGCGCAGCAACCTGCTCGAGGCGCTTGATCATCGGGCTTCTGCAGGTTCGGCCCTCCAGTCTGCCTGGAGCCACGCCGGAGGATGATGCCCGGACACCCGCCACCACCGCCCCCGTGCTGCGCCTCGAACGCATCGGCAAGATCTATCCCACCGGCGAGGTGCTGCGGGACGTCACCTGGGAGGTGAAGGCAGGCGACCGGATCGGCCTGGTGGGGGTGAACGGCGCCGGCAAATCCACCCAGCTGCGGATCATCGCCGGACTGGAGGAAGCGAGCAGCGGACAGGTGGTCCGCCAGGGCGATCCCCGCATCGCTTATCTGCAGCAGGAATTCGACGTCGATCCCGCCCGCACGGTGCGGGAGGAGCTGTTTCAGGCCTTCGGCGAAGCGGCCGAAGTGCTGGGGCGCCAGCGGGTGGTGGAAGAGGAGATGGCCGGGGAGCGCGCCGCCACCGATCCCGACCACCTCAACGAACTGATCGAGGAACTCGGTCGGCTGCAGAGCCGCTTCGAGGCCCTGCACGGCTACGAGCTCGATGCCCGCATCGACCGGTTGCTGCCCAGTATCGGCTTCAGCCTCGAGGAAGCCGACAAGCTCGTGGGGGACTATTCCGGCGGCTGGCAGATGCGGCTGGCCCTGGGCAAGATCCTGCTGCAGGAGCCGGATCTGCTGCTGCTCGACGAGCCCACCAACCACCTGGACGTGGAAACGATCCAGTGGTTGGAGGATTACCTGGTGGCCCAGAGCGCCGCCCAGGTGGTGATCAGCCACGACCGCACCTTCCTCGACAGGGTGTGCACCCAGATCGTGGAGACCGAGCGGGGTGTCTCGCGCACCTATCTGGGCAACTACAGCCAGCACCTGGAGCAGAAGGCCCTGGAGCGGGAGGCCAGCCAGGCCGCCTTCGAGCGTCAGCAGAAGGAACTGAGCAGCCAGCAGGCCTACATCGACCGCTTCCGCGCCAGTGCCACCCGCTCCACCCAGGCCAAGAGCCGAGAGAAGCTGCTGGAGAAGGTGGAGCGGATCGAGGCGCCGGTGGAGAGCATCTCCGGCCCCCGCTTCCGCTTCCCGCCCGCGCCGCGCTCCGGCCGCCTGGTGGCGAGCATCGGGAACCTCACCCACAGCTACGGCGAGCGGATCCTCTTTCTCGGAGCCGATCTGGAGGTGGAGCGGGGCGACCGCATCGCCTTCGTGGGGCCGAACGGCGCCGGCAAGTCGACCCTGCTCCGTCTGGTGATGGGGCTGGAGGCTCCGGATGATGGATTCGCCGGGCTGGGTGAGCACAACGTGGTGCCGGGCTATTTCGAGCAGAACCAGGCCGAGGCTCTCGATCTCTCCAAGACGGTGATCGACACGGTGTTCGAGGCGGTGCCCGACTGGACCCAGACCCAGGTGCGCTCGCTGCTGGGCAGCTTCTGCTTCAGCAATGAGGCCGTCTTCAAGGAGGCGGGCAAGCTCAGCGGCGGCGAGAAGGCCCGGCTGGCCCTTGCTCTGATGCTGCTCACCCCCTGCAACCTGCTGGTGCTGGATGAGCCCACCAACCACCTCGACATCCCCGCCAAGCAGATGCTCGAAGACGCCCTGCAGGACTACGAGGGAGCGGCCCTGCTCGTTTCCCACGACCGGTACTTCATCTCAAGGGTGGCCAACCGCATCGTTGAACTGCGCGACGGAGAACTGGTGCTCTATCGGGGCGACTACGCCTACTACCAGGGGAAGAAGCGCGAGGAAGTCGAACTCGCCCGCTCAGCCGAAGCCCGGAAGCAGGCAGAACAGCGTCAGCTGGAGAACAAGGCGAAGCAGCAGGCCAGGACAGCGGCCCGGAGGCAGGCCCGCCGCAGTGGCGGGGGCGGGACGGAGGACTGAGGCCACCAAGGGCTCCATACAACTTCATGGAGCTCTAGGCAAGAGCGCTCATTTCACTGGCGCCCCTGGCACTGTGTGCATAGGCTGACAACACAGTCATCGGAGTTTCCCCATGGGTCTTGCACAGGCAGCCTTCAGCAACTGGAACCCGCTGGGGGCCTCAATGGCCACGGCAGGAGCAGAAGCGGCGGCGCCGCAGGAGAACTGGGATGCCGTGGAGATGTACTTCGAGTGCATCACCACCTGCTCGCTCGAGGACGGCGAATGCGTGACCCGCTGCGTGGAGGCCCTGCGGGAAGGGGGCTGAGCCCGACCCCCAACCGGATTCGCTGACCGACTGCATACCCCTGTCGCATCGGCTACGTGGCGCCTTGAAACAGTTCGTAGCGTTGGCCTCGTCCGACGATTCATCGCCGAGTCCGCCATGTCCGAACCTCTCGCCCTCAGCATCGGCCAGCAATTCGAGCTCGAGCGCATGAGCCGGGCCATCGACGCCACCGGTGACCCGCAGACCCTGCGTGGTCTGGCAAAGCAACTGCTCCAGGCCTGGCACAGTCAGAAAGCAGCCACTCAGTGGATCATGCGCCAGCACCTCGGAGCCCCTGCGCAGGTGGCCTCATCCCTGGCGCTTGACCCTGCATCCCTGGATGCCCTCAAGCCGACCCCGAAGCCCGGCTTGATGGATGTGCTCTGAGTTGGGGGCATGGCCACCACTCAACCGGCTCCCCGTCGCGCCATCTCGGCGGGGATCACCTGAAGCTCCTGGCGTGTTCCCATCCGCTCGATGGTGAGGCCCAAGGGCTTGCCGACAGAAGCTCGCTCCACCGCCGTCACTACGTCAGCCGGCCCTTGCACTCCGCGACCGCCCACGGCCACGATCACATCACCGCGCCGCAGGCCGGCGCGTTCGGCAGGGCCACCGGGCTGAACCGCAGAAACCATGGCGCCCCCCAGAGCAGTGTTGCCTGAAGTGTCGCGCAGATTATCGAGACCCACACCGATCATCGGATGGCTCACACGGCCCGTGCTGAGCAGTTGTCCGGCGATGTTGCGGGCTCGATTGATCGGGATGGCGAAGCCCAGGCCAGCACCAGGCCCACTCCGCACCAATGTATTGATGCCCACCACCTCACCCTCAGCGTTCAGGAGTGGCCCGCCCGAGTTACCGGGATTGATGGCAGCATCGGTCTGTATCAGATCAAACCGCTTGTCGGTGATGCCGAGCTTGGTGGCGTTGCGGTTCAGGCTGCTGACGATGCCCAGGGTCACGGTGTTGTCGAGCCCGAAAGGATTTCCCACCGCAATCGCCCAGTCCCCCACCTGAAGGCTGTCGGAGTTCCCCAACGGCGCTACGGGCCAGGGCCCCCCTCCGTTCAGGCGCACCAGAGCGAGATCGGTGAGGTGATCCAGCCCCACCACGCGTCCCTCCACACGGCGGCCGTTCTGCAGGCCCACGGTCACCCGATCACTGCGCTCGACCACATGGGCGTTTGTGAGCACCAGGCCATCCGACTGGAAGATGAAGCCACTCCCCTGACCGCGCTCGGTCCGCTGGGAGGGCCCGGCCGACGGCAACCCGAAGAACTGCCGGAACAGGGGGTCGGCCAGCAGTCCCCCGGGGAGGCCACCACCCTGAACGGACACTGTGCGCTCGGTGTCGATTGTCACGACAGCGGGGCCCGCCCGTCGCACAGCCGCAGCAACGAAGGAACTGCGCGAAAGGGCGGAACCGGCAGCCGCCTGAGCGGGAACGACCGCCAGGGGTAACGGCAGAGCCCCGGCCAGGCCGATGGCGGCGGCCAGTCCGGCGGCACGAAAAGGAGCGGCGCGGAGGAGAGGCATCGCGCTGTGTTCGCCAAGGGAGACTCAAAACCGTAGGCACGCCCCCGGGCTCAGGGAAGAGAGGGCAAACCGCCCAACACCCCCTAAGATCCATGAAGAAAAATGACTAAACATGGACACCAGTCGCCTGCTCCTGGCTTTCCTGGCCTTCGGTGCTGCCTGCACCACCCTCTGGGCCTGGATGCTCTCCGCCGCCGGCTCCCGGCCTGACCAGCGATGATGCGCTGAGGCGAGCGGCCTCCTTCCCCGGCGCCTGGATTGCACCGTGCCATCCTTTTTTGCCGATCTATTCCCTTTCCTCTACGGCATCTGCTTCCTGCTGCTGCTTGCGCAGGCCTTCCGGGTCATGGGCAGGGGTTTCCGGGCGATGGGACAACCCGGCCTCTCCGAGCCGGGGCCTTCCCCGGTCGCCGCGGCCGATCGGACCGGCAGGCTCACCATCCATCCCGAACTCCTTGACGCCGAAGGGCGTCTCACCGGGGAAGACCTCCTCACCGTGCGCTTCGGCGGCGACAACGAGCAGCCCTCCCTCCCCGGGGAAGGGTCCTGAGGCTGAGCAGCTGAGCGGCTGTGGATCCAAGCACCACGGAGTGGCGGAGCACCGCTGAATAGGCTCACCGGTGTCGATGCACTTCCCGGCAGAACCTGATGGTTGACCAGAGAACCCGAATCGTGGCTGCGGTGCTTCGTGGTCTGAAGCTGCCGCCCCGCTTCCGGCTGAAGCTGGTCAAGGACGATCCGATCCGTCTGGAGCTGAGCCTCACCCCCGCCTATGGCAAGGACCCGATCCTGGTGGGAATCGTGGAATCCCAGGATCTGGTGGCCCGTCGCGACCGCGAGGGGCGCATCCCCCGCGACCTGCAGGGAACCTGGGACTGGACCGTGCGTCACGGCAAGGTGAGCACCGGCGGCTGGAACCCCTATCTCAAGGAAGCCCTGCAGACGATGTTCGAAACCGGCCTGCCGGCGATCGTCTACGAGGAGACGACCGGCGAGGCCTACCACCCGGTGGACGGCATCCGCCACGTGCGCTGAGAGCGGGGGCGCCTGATGAGGGTTCCGCCCCTGCCGATCGACGACCAGCTCGAGACCATCGTCGCCGCCCTGGGGCCCGGGGCCACCGTGCTGCTGCAGGCGCCCCCCGGAGCGGGCAAGACCACCCGCGTGCCCCTGGCCCTGCTGGCGGCCTTCGGAGCCGCAGGTTCAATCCTGATGATCGAACCACGCAGGCTCGCGGCCCGTGGCGCCGCCACCCGGCTGGCCCAGGGCCTGGGCGAACGGGCGGGCGAACAGGTGGGCTACGCCGTGCGCATGGAATCCCGCACCTCCGCCGCCACCCGCGTGGAGGTGGTGACGGGCGGGATCTTTCTGCGCCGCCTCCAGGCCGATCCCGCCCTCGAAGGGGTGGTTTGCGTGATCTTCGACGAATTCCACGAGCGGGGAGCCGAGGCGGATCTGGCCCTGGCCCTGGTGCGTCAGGCCCGCAGCCTGCTGCGCCCCGACCTGCGACTGCTCGTGATGTCGGCCACCCTCGATCTGGACCCCCTGGCCGGCTCCCTGGATGGCGCCACGGTGATCACCAGCGAAGGCCGCAGCCACCCGGTGGCCGTGAGCCATCAGCCGCCGCGGCCGGATGAGTCGCTGCCCCGGCAGGTGGTGCGGGCCCTTGAAGCCCACTGGCTGGAAGCGTCCGGCCCGCCCGCCACCGTGGCGCTGGTCTTTCTGCCCGGCCAGCGCGAGATCCGGGCCACCCAACGTGCCCTTACCGAGCGGAGCTGGGCCGCCGGGATGCCGATCTGTCCGCTGCACGGCCAGCTTCCCCTGGCGGCCCAGGTGGAGGCGATCGGCCCTGGCAAAGGCGGCCGACCCAGGGTCGTGCTCGCCACCTCCATCGCCGAGAGCTCGCTCACGATCGAGGGGGTGGAGCTGGTGGTGGACAGCGGCCTCAGCCGTCGCAGCCGCTTCGATCCGGGCACCGGCATGGATGGCCTGGTAACCCTGCCGGCCAGCCTCGCCAGTGCGGAGCAGCGCCGCGGCCGGGCGGGCCGGCTGGGGCCGGGCCGCTGCGTGCGGCTGTGGTCGCCGGCGGAGTCCCAGCGCCGGCCCGCCTTCGACCCTCCGGAGCTGCTGGAGGTCGACCCCGTGCCCATGGCCCTGCAGCTGGCGGCCTGGGGGTCGCCAGCCGGGGAGGGTCTGCCGTGGATCACCCCACCGCCATCGGCCGCTCTGCAGGAGGCCCTGGACGTGCTCCGACAGCTCGGAGCCCTCGAAGAGGCAGGCTCGGTGAGCCGCCACGGCCGTGCGCTGGCCGGTCTGGGTCTGCACCCGCGCCTCGGCCACATGCTGCTGCAGGCCGCCCCCCGGGGCTGGCTGCCCATCGCAGCGGCCCTGGCCGTGCTGCTCAGCGAACGGGATCCGCTCGATCGTCAGGAGGTTGGCGCTGATCTGCTGGCCCGACTCGACTGGCTCCGCGCCACCGACCGGCGCGACGAACACCGGCGGCGCCCCCTGCAGTGGCTCCAGGCCCAGCTGCTGCGCCAGGTGCGGGCGGCCCTCGGCGGCGACACCGCAGGGCCTCCCGCACCACCGGAGCCCGCCCCCGAAGACGTCATCACCGCCCGGCTGCTGGCCTGGGCCTTCCCGGAGCGGATCGCCCTCTCCAGGGGTCAGGCCGACGGCCGCTTCCTGCTGCGCAGCGGTCGGGGCGCCCGCCTCCACCCCACCGATCCCCTGGCCGGGGCCACCGCCCTGGCCGTGGCCACCGTGGACGGAGAGGGCAGCGATGCCCGCATCCTGCTGGCCACCGTTCTGCCCGATGCCGTGCGGGAGGAGCTGGCCGCCGCTGAGGGGCACCTCCACGGCGAAGCCCGCTGGGATGGGGCGAGCGAAAGGGTGCGCTGTGAGCGGTTGCTGCGGCTGGATGCCCTGGTTCTGGAGCGCACCCCCTGGAGCGGTGCCGATCCCGACGCGGTGCGCGCCGCCCTGGGGGAGGGCCTGCGGCAGATGGGACTGGAGGCCCTGCCCTGGACACACCGGAGCCGCCAGCTGCAGCGCCGCCTGGCCCTGGCCCATCGCCACCTCGGCGCTCCCTGGCCCGATCGCACGCTGGAGGGGCTGGCCGGCAATCTCAACGCCTGGCTCGGCCCCCAGCTGGCTGGCCTGCTGAGCCGGCAGGATCTTCAGCGGCTCGACCTGGAGGAAGCGCTCTGGGAGGGGCTGCCCTGGGAGCTGCGAAGGCAGCTGGATGCCTGGCTGCCCGAGGAGCTCGCCATCCCTTCCGGACGACGGGCCCGGATCGACTACGGAGAGGAGGAAGGAGTGCTGGCAGTCAAGCTGCAGGAACTCTTCGGATGCCCGGCGCTGCCGCCCCTGCTGGAAGGCCGGGTTCCCCTGACCGTGCACCTGCTGACCCCGGCCGGCCGGCCAGCAGCGATCACCCGCGATCTGGCGGGCTTCTGGACCAACGGCTACGCCGAGGTGCGCCGGGAGCTGCGGGGCCGCTACCCACGCCATCCCTGGCCGGTGGATCCCCGCACCGCGGTGGCCACCGCCCTCACCCAGGCGGGCCTACGGCGCTCGGGCCAGAGCCCTGGTACATGAGGGCCGGCAAAGGCGGGCCCCTTGCTCAGCCCGCCAGATCGCCGAGCAGGGAGCCGAACCCGAAGTGTCGAAGGCCCTCCACGATGCCCTCACAGCCCACTCCCCGCGCCCGGTACACCCGCGGCAAGCGGGGAAGGGCGGCCACCAGCTCAGCTTCGGCGTTGCCGACCATCACCCCCTGAAGACCCGTCTCGAACATCGCCAGATCATTGAGGGTGTCACCGGCGGTGACCACCCGCTCGGCCTCCACCTCAAGCCACTCCAGCAGCGCCAGCAGGGTGGAGCCCTTGTTCACACCGGCCGGCAGGATGTCGAGGTACTTGTTGTCCGAGACCAGGCAGTCCACGCCATGGCCCTCGATCACGGCCAGACGGCCCCGATCGAGGGCCTCCGGATCGATGTCATAGGCCAGCCGCCGATCGGCAGTGACGGGCTGGGGAGAGAGCCCGGGCAGACCCGCCAGCAGGGGCAGCAGAACCTCGGGGCGCCCGTGCCAGGCGGCCTCAATCGGCTCCACCGCCAGGGGCACCAGGTCGAGGCTGGCCCCGCAGGCCACCGAACAGCCCACATCGCCGATCACCAGATGGGGAGGGTGGAGACCGAGCCGGTCCTCCTCCTGCAGCAGGCGGGCCACCGAGCGCAGATCCCTGCCGGTGCAGAAGATGTGAAGCACCCGCTCGCGCTGCTCCACGAGCCAGGCGTAGAGACGACGACGCCACGCGCTGCTGCCGCCCAGCAGGGTGCCATCCAGGTCGGTCACCAGCACCAGCTCCGGCTGGTGGGGCAACCGCACCTGAAGCTGATCCTGCAGGCGTGCGCGGCGTGCTCGAGCGGACTGGGTCACGGGCTCCCCTGCCCCAGATGGTGGGTCGCGGAGGGATTCTGGCCTGCGCTGGCATGGATGGGGCGGAAGTGCCCCCGTAGGCTGAAACATCCTTCCTGGCGCCTTTGTCCTTCGTGCCCGCTGCCCGCCCCCGGCATGCCCCTTCCCGGCTGTTCCCGGACAACCGCCGGGACGGAGCGCGGCTGCTGAGCATGGGGATCGTGATCACCGGTGCGGCGCTGCTCCGCTTCGACCATCCCGCCGGAAGGGCCATCGCCCTGGTTTTCGGGGTGCTGTCGCTGATCGGGTGGGGTTGCTACAGGCGTCTGAGCCACTGAGCGTGGTTTCTCCCCGCACGAACGACGGTGCCCTGCCCCGCTTCAGCGTTGCCGAACTGAATGGGGCGATCGCCAACCTGCTGGAGCGTGGCTTTGCGCCACGGTTTCTCGTGGAGGCCACCGTCAGCCGCCCCCAGCGGAAGAAGGGGCACCTCTGGCTCACCCTCACCGATGGCGAGGCCTCGATCCAGGCGGTGGTCTGGGCATCCCAGCTACAGAAGCTGGCGTTCATCCCCGAGGAAGGGGATGGGGTGGTGGTGGTGGGTCGGCTCAACCTGTGGGTCGCCCGCGCCACGCTCAGTGTGCAGGTGCTGGACATCCGACCCAGCCTGGGGGCGGTGCTGCGTCAGTTCGAACGGGTGCGCGCCCTGCTGGAGCCCGAGGGTCTGTTCGCGCCGGAGCGCAAGCGCCGCCTGCCCGCGTTCCCTACGCGCCTGGCCCTGCTGACGGGCGCCCCCAGTTCCGCTCTGGCCGACATGCTGCGCACGGCACGGGAGCGATGGCCGGCGACCGGACTCCTGGTGGTTCCGATTCCGGTGCAGGGCTCGGTGGAGGAGCAGATCGTGCAGGCGATCGAGCGGATCGGGCGTCGGGCAAGCCTTCTGGGTCTGGATGCCCTCGTGCTGGCCCGCGGCGGCGGCAGCCGTGAGGATCTGGCGGTGTTTGACGGGGAACGGTTGGCCCGCAGCCTGGCGGATTGCCCGGTTCCTGTGGTCTGCGGGCTGGGCCATGAGGACGACACCACGATCGCCGACCTGGTGGCGGACTACCGCGCCGCCACCCCCACCGCTGCGGTGGTGGCGCTGCTGCCCGAGCGTGAGGCCACCCTCGCCTCCCTGCGCCAGGGGCGGTCCCATCTGCGCCAGCGGCTGCACCTGCGCCTGGAGGCGGAACGCCGACGGCTCCTGGACAGCCGGCGCCAGCTCCAGCAGTGGCATCCCCGGCGTCTGCTGCAGCAGCGGCGTGACGGGCTGGGCCAGCGGCGGCGCCTTCTCGAAGCCCTGTCCCCAAGCCATGTGCTGGCCAGGGGGTTCGCCCTGGTTCGCGATGGGAACGGGCGGATCGTCCGTGGCGTCAACGGGCTCGCCCCGGATGCCCTGATCCGCGTGGAACTGGTCGACGGCGCTCTCGAGGCAAGGGTCACGACCGTTCATCCCGGGACCGGCTCCGGCGACCAGGACCACCACCCCGCCCGCGCACCCGCCAACGCCCCCTCATCGCCCTGAGCCCGTTCGGCTCGCTGCCATTCCCCCTCACCCCCTGCGATGCCCCGATCCCCTCGCCAGCCCAAGGAACCGCAAGATGATGTCCCCAACACCGAAGACGAGATCGCCGCAAGCCTGAGCTTCCGCCAGGCCCAGGCGGCCCTTGACCTGTGCCTGGCCGAACTGCAGGACGCTGACCTGGACGTGGAGGCGATGGCGGGGCTCTACCGGCGAGCCCTGACCTACAGCCAGCGCTGTGAAACCCTGCTCCAGCAGGTGGAGCAGGAGGTGATGCAATGGGACCCGCAGCTTCCCGATGCGCCCCCCAGCCCTTTTTCGTCATGACACCAACCCAACAGGTTTCAGCCCCAGGCACGAACCACCCCATATGGTTACAGGCCCTCTACCTCAGCCTCGCCATCGCCGGCGCTGTGCTCACCTGGCAGGCGAATCTGGAGTTCATCCGCCAGAGCGGCGCCGCTTTCGACCTCAGCCTTTTTGTTCAACAGGCCAGCGCCAACCCTGCAGCCCGCTCCCTGTCGTGGGATCTAGCTGTGGGCGCCACAGCAGTCACCATCTGGATGGTGAGAGAGAGTCGGCGTCTTGGCATCCGGGGGCTGGGATGGGTGCTTCTGTCGTGCGTCACGATTGCCTTCGCCTGCGGGGCGCCCCTCTTCCTGTTCCTGAGGGAGCGGCGTCTGCAGGAACTGGCCCGTCAGTCCGGGGACTGATTCAGGGGCGACACAGCATCGACATCGACGGCATCGACGTTGATGGTGACGTTTCGCGGGTCGACATCTGGCGTTGTGCCGAGGCCATCGCCCCAGGAAGAGTCTGCTGAACCGTCTTCAGCTGAGAAGACTGTCCCGCAGGCGGGACAGACCGGCGTGCCGACACTGGCGAGCCCGCAGGCGGGACAGGTTCGCAGACGCCGTTTCAGCAGCTGCCAGCCGAGGAAGGCAGCTCCACCCGCCAGAAGAGGGAGCAGAAGGAGAGTGAGGGTGAGGCCACCCAGAAGATCAAGCAGCAACCGTCCAGCCGGGCCGGGGATCAGCAGCAGTACAGCGGCCAGCAGAATCCAGACCCACGGAAAGGAACGGGTCATCAGCGTTGGAATCGGCGGTCGTTCTCGAACCAACGCTCCAGCGCAGCCATCCCCTCAATGCCGGCCCAGGCCAGCAGGATGGTGAGGCCTGCCCAGGCCAACAGCACCGCTCCTGCCACCAGCAAAGGTAGCAGCGTCAACGTGGCAACACCTGCGAGCACAAGAGCTCCTACAGCGGTACACACAAACAGCACAGGGGCCGTGATCGGCCTGAAGCGGACCAGAGGGTTTGTCACGGACGCATCGGATCGTCAGGAGTCCATCCTGACCGTCTCCAACCCCGGCGTCCGCTCCGGGGGGGTGCGGATCGCCCCCCCGGCTCCTGAAGCGCGAGCACCACTGACAGACACTGGCCGTAATAGAGGATGACACCCACCAGCCACACCCAGAGGGTCAGCACCAGCACGCCGCCCACAACGCCATAGGTCTGGAAGCGAAGTCCGAGAAGATAGAGGGTGCGTCCGAGCAGCAGATTGAGCAGGGATGTCGCTCCACCCACAATCAGGGCACCAGGCACCAAATGGCGCCAGGGAATCCTTCGGGACGGGAGCAACCATAGGAAAACGAGCGTGGCCCCGATGCTGAGAGTGAGGGAAACGAGGAGGTCAACCCCGATCGACACCGAACCAAACCACCCCCAGGGAGTCGGCAGATAAGTAAGCAGCCAATCCCGCAGAGCGCTGGATCCCAGGAAACGAATGGTGCTCACGAACTGATCCACAAGGATCGCCAGAGCCATGAAAGCCAGTAGAGCGATGGCCTTGAGTCGGAGCAGCACAAAGCGGCGGACCAGGCGTGGCCAGGGGAGAGCCACCTGACCCCAGGGACGGTTCCACCAGAGCCGGTCCGCCCCCCGCTGAAGCGTGAGATAGATGTTGCAAGCCGTGAGCAAGAGCAGAATCACACCAAGCACGCCGGCGCCCACCCCCTGGCTGGTGAAGCGGTTCAGGGTAGCTTCGAAGACCGGCATCGCGGCTTCGGGAAGCACAAGACCGACCAGATCCAGCAGCCTGGCAAGAAGTTCGCGATCACGACCGAGCACCCTCGACACCAAGGACAGGGCAATCAGCAGGGCAGGGAAAAACGATTGAAGGGTGTGATAAGCGAACGCGGCACTTAGATCCACGCAATCCGCCTTCAACCACAGACGGTAGGCCTGCCACCACGCCAACCCATACCAGCGGTTCTTCAACAGGATGGCCATCAGCCCATGGCCCGGCACGGAAGCATGGTTCTCGTCATCTCAGCGCGGCTGCCCCTCTGCCCGCAGTATCCCGAAAACCGAGCCTGCCAACCAGCGCCCCGCCCGCGTCGGGCCGGCCAACAAAAAAGCCACCCCTGCGGGTGG
>JANWUR010000065.1 GCA_024958655.1 Cyanobium sp. FGCU6 | reverse complement strand
CCCGGTCGGAACTGGCCATTGACGAAGCGCTCACCTCCCCATTGTGCCAGCACTGGCTGAATGGGCTCGATCGTCGGCAGCACGCTTGCCAGGGCCTGCTTCGCCAGCTTCAGATCGTGGCTCCCTTGCATCCGCAGCCAGAAGCCCTCGCTCAGGCCGAAGAAACGGCACAGGCGCAGATCAGTGTCGGCCGTGATGGCCCGTTTGCCCTTCACGATCGCGTTGATGCGGCTCTCCGGCACACCGATCGCCAGCGCCAACCGGTACTGGCTGATTCCCATCGGCCGCAGGAACTCCTCCAGCAGCACCTCGCCAGGTGGCACGAGCATCCCATCCGAGGACGTCAACGATTTCAACCTCCTCTGGCCCGGCGTCCGTCCAGACAAAGCAGAGTCGGAACTGGTCGTTGATGCACTGGTTTCAGAGACAGGCCCTGTGCTGGCCATGGCGGTTCCCCCTGAGCGGCTCCAGGCGATTGCCCGGTGGGATCTGCAGATCGTTGAGGCATCCGGCGGCGTCGAGGATGGCGAGCTTGCGGAACGCCACACGAGCGAAGCCTCGGAAGCGGCGCCCTGGCTTCCCTTCAAAGAGAGCCTGGGTGTCGCGGCAACGAAACGACCTGATCGAACCGTCACCCTACCCCCGCTGGACGTAGGCACGCAAGGCGGTGGCATAGGGAGATGGCGATCGCGAGCTGACCTGGCGGCCTGGCTTACCTGTGTTCCTCCCTCTTACCAGTGCCACCCCCCGTCACACCCAGCCAGGATGCCCCCATGCCCCCGCCCCCCTCCGCCACCTACGAGGGCTTGGGGCAGTCGATCATCGAGCAGACACGCTGTGCGATGGCGACCGGGCGTCAGGGACCCTGATGCCCCGCCCCGGGGGAACGGCCCCTGTGCCCAGTCCTCACCGGTCCAGGCTGCCGATCACCTCTTCAATCGAGCAGCCCAGTTGGCTGGCCACGTCCTTGAGGATCTGTCGCAAGGTGCCGACCCTCAGGGGCTTGTGGGCAGGAATGGTGAGGTGCTGTTGCTGGCCGTCAGAGCTTCGGCCAGCCGCATGTGACTGCCTGTTTGACGCGTCAATTCGTAGCCATGCCACCGGAAGCGCTCGGCCAGGAGCTGGCCGTTGACGTCCCGCGGAATCCTCACAGGGCCAGAAGTTCCTGCCTCACGTGATGGAAGCGGATCAGGGGCGGCGCCTCACCGAGCTCGAAATGGCAGACGACGGCGTCGCGGATCTCCCGGTGGAGGTCCTCCAGCGTGTCGGCTTCGGTATGGATGGCGGCGGCGGCGGCACTGGCTCGGTAGGAGCCAGCCTCCGCTTCCTCCACCACGAAAAGGATTTCCTGCATGGCGGCCTCCGATGGCACCAGTCTTGCAGCGGCGGGCGGGATGGTGCCCTTGTCTGGGCAAAGGGACTGGGGCGGCACAGCCACACCCTGAGCCGGGTTGGCTGCAGCCGCATCACGCCCATGCCAGAAGGGATCCCAGAAGGGGGCGCCAGCCTGACGGGCCGCCCGAAACCGCGAAGCTCCACACGCTCAGGGTCGATCGAGAAGCCTGCCGCTCACGTACTTGTGAAGGACACTGCTGATCAGGGTCTGGTAGGGAATGCCCTCCTGCAGGGCACGGGCACGCAAGGCGCCCAGATCCTCACTGGTGAGGCGAATGTTGATGCGCTGATCCTTGGTGAATGTTGACCGTGCGGAGGCTTCCAGGCGTGAGCGCTCTGCAGCCGTAGCCACCGAACGGAGCGTGCCCGCTTCGAAGGCTTCGAGAATCTCCTGCTCTTCGTGATCAAGGGGGTTCATGGTCGGTCTCCTGGGCGGTAGGCGATGGTGGCTTTGCGGCTGGGAATGATGGTTTTGAGAAAGAGGTGATCGTCGGCCTCGACATAAGGCACCAGATGGACGTAGCCGGAGATCAGAACGACAAGGATGTGCTGACCTGGGTATCGGGCCTGGTTCGGATGCTCAACGATGTCGAGCAGATCGCCGGATTCGATGGCGACCACCACGGCCTCGAAGGAAACGCCTCGTTGCAGCTGAAGGACCTCGTTCTTACCTGCGCTCCAGCGAAAGGGCTTCATGGCAGCACTTTAAGGCCATGTGTGCCTATTGTCATCAGTCATGGGGGCTGGGGACTGGGGCGGCACGGCCACGCCCGCAACCGGATTGGCTGCAGCCGCCTGGCGGGTGGCTTCACAATGGGGCGATGAGCACGGCATCAGCGCCTCCGATCAAGGAACGGCTCCGGGCCATGGCCGGGGTGATCCATGGCGTCATCCCAGGGGCGCAGGTACGGCTGTACTCCTGCGGAGAAGCCTGCGGCTACGGTTCCAGGGCTCGCGGCACCAGTGGACCGGATTCCGATATCGATCTGCTGATCACTGCCCCGGATGCCTGGCTGGAGGGACGCAACCGCTTCGAGGTGCTCAATCCGCTCT